>NZ_ALAP01000109.1 GCF_000280905.1 Streptomyces sp. AA1529 | reverse complement strand
ACTTCCCGTCGATCCCGTCGGGGCGCCACTCGGGCGGGTTGATCGTCAGCTGGAGGAGCTGGGTGCCCAGGTCCTGCAGCATCTCCTGGATCATCTCCAGGAGGCTGGGGCCGGCCGGGATGTAGCTGAGCAGCCGGTGGAGGGCCATGAGGATGTTGAACGCGCCGCGGATGCGGGCCATGGTGGCCTGGAAGAGCGAGGCGCCGCCGGTGAAAGGGGCCAGCGCGGTGGCGATCGCGATCTCCGCGATCATGGTGCCCAGCTCGACGAAGATCTCCCAGATCGCCTTCTGCAGCTGCTGGGACTGCGTCAGACGCCCGCTGCTCATGTTCCGCAGGGTCGAGCGGTAGCTGTTGAAGGCGCTGGTGCCGGCCCCGGCGGCACCGGTCAGCAGCGCCACACCCGCCTTGAACTGCTCGGCCGCCTCCTCCGGGAAGGTCTCGGCGACCTCGGCCACCATGTCCTGGAGATCGGTCTCCAGCTCCGTCAGCTTCTGCGACATCTCATCGAAGCTCGACGTGCTCTCGAAACCCAGCTCCGGGATACCCGACGGAGGAAACTCCCCCACGAGCGCGAACATCAGCCCGCGCTCCTCCTCCGTCCAGGCAACACCCTCGTACTGATCACCCATCTAGTGCCTGCCGCCACCA
>NZ_ALAP01000108.1 GCF_000280905.1 Streptomyces sp. AA1529 | reverse complement strand
GGGGCGGCCGGTACCTGGAAGGACCTGACGGACTCGGTGAACACCGCGTTCCGCAACCTGACGGGCCAGGTCCGCAACATCGCGCAGGTGACGACGGCGGTCGCGAACGGTGATCTGTCCCAGAAGGTCACCGTGGACGTCTCCGGCGAGATGCTCCAGTTGAAGAACACGGTCAACACGATGGTGGACCAGCTGTCGTCGTTCGCCGAGCAGGTGACCCGGATGGCCCGGGACGTCGGTACCGAGGGCCGGCTCGGTGGGCAGGCGCGGGTGGACGGCGTCTCGGGCACCTGGAAGGACCTGACGAACTCCGTCAACTTCATGGCGAACAACCTCACCTCCCAGGTGCGGCAGATCGCCCAGGTGACGACGGCGGTGGCGCGCGGTGACCTGTCGCAGAAGATCGAGGTCGACGCGCGCGGCGAGATCCTGGAGCTGAAGAACACCATCAACACGATGGTCGATCAGCTCTCCGCCTTCGCCGACCAGGTCACGCGGGTCTCCCGGGAGGTCGGCACGGAGGGCAGGCTGGGCGGCCAGGCCCAGGTGCCGGGCGTCGCGGGTGTGTGGCGCGATCTGACCGACTCCGTGAACGGCATGGCGGGCAATCTGACCTCCCAGGTGCGCAACATCTCGCAGGTGGCCACCGCGGTGGCGCGCGGCGATCTGTCGCAGAAGATCGACGTGGACGCGCGGGGCGAGATCCTGGAGCTGAAGACCACGCTGAACACGATGGTCGACCAGCTCTCGTCGTTCGCGGAGCAGGTGACCCGGGTGGCCCGCGAGGTCGGTACCGAAGGCATCCTGGGCGGGCAGGCGGAGGTCAAGGGGGTCTCCGGCACCTGGAAGGACCTCACCCAGTCCGTGAACTTCATGGCGAACAACCTGACCTCCCAGGTCCGGAACATCGCCGAGGTCACCACCGCCGTCGCTCAGGGTGACCTCTCGAAGAAGATCACCGTCGATGCCAAGGGCGAGGTCCTCGCGCTGGTGACGACGGTCAACACCATGGTGGACACGCTCTCGTCGTTCGCCGAGCAGGTCACCCGCGTCGCCCGCGAGGTGGGCACGGAGGGCATCCTCGGCGGGCAGGCGCGGGTGCGTGACGTGTCGGGTATCTGGAAGGACCTGACCGACAACGTCAACATCATGGCCAACAACCTCACCTCCCAGGTGCGCAACATCTCCCAGGTGGCCACCGCGGTCGCGGGCGGCGACCTGACGAAGAAGGTCACCGTCGAGGCCAGTGGCGAGGTGGCGCAGCTCGCGGACACCGTCAACACGATGGTCACCACGCTCTCGTCGTTCGCCGAGCAGGTCACCAGGGTGGCCAGGGAGGTGGGCACGGACGGTGTGCTGGGCGGCCAGGCGCGGGTCCGCGGTGTCGCCGGTACGTGGAAGGACCTGACGGAGTCGGTGAACTCCATGGCGTCCAATCTGACCGGACAGGTGCGGCAGATCGCCATGGTCACCACCGCCATCGCCAAGGGCGATCTGACCAAGAAGATCGACATCGAGGCCAACGGCGAGATCCTCCAGCTGAAGACGACCATCAACACGATGGTCGACCAGCTCTCGTCGTTCGCCGAGCAGGTCACCCGGGTCGCCCGCGAGGTGGGCACCGAGGGCCAGCTGGGCGGCCAGGCACGGGTGCCGGGCGTCGCGGGTACGTGGAAGGACCTGACGGACTCCGTCAACGAGATGGCGGGCAACCTGACCCGCCAGGTGCGGGCGATCGCCGAGGTGGCCACCGCGGTGACGCGCGGCGACCACAACGTCCGGATCGACGTGGAGGCGGCCGGGGAGATCCTGGAGCTGCAGGGCTACATCAACACGATGATCGCGAACCTGCGGGACACCACGCAGGCCAACCAGGAGCAGGACTGGCTCAAGGGCAACCTGGCGCGGATCTCGGGCCTGATGCAGGGCCGTCGCGACCTGCGGGACGTGGCCGGACTCATCATGAGCGAGCTGACCCCGGTGGTCTCGGCGCAGCACGGCGCGTTCTTCATCTCGCTGCCCGAGGGGACCCCGGAGAGCGCGGTCGGTGTGGGTGCCGGGCCGGGCGAGGACGGCAGGTACGAACTGCGGATGCTGGGCAGTTACGGCTACTGCACGGACAGCATGCCCACGTCGTTCCTTCCGGGTGAGTCCCTGGTCGGGACGGCGGCGAAGGAGAAGCGCACCATCGAGATGGGCAATGTCCCGCCCGGTTATCTGAAGATCTCCTCGGGGCTGGGCGAGGCGCCGCCGGCGCATCTCGTGGTGCTGCCGGTCATCTTCGAGGGCACGGTGCTCGGTGTGATCGAGCTGGCGTCCTTCCAGCCGTTCGGGCAGATCCAGAAGGACTTCCTCAACCAGATCGCCGAGATGATCGCGACCAGCGTCAACACCATCAGCGTCAATATGCGCACCGAGCGGTTGCTGGAGCAGTCGCAGGAGTTGACGGCACAGCTCAAGGAGCGTTCCGGCGAGCTGGAGAACCGGCAGAAGGCCCTTCAGGAGTCCAATGCCGCACTGGAGGAGAAGGCCGAGCAGCTCGCCCAGACCAACAGCGACATCGAGATCAAGAACCGGGAGATCGAAGAGGCCCGGCAGGTTCTGGAGGAGCGCGCCGAGCAGCTCTCGGTCTCGATGCGCTACAAGTCCGAGTTCCTGGCCAACATGTCGCACGAGTTGCGCACACCGCTGAATTCGCTGCTGATCCTGGCGAAGCTGCTGGCGGACAACGCAGAGAGCAACCTGTCCCCCAAGCAGGTCGAGTTCGCCGAGACGATCCATGGCGCGGGGTCCGACCTGCTGCAGCTCATCAACGACATCCTCGACCTGTCGAAGGTCGAGGCGGGGAAGATGGACGTCAGCCCGACCCGGATCGCGCTGGTGCAACTGGTCGACTACGTGGAGGCCACCTTCCGGCCGCTGACCGTCGAGAAGGGGCTGGACTTCTCGGTGAGCGTCTCGCCGGAGCTGCCGGCCACGCTGCACACCGACGAGCAGCGGCTGCTCCAGGTGCTGCGCAACCTGCTCTCGAACGCGGTCAAGTTCACCGACAGCGGGGCCGTCGAGCTGGTGATCCGCTCGGCCCGCTCGGACGTTCCCGACGCGATCCGGGAGCAGATGCTGGAGCACGGGTCGCTGCGGGACCCGGACTCGGAGCTGATCGCCTTCTCCGTCACGGACACCGGGATCGGTATCGCGCAGAGCAAGATGCGGGTCATCTTCGAAGCGTTCAAGCAGGCCGACGGCACCACGTCGCGGAAGTACGGCGGGACCGGGCTGGGGCTGTCCATCAGCCGGGAGATCGCCCGGCTGCTGGGCGGCGAGATCCACGCGGTCAGCGAGCCGGGCCGCGGCTCCACCTTCACGCTCTACCTGCCGCTGCATCCCACGGAGCTGCCTCCGCAGGGTTACGCGCAGCTCGTCTCGGGCAGCGCTCCGATGGCCCTCCCGGAGGCGCACGCAGCCGTTCCCGGGCCCGCGGCGATCGAGCAGACGGCGGGCGGCGCCGGGGGATCCGCCGGCGAGCAGACCGCGGACGAGGCAGCGCACTCGCTCGCCGACCGGCGGCGGCTGCGGGACGCCAGCGGCCAGGCGCAGCCCGAACTGCCCCCGGAGGCCCGTCCGTCGTCCCCGGCGGGCGACAACGGGGCCGACGGGGCCGCGGGCGGCACCGGCACCGCTGCCCCGGTGCTCCTCCAGGGCGGCGCGGCCGCGGGAATGTCCGAGGGCGCCGTGGAGCCGGCCGACGAGGACTCGGCGGCCCGCCACGACCGGGAGGCACCCTCTCCCGGAGCCGGCGCGGCGGGCGATCTGGCGGGCCGGAAGGTGCTCATCGTCGACGACGACATCCGGAACGTCTTCGCACTCACCAGTGTGCTGGAGCAGCACGGGCTGCAGGTCCTCTACGCCGAGAACGGCCGGGAGGGCATCGAGGTGCTGGAGCAGCACGACGACGCGGCCGTGGTGCTGATGGACATCATGATGCCGGAGATGGACGGTTACGCGACGACGGCGGCGATCCGCAAGATGCCGCAGTTCGCCGGGCTGCCGATCATCGCGCTGACCGCCAAGGCGATGAAGGGGGACCGGGAGAAGAGCATCGAATCCGGTGCTTCCGACTACGTCACCAAGCCGGTGGACACTGATCATCTGCTGGATGTCATGAGGCGGTGGATGGAGGGCGGGTGAATATGACACTGTGTCGATGAGTGCTTCCGTTGACGCAGTGTGGTCGAACGAGTGTGGAAGCGCGGTGAACCGGGAACCTTTTGGTCCTCTGGGGCGTTTCCGGTACGTGCACAGTGACATCACGGTGACAGGGTGTGGCGGACCGCGGGGTGCGGCTACCATGACCGGCACAAGGACGGGCGGCGGCGACAGGATGCCGCTCCCAGGGGCGGCGTCCGAGAGGCTGCCGGGGCGAGGAGGACGGGCCATGGTGCAGAAGGCCAAGATCCTCCTGGTCGATGACCGGCCGGAGAATCTGCTGGCGCTGGAGGCGATTCTCTCCGCGCTCGATCAGACGCTGGTGCGGGCATCGTCAGGGGAGGAAGCGCTCAAGGCGCTGCTGACCGACGACTTCGCGGTCATTCTGCTGGATGTCCAGATGCCGGGCATGGACGGTTTCGAGACAGCAGCACATATCAAGCGCCGTGAGCGCACCCGCGACATTCCGATCATCTTCCTCACGGCCATCAACCACGGCCCGCATCACACCTTCCGCGGATACGCGGCCGGAGCGGTCGACTACATCTCCAAGCCGTTCGATCCCTGGGTGCTGCGGGCGAAGGTCTCGGTCTTCGTGGACCTGTACATGAAGAACGTGCAGTTGCGTGAGCAGGCGTCGCTGCTCCGGCTCCAGTTGGAGAACGGCGGGGAGCGTGGCCCGGCGCGCGACGGCGACGACGAGGCACAGGGGCTGCTGGTCGAACTCTCCGCCAGGCTGGCGGCTGTCGAAGAGCAGGCCGAGGCGCTCACCAAGCAGCTGGGCGGCGCGGCCGACGGGGCGACCGCCGCGACCGCGGCGCATCTGGAGCGCAAACTCGCCGGACTGCGCAGCGCACTTGACGCGCTGGGTCCCGGAGCGGAAGGCGACCCCTCGGCGCAGGTGTCCTCGCAGAACTGACGGAGCGGCTTGCCCGCAGCCGCCCCGTCAGGAATCCTGGTGGCGCAGCCCCGTCGTGGGCTGCGTCGCCGCCGTCACCGCCACCGGCGAGTGCCGGGCGGGGAAGTGACGCCGGGTCCGGACGGCTCCACCCCTCCCGGAGGGGCGTCGGCGGCCCCGGGCTCCGTGCCTCGGGTGCCCGACCCAGGTAACCTCGCACCCATGGCCTCACGCGCGTCGGGAACAGGAAAGGCTGCCAGGAAAGCACCCGCCAAGAAGGCTGCCCCGAAGTCTGCGAAGGCGGCCCCGGCGAAGAAGGCGCCGCCCAAGAAGGCAGCCGCCAAGAAGGCGCCCGCCAAGAAGCCCGCGGCCAAGGGCGGCAAGGGCACGGCGGCGCCGTCCCCGACCAGCGGCGTGCTCAAGGTGCTCAAGGCGTGCTGGCTCGGCCTGGCGCACACTCTCGGTGCGCTTCTGCGGGGCATAGGGCGCAGCGGGAAGGCGCTGGACCCGGCCCACCGCAAGGACGGACTCGCGCTGCTGCTGATCGGTCTCGCACTGATCGTCGCGGCCGGTACCTGGTCCAATCTCCAGGGGCCGGTCGGGGATCTGGTGGAGATGCTGGTGACCGGCGCGTTCGGCAGGCTGGATCTGCTGGTGCCGATACTGCTGGCCGTCATCGCGGTGCGGCTGATCCGCCATCCGGAGAAGCCCGAGGCCAACGGCCGGATCGTGATCGGGCTTTCGGCTCTGCTGGTCGGGGTGCTGGGGCTCGTCCACATCGGTTGCGGCGCGCCCGGCAGGGGGGCGGGCGACGACGCGCTGCGGGACGCGGGCGGCCTGGTCGGCTGGGCCGTCTCCCGGCCGCTCATCTTCACGTTGGGAAACATGCTCGCGGTGGCGCTGCTCGCTCTCGTCACCGTCTTCGGACTGCTGGTGGTGACGGCCACTCCGGTCAACGCCATCCCGCAGCGGCTCCGGGCGGCCGGGGTCAGGCTGGGCGTCGTCCAGCCGGTGGCCGGCTACGACTACGACCTGGAGCCGGACGACGAGGAGGAGCCGGCCGCCGGCCGCCGGGCGCACAGCATGCGCAAGGACCGGATCGCTCCCGCGCTCGCCGAGAAGGAGGCGCTGGACCGCCGTCGGCGGGCCGGGCCCCGGGAGGCGTCGCCCGCCGACGGTGAGATCGGCGCGCTCGGCGCGAGTGCCGGGGAGAGCGAGCGGACGCGGGACGCGGTGGATGTGGCCGCAGCAGCCGCCGCCTCGCTGGACGGGGCCGTCGTCAACGGGGTCCAGCCGTCCGCGGTGGTCGCCGATCTGACCACCTCGGTCGCCAGGTCGCGTGGCGGGAAGCGCACGGGCGAGGCGACCGGCTCGCCCGTGCCGGGTGCGCGGGGCCACAGCGGCGGGCAGGGGGAGGGTCCGCAGGGGGACGAGGCCACCGGGCGCACCCCGGTTCCCGACCTGACCAAGGCCGCGGCGCCGCCGGAACCCGCCGACCTGCCCGCGCGCGCCGAACAGCTCACCCTCTCCGGCGACATCACCTACGCGCTGCCGTCGCTGGACCTGATGGAACGCGGTGGTCCCGGGCGGTCCCGCAGTGCCGCCAACGATCAGGTGGTGCAGTCGCTGACCACTGTCTTCACCGAGTTCAAGGTGAACGCCGCCGTCACCGGCTTCACCCGCGGTCCGACGGTCACCCGCTACGAGATCGAGCTGGGGCCGGGGGTGAAGGTCGAGAAGATCACGGCCCTGGCCAAGAACATCGCCTACGCCGTGGCCAGTCCCGACGTCCGCATCATCAATCCGATCCCGGGCAAGTCCGCGGTGGGGATCGAGATCCCCAACAGCGACCGGGAGATGGTCAACCTCGGTGACGTGCTGCGGTCCGCCGATGCCTCGGGCGAGGAGCATCCGCTGCTGGTCGGGCTCGGCAAGGACGTCGAGGGGGGATACGTCTCGGCCAACCTCGCGAAGATGCCGCACATCCTCGTCGCGGGCGCCACCGGCTCCGGCAAGTCCTCCTGCATCAACTGCCTCATCACCTCGGTGATGGCCCGTGCCACCCCGGAGGACGTGCGGATGGTGCTCGTCGATCCCAAGCGGGTCGAGCTGACCGCCTACGAGGGCATCCCGCATCTGATCACCCCGATCATCACCAACCCCAAGAAGGCCGCCGAGGCCCTCCAGTGGGTCGTGCGCGAGATGGATCTGCGCTATGACGACCTGGCCGCGTTCGGGTTCCGCCACATCGACGACTTCAACGAGGCGGTACGGGCCGGACGGGTGTCCGCTCCCGAGGGCAGCGAACGGGAGCTGACGGCCTACCCCTACCTGCTGGTGATCGTGGACGAGCTGGCCGACCTGATGATGGTGGCGCCGCGCGACGTGGAGGACGCGATCGTGCGGATCACCCAGCTCGCGCGGGCCGCCGGCATCCATCTGGTGCTGGCGACCCAGCGGCCGTCGGTGGATGTCGTCACCGGTCTCATCAAGGCGAACGTTCCCTCCCGGCTGGCCTTCTCCACCTCGTCCCTGGCCGACAGCCGCGTCATCCTCGACCAGGGCGGTGCCGAGAAGCTCATCGGCAAGGGGGACGGGCTGTTCCTGCCGATGGGCGCGGGCAAACCGACGCGGATGCAGGGTGCCTACGTCAACGAGCAGGAGGTCCAGTCGGTCGTCGAGCACTGCAAGGCGCAGATGACGCCCGTCTTCCGGCAGGACGTGACCGGGGCGCAGGGCAAGAAGAAGGAGATCGACGAGGAGATCGGCGACGACATGGATCTGCTCTGCCAGGCGGCGGAGCTGGTCGTCTCCACCCAGTTCGGGTCGACCTCGATGCTCCAGCGCAAACTGCGGGTCGGGTTCGCCAAGGCGGGGCGGCTGATGGACCTGATGGAGTCGCGCGGCGTGGTGGGTCCCAGCGAGGGGTCCAAGGCGCGGGACGTCCTGGTCAAGCCCGACGAGCTGGACGAGGTGCTCACGGTCATCAGAGGCGGCGGGCAGTAGTTCCCGTGCGCAGGCCCCGGCGCCGGATTCGGCACGCCCACCTCGGCGGGGGCGGCCCGGTGCCGGCCGGCGGACGGCTGCCACGGCGCCTGTGGGGCGCCCCGCACCGGCTGCCCGGCGGTACAGCTCACTCGAAAGGGCGGTCGAGGCAACCGTTTCCGTGGTCTGTACGTCAAGTTGAGGGAAGGGACGGCGTAGACGTCGGCGTACTCGGTTCCGCGCGGGCGCCCCCCGGCGCAGCTCGGTCATACGTACGCCATACATATGGCGTACAAACTTGCTCCGCCCGCTTGCCCCACCCTTTTGCTCCGCCCCTAGACTGAACCCCCAGCAGGTGGCTACACGCTCGAAAGGCGCCCCCGTGTCCATCGGCAACTCCCCCGAAGAGGACCGGCCCCCGGTCGGTCGAGCCCTCCAGCAGGCCCGCATCGACGCACGGCTGACCGTGGAAGAGGTCAGTACCGCCACCCGGGTGCGTGTCCCGATCGTCCAGGCGATCGAACAGGACGACTACTCCCGATGCGGTGGAGACGTGTACGCGCGCGGCCACCTCCGTACCCTGGCCCGCGCCGTCGGCCTCGACGGCGACGCTCTGGTCGCGCAGTACGACGAGGAACACGGCGGCCGTCCCGAGCCCACACCGCCCGCGACCCTGTTCGAGGCGGAGCGCATCCGCCCCGAGCCGCGCAGACCGAACTGGACGGCCGCGATGGTCGCCGCCATCGTCGCGGTGGTCGGTTTCGTCGGTTTCACTCTCGTCGGTGGCGGCGGCGGTGAGGACTCCGGCAAGCAGGCCGCGGAGGAGGCCCCCTCGGGGAAGCCCACGGCGACTCCCTCCGCCGACCCCTCGCCCTCCGGGAAGAGCGACCCCGAGCCGTCCGAGAGCGCCATCGCCGGAGCGCCCGCCGACAAGGTCACCGTCCGGATGACCGCGGAGAAGGGGAACAGCTGGGTCTCCGCGAAGGACCACAACGGGCGGCTGATCCACGAAGGTGTGCTCAAGGAGGGGCAGTCCAAGACCCTCACCGACGACAAGCGGCTCGATCTCGTGCTGGGCAACGCCGGGGGCGTGAAGCTGTACGTCAACGGCAAGCAGGTGAAGCACGCGGGCGAGGTCGGCCAGGTGCAGCGGCTCAGCTACACCCGGGGCGACCCCGAAGCGGGCTGACCAGCATCCGCGTACCGGGGCCCGGCGCGGGCCCGTCCTCGGTGGGGGGCTGCGCCCGCATCGGTGGGCTGGGCGGTTGCAACCTGGCGGCGGATGGTGCCGGAGGGACGAAGTAGGCTGAGTCCATGCCCGAACGCCGTACCGTCGCCCTTGTCACTCTCGGCTGCGCCCGTAACGAGGTGGACTCGGAAGAGCTCGCAGGCCGCCTGGCGGCGGATGGCTGGGATCTCGTCGAGGATGCCGCCGCCGCCGATGTCGCCGTCGTCAACACCTGCGGTTTCGTCGAGGCCGCCAAAAAGGACTCCGTCGACGCGCTGCTGGAGGCCAACGACCTCAAGAACGCGGCCAGGGAGGGCGAGGGCAGAACCCAGGCCGTGGTGGCCGTGGGCTGTATGGCCGAGCGGTACGGGAAGGAACTGGCCGAGGCGCTCCCCGAGGCGGACGGAGTCCTCGGGTTCGACGACTACACGGACATCTCCGACCGGCTCGGCACCATCCTGGGCGGCGGGGTGCACGCGCCGCACGTCCCGCGCGACCGGCGCAAGCTGCTGCCCGTGAGCCCGGCCGAGCGGCAGGGCGCCGCGGTCGCACTGCCCGGACACGGTGCCGCGGGTGCCGCCGGGGCGACCACGGAGCAGGGTGCCGCCGAGGCCGCCGAGTCCGCCCCCGCTGACCTCCCCGAGGGCGTCGCGCCCGCCTCGGGGCCGCGCGCGCCGCTGCGGCGACGGCTGGGCAGCAGCCCCGTCGCCTCCGTCAAGCTCGCCTCCGGCTGTGACCGCCGGTGCTCCTTCTGCGCCATTCCGTCCTTCCGCGGCTCGTTCATCTCGCGCCGCCCGGCCGACGTGCTCACCGAGACCAGATGGCTGGCCGAGCAGGGTGTCCGGGAGATCATGCTGGTCTCCGAGAACAACACCTCCTACGGGAAGGATCTGGGGGACATCAGGCTGCTGGAGACGTTGCTGCCGGAGCTGGCCGCCGTCGACGGCATCGAGCGGGTGCGGGTGAGCTATCTCCAGCCGGCCGAGATGCGGCCCGGGCTGATCGACGTGCTCACCGGCACCGAGAAGGTCGCTCCCTACTTCGACCTGTCCTTCCAGCACTCGGCGCCGGGCGTGCTGCGCGCGATGCGGCGCTTCGGCGACACCGAGCGCTTCCTGGGGCTGCTGGAGGAGATCCGCACGAGGGCTCCGCAGGCGGGCGCCCGGTCGAACTTCATCGTCGGCTTTCCCGGCGAGAGTGAACAGGACGTGGCGGAGCTGGAGCGCTTCCTGACCGAAGCACGTCTCGACGCGATCGGGGTGTTCGGGTATTCGGACGAGGACGGGACCGAGGCCGCCGGGTATGCGGACAAGGTGGATCCGGACGAGGTCGCCGAGCGTCTGGCACGCATGTCCAGGCTCGCCGAGGAGCTGACCGCCCAGCGCGCCGAGGAACGGGTGGGCGAGACCGTCCGGGTGCTGGTCGAGACCCATGACGAGGAGGACGGCCCGCTCGGGCGCGGCGCGCACCAGGCCCCGGAGACCGACGGCCAGGTGCGGCTGGTGCGGCCGGAGGCGTCCGGACCGGCGCCGGAAGCGGGTCAGGCCCTGCCGGTGGGCCGAATGGTCGAGGCGCGGGTCGTGGCGGCCGAGGGCGTGGATCTGATCGCGGAGCCCCGCACCGCCGCCCCCGTGGGGCACGGCACGCCTCCGGCCGCCCGCTCGGTGGGCGACGACCTGCGCCGCGTCGGGGAGGAGGCCGGCAGATGACAGGAGTCCCGGCCTCCGCGGCCCGGCGTGGCACCGTACCCAAACCGGCGGCGGCGAGCACGGTACGCCCTGTGAGCCTGTGGAACATCGCGAACATCCTGACCATGGTGCGGCTCCTGCTGGTGCCCGCGTTCGTGCTGCTCATGGTCGCGAACGGCGGTCATGATCCGGCCTGGCGTTCGTTCGCCTGGGCCGCGTTCACCATCGCCATGATCACCGACCTGTTCGACGGGGAGCTGGCGCGCCGCTACAACCTCGTCACCGACTTCGGGAAGATCGCCGATCCCATAGCGGACAAGGCGATCATGGGAGCGGCGCTGATCTGCCTCTCCGCTCTTTCGGACCTGCCGTGGTGGGTCACCGGGGTGATCCTCTTCCGCGAGCTGGGCATCACCCTGATGCGCTTCTGGGTGATCAGGCACGGGGTCATCCCGGCCAGCCGCGGCGGCAAGATGAAGACGCTCGCCCAGGGTGTCGCCGTCGGCATGTACGTGCTGGCGCTGACCGGTCCGCTGGCCACGGCGCGCTGGTGGGTGATGGGGGTGGCCGTGGTCCTCACCGTCGTCACCGGTCTCGACTATGTACGCCAGGCCGTCGTGCTGCGGCGGAGCGGACTGGCCGCGGAGGCGGCCGGGGCCGCGTCGGCGGGAGGCGGACCGTCCACGGCCGGGAGCGGGCCGGAGACCCGCTGCGACGCCGCGCACGGGCGGAGTGCGGCGAGCGCCGACGAGGATGACGGGCGTAGCCTCGGGAACCCGGGGAAGGCGCAGACCACCGGGAGTGACGAGGGAACAGGGGGTGAGCGGCCCTGACGCAGGCGGATTCCATGGCCGGCGGTGTGCTGGCGCTGCTCGCCGAGCGGGGCCAGACGCTCGCCGTGGCGGAGTCGCTGACCGGAGGACTGGTCGCGGCCGAGATCACCGGTGTCCCGGGCGCCTCACGAGTCTTCCGTGGTTCGGTGACCGCGTACGCGACGGCGCTCAAGAGGGATGTACTCGGTGTGGACGGGGCACTCCTTGAGGAGCGGGGTGCTGTCGACGCGGAGGTCGCGCGTCGGATGGCGCAGGGCGTACGCACGGTGCTCGGCGCCGATTGGGGCCTCGCCACCACGGGCGTGGCCGGGCCCGAGCCCCAGGACGGGCAGCCGGTCGGAACGGTGTACGTCGCCGTCGCCGCTCCCGGGGCGACGGCGGTGGCGCGGAAGCTGCGGTCGGCGGTCGGCCGGAGCGGCGAGCCTGCCGGTGGCGGTGCGGCAGCCGGGGAACGTGAGCGTGCCGGGATCCGCACGGAGAGTGTTCGAGGAGCGCTGGAGCTGCTCTACGACGAACTGATCGAAAATGCCGGAGGACAGGATAGGGAACAGACCGGGGGGAATGGATGTTTGCAGCCCTGAGTGAACACGACATCGCTCCCCGCACGGCCGCCTGCCGAGGCGGTACGGTGGAGCCTGAAGGAGTCGGGGCCAACTGGCCGCCCCGATACAGGCTGTGGAAGACGCCGCGCGTTGAGAGGGAGGAGCACCGATGATTCTGCTCCGTCGCCTGTTGGGTGACGTGCTGCGTCGGCAGCGCCAACGCCAGGGTCGCACCCTGCGCGAAGTCTCATCGTCCGCCAGGGTCTCGCTCGGTTACCTCTCCGAGGTCGAGCGCGGCCAGAAGGAAGCCTCGTCCGAGCTGCTCTCATCGATCTGTGACGCCCTCGATGTGCGGATGTCCGAGCTGATGCGGGAGGTCAGCGACGAGCTGGCGCTCGCCGAGCTGGCCGAGTCCGCGGCGAGCGACGCCGTGCCCGCCCCGATGCGGCCGGTGCTCAACCCGCTGTCCGTCACCTCGGTCACCGGAGTGCCCGAGGAGCGCGTCACGATCAAGGCGCCGACGGAGGCCGTGGACGTGGTCGCGGCCTGACGCCGGGTGGCGATCGTGGCTGCGTACGCCGCTGCCGGGGTGCCGCGCGCTGCGCGGGACGCGGCAGCCGGGTGAGAAGTGGACGACAGTCCCCGCCGGACCCTTCCGGCGGGGCCTTCGTGTGCGCGGAGCCGTCCCGCACCATTCCCGCGCGCCCAGCCCCGACCGGTGGGCGGGCCCGGAGGTCCCGAGCCCGCGTCCGCCGCCGGAGAGGGCCGCGCGGGAGGCTCTCGTGGCGAACGCGGGGCGCGTTCCCCGTGCGTCCCGATGTGACGTGCTGTGGTCGCGGAGTCGCCCGGGGTGCGGGACGATGGAAGTGTTCTCGATTTCGTCGACGGCCCGCCCCTCTCCGCCGCGCACGGTGCTCCACCCGATGCGGCCAGGGCTCCGTCGCGGGAGGTGGCGGCATGTCGGCTGGGCGCCCGTTGCTGCGGTGCCGGTGGGCACTCGGGAGTGCCTGTGCCCTCGGCTGGCTGTGCGCGATATGGCGGGTGGCCGCGGGGGAGGGCGGCCCGGTGGAGGCGTCGGTGACAGCAGGGGGATGGGGGTTGAGCATATTGCCCGTGCATGTGGCGCGAGGGCGCCCGGCACGGAAGGGGGAGGGCACCCGGCGGGCTGCCGCGGCGGGGCGACCCGGCCGCGGGAACGGGGTGTCCGACCGGTTGTGAGAGGCAGGACGCCGGATACCGGGGGAAGGGCCCGTACGCGCGGAGCACGGCCCGTGAGACGCCGGAGGCGCTCAGCCCGGCGCCGCCGCCCGCGAGCTGATGGCGAGTCAATTCTCTGTGGATCGTGCTCCTTCTCCGGAATTCCCGGGTGTCGGCTGGCAGTGCGGGCAGTACCAGACGGTGCGGACGCGTTCGGGGGGCCCGTGGGAACCGGTGCGGACCGGGGTGCCGCAGCGGTGGCACGGGCGGTTCCCGCGGTCGTAGACGGCCAGCCCCCGGTCCGGACGCGGGCTGTTGGTGGTGCGGCGGCGGGACCGGTTCTTGTTGGCCTCCAGCAGCCGCTTGGCGGCACCGACCAGGCGGGTCGGCAGCCCGGCGGGGAGTGAGCCCACCGGGGTCCAGGGCGAAGTACGGGCGAGGAAGCACAATTCGGCCGCGTACACGTTGCCGATGCCCGCCAGATTGCGCTGATCGAGCAGAGCCTCGACGAGCGGCCGATCCGGATCCCGGAGCAGCCGCCGTTCGGCTTCGGCCGCATCCCAGTCGGGGCCGAGCAGATCGGGACCCAGGTGGCCGACCACGGTGAACTCCGCCGAAGTGCGCACCAGTTCCAGTACGGGGAGCCGGATCCCGGCAGCGGAGTGCGAACCGGTGGCCAGCAGGGCACGGATCTGATGGCCGGGCCCGAAACCCCGGAGCGGGTCGGTTCTCCCCGGCGGATCCGCCCTGATCCGCCACGCACCCTCCATGCCCAGATGGGAATGCACCGTCAAGCCGCCCTCGACGCGCATCAGCAGGTGTTTGCCGCGCGGGGTGACGTCCAGCAGCATCCGGCCCGACAGATCGACCGTCGCCATCCTGGGCACCCGGAAGTCCGTGCGGACCAACACCTGCCCGGCCAGCGCCGTGTGCAGTGCGTGCGCGGTCCGCCAGACGGTGTCCCCCTCGGGCATCGGTCCTCACCTCTTCCACGGCTTGTACGGCATTCCTGCCCGGCTTCCGGCATCCTGCGCCATCCCGGCCCCCCGGGACATATGCCCATGGTTGCAGGAGCCATCGACGGAAGCGGGGGAGAGCGGCGGGAAGTGCCGGACGATCACGGGATACGATTCAGGGCCATGGGGCAGTGGGGATACCAACGACAGCACGACGCGCTCGACGTGGACGGAGAGGCCGAGGCCGAGCAGAGGGACGCGCTGGAAGGCGCGCGGGACTGGGTCGAGGACCATCTGGACCGCTGGCAGCCGGTGCTGCCCGAACTCAACCGCCATGTCGAAGGCGCCGTCACCCGGATGCAGTACCTCGCCGACCACCTGCGCCGGTCGGGGGAGCGGGCGCTGGCGGAGTGCGGACTGCGGCGGGAGGAGCACGAGGTCCTGCACCTCCTGGCCGGGAACGGCGGGCGGGCCGATCTCACCGGGCTCGCCGTCGAGCTCGGAACGGCTCCCAACGCCCTCTCCGGGCTGGTGGACGTGCTGGAGCAGCGGGATCTCGTGGCCCGCACCACCACCGGCGGCCCCTCCCCGGAAGTCGTCCTCACCGGCGAGGGGCGTTCCGTGTGGCTGGCCGCCATCGAGACGGCCGCGGAAGAGGAGCGTCGGCTGTTCGGCGTCCTGGACTGGCACGAGCAGCGACTGCTCGCCGGCCTCCTCCGGCAGATCATGCTGGCGACCGGTTCCGACAGCGAGTCCGCAGGGACTTCCGCGCAGGAGTGACCACCACCGTGCGGCATCCGGGGCGGCCGGCGGCGGCAAAAGGAGCCGGGGCGGCGAAGCGCCGTCCCGGCGACGGCGCTCGGCTATCGCGCGCGCAGCCGCAGTCCGCGCGGAGTCGGATGGAACCCCGCGGCCTCCAGGGCGGCGCTCAACGGTGACGACAGTGCCGCCGTGCCGTTGACCCGCTCCACCGTGACGGTACCGAGCGCGCCCCGGCGCGCTGCCTCGGCGAGCGCCTCGACCGCCGCGACCACCTGCGCCGAGTCCGGCCGGTCCGCGGCCGACGCGTCCTCGGAGTCCCCCGGGGCGCCCTCCGGCGCCGCGGGATCCCGCGCCCAGGCCAGCAGCGTCTTGCCGCCCCGTTCGACGTAGAGGGTCAGCGCGCCGTCGACCAGGACCACCAGCGCGCCCGCCTTTCGCCCCGGCTTGTGGGTGGCGCCGGGCGGCGGCGCCGGCCAGGGCAGGGCGGCACCATAGGCGTTCGCCGGGTCCGCTGCCGCCAGTACCAGCGCCCCCGCCCCGGCGGGGGCGCCGCTCCTGTGCGGCCCGCCGTACCCGCCGGGGACGCCGCCCTCCCGCTCGCGGGCCGTGCTGACCGCGCGCAGTCTGTCCACCGCGCCGTCCATGGCGAACTGCGCGGCCCCCAGCCCCTCGACCACGTAGCCCCGTCGCGCCTGCCCGCTCTCCTCGAAGGCGGACAGCACCCGGTAGGCGGCCGAGAACCCGCCCTCCACGCCCTCGGCGGCCACCGCGCCCCGCGTCACCACCCCGTGCCGGTCCAGCAGGGTGCGGGCCAGCGCATGCGCCCGGTGCGTGGGTTCGTTCGCCGCGGCGGGCAGCAGCGACCAGCGTCCGGCCACGGTAGGCGGCGCGGCGGCCATGGGGCGCCCCGGACCGCGGCGGCCCGCACCGCTGCCCGCGGCGACTGCCGCCGCTGTGAACGAGCCGTAGCGCCCCCGCGGGGCGGGTCGCTTCGCGCGGTGCGCCGTCGAGCCGGCCGTACGCCCCGAACCCAGCAGCGCGCGCAGCGGCGCGAGCGTGTCACCGGTGACCCTGCCCGACCACACGAGATCCCACAGCGCCTCGGTGAGCTGCGGGTCGGTCGACTCCGGATGCGCGGCCCGCGCGCGCTCGGCGATCTGCCGGAAGAACAGCCCGTAGCCCCCTTCCAACGCGGACAGCACCGCCTGGTGCACCGGAGTGAGTTCCAGCGGATGCGGGGAAGGCAGCAGCAGCGGGGCGGCGTCTGCCAACAGGAGTGAGATCCAGCCGTCCTTGCCGGGCAGCGCCCCGGCACCCGCCCAGACGACCTCGCCCGAGGCGGTCAGCTCGTCCAGCATGGGCGGCGCATAGTCCGCGACCCTGCCGGGCAGCACCAGCTTCTCCAACGCGGACGCCGGAACGGGAGCCCCTTGCAACTGCTCCACCGTGCGCAGCAGCCCCTCCACCCCCCGCAGGCTGTTGGTGCGCACATGCTGCCACTGCGGCAGAAAGGCGGCCAGCGACTGCGGGGCGACCGGCTCCAACTCCTGGCGCAGCGCGGCCAGCGAGCGGCGCCGCAGCCTGCGCAGCACCCCCGCGTCGCACCACTCCTGGCCGATTCCCGAGGGGTGGAACTCGCCCTGGACCAGCCGCCCGCCGGCCGCCAGCCGGTGCAGCGCACCGTCCGCGACAGCGGTCCCGAGTCCGAAGCGGTCCGCCGCCTCGGTGGAGGTGAACGGGCCGTGCGTGCGGGCGAACCGCGAGAGCAGGTCGCCCAGCGGGTCCGCCACCGGCTCGGTGAAGGCTTCGGGAACCCCGACGGGCAGCGCCACCCCGAGCGCGTCCCGCAACCGCCCCGCGTCCTCGATCGCCGCCCAGTGGTCCCGGCCCGCGATCCGGACCCGGACGGCGCGGCGGGCCGTCTCCAACTCTGCCGCCCAGCCCGGCTCGGCACCGCGCTCCGCCAGCTCGTCCGGGGTGAGCGGACCCAGCAGCCGCAGCAGGTCGGCCACGCCCTCCACGTCCTTGAGGCGGCGGTCCTCGGTACGCCACTGGAGTTCCCGCTCCAGCTCCGCCAGCACGTCGGCGTCCAGCAGCTCCCGCAGTTCCGCCTGGCCCAGCAGCTCCGACAGCAGCCGCGAGTCCAGGGAGAGCGCGGCGGCCCGCCGCTCGGCCAGCGGCGAGTCGCCCTCGTACAGATACTGTGCGACGTAGCCGAACAGCAGGGACCGGGCGAACGGCGACGGCTCCGGCGTGGTGACCTCGACCACGCGCACCCGGCGGGCCTCGATGTCGCCCATCAGCTCCGTGAGCCCCGGCACGTCGAACACGTCCTGGAGGCACTCGCGCACCGCCTCCAGGACGATCGGGAACGAGCCGAACTCGGCGGCCACCTGCAGGAGCTGGGACGCCCGCTGGCGCTGCTGCCACAGCGGGGTGCGCTTGCCCGGGCTGCGGCGCGGCAGCAGCAGCGCGCGCGAGGCGCACTCCCGGAAGCGGGCCGCGAACAGTGCCGAATTGCCCACCTGGTCGGTGACGGTCTGCTCGACCTCGCCCCTGTCGAAGAGCACGTCCCCGACGCCCAGCGGAGGCTCGTCCAGGTCGGACGGGGCCTCCTGCGGGGGCGTGCGCGGCGGGCGCGCCTCCCCCTCGAACAGGTCGAGGTCCATCAGCTCCGCGTCCGGCAGCCGCAGCACCAGACCGTCGTCGGCGTGCATCACCTGCGCGTCCATGCCGTACCGCTCCGTCAGCCGCGCGCCGATGGCCAGCGCCCAGGGCGCGTGCACCTGGGCGCCGAACGGGGAGTGCACCACGATGCGCCAGTCGCCCAGCTCGTCGCGGAAGCGCTCGACGACGATCGTCCTGTCGTCCGGGACGTGCCCGGCGGCCTCGCGCTGCTCGCCCAGATAGGCCAGCAGATTGCCGATCGCCAGCGCGTCCATCCCGGAGGCCGCCAGCCGCTGCTCCGCCTGCTCGCGGGAGAGCGAGCCGATCTCCCGCAGGAAGGCGCCCAGCGCCCGGCCCAGCTCCAGCGGTCTGCCCAGCTGGTCGCCGCGCCAGAACGGCAGCCGGCCCGGCACCCCGGGCGCGGGAGTGACCAGGACGCGGTCCCGGGTGATGTCCTCGATCCGCCATGTCGTCGTCCCGAGGGTGAAGACATCACCCACCCGGGACTCGTAGACCATCTCCTCGTCCAGCTCCCCGACGCGGCCGCCGCCCTTCTTCGGGTCGGCTCCGGCCAGGAAGACCCCGAACAGCCCCCGGTCCGGGATGGTGCCGCCGGAGGTGACGGCCAGCCGCTGCGCGCCCGGACGGCCGCTGAGCGTCCCGGCCACCCGGTCCCACACCAGCCGCGGGCGCAGCTCGGCGAAGGCGTCCGAGGGGTACCGCCCGGCCAGCATGTCCAGCACCGAGGTGTAGGCGGACTCCGGAAGCGCGGCGAACGGCGCCGCCCGGCGCACCAGGGCCAGCAGCTCGTCCACGTTCCAGGTGTCCACCGCGGCCATCGCCACGATCTGCTGGGCGAGGACGTCCAGGGGATTGGCGGGAATGCGCAGCGCCTCGATGGCACCCTCGCGCATCCGCTCGGTGACCACGGCGGACTGCACCAGGTCTCCCCGGTACTTGGGAAAGACCACTCCCGCCGAGACCGCGCCCACCTGGTGCCCCGCCCGGCCCACACGCTGCAGCCCGGAAGCCACCGAGGGCGGCGACTCCACCTGGATCACGAGATCGACGGCTCCCATGTCGATCCCCAGCTCCAGACTGGAGGTGGCCACCACGGCCGGGAGCCTGCCCGCCTTCAGGTCCTCCTCGACCTGGGAGCGCTGCTCCTTGGAGACCGAGCCGTGGTGCGCCCGGGCGAGCAGCGCCGGTGCCCCCGTGACCGCGCCGGCGTTGCCCATCAGCTCCGCCGGCGAGTGGTCCTCGGGCATGGGCTCGCCCGTGGCCCGTTCGTAGGCGATCTCGTTCAGCCGGTTGCACAGCCGCTCGGCCAGCCGCCGCGAGTTGGCGAAGACGATGGTGGAGCGGTGCTCCTGGATGAGGTCGGTGATCCGCTCCTCGACCGAGGGCCAGATCGACGGTGTGTCCCCACCGCCCGGACCACCGCCCGCCGCCCCGGAGGCATTCTGAGCAGGCGAACCGCCCAGCTCGCCCATGTCCTCGACGGGCACCACGACCGAGAGGTCGAACCGCTTGCCCGACGGCGGCTGCACGATCGCGGCGTTCCTGCGGGGCGAGAGGAAGCGGGCCACCTCCTCCACCGGCCGCACGGTGGCCGACAGGCCGATTCGGCGCGCCGGGCGGTCCAGCAGCTCGTCCAGCCGCTCAAGGGAGAGCGCCAGATGCGCGCCCCGCTTGGTGCCCGCCACCGCGTGCACCTCGTCGAGGATCACCGTCTCGACGCCGGAGAGCGCCTCCCGGGCGCCGGAGGTCAGCATCAGGAACAGCGATTCGGGGGTGGTGATCAGGATGTCCGGTGGGCGCCGCGCGATCGACCTGCGCTCGGTCGCGGGGGTGTCGCCGGAGCGGATCCCGACCCTGATCTCCGGCTCCGGCAGCCCCAGCCGCAGCGACTCCTGCCGGATCCCGGTGAGAGGGCTGCGCAGGTTGCGTTCGACATCGACGGCGAGCGCCTTCAGCGGCGACACGTACAGCACACGGCAGCGCTTGAGCGGGTCGGCGGGCGGCGGGGCGGCGGCCAGCGCGTCCAGCGAGGCGAGGAAGGCGGCCAGCGTCTTGCCCGAGCCGGTCGGCGCCACCACGAGCGCGTCCGACTCCTCCGCCAGCGCGCGCCAGGCGCCCTCCTGCGCGGCCGTGGGCTCGCTGAAGGCACCCGTGAACCATGCACGGGTCGCCGGTGAGAAGGCGTCCAGCGCCGATGTCCGACCCATGGTCCCCATCGTGCCGCACGGCACCGACACCGGCCCGGGACCGCGACCGGCGAGGCCCGCGGGGCGGTGCCGGAGCCGGCACCGCCCCGCTCGTCGGGTCGTCGGGTCGTCGGGTCGTCGGAGCGAGGGACAATGGGGGACATGACGCGGGAGGAGAAGGCGCACTACTGGCAGTCGCCCGAACTGCCGGGAGTGGACCTGCTGCGCGCCCGCTACATTCGCAAGACCTTCGCCCGGCACACCCACGAGACCTATGTGCTGGCCGCGATCACCGACGGGGTGGAGGCGTTCCACCACGGCGGCCGCGTGCACCGGGTGGGTGCCGGAGGAATGGCACTGATCAACCCGGACACCATGCACACCGGGCACGCCGGGACCCCCGAGGGCTGGTCCTACGAGGTGCTCTACCCCGACGCAGCCCTGGTCGCCCGGATCGCGGCCGAGACCACCAGCCTCCGGGGCACCCCCGGATTCACCGTCGCGGCAGCCGACGACCCGGTCTCCGCCCGCCAGGTGCGGGCCGTGCACCGGGCGCTCGACGAGGGCAACGCGCTCGCCGCCGACACCCACCTGCACACGGTGGTCGCCCGGCTGCTGAAGCTGCACGGCGGCGTGCTGCCCGAACGCCCGGTCCGCCTCGCGGGCGCTCGGTACGCGCTGCGGGCCCGCGCGGTGCTGGAGGAGCGGATGGCCGACCCGCCCTCCCTGGAGAGCCTCGCCGCCGAACTGGGGACCAGCCCCTTCGCCCTGCTGCGCGCCTTCCGCCGGCGGTACGGGATGCCGCCGCACACCTGGCTGACGGACGCGCGCGTGCACCGGGCGCGCGCCCTGCTGGACGCGGGGTTGCCGGTCGCGGAGACGGCCACGGCCGTCGGCTTCACCGACCAGTCCCATCTGACGCGGCACTTCGGCCGGACCGTCGGCGTACCGCCCGGCGCCTACCAGCGGGGACGTGCAAGAACGTACAAGAACGGATGAGCTCCGGTTCCCTAACGTGACCGCGTGCCACAGCGGAGAGAAACACTCGAGCAACCGGAGGCGCCGCGCGCCTCCGCACCCCCGGAGACCACCGGCGGACCGGGCGCACCGGGCGATGCCGCAGCGGAGAGCCCGCGCGAGGACCGCGCCGTCGTACGGGACGCGCTGGGCGTCGGCGTCGCCGTCGGACTCTCCGGCTTCGCCTTCGGCGTGACAGCCGTCGGTGCGGGCGTCTCCCTCGCCCAGACCTGCGCCCTGAGCCTGTTCGTCTTCACCGGCGCCTCGCAGTTCGCCCTCGTCGGCGCGCTCGCCGCCGGGGGCGGGCCGCTGACCGCCGCCGCCGGTGCCTTCTTCCTGAGCTTCCGGAACGCCTTCTACGGACTGCGGCTCTCCGGGCTGCTCCGGCTGCGCGGCAGTGCGCGGCTGGCCGCCGCACACTGGGTGATCGACGAGACCTCGGCCGTCGCCCTGGCGCAGCGCGGACAGCACGCCGTCCGGCTCGGCTTCACCGTCACCGGAGCGACGCTGTTCGTGCTGTGGAACCTCACCACCCTGATCGGCGCGCTGGGCGCCGGAGCCCTGGGGGACACGGACGCCTGGGGCCTGGACGCGGCCGGCCCCGCGGCCTTCCTGGCCCTGCTGGCGCCCATGCTCCGCACCGGTCAGGAGCGCGCGACAGCGGCTGCGGCCGTCGCCCTGGGGCTCGGACTGCTACCGCTGCTGCCGGCCGGGGTGCCGGTGCTGGCGGCCGCGCTGGCGGCCCCCCTCGTGCTGCTGGCGCACGGCAGAGCGCTGCCCCGCCGGCGGGCGGCACGGGAAGCGGAGCGGACCGCGAGCGAGGAGACACGATGAGTGTGTGGATCGCCATAGGGGCCACAGCCCTCGGCTGCTACCTGGTGAAGCTGCTCGGCCTCTCGGTACCCGCGGGAGTGCTGGAGCGGCCCCTGGTCCAGCGGCTTGCCGCGCTGCTGCCCGTCGCGCTGCTCGCGGCACTGATCGCGCAGCAGACCTTCGCCGAGCAGGTGTCGCTGGTGCTCGACGCCCGCGCCGCGGGGCTCGCCGCTGCCGCCGCGGCGCTGGCCCTGCGGGCGCCGTTCCTGGTGGTCGTCGCCGCCGCGGTGCTGGTCACGGCAGGCGCACGGGCGCTGGGCTGAGGCCCGCCCGGTCGGCGCGCCGCGACGCCGCTTCGGAGGATGTCCGCTCGGAGCGCGGCGTGCTCACAGCCGGCCGTAGGCCCGCAGTGTGTGCAGCGCCTCCAGCGTGACCCGCGGACGCCCCTCCAGCGCTGTTCCCGGTGCCCAGTGGTGCCGGGTGACGTCCCAGCCGCCGTCGTCCCGCTGCCGGCTGACCAGGTGGTCGAGAGCGCGCTCCAGCTCCACGTCGGAGAACCAGCGCCGGGCGGGCGAGCGGGGGGCGCGCGCGAAGTCGGTCGGGTAGTGGTACTCGGTCGGCGCGTAGCCTGCGGGGAGCGGGAAGTCCGCTCTGCGGCCCGGGTCCGTCACGACGAGGCGCTGCTCGCGTACCAGCGTCCCCAGGCGCTCCGCTGCGGCCTCGGCGCGAGGCCGGTCGGGGACCCCCTCCAGGAAGGCGAGCGCCGCCCGCACCTCGTACGGATGGGTCTTCCCCAGGGACTCGATGGTGCTCCAGCAGTAGTCCGTGGCGCGGAACAGCCACGCGTGCCACACGTTGTTGCGGTGCAGTGCACCGACCACCGGGCCGGTGGCCAGCAGGTCGCCCGGCGGCGCGTCCACGACCGGGAACCAGGGCGCTGCCGGACAGCCGCGCAGCGAAGGGTGCACGGCGGGCAGTGCGCCCTCCGGGGTGGCGACCGCCGTCAGATAGCGGCCGATGCGCTCCACCCGCTGCCCGGCGCAGCGCCCGATGCCGTCCAGGACCCGCACCGCTGCGGCGGTGTGCAGCGGCTGGCTCACCGGGCCGCGCAGATCGGGGTCGAGTGCGTGGCCGTAGCCGCCGTCGCTGTTGCGGTAGGCGTCCAGAGCCGTCTCGACGGCTCCCGGATCGCCGTCCAGGAAATCGTGCGCGTATCGGCGCTGCTCCAGGACGCGCGCCGTCAGCCAGATGAAGTTCTCCGCACGGGAGAGGACCGATCCACAGGGAGCCATTCCCCGACGGTAGGCCCGCGTGCCCCCGGGCGGCGGCCGGTCGGGGAGAGCCGGCCCCGGAGGGCTGGATACTGGAGTCATGCGGTTGACGGACTTCTGGCAGCGGATGGCGGAGCACTTCGGTGCGTCGTACGCCGACTCCTTCGCGCACGACCATGTGATGTCCGGTCTGGGCGGCCGGACGGTGCACGACGCACTCGCCGCGGGCTGGGACGCGAAGGACGTCTGGCGCGTGGTGTGCGACGTCATGGAGGTCCCCGCGGACAAGAGGTGAGTCGTTTGCCGGACGCCGTCCCCCCGGGCGCGAGACTTGCCCGGTGGGTGCACCAGGCGACGGCGACGGACAGCGGGACGGTCGCGCCGGGGGCGGAGCCGGCCGCGGCGGTCCGGCGGCCGGGGGAACCGGCCCGGGGAAGCCGCACGGACCGCGTTCCGGGGCACGGGCCTCCGGCATGCCGGGCTGGCTGCCCCGGGCCTTCGTGCTCGCGTTCGGCCTCCTCGCCGCCTACCAGATCCTCACCTGGGCCTTCCTGCGTGTTCTGGGGCTGCTGCTGAACGTGCTGATCGCGTTCTTCCTGGCGCTGGCCATGGAACCCGCCGTCGCCGGTCTGGCCCGGCGCGGTGTGCGCCGCGGCCCGGCCACCGCGCTGGTCTCCGTCGTCCTCCTGGCCGCCGCGGCGGGGTTCTTCGGGGCGCTCGGCTCGCTCTTCGCCGAGCAGGTCAGCCGCATCGTGGAGAACCTGCCCCGGTACGTCTCCGACGTGCTCAGCTGGAGCAACGCCCACTTCCACACCGACCTGGACGTCGACAGGCTCCGTTCGCGGGTCGTCCACTCCGACTGGGTGCGCGGCTTCCTGCGCAGCGGGGCGCGGAACGTGTGGGGGATCTCCGCCACCCTGCTGGGCGGGGTCTTCCAGCTCCTGACGGTCGCCCTGTTCACCTTCTACTTCGCCGCCGAGGCCCCCCGGCTGCGGGTGGCCCTGTGCTCGGTGCTGCCGCCCGCGCGGCAGGCGGAGGTGCTGCGTGCCTGGGAGATCGCCGTGGCCAAGACCGGGGGCTACCTCTACTCGCGGGCCCTGATGGCGCTGATCTCCGGCGGTGCGCACTACGTCTTCCTCGAACTGCTCGGCGTGCCCTACGCCGCCGCGCTGGCGGTCTGGGTCGGGGTGGTCTCGCAGTTCGTGCCCACCGTCGGCACCTACATCGGCGGAGCGCTGCCGCTGCTGATCGCCTTCACCGTGGACCCTTGGACGGCTCTGTGGGTGCTGGTGTTCATCGTGCTCTACCAGCAGTTGGAGAACTACGTCCTGCAGCCGCGCATCACGGCACGGACCGTGGACATCCACCCGGCCGTCGCCTTCGGCTCGGTGGTCGCCGGGACCTCGCTGCTGGGGGTCGTGGGGGCGCTCGTCGCGATCCCCGCCACGGCGACACTCCAGGGGTTCCTGGGCGCGTATGTGAAGCGCTACGACGTACCGGGCGACACCGACGGGCCGCGGCGGCCCCGGCGGACGGGGCATAAGGGCCGTGAGGGCCGTGAGAGACACGCGGGGGGCAGGAGCCGCGAGGGGCGTGAGGGAAGCAGCCGGTGGTGGCGCCGGGGGCGGTGAAGGCGGCGGATCGTCGACGGTGCGTCGACGGCGCCGGGCCGGGTCCACCTCCGTCTCGGCGTCCTCATCTGCGGTTCTGTCGGTTTTCCACAGGCACGCGGGGCGACTTGACGCAAAAATCGAACATCGATTCTTATGGAGGCTCCGGCGAGCACGCCCGCTCAGGCCCTGGCCCAGTGAGCGCGGGTCCGGACCGATTGTCAGTGGCAGCCGCTAGCGTCGTGAGACGTGAAGCGATCGACTCAAGCAAACAACCGGGTGGCACCCATGGCAGGAACCGACCGCGAGAAGGCGCTCGACGCCGCGCTCGCACAGATTGAACGGCAATTCGGCAAGGGCGCCGTGATGCGCATGGGCGAGCGGCCGAACGAGCCGATCGAGATCATCCCCACCGGGTCGACCGCCCTGGATGTGGCCCTCGGTGTCGGCGGCCTGCCGCGCGGTCGTGTGGTCGAGGTCTACGGACCGGAGTCCTCCGGCAAGACGACCCTGACCCTGCACGCGGTGGCCAACGCGCAGAAGGCGGGCGGCACGGTGGCCTTCGTGGACGCCGAGCACGCGCTGGACCCCGAATACGCCAAGCGCCTCGGCGTCGACACCGACGCGCTGATCCTCTCGCAGCCGGACAACGGCGAGCAGGCGCTCGAGATCACCGACATGCTGATCCGCTCCGGCGCGCTGGACCTGATCATCGTGGACTCGGTCGCGGCGCTGGTGCCCCGGGCCGAGATCGAGGGCGAGATGGGCGACTCCCACGTGGGCCTCCAGGCCCGGCTGATGAGCCAGGCACTGCGGAAGATCGCCGGTGCGCTGAACCAGTCCAAGACCACCGCGATCTTCATCAACCAGCTCCGCGAGAAGGTCGGCGTGATGTTCGGCTCGCCGGAGACCACCACGGGTGGCCGCGCGCTGAAGTTCTACGCCTCGGTGCGGCTCGACATCCGCCGCATCGAGACCTTGAAGGACGGCACCGACGCCGTCGGCAACCGCACCCGCGTCAAGGTCGTCAAGAACAAGGTCGCGCCGCCCTTCAAGCAGGCCGAGTTCGACATTCTCTACGGCATGGGCATCAGCCGCGAGGGCGGCCTGATCGACATGGGCGTGGAGAACGGCTTCATCCGCAAGTCCGGGGCCTGGTACACCTACGAGGGAGATCAGCTCGGCCAGGGCAAGGAGAACGCCCGCAACTTCCTGCGGGACAACCCCGACCTCGCCAACGAGATCGAGAAGAAGATCAAGGAGAAGCTGGGTATCGGCGTACAGCCGCAGGAGCCGGCCGCCGAGCCCGGCACCGACGCCGCGGACAGCGGCGCGGCAGCCCCCGAGGCGGACAGCGGTGCGGAGCCGGCCAAGAGCGTTCCGGCTCCGGCGGCCAAGGCGGCCAGGACGAGCAAGGCGTCCAAGGCCGCCGCGGCCAAGAGCTAGGCCGTGACACGGCGCAGCGACTGGCCGGAGTACACACCTTCCCCGGAGCCGCCCCAGGCCTCCGCCCGCTGGGGCGACGGCCTGCCGGCGGACATCCAGGACAGCGATGGTCCCGCTCCGTCGAGGGCCGAAGCGGGACCATCGCGTGCGTCGTCCCGGAACCGGGGGCGAGGCGCGGACGGGGAGCGGGGTCCCGGGGAGGCGGCCGAGCCCGCGGATCCGGTGGAGCGGGCCAGGGCCATCTGCCTCCGACTGCTCACCGGCACGCCCAGGACGCGGCGCCAGCTCGCCGACGCGCTCCGCAAGCGAGAGGTGCCCGAGGAGGCGGCGGAGGAGGTGCTGGCCAGATTCGAGGATGTCGGTCTCATCGACGACGCCGCGTTCGCCGCCGCCTGGGTGGATTCCCGGCACCACAGCAGAGGCCTGGCCCGCAGAGCGCTCGCCCGGGAACTGCGCACCAAGGGTGTGGACTCCACCGTGATCGACGAGGCTGTCGGCCGGCTCGACTCCGACTCCGAGGAGGAGACGGCCCGTGTCCTGGTGGCGCGCAAACTGCGCTCCACCAGGGGGCTCGACCGGGAGAAGCGCCTTCGGCGGCTCGTCGGCATGCTGGCCCGCAAGGGGTACTCCGAGGGCCTCGCGCTCCGGGTGGTCCGGCGTGCGCTCGAGGAGGAGGGCGAGGACCCGGAGATGCTCGACGAGCATCTCCACGGCCTGTGACGGACGGCGGTGAGCGGGCCGGCGGGCGGGTCGGTCGGCGGTCCGGCAGCCCACCGCAACCGGGCGCTGCCGCACCCGCCACACCCGGCCCGGGCAGCGCGCCGCGCGCCACCCGGTGCCGCGCGGCCGAAGCTGCCGTGGGCTCAGGTGTGCGCGCCCCCGCGCACCGCCTCCGCGCAGGCCCGCAGCGCGTGCGGGCGTCCCGCGGGGAAGGCCGCCGCGAGATGGCCGTCCGCGCGGATCGCCAGCACGGTGTGCGCCGCCGCCTCCGGGTAGCTCTCGGCGACCAGCAGCGTCGCACGCAGGGGCAGCTCTGCGACGGCGGAGGCCAGTTCGGGCATCATGCCCGCCGACAGCCAGTGCCTGCTGTCCCATACGCCGGTGCCCGGAGCCACCAGCAGCACCAGCAGCTCTCCG
>NZ_ALAP01000107.1 GCF_000280905.1 Streptomyces sp. AA1529 | reverse complement strand
GGGACCGGGCCGGGGCCGCAGCGCACCGCCGCCTCCGTACCGGCCCAGCGGCCCGCCCCGCCGGCCGACCCGCCGCTCATGCCGCCGCCCGCGCCGAGGGGGCCCGCCAGGCTGCGCCCGCTGCTGCCCGCCGCGCCCTTCGGGTACTCCCCGCTGACGGTGCGTTCGCTCGTCGTCGCCGTCTGCCTCGTGCTCGGCGTCGGGCTGCTGGGCGGCGCGGCCGCCGGAACCCTGCTGTCCGGGGACGAGGCGGGACGGCACTCGGTGGCCGCCGGGTTCGACGGGGCCCGCGCCGCCTGGCACGAGATCCCGGTGGACGACCTGTTCCCGCGCACCCTGGACGGGAAGGGCGCCGGACCCGGTGGCGCCGACCGCCGCTGGACCCGTGTCGCGGTGGCCCCCGACAGCGGCTGTGCGCACGCCTTCGACCCGCTGCTGGCCAAGGCGCTCACCCCGGTCGGCTGCGCCCGGCTGGTGCGGGCCACCTACGCCGACGAGACCTCCAGCAGCGTCACCACGGTCGGGCTGATGTTCACCAAGGCCGACCCGGCCGCCATGCGGGACCTGCGGCAGCGGTTCGCCGTCCAGAACCTCGGCCGGCGCACCGATCTGATGCCCCGTCCGTACGCCGCCCGCGGCACGGTCGCCGCCGACTTCGGCGACGCGCAGCGCGCCAGCTGGACGGTGCACGTGCTCCGCGACGCGCCTGTCGTGGTCTACTCCGTCTCCGGCTTCGCCGACGGCCGCGTCGTCACCGACCCGCAGTCGGCGAACGACGCCACCCGCAGGGCCGAGACCTCGGCCGCGGCGCAGGCCGGACTCGGCCACGAGGCCCAGGGCATCGCCGACCGGATCGAGCGGCGGCTGCGCGAGGCCACCGTCCGGCGGGACTCCGGGGACGCCGACACGGCGGCGAAGGGCGGCCGGGGCACCGGGGACCGGGCCGGTACGGAGTCCGCCGACGGCCACGGGGGCGGGGACGAGAGCGCCGAGGACGGGAGCCGATGAAGCCGCTGCTGCGTACGCTGCTGCCCCTGCTCTGCACCGTGCTGGCGTTCGGTCCGCTCACCGCGGGAACGGCACACGCGCGGGGGGCCGGCCTCCAGGACAGGGAGTGGGCGCTGGACGCGTTGCACGCCCGGGAGGCGTGGAAGACCACCAAGGGCCGCGGCGTCACCGTCGCCGTGCTGGACACCGGCGTCGACGCCGACCATCCCGACCTGCACCGCAACGTCCGCGCCGGCAAGGACATGGTCGGCATGGGCGCAGGGAAGGGCGACCGCGCCTGGGCCCGGCACGGCACCGCCATGGCCGGCATCATCGCCGGGCACGGCCACGGCGAGGACGGCGAGGACGGGGTGCTGGGCATCGCGCCCGAGGCCCGCATCCTGCCGGTCCGGGTGCTGCTGGAGGAGAAGGACCCGCAGCGCGCCGAGGCCCGCGACCGGCGCAAGACCGCGCTGGCCGACGGCATCCGCTGGGCCGCCGACCACGGAGCCGACGTCATCAACCTCTCGCTCGGGGACGACAGCGACTCCGCGCACCCCGACGCGCGCGAGGACGCCGCCGTCCGCTACGCGCTGCGCAAGGGCGCCGTGGTCGTCGCCTCGGCCGGCAACGGAGGGGAGGACGGCGACCACATCTCCTACCCGGCCGCCTACCCCGGCGTGATCGCCGTGGCCGCGGTCGACCGCAACGGCGCGCGGGCCTCCTTCTCCACCCGCCGCTGGTACGCCACCGTGGCCGCGCCGGGCCAGGACATCCTCATCGCCGACCCCGACCGCAGCTACTACCAGGGCTGGGGCACCAGCGCCGCCGCGGCCTTCACCTCCGGTGCCGTCGCGCTGGTGCGGGCCGCCCACCCCGAGCTGAGCCCGGCGCAGATCAAGGAACTGATCTCGGACACCGCCGGGCACACCCCGGAGGGCGGGCGCAGCGACGCGGTCGGCACCGGGCTGGTGGACCCGGCGGCGGCCATCGAGGTGGGCTCCCACATCGAGCCGCGCGCCCAGCGGCCGTCCGTGGGCTCGTACCGCAAGCAGTACTTCGGCTCCGCGCGGGCCGGGGACCAGGGCGGACCCGGCTGGTTCGCGATGCTGGCGGGCGCGGCGGGGGCCGTGCTGATCGGCGCCGCCGTCGCCGTGCACCGCGGGTTCACACCCCGGCGGCCGGCCCGGCTGCTCCGCCGCTTCGCGGACCCGGCTGCCGGCAGTCCCGGCCCGCCCGGTCGGTGAGCCCCCGCACCGCGTCGCGGGCGGCCCGCTCGACCGCGGCGACGCCCTCCTGGCGGGTGGTGTGCCCGTCCGAGAGCACCGCCAGCAGCCAGGGGCGGCCCGCCGCGGTCACCCGCCCCACGCTGCTGATCACCCACAGACCGGTCGCCGTGCGCGGCAGCCAGCCGTTCTTCACCTCGCCCTGCGGTACCCCGGGCGCCTCGGCACAGGGGTCGGCGGCCGCGGTGACACCCCAGCGCTGTCCGGGGACGACGCGGCCCATCAGGTGCCGCACCCATTGCCGCGCCCACGGCGCGAGCACCTCCCGCCGCGGTCCGCGCCCGTGCACGGCGCGCAGTAGCGCGAGCTGGTCCGCGGCCGTGGTGGTGCTCAGCCCCCAGCGTCCGTCCGGGGCCGCGCGGGTGCGGGCCGTCCCCAGCAGCCGTCCGGCCGCGGTGACGCCCGCGGCGCCTCCGGCGGCCTGCCACAGCGCGTTCGCGGCGGCGTTGTCGCTGCGCTCGATCATCGCGGCGGCCCACGCCCGCTCCTGAGCCGTCACCTCCCGTGCCCGGCGTCCGAGGGCGCCCTGCACCCGCAGCGCCAGCGCCGCGAGGATGTGCACCTTCATCACGCTCGCCGCGACGAACACCTCGTCCGCGCCGCGCGCCACCGACTCCGGCGCGCCCTCCAGCGGTTGCGCGGCCAGGGACAGCCGCGCCGGGGGAACCGGTCCGGGACGCCGCGCCGCGTCCGGCGGCACCGTCCGCGTGGGTTCCGGCGACGGCCGTGCCCCCTCGGGCGCCCCGCCCGCCGTCCCTCCTCGCGCGTTCATCCCGCCGACGCTACCGGTGCCCGCCCCCTCCCGCAGCCCGGCCCTCCCGGCACCCGATACGCTCGGTGCGTGGCGCTCAAGAACATTCCGGCATCGGCCTTCTCCCGTGACGACGGCACCGCCGATGCGGCGCTCGCCGAGGCGCTCGCCGCATGGGAGGCCGAGGGCCGGGCACCGGGTGCCGAGCCCCGGATCCTGGAGGCGCTGCGCGGGGCGCGGCTCCTGGTCCCCGTCGTCGCCGTCCTCACCGAGGCCGAGACCGGCGAGGACGGGCTGCGCCGTGACAAGACCAGCGAGATGGCCGTACCCACGCTGAACGCGCCCGGCGGGCGGCGGGCGTTGCCCGCCTTCACCTCCACCGAGGCGCTGTCCCGCTGGCGGCCCGACGCGCGCCCGGTGGCCGTACCGCTGGGGCAGGCGCTCCAGGCGGTCGCCCACGAGCAGGCGGACACGCTGCTCCTCGACCTGGCCGGTCCGGTGCCCTACGAGCTGACCGGGGCGGCGCTGCACGCGCTGGCCGAGGGGCGGGTCCACACGTCGGTCTCGGCCGACCCGGCCGTCGCCGAGGCACTGCGCGGGGTGCTGGCGGCCGAGCCCGCGGTGCTCGGCGCCCATCTGGCGCCCGGGAGTGCCGACGGCTCCGGGGACGGCGTTCTCGCACTCGCCCCGGCGCCCGGTGCCGAGCTGCAGTCCCTCGCCCAGCGGGTGGCCGGTGCGCTGGCGGCCGACGAGACGCTGCGCGCCCGGCTGACCGGGGGTCTGGACCTGGCGCTTCTGCCGCCCGGCAGCCCGCTGCCCGAGGCGGCTTTCTACCGTGCCGACCGGACCGGGTCGGCGGACGCTACCCGCCCCGCCGACCCGGCCTGACGGGCGCGTCCGGCGCCGTCCGGGCGGGGGCCGGCCGGGCCGTCCCGACGTGCGAGCCGGGCGGCCGCGTCGGACACTCAGGAGGAATGCCGGGAATGTCCGACCCCCGGCCGGCTCCGACGACCCCCACGGGAGGTCGACATGCAGGTCAAGTCGCTCCAGGCCAGTCCGGAACAGCTCAAAGACCTGGAAGACAAGCCACAGCCGATCGCCGCGGAGTTCCTGGGCACTCTGCTGCTGGTGTTCTTCGGCGTCGGCGCCGCCGTGCTGGCGGCCGAGTACGTCGGCTCGCTGGGCATCGCGCTCACGTTCGGCTTCGTGATGCTGGCCATGGCGTACGCCATCGGCCCGATCTCCGGCTCCCACCTCAACCCCGCGGTGACGCTGGGGATGTTCCTGGCCGGACGGCTGGATCTGGAGCTGGCGGTCAAGTACTGGGTCTCGCAGCTGGTCGGCGGGATCGCCGGCGCGGCGCTGCTGTTCCTGGTCGCCAAGCAGGTGCCGGGCCTGGAGACGAGCGGAAGCTTCGGCAGCAACGGCTTCGGCGACCGCTCGGCGGTGCACATCAACACCGGCGGCGCCTTCGTCGCCGAGGTGGTGCTGACGTTCCTGTTCGTCTACACCGTGCTCGCGGTCACCCACAAGGTGGCGGTGGTCGGCTTCGACGGGCTGCCCATCGGTATCGCGCTGGCCGTCGTCCATCTGGTCGGCATCCCGCTGACCGGCACGTCGGTGAACCCGGCCCGGAGCCTGGGGCCCGCCCTCTTCGCGGGTGGAGCGGCCCTCACCCAGCTGTGGATGTTCATCGTCGCACCGCTGGTGGGCGGGGCCGTGGCGGCCTACGTGCACGTGGTCACGCACCCGCAGCCCAACCGCCGGCCGCGCCGCGAGGCGAGGGTCGACTGAGATGCGCAGGGTCCCGGACGGCCCCGCGCGGCAGCGGGCCCGCTGCTCAGCCGTGCACGGGTCCGGTGTACTTCTCGCCGGGCCCCTGCCCCGGCTCGTCCGGGACGGCGGACGCCTCGCGGAAGGCGAGCTGGAGCGACTTGAGGCCGTCGCGCAGCGGCGCGGCGTGGTAGGAGCCGATCTCGGTGGCGCTCGCGGTGACGAGCCCGGCCAGCGCCTGGATCAGCTTGCGCGCCTCGTCCAGGTCCTTGTGCTGCGCGCCCTCCTCGGCCAGGCCGAGGTTGACGGCGGCGGAGCTCATCAGATGCACCGCCACGGTGGTGATCACCTCGACGGCCGGCACGTCCGCGATGTCGCGGGTCAGGTTGTCGAAGTCGGGGGTCTGACCGGAGGGCTCCCCGGCGGTTGCGGCGTCACTCATGCGGATCACCCTAAGCCCCCGCCGCTCCCGTATTGTCGTACGGTCCGCGCGGCCCGCTGCCGCACCGGCGGCCGGGTCCCGGTCCCGGCGCGACGGCCGGGACCGGCAGGTCCGTCCGTGCCGGGGCGGGTGCCGGGCGGCGTTCCCGGCGCCCGGCTGCTATGCTGGGACACCGACCGGCTGAAGTCCGTCCCCGCCGCCAGCGACAGGGACCGCCTCCAGCCCGCAAGTGGAGGCTCCGCTCTCCCACCTGGTGGCCCCTCGGGCCGCGGGTCAAAGGTCAGGCTGCGCCCCGCGGTTTCCGCGGCGGTGCTCCCGGTCTGTGAGGAGCCCCGCCTGTGACCCGTTCGGGGCGTTTTTTGCGTTCGCGTGCGGTGGTCACCAACTGATTACAGACTCATGCGCGGCCGTCCGCCAGACGCTCGCGCGGTGTACCCGAGGAGGCCCCATCAGCGCCGAGCCCCGCATCAACGACCGCATTCGCGTCCCCGAGGTGCGACTCGTCGGTCCCAGCGGCGAGCAGGTCGGCATCGTGCCGCTTGCCAAGGCCCTGGAGCTCGCCCAGGAGTACGACCTCGACCTGGTCGAGGTCGCGGCGAACGCCCGTCCGCCGGTGTGCAAGCTCATGGACTACGGCAAGTTCAAGTACGAGTCGGCCATGAAGGCCCGTGAAGCGCGCAAGAACCAGGCGCACACGGTCATCAAGGAGATGAAGCTCCGGCCGAAGATCGACCCGCACGACTACGACACCAAAAAGGGTCATGTCGTCCGGTTCCTCAAGCAGGGCGACAAGGTCAAGATCACGATCATGTTCCGCGGTCGTGAGCAGTCCCGCCCCGAGCTGGGCTTCCGACTGCTGCAGCGGCTCGCGGACGACGTGGCGGACCTGGGCTTCGTGGAGTCCAACCCGAAGCAGGACGGCCGCAACATGATCATGGTTCTCGGTCCGCACAAGAAGAAGACCGAGGCGATGGCCGAGGCCCGCGAGGCGCAGGCCGCCCGCAAGGCGGAGCGCCAGCAGGGGGCCGCACCCGCTGAGGAGTCCGCCGAGGAGCCCGCCGAGGCGTGAGCACTCCCGGGGCACCCGCCCTGGAACCCGAAACGAACGAACGGCGCTTCCGCCTGCCCGCCGGGCACCGGGAGCGTCCCGACGAGGAGTGAAACGGCGACATGCCGAAGAACAAGACGCACAGTGGTGCCCGCAAGCGCTTCAAGGTCACCGGCTCCGGCAAGGTGATGCGCCAGCGCGCCGGCCGCCGCCACCTTCTCGAGCACAAGCCGTCCACGCTGACGCGCCGCCTTGCCGGCAAGACCGAAGCGGCCCCGGCCGACGCCAAGAAGATCAAGAAGCTTCTCGGCAAGTAAGTCCCCGCACGACCGGGACCCCATCGACTCGGGCCGGGCAGTGAAGCCCCTTCCCGGACCCGCCAACAAGGAGTAATCACGTGGCACGCGTCAAGCGGGCGGTCAACGCTCAGAAGAAGCGCCGGGCGATCCTGGACCAGGCCAGCGGCTACCGCGGGCAGCGGTCGCGCCTGTACCGCAAGGCGAAGGAGCAGGTCACCCACTCCTACGTCTACAACTACAACGACCGCAAGAAGCGCAAGGGCGACTTCCGTCAGCTGTGGATCCAGCGGATCAACGCCGCTGCCCGCGCCAACGGCATCACCTACAACCGCTTCATCCAGGGTCTGAAGGCCGCCTCCGTCGAGGTCGACCGCAAGATGCTGGCCGACCTCGCCGTCAACGACGCCGCGGCCTTCACCGCGCTGGTCGAGGTCGCGCAGAAGGCGCTGCCGAGCGACGTCAACGCGCCGAAGGCCGCCTGAACCTCCGGCTGACGCCTTCGACCCGACACCTTCGGCCCTGTCGCCGGGACCCTCGCCGCCGTGGCTCCGCCGCGGCGGCGAGAACTGTGTGCGGCGGCGGACGCTGCCCGCCCCTCCCCGAAAGTGAGCGAGCACCCTCCATGCCCCCCGAGTTGACCTCGCTGCGGTCGCCCCGCGTCGTCACCGCCCGCAAGCTCGGCAGACGGAGCTTCCGCGGCAAGGAGCGCCGGTTCCTGGCCGAGGGGCCGCAGGCGGTGCGGGAGGCGCTGGAGCACCTGGTCGAGGTCTACGCGACGCCGGAGGCCGCCGACCGGCACGCGGACCTGCTGGACGCCGCCCGGGCGGCCCGCGTCCCGGTGCTCACCGCCTCGGACGAGGTGGTCGCGGAGATGTCCGACACCGTCACCCCGCAGGGCGTCGTGGGGCTCTGCCGCTTCGTCGACCGGCCCTTCGCCGAGATCGTGGCGGCCCGCCCCCGGCTGGTCGCCGTCCTCGCCCACGTGCGCGACCCCGGGAACGCGGGCACCGTGCTGCGCTGCGCCGACGCCGCCGGAGCCGACGCGGTGGTGCTCACCGACGCCTCGGTGGACCTGTACAACCCCAAGGCGGTGCGCTCCTCGGCCGGTTCGCTCTTCCACCTGCCCGTCGCCGTCGGCGTCCCCGTCGAGGAGGCGGCCCGGGCGCTGTCCGGGGCCGGGGTGCGGGTGGTGGCCGCCGACGGCACCGGGGAGCGGGACCTGGACGAGGAACTCGACGCCGGTGCGATGGCCGCACCCACCGCCTGGGTGTTCGGCAACGAGGCGTGGGGGCTGCCGGAGGCGACGCGGGCGCTGGCGGACGCCGTGGTGCGGGTGCCGCTGCACGGCCGCGCCGAGAGCCTCAACCTCGCGACGGCCGCCGCCGTCTGCCTCTACGCCTCGGCGCGCGCCCAGCGGGCCAGCTGAGATGCCCCCGTGTCCGCTGAGGTGCCACGCGGTCACCCAGAGCTAGTAGGGTGTCGCCCCCGGGCGCCGGGTACCGAGGGCGCCGGAGGAGGGGCGGAACGGCATGGACGTGCAGCCCGACGACCTGCCTGACGGACTCGTGGTCGCCGACGGCGCCGGGCGCGTCGTCTGCTTCAACGCCGCGGCGGCCCGCATCACCGGGCGGTCCCGGGAGGAGGCGCTGGGCAGTCCGCTGCACACCGCGCTCCCGCTGGAGGACCTGGACGGGCGCCGCTGGTGGCAGCTGACCGACCCGTACGGCGGGCTCGCGATCCGCAGCGCGCAGCCCGAGCGGAACCTGCTGCTGCCCGGCGGCCACGAGGTGCTGGTCGCCGCGCGCTATGTACGGGAGCGCCCGCGCGGGCCGGTGGAGCGGGTGGTCGTCACGCTGCGCGGCACCGAGGCCAGACGGCGCACCGAGCGCAGCCACGCGGAGCTGATCGCCACCGTCGCGCACGAGCTGCGCTCGCCGCTCACCTCGGTCAAGGGCTTCACCGCGACGCTGCTGGCCAAGTGGGAGCGCTTCACCGACGACCAGAAGCGGCTGATGCTGGAGACCGTCAACGCGGACGCCAACCGCGTCACACGGCTCATCGCCGAGCTGCTGGACATCTCCCGCATCGACTCCGGGCGGCTGGAGGTGCGCCGCCAGCGGCTCGACCTGCCGGCCGTGGTGCGGCGGCATGTGGAGGCCCACATCGCCGCGGGCGAGCCCGCCTCCCGCTTCCGCACGCGGATCGCCGACTCGCTCCCCGACCTGTGGGCCGACCCCGACAAGATCGAGCAGGTGCTGGCCAACCTGCTGGAAAACGCGGTGCGGCACGGCGAGGGAACTGTCACCATCGAGGTGCGCCCCGCGTCGTCCCCGCGGGAGCCCGGCGCCGCCGGGACGGCCGTCACGGTCAGCGACGAGGGGCCGGGTATCCCGGAGGAGTCCATGAGCCGTGTCTTCACCCGCTTCTGGCGCGGCAGCAGGCGCGGCGGTACGGGCCTGGGCCTCTACATCGTCAAGGGCATCGTGGAGGCGCACGGCGGCGTGATCACCGTCGAACGGGCGCAGGGCGCCGACCGCGCCGAGGCCGCCCCGCGGCCGCGGGCCGGAGCCGAGGACGCGGGCGCGAGCGGGGCCCGGTTCCGATTTATCCTGCCCGTGGGCGCCCCGGCCTTCCTGGCCTGACACCGGGCTTCACCGGCGCGCACGGGCCGACTCCGCAACCAGCACCGGAGGCCCGGCGGCCTCCGCGTGTCCGCCACCGGGCGGCCCCCCTTAGACTCGGGCCCCGGCACGCAGTCACCGGGCACGGGCGGGGCGCAGCCACCAATCGGAAACACGGGAAGAGATGTCGGCACCCAACAAGTCGTACGACCCAGTCGAGGTCGAGGCACTGAAACCGGAAGCGATCGACCGGGCCAGGGACGAGGCGCTCGGCGCCGTCGCCGCCGCCGGGGATCTGGAGGCGCTGCGCGAGGTCAAGGCGGCGCACGCGGGGGACCGCTCCCCGCTGGCGCTGGCCAACCGCGAGATCGGCGCGCTGCCGCCGCAGGCCAAGGCGGAGGCGGGCAAGCGGGTCGGACAGGCCCGCGGGGCCGTCAGCAAGGCCCTCAAGGCCCGGCAGGAGGAGCTGGAGCGCGAGCGCGACGAGCGCGTGCTGGTCGAGGAGGCCGTGGATGTCACGCTGCCCCACGACCGCCGCCCGGCCGGCGCCCGGCACCCGCTGACCACGCTGTCCGAGCGGATCGAGGACGTCTTCGTGGCGATGGGCTACGAGGTCGCCGAGGGGCCCGAGGTCGAGGCCGAGTGGTTCAACTTCGACGCGCTCAACCTGGACCCCGACCACCCGGCCCGCACCATGCAGGACACCTTCTTCGTGCGGGGTCCGGGCGGCGTCGAGGACTCCGGCGTGGTGCTGCGCACCCACACCTCGCCGGTGCAGATCCGCTCGCTGCTGGAGCGCGAACTGCCCGTCTACGTCATCTGCCCCGGCCGGGTCTACCGCACCGACGAGCTGGACGCCACGCACACCCCCGTCTTCGGCCAGGTCGAGCTGCTGGCCGTCGACGAGGGGCTGACCATGGCCGACCTCAAGGGCACCCTCGACCACATGGTCTCGGCGCTGTTCGGGGAGGGGCTGGGCACCCGGCTGCGGCCGTCCTACTTCCCCTTCACCGAGCCCTCCGCCGAGATGGACATGGTGTGCTTCGTGTGCCGGGGCACCTCCGTGGGCGACCCGGACAACCCCTGCCGTACGTGCAGCAGCGAGGGCTGGATCGAGCTGGGCGGCTGCGGCATGGTCAACCCGCGGGTGCTGACGGCCTGCGGTGTCGACCCGGAGCGCTACAGCGGGTTCGCCTTCGGCTTCGGCATCGAGCGGATGCTGATGTTCCGCCACAACGTCGAGGACATGCGAGACATGGTCGAGGGTGATGTGCGCTTCACCCTGCCGTTCGGGATGGAGATCTGATGCGGGCGCCGCTTTCGTGGCTGCGGGAGTACGTCGACCTGCCGGCCTCCGAGACCGGCCGGGACGTCGCGGCCAGGCTGATCGCGGCCGGTCTCGAGGTCGAGACGGTGGAGCGGACCGGTGCCGGGCTCAAGGGCCCGTTGGTGGTGGGCAGAGTGCTGGCCGTCGAGGAGCTGTCCGGGTTCAAGAAGCCCATCCGCTACTGCCAGGTGGACGTGGGCGGGGCGAACGGCACCGGGGAGCCGCAGAACCTCATCTGCGGGGCCACCAACTTCGCCGTCGGCGACAACGTCGTCGTCGTGCTGCCGGGTGCGGTGCTGCCCGGCGGGTTCGAGATCAGCGCCCGGAAGACCTACGGGCACGTCTCGGAGGGCATGATCTGCTCCGAGCGGGAGCTGGGCCTGGGCGAGGACCACGGCGGGATCCTGGTGCTGCCGCCCGAGCACGAGGCCGGCACCGACGCGATCGAGCTGCTGGAACTCGTGGACGAGGTCCTCGACATCGCGGTGACGCCCGACCGCGGCTACTGCCTCTCGCTGCGCGGCCTCGCCCGGGAGACGGCGACCGCCTACGGGCTGCCGCTGCGCGACCCGGCGCTGCTGGACGTGCCCCCGCCGACCGCGGACGGCTACCCGGTGCGGGTCGCCGACCCGCTGGGCTGCGACCGGTTCACCGCGCGCACCGTCTCCGGACTGCGGCCCGGGGCCCGGTCCCCGATCTGGCTGCAGCGCAGGCTGCAGAAGGCCGGGATGCGCCCGGTCTCGCTGCCCGTCGACATCACCAACTACGTGATGCTGGAGCTGGGCCAGCCGCTGCACGCCTACGACCGCTCCCGTGTCCAGGGCACCATCGGGGTGCGCCGCGCGGAGAGCGGCGAGAAGCTGATCACCCTCGACGGGGTCAAGCGCACGCTCGACGCCGGCGACCTGGTCATCACCGACGACCGCGGGCCCATCGGCCTGGCCGGCGTGATGGGCGGCGCCGACACCGAGATCGCCGACGCGGCCGCCGGCCCGGACGGTGGCACCGCCGGTACGACGGACGTGGTGATCGAGGCCGCGCACTTCGACCCGGTCTCCGTCGCCCGCAGCGCACGCCGCCACAAGCTCTCCTCGGAGGCGTCGCGCCGCTTCGAGCGCGGCGTCGACCCGCAGGCGGCGGCAGCGGCGGCGCAGCGCACCGTCGACCTGCTCAAGCTCCTCGCGGGCGGTACCGCCGACCCGGGCGTCACCGAGATCACCACTCCCTCGGGGCCGCGTACGGTCCGGATGGCCGCCGACCACCCCGACCGCGTCGCGGGCGTCGCCTACGGCCGCGAGACGGTCGTGCGCCGCCTCCAGCAGGTCGGCTGCGACGTCTACGGGAACACCGCGCCGTCCGGCACCCCGGGCGCGCCGGACGAGCTGACGGTCACCGTGCCGTCCTGGCGGCCCGACCTGACGGACCCGAACGACCTGGCCGAAGAGGTCGCCCGGCTGGAGGGCTACGAGAACCTGCCCGCCACGCTGCCCAGGCCGCTGCCGGGCCGCGGGCTGACCGAGCGCCAGCGGCTGCACCGCCGCGTCGGCCGCGCGCTGGCGGGCGCGGGCTATGTGGAGGCGCCGTCGTACCCGTTCGTCGGGGCCGCGGCCTTCGACGCGCTGGGCCTGGAGGCGGGCGACCCGCGGCGGCACACCGTGCAGCTCGTCAATCCGCTCTCCGACGAGGAGCCCGGGCTGCGCACCACGCTGCTGCCCGGCCTGCTGGCCTCGCTGCGCCGCAACGACGGGCGCGGCAGCCACGACCTGGCGCTGTTCGAGACGGGCCTGGTCTTCCTGCCCACCGGCAACGGCGCCGTGGCCGGACGGCCCCCGGTCACCCGGCGGCCCACCCGGGAGGAGTTGGACGCGCTGGACGCCGCGCTGCCGGAGCAGCCGCGGCACGTGGCAGCCGTCCTGGCCGGTTCCCGGGAGCGCGCCGGCTGGTGGGGCGCGGGCCGTTCCGCCACCTGGGCCGACGCCGTCGAGGCGGCGCGCACCGTCGCCGCCGAGGCGGGCGTGCGACTCACCGTGGAGAGCGCCGCCTACGCGCCCTGGCATCCGGGGCGCTGCGCCGCGCTGCACGTGCTGCTGGACGGCGCGCAGGTACTGGCCGGGCACGCCGGGGAGCTGCACCCGCGGGTGCTGAAGGCCCTCGGCCTGCCGGAGCGGACCTGCGCCATGGAGCTGGACCTCGACCTGGTCGAGCGGGCCGGCGGCGGCCCGGTGCGGGCTCCGCACGTGTCCACGTTCCCGGTGGCCACGCAGGACGTGGCCCTGGTCGTGGACGCGGCCGTCCCGGCCGCCGCGGTGGAGAGCGCGTTGCGGGCCGGCGCCGGGGAGCTGCTGGAGTCGCTGCGGTTGTTCGACGTCTTCACCGGCGAGCAGCTGGGCGCGGGCCGCAAGTCGCTGGCCTACGCGCTGCGCTTCCGGGCTCCGGACCGCACGCTCAAGGCCGAGGAGGCGTCCGCCGCGCGCGATGCGGCCGTCGCCGAGGCGGTCGAGCGCACGGGCGCGGTGCTGCGGGGCGCCTGACCGAGTCTCGCCCCGGCGTTCGAGGGGACATCCGTCACCGGCGGATGTCCCCTCATCTTTTCGGGTGAGAAGCCCGGACGATCTTCTGATGGACGGTCGGCGGCGGTTACGGGTGACGTCGTGGCAGCAGCGAACTCATCATCCCGTCCGGCGGACTCACCGCTCCGCAGCCTGATCCCTGCTCGTATCGACCGGATGCCCTGGTCCGGTTTCCACACGAAGATGATCGCGGCGCTGGGCTGTGCGTGGATCCTGGACGGCCTGGAGATCACGGTCGCCAGCTCGATCACCCCGGTCCTCACCCGTTCGGACACCCTGGGGCTCTCCTCCAGCGAAGCGGGCCTGATCGCGACCGTCTACCTGGTCGGCCAGGTCACCGGTGCGCTCTTCTTCGGCCGGATGGCCGACCGCTTCGGGCGGCGGAAGCTCTTCCTGCTGACGTTCGGCGTCTATCTGTTCGGCAGCGGGCTGACCGCGCTCACCTACGGGCAGGGGCCCGGCTGGGACGCCTTCCTGTACATGACCCGCTTCATCGCCGGAACCGGTATCGGCGGCGAGTACGCGGCCATCAACTCGGCGATCCAGGAGATGATGCCCGCCCGCTTCCGGGGCCGGGTCGATCTGCTGGTCAACGGCACCTACTGGGCCGGTGCCATGGTCGGCACCGTCGCCGAACTGGTGATCCTCAGCTCCTTCGACGACGCGGTCGCCTGGCGGATCGGGTTCCTGCTCGGCCCGGTGCTGGGCTTCTCCGTGCTGTTCGTCCGGCGCCATCTGCCCGAGAGCCCCCGCTGGCTGATCATGAACGGGCGGGAGGCCGAGGCCGAGGCCGCCATCGCCCGGATCGAGTCCGCCGTGCGCGCGCACGGCAAGAAGCTGCCGCCGGTCGAGGACAAGGACGCCATCGAGATCAGCGAATCGGCGCACAGCACCTACGTCACGCTGCTGCGGGTGCTCTTCCGGCGGTACCCCAAGCGGGCCGTGCTCGCCTCCACGCTGATGATCACGCAGTCGTTCCTCTACAACGCGATCTTCTTCACCTACACCCTGGTGCTGACGAAGTTCTACGGCGTCTCCGACAAGGACGCCCCGATGTACCTGCTCGCGTTCGCCGCGGGGAATCTGCTGGGTCCGATCATTCTGGGGCCGCTCTTCGACATCGTGGGACGGCGCTGGATGATCGCCGGAACCTACCTCTTCTCCGGATGCGCGCTGGGCGTCACCGCGACGCTGTTCGTCGCCGACGTGCTGACCGCGACCACCCAGACCGCCGCCTGGTGCATCATCTTCTTCTTCGCCTCCGCGGGCGCCTCCTCCGGCTATCTGACGGCGGGCGAGATCTTCCCGCTGGAGGTGCGCGGCAAGGCCATCGCGCTCTTCTTCGCCATCGGGCAGGCCGCCGGAGCCACCGGGCCCTACTTCTACGGCTGGCTCATCGGCGACGGCACCGAACGCGGCAGGCTCTACATCGGCTTCCTGGTCGGCGCGGTCATCATGATCATCGGAGGCCTGGCGGAGACATTCCTCGGCGTGGACGCCGAGCGCAAATCCCTGGAGTCGGTCGCCATGCCGCTCTCGGTGGTGCGGACCTCGGTCGACGCGGCCCGCCGCCGGACGGTCGAGAAGCTCAAGAAGCCCGGCGACCCGCCCACGGCCGCGCCGGGTGGCACGCCGGAGGCGCCGGGAGGCGCGCCCGATCCGACGCTGGAGGTGCCGGACCGGACCGCGCCCGCGCCCTCCGACAGCAAGCCCGACAAGCCGCTCGGAACGCCGAGCGGCTCCTCCGGACCGCCCAACGCGTCGGGCAGTTCCTCCGACGACGACGACCCGGACCCGCCTGGCGGCGAACCGCACGCCGACACCCCCGCCGTGTGACGGTCGGCCGCCGGGCCCGGGTCCGCTCCCGGGGCTCGGCCGGTACCGCCGCGGGGCCGCGCACACCCGGTCACGGTCGGTTGTCGTCCCTGCCCGGCTGACGCCGGTACAGGACGTCGAGGGGCTCGGGGACGGTGTCCGGGTCGACGGGCAGCCGGACGCACAGGCCGCAGCGCCACTCCTGGAGACCGGGACCGGTGCAGCGGACATGGACGACCAGGTGGAGATTCTGGTCCGCCGGGCAGACCGCGCAGCGGTAGGGGGCCGCGGGCAGTACGCCGGTGCGTGCGGCCGCCAGAAGCCGGACGCACGCCTCCAGCTGCACATCCGGCGGATCGTGCGCCAGCCAGCGGGGGAGCAGCCGGAACGCCGGGATGTCCGCACCCGCGGCGAGAGCCACTCCCCAGGCCCACGCCTCCTGCGCCGCGGCGAGAGCCAGCCGGCTGGCGGCGTGGGTGGCCGGATGGGCGCTCTCCGCACCGCGCGCCTGCCAGGCCAGTTCGGTGAGGGCCGCGGTCCGGTCGGCGAGCGCAGCGTCCGTCCATGCGGCGGGCGCGGTCACGCCGGTGCCGGCCCAGTACCGCCCGAGCCCGCCGGACACGACTTCCAGCAGACCGCTCGGCACGTCCCGGCCGGTCATGGTGTGCCGTCCTGTTCGGCGGTCCCGGGCATCAGCGGTCCTCCTGGCGGGCGGGTGAGCGGGTGGGAGTCGGACAGCGGCGGCAGCGGGCGCGGACGACGCGGCCCGTGCCGTCGCGGCCGCTGGTCAGCTCCAAGGGCTGCTTGCAGCGGGGGCAGGCGCCGTACCAGGTGCCGCCCCGGGGCGTGGTCGTCGCGGGTTCAGGCGGCATCCCGGCCACGTCCCTTCCGGCAGCGAGGGCACCGGCAGGGCCCCCAGTCGGCACTCACGGCACAGTGCCTGCCGCCGCGCAGCGTGCGCCACCGGCTCCAGGTCCGGCCGCCGTCGCGGGAGACGCGGATCCTCAGGGCGCTCATGCGGCGCGGCTCCCGGCGCGCCGACGGCCGAGTGCGCGCGGCCCGCGCCGCCTGCGGTCCGATGTGGCGTCGTGGTCCGCGCGTTCCCCGGCGGTGGCGGCACGCACGTGCTCCGGACGGGCCCGCCACCCGTAGCCGGTCGGGGGCACCAGGACGTACCGCGGCGGCGGCCCGCCGAGGAACTGCTGTACGCGGCCCACCCAGCCGGGCTCGGGCGGCACGGTCTGCCGCGTGGCCTCGTCCACCAGGTAGTCACCGCGTTGATGAGTCCGGCCCATGATCCACTCCATGACGAAACGTGTGCGTCCGGCTACATCGTCACGGAGTGGCCGAGCCCGAACTGTCATCACCGATTGATGGTTCGGGCCCGGGCTTCACGCCCCGTCAGTTCTTCAGCCAGGCTCCGAAGGAGAGGAAGCTGTCCGGCAGTCGACGCTTCGCCGACTCCAGTCCGGCGAACGTCTCCCGCACCAGCGGGTGCAGACGCGTCTGCTGCGGCGCGACGGACCGGGCGATCCGGAGCGACCCGAAAGCGTCGTCCGTCCGGCCGATCACCATCTGAGCCCGTGCCACCTCCGCGTGGTGATGCGCGACTCGCGAGGCCGGCAGCCCGGACGGGCTCATCTTCCCGGCGGCTTCGACCGCCTCGGCGTACCGGTCCCGTTCGGCATGGACGCTGACACGGTGCACCGCGACGTTCTTCGGCCCGAAGCACAGCCACCGAGTGGTCTGCTGCTCGCCGGTGCGCGCGGCGTACCTGTCGGCCTCGTCCAGGTGCTCGTCGGCCCGGTCGTCACCGGCCCGGGCGTACAGGACCGCGGCGCCGAGGTGCAGCCGACCGGTGACGACCTCGCGCTCCAGCCCGGGGTCCGCCTGTTCGATGGTCCTCATGCCGGACTGCACCAGCCGCAGCCCGGTGCGGTAGTCCCCTCCGCGCAGGTACACCAGGCCGCGCATGCACTGGCGGACGGCGCTTCCCGCCGGGTCGGAGGCGCGGATGCTGGCCCACTCCATCCGCTCCAGTGCGACGGTGCACAGGTCGAGCATGCCGAACTTCGTGGCCACGTCGTGACCGGTGCGGTAGGAGGCGGCGAGCGCTCTCCATGCCTGCTCGCTGTCGGTTTCGTGGGCGGCCGCGGTCAGTTCGGTGAGCAGCGCGGGCAGGGCCGCGGTCACCTGCCGCAGTTCGGCGCGCCGGGCGGCAGCGCACAGGCGCTCGCTCTCGGCGTGCAGTTCGGCGACGCTTCGCGGCCGGACCTCGGGGTCCGCGCCGACGTCGTACAGGTCGAACGCCTCGCGAAGGGGCTGGATCAGCCCGTCGACCTGCTCGGCGCGCAGCTCGTCCATGTAGGGCTGGCCGGTCAGTTCGGTCACCGGCACGGAGAGCGCGCGGGCCAACGCACCGAGAACAGCCGGAGAGGCGGCCATGACGCCCTGTTCGACCTTGGTCACGGTCGAGTAGGAGACGGCCGCACGGCTCGCCAGGCCGCGCTGGGTCAGCCGCCGGGCCTTCCTGGCCCGGGCTACTCGTGCGCCGGTGCTGTCGTCAGTGTGTGGGCGCATACGGGACTCCTCGTTCTGACCTGGACACTCAGAACGGTACGCCGCGCGGGGCCCGGGTGGCGATCCTCCGCCGCCGTCTCCCGTGTGTGCAGGGGCTGTTGGGGTCCGGGTGTGCCCCGGATCCGGGCCTTCCGAGGGGAAAGGAGTCTCCGGACAGCGGTGCGGGGTGCCGTCCGGTCCCGGACGGCACCCCGCACCGCGTGGCAGCGGTAGCCCCTGTCAGGAGTAGGTGTAGAAGCCCGCGCCGGCCTTCCGGCCCAGGCGGCCCGCGTCGACCATGCGCTGGAGCAGCGGGGGAGCGGCGTAGAGCGGCTCCTTGAACTCGGCGTACATCGAGTCGGCGACCGAGGCGACGGTGTCGAGGCCGATCAGGTCGGTGAGCTTGAGCGGGCCCATCGGGTGGGCACAGCCCAGCTCCATGCCGTTGTCGATGTCCTCGCGGCTGGCGATCCCGGACTCGAACATCCGGATGGCGGAGAGGAGGTAGGGGATCAGGAGCGCGTTGACGACGAAGCCGGAGCGGTCCTGTGCCCGGATGGTGTGCTTGCCCAGCACCTGGCCGACCACGGACTCGGCCCGCTTGACGGTCTCCTCGCCGGTGGTCAGGGCGGGAATCAGCTCGACGAGCTGCTGCACCGGCGCCGGGTTGAAGAAGTGGATGCCGATGACCTGGTCGGGCCGCGAGGTGGCCACGGCGAGCCTCACCAGCGGGATCGAGGAGGTGTTGGAGGCCAGGATGGCGTCGCTGCGGGTCACCACCTGGTCGAGCACCTGGAAGATCTCCGTCTTGACCTGCTCGTTCTCGATCACGGCCTCGATGACCAGATCGCGGTCGGCGAAGTCGCCCAGGTCGGTGGTGAAGGAGAGCCGCTCCAGCGTCTCGTCGCACTCCTGACGACTGATCTTGCCGCGGTCGGCGGCCTTGCCGAGCGAGTTGACCAGCCGGGTGCGGCCGAGTTCCAGGGCCTCACCGGTGGTCTCCGCGACCATCACCTCGAGACCGGACCGCGCGCACACCTCCGCGATACCCGCACCCATCTGCCCACAGCCCACCACTCCGACGCGTGCTACGCCGGCTACAGACTCCGTCACCTCGTGCCTTTCGCTGAACTTCACGGTCCGCAGCGAACCCGTCCCGAGTGTTGTGAGGGCCGCCGGGACACGTTGCTCCGCCGCCCGACGTTACCTGTGCCGGCACAGGTGGGGTGGGGCGGGTGCGAAAGGTCACCTATGTGCGGAGTGGGGTGCTCCCGCCGTGCGGATGCCCCCGCCGCAGGGGATTCCGGGGCCGGGGCCCCGGCCCGCCGGACGCGGGCGGCCGTCTCCGGCGCGGTGGCCGAGGGGTGGCCGTCCCGCGGTGGGCCGTTCCGCCGGGGTCAGCGCTGCTGACCGTGCGGTTCCCGGTGGCCCTGCACGACCGAGTCCGGGCCGGGGGAGACGACGGCTTCGTGGCCGTCGTCGAAACGCACCCGGTACGGAGGTTCACCCTTGGTGCCCAGGACCTCCAGGATCTCCGCCGTACGGTCGTGCTGCCCCACGGTCCGTCCGTGCATCAGCAGTTGGTCGCCCGTGTTCGCTCGCATGGACTTGCCCTCCTGTTCCCGGTGGTCAGGCGCGGCTGCGCTGTACGACCACGATGCACACCAGCACGGTGAGCGCCGCCGCGGGTGCGGCGGGGGACAGGCGCTCACCGAGTAGCAGCACCGCCCATACCAGCGTAAGCAGCGGCTGGGCGAGTTGCACCTGGCTGGTCCGGGCCACCCCGGCGAGGCCCATCGCGCGGTACCACAGGAGCATGCCGACGAACTGGGAGGCGACCGCCCCCCACACCAGACCCGGCACGGAATGCGAGGTCAGCGCCACCGGCTCGTGGGCCAGGGCGAAGGCGGAGCCGACCGCGGCCACCGGCAGGCAGGCCACCAGCGCCCACCCGATCACTTCCAGTGCGGGCAGCTCCCGCGCCAGCCTGCCGCCCTCGGCGTAGCCCGCGGCGCAGACCAGCAGCGCCCCGCACAGGAACAGGTCGCCGACGGCGAGGGCGCCGCCGCTCTGCTGCACCGCGAAGGCCACCACCACGGCGGCGCCGGCCAGCGCGGCCACCCAGAACAGCGGTGCCGGGCGTGAGCCGGTCCGTACGGTCGAGTACAGCGCGGTCGTCAGGGGCAGCAGGCCCACGATCACGGCGGCGTGCGAGGTGGTCGAGGTCTCCAGGGCGAGCGTGGTGAGCAGCGGGAATCCGATCACGACGCCGGAGGCGGCGATCGCGAGCCCGCCCCAGTGCCGGCGGTGCGGGACCGGTACCCGCCGCACCGCGAGCACGCCCGTGGCGACCAGTCCCGCGAGCAGGGCGCGCAGCGCGGCGGCCGTCCAGGGGCCGAATCCGTCCAGTGCCCAGCTCGTGGCGGGGAAGGTGAGGGAGAAGAAGACGACTCCCAGTGCGGCGAGGACCGCGCCGGTGCCGGTCGCCGGAGCGCCGGGTGCGGGGGCCGGGCCCGGTCGCTTCGGCGCGGGGGTGGTCGCGAGGGTGGGACGCGGGGCCGCTGTCGGCGCCGTCGGCGCCGTTCGGTCCGGAGCCGGGTCCGCTATCCGCGCGGATCGGATAGCGCTATCGTTGTCTCTCATGGTCGAGCGTAGCAGTGTTGCTGAACTGGCCGCTTCCCTTCGAGGGGAGCTGGACCGCTACTCCCCGGGTGAAAAGCTCCCGTCCAGTCGGTCGCTGGTCGACCGGTTCCGGGCCGGGCCGGTCACCGTCTCGCGGGCACTCGGGGTGCTCGTGGCCGAGGGGCTGGTGGTCACCCGGCCCGGCGTCGGCGCCTTCCGCGCCCCCTCCCGGCGCCCGGACGGCGCGCTGCTCCAGCGGGGTGACACCTCCTGGCAGGAGGTGGCGCTGAGCGCGGACGCCTCCGGCGACCAGGTGCCCCGCAGCGTCGACGCGAACGGCGTCACCACCACACTGGACGTGCCCCCGCCCGGCGTGCTCGAACTCAACGGCGGCTATCTGCCGCCCGGACTGCAGCCCACGCAGGCGCTCGCCGCCGCGCTCGCCCGCGCCGGACGCCGCCCGGGTGCCTGGCTGCGGCCGCCGCTGGAAGGACTCGAAGAGCTGCGCGGCTGGTTCGCGCGGGAGATCGGGGGCCCCGGCGGCACGGTCGCCGCCGCCGACGTACTGATCACCGCGGGCGGTCAGTCCGCGCTCACCACCGCCCTGCGCGCCCTCGCGCCCCCGGGCGCCGCCGTGCTCGTGGAATCCCCCACCTACCCGGGCATGCTCGCCGCGGCCCGCGCCTCGGGGCTGCGCCCGGTACCGGTCCCGGTGGACACCCAGGGGGTACGCCCCGACCTGCTGGCGGACGCGTTCCGGGCCAGCGGCGCGCGGGTGTTCGTCTGCCAGCCGCTGTTCCAGAACCCGACCGGCGCCGTCCTCGCGCCCGGCCGCCGCCGCGAGGTGCTGCGTGTGGTCCGCGAGGCAGGCGCCTTCCTCGTCGAGGACGACTTCGCCCGGCACCTCGCCCACGAGGACGCCGGGCCGCTGCCGCCCGCGCTGCGCGCCGAGGACCCCGACGGCGTCGTCGTGCACATCTGCTCGCTGACCAAGGCCACCTCGCCCAGCCTGCGGGTGGGTGCGCTGGCCGCTCGCGGGCCGGTGCTGGAGCGGCTGCGCGCCATCCAGGTCGTCGACACCTTCTTCGTGCCGCGGCCGCTCCAGGAGGCCGCGCTCGAACTCGTCGGCGCCCCCGCCTGGCCCCGCCATCTGCGCACCGTCGCCGCCGAGTTGCGCACCCGCCGTGAACTCACCCTGACCGCGCTCGCCGACCAGGTGCCCGCGCTGGGCCTGGCGCACGCCCCGCGCGGCGGCTACCACCTGTGGCTGCGGCTCCCCGACGGCACCGACGAGGGCGTGCTGACCGCCGCCGCGCTCCGCGCCGGTGTCGCCGTCGCACCCGGCAGCCCCTACTTCGCCGCCGAGTCCCCGGCCCCGCACATCCGGCTCACCTTCGCCCCCGCGGCAGCCGAGGGCGACATCGTCGAGGGCGTACGCCGCCTGGGCGCGGCCTGCGCCGAAGTGCTCACGCGGGGCTGAGCCGAGACCGCGCGGGTGTCGGCTCCCGGCAGGGGACCGGCGGCGGGTCCGCCCGGCACAGTTCCTCGGCCCGGCGTTCGTGGAGCGGCCACCTCGGGGCGCACCCGGGACACTGGGGCGCGGGCTCTGCCCGCATGGCCCCGCGTCCGAACGCGGAATGCGCACACAACTGCCGGACGTCCGCCTCTCGAACACCGGGCCGTCCGGCTCTACTCTCGGCGCATGCACGTGCGAATGACGTTACTCGCCGCGGGCCGCAGCTCTTCCGTGGCGAACGTGCGCTTCGACGACGAGCGTTCCCTGGACGCCGCCGGCTGGGAGGAGGTCGTCCGCCGGGCCCCCGCGCTCTCCCACCTCGCCGCCGCCGAACTGCGCTACTGCTCGCCCTCGGCGCGCTGCCGGGAGACCGGCGCCGTGCTCGGCCTCGCCCCGCTCGCCCAGCCGGCGCTGCTCGACTGCGACATGGGCCGCTGGCGCGGCGCCACCCTCGCCGAGGTGGCGGCCCGCGAACCGGAGGCCGTGCACCGCTGGTACGCCGACCCGTGCTCCGCGCCGCACGGCGGGGAGTCCCTGCTGTCCTTCATCCGCCGGATCGGCGGCTGGCTCGACACCCGTCCGGTGGGCGACGGCGACCAGGCGGTGGCCGTCACCGAACCGTCCGTCCTGCGCGCGGCGCTGTGCTATGTGCTCAAGGCCCCGCCGCACGCCTACTGGCAGGTCGAGGCGCATCCGCTCGCCACCCTCGCCCTCGCGGGCGGTGCCGGTGCCTGGCACCTCGACCTGCTGTGATCCGCGGCGCCCCGGACCGCGGCCGCGATCCGTATGCGGAGCGCCCCCTCCGGTCCGGCCCGCAGCCGCGACGTGTGCGGCCCTCCCGGCGCCCGCCGCCGTCCGCGCCGTACCCCGCACGGCCACCGGCCGGCCGCCGCTCAGCCGTTGACGAAGGCCAGGCCGCCGTCGTCGTAGCGGGCACCGGCGATCTGCTCCCGCGGAGCCGCCGCCTCGATGTCGGCCAACTCCTGTGCGGTCAGCGAGATCGAGAGCGCCGCCACGTTCTCCTCCAGGTACTTCTGCCGCCGGGTGCCGGGAATCGGCACCACCGTGTCGCCCCGGTGCTGTACCCACGCCAGGGCGAGCTGCCCTGCCGTGACGCCGCGCCGCTCGGCCAGTTCCTCCAGCCGCTCGACGATCGCCAGGTTGCGGTCGAAGTTCTCCCCGGCGAAGCGCGGCATGCCGCGCCTGCTGTCCGACTCCTCCATGGCGTCGACCGAGGTGTAGCGGCCGGTCAGGAAGCCGCGGCCGAGCGGTGAGAAGGGCACCACCCCGATGCCCAGTTCGCGGCAGACCTGGGCCGTGCCGTCCTCCAGGTCGCGGGTCCACAGCGACCATTCGCTCTGCAGAGCGCTGATCGGATGCACCGCGTGGGCCCGTCGGACCGTCTCCGCACTCGCCTCGGACAGCCCCAGGTGGCGCACCTTGCCCTCGGCAACCAGCTCCGCCATCGCCCCGACCGTCTCCTCGATGGGCACCTCGGGGTCCACGCGGTGCTGGTAGTACAGGTCGATGTGGTCGGTGCCCAGCCGCCGCAGCGACGCCTCGCACGCCTGGCGCACATAGGCCGCGTCGCCCCGGATGCGGATGGGGTCGTCCAGCTTGTTGGCGAAGCCGAACTTGGTCGCCAGCACCACCTCGTCGCGGCGGCCCGCGACGGCGCGGCCGACGAGTTCCTCGTTGGCGCCCTCACCGTAGTAGTCGGAGGTGTCCAGCAGGTTCACGCCCAGGTCGAGTGCCCGGTGGAGGGTGGCCACGGAGGTGGCCTCGTCGGACTTCCCGTAGGTGTGGCTCATCCCCATGCAGCCGAGGCCCTGCGCGGAGACGGCCAGATCGCCGAGGTGACGGGTGGGAAGGGTCATGTCGGTACCTCCTGAAGGGGAAAGAGAAACGCGGTGAACGGATGCCGGCCAGGCGCTCCGTGCGATCCGCCGGGGACGCCGGGCGCTGGAGCGTGCTCCGAGGCAGACCCCGCCGCGCCCGTCGTCCGGCCCACCGTGCGCGTGGTGCTCAGCCGTCTTCCCGCGCCCACACCAGCGCGGCCGAGACGGGGTGGTTGCGGAACTTCGCCCACTTCGGTTTGCGGGCCAGCCACTGCTCGTCGACGATGCCCTCGCGCATCTCCACGAGCCGCCACCCGGCGCCCAGTCCCGCCGCCACGTGGTCGCTGAGCAGATGGACGTGGGTCTCGATGGCGATGTCCTCGCCGGAGGCGTCGGTGAAGTGGGTGGGCATGCCGGAGGCCATGATGAAGTGCGGGTGGAAGGCGACGACCACGCAGTGCGCGCCCGGGGCCGCCAGCCGCCGGGCCTCCTGGTAGTACGGCCGCAGATCGGGCAGGTGCTCGTCGATGAGCGAGGAGATCACCAGGTCGTAGGCGCCCGACTCCAGCCCGGTGGCGCGCACATCGCCTTCCTGGAGCCGGTCGTGTGCGCCCCTGGCACGGGCCCGCTCCAGCATCTGCGGGGTGAGGTCGACCCCGTCGAGCGTGCCGGTGACGCCCCGCTGTCGCAGCCACGCGCCGGTCCGCCCGGTGCCGCAGCCCAGGTCGGCCGTGCGCCGCACCCCGCTCCAGGTGGGCACCGTCAGTTCGGCCAGCAGCGCGAGGTCCATCACGTCCTCGACGGTGTCCTCGTACGTGCTGACCCACCGGCCGTAGCCGGTGGCCACATCCACGGTCCGGTAGCCGCGGGTGTCGAAGTCGGAGAAGGAAGGCATGCGGGGCAGTATCACGGCGGGGCAGCCGGCCGTGCGAGGCATTTTTCCGGGCCCCGCACAGCGGGCCCCGCACAGCGGGGCCGGCCGGCGGCGCGGGCGGTGGACCCGCCCGCGCCGGTCAGGACGGCTGGACTTCGTCGAAGAGGGCGACGGCGCGGGCCGGGTCCGGACTCACGAGGCGTTCCAGGCCGGCCGTGGTCAGCTCCGCCCATCTGCCGGCTCGGGCCCACATGCGTTCCTCGTGGGCGCGGACGGCCTCCTCCGGATCCCCGGAACCGGTGGCGAGGGACTCGGCGAGTTCGGCGCCCTCCAGCATCGCGAGGTTCGCGCCCGCCCCCAGCGGGGGCATCAGATGGGCGGCGTCGCCCAGCAGCGTCACCCCGGGGACGTGCGTCCAGGTGTGGGACACGGGCAGGACGTACAGCGGGCGGTGGACGAAGGCGCTGCCGCGGCGGACGAAGTCGAGGACGGGATCGGCCCAGCCGTCGAACAGCGTCAGCAGATGCGCGCGTACCGCCTCCCCGTCGGCGAGGTCCAGGCCGGTGTGCCAGTCCAGCGGTGCGCGGAACTGGGCGTACACCTTGACGTGGCCGCCGCTGTTCCGCTGCGCGACGAGGGCCCGGTTCACGCCGTACACGGCCATCGCGCCGTCGCCGACCAGCCGGGCGAGGTCGGGGTGGCGGGTGTCGATGTCGTCCAGGGAGGTCTCGACGAAGGTGACGCCGGTGTAGTGCGGCGTCACCGGCGAGACCGCCGCGCGGGTCCGGGACCAGGCGCCGTCCGCGCCGATCACGAGGTCGAACGTCTCCTCCCGCCCGTCCGCGAGGCGGACCCGTACACCGTCCCGCATCCCGGGCACCACCTGCGTCACGCCCTGCCCCCAGCGCACGTCCAGTGGGCCGAGCAGCAGGTCGCGGAGCCGGCCGCGGTCGATCTCGGGATTGGCCCGCTCGTCCGGGTGGGGCTGCCAGTCGCGCAGCACGGTCCCGTCCGGTTCCAGGATGCGCATGGCCTGCCCCTCGGGCCGGGACACCGTCCGGAACTCGGCCAGCAGCCCCGCCTTCTCCAGTGCGCGCTGGCCCAGTCCTTCGTGCAGGTCCAGCGTGCCGCCCGGGGGACGCGCGTCGGGGGAGGGGTCGCGTTCGAGGACGGTGACGGGGTGGCCGTGGCGGTGCAGGACGCGGGCGAAGGTCAGACCGGCAGGGCCGCCTCCGGCCACTGCGATACGATAGCTCATGTCGATACACTGTATTGCGCCGCTACGGCGTATCGCAACAGTAGAGTGTCCCCATGACTGTGTGGGACCGGCCGGAACCGCCGACTCGCCCCGTGCCGCTAGACCGCGAGCGGATCGTCGCCGCCGCCGTCGCGCTGGCCGACGAGGGCGGGCTGGAAGCGGTGTCGTTGCGCAAGGTCGCCGCCCGGCTGGACGCCGGACCGATGCGGCTGTACCGCTACATCTCCACCAAGGAGGAGCTGTTCGACCTCATGGTGGACGAGGTGCAGGGCGAGATCCTCCCCGACGAGCAGCCCGGCGACTGGCGCGAGGCGCTGCGCGTCCTCGCCCACCGCACCAGGCGGGCAGCGCTCCGCCACGAATGGCTCGCCGACCTGCTCGGCGGTCGTCCGTCCCTCGGTCCGAACGGCCTCGCCGTGACCGAGGCCAGGCTGTCGGCGCTCGACGGCCTCGCCGGCCTCGACACCGTCATGCGGGCCGTGGAGACCGTCGGCGACTACACCACCGGCGCGATCAGGCGCGAGGTCGCGAACCTGCGGGCCGAGCGCGCCACCGGCCTGTCCGACCGCGACTGGCAGCGCGCCCACGGTCCGCATGTGACGAAGATGCTCGCCACCGGCCGCTTCCCGGCACTCGCCAAGGCCGTGCACGACGGCACGGAGGTGGACGCCGGGACGTCTTTCGCGAACGGCCTGGAATGGGTCCTCGACGCCGTGGCCGCCAAGCTCCCGCAGCCGCCCGCGTGACACCGGCACGGAAAACCCTTGGCGGCCCCGTCGCGGCCGTTGCTATGTTTCCGTCGGCCGTGCGAGGAGCGAGGAGGTGGTACCCGTGAACGTTTCGACATGGGTGCTCCCCTCCGGGGTCACGGTCGGGCGATAGGTCGTCCGGGAGCGCCGATCACGCGCACTCCCGAAAGGCACGACCATGCGTTTCACCTCCGAACAGCCCCTGGACGGCGGCGTCCTCGAACGCGAATTCACCCTCGACGGGATCCCCGGCATCCTGTGGACACCCACCGCCGCCTCCGCACCGGTCCCGCTGATCCTGCTGGGCCACCCCACGCTCGGACTGCGCAGGATGTACCCGCGGCTGGCGGCGCGGGCCCGGCACGCCGCGGCGGACGGGTTCGCCACGGCCACCGTCGAACTCCCCGGCAGCGGCGACCGGCCCCGCCTGCCCGTGCTCGAACAGGCCCGCGCCGACCTGCGCCGGGCCAAGGAGGCCGGTCGTCCGGTCGACGAGGAGATCATCGACGCCCTGGTCCTCCCGCTCGTCGAGGAGGCCGTCCCGGAATGGCGGGCCGCCTTGGACGCCCTGTTGGCGCTGCCCGGGATCGGCGGCCCGGTCGGGTATTCGGGGGGAGTGATCTCCGTCGGCATCCGGCTCGCGGTCGTCGAGCCGCGCATCGCGGCCGCCGTCCTCTTCGCCGGGAGCCTCATACCGCGCGTCATGTTCGAGGAGGCCCGCCGGGTCACCGTTCCGCTGCACGTCCTGTTGCAGTGGGACGACGAGGGCAACGACCGGCAGGCGGCCCTGGACCTGTTCGACGCCTTCGGCTCCGAGGAGAAGTCCCTGCACGCCAACATGGGCGGTCACACGGGCGTCCCGCAGTTCGCCGGGGAGGCCGCGGCCCGGTTCTTCACCCGCCACCTGGGGTGAGGCAGCGGCGGCCGGCCACCCGGCAGCGGTAGCGGGCCGGGCGCTGCGCGGGTACCGGCGGCCGACGGGGGTCGCGCCGCTGCCCTGTGCCGGAGTGTTCCGGCCGGCGTGCACACGCCGGCTGGAACACTCCGGGCCACCGGCGCGGCGTCCCGGCCGTCGGCGGTCAGCCGGTCAGGCGGTCAGGCGGTCAGCTCCGCGAGCTGCGCGTCGGCCCGCTCGGTGGCCGGCGCGAGGACGCGGCCGGCGCCCGCCGGGTCCTCGTCCGGTGTCCCGCCCCAGATGCGGGCGGCGAGGGGCGCGGTCTCCGCTCCGACTGCGGCGAGCAGCTCGCGCCCCGCGTCCGCGGGGCGAAGGAGCGCGTCGTCCGCGAGGACCGACTGCCTGGCTGCCAGTGCGTCGAGAGTGGCGCGGATGTCGACTCGGAGCGGCCTTGAGGGAGCCCCGGACCCGGGCGACGGCGTCGTCCGCCGTCAGCGGAGTACGGGCGGCGACGAGGGTGCGCAGGGTCACCTGCTGCCCGAAGGCGAGGCCGTGCCGGGCCGGGACGTGTTCCAGGACGCCGCGGGCGGCATGGTGGGCCCGGCCGGGCATGCGGGCGTCGGCCTCGGGCGGTTGATCACACGATTCATTGCATAAAACTGCTGCCCTGCGTATAGTCATGCCTTCGAGGAGGAGGTCTCATGGCAGTGCGCACGGCAGTGGCGGGAGCGAGCGGGTACGCGGGTGGTGAGGTGCTGCGCCTGCTCGCCGGGCATCCGCAGGTCGAGGTCGGGGCGCTGACCGGGAACAGCAACGCCGGACAGCGGTTCGGCACCCTCCAGCCGCACCTGGTCCCGTACGCGGACCGGATACTGGAGGAGACCACCGCGGAGCTGCTGCGCGGCCACGACGTGGTCTTCCTCGCCCTCCCGCACGGGCAGTCGGCGGCCGTCGCCGAGCAGCTCGGCGACGAGACGCTGATCGTCGACTGCGGCGCGGACTTCCGGCTGGCCGACGCCGCCGCCTGGGAGCGTTTCTACGGCACCCCGCACGCCGGCACCTGGCCCTACGGCCTGCCGGAACTCCCCGGCGCCCGTGCGGCGCTGCGCGGCACCCGGCGGATCGCCGTCCCCGGCTGCTACCCCACCGCCGTCTCCCTCGCGCTCGCGCCCGCCTACGCGGCCGGCCTCGCCGAACCCGAGGCCGTGGTCGTCGCGGCGACCGGCACCTCCGGCGCCGGCAAGGCCCTCAAGCCGCACCTGCTCGGCAGCGAGGTCATGGGCTCGATGAGTCCGTACGGGGTCGGCGGCACCCACCGGCACACCCCCGAGATGGTCCAGAACCTCTCGGCGGCCGCCGGACGCCGGGTCACCGTCTCCTTCACCCCGACGCTCGCCCCGATGCCGCGCGGCATCCTCGCCACCTGCTCCGCCAAGACCGCCCCCGGCACCACCGCGGAGCAGGTGCGGGCCGCCTACGAGAAGGCGTACCAGGACGAGCCCTTCGTCACCCTGCTCCCGGAGGGGCAGTGGCCCGCCACCGCCGCCGTGCAGGGGTCCAACTCGGTGCACCTCCAGGTCACCCGGGACCCGGAGGCGGACCGGATCGTCGTCGTCAGCGCGGTCGACAACCTCACCAAGGGCACCGCGGGCGGTGCCGTGCAGAGCATGAACATCGCCCTCGGCCTGGACGAGGGACTGGGACTTTCCACGATCGGAGTCGCACCATGAGCGTCACAGCGGCCGGCGGATTCACGGCCGCGGGCATCGCCGCCGGAATCAAGCAGAGCGGGTCCCCCGACCTCGCGCTCGTCGTCAACACCGGGCCGCGCCAGGCCGCGGCCGGAGTCTTCACCGCCAACCGCGTCAAAGCGGCGCCGGTGCTCTGGTCCGAGCAGGTGCTCAAGGGCGGCCGGGTCTCCGCCGTCCTCCTCAACTCCGGCGGCGCCAACGCCTGCACGGGCGCACCCGGCTTCCAGGACACCCACGCCACCGCGGAGCGCACCGCCGCGGCGCTGACCTCCGCCACCGGCACCGAGCACAGCGCCGCCGAGATCGCCGTCGCCTCCACCGGGCTGATCGGGGAGCGGCTGCCGATGGACGCGCTGCTGCCCGGAGTCGAGGCAGCCACCGCCGCGCTCTCCGCGCACGGTGGCGAGAAAGCCGCCCTCGCCATCAAGACGACCGACACCGTGCACAAGACCGCGGTCGTCTCCGACCCCGCGGGCTGGACGGTGGGCGGGATGGCCAAGGGCGCGGGCATGCTCGCGCCGGGCCTGGCCACCATGCTCGTCGTGCTGACCACCGACGCCGACCTGCCGGCCGAGGAGCTGGACGCCGCGCTGCGCGCCGCCACCCGCACCACTTTCGACCGGATCGACTCCGACGGCGCCATGTCCACCAACGACACGGTGCTGCTGCTCGCCTCCGGCGCGAGCGGCGTGCGGCCGGAGGCGGCCGGGTTCGCCGAGGCGGTCCGCGCGGTCTGCGCCGACCTGGGGCAGCAGCTCGTCCGGGACGCCGAGGGCGCCTCCAAGGACATCCGGATCGAGGTGGTCGGCGCGGCCGACGAGGACGAGGCCGTCACGGTGGGCCGCACCATCGCGCGCAACAACCTCCTCAAGTGCGCCGTGCACGGCGAGGACCCCAACTGGGGCCGGGTGCTGGCCGCCATCGGCACCACCGACGCGGCCTTCGACCCCGACGCGCTGGACGTGGCCATCAACGGGGTGCAGGTCTGCCGCGGCGGCTCCGTCGGCGAGGACCGGAACAAGGTCGACATGCGCTTCCGCGAGGTCCGCATCACCGCCGACCTGCACGCCGGAGCCGCGTCCGCCGTCATCTGGACCAACGACCTGACGGCCGACTACGTCCACGAGAACAGCGCGTACTCGTCATGAGCACCCGGAAGCCGAGCACTCGCAGGCACACCGCGCTGCCCAAGGCCCAGACCCTCGTCGAGGCGCTGCCCTGGCTGACCCGGCACCACGGAAAGACCGTCGTCATCAAGTTCGGCGGGAACGCGATGGTGGACGAGGAGCTGAAGGCGGCCTTCGCACAGGACGTCGTCTTCCTGCGGCACGCCGGGCTGCGCCCCGTGGTCGTGCACGGCGGGGGCCCGCAGATCAGCAGGCAGCTCGACCGGCTCGGACTGGAGTCGCAGTTCCGTGCCGGGCTGCGGGTGACCACGCCCGAGACCATGGACGTCGTACGGATGGTGCTGGCGGGCCAGGTCCAGCGCGAACTGGTCAACCTGCTCAACCAGCACGGCCCGCTGGCCGTCGGGATGACCGGCGAGGACGCCCACATCATGGCGGCGACCAAGCATCTGGCCGAGGTCGACGGCGAGCCCGTCGACCTCGGCCGGGTGGGCCGCATCAGCTCCGTGCAGACGGGGGCGATCGAGGCACTGCTGGCGGACGGCCGGATCCCGGTGATCTCCTCCATCGCCCGCAGCGCGGACGACGACCACGTCTACAACGTCAACGCCGACACCGCCGCCGCCGCGCTCGCCGCGGCACTGGGTGCCGAGACGCTGATGGTGCTCACCGACGTGGAGGGCCTGTACGCGGACTGGCCGAACAGCGACGACGTGATCAGCGAGTTGACCGCCGCGGAGCTGGAGAAGCTGCTGCCCGACCTGGCGAGCGGGATGGTGCCCAAGATGGAGGGCTGCCTGCACGCCGTACGCAACGGAGTGCACACCGCCCGGGTGCTGGACGGCCGGGTGCCGCACTCCATCCTGCTGGAGATCTTCACCGACGAGGGCATCGGCACGATGGTCGTGCCCGACGCCGTTCCCGCGCCGCGGCACACCCCGCCCGGCGCGCCGCTGACCGTGGACGACGACGCGGAGGGCCCCGCATGACCATCACGCACGACAACTCCGCCCTCACCGGCCGGTGGCAGGGCGCCCTGATGAACAACTACGGCACGCCGCGCATCCCCCTCACCCACGGCGAGGGCAGCAGGCTGTGGGACGCCGAGGGCAGGCAGTACCTCGACTTCGTCGGCGGCATCGCCGTCAACGTGCTCGGCACCGCGCACCCGGCGGTCGTGCGGGCCGTCTCCGACCAGGTCGCCACCCTCGGCCACGTCTCCAACCTCTTCATCGCCGAGCCGCCGGTGCTGCTCGCCGAGAAGCTGCTGGAGATCGCGGGCCGGCCGGGGCGGGTCTACTTCGCCAACTCCGGGGCCGAGGCCGTCGAAGCCGCCTTCAAGATCGGACGGCGCACCGGCCGCACCGGCATGGTCGCCACCCACGGCGGCTTCCACGGCCGCACCATGGGGGCCCTCGCGCTGACCGGCCAGCCCGGCAAGCAGGACCCCTTCCGCCCGCTGCCCGGCGAGGTCACCCACGTCCCCTACGGCGACGCGGAGGCGCTGCGCGCGGCGGTCACCGAGGACACGGCCTTCGTGATCATCGAGCCGGTCCAGGGCGAGAACGGCGTCGTCGTCCCGCCCGAGGGCTATCTGACCGCAGCGCGCGAGATCACCGCCGCCACCGGGACGCTGCTGGTACTGGACGAGATCCAGACCGGCATCGGCCGGACGGGGCACTGGCTGGCCTGCCAGGCCGAGGGCGTCGAGCCGGACGTGGTCACCCTCGCCAAGGGGCTGGGCGGCGGGCTGCCGCTCGGCGCCGTGCTGGCCTTCGGGGCCGCGGCCGAACTGCTGGAGCCCGGCCAGCACGGCTCCACCTTCGGCGGCAACCCCATCGCCTGCGCCGCCGGGCTCGCGGTGCTGGAGACCATCGCCGCCGAGGGACTGCTCGACCACGTCAAGCGGGTCGGCGCCCGGCTGCGCGACGGCGTCGCCGGGCTGGGCCATCCCATGGTCGCGCAGGTCCGCGGTGCGGGGCTGCTGCTGGGTATCGTGCTCACCGAGCCGGTCGCGCCGCACGCGCAGCAGGCGGCGCAGGACGCGGGCTTCCTGGTGAACGCGGTCGCTCCGGACGTCCTCCGGCTCGCTCCGCCGCTGATCGTCGGCGAGGAGGAGGCGGACGCGTTCGTCAGCGCGCTGCCCGCCGTCCTCGACGCGGCAGCGTCCGGCGCCGCGGCCGGCAGAGGATGATCCGAAGGCAGACGAACCAGAGGGGTACGCGCACGATGACCGAGGAGCAGCACGGGGGACAGGCCGTCCCGCAGACCCGGACGGCCCGGCACCGCCGCATCGTCGACATTCTCAGCAGGCAGCCGGTCCGCTCGCAGAGCCAGCTCGCCAAGCTCCTGGCCGACGACGGGCTCACGGTCACCCAGGCCACCCTCTCCCGGGACCTCGACGAGCTGGGCGCCGTCAAGATCCGCAACACCGGGGGCGAGCTGATCTACGCGGTCCCCGCCGAGGGCGGGGACCCCACCCCGCGTGCTCCGCTGGGCGAGTCGGCCACCGAGGCCCGGATGGCCCGGCTGGCCGGCGAACTCCTCATCTCCGCCGAGGCGTCCGCCAACCTCGTCGTCCTGCGCACCCCGCCCGGCGCCGCGCAGTTCCTCGCCTCCGCCATCGACCAGGCCGGCGTGCACGAGATCATCGGCACCATCGCCGGTGACGACACCCTGCTGCTGATCAGCCGCGACGCCGAGGGCGGCCAGGCGCTGGCCGACCATCTGCTGGCGCTGGCGCAGAAGGAGCGCTGAGCGCCGACCGCCGAGCGGGCCGGGACGGCACGCTCACCCCGCGGAGTGCGGTCCGGCGGCCGGCTCCGCGTTGTCGGCTCCGCCCGCTGCCGCCGGGCCGGAATCGGCCGGGACGGAGTCCGCGGAGCCGGCAGGGTCCGCCGCTCCGGAGTCCGCCGGGCGGCCCGCGCCGGTGCGCGTCCGCGCCGCGGCGCTCCGGTCGCGGTGTGCGAACCAGGCGGCGGCCAGCGCGCCCGAGACGTTGTGCCACACGGAGAAGACAGCGGCCGGCAGCGCCGCGAGCGGACTGAAGTGCGCCGCCGCCAGCGAGGCGGCCAACCCCGAGTTCTGCATGCCGACCTCGAAGGCCAGCGCGCGCCCGGCCGGTTCGCCGAGCCGGGACAGCCGCCCCACGGTGTAACCGAGCGCCAGCCCCAGCCCGTTGTGCAGCACCACCGCCAGGAACACCAGCGCCGCCGCCGACTTGATGGTGCCCGCGCTGCCCGCCACCACGATGGTGACGATGACGGCGATGGTCGCCGTGGACAGCCAGGGCAGCGCGGGCAGCGCCCGTTCGACGGCGCGCCCGGCGAGCAGCCGGACCAGCAGCCCGCCGAGGACCGGCAGCAGCACCGTCTTGACGATGTCGCCGACCATCGAGCCGGTGTCCACGGGCAGGAACTCGCCCGCGAGGAACAGCGTGAGCGGCGGAGTCAGCAGCGGCGCGACGAACGTGGAGACCGAGGTGACCGAGACCGAGAGCGCCACGTCGCCGCGCGCCAGATAGGTCACGACGTTCGACGCCGTCCCGCCCGGTGAGCAGCCGACCAGGATCAGCCCGGCGGCGAGCTGCGGGGACAGGCCCAGGCCCTGCGCGACCAGCCAGCCCAGCCCCGGCATCACGAGGTACTGGGCCGCCAGCCCCAGCGCGACCGCCCAGGGACGGCGGACGACGCTCCGGAAGTCCGGCACGGTCATCGTGAGCCCCATGCAGAACATCACGACCCCGAGCAGGTAGGGCACCGCCTCGGCGCCGCCCGTGAAGCTGCCGGGACTGAGCAGGCCGAGCGCGCCCGCGAGCAGGACCAGGAGCGGGAAGAGCGTCACCGCACGGCGCGCTCCGCGTTGCTCGGCGGCCGTCTCGGGGGAGTCGTCGGAGTCGGGCGGGGTGTTCTGCTGTCCGGTTCGCACCCGCAGAGAGAACGCCCTGGTGGGGCCGGTTGGCAAGAGCTGTCTCGCGATGTGATCGCGAACGCCGGGGCATTCCGGCGCGCTCCGGACGCCGCCGCCGGGGAGGCGACCGGGGGAGCGGTGCCCGGGACACGCTCACCCGGCCCGGTTCACCGCGGCCCGGGCGCGCGGACGGTGAGGATGCCCAGCGTGGACTGCGTGGACTGTGTGGGCAGCAGTCCGGAGGCGATCACGCCGAGAGGACGGGCCGGTTCAGCTCCCGCGCCCGTGCGCAGCCCGCCTCGCCCACGGTCCGGCCCGGCGGTCAGGGCGGGAACCCGGAATCAACAATGTGAACGTTGTCAACATGCGGGGGCCGGGTGATCGGCCGCACCCTGGCCCCATGGCTGCCGAGAAGAAGCCGAAGATCCGGGTCCGCCGCGTCTACGAGGCGCCCGAGCCCGCCGCGGACGGCGCCCGCGTCCTCGTGGACCGCCTCTGGCCGCGCGGGCTGCGCAAGGAGGAGGCCGCACTGGACGCCTGGTGCAAACAGGTCGCCCCCAGCGCCGAGCTGCGCAAGTGGTACGGACACACCCCGGAGCGCTTCGCGGGGTTCGCCGAGCGCTACCGCGCCGAGCTGGCCACGGATGCGGGCGCCGAGGGCCTCGACGAACTCCTCCGGGCGGCCTCCGGCGCCCGGGTGCTCACCCTGCTGACGGCATCCAAGGACCTCTCGCTCGCCCACACCCGGGTACTGGAGGAGGTGCTGGGCGGGCGAGGCTGAGCGAGGGGCGTGTCCCAACGGGCACCGGTCATCGTGCATCCGCCCGAGGGTGGGCCCGCGGGACACCGCCGCGCGCCGCAGCGCCCGGTCCTTGCGGTCCCGGGTGCACCCCACCGCAAGGCAGGGCACCCGTAGGCTGACGCTGATGATTACCAGCATCGTCTTCGATGTCGGCGAGACCCTCACCCGCGACGACCGCCACTGGGGGCGCTGGGCCGACTGGCTCGACGTCCCGCGGCATACGCTCTCAGCCCTCGTCGGGGCAGTTGTCGCCCAGGGGCGGGACAACGCTGACGCCATCCGATTGCTCCGCCCTGGCATGGATCTGGCCTCGGAGCGGGCAGCGATGGAGGCTGCTGGTCTAGGCGAGATCCTCGACGATTCAGATCTGTACAGCGACGTGCGGCCGGGCCTGGCAGCCCTCCGCTCTGCCGGCTACCGGGTGCACATCGCCGGGAATCAGACAGCCCGTGCCGGCCGGCTGTTGCGGAGCCTCGACCTTCCGGCCGACACGATCTCCACGTCCGGTGAGTGGGGGTGCGCGAAGCCTGCCGCGGCCTTCTTCGAGCGCGTTCTGGCGACGGCGGGAAGCGAACCGGCCGCCACTCTGTACGTGGGCGACCATCCGGCGAACGATGTGGCGCCGGCCGCACACGCGGGACTGCGCACCTGCCTGCTTCGCCGCGGCCCCTGGGGCCACTTGTGGGCGGACGTGGACAACCCGGCACCGGACTTCCGCGTCGGCAGCATTCTCGACTTGCCCGAGACATTGGCCTCTTATGAGACGTGGTGTCCCACCGAAGGCTCCATCTGAAGGGGCGCCAACCGCTACCGTTCTCTGTGGCTGCACGGAACGGAGTACCAGCATGCCCGTGGACCCGCGCTACGAGATGGGGAAGCGCATCGCTGCTGCCCGTCGACTCGTCCGCTTGACGCAGAAGGGACTGGCCGATGCGGCGGGCGTCTCCTACAGCACGGTGCGCGCGATCGAGCGAGGTGCGCGGATGCCGGGGGACGATGTCCTCGATGCGCTGGCCGCGGCCTTGAGCGTGGATCCGGCGCGCCTGCTGGGGCACCGTGGGCACACTGATTCCCGCGTGCACGACGAGATCCCTGCGCTGTCCCGGGTGATCGCAACGTATGACCTGCCGGAGGACGGGCCAGTGCGCTCCCTCGATGAGCTGCGCGCGGCGGTGTCAGAGGCGGTCGACTGGCGGGTCGGGGCCCAGTACCTGCGCATCGCCCGCAATCTGCCGGGGCTTCTGGAAGAGCTTGCAAGGGCGCTGGACGGAGCGAGTGGCGCTGACCGACCGGAGGTCGCCCGGCTTCTGGTCGCGGCGTATCGCACAGCAGACGCGGTGGCCTACAAGTTCGGCTACCAGGATCTGTCGGCGCGGTTGGTGGAACTCATGAGGTGGGCTGCGCCGACGGCAGAGGATCCGCTGCTCGATGTGACTGTCGCCTACGTGCGCTGCGAGACGTTCTTCGCTGCTCAGGCTCACGGCCCAGGATTACGTGCGCTGGAGAACGCCTTGGATACCGCACCTCGGACGAGGAAAGACACGGTGACGGCGACTCGCGGGGCGCTCCATATGCGGGCAGCAGTCATCGCGGGTCGCGCAAGGCGTGAAGACGCGGCCATGCTGCACATCGGCGCGGCTCGCCGATGTGCTGATGCGGTATCCGAAGGGCTCTATTACGGCACCGCATTCGGTCCTTCCTCGGTTCGCGTGCACGAGGTGTCTCTGGCCGTGAGCCTGGGGGGTCAGCACCTTCAGCGGGCGCTGGATATCGCGCACAGATGGGCCCCTGCGCGCGACCTCCCTGCCGAACGCCGCTCGGGTTTCCACATCGAGGTTGCCCGTGCTCAGCTGTGGGCTGGTCTGGTGGATGACGCGTTCGAGTCGTTGAAGCTGGCGCGGCGGATCGCCCCTCAGCATGTGCGTGATCACAGGTGGGTTCGTGAGGACATCGCCACACTGCGCCGGTTGAAGCGTGCCGATCGTGAGGATATCTCCAACTACGCGCTCTGGTGTCGCGCGGTATGACCTAGTGAGCGGAGCTGCCACACCATGTAGCAGTTGTCGCCACTCTTCCACTGCACCATCTGAGTGTCCCAAACCCGCACGCAGATGGGCTGTGGAATGCTCCAGAACAGGTCACTGAAGGGCGTTGCCCAACTGGCGATCAATACCGCCCGTCTCCATGGCGAGGCGTGCATAGTGCGCGGGGTCGTGCACGGTGAACTGTCGCCCGCAGGCGCGATGCAGATGACCTACGGCGTCCGGACCCGAAGTTGGCCAGTGGCCGTATGCGGCAAAAGCCAATCCCTGGCCGTGCGATGACCGCGGGTGCCGCCCGCTATGGGCGGGGCGACTACGTGGTGGACGAGGCCACCCGGCAGAGGATGCCGCCGGAGCCCGCGTGGGTGGGCCGGGTGCAGACCGTCCTGGACGCCGGGCAGGTCCGGCTCGTCACCCCGCACGGCGCGGAGTGGACGGCCCGGGTCGAGAACCTGACCGAGGCCGAGGCATCCCAGCGGGCCGCCTACGACGCCGCGGTCCCCCACCGCGTGGGAGCCCGGCGGTGAGCCGGCTGCGCCTGCGCGTCTCCCGCGACGGCGGCCGCACCTGGACCCCACGGCGCACACTCCGCGGCGGCGGACGCACCCCCGTCAGCTCGACGTGGCCGCCCTGCGCATGTCCGCGCTGCCGACCAGGGGACGCCCGCCATGCCGACTGAACCCGCAACGTCCACGGCCCGCCGCGGCACCTGGTACGGCACCTGCCCGCGCTGCAAGAAGCCGCTCAGCCCCGCGTCCGACACCGACGGCCACGGCCGCGTCGTCAGCATCCGCTGCCGCGAGTGCGACTCCCCGAAGGACACCCCCCGTGCCTGACAACCCCGACAGCCCCCTCCAGTCCCTGCGCCGCCAGTTGCGCGAGCACCTGCACCGGCACGGCCGCCGCAGCCTCGGCTCCCCCTTCCTCCACGCCTTGTGGAACCTCGCCGGGCCCGGCCCCCGCGCCGACTGCCTGCGGCGCCTCGCCTGGCACGCCCGGCACCAGGAACTGACCTGGCCGACCAGCAGCGGAACCCGCTACGCAGCCGACCTGCAACAAGCAGCCCGACCCCACCGCGACCTCGCCACGTTCACCGTGCCGCTGAACAGCATGCCCGAGGACAGCGGCCAGCAGATGGAAGCCGCCCTCGTACTCCTCGCCGCCTGCCCCGACCGCCGCTCCGCACTGCCCGTCGAGATCGCCGAACCGCACGACACGCCATGACCGTGACCAACCTCGACCCCGAGGCTGCGGACCGCGCGCACCTGCCGTGTGTCTACTGCGACCAGTACCGGGCCCAGATCACCCGCGCCCAGCACCAGGAGGAGCCGAAGCTGGAGGCCGTCCTCCACGAGGTGCTGCACCTCCACCGGGAGGAGAAGCACGCCGGAGCGCGGCTGCTGCACGCCACCTGACCCCACCCAGGTGGACCGTCGTGCACAGGGGGTCCCGGATTCGACCTCCCCTCCGGCGCCTCCGGCGGCAGAGCGGCCGGTCCGGCGGTGCCGGGCGGCTGCGTGCTCCGTCAGGTGCGCGTTGTCGCAGGTCAGGCACGCGTTGACGAAACATACGGTGGAGTGCATACTTATACCAGTCAGTGCATGCACGTAAGGAGAAGCCAGTGACCGAGCGCGTCGTACTCGCCTACTCAGGCGGCCTGGACACCTCAGTCTGCATCGGCTGGATCGCCGAGGAGACCGGTGCCGAGGTCGTCGCCGTCGCCGTCGATGTCGGCCAGGGCGGCGAGGACCTGGACGTCATCCGCAAGCGCGCGCTGGCCTGCGGTGCCGTCGAGGCCGAGGTCGCCGACGCCAAGGACGAGTTCGCCGAGGACTACTGCCTGCCGGCGATCAAGGCCAACGCGCTCTACATGGACCGCTACCCGCTGGTCTCCGCCCTCTCGCGGCCCACCATCGTCAAGCACCTGGTGAGCGCCGCCCGGAAGCACGGCGCCGGCACGGTCGCGCACGGCTGCACCGGCAAGGGCAACGACCAGGTGCGGTTCGAGGCCGGCATCTCCTCCCTCGCCCCCGAGCTGAAGTGCATCGCGCCGGTCCGCGACTACGCCATGACCCGGGACAAGGCCATCGCCTTCTGCGAGGAGAAGGGCCTGCCCATCGCGACGTCCAAGAAGTCGCCCTACTCCATCGACCAGAACGTCTTCGGCCGCGCGGTGGAGACCGGCTTCCTCGAGGACATCTGGAACGCCCCGATCGAGGACGTGTACGAGTACACCTCCAACCCCGCCACCCCGCGGGAGGCCGACGAGGTCGTCATCACCTTCGAGAAGGGCGTGCCCGTCGCCCTGGACGGCAAGCCCGTCACCGTCCTGCAGGCCGTCCAGCAGCTCAACGAGCGGGCCGGGGCCCAGGGCATCGGCCGGATCGACATGGTCGAGGACCGGCTGGTGGGCATCAAGTCCCGCGAGGTCTACGAGTCCCCGGGCGGCATCGCGCTGATCACCGCCCACCAGGAGCTGGAGAACGTCACCGTCGAGCGCGAGCTGGCCCGCTACAAGCGGCAGGTCGAGCAGCGGTGGACCGAGCTGGTCTACGACGGCATGTGGTTCTCCCCGCTCAAGCGGGCCCTGGACGGCTTCATCGACGAGGCCAACCAGCACGTCTCGGGCGACATCCGGATGACGCTGCACGGCGGGCGCGCGGTGGTGACCGGCCGCCGGTCCGACCAGTCGCTGTACGACTTCAACCTGGCCACCTACGACACCGGGGACACCTTCGACCAGTCGATGTCGAAGGGGTTCATCGAGATCTTCGGCCTCAGCAGCAAGATGGCCGCCAAGCGCGACCAGCAGGCGTAAGCTCGTCGGCCCTGCCCCGCCTTTCCGTTCGTCCGGAAGGGCGGGGCAGGGTCACTCTCCACCACCACACGGACAGGCACCCACCAGTGAGCAGCGAGAACAGCGACAGCGCCGACAACGGGGACGTCCGCCTCTGGGGCGGGCGCTTCGCGGACGGCCCGGCGGAGGCCCTCGAAAAGCTCTCCGCATCGGTCCATTTCGACTGGCGCCTGGCGCCGTACGACATCGCGGGCTCCCGCGCCCACGCCCGCGTCCTGCACACGGCCGGGCTGCTCACCGGCGACGAGCTGAGCCGGATGCTCGACGGCCTGGACGCGCTCGAACGGGATGTCGCCTCCGGCGACTTCCAGGGCACGATCGCCGACGAGGACGTGCACACGGCCCTGGAGCGCGGCCTCCTGGAGCGGCTGGGCAAGGACCTCGGCGGCAAGCTGCGCGCGGGCCGGTCCCGCAACGACCAGGTCGCCACCCTCTTCCGGATGTACCTGCGGGACCACGCCCGGGTCCTCGGCGGCCTGCTGGCCGATCTGCAGGGTGCGCTCGTCGGCCTCGCCGAGGCGCACCCGGAGGTGGCGATGCCGGGCCGCACCCACCTCCAGCACGCCCAGCCCGTTCTCTTCGCGCACCACGTCCTGGCGCACGCCCAGGCGCTCGCCCGGGACGCGGAGCGGCTGCGGCAGTGGGACGCCCGCACCGCGGTCTCTCCCTACGGCTCGGGCGCGCTGGCGGGGTCGTCGCTCGGCCTCGACCCGGAGGCCGTCGCCGCGGATCTGGGCTTCGAGGGCGGCAGCGCGGCGAACTCGATCGACGGTACGGCCTCCCGCGACTTCGTCGCGGAGTTCGCGTTCGTCACCGCGATGATCGGCGTCGACGTCTCCAAGATCGCCGAGGAGGTCATCCTCTGGAACACGAAGGAGTTCTCCTTCGTGACCCTGCACGACGCCTTCTCGACCGGTTCCTCGATCATGCCGCAGAAGAAGAACCCGGACATCGCCGAGCTGGCGCGCGGCAAGTCCGGCCGGCTGATCGGGAATCTGACCGGGCTGATGGCGACGCTCAAGGCGCTGCCGCTGGCCTACAACCGGGACCTGCAGGAGGACAAGGAGCCGGTCTTCGACTCCATCGACCAACTGGAGCTGCTGCTGCCCGCGTTCACCGGCATGATGGGGACCCTGACGGTGCACGGCGACCGGATGGCCGAGCTGGCCCCCGCCGGGTTCTCGCTGGCCACGGACATCGCCGAGTGGCTGGTCAAGCGGGGTGTCCCGTTCCGGGTGGCGCACGAGGTGGCAGGCGCCTGCGTGCAGGAGTGCGAGCGTACGGGCATCGAGCTGGACGAGCTGACCGACGCGCAGTTCGCCGCGCTCTCGCCGCACCTCACCCCCCAGGTGCGCGAGGTGCTGAACGTGCCGGGCGCGCTGGCGGCACGGGACGGCAAGGGCGGCACCGCGCCCTCCGCGGTGGCCGCGCAGCTCGCCGACTTCCGCGCCGACCTGGACGGGCAGCGCGCCTGGGCGGACGCCAAGCGCTGACCGGCCGACCGCCGCTCGCCGCCCCTCCGGATCCCGGTCCGCGGGCGGCGTGCGGGTGTGCGCGTCCGCCCGGTGCCGGAGCGCGCTCGGCGACACTTCCGGGCCCCCGCACCGGGTGCGGGGTCCGGAGGCGTATGCCGGGTACCGTGGAACGTCCGGAGCCGCCACCTTCGACACCGTCCGGCCGGGAGCAGCCGATGTCCTTCGCCCGTCTCGCCTCTGCCACCACACCGACGGCCCATCTCGGCCTCGGGCTGGCCGCCGTCGGCCGTCCCGCCTACCTCACGCTCGGCCGGGAGGCGGACCTGCCCGCGGAGCGCACCCCCGAGGCGATGCGGGCCCGGACGTACGAACTCCTGGACGCCGCCTACGCGCAGGGCGTGCGCTACCTCGACGTGGCCCGTTCCTACGGGCGTGCCGAGGAGTTCCTGGCGGACTGGCTGCGCGAGCACCCGGAGGCCGACGTCGTCGTCGGCAGCAAGTGGGGCTACACCTATGTGGGCGAGTGGCGTACGGACGCCGAGGTGCACGAGGTCAAGGACCACTCCCTGGCGGCGTTCGAACGGCAGCTCGCGGAGACCCGGGAACTGCTGGGGGACCGGCTCGACCTCTACCAGATCCACTCGGTGACCCCGGACAGCCCCGCGCTGACGGACACCGCGCTGCATCAGCGGCTTGCCGAACTGGCCGCCGAGGGCGTCACGGTCGGCTTCAGCACCAGCGGTCCCGCGCAGGCCGACGCCATCCGCGCGGCACTGGCGGTCACGGTGGACGGCGAGCCGCTCTTCCGTACCGTCCAGAGCACCTACAACCTGCTGGAGACCTCCGCCGCCGACGCGCTGGCCGAGGCACACGAGGCGGGGCTGACGGTACTGGTCAAGGAGGCCTTGGCCAACGGTCGGCTGGCAGGGGGTCAGGAGCCCCGCGACCTGCACCTGGCGGCAGAGGCCGCTGACGCCACTCCGGATGCCGTCGCGCTGGCCGCCGTCCTGCGGCAGCCGTGGGCCGGGGTCGTGCTCTCCGGCGCCGCCACCGTGGGCGCGCTGCACGCCAACCTGCTGGCCACCGCGGTCGACCTGGACGAGACCCAACTCGCCCTGCCGGGCGATCTCGTGGAGGAGCCGGAGGTCTACTGGCGGCGCCGCGCCGAGCTGCCCTGGGAGTGACGTCGCAGGTCACCCCGGGGGGCGGAGCGGCAGAGCTGCGGATTTCGTTGCATGTTAAACCGACTCCGGGGCAGGTGGTCTTCCGCACATTGAGACACTGGGAGACCGAGAAATGAAAAAGGCATCGAGAGCCGCGCTGGCGCTCACCCTCTCCGTGGCCGCGGTGGCCGGCGGAATCGGCTTCACCGCCGGAGCCTCGCAGGCCGAAGCCTCCAGGAAGCCCAAGCCCGTGGTCCAGGACCGGTTCGACCCGCTCGGCCCGCCGATGCACCAGCTGCGCCACGAGGGCCGCACCGTGCACTACGCGGACACCGGCGAGAGCGACGGCACCCCCGTGCTCTTCATGGGCGGTACCGGCACCACGGCCCGCGCCTCGGGCATGACGGAGTTCCTGCGCACCACCCGGCAGAAGCTGGGCCTGCGGATGATCTCCGTGGAGCGGAACGGTCTCGGCGACACGGAGTTCGACCCGAAGCTGGGCTTCGCGGACTACACCTCCGACGTGCGCGCCGTCCTCGACAAGCTCGGCATCCGCAAGGCGCCCGTGGTCGCGATCTCCGGGGGCGGCCCCTACGCGGCGCACTTCGCCGCGGCCGCGCCCGGGCGCGTCTCCTCCCTGCACCTTGCGGCGGCGCTCCCGCCCTACGGCGAGAAGCCCGGGTACTGCGGCAAGAGCGACGCGGAGCTGGCGGCGGCCGTCCGCGAGCAGATCCGCGATCCGCGCGCGTGGTGGGCCTTCCCCGAGGACAGCCCGGTGCGGAAGATCCCCGGGTTCACCGACCGGGCCGAGGAGGACGGCGCCCGTTCCTACTATCTGCGCGGCCAGCTGGGCGACCCCGAGGCGCAGGTCCACGAGCAGCGGCTGTACTGCGAGCGCCCCGGCCCCGACCTGTCCGCACTCCGGGCGCCGGCCTTCGTCTACACGGGCGCCAAGGACACCACCGTCCCGCCCGCGACGCAGGCCCGCTGGGCCGACGCGCTGCCCGCCGAGCCGGTCACCCGCCGCTACGACGACAGCGGCCACGACGTGCAGTACCGCCACTGGGACCAGATCCTGCTGGACCTCGCCGGCTACGCGGACCGCACCGCGGTGTGCACCGGCAAGGGGAGCCGCGGCAAGACCCGGGTGCTGCCGGAGAAGGCCGCCGAGCGAGCTCTGAAGAAGGGCGCCACCCTGGGGAGCTGCGCCTGGCGCTGACCGCGCGCTGACCGTGCGCCGGCCGCGCGTCGGCCGGGCCCGCGCGGGCCCGGCCCACGCCCCGCCGCACTTCCGCGGCGGGGCGCTTTGCGTGCCTCATATGCGACATCCATGTCTCACCTGGAGTACTGTTGTCGCATGAGTGTGGATCGGGAAGAGCTGCTGGGCACCGCCGCCGACCTCCTGACCCGGCGGCCGACCTCCTCCATGGACGACATCGCCAAGGCGGCCCGGATCAGCCGCGCGACGCTGCACCGGCACTTCGCCGGGCGGGCAGCGCTCATCCGCGCGCTCGAACAACTCGGCCTCCGCCGCCTCGACGCGGCGCTGGACGCCGCCCGGACGGACGAGGGGGACGCGGCCGACGCGGTGCGGCGGGTCATCGCCGAGGCCGAGCCGCTGGCCGGCTTCCTCGGGTTCCTCGTCACCGAGAACCAGCTCTTCGAACCCGGCGAGCAGCACGCGGGCTGGACCAGGATCGACGAGCGCATCAGCGCCCTCTTCCAGCGCGGACAGCGCCAGGGGGCCTTCCGGATCGACCTGTCCCCGGCCTGGCTGACCGAAGCGCTCTACGCGCTGATCACCGCCTCGGCCTGGGCGGTCCAGGACGGCCGGGTCGCGGCCCGCGACTCGGTACGGATGACCGCGGAGCTGCTGCTCGGCGGCGTACGGCGGAGCGTGGCGGAATGAGCAGCAGCACCACTGCCACCGGCCCCGGCGGCACCCCGGCGGACACCGGCCCCACCCGGCTGCGGTGGCTGGCGCTGGCCGTGCTGGTCCTCGCCGTGCTGCTGGTCGGCATCGACGTCACCGTGCTCGGCCTGGCGGCGCCCTTCCTCAGCGAGGACCTGCGGCCCTCCAGCACCCAACTGCTGTGGATCGGCGACGTCTACTCCTTCGTCATCGCCGGAATGCTGGTCTCCATGGGCAGCCTCGGCGACCGGATCGGCCGCAAGAAGCTGCTGCTGACCGGATCGGTGGCGTTCGGCGCGCTGTCGGTGCTGACCGCCTACGCGCACAGCCCCGAGGCGATGATCCTGTGGCGCGCGCTGATGGGAGTGGCGGGCGCCACCCTGATGCCCGCCACCCTCGCGCTGATCCGCAACATCTTCCCCGACCCGCGGGAGCGCAGCCTGGCCGTGGGCATCTGGGGCGCGATGACCGCCGCGGGCACCGCGGTCGGCCCCGTCGTCGGCGGCTTCCTGCTGGAGCACTACTGGTGGGGCTCGGTCTTCCTGATCAACCTGCCGGTGATGGCGGTACTGGTGCTGGTCGGCGCCAAACTGCTGCCGGAGTCCAGGAACCCGGCCCCGGGCCCCTGGGACCTGCCCGGCGTCGGACTGTCGATGGTGGGCCTCATCGCGCTCGTCTACGCCGTCAAGGAGACCGCCGCCCACGGCTTCCGCTGGGACGCCGCAGGCGCCGCGGTGGTCGGCGCGGGCGCGCTGTACGCGTTCGTGCGGCGCCAGTTGCGGCTGCCCGCGCCGCTGCTGGACATGCGGCTGTTCGCCCACCGCGGCTTCAGCGGCGCCGTCCTCGCCGATCTGCTGACCATCCTCGGGCTGTCGGGGCTGGTCTTCTTCCTCTCCCAGTTCCTCCAGACGGTGCAGGGCCGCTCCCCGCTCCAGGCCGGTCTGGCCGAACTGCCCGCCGCCATCGGCTCCGTCGTCGCGGGTCTGTTCGCGGGCCGGGTCGCCCGCCGTACGTCCGTGCGGGGCGCCGTCTCCGGCGGGCTGGCCGCGGTGGGCGCCGCCCTCGGCGGCTGCCTGTGGCTCCAGCCGACGACCGGCTACCCGCTGCTGGGCGGTGTGCTGCTGGTGGTGGGGGTGGGCGCGGGACTGGCGTTCACCGTGACCGCGGACGTCATCCTCTCGACCGTTCCCAAGGAGCAGGCGGGGGCGGCCTCGGCCGTCTCGGAGACCGCCTACGAACTGGGCGCCGCGCTCGGCATCGCCCTGCTGGGCTCGGTGGTGACCGGCGTCTACCGCTCCTTCGGCACCCCGCCGGGTGTCTCCCCGGACGCGGCGGAGCACGCCCGGCAGTCGCTGGGGGAGGCGGTGCGGACCGCGGACGCGCTGCCCGCCGCCGCGGGGACCGGACTGCTGGACGCGGCCCGCGACAGCTTCACCGAAGGACTGCGCTACGGGGCCGGTGCCGGTGCCGTCGTCCTGCTCGCCGCCGCGTTCCTGGCCTGGCGGCTGCTGCGCGGACAGCGGCTGGAGGAGAGCTGAGCGCCGGCCGCCGCACACCCGCCGCGCGGTCCGGCTGCCGGAGCCGGCACCGGCTCCGACGGGTGCCGACGGACCCCGCGGGCCGCGGACGACGCGCCGCGACCCGGGCGCTTCCTCAGGCCGCCTTCGCCTTCGTGGCGTAGACGTCCACGTACTCCTGGCCCGACAGGTCCATCACGTCGCTCATCACCTCGTCGGTCACCGCGCGGAGCACATAGCGGTCCCGGTCCATGCCCTCGTACCGGGAGAAGTCCAGCGGCTCGCCGAACCGCACGGTGATCCGGCCGCCGCCGATCCGGGGGAGGCCGTTGCCGCCCGGTTGCACCTCGTCCGTGCCGATCATGGCGAACGGCACCACCGGCGCGCCGGTCATCAGGGCCAGCCGGGCGATGCCCGTACGGCCGCGGTAGAGCCGGCCGTCGGGGGAGCGGGTGCCCTCGGGGTAGATGGCGAAGACATTCCCCTCCTCCAGCACCCGGCGGCCGGTCATCAGCGCGGCCACGCCGCCGCGTCCGCCGTCCCGGTCGACGGGGATCATGCCGACACCGGTGAAGAACCACGCCATCAGCCGGCCCTTGAGGCTCCTGCCGGTGACGTACTCGTCCTTGCCGATGAAGAAGACCTGCCGCGAGGTCACCAGGGGGAGGATCATCGAGTCGATGAACGTGAGGTGGTTGCCGGCCAGGATCACCGGACCCGATCCGGGGATGCGGTCGGCCCCTTCGACCCGCGGCCGGAACAGCACGCGCAGGAGCGGGCCGAGCACTGCCTTGATCAGCCGGAAACGGGACAACGGACCCTCCGCCCAGTCGGTATGGCCGTGCGCGTGGTCGATGCGCACGGAAGCGCAGATGAGGACGATACTCGCCGCTCCGGGTACCCGGCACACCGGGTTTCTTGCACCGTTACGAGGAATTGACGTGCATTGCGTCCGTATTGCTCAGCTGCCGGTGCGCCGCCCGTCCGGTGTTTCGGCCGTGTTCGCACGGACGTCTCCCCGTCGCCGCCCGGCCGGTCCTACGATCAGCCCGACATGTGGCAGGGCCGGACATCGGTGCCACCGGGACTGAGGAGAGCGCATGGGACAGGAGCAGCAGCCGGGCCGCAGAACAGTGCTCGGCGCCGCGGCGGTGCTGGGCGCGGCGGGCACGGGCGCGGTCGCGCTCGGCGGTGGCACCGCGCAGGCCGCGGACGCCGCGCCCAGCACCGACGGGCACGGGCACGGCCACGGGCGGCTGCCGACCCCGGCCGTCATCGGGCACCGGGGCACCAGCGGCTACCGCCCCGAGCACACCTTCGGCTCCTACCAACTCGCCCTCGACATGGGCGCCGACGTCATCGAGCAGGACCTCGTCCCCACCAAGGACGGCCACCTGGTCTGCCGGCACGAGAACGACATCACCGCCACCACCGACGTCTCCGACCACCCCGAGTTCGCCTCCCGCCGCACCACCAAGACGATCGACGGGAAGCAGCTCACCGGCTGGTTCACCGAGGACTTCACCCTCCGCGAGCTGAAGACGCTGCGCGCCAAGGAGCGGATCCCGCAGCAGCGGCAGCGCAACACCCTCTACGACGGCCGCTGGGAGGTGCCCAGCTTCGCCGAGGTCCTGGAGTGGGCCGAGAAGCAGGGCAGGCGGCGCGGACGACCGGTGTGGCTGCACATCGAGACCAAGCACCCCACCTACTTCCGCAAGCTGGGCCTCGGCCTGGAGAAGCGGCTGGTCACCCTGCTGCGGCGGTACGGGCGGCACAAGGCGCACGCGCCCAACTTCCTGCAGTCCTTCGAGCCGAGCAGCATCCAGCGGCTGGACGAGCTGGTGGACTGTCCCCGCGTCGTGCTGCTCTCCGGACCCGCCTCGCGCCCCTGGGACTTTGTGGAGTCCGGCGACCCGCGCACCGTCGCCGACCTGGTGAAGCCCGAAGGGCTGGCGTGGATCGCCGGCTTCGCGCAGGGCATCGGCCCCACCCTCGACCTGATCATCCCCCGCGAGGAGGACGGCTCGCTCGGCGAGGAGACGACCCTGGTGCGCGACGCGCACGCCCGGAAGCTGGTGCTGCACCCGTACACGATGCGCAACGAGAACACCTTCCTGCCCGCCGACTTCCGCAAGGGGGACGACCCGAACGCCTACGGCGACGCGTTCGGCGCCTTCAAGCGCTGGTTCGAGACGGGCATCGACGGCATCTTCTCGGACAACTGCGACACCGCGCTGCTGGCCGCCGCGGACTTCCGCGACCGCCGCTGACCCGCTCCGGGCCGCCCGTCGCGCTGCCCGCCGGTCCGCACCTCCGGGTCCCGGCCGCCGACCGGTCCGATCTCACCCGCACGAGTGATGCGCCGTCCGTTCCGCAACCGCGGACGGGCGGCGCGCGTGCAGCCGCATATGAGCGAACCCCACGAGCCGGGGCCCTCCTCGCGGGAGCCGGAGCCGCGCGCACTGCTGTGGGCCGAGTGCGCCGCCGAGGCCGCGGCACTGCCCGGCACCGATGCCGAGGACCTGTTCCAGGGCGTCCGGCTGCGCTGGCTGGAGCGGCTGCGTGCGTCCGGCCCGCCCGCCGACCCCGCCGCCTGGCTGGCCGCCGCGGTGCACGCCGAGGCCCGCGAGAGCTCCCGCGGGCCGCACGGGCTGCCCGGGGCCGCCGGACCGCCGCCCCGCGCCGCCTGGCCGCAGCGGATCACCGCGGCCGACGGCACCGCCGATCCGGCCAGCGACACCGAGGCGCCGCTGCTGGCCGCCGAGCGCCGCCGCGAACTGGCCGCGGCCGTCGCCCGGCTGCCGGGGCGCTGCCCCGCCGTGCTGGGTGCCCTGCTGTCCCGGGAAGACCCCACATACCCCCAAATCGCCCGCGAGTTGGGAATGTCACAGGGCGCGCTGGGGCCGCTGCGTTCCCGCTGCCTGGAATGCCTGCGCAGAATGCTCGCGGCACAGGTTCCACCACCTGGACTCAGGGGAAGGGTGCGAGAGGCAACCGGCGTCACCAGGGCAGACAGCGCGGACACGGCACCCTCACTCTCCCGTGCCCGTGCGCACACAACTTGGGGAGGCATGCGCACATGGGCATGAGCGTGACCATCTCTGCGGCGGACGAACACGACGCCGAACAGATACTGAAGCTCCAGTACCTCTGCTTCCAGAGCGAGGCGGAGCTCTACGGCGACTACCGCATCGAGCCGCTGGTCCAGACGCTGGAGGAACTGCGGGCCGAGCTCGCCGCGGGCTGCGTGCTGGTGGCCCGGCTGGGCGAGGAGGTCGTGGGCACCGTACGCGGCAGGGTCGACGCCGAGGGCACGGCGCGGATCGGCAGGCTGTGCGTGCACCCCCGCCTCCAGGGGCACGGCCTGGGCGGGCGGCTGCTCGCCGCCGTCGAGTCCCACCTGGCCGACGCGTTCGGGCCCAAGCGCTACCACCTGGTGACCGGCAGCCGCAGCGAGGGCAATCTGCGCCTGTACCGGCGGCTGGGCTACACCCCGGTCGGCACCGAGCGCGACCGCCGGGTGACGCTGGTGGCGCTCGCCAAGGACGCCGCCGAATACGCCGCCAGCGCCTAGCCTCCGGCAGCCGCCGGGCTGTGGTGGCCGCGCCGCAGCCACCACAGCCCCGTCACCGGCAGCAGCACCGGGATGAACAGGTATCCCATGCCGTAGTCCGACCACACCGTGGCGTCCGGGAACGCGGACGGTTCCACCAGGGTCCAGGTGCCCACCGCCAGCACGCCGAACAGCTCCAGCGCGCAGCAGGCGAGCGCGGCCCTCCTGGCCCCCTCGCCGCCGCGCACCAGGGACAGCGTGATGAACGCGTACACCAGCGCGGCGGCCGCCGAGAGCAGATAGGCCAGCGGCGCCTCGTGGAAGCGGGTGGAGAGCTGCACCGCCGAGCGCGAGGCCGCGCCCACCGTGAAGATCCCGTACAGCGTGACCAGGAGCTTGCCCGGCCCGCTGCTGATCCCCGCGCGCCCGGTCGCGGCCTCCGCCGCACCGTCCGCCGGGGTGCGGGCCGCCTCGTCCCTCGTGTCCTCAGCCACCGGTACCGCCTCCCCAGATGTCGTACAGCCGCACCTGGAGCACCGCCAGCACGACGGCGCCCGCGACCACCGTCAGCGAGCCCCACTTGGTGCGCTCCGTCAGTGAGAGCAGCCCCACCACCGGCACGCAGGCGACCACGCCGACCAGGTAGGAGAAGAAGATCACCGAGCCGTCGGCGGCCGTGTGGCCGCGCGCGGCCTGCACGATGCCGACCACGAGCTGGGCCAGTGCGAGCAGGGTCACCACGGCCATGCCGATGAAGTGCCAGTCCTTGGTGGGCTGGTCGCGGTACGCCGCCCAGCCGCACCACGCGGCCAGCACGAGCGCGGCCACGGCGAGCGTGACGGTGAGCGGGGTGAGCATGCCGAGGAGTCTAGAAGGGCGCCCGGGCCCGCCGACGTGCGCCCCCGGACGCCCGCGTACGCTGCCCGGCATGAAGTTCGAAGCCCCCGTGACCCTGCTGTTCGACAACGACGGCACCCTGCTCTCCTCGATGGACTCGGTGCTCCGCTGCTGGACGGCCTGGGCGGGGGAGTACGGGATCAGCCCGGAGGACTTCGCCGCCGTCGAGCTGCACGGGCGCCCGGCCGCGGACATCGTGGGCGATCTGCTGCCCGCCGAGCGGGTCCCCGAGGCCGTGGCCCGGATCGGCCGGATGGAGATCGAGGACGTCGCGCGGGGCGGTGCCGTCGCACTGCCGGGCACGGCCGAACTGCTGGCCGCGCTGCCGGAAGGGAGCTGGGCCGTGGTCACCTCGGCCACCCGGGAACTGGCGGAGGCCCGGCTGCGTGCGGTGGGTGTCGAGGCGCCGCTTCTCGTGGCCGCCGACGACATCACCCGCGGCAAGCCCGACCCGGAGCCCTACCTGCTGGCGGCGCGGAAGCTGGGCGCCGACCCCGCGCGGTGCGTGGTCTTCGAGGACGCGCCCGCCGGACTGGAGGCGGGCCGCAGGGCGGGCATGGGCACCGTGGGGTTGGCCACAACGCACCCCCGCAGCGAGTTGCGCGCCGACGTCGTCGTCGACCACCTCGGTTCGGTGACGGCGCAGGTCACAGCCTCGGGTGTGACGGTCGTCGCGGAGGACTGAGCGCGGCCGGGACGGCGGCGCGGTGTCCAGCGCTGTCCATCCGGCCGTCCGCGATGCGGACAGAGTGCGCCGTGCGGCCGGCCCGGTCTGATTTACTTTGCCCCATGAACACGACGAGCTGCCGCACCCTGGCGACCGAGGCGACGATGGCGCCCGGTGCTCGTTGTATGCCTGTGCGCGCCTGGCCGTCGCCCACCGGGCGAATGTGTGCCCGCTGAGGGCCCCCGCCTGAGCTGACCGAGGCGACTCGCGCCCCGAAGCGAGTCACGAGCCCGCGTGCCGAGCACCGCGGGCAGAGCCGCTCCCGCCGTCCCCGCCCGCCGGGCCGGAGGCCGGGGAGCACCCCCCACGCGCCCTGCGCGACGCAGCCGTGGATCCGCTCTGCCCGTACCGCCGCCGCACGCCTGCCCGGACGGCACCGCAAGCGCTCATCCCACCGACACCACGGACGATTCTCTGTGATCACCACAACGGACCTCACAAAGGTCTACCGCACACGGGACCGCGAGGTCACCGCGCTGGACGGCGTCGACCTCCACGTCGAAGAAGGCGAGGTGTTCGGCGTCGTCGGCCGCAGCGGCGCCGGGAAGTCCTCGCTCATCCGCTGCGTCAACCTGCTCGAACGCCCCACCTCCGGCACCGTCACCGTCGACGGCCAGGACCTCACGGCCCTGGCCGCCCGTTCCGGCAGCGGCAACCGCGCGGGCAAGGAGCTCCGCGCGGCCCGCGCCCGGATCGGCATGGTCTTCCAGCACTTCAACCTGCTGTCCTCGCGCACCGTGCTCGGCAACGTCGAACTGCCGCTGGAGATCCTCGGCCACTCCGGACAGCAGCGCACCCGCAAGGCGCACGAGCTGCTCGACCTGGTGGGGCTCGCCGACCGGGCCGGGTCCTACCCCGGCCAGCTCTCCGGCGGCCAGAAGCAGCGGGTCGGCATCGCGCGCGCCCTCGCGGGCGACCCCAAGGTGCTGCTCTCCGACGAGGCGACCTCCGCGCTCGACCCGGAGACCACCCGCTCCGTCCTCCGGCTGCTGCGCGACCTGAAGGAGCAGCTCGGCCTCACGGTGCTGCTGATCACGCACGAGATGGACGTCGTCAAGGCGGTCTGCGACTCGGCCGCGCTGATGCGGAACGGGCGTGTCACCGAGTCCGGCACCGTCGCCGAGTTGCTGGCCACGCCCGGCTCCGAACTGGCCGGCGAACTCTTCCCGGTCGGCGGGGAGCCCTCGGCGCCCGGCCGCACGGTCGTCGACGTCACCTTCCACGGCGAGAGGGCGACCGAGCCGGTGATCTCCAAGCTGTCGCGGACCTACAACGTCGACATCTCCATCCTGGGCGCCGCGATGGACACCGTCGCCGGCAAGCAGGTGGGCCGGATGCGGATCGAGCTGCTCGGCGGATTCGAGGAGAACGTGGTGCCGATCGGATTCCTGCGCGAGCAGGGCCTGACCGTCGACGTCGCCGCGGTCGCCGGCGGCGCCGCGGACAGCGCCGGCGGCCCGTCCGGCGACGCGCGCACGGAAGTGGTGGCGGCCCCGGCCGGGCAGTCCGCCGCACGCACCGAGGGAGGTGCCGAATGAGCTGGTCGCAGATGCAGCCGCTGCTGTTCCAGGGCTTCTGGGACACGCTCTACATGGTCGGCTGCTCCGCACTCGTCGCCCTGGTCGGCGGCCTGCCCCTGGGGCTGCTGCTCGTCCTCACCGACAAGGGCGGCATGTTGCGGAACACGCCCGCGAACCGCGTGCTCGGCGCGCTGGTGAACGTGGGCAGATCGCTGCCGTTCATCATCCTGCTGATCGCGCTGATCCCCTTCACCCGCTTCGTCGTGGGCCAGTCGGTCGGCTCCACGGCCGCCGTGGTGCCGCTCGCCATCGGCGCGATCCCGTTCTTCGCGCGGCTGGTGGAGACCGCCGTCCGGGAGGTCGACCGGGGCCTGGTCGAGGCGGTGCAGGCGATGGGCGGCGGCACCCCCACCGTCGTCTTCAAGGCGCTGCTCCCGCAGGCGCTGCCGTCCCTGGTGGCCGGACTGACCACCACCGTGATCGTGCTGATCGGGTACTCGGCGATGGCGGGCACCGTCGGCGGCGGCGGGCTCGGCTCGGTGGCCGTGCAGTACGGGTACCAGCGCTTCGAGACCGGCGTCATGGTCGCCACGGTCGTCGCGCTGATCGTCGTCGTCACCGCCGTGCAGCTCGTCGGTGACGCCGTCGTCCGGCTGCTGACGGCCCGCGGCGGCGGAGGCGGCGCCGACGGGGGTGCCGGGCGGCGGCTCGCCAGGCTGGGGCGCGGCCGTACCGCAGCGGTGGCTGCGGCCGTCGTCGTCCCGCTGGCCCTGATCGGCTACGGCCTCGGCCGGGGCGGTGAGGACGAGCAGACCCTCAGGATCGCCGCCTCGCCCACCCCGCACGCCGAGATCCTGGAGTACGTCGAGAAGCACCTCGCCGAGAAGGAGGGGCTGAAGCTCGACATCCGCAGGTTCAACGACTACGTGGTGCCCAACACCGCCACCGAGAGCGGCGAGGTCGACGCCAACTTCTTCCAGCACAAGCCCTACCTCGACGACTTCAACGAGAAGCAGCACACCCACATCAGGCCGGTCGTCAACGTCGAGCTGGAGCCGCTGGGCCTCTACTCCAGGAAGGAGGAGAGCCTCGGGGGCATCGGATCCGGCGACACCGTTGCGGTCCCCAACGACAGCACCAACGAGGGCCGCGCCCTGCACCTGCTGGACGAGCACGGGCTCATCGGGCTGAAGCCCGGCGCGGGGCCGGAGGCCACCCTCGGCGACATCGCCGACGCCAGGGGCCTGAAGTTCAAGGAACTGGAGGCCGCGGCGGTTCCCCGCGCTCTCGACGACGTGGACGCCGCCGTCGTCAACGGCAACTACGCCGTCGACGCCGGGCTCAACCCGGCCTCGGACGCGCTGGTGGCGGAGAAGGCCGAGGGCAACCCGTACGCCAACTTCCTCGCGGTCAAGGACGGGAAGCAGGACGACCCGCGGATCCGGAAGCTCGCCGAGCTGCTGAACTCCCCCCAGGTGAAGAAGTTCATCGAGGACAAGTACCAGGGGGCGATCGAACCGGTCTTCGGGCCTGTGGGATCGTGACCCCACGGCCTGAACCGGGGAAAGTCCCCGTGTCGACAAGTCTCTGATCAGCGCCGGGTCCGCCTGTCGGGGCGGGCCCGGCGCTGCGCATCCCGGTGCCGATGCTGCATGCTGTGCACCCCGACGTGTAGGAGCGGCGCATGACCTCGACCTTCCCGGACATCTCGATCAGCACGGACCGGCTCGTGCTGCGCCCGTTCGAGGAAGCGGACGTCCCCGCGCTGACCGCGATGATGGCCGACGACCAGATCACCGCCTGGCTGGCGTCACCCGTGCCCTACGACGAGGACCGGGCCCGGGACTTCGTCACCCGCGGCGCCCCCGCCCGGCGCACCTCCGGCGACGGCATCGTCTTCGCCGTGACCGAACTGCTCACCCAGCGGCTCGTGGGCCTGGTCGAGTTGCACGGCGCGGACTGGCGCGTGCTCTCCGCCCACGCGCTCTACGCCACCGCCTCCTGGGCACGCGGCGAGGGGTACGCCTCCGAGTCGCTGGCCGCCGTCGCCCACTGGCTCTTCCAGGACCAGAAGTTCGAACGCCTGGAACTGCGCACGGCCGCCGACAACACCGCCGCCCAGCAGGTGGCCCAGAAGCTGGGCTGCATCAGCGAAGGGGTGCTGCGCAACGCCTGGATAGCCCGCACCCGCACGGAGAACTTCGGGGCCTCGCACACCGGGGCCCAGGGCGGCTGGGCGGAGATCCGCACCGACCTCATCGTCTGGAGCCTGCTGCCCGAGGACCTGGACGGCAGCTTCGACCAGTTCGCCGGAACCGGCGGCTACGCGCCCCACCCCGGCTGGCCCCGGCGGCACTGACACACCGCCCGTCGGGCGCGGGGCGCGGACCGCCGGACGCGGCGGGGTGTGCGGGCGCTGCCCTCCCGCGGCAGGGGGTACGCTCTGTGGGCCCGACCTGCGATGTGCCCAGACCAGCCAGGAGAAACCCACCATGGCCGACCGCGTCACCGTGATCGGGTGGGACGGTTCGCCGCTGACCGACGCCGCCCGCTCGGCACTCGCGGCGGCCACCCTCGTCGCCGGAGCGGCGCACCACCTCGCCCTGCCCGAGGTCCCGCCGCGCGCCGAGCGCATCCGGCTCGGCAGCACCTCCCTCGCGGCGCGGCGCATCGCACGCCACCGCGGCACGGCCGTGGTCCTGGCCGACGGCGACCCCGGCTTCTTCGGTGTCGTGCGCACCCTGCGCGCCCCCGAGCACGGCCTGGAGGTCGAGGTCGTGCCTGCCGTCTCCTCGGTCGCCGCGGCCTTCGCCCGTGCCGGGATGCCCTGGGACGACGCCCAGCTCGTGGTCGCCACCAGCCGTACGCTGCGCCGCGCGGTCAACGTCTGCCGCGCGCACAACAAGGTCGCCGTGCTCACCTCGCCCGGCGCCGGGCCCGCCGAACTCGCCCTGCTGCTGAACGGGGTGCACCGCACCTTCGTCATCTGCGAGGCTCTGGGCACCGAGCGCGAGCAGGTCACCGTCCTCACCTCGGACAAGGTCGCCGACCACACCTGGCGCGACCCGAACGTGGTGATCGTCGTCGGCGGCAGCGGGGCGGGCGCCGACAGCGGCACCACCCAGGGCACCGGATGGCTCGCGGGGCACGAGGTCGGCTACCCGCCCGCGATCCGCGGCTGGGCTCTGCCGACGGCCGAGTACGCCGGAGAGCCGGCGGAGGGGAGCGGCGGCGGCCCGGCGGGCGAGTCGGCGCAGTTGCGCGCCGCCCAACTGGCCTGGCTGGGGCCCCGCACGGGGGACCTCGTCTGGGACATCGGCGCGGGCAGCGGCGCGTTCGCCGTGGAGGCCGCGCGGTTCGGGGCCGCGGTCATCGCCGTCGACAGCGACGCCGACGCCTGCGGTCGCGGCTACGCGGCCGCGCGGCGGTTCGGCGTCCAGTTGGAGATCGTGCACGGCGTCGCGCCGCACATCCTGGAGGACTTGCCCGAGCCCGACGTGGTGCGGATCGGCGCCGGGGGCACGGCCACCGTCACCGCCGTCGCGGACCGCCGCCCCGCCCGCATCGTCACGCACGCCACCACCCGGGACGAGGCCGAGGCGGCCGGACGGGCGCTCGGGGAGCGGGGTTACGCCGTCGAGTGCGCCCTTCTCCAGTCGGTGCGGCTGGAGACCGCAGGGTGGACGGAGACCGAACGCTCCGTCGTCTTCCTGCTGTCCGCGATCCGGAACTGAACCGCTGTGACGTGGTGCGTGACGAACCGCGACGAAGTGCGCTTTCTCTCCCACCCCTGGCGGGCGGGGTCCGTCGTGCCGGGTAGGCTGATGGACTGTTGTGCCACCGTTCGGGGTTGACGCTTCGTCCGCCGTTGTCCGAATGGTGTAGCCGGAGGCACGTGCCGCACAGAGTGCGTGCTCGTTCTTCATCTGCGGGGCGCGGCGGTCCGTCCGCCGGTTGGAAGGAGCACTAGCGATGGGCGAGGGGAACGCATGACTGACACCGGTCAGATCCCGGGCGAGGGGCTGCCGGAGAACGCAGGCGGGCAGCAGCCGGAGGGACAGCCGGACATCCCGGGCTCCGGCGGCTACTCCTTCGCCGACGGCAGCGGCGACGTCCAGGACGCGGCCCAGGCGCACTCCGCTCACGCCGCGCACGTTCACCACGAACCTCATGCGAACCACGAGACCCACGAGGAAGAGGACCTGCTTCTGATGCCCTCCGCGCAGGGCGCCTGGAACGAACAGCCGCTGCCCGCTCCCGGGCAGCCGGCAGTCCAGGCCCAGCAGGAGGGCGGCTACGGCTACGGGTACGACCCGTACGGGCAGCCGCAACAGGACGCCGGCCCCCTGCCGCAGGACGGCGGGTTCCCCTCCGGCGCTGAGTACGGACCGGACGGCGCCCCGGCACCGCACGACGCGACCGGCGCCGACGCGTACGCGCAGCACGGCTACGGGCAGCAGGACGCCACGTACCAGCAGGACGCCACGTACCAGCAGGAGGCCCAGGCCGCTGCCCGGTCCGTCCCGGCCGCGGAACAGGCCGAGGCGGCGGGCCCGGCCCAGGGAGCGCACGAGGCCGACGGCCGGGACTCCGGCGGGTACGACATGAGCGCGGTCCGTGCCCCCCAGCAGCCGCAGCCCGCGTCCCCCGCACCGCAGGGCACTTCCGGCCCCGGACCGCGCCGCCCGCTGCACCTCGGGCCGCCGGTGCCGGAGCAGTCCGGCACCGTGCGCCCGCTCTCCGAACGCGCCGCCGCGCAGCCCGCCGCCTCGGCCCCGCAGGCCGCGCCGGTGCAGGGCGCGCCGCAGCCGTCCGCCGCCGGGGAGAGCCGGCCCGCGGCCGAGACGCAGCCCGGGATGCCCCCTCAGCAGGACTCCGTTCCCGCCACCGCGGAGGAGTCGCAGCCCGTGGAGGTGGCGGGTGCCGCTCCGGCCGGGCAGCCGGCCGGCGGCCTCCCGGGGACAGCACCTGCTGTCATGGACCCGCAGAGCGCCGCTCCGGAGGCGCCCGACCAGTCCGCCGCCCCGCAGCCCGGCCCGCCCGCACCCGCCGCCGAGCACTCCGGAGCGCAGGCTTCCCCGGAGCCTCAGCAGCCCGCCGCCGAGCAGCCCGTACCGGAGAGCGAAGCGCAGACCGCCCCGGCCGCCGCCGCGCAGGACCCGGCGCCGCAGCCCGACCAGCCCGACCAGCCGGCACCCTCCGCCGAGGAGCCGCTGCCGGGACCGCAGTTGGGCCAGCTCCCGCCCCAACAGGACGGCCGGACCCCGCAGCCCGTCCCCGCCGAGGCCGACGTCCCCGCCGACGAGGCCGCCGCCGGCGCCCCCGCGGCGCCGGGCCCGGCCGACGCCGCTGCGGCTCCCGCACCGCCGGAAGGCCAGCCGACCGACGCGGGGCAGCCTGCCGCCCAGCCCCACGCAGCGCCCGCCGAGAGCGATCCGGCCCCCGCTGCCGCTGTCGCCCCGGAACCGGAAGGAGCGGCCCCCGGACAGGGCGGCCCCGTCAACGACACCGTGCCCGGACCGCGCCGCGAGGTGCAGCCCGGCGAGGTGCCCACCGTTCCCGCGCAGGGCGGCGACCCGCTGCCGCAGCAGGAGGCGGCCGTACCGCCCTCGACCGCTCCTCCGATAAACCAGGACCCGGAGCAGCCCGCCGGCCCCCGGCCGGACAGCCCCGTGATCCCCGAGCAGGCAACAGCACCAGACTCCCCGGGCACCACCGCGTCCGAGGCGCAGCCCGACAAGGAGCCCGAGCCCATGCCAGTCCCCGAAGCCGCTGCTCCCGAGACGCCGGCGGACGCGCACCCGGGCCCCGCCGAGAACGCCACCGCGGCCTCGGAAGCCGCCGTCCCCGCACCGGCTGCCGAGGCCGCAGCGCACGACGCGGGCGCGGTACCGGACGCGGCGGCGCCGGAGGCCGCAGCCGGGGGAGAGGCGCCGCAGAGCCCGGCCGGGCCCACCGCCGAGGTCCCGGACGCAGCGGCGGACGACTCCGCCGCTGCCGCGGAGCCCGCCGCGGAGCCCGCCGCGGAGCCCGTTCCGTCCGCCGTACCCGAGCCGCCCGCCGGGGACGCCAATCCCTCCGGCGGCGAGCCCGCCGCGGAGCCGGTGCCCGCGGACGGCACCCCGGCGGCCGACCCGGCCGCCGCCGGGCAGCACGCCCCCGGCAGCTCGCCGACCGGGCCCGGTACCGAGCCCCCGGCCCCCGACGACAGCGCCGCCGTGCCCGCCGACGGCTCGGCCGCCGCGGCGCAGGCCGCCGAGGGGCCGTCCGCCGAGGCCGCGGAATCCGGTGCCGCGTCCGGCCCCGTGCCGTCCGAGGAAGCCGTCGCCGGGGCCGCGGATGCGGCGGGCCCGGTCCCCGAGGCCGCCGCCGGACCCGCGCCCGAGGCCGCAGCCGCCCCCGAAGCCCGGCCCGAGGCGCCCGCCGGGACGCCGGACGAGGCACTCGCCGCGGACGAGGGCACCGTCCCCGAGCCCGACGGCGCGCCGGAGCCCGCCGGGCGACCGGCCCCCGACGCCGCCACCGGCGACCCGGCCGCCGACGGTGAACCCACGGTCGACCCGTCTGCCGGGAACGAAGGCCCCGAGAACGAGGACTCCGGCAACGAAGGCCCCGGGAGCGGGACTCCCGGCGACCGGGCTCCCGGGAGCGAGGCCCCCGACGGGCAGGACCCCGAGAGCGGGACCGCGCAGGACCAGCCCGCGGCCGCCGTCCCCGTGGGCGAGCCGGCGCCCGGGTTCGCCGAGGCCGAGCGGGAAGCAGTGCACCGGCTGATGCGCGAGCGGCGCGACATCCGCAACGGCTTCCGGCCCGACCCGATCCCGCACGAGGTGCTGCTCCGCGTCCTGGAGGCGGCGCACACCGCGCCCAGCGTGGGCCACTCCCAGCCCTGGGACTTCGTGGTCATCCGCTCCGAGGAGACCCGGCGCGCCATGCACGAGCTGGCCGAGCGGCAGCGCCACGCGTACGCCAAGTCGCTGCCCAAGGCCCGGGCGAAGCAGTTCAAGCAGATGAAGATCGAGGCGATCCTCGACACCCCCGTCAACATCGTCGTCACCGCGGACCCGACGCGCGGCGGGCGGCACACGCTGGGGCGGCACACCCAGCCGCAGATGGCCCCCTACTCCTCGGCGCTGGCCGTGGAGAACCTCTGGCTCGCCGCGCGGGCCGAGGGCCTGGGCGTGGGCTGGGTCAGCTTCTTCGACGAGCGCGAGATGGTCCGCGCGCTGGAACTGCCCGAACACCTGGAGGTCGTCGCCTACCTGTGCGTGGGCTACGTCGACGAGTTCCCGGGCGAGCCGGAGCTGATGCAGGCCGGCTGGTCCAAGCGGCGCCCGCTCTCGTGGGTGGTCCACGAGGAGTCCTACGGACGCCGCGCGCTGCCCGGCGCCGAGCCCACCGGCATGCTGGCCGAGACGCTCAGTACCATCCGCCCGCTGGACGCCAAGGCACTCGGCGAGGCGTGGGAGCGGCAGAAGCGGATGACGAAGCCGTCCGGGGCGCTCGGCATGCTGGAGATCATCTCGGCCCAGCTGTGCGGCCTCTCCCGCAAGTGCCCGCCTCCGGTGCCCGAACCGGCCGCCGTCGCGGTCTTCGCCGGGGACCACGGGGTGCACCAGCAGGGCGTGACCCCCTGGCCCCAGGAGGTCACCGCGCAGATGGTGGCCAACTTCCTGGGCGGCGGCGCCGTCTGCAACGCGTTCGCCAACCAGGTGGGCGCCGAGGTGTGCGTCGTGGACGTCGGTGTCGCCGCCGAACTGCCCACCACCCCCGGCCTGCTGCCGCGCAAGGTACGGGCCGGTACGGCGGACATGACCGCCGGCCCCGCGCTGACCCAGGAGGAGGTCGAGCGGGCCCTGGAGGTGGGCATCGAGACCGCCCGCGATCTGGTCGCGGCCGGCAACAAGGCGCTGCTCACCGGCGAGATGGGCATCGCCAACACCACCGCCTCCGCGGCGCTGATCGCCGCCTGCACCGGCGCGGACCCCGCCGAGGTCACCGGGCGCGGTACGGGCATCAACGACGAGACGCACGCCCGCAAGGTCGAGGTCGTGCGCCGTGCGCTGGAACTGCACCAGCCCGACCCGGCCGACCCCCTCGGCATGCTCTCGGCGTTCGGCGGACTGGAGCACGCCGCGATGGTCGGGCTGATCCTCGGCGGAGCCTCGCTGCGCACCCCGGTCATCCTCGACGGTGTCAGCGCGGGGGCCGCCGCGCTGGTGGCGCGAGCAGTGGCCCCCGAGGCGCTCGCCGCGTGCATCGCCGGGCACCGCAGCGCCGAGCCCGGCCATGTCGCCGCGCTCACCAAGCTGGGGCTGCGCCCGCTGCTCGACCTCGACCTGCGGCTCGGCGAGGGAACGGGCGCGCTGCTGGCCCTGCCCATGGTGCAGAGCGCGGCCCGCGCGATGCACGAGGTCGCCACGTTCGACGCGGCCGGCGTCACCGAGAAGAGCTGACCGGTCCCGCGCCGCGGGCCGCCCCGGCGTCCACCGGAGCGGCCCGCGGCGCGGCCCGTCCGGCACGAGTCGGCACCCCGCCGGGAGCGCGGGGGTGCCGACCTGCCCCGTGACCTGCGAGACAGCGCCGCCCGGTGGTCCCGCATAGGCTGTTCCTCACCGTCCCCGCCGCTCCACCGCCGCAGCGGCGTCGTACTCGGCCCGGTGGACGAGCCGGCCCGCCCTCTCGAGAAGGATGCCGTCCCAGATGTCGGAAACCTCCGCCACGCCCGCCTACCCCGTAGGACTCCGTCTGGACGGCCGCCGCGTCGTACTGGTCGGTGGCGGCACCGTGGCGCAGCGCCGCCTCCCGGCGCTGCTGGCGGCGGGTGCGCGGGTCACCCTCGTCGCACCCGAGGCCACGCCCTCCGTCGAGGCGATGGCGACCGCCGGGGAGATCGCCTGGGAGCGCCGGGCCTGGCGGGACGGCGACCTCACGGACGCCTGGTACGCGCTGGCGGCCACCGACGACGCCGCCGTCAACGCCGCCGTCGTCGCGGAGGCCGAGGCCCGCCGGGTGTGGTGCGTCCGTGCGGACGACGCGGACCGGGGCACCGCCTGGACCCCGGCGACCGGCCGCAGCGACGGCATCACCGTCGCCGTCCTCACCAGCGGGGAGCACGGCCCGGCCGGACGCGACCCGCGCCGTGCGGCCGCCATCCGGGACGCCGTCGTGGCCCGGCTCGGGGACGGCACGCTCGGCGCGGAACAGCGCGGGCCCCGCACCCCCGGCGTCGCCCTCGTCGGCGGCGGACCCGGCGACCCGGATCTGATCACCGTGCGGGGCCGTCGGCTTCTTGCCCAGGCGGACGTGGTCGTCGCCGACCGGCTGGGCCCCCGCGACCTGCTGGACGAACTCCCGCCGCACGTCGAGGTGATCGACGCGGCCAAGATCCCCTACGGCCGCGCGATGGCGCAGGAGGCCATCAACGCGGTCCTGGTCGAGCACGCCAAGGCCGGGCGGTCCGTGGTGCGGCTCAAGGGCGGCGACCCGTTCGTCTTCGGCCGCGGCATGGAGGAGGCCGAGCAACTCGCCGCCGAAGGGGTGCAGGTGACCGTCGTCCCGGGCATCTCCAGCGCGATCAGTGTGCCCGGCGCGGTCGGCATCCCTGTCACCCACCGGGGTGTGGCCCACGAGTTCACCGTCGTCAGCGGCCATGTCGCGCCCGACGACCCGCGTTCGCTCGTCGACTGGACCGCGCTCGCCCGGCTGCGGGGCACCCTCGTGCTGCTGATGGCGGTGGAGAACCTCGGCGCCATCGCCGCCGCGCTCCGCGCGCACGGCCGCCCCGACGACACCCCGGTCGCCATCGTCCAGGAGGGCACCATGGCCACCGAGCGGCGGGTCGACGCCACCCTGGCGACGGCGGCCGACCGCGCCGCGGCGCAGGACATACGGCCGCCCGCCGTCATCGTGATCGGCGACGTGGTGGCGGTGGGCCCGACCGCACCGTGATCCGCCGTGCACGCCCCGGACGACCACCCCGTACGCGGCATCGACACATTGGCACTTCGAGCGGGACAGGGCAGTATCGGCCTGTGGCTACCTCATCCTCCCCCGGCACCCACGGCGACCGGCTGGCCGGCGGGCTCGTCACCGTCGACGAGCCCGACGATCCCCGGCTGGGCGACTACACGGGACTGACCGACGTCGAACTGCGGCGCAGGCGCGAGCCCGCCGAGGGGCTGTTCATCGCCGAGGGCGAGAAGGTGATCCGCCGGGCCCGGCAGGCGGGGTACGCGATGCGCTCGATGCTGCTGTCCGCGAAGTGGATCGACGTCATGCGCGACGTCATCGACGAGGTGCCCGCGCCCGTCTACGCCGTCAGCCCGGAGCTGGCCGAGCGCGTCACCGGCTACCACGTGCACCGCGGCGCCCTGGCCTCCATGCAGCGCAAGCCGCTGCCGAAGCCGGCGGACCTGCTGGCCACCGCGCGCCGCATCGTGATCATGGAGTCGGTCAACGACCACACCAACATCGGCGCCATCTTCCGCAGCGCCGCCGCGCTGGGCATGGACGCCGTACTGCTCTCCCCCGACTGCGCCGACCCGCTCTACCGCCGCTCGGTCAAGGTCTCCATGGGCGCCGTGTTCGCCGTGCCCTACGCCCGGCTGGAGAGCTGGCCGCAGGGCCTGGAGACGGTGCGCGAGGCCGGGTTCCCGCTGCTCGCCCTCACGCCGGACGAGAAGGCCGTCCCCATCGACACCGCCACCCGGCGCTGCGGGGACCGCGCGGCCCTGCTGCTGGGCGCCGAGGGCAGCGGACTGTCCCCCCGCGCGCTGCGCGCCGCCGACGAGTGGGTCCGCATCCCCATGGCGCACGGGGTCGACTCGCTCAACGTGGGTGCCGCCGCCGCCGTCGGCTTCTACGCGCTCGCGCGGCAGGCCGGCTGAGACGGACCGGGTGCGTCGGCGCGGCCCGCACGCAGCCCGCCGCCGCGGTGTCCCGGCCGGGACACGCCGCCGGTCCGCCGGCCCCGCGCGCCCGCGGCCGGCCCCCGGGGCCGCGGCACCCGCGGCCTCCGGTCACGGCAGGTGCCGTTTCCCGGTCACGGCACCTGCACGGAGCTGCTGCCGAGCCCGCGCGCGGGGCCCTCGCAGCCCTGTGCCACCGCGATGCCCAGCGCGACCAGCAAGGTCACCGTCACGAAGACGATGAGCCGCTGCCGCAGCAGCCTCCTCTTGCGGGCCGCCGGACCGAGCCCGCCGGGGCGCCCGCGCCGGGCGGCGGGCCGCGGACCGGTCGGCCTGCCGTTCGCCGGCCGCTCGCCGCCCCGCTGAGCCGGCGGCGCCGTCGGGCGGCGGGGCGGACGCGCGTCCCTGCGCGAGCCGTTGCCGGTCGGATGCGCGGTGTCCCGTGCGGCTCGCGCGGCCCGCGGAGTGCCGGACGTGGTCGAACGCGCCGAGCGGGGAGTCGAGGCCCGGGGGGCGCTCGCCGCCCGCTCGCGCTCCCAGCCGACGGTGTCCCGCTGGGTCCGCTGCTGCATCGGGTCCCGGGGGCGGCGCTCCCCGGCGGGCCGCGCGCCGGACGCGGACCGCCCCGTCCCCGGCCGCTCACCGTGCCACGCCGCCCGGGCGCCCGGCGCGGGATCCCCGCCGTCGGACAGGCCGCGGGCCTCCCGCGCGGCGATCTCCTTGAGCCGCAGCGAGAGCTGCAGCGTGCTGGGCCGGTCCTCCGGCGACTTGACGAGGCAGGCGTGGACGAGCGGGGCCAGCGCCGCGTGCACGGTGTCCAGCAGCGGCTCCTCGTGCACCACGCGGTAGAGCATCACCTCGGAACTGCCCTGCCCGAACGGGGAGTCCGCCGTGGCCGCGTACGCCAGCGTGGCGCCCAGCGCGAACACGTCCGTCGCCGGGGTGACCGCCGCGCCCCGCACCTGCTCGGGCGCCAGGAACCCGGGGGAGCCGACCGCCGTGCCCACGTGCGTCAGCGTGCTCGCGCCGGTCGCCCAGGCGATACCGAAATCGATGATCCGCGGGCCCTTGGGGGACAGCAGGATGTTCGAGGGTTTCAGATCGCGGTGCACGACGCCCGCCTCGTGCACCGCCACCAGGCCCTCGGCGAGTGCGGCGCCGATCGAGGCGACCTGCGCGGCGGGCAGCGGGCCGCTCTCGTTCACCTTGTCGTGCAGCGAGGGCCCCGGCACGTACTGGGTGGCGAACCAGGGGCGGTCGGCCTCCAGGTCCGCGGCCACCAGCCGGGCGGTACATCCGCCGCGGATCCGCCGTGCGGCGGACACCTCGCGGGCGAAGCGGGAGCGGAACTCCTGGTCCTCGGCCAGGTCCGGCCGGATCACCTTCAGCGCGACCCGCTGGCCGCGCCGGTCGGAACCCAGGTAGACCACGCCCATACCGCCGGCTCCCAGGCGCCGGTGGAGCCTGAACGAGCCGACGACTCGCGGGTCCTCGCGCCGGAGCCGCATCATCGCCATGTCCGTTCCTACCTCCGGTGTCCGGTGGGCGGTGGCCCACCTCCGGCATCCGGCGGGGGAGCAGCCCGCCGGTGTCCGGTCCGTCTGACGACCACAGCTTACGGACTGCCGCGGCGAGCCGACGATAGGCCGCGCACGCGGCGCCAGACGGGATGTCAGAGCCCGGCCGCCGAAGGGGACTCCACCGGACGCGCCGGTTCCGCACGCCTCCGCGCCCCCGGTTTTGCACCGTCAAACGGGCCCCGCGGCAGGGCGTTTGACGCGGCGACGGATCCGGTGGACGCCGCGGCCGACCGCGCCGCGGGAGACCTGCGCGGTCCGCCCCGCCGGGCCGGAGGAACCGGCTCGGCCAGGGCCGGGAGGCGGCGCGGGAGTGAGAGAACTCACCCCCTAGTGCCGCATGGGGGACCGGGCGGCGGTACCCCCTGGGGGAAGACCCTGGGAGGGCCGGGGACGCCCTCCACCCTGGGGAGTAGGCGGCCCCGTCGCACGTCATCCTGCGGGAGGCCCCGAGTCGGTACGCGCGCATGACGCCGCCCCGGGCGGCCCTGCCTAATGTGGTTGTCGAGCGGCGGGCGCAGCACTCGTCCCCCGAGGTCGGACGTCCGCCGCTCCAGACAACGATCAGGAGCGGATCATGGCGTACACGGCCGGGCGCACGGCGCCCGCGGGGAAGGGGCGGCGCGCGGCACTCGCGGATCTCGGCGTCCGCCCCGGCGGCCGTCGTCATCCGCTGGTGGCCGCCGCCATGGTGCTGCCACTCGCCCTCCTCCTCGGCCTCGTCTCGGGCTGGGGCCGGATGGTGCTGACACAGGCGTCGTCCGTGGTCGGAATGCTGGGGTCCTGAGCGGCCCCGGGCCCGGTGGAGCGGACCGGGTCGGGGACTTCCGGCTCTACAGCCCCGTGGGGACGGGGGTGCGGCGGACGGCACGAGGCCCGGGCAGCTGGGGAGCTGCCCGGGCTCTCGCGTATCCGGCGGCCGGTCCGACGCTCCGGACGCCCGCCCCGGAACAGCGGCGCGCCCTGCGGTGCCCTCGTCGAACCCGTGGAGTACTCGTGGCCGATCCTCAGAGCCCCGGCGGCAGCCCCGCGCTGCACCAATCCCTCGCCGCGCTCGCCGGTGCACCCCGGGGGCAGGGCGATGTGCTCGCCGATCGTCCCGACGCCGCCGTCGTGCGGGTCGGCGACCGGGTCGCCAAGGCGCACGCGGCCGACGCGGACGTGTCCGCGCTGGAGGTGCGGATCCGGGTCGCGGCGGCCCCGGAGTACCGCGGCGTGCTGCTGCCCCCCGCCTCCGGCGCCCCCACATCGCCGCTGCCCGGCGGTCGGCGCGGCAGCGTCTGGCCCCTCGGTGCCCCGGTCGACCCGGACGACGCGGCGGCAGCGCCCTGGGGAGCGGCGGGCGTGCTGCTGGCCCGGCTGCACACGGCGCCGCTCCCGGGGCCCGCACGGCTCCCGGGTCCGCTGCCCCCGATGCGCGGCCCGGTCAAGGCGGCCCGGGCCCTGGAGCGGATGCGGCGCGCGCCCAGGGGCCCGCACGGTGCCTCGGCGGATGTCGTCGAGCGGGCATGGGCCGGGCTGCCGCCCTGGTGCCGGGACGAGGAGCCGGGCCCGGCCTCCCGCACCCTGTGCCACGGCGACTTCCACCTCGGCCAGCTCGTCCGCCATCCGCGGCCCGACGGGCCCTGGCAGCTCATCGACATCGACGACCTCGGGCTGGGTGATCCGGCCTGGGATCTGGCGCGGCCCGCCGCCTGGTTCGCGGCCGGGCTCCTTCCGGCTGCGGTGTGGGAGTGCTTCCTCGGCGCCTACGCCCGGACCGTCGGCGTCGCGGCGGGGGCCGGTGCCGCCCGCGCCGAGCGCCTCCCGCACGCGCTGGCCGGTCCCGACCCGTGGCCGTATCTCGATGCGCCGGCCCGGGCGTTGACGGTGCAGAGCGCGGCACTCGGCGTCGCCAAGGCCGGCACCGAGGGGCGTTCCCTGGACGAGGCGGAGGAGGCGTGCGTGGCCGCGTGCGCCCGGATCGCGGCTCTTTCGCAGGTCCCGAACTCCCCGCGGCCCGGAGGCCGTAGGCTGGAGCAGTGCCGACCGGGACCGGGGGTGTCCGGTCACCGGTGAGGGATCCGGTGGGCAACCGGTAGGGAGAGGAATCCGACGAATGATGCAGTGTCCCAAGTGCGGTGCGCCGATGCACACGTACAACCGCAGCGGTGTGCAGATCGAGCAGTGCGGCAGCTGCCGGGGAATCTTCCTCGACTACGGCGAGCTGGAGGCTCTCACCAGGATGGAGGCGCAGTGGGGGCAGTCGGCGCCTCCGCCGCCCGGACCGCAGGGCTACCCGGCCGGCCCGGCCGGCCCGGCCTGGGGCGCGCCGCAGCACGGCTCGTACGGCCACGGCCAGCACGGTCACCATGGGTACCACGGCCAGCACGGGCGCCGCGGCTTCGGGCGGATGCTCTTCTCCTCCTGAGCGCGGATCCGCCTCGCGGCCCGGGAGTCCGCGACGGGTGAGCTCGCGGTACGGGAGCCCGGAACACGGACGAGGGCCCCGGCGAATCCGCCGGGGCCCTCGATCGGGTGTGGACGATACTGGGATTGAACCAGTGACCTCTTCCGTGTCAGGGAAGCGCTCTCCCGCTGAGCTAATCGTCCGTGCGCGGTACTGGGATTGAACCAGTGACCTCTTCCGTGTCAGGGAAGCGCTCTCCCGCTGAGCTAACCGCGCGGAAGGTCCGGTGGTGACCGGACCCGGTGGACGATACTGGGATTGAACCAGTGACCTCTTCCGTGTCAGGGAAGCGCTCTCCCGCTGAGCTAATCGTCCTTGGAGGTGGAGACGGGATTTGAACCCGTGTAGACGGCTTTGCAGGCCGTTGCCTCGCCTCTCGGCCACTCCACCATGTGCGGGGGCCCGGGAGGTCCCCACATCGAGCGGACGACGAGATTCGAACTCGCGACCCTCACCTTGGCAAGGTGATGCTCTACCAACTGAGCCACGTCCGCAGTGCCTTTTCCGGGACGCACCCGGGAGGCCGTCCCCGGGGCGCGTGCACCTCGGCGACGTGTTGAACTTTAGCGGATTCCCGTGCCAGCTCAAATTCCGTTTGCGCAGCGTGGCCGCCCCCGGCGTCCTCATAGACTCGAAACCGTGTCCGATCTGACCCCGCTCGCCCGCTTGGGCGGCCACCTCGCCACCGACCTCCGCGACGTGACCAGCGACCCCGAGGCGCTCGACTCCTCGGGGTGGTGGGCCGTCGTCGCCGACTACGAGGGCGGGCTGTGCTGCGCCCGCTTCGGCGACGTACGCCCGGCGCCGCTCCCCGCACCGGCGCCCGGCCGCTGGCGGGGCCCGGCACCCGGCGACTGGGTCAGCTCGCTGGACCGCGCCGCCTACACCGAGGGCGTGCGGCGGATCCGCACCGCCATCGGCACCGGAGACGTCTACCAGGTCAACCTCTGCCGCGTGCTGTCCGCGCCGCTGCCAAATCCCGCCCCCGAGGCCGCCGACATCGATCAGCTCACCGCCCGGCTCGCCGTCGGCACCCCGGCCGCCTATGCGGGCACCGTGCGCCTGCCGGCCCACGGCGTGGAGATCGCCACGGCCTCCCCGGAGCTGTATCTGCGGCGCGCGGACCGCACCGTCGAGTCCGGCCCCATCAAGGGCACCGGCCGCTCCGCGGCGGATCTGGGGGAGAAGGAGCGGGCCGAGAACGTGATGATCACCGATCTGGTCCGCAACGACCTCGGCCGGGTGTGCGTGCCCGGCTCCATCACCGTCCCCGCGCTGTGCGCGCCCGAGCCCTACCGGAACCTGGTCCACCTGGTCTCCACCGTCCGCGGCGAGCTGCCGGAGCCCGCCGGGCCCGCCGCCCGCGGAGCCGGCGAATGGGCGCGGCTGCTGGCGGGCACCTTCCCGCCCGGCTCGATCACCGGGGCCCCCAAGTCCTCCGCGCTGCGGCTGATCGACGCGCTGGAGACGGCGCCGCGCGGCCCCTACACCGGCGGCATCGGCTGGGTCGACGCCGACCGGGGAACGGGCGCGCTGGCCGTCGGGATACGCACGTTCTGGATCGAGCGCGACCACCCGCGCCCGCTGCTGCGCTTCGGCACGGGGGCGGGGATCATCTGGGACTCCGATCCGGAGCAGGAATGGCGGGAGACGGAACTGAAGGCTTCCCGGCTGCTCGCGGTAGCGTCGGGGGAGTACGACGCGAACTCCAAGAACTCCAAGAACGCCGGGAACGCCGGGAACGCCGCGGCCACCGCAGCGCGCGGGTCGGCCATGCCCGGTGCCCGTCCGGTGACACAGCGGCCCCCAGCGGCTCCCCGAGGTGAACAGCAGTGAAGATCTGGCTCGACGGCGGACTCCAGGACGCACACAGCGCGAACGTCTCCGTGTTCGATCACGGACTGACAGTCGGGGACGGGGTCTTCGAGACGCTCAGGACCGTGGAGGGCACCCCGTTCGCGCTCACCCGGCATCTGCGGCGGCTCGCCTCCTCGGCGCACGGCCTCGGCCTGCCCGAGCCGGACGCGGACGAGGTGCGGCGGGCCTGCGACGCGGTCACCGCCGCCAACCCGATGCCTTACGGCCGGCTGCGGATCACCTACACCGGGGGCGTCTCGCCGCTCGGGTCGGACCGCGGCGAGGCGGGCCCCACCCTGGTCGTCGCTCTCGGCGAGGCGAGCCGCCGCCCGGACACCACCTCGGTCGTCACCGTCCCCTGGACCCGGAACGAGCGGGGCGCGGTCACCGGACTGAAGACCACCTCGTACGCGGAGAACGTCGTCGCGCTCGCCCGCGCCCGGCAACAGGCGTCCACCGAGGCCCTGTTCGCCAACACCCACGGCCGGCTGTGCGAGGGCACCGGCTCCAACGTCTTCGTCGTCCTAGACGGCGAGCTGCACACACCGCCGCTCGCCTCGGGCTGCCTGGCGGGAATCACCCGGGCCCTGGTCCTGGAGTGGGCGGGCGGGCACGAGACGGATCTGCCGATGGCGGCGCTGGAGCGGGCCGAGGAGATCTTCGTGACCTCCAGCCTGCGCGACGTACAGGCCGTGGCACGGCTGGACGGACGTGCCCTGTCCGGCGCGCCGGGCCCGGTCACGGCCAAGGCCATGCGGATCTTCGAGGAGCGTTCGGCGGCCGACATCGACCCGTAGCGGCGCCGCGGGCCGCCGCGCGGCGCCGCCTGCCGGTCCGCGCGATCCGGGGCGCAGCAGGTGGGCACCGGGCGGCCGCCGGGGTAGAACGGCACCGTGACGACCACACTGCGCCCCACCGGTCCGGAGATCCGCCCGCCCGAGGGCGGACGCGCGCGCGCCTACGAGATCCGGGTCAACTCCCGCCCCGTGGGCACCGTGCACCTCAGCAGCGGGCCGGAGGACGGCCCGGCGCCCGGGCGGCTGCGGCTCCACGTCGAGCCGGGGGAGCGGCGGCGGGGCCGGGGCGCCGTGGCGGCACTCGCCGCCGAGGAGGTGCTGCGCGGCTGGGGCTGCACCCGTGTCGAGGCGAGTGTCCCGCTGACCGCGGACGCCGAGTCGTCCGCCGACCCCGACGAGGGCCGTGAGCGGACTCCCGACGGCGTGCGCCTGCTGGCCGCGCTCGGCTACGCGGAGAGCAGCAGCCATCTGATCAAGTCGCTGCCGTCGCCGCACACCCGCCCCGCGCCGCCCCCGGGCCGCGCGCTGCGCCCGCTCACCGAGGCCGAGTTCGACGCCTGGTGGGAGGAGCAGGCCGCGACCTTCGTCGCCGGGCTGATCGAGAACGGCCACTCCCGGGAGCAGGCCCTCGCTTCGTCCGCGGCCGGGCGGCGCACGCACCTGCCGGAAGGAGCCGCCACGGCGGGGGCCGCGCTGCGCGTCCTCAGCAGCGAGGGCACCGTCGTCGGCACGTTCTGGCTGGGCTTCACCGGACTGCCCCGCGACGATGTCCACGCCTGGGTCTACGACGTCCGCGTGCGGCCCGGAAGGCGGGGCGAGGGCCACGGACGCGCCCTGATGCTGGCCGCGGAAACCGTCTGCCTGGACGCCGGGGCCGACCGTCTCGGACTCAACGTCTTCGCCGGCAACACACCGGCCCGGCGGCTCTACGACTCGCTGGGCTACCGGACGGTGGAGCGTCACTTCCTCAAGCCGCTGCTGTGACGCTCAGGACGCCGCCGCGACCACCGCCGCTCAGCGCCCCAGCAGCCGGTCGGTGATCTCCTCGACGCGCTCGCGCAGCCCCTCCTGGCTCTTGCCGCCGTCCAGCCGCTGCCCGTCGACGACGTAGGTCGGGGTGCCCGTCACCCCGATCGCCCTGCCCTCGGCCTGGTCGGCGTCGACCGCCAGCAGATGCCGCCCGTCGATCAGGGCCGTCTCGAACTCCTCCGCGTCCAGGGCCAGGTCGCGGGCCACCTCGACCAGCAGCGCCTCGCCGCGCTCGGCCAGCTCCCCGGTGCGCGCCAGCACCGCCGCGGCGTACTCCTCGCCCTTTCCCTGCCCGTACGCCTCCTCGAACGCCTGGGCGGCCGCATAGGCGTGCTTGTGCTTCTCCAGCGGGAAGTGCCGCAGCCGGATCTCCAGCGCGTCGCCGTACCGCTCCCGCAGCGCCCGCAGATCGGTCTGGGCACGGTGGCAGTCCGGGCACTGCAGCTCGCACCACACCTCCAGGGTGGCGCGGGGCTGCGGGAGGGTGGTGCCGGAGTCGCTGGGGTTGTCCATGCCGACAGTCTCTCAGCCCCCAGGAGGGGGCCTACCCGGAGATCTCCCTGAACCGCGGCCCCGGCCATGGCCGCCACCGCCCGGCCGGTGCGACCATGGAGACATGCTCACCACCACCGTCTGCGCCGCGCTCTCCGCGGCCGGCCTGGCCATCGCCTTCCTCACGGCGTGGCGGCGTCGCTTCGCCGCCGCCACGCGACTGGCCGCCGTCGCGCTGGTGCCGGTCGGGCTGGCGATGTCGGGCCTGGTCGGGCTCGGCGGCAAGATCGGCAAGGCGGTCGGCGGCTGGGCGGCCGATCTGGTGCTCAAGCCCACCGTCTGGGCCGGATTCGCCGTGCTGGCCTGCGCCGTCGTGCTGTGGATCATCGGCCGCGCGGCCGCCGCCCGCAGCGGGTCGGCGGCGTCCCGCCGGGAGACCCGGGCCGCGGAGCCCGCCGCGGGAGCCCCGGCGCTCGGCGCGTCCGGACCGCCGGCCACCCGGCAGCAGCCCGCGCCCGGCAGGCCCTCGGCAGGCAAGGCCAAGGGTGCCGAGCCGGGCGAGGACTTCTCCGACATCGAGGCCATCCTCAAGAAGCACGGCATCTAGCCCCTCCGCCCGGCCCGTCCGGACCGGCCCCCGCCGTCCCCATGTGCCGGACGGCCTTAGCACGCGAGCCCGCGGCACTGCGGGCTTTCCGGCGGAAACCACCGGGAATGGGGTGGAGCAGTCGTCCGGTGCGGCCGGGGCTGCGCCATGATCGCGGCGAGATGGACACGACGCCGAACTCCGCGATCGAGCTCGACGAGCTGCCGCCCTCCGAGCCCAAGGGATGCCTGTACGCACTCTCCCAACCGCCGCTGATGCTGTTCCTCGCCGTGATCGCGGTGCTGATCGGTGCCGCCGGGGCGCACGACCTGCTGCTGCTCTGACGGGCCGGCCGGAGCCGGGCAGCGGCGGGCGTCGCGGGTGGTGCCGCGCGCTCAGCGCGGGACGCCGCCCCCGGACGACTCCCGCCGCCGTGCCCGGTAGGCGGCTACGTGGAGGCGGTTGCCGCAGGTGCGGCTGTCGCAGTAGCGGCGGGAGCGGTTGCGGGACAGGTCCACGAAGACCCGGCGGCAGTCGGGTGCCGAGCAGCGCCGCAGCCGGTCGCGCTCGCCCGCGACGAGGACGAACGCCAGCGCCATGCCGCAGTCGGCCGCCAGGTGCTGGGCGACGGAGGCGCCGGGCGCGAAGTAGTGCACGTGCCAGTCGTAGTCGTCGTGGTCGGTGAGCTGGGGCGTCGTGCCCGCCTCGGCGACCAGCGCGTTGAGCAGCCCGGCCGCGGTGCGGGTGTCCTCGGTGGCGAACACCTGCGCGAAGCGCTCGCGCACCGCGCGGACGGCGCGCACGTCGTCCTCGGACAGCGCGCCGACCCCGCTGACGTTGGTGCGCTCCGCGTAGGAGCGCAGGTCTGCCACGGACACCAGCGTGTCGGGGTTCTCGCCGTCCGCCATGGTGTTCAGCAGCTCGACCGCCTGGTCGAGCGCGCACCGGGTGTCGTGGTTGATCTGCACGGGCCGCTCCTGCCGTGTCCGGGAAATCCTCCGGCCTGGGGGAAGCCTAGTCGCTGGGCTCCGGCCCGAGGGCGGGTGTTTCCGGACGGCGGCCGCGCCGTGGCCGTACGCAGCGACGCCGCCGCCGCGTACGAGTACGCGGCGGCGGCGTCGCAGTGTGCCGTTACACGAAGCGGTGCCGTGGCACACGGCTGCCGGACCGTCGGCCGTCGCCCCGAGTCGGACGGCCGCGGTGACCGGCGGTCTCAGCTCTCCGCGAGGATGTGCGAGAGCTCGGTGTCCAGGTCGAAGTGGCGGTGCTCGGTACCGGGCGGTACGGCCGCGTCGGTCCGCTTGAGGAAGGATTCCAGTGCCCGCGCCGGGGCCTCGAGCAGGGCCTCGCCCTCCGGGGAACTGAGGGCGATGCAGGCCACGGACTGTCCGTGACTGCGGGACGGCCAGACTCGGACGTCCCCGGTGCCGGTGGGCCTGTGCAGCCCTTCGGCGAGGAGGTCGCGGGCGAAGACCCACTCCACGGTCTCCTCGGCACCGGTGTGGAAGGTGGCGTGCACGGCGTAGGGGTCCGCCGTGTCGTACCGCAGGCCCGCTGGTACAGGCAGTGAGGACTCGCTCGAAACAACGAGGCGCAGGTGCAGCTCACAGCTCACCGTTGTGTTCATAAGCGCCAGGGCCTTTCGCTCAGTGTGCGCTCGGGGATTCGCACGTCGGCGCAATCGACATGCCACCTACGCGCCGGTTGTAAACCCCTCTGACTGTTTTGTACGGAATCGATTCCTTCGTACGGCTCTTGTAGGTTTGGGAGGTGCCGCCATTCCAGTGAACCGGCTCTGGCCGAAACGAGTCAGGTACCTTGTCTGTCATGACTGCGGAGAGTGACGCGATGCCGCCGGAGGTCCGGGAGGAGAAACCCCTCGGCTCTCGCGCGCCGAGGTTCGTCCAGGCGTCCAGGCCGCTGCACCTGAGCTGGCGCGTGGTGGTCTTCGTCGTCGGTCTGGCGATCGTGACCGGCGGCGTGATCATGCTTCCGCTGCCCGGTCCCGGCTGGCTCGTGATCTTCGGCGGGATGGCGGTCTGGGCGACCGAGTTCGTCTGGGCACAGCACGTGCTGCGGTGGACCAAGCGCAAGTACCGGGAGGGCACCCGGTGGCTCAAGGACCGCCGCGCGGCCCGTAAGGAACGCAAAGCGGCCCGGCAGGCGGCCCGGCAGTCCTCCTGATGGTCATGACCACCCGCTGACATGCGGTAATGTTGTGCCCGCCGGCGGGCGATTAGCTCAGTGGGAGAGCGCTTCGTTCACACCGAAGAGGTCACTGGTTCGAACCCAGTATCGCCCACGCCATACGCAGGGCCCGGAAGCGACCAGCTTCCGGGCCCTGCGTCGTAGAGTCCCCGTTCCCGGGAGGGCCGGCCCGTGGATCCGAACCACTACCGCTTCCGCGCCGTCTGGCCGGTCGCGGCCCCGCCGAGCCGGGTCTACGCCGCGCTGGAGCGGCTCGACGCGTACCCCGCGTGGTGGCCCCAGGTGCGCGGGTTCGCCCGGACCGGCGAGGACAGCGGTCTCCTGCACATCCGGGCCGCACTGCCCTACCGGCTGTCGGTCGTGCTCCACGCGCGGCGCCGCGACCCGTCGGCCGGGATCCTGGAGGTCGGCATGAGCGGCGACCTGGACGGCTGGGCCCGCTGGAGGGTACGCGCCGCCGACGGCGGCAGCGTCGCGCTCTTCGTCCAGGACGTGGAGGTCGAAAGGCGCCTGCTGCGCATGCTGGCCGTCCCCGCCCGGCCCCTCTTCGTCGCCAACCACCGGCTGATGATGCGCGGCGGTCTGCACGGTCTGCGGAACCTGCTGGAAAGGGGTTTGGATGAAGAGTGAGACGCCCTGTATTGTTCTGCACGTGCCGCCGGGCCAACGGCGGAACACCCGGGGCGATTAGCTCAGTGGGAGAGCGCTTCGTTCACACCGAAGAGGTCACTGGTTCGAACCCAGTATCGCCCACCCGGCATCCGTACGGCAGCATCCGAGGCCGCAGCGTCAGCAGACGCTGCGGCCTTTCGTGCGTCCGTCCCGTTTTCGCATGTCCGTCCCGCGCTCCCGATCCGCCGCTGTCCGCTCCGTTTTGCGGCCCCGCCCCGCGGTCAGGAGAAGGAGGGGAGTGGCCGGGGACACGGAGAGCGTGATGCGAGGCGCCGCCGACGACGACGAGATCCACTGGAGACGCGAACTGCCCGCGGGCAACACGGCAGCCGCCTGGCGGGCGCGCCAGAAGCTGGGCACCGCAGCCCGTGCGATGCTCCGCGCCGGTGCCCTGGCGACACAGCGGAGCGCCGGATTCCACGGCGCCCGCGGCGACCGCCGGGCGGACGCCTTCACCCGGCGGGCGCGGTACGCGGAGGCCCCCGAGGAGAGCGCGGCGGGACGGACGCTGACCGCCTCGGCCCCGCCCGGGCCACCCGACGGCGGCGGCCGGGAGCTGGCGGTGCTGTGCCGCGCGCTGCGGGCGACCGCCCGGGCCGTGTGCCGCTACCGCGCCACCGGCGCCACCGAGCACTTCGACGCCGCCGTCGCCGACGGCTGCTGCGCGGAACTCACCGACGCGCTGTGCCAGTTGGTACGCGGCACCGAAGAGGTGCGGATCACCCTCGCCTGGTCGCGCACGGCCGGAGCGCCCCGGGACTGCCCGCGACGGCCCCCCGCCCTCGTCTTCACCCCGGCCGACCTGCCCGCACTCGAACTCGCCGGGCGGCACTACGTGCGCGTCGAGCCCCCGGTACCGGTGCGGGTCACGGGAACCGTCGTACGACTGCGCCGCGCCCGGCCCGGTGAGCCCGGTTCGGTGCGCCTCGACGTGCTGGCCGGCGCCGAGGTGACCCAGGTGCGGGCCCGGCTGGACGACGAGGGCTACCTCCGCGCCGTCCACTCCCACCTGGCGGGGCTGCCGCTGCGGATCGCCGGGCTGCTGGAGAGCCGGGGCGGCTTCCGGCGGTTGAGCGGCGCGCACGACGTCGCCCCCGTCCCGGTACCCGAGGAGCCCCGGGAGCGGCTGCTGAAGCGGCTGCGCGCGGCGCTCGACGACTTCGAGCGCGGCGTGGGCGGCTGACCGTCCCGCGCCCGCACGGGGGGCCGACCGGCAGTCGCACCCGCCCGCCGGGTGCCGCGGCCGGGGGGGGCGTGGCGGCGTCCGCCGGGTCCGCTGCCGCCGCGGCGGGCTTCGCGGCCGGTTCCCGTCGCGGTCCGTGACCGTTTCGCGGTCCGGTGCCATCGCTCGGTACGATTCGACGGCGCGGCGCGGGCCGCGTATCCCAGGTGAGAGTCAGGAGAGACCGGTGTCTGATGTCCGTGTGACCATCCAACGCGATTCCGAGCGGGAAGAGCGCGTGGTGACCACGGGCACTACGGCCGCCGCGCTCTTCGAGGAGGAGCGTTCCGTCGTCGCCGCGCGCATCGGCGGCGAGCTGCGGGACCTCGCCCGTCCGCTGGCCGACGGCGACGAGGTGGAGCCCGTCGAGATCACCGGCGACGACGGTCTGGCCGTGCTCCGCCACTCCACCGCGCACGTGCTGGCCCAGGCCGTCCAGGAACTGTTCCCGGACGCCAAGCTCGGCATCGGTCCGCCCGTCAAGGACGGCTTCTACTACGACTTCGACGTGGCCGAGCCCTTCACCCCCGACGATCTCAAGCGCATCGAGAAGAAGATGCAGCAGATCCAGAAGCAGGGCCAGCGCTTCTCCCGCCGCGTCACCACCGACGAGGACGCCCGCGAGGAGCTGGCGGACGAGCCGTACAAGCTGGAGCTGATCGGCCTCAAGGGCAACGCGGCCGACGCCGCCGAGGGTGCCTCGGCCGAGGTCGGGTCCGGCGAGCTGACCATCTACGACAACCTCGACGCCAAGAGCGGCGAGCTGTGCTGGAAGGACCTGTGCCGGGGCCCGCACCTGCCCTCCACCCGGCAGATCCCCGCCTTCAAGCTGATGCGGTCCGCGGCCGCCTACTGGCGCGGCAGCGAGAAGAACCCGCAGCTCCAGCGGATCTACGGCACCGCGTGGCCCACCAAGGACGAGCTCAAGCAGTACCTGGAGTTCCTCGCCGAGGCCGAGAAGCGCGACCACCGCAAGCTCGGCACCGAACTGGACCTCTTCTCCATCCCCGAGGAGCTCGGCTCCGGGCTCGCCGTCTTCCACCCCAAGGGCGGCGTCGTCCGCAAGGTGATGGAGGACTACTCGCGCCGGCGGCACGAGGAGTCCGGCTACGACTTCGTCAACACGCCGCACATCACCAAGGAGCGGCTCTTCGAGATCTCCGGGCATCTGCCGCACTACGCGGACGGCATGTTCCCGCCGCTGGAGTTCGACGAGCAGAACTACCGCCTCAAGGCGATGAACTGCCCGATGCACAACCTCATCTTCCGCGCCCGCGGCCGGTCCTACCGGGAATTGCCGCTGCGGCTGTTCGAGTTCGGCACCGTCTACCGGTACGAGAAGTCCGGCGTCGTCCACGGGCTCACCCGCGCCCGCGGCTTCACCCAGGACGACTCGCACATCTACTGCACCAAGGAGCAGATGCCGGACGAGCTGGACAACCTGCTCACCTTCGTCCTGAACCTGCTGCGCGACTACGGCCTCAGCGACTTCTACCTGGAACTGTCCACCCGCGACCCCGAGTCGGACAAGTTCATGGGCACCGACGAGGAGTGGGAGGAGGCCACCGAGGCGCTGCGGCAGGCCGCGGGCAAGCAGGGCCTCGACCTGGTCATGGACCCGGGCGGCGCCGCCTTCTACGGGCCCAAGATCTCCGTCCAGGCCCGGGACGCCATCGGCCGCACCTGGCAGATGTCCACCATCCAGGTCGACTTCCAGCAGCCCGCCAGGTTCGGCCTCGAGTACACCGCCGCCGACGGTTCCCGCCGGCAGCCGGTGATGATCCACCGTGCGCTGTTCGGCTCCATCGAGCGGTTCTTCGCCGTGCTCCTGGAGCACTACGCGGGCGCCTTCCCGGCGTGGCTCGCGCCGGTGCAGGCGGTCGGCATCCCGATCGGCGACGACCATGTGCCGTACCTGGCGGAGTTCGCCGCCGCAGCCAAGGCCAAGGGCCTGCGGATGGAGGTGGACTCCTCCTCCGACCGGATGCAGAAGAAGATCCGCAACGCCCAGAAGTCCAAGGTGCCGTTCATGGTGATCGCCGGTGACGAGGACGTCGCCAACGGCGCGGTGTCCTTCCGCTACCGCGACGGCTCGCAGCAGAACGGCATCCCCCAGGACGAGGCGATCGCGGAGATCCTCGACGCCGTGCAGCGGCGTATCCAGGTGTGACCCCTGGTGAATCAGCTGTGACGCGGGGAGAGGGCGGCCGTGCGGCGGGTCCGCCCCCTCCTCGTGTCCCGCGCCGACCGGCGCATAAGCTGGCGGGCATGACGAGTGAGCCGGAGCAGCAGATCGGAGTGGGGGCACCGGACCAGTTCCAGCGCCTGTGGACACCTCACCGGATGGCCTACATCCAGGGGGAGAACAAGCCGAGCGGCCCCGGCGCCGAGGACGGCTGCCCCTTCTGCACCATCCCGGAGAAATCCGACGCGGACGGTCTGATCATCGCCCGCGGCGAGAAGGTCTACGCGGTGCTCAACCTCTACCCGTACAACGGTGGCCATCTGATGACCGTGCCGTTCCGGCACCTGGCGGACTACACCGAACTGGACGAGGCCGAGACCCTGGAGCTGGCGGAGTTCACCAAGCGCGCGATGACCGTCCTGCGGCGGGTCTCCGGAGCGCACGGCTTCAACATCGGCATGAACCAGGGTGCGGTGGCGGGCGCCGGTATCGCCGCCCATCTGCACCAGCATGTGGTGCCGCGCTGGGGCGGCGACACCAACTTCATGCCGGTCGTCGGCCACACCCGGGTCCTGCCGCAGCTCCTGGCGGACACCCGCGCGATGCTGGCCGAGGCCTGGTGATCCCGCGGGCGTCCCGCCAGGCGCCGTAGACCTCGGCCGCGTCCGCCTTCCGGGGCCGTGCACCGCGGTGTCGGCTTCGGCCCCGGGTGTCGCAGACGCCGGTTTCGGCTTCAGGCGTCGTAGACGTCGGCCTTGAACGGCTTGGCGTCCTGCACGGCGGCGCTCAGGTTGAGCGAACGGGAGCCGAACCGCTCGACGTTGCAGCCGTTCTCCTCCAGTACCTTGATGGCGGCTGTGTGCACGACCCGCAGCACCGGTGTCGCGGCGCGCATCGCGTCGTCGGCCATGAAGCGGTGCCGCCACGGCTTCTTCGCCCAGGCGTGCCGCAGACCGAACGGTTCGGGCAGCGAGAGCTTGCCGCCGAGGAAGTCCAGCACCGGCGGGAACCAGGTCAGCGGGGCCCGCGCGGCGAGCCGCACCACCTCCTTGGTCTCCACCAGGGGCAGGTTGACCGTGCGGGTCTCCCAGAACTTGACGCTCTTGGCGACCTCCTTGGTCTTGGCCTGCGGAGGGCTGGTGAACAGCCCGTCGACGGGCCCCAGGGCGTGGCCGGTGACCTCGATGCGCAGGGTGTGGTGCAGCACCGTGACGCTGATCAGCAGCGAGATCACCAACTGGCCGTCCCACAGCACGAACTGGACGCCCAGATAGTGCCGGTTGCCGGCGCCGAACTGCTGCTCGTTGCAGATGCGCTGTATCTCGAAGTCCTTGATGCGGTACCCCTCGACCTCCTGACCCTCGGGGTGCTTGACCGCCTTGGCGCCCTCGGCGATGGGGGAGACCACCCAGTGCCGTATCGAGGGGGTGGGGAAGCCGCCGGTGTGCAGCGGGCCGCGCTCCAGGAGGCGGAGCTGGTCGTGGATGGCGCGGATGACGTCCCAGCTGCGGAACGGGTTGATCTCCTCCCCCTCCCGCGCGGGCGTCAGCTCCTCGGCCAGCTGCCAGCTGCCCCACCGGGTCCCCATGCCCAGTATCCCCTTGGGACCCGCGTAGTAGATCAGGTTGCCGGCCTGCTCGGCGGCGACCTTGGCCAGGCCCAGCCGGATGCGCTCGGCGCCCGCGTCGCCCGGGTCCTGGGGCACCGCTTCGGGAATCTTGGCGCCGACTCCGGTGCCGCCCAGCAGACTCTGCCACCGGGCACGCAGATCCTTGGCGTACCGCTCGCAGATCTGCTTGGCCCACATCCCGCCGACCACCGGCGCGATCAGCATCGCCCGCAGATAGATCCCCCAGAGGCCGCTGACCGGGAGCTTGATCGCGAAGAGCACCGCCAGCGCCCCGACGGCGACCAGCACCACCATGCCGACGGCCCCGGCGCGCTTGTCCTTGGACCCGGCGATCATGCGGCGCAACTGGAAGGCCAGCAGCCACAGCAGCACCCCGGGCAGGAACAGCAGCCCGAAGAGCACCATCACGCCGGTCAGCCGCGCGTCGCGCTGCTTGCGCACCCGGGTGGCGGCCAGGCAGTGCTCCACGATGGTCTGCGGTTCGATGCCGAAGGACTGGATGAGCGGGGCGCGGGCGCCGCCGAGCAGCCGGGTCTGCACCGCCCGGGAGTACGCCTCACCGAGGTTGGGCTCGAACAGGGAGAGCCGCGGCTTCTTGAAACCGGCGTCGGGGTTGGCCGCGACCAGCTTCTCGACCTCGTCGTCGCGGTAGGCGGCCGACGCCAGCGCCTGGGACGCCGCCGTCTGCCCGCCCGACCCGGAGATGGGCACCTGGGCACCCGGGGTGAACTCCGCTGCCACGTCGGGCTGGCTGCTGAGA
>NZ_ALAP01000106.1 GCF_000280905.1 Streptomyces sp. AA1529 | reverse complement strand
CCCGCTGCGCGACGCCGCCCCCGTCCCCGTCCATCTCATCTGGCAGCACCACGACCCGCACCCCGCGACCCACGCCGCGGCCGCCCTGTTGACCGACCTCTACCGGGAGCGCTCCTGACGCACCCCGGCGAGCGGACCGCCCCCGCCGCGAGCGCCCTCGGCCCGACGTCCGGACGGCCCGGTCCGCCCGAGGTGTCTCAGAGGAAGCTCTCGATCACGGCGGCCACTCCGTCGTCCTCGTTGGAGCCGGTGACGTGGTCCGTGCTCAGCAGCACGTCGGGGTGGGCGTTGGCCATCGCGTAGGACCTGCCGGCCCAGGTGAGCATCGCCAGGTCGTTGGGCATGTCGCCGAAGGCGGCGACCTCGTGCGGGGCGATGCCGCGCTCCTGGCAGGCCAGCGCGAGAGTGCTGGCCTTGCTCACGCCGCGGCCGGATATCTCCAGCAGGGCGCTGGGGCTGGAGCGGGTGAACTCGGCGTGGGCCCCGGCGGCGGTGCAGCCGAGCGTGAGGAAGGCGTCGGGGTCGCCGGTCGGGTGGTGGGCGAGGAGCTTGACGATCGGGTCGGCGAGGTGGCCGTCCCCGTGGTCGGCCAGCAGTTCGTCCACCGGTGCGTAGGAGGCTCCGGGATCCTGCGGGAAGGACGGGTAGGCGGGCTCGTAGTGGATGCCCGCGGTGCGCTCGACGGCGAAGCTCACGCCGGGCGCCGCGGCCCGCAACGCCTGCACCACATTGACCGCGTCCCGCCGCGCGAGTTCGCGCACCCGGATCACCCGGCCGCCCGCGTGCAGGTCGACGACGGCCGCGCCGTTCGCGCAGATGGCGAGACCGTGGCCGTGCACGTGCTCGCTGACGATGTCCATCCAGCGGGCGGGCCGGCCGGTGACGAAGAACACCTCGATCCCGGCTGCCTCCGCCGCGGCGAGGGCCGCGATGGTGCGGTCCGAGACCGTCTTGTCGTTCCGCAGCAGGGTGCCGTCCAGATCGGTGGCGATCAGCCGGGGGGCGGTGCGCCTGCCGGGCGACGGCTGGGTCCGGGGGGCGGGGTGTTCGGACGAACGAGTCGGATAAGTCACGTGAACCATCTTCGCGCATATGCCTGAACATGTGTGCGGACCTTCGCACGGATGAGTGACGAATAAGAGCACACAGTGAGGACGGGGGGCACGCCAGCGCACGCAAGGGGCGCACGAGACGGAAGTGAGCACCCCCTATGCCCACCCGGCCGGGCGCGGTGACGGCGGGACGGGCATCACGTCCGGCCGGACGCGGAGACGGTGGGGCGGGCATCCGGGTCATCCTTGCTCTTGGCAGGTCAAAGCACTCTTGTCGTCCCTGAAGCGGTCGAACAGGCACAATCGAAGAGAGCGCTTCCCGCGTGCTGCGCTCCCGCGCTTGCAGCCTCCGCGCCCCCAGGAAGGAGCGGCCGCCATGGCTCGTCACTCGCGCTACGTCGCAGACCGTGGTCTGACCGCACGGATGGTCACCACCATGTTCCTGATCGGCCTGCTCTACGTCGTTCTGGTCGGCGTCCTGGTGGCAGTGCTGAGCAATGCCTGGCCCTTCGTGCTGGTGATCGCGGGCGGGCTGTTCGTGGCGCAGTTCTGGTTCAGCGACCGGATCGCCGCCTTCAGCATGGGCGCCCGCGAGGTCACCCCGCAGCAGGCTCCCGAACTGCACGGCGCCGTCGACCGGCTGTGCGCCCTCGCCGACATGCCCAAGCCACGGGTGGCCATCGCCGACAGCGACGTCCCCAACGCGTTCGCCACCGGCCGGAACCAGAAGAACGCCCTGGTCTGCGCCACCACCGGACTGATGCGCCGGCTGGAGCGGGACGAACTCGAAGGGGTGCTCTCGCACGAACTGTCGCACGTCGCGCACCGGGACGTCGCCGTCATGACCATCGCCTCCTTCCTCGGCGTGCTCGCCGGGATCATGACCCGGGTGGCGCTGTGGGGCAGCCTCGGCCGCAGCGCGGGCCGGGACAACAACGGGGTGGGGCTGCTCCTGCTGCTCGTCCCGCTGGTCAGCGCCGTCGTCTACGTGATCAGCTTTCTGCTCACCCGGCTGCTGTCCCGCTACCGCGAGCTGTCGGCCGACCGCGCCGGAGCACTGCTGACCGGACGCCCCTCCACTCTGGCCTCCGCCCTCACCAAGATCAGCGGCGACATGGCCCGGATCCCGACCAAGGACCTGCGGAAGGCCGAGCCGTACAACGCCTTCTTCTTCGTCCCCGCGTTCTCCGGCGAGAGCCTCGCCTCGCTGTTCTCCTCGCACCCGAAGCTGGAGAAGCGGCTGGAGCAGCTCAGCCGGATATCGACGCAGCTCGGCCAGTGACCACCGCTCCCCTCACCGGGCCGACTCCCGGCGCGCGGCGGACCCGCGAGCGCGACCGGCGCACGACGACTCACCACCGACGGACGGCTCACCACCGAAGACGACTCACCCCCGACGGACGACGACTCCCCCCGCACCACCGACGGACGACGACTCACTTCTGAACGGAGGCCGAGCGTGGGCTTTCTCGACGTGCTCCTGGGCCGCAGCAAGCCCAAGCGCCCCGACCTCGACCAGCTCTTCGCGCTGCCCGCCGCCGCGCTGACCCTGCAGGCCGGGACCGCGTTCCTGCCGACCGGCATCGGAGCCGTCTGCTTCGCCAGCGTGGAGGGCGGCGCGTTCAACCGGCTGCGGAGCGACGTGCGCGAACTGCTGGACGCGGACACCGCGCGCGGCGGCATCCCCGTCGAGTTCGGCCAGGACTCCTACGGCTACACCTGGCTCACCGCGCGCCAGCCGCCCGATGACATGGCGGCACTCGTCAACGATCTGCACGCTGTCAACACCCTCCTCGCCGAGGGTGGGTTCGGCCCGCAGCTGCTCTGCTCGCTGGTGTCCTTCCGGCACGAGAGCTCCGGTGCCGCGCTCGCGCTGATCTACCTCTACAAGCGGGGCACCTTCTACCCGTTCGCCCCGCTGCTCGGCGGCGCGGAGAAGCGGGACAACGCGCTGGAGCTCCAGGTGCGCGGCCTGTTGGCGAACGACCTCCCGGTGGAGGAGGACCTCGGCCGCTGGTTCCCCGTCTGGGGTGCCCCCGGGCTCTGAGCGCACGCGCACCCCGGACGGAGAGCCGCACCGAACCGGCCCGCCGCGTTCCGCCGCCGGAGCCTTGGCAACCCCTCCCTGCGGGGCGCGGATTCAGCTCTGGCAGGATCATGCGCTCAGAACATGGTCCGACCGTGCGGGCGAAGCCGCCCCGGTCGGATACGGGGATCAACGGGGAAGTGAGGACGACATGCGTACGTGGACTCGTGCTGTTCCGGCGGTGGCCGGAGCGCTGGTACTGACCGTCGCGGTGACCGGGTGCAACAGCCACTCGAGCTCGAAGAAGTCGAAGAAGAAGAGCCACTCGAGGTCGCACTCCTCACACTCCGGTTCCCGCTCCTCGAAGGAGAAGACGACCTTCCGGCTGGGCCAGGCCAGCCCGGTCCAGAAGAGCGACAAGTCGAGCTCCAGGGGCGCCAGGTACACGGTCACGCCGACCAAGGTGCAGACCGGCACGAAGGCCGACATGGACAACTCGGGCCTCAAGAAGGACGAGGACGACGGTCCGCAGATCCCCGTCTACGTCTGGTCGACCCTGGAGAACAAGGGCGGCAAGCCCATGGAACTCGGCGACATGGACGACGACCTGGTCGTCAAGACGGACAAGAACAAGCGCACCCGCGCCCTCATCGTCCTCCTCGGCCAGGCCAAGTGGCCCAACTGCCCCAGCTTCGACTCCGACAAGGAGATGAAGCCCGGCGACTCGGAGAAGATCTGCTCGGCCTTCCTCGTCCCGGCGGGCCAGAAGGCCGCCGCCGTCGAGCTGAACCGGGGCTTCTCCAAGGCCCCGCTGGAGTGGCCCGTCACCAGGTAGCCGAGCGGCCGACGAGCATCGGTGCTCGCGGCACTCCCGGCGTCCCGGCGCCTCCCACGTGCGCGTCCCCGTCATCGGGGGCGCGCACGTGGCGTTCGCCGTCGGGCCGCCGGGCCGCCGGGCCGCCGGGGCCGCTGGGCCGTCGGGCCGTCTGGCGGACGGGCGGACGGGCGGACGGGCGGACGGGCGGAGGCGCGCGCGGACGAAGGCCCGTCGGGCGGCTGCGCCGTCGGCGAAGTGGGCTGGGCCTCCCGCACGTTCGCCTGGTTGTGTGGCGGCATGGAGATACTCGTCCTGGGCGGGACGGCATGGGTGGGGCGCGAACTGGCGCGGCAGGCGATCGAGTGCGGACACCCGGTGACGTGCCTCGCGCGCGGAGCGAGCGGGGAGGTCGCCGACGGCGCCACACTGGTCGCCGCCGACCGGCGTGACCCCGCGGCGTACGCGCCGCTGGCCGGGCGGACATGGGACGCGGTCTTCGAGGTCTCGTGGCAGCCGGACTTCGTCCGCGGTGCGCTCGACGCGCTCGGGGACCGGGCCGGGCACTGGACCTACATCTCCTCCGGCAACGCCTACGCCTCCCATGCCGAGTCCGGCGCAGACGAGTCCGCACCCACCCTCGCCCCCACCGACCGGGGGGAGGCCGACCGCTCGCTGTACGGCGAGGCCAAGGTCGCCTGCGAGGAGGCGTCGGCCGCCGCTGTCGGCGACCGGCTCCTGACCGCCCGCTGCGGCCTCATCGGCGGGCCCGGCGATGGGAGCGGCCGGTCCGGCTACTGGGTGGCCCGCGCGGCCCGCGACCCGCAAGGGGCGATGCTGGTGCCCGACACCCCGGCCCTGCCGACCCAGACGGTCGACGTCCGGGACCTGGCCGCCTGGCTGCTCCGCGCCGCCGCGGACGGGACCACGGGTACGTACGACGCGGTCGGACCGGTCGTTCCCTTCGCGGACTGGATCGCGCTGTCCCGGGACGCGGGAGGCCACACCGGGCCGGTGCGCTCCGCGGGGTCGGATTGGCTGCTCGGCCACGGCGTGGCCCAGTACATGGGCCCCGAGTCACTGCCGATGTGGCTGGTGGAGCCCGGCTGGGAAGGGTTCTCGGCCCGCAGCGGCGCCGCCGCGCGCGCCGCCGGACTCCACCACCGGCCCCGCGAGGAGATGCTGGCCGACACCCTGCGCTGGGAGCGCGAGCAGGGCCTGGACCGGCCGCGGCGGGCCGGGCTCGGCGCGGAGCGCGAACGGGAACTGCTCGCGGCGCTGGGCTGACGGGGTGCTGGGCTGACGGGGCGCCGGGCTGACCCGATGCTGGGCCGGCGGGGCGTTGGGCCGGCAGGGCGCTGGACTGACGCGGTGCGCAGCGGAGCCGGGCCGGGGTGCCCCGCATAGCATGACGCCATGGCGAAGACGGCGACGCTCTACCACAACACCCGCTGCGGGACCTCCCGGAAAGTTCTGGCGCTGCTGGAGGACGCGGGCTACGAGATCGAGATCGTGGAGTATCTGAAGACCCCGCCGGACGCGGACACCCTGCGCGGACTCGTCTCCGACGCGGGGATCCGGACCGGGGACGCCGTCCGGACGAAGGAGGCCGCCTACCAGGAACTCGGCCTCGGCCGACCGGAGGTGACCGACGACGAGCTGATCAAGGCCATGACCGCACACCCCGCACTGATCCAGCGGCCCTTCGTGGTGACGGACAAGGGCACCCGGCTGGCACGGCCGGCCGAGGTCGCGAACGAGGTGCTGTAGCCCGCGTCGGCCGCCCGCGCGGGAGCGTCCCGGTCGAAGGGCTGCCGGGGCGGGTTCGGAGGGCTCGGGCTCGTAGCGGGCGGTCGGACGAGCGCGGCGCGGGCCGCATCCGTCGCCCACCCCCGAGAGTCACAGGAGGCGCATATGAGCAGGCACGAGCAGGCGCGGGACACCCGGGCGCCGGGGACCCGGATACCGGCAGCCCGAGCAGCGGAGGACCGGACCGCCGACGCCGTGCAGGACGAGGCCGCCGACGACACCGTGCAGGACCGGACCGTGGAGGAGCGGGCCGCGGCGGAGCGGGAGCGGGTGGCCGCGTTCCGCACCCGCATCGGTGCGCCCGCGCTGATCGACATCCACACGCACTTCATGCCGGAGCGGCTGCTGGCCAAGGTGTGGGCCTACTTCGACGCGGCCGGGCCGCTGGTCGGACGCGCCTGGCCGATCACCTACCGCACCGACGAGCAGCGCCGACTGGCTGTGCTGCGCGGCTTCGGCGTCCGCGCGTTCACCTCGATGCTCTACCCGCACAAGCCCGGTATGGCCCGCTCCCTGAACGACTGGGCCGCCGACTTCGCGGCCCGCACGCCCGACTGCCTGCACACGGCCACCTTCTACGCCGAGCCCTGCGCCCCCGACGACGTGCGCCGCGCACTCGACCAGGGCGCTCGCGTCTTCAAATGCCATCTCCAGGTCGGCGGGTTCGATCCGCGGGACCCCGCGCTGGAGGAGGTGTGGGGCCTGCTGGCCGACGCCGGCGTCCCCGTGGTCACGCACTGCGGGTCCGGACCGGTGCCCGGCGCGTTCACCGGCCCCGGACCGATCGGTGCCGTACTGGAACGGCATCCGAGGCTGCGCCTGGTCGTCGCCCATCTCGGCATGCCCGAGTACACCGAGTTCCTCGCGCTGGCCGCACGCCATCCGGAGGTCATGCTGGACACGACGATGGCCTTCACCGGCTTCGCCGAGGAGGCCGCCCCGTTTCCCCGCGACGCCCTGCCCCGGCTGGCCGACCTCGGTGAGCGCGTACTGCTGGGCACCGACTTCCCCAACATTCCGTATCCGTACGCCGACGCGCTGGAGTCGCTGGAGGAGCGCACCGGCCTGGGCCCCGGGTGGCTGCGGGCCGTGTGCCACGACAACGCGGCACGGGTCTGCGGGCTGGACAGACCCGGCGACGGCGGCAGGCCCCGCCCGGACGGTTCTGCCTCCTGGGCTTCCTGACCGTCAGGCCTGTCCCGGCGACCCGGGCGACCCGGCGTCCCGGCCGTACCTGTCCGTCCCGGCCGTACCTGTCCGTCCCGGCTGCGCCTGTCGTCTCGGCTGTCCCGGTCATCCCGGCAAGGAGTTCAGCCAGCGGGACAGGCCGCCGTACGCCATCGGGACGACCTCCTTGTAGGAGAGTTCGTCGTCCAGGGAGACCACCAGCCGGCAGAACGGCGGGTACCAGGTCCGCTTCAGATGAGCCCGCCGGTCGAAGAGCGCTTCCAGGAACGCCGGGGTCGCCTCCCGCGGCAGATCGTGGAAGGTCACCCCGTCGACCGTGATGTGCGCGTCGCCCTCCTCGAAGAGCTGGACGGAGATCTTCGGGGTGAGTGCGCCGCCGCCGTCCGGCGTGCTGCCGGTGGCGGGGATCTCCAGCAGGGCCTCGTGCGGGAGGGAGCCGTCCTCGTCGGTGACCGCGAACGCTCCGGCCGCCGTGCGCCGCGACGACTCGTCGGCACCGATGGCATGCTCCACCGACACCGGAAGCCCTCTGCGCTCCGCCAGCGCGCACAGCACGGAGACGGCCGACTCGGTGCTGTGGAGCTCCGGCGTGCGGTGCGGAGGGCGGGTGTGGTCCATGCCACCGAGGATGCCTGCTCCCGCTCCGGGCCGCGAAGCGGGGTGCGCGAGCCGTGCGCTTAAGCTCGGGGGTATGCGTCTGAGCACCGTGATCCTCCCTGTCCGCCGCTGGTCCGAGGGCGGACGGGAGAGATGGCGGCGAGCCGAGGAACTGGGCTTCCACGCCGCGTACACCTACGACCACCTCTCGTGGCGGGTCCCGTTCCGCGACGGCCCCTGGTTCGGCGCCGTCCCCACTCTCACCGCCGCTGCCGCCACCACCTCCCGGCTGCGCCTCGGCACCATGGTCACCTCGCCGAACTTCCGGCACCCGGTCCCGCTGGCCAAGGAACTGATCACCCTCGACGATCTGAGTGACGGCCGGATCACCCTGGGCATCGGCGCCGGGGGCTCCGGCTTCGACGCGACCGCCCTGGGCGGGGAGGCATGGACGCGCCGGGAACGAGCGGACCGCTTCGCCGAATTCGTGCAGCTGCTCGACCGGCTGCTCGGCGAGGACGAGGTGACGGCCGAGGGCGTCTACTACGCCGCCCACGAAGCACGCGGACTCCCCGGCTGCGTGCAGCGGCCCCGGCTGCCGTTCACCGTCGCCGCGACCGGTCCGCGCGGGCTGCGGCTGGCCGCCCGCCACGGTCAGGCATGGGTGACGACGGGTGATCCGGCCGCCAACGAGTCCGGTACGCCCGCCGACTCCCGGGCCGCCCTCGCCCGCCAGACCGATGCCCTGGAGAAGGCGTGCGCCGACAGCGGCCGGGCGCCGGACACTCTGGGCCGTACCCTGCTCACCGGCTTCACCCCCGACCGCCCGCTGGACTCCCTCGACGCCTTCGTGGACTTCGCCGGCCGCCATGCCGCCCTCGGGTTCGACGAGCTCGTCCTCCACTGGCCCCTCCCGGACACTCGCTTCGAGGCCGACGAGAGGATCTTCGAGCGGATCGCCACCGAAGCCCCCGCCCAGCTCGGCAGCGCCCGCTGAGCCGGAGCGCCTCCCGCGCCGGGCGGGCCGGGTGGGGGCCCGCAGCTCATCTCCCCTCCGTACTCATCCGGTCCATCTGCCGGGCCCGCACCTCCCGCTCGGCCGCCGCCGCGATGAAGTCCGGCACCCGCTCCTCGCCGACGAGGGCGCCGACCGCCTCGACGGTTGCGGTCGGCAGCCGTATCTGTGCGGCGCGGGCCGGGTCCGCCGGTGCGGATTCGGTCGGGGCGGCGGCCGCCGAGCGGAGATGGTCGCGCAGATTGCGCGCGGCGAACTTCTGCATCGCCCGCGCCAGTTCGGCCTCCACGGTCTGCTGCGCCAATGGGCGGAGGCGGCGCACCAGATCCGCCGCCTCGGAGGCGTCCCCGTCGGAGAGGTGCACGCCCAGATAGCGGACGAACACATGCTCGTTGGTGAAGTCCAGGAAGCGGGCGGCGATGTGCTCCACCTGGCCGCGCAGTTCCCGCAGCTGCCCGGTGATGGCACGCAGCGGCACGCCCGCCTTGTGCAGCTCGGCCGCCACCGAGAGTTCCTGCGGGCTCGGCACCCGGAACTCGTCCTCGCGGCCCGGAAGCGGTTCCAGCACCCCCAGGGTCAGTGCCTCCGAGACCGCTTCCTCGTCGTACTCGCCGCCGAACAGCTCACCGAGCTCGACGCGTGAGATGCGGCCCGACACCTCGTCCGTCCACGGCCCGTCCACCTCCGCCACCAGGCCGAGCACCCCGGCGAGTCCCCGGCCCTCGTCCCACGCCTGGAGCAGCTCCCTTATCGAGGCCAGCGTGTAGCCGCGCTCCAACAGGTCGGCGATCTGCTGGAGCCGGGCCAGATGCGAGTCGTCGTAGACGTTGGCACGGCCGCGCCGCCCGGGCTTGGGCAGCAGGCCCTTGTCCTGGTAGGCGCGGATGGTGCGCACCGTCGCGCCGCTGCGCTGCGCGAGGTCCTCGATGCGGTACTCGGACTCGGACGTCGAAGCCGACATCGGCCCCGCGGGGTGGGGGGACGGAGGCATGGTCGTGAACTCCTCTGACGGCCGGTACGGCGCGACGGGCCCTCGGGCCCGCCGGCCGTCACCTCGGTCTAGGCGGGCGGTTGGATACGGGCTATCCCGCGCAGCGCCCGCGGGGTGAAGCGGGACAGCAGCCGGGCGCCGCGGGCTTCGGGTGTCACCGGGACGACGGCCTGGTTGCGTACGACCGCGCGCAGGACGGCGTCCGCCACTTTCTCCGGCGGGTAGTTCCGTATCCCGTAGAGGCGGGAGGTGCGGCGCCTGCGGCGCTGCTGCTCCGCCTCGTCCACCCCGGCGAAGCGTGCGGTCGCGGTGATGCCGGTGTTCACGAATCCGGGGCAGATCGCCGTCACCCCGATGTCCTTGCCCGCCAGCTCGGCGCGCAGACACTCGCTGAGCATCAGCACGGCGGCCTTGGAGGTGCTGTAGGCGGGCAGCGCGCGGGAGGGCTGATAGGCGGCGGCGGAAGCGGTGTTGACGATGTGTCCGCCCTGGCCCCGTTCGGCCATCTGCCGTCCGAAGAGGCGGCAGCCGTGGATGACCCCCCAGAGGTTGACGTCCAGCGTGCGCTTCCAGTCCTCGGTCGAGGTGTCCAGAAAGGCACCCGCCATTCCGATGCCCGCGTTGTTGACCAGCACGTCGACCGTGCCGTACTCGGCGGCCACCTTCTCGGCCAGCTTCTCCATCGCCTGCTCGTCCGCGACGTCGACCGTCTCCGCCCATGCCTGCGGGGCTCCCACCAGCCGGGCCATGTCGGCGGTGCGGACGGCGCTCTCCGCGTCCCGGTCGACGGCGATCACCCGGGCTCCGGCCTCCGCGAAGGAGAACGCCGTCGCCCGGCCGATCCCGCTGCCGGCTCCCGTCACCAGCACCAGTTGGCCGGCGAACCGGTCCGCGTAGCAGCCGGCCGCCGCGGGCACCGTGGCCGGCAGCTTTGGATCGCTGCCGTCGACGAACTCGCCGATCCAGTCCGCCAGCCGGTCGGGCCGGGTGCGCGGCACCCAGTGCTTGGCCGGAAGCGTGCGCCGGGTCAGCCGCGGTGCCCACTGCTCCAGATCGTCGTACAGGTGCTCGCTCAGGAAGGCGTCCCCGGTCGGTGTGACGAGCTGCACCGGTGCGTGTGCGTAGCAGTCGGTGCGCGGACGGCGCAGCCGGGCCCGGACGTTGTCGCGGTAGAGCCAGGCGCCGTGCGCCGCGTCGTCGGGCAGCGAGTCGGTCGGATAGCCGCCCCGCGGCACCTTCTCGGACAGCTCCAGGAGCCGGGGCCAGCGCTTGCCGAGCGGCCCCCGCCACGCCAGCTCCGGCAGCCTCGGGGTGTGCAGCGCGTACACGTACCAGGACTTGGCGCCCTGGCCGAGGAGCTGGGCCGCGCGACGCGGCGTCGGCCGGGTCGCCCGCTTCTTGATCCAGTGGCCGAAGTGGTCGAGCGACGGGCCGGAGACCGAGGTGAAGGAGGCGATCCGCCCTTCGGTACGGCGCACCGTCACGAACTCCCAGCCCTGCACCGACCCCCAGTCGTGGCCCACCAGGTGCACGGGCTCGCCCGGGCTGACCGCGTCGATCACCGCGAGGAAGTCGTCGGTCAGCTTCTCCAGGGTGAACCCGCCGCGCAGCGGCTTGGGCGCCGTGGACCTGCCGCAGCCGCGCACGTCGTAGAGCACCACGTGGAAGCGGTCCTCGAGCCGGTGCGCCACCGCGGACCAGACCTCCTTGCTGTCCGGGTAGCCGTGCAGCAGGACCACCGTCGGCCGTGCGGGGTCGCCGAGCTCCGCGACGCACAGCTCGATCCCCCCGGTGGCGACCCGGCGGACCCGCGCGCCCGCCGGCAGTCCGCCCGCCTCCGTGCCACCGTCCGTCTTCGCGTTCATACCGCCTGTACCTCCTCCTGCCGGCGCCGCACATGCGGCAGCTCGTCATCCAGCCAGAACGCGCTCTCCACCGGGTCCCGGGAGTCGGTGACGACCAGGATCTCCTCGAACTTCGCTCCCGTGCCGCGGAATCCCAGATGCGGCTCCACCGCCCACAGTCCGGGCTGCGGGGGGTGGTCGGAGAAGCGGTGCGGGCTCCACAGCGGCGACCAGCCGTCCCGGTGCCCGTGCAGCGCGTCCCGCGCCAGTCCGCGCAGCGCGTTGGTGCCGAACCCGAGGACCGTGGGGGACCGGCGGTGCTCCGGGACACGGTCGACCTTGTGCGCGATCACCCCGAACGGATAGGCGCGGTGCCGGTTCGCATACCCCTGCGCGAGCATCAGCCGCTCCACGTCCTCGTACACCGCGCGCAGCGAACGGCGCTCCCGCACGGCGGTGAGGATCAGCTCGCGGTGCTCCAGCAGGTCCGTCAGCAGGCGTTCGTGCAGCGGGTTGGGGCCCAGGCAGCCGGAGTATCCGATGTCGGAGGTGAAACCGCCCCGGATCGGCGCCATGTCCAGGATGAAGGGCATACCGGGCGCCAGCTTCCGGTTCGTGGGGAAGAACTGGAGCGGGATCTTGAAGCCGGTGAACGCCGTGCGGTCCCCGAACCAGGCGAAGGGCAGATGGAACCAGTCCGCCACCCCGCGCTCGCGCAGCCATGTGCGCTGCATCCGGGCCGCTTCCCGCTCGGTCACCCCCGGCTTCAGCCGGGCGGCCACCGATTCCGCGCAGGCGTAGGCCAGTTGCTGGACTTCCCTGAATCCCCGCAGGTCAGCGGAGGAATAACCGCTCGTCGCCGCGCGCATCGCCAGCCTTCCGTCCGTGGGTGTTCCCCGTCGTGTCCCTGCCTCGTCGGTGCGTTCGCCAGTGGCCCCGTGCGGGTACCCCCATCGGTCCCGGTCCCGGTCCCGGTCCCGGTCCCGTGGCCGGGCCGGTACGGTCCGCGACGGAGAGGCGGGGCACTCCGGCACGTGAGCAACTTGACACCGATGAATGTGACATCGGTCCATGGCGGGGTCAAGAGGTCCCCCCAGCCTGTGGAAAACTCCGGGGCGCGGTGGCCTGCGGCTGCTCCGGGGCCGGGTCGCGGCGCTCCCCTACGGGTCTCTCCGACCTGAGAGTGAGGCGCCCGAGCACTTGAGAGGTACGTGCTCCGCGCCGAAACCGGCGCAGCGTCTGACGCGGACGCGGCGAGCGGCTCATAGCGTCGGAGCGTGACTGTGATCGCGATCGAAAGCCTCAGCAAGCGGTTCCCCCGGGTGACCGCCCTGGACCGGCTGACCGTCGGCATAGAGCCGGGTGTCACCGGTCTGGTGGGCGCCAACGGAGCCGGGAAATCGACCCTCATCAAGATCCTGCTCGGGCTCTCACCCGCCACCGAGGGAGCCGCGTCCGTGCTCGGCATGGACGTGGCCACCCAGGGCGGCGCGATCCGGGAGCGCGTGGGGTACATGCCCGAGCACGACTGCCTGCCCCCGGACGTGTCCGCCACCGAGTTCGTCGTCCACATGGCGCGGATGTCGGGACTGCCCGCGACCGCGGCACGGGAGCGCACCGCCGACACCCTGCGCCACGTCGGCCTCTACGAGGAGCGCTACCGGCCGATGGGCGGCTACTCGACCGGCATGAAGCAGCGGGTGAAGCTCGCCCAGGCGCTCGTGCACGACCCGCGGCTCGTCCTCCTGGACGAGCCGACCAACGGTCTCGACCCGGTCGGCCGCGACGAGATGCTCGGCCTGATCCGCCGGGTGCACACCGACTTCGGCATCTCCGTGCTGGTCACCTCGCACCTGCTCGGCGAACTGGAGCGCACCAGCGACCACATAGTCGTCATCGACGGCGGCCGGCTGCTGCGCTCCTCCTCGACCGCCGACTTCACCCAGCGGACCGCCGTCCTGGCCGTCGAGGTCACCGACACCGACGCGTACCCCGACGGCACGGCGGTCCTCCGCGCCGCGCTCCGGAAGGGCGGCCTGGACCCGCACGAGCCCGCGCCCGGCAGCGCCCCGGCACCCGGCGCCGGACACCTGGTCACCCTCGACATCGGCGGCGAGAGCGGAGACGCCGACGAGTCGGTCCTGGACACCGTGCGGGACACCGTCGCCGAACTCGGCCTGGGCCTGGTCCGCATGGAACGGCGCAGGCACCAGATCTCCGAGGTCTTCACGGAAAGGAGCACCGGCGATGTCGCCTGACCAGACCCCCGCGCCCCCGGCCACCGCGACGGGTGGGGCGGCCACCGCCGAACGCGGCCAGGACGTCATCCACAACATCGGCTACCGCGGCTACGAGGGGCCCCGGCTGGGCCGCTCCTACGCCCGGCGCGCGCTGTTCAGCCAGTCGCTGCGCGGTACGTACGGGCTGGGCCGCTCGGCCAAGTCCAAGGTGCTGCCGCTGCTGCTGTTCGCCGCCGTGTGCATCCCGGCCGCCATCCTGGTGGCGGTCGCGGCCCTGACCAAGGCCAAGGACCTGGAAGTCGGCTACGCGGAGTACATACTGCTGATGCAGCCGCTGCTGGGCATCTACCTGGCGGCCGCCGCGCCGCAGGCCATCTCCATGGACCTGCGCTTCAAGACGACACCGCTCTACTTCTCGCGCCCCATGGAGCGCAGCGACTACGTGGCCGCCAAGTACGCGGCGCTGTCGGCGGCGCTCTTCCTGTTCACGGCCGTCCCCGTGCTGATCATGTACATCGGCGCCCTGCTGGTGAAGCTCGACTTCGGCGACCGGACCGAGGGGGCCGCGCAGGGGCTGGTGTTCTGTGCGCTGTTCGCGCTGCTGCACGCCGCCGTCGCCGCCTGGATCGCGGCCCTCACCCCGCGCCGCGGCTTCGGCGTCGCCGCGATCATCGTCGCGATCACGGTCCCCTACTTCCTCGTCACCGCGCTCCAGGGCATCGCCTGGACCTCGGACAACAACGGCGCCATCGGCTGGCTCGGCCTGGGGTCGCCGGGGACGCTGCTGGACGGTGTGCAGAGCCGGTTCCTGGGCGGCCGCTCCGGGTTCCCGGACGCGCAGACCCTCACCGGCGCCCAGGGCGCCGTCTACCTCGTCGTCCTCGCGGCACTGATCGTCTGCTTCTGCACCCTGCTGCTGCGCCGCTACCGAAAGGCCGGACTGTGAGCACGATCCACATCGACCGCGTCTCCCGCTGGTTCGGGAACGTCGTCGCGGTCAACGACATCACCATGGACATCGCCCCCGGAGTCACCGGTCTTCTCGGGCCCAACGGCGCCGGCAAGTCCACCCTCATCCACATGATGGGCGGCTTCCTCTCCCCCTCGAACGGGACCGTCACGCTGGCGCCCTCACCCGGCCCGGACGGCGGGCCGGCAGCGGCGGCGCCGATCTGGCGCAACGAGGACTCCTACCGCCACATCGGCCTGGTGCCGGAACGGGAGGGGGTGTACGACTTCCTCACCGGCGAGGAGTTCGTCCTGGCCAACGCCGAACTGCACGGCCTGCGCGACCCGCGTGCCGCCGCCGCCGAGGCGCTGGCGACGGTGGAGATGGAACACGCCCAGGACCGCCGGATCTCCACCTACTCCAAAGGCATGCGGCAACGCGTGAAGATGGCCTCCGCGCTGGTGCACCACCCGACGGTGCTGCTGCTGGACGAGCCGTTCAACGGAATGGACCCGCGCCAGCGCATGCATCTGATGGAGCTGCTGCGCAAGATGGGCGACGAGGGCCGCACCGTGCTGTTCTCCTCGCACATCCTGGAGGAGGTCGAACAGCTCGCCTCGCACATCGAGGTCATCGTCGCCGGACGGCACGCGGCCAGCGGCGACTTCCGCAAGATCCGCCGCCTGATGACCGACCGGCCGCACCGCTACCTGGTGCGCTCCAGCGACGACCGGCGGCTGGCCGCCGCGCTCATCGCGGACGCCTCCACGGCGGGCATCGAGCTGGACCGGACCGAGGGGGCGCTGCGCATCCAGGCCGTCGACTTCACCCGCTTCACCACGCTGCTGCCCCGTGTCGCACGGGAGCACGGCATCCGGCTCCACACCGTCTCGCCCTCCGACGAGTCCCTGGAGAGCGTCTTCTCGTACCTCGTCGCGGCCTGAGCGGCGGAAAGGAGCTGACCCGATGTACAACCCGACGGTCGCGCGGCTCACCTGGCGCGCCCTCCTCGGCCGCCGCCGCGCGCTGATCCTGTGCGTGCTGCCGGCGCTGCTGCTCGTGGTGGCCGCCGCCGTACGCGCCATGAACGGCGCCGACGACGCGGTCACCAGCCAACTGCTGGGCGGCTTCGCGCTCGCCACCCTGGTGCCGCTGATCGGCGTGATCGCCGGAACCGGCGCCATCGGTCCGGAGATCGACGACGGCTCGGTCGTCTATCTGCTCGCCAAGCCGGTCGGCCGCACCTCGATCATCGTCACCAAGCTGCTCGTCGCCGCCGGGACGACCGCCGTCTTCGCGGCGGTGCCGGTCCTCGTCGCGGGCTTCGTCCTGAACGGCAACAGCCAGCAGCTCGCCGTCGCCTACGCGGTGGCCGCCGCGGTCGCCTCGCTCGCCTACAGCGCGCTGTTCCTGCTGCTGGGCACGGTCAGCCGGCACGCCGTCGTGATCGGCCTGGTGTACGCGCTGATCTGGGAGGCGCTCATCGGCAGCCTGGTGCCGGGTGCCAAGACGCTCAGCGTGCAGCAGTGGGCACTCGCGCTCGCCGAGAAGGTCGCGGGCAGCGGTGCGGACGTCAGCTCGTCGGTGGCCGTGCCGACGGCTGTGGTGCTCCTGGCGGTCGTCACCGTGGGCGGCACCCTCTTCGCGGGGCAGAAGCTGCGGACTCTGACACTGGCCGGGGAGGAGTAGCGGGACGGCGTCCCGCCGGTGGGAGGGCAGGTGTTCCCACCGGCCGGCCGCCGCGGCCGACTGCTCCGCCTACGCGGCCGACCGCTCAGCCGCCCGGGGGCAGCTCCCGCCGGGCCGGGGCCTTCAGCCCGCTGTTCCGCCGTCGCCGATCCTGCGGTCCCGGCCCGCCCCCAGGCCCAGCAGCACCAGTCCCCCGCACACGCCCAGCAGCAGCACGATCGGCACCGTCCAGCCGCCGGTCGCCTGGTGCACCGCGCCGAGTAGCAGCGGGCCGGCCGCGGCCAGCAGATAGCCCCAGGTCTGCGCCATACCGGACAGTCGCGCAGCGGTGTGCGCGTCTCCCGAGCGCAGCACCATCAGCGTGAGGGCCAGCCCGAGCGCACCGCCCTGGCCCAGGCCCAGCAGCGCCGCCCACACCCATGCGCCGGCCACCGGGGCGATCAGCAGCCCGGCGATTCCGGCTGCCATGGACAGGGCAACCGCCGTGCACAGCAGCCGCTGCCGCCGCATCCGCCCGGCCAGCACGGGCACCACGAACGATCCGGCCATCTGCACCAGCGTGCTGAACGCGAAGACCAGGCCCGCGCTCGTCTCGTTCATCCCGTGGTCGGTGAACAGGGTCGGGAGCCAGGCGATGGTCACATAGGCGATGAGCGACTGCGATCCCATGAACAGTGTGATCTGCCAGGCCAGTACGGACCGGGTCAGCCGGGGGCCGGGCCGTTCCCGCGGCGTCGCGGCGCCGTCGGCGGTCGGTGCCGCGGTGGCGGCAGGGCGGCCGTGCGGTGTTCCGCGCCGGACGAGGAGGGCCTGGGGCAGCCAGACGCAGGCCGCGAGCCCGGCGAGCAGCGCCCAGGAGACGAGCGAACCGCGCCAGCCGCCCAGGGCGCGCTCCAGCGGCACGGCGGCGGCGGCGGAGGCGGTCGCGCCGAGGATCATCGCCGTCGAGTAGAGGGCCGTCATCCCCGCGGCCTGCTCCGGGAAGTCCCGTTTGATCAGTCCGGGCATCAGTACGTTCAACAGCGCGATGCCGGAGCCGACCACCGCGCACCCGAGGAAGAGTGTGGCCATCGGTGGCGCGATCCGCAGCGCTATGCCGCCCGTCAGCAGCACCAGCGCGCCGAACAGCACCGTCTCCGTACCCCAGCGCCGGGCCAGCCCGGCGGCGAGCGGTGAGACGACGCCCATGAAGATCAGCGGGATGGTCGTCACCAGGCTGCTGACCGTGGCCGTCATGCCGAAGTCGTCGCTGATCTGCCCCAGCACGGGAGAGACCCCGGCCAGTGCCGCGCGCATGTTGAGCGAGGCGAGGACGATGCCGGCGAACAGCAGCAGCGGATGGGAGCGCAATCTGCGGCGGGCCGCCGCCACGGCGGGCGCGGGTGCCGGATCCTCCTCCGCGTCGATCAGCTCGGCTGCCAGCAGCTCCTCGGTGCTGAGCCCTTCCTTCGGCGACGGCGGGTGCGGGGACGGGGACATGCGGGGCGGTGCCTTTCTCGACGGGCAGATGGTGCGCGGGGTGCCGGCATGTCAGCCGGTGCCCCCGCCAAGGTCGGTGCCGGGGCCGGCAGCCGGACTGGTGGCGCTGTCCAGCAGTGCGTCCACGGCCTGCTTCGGCTTGGCGAGCAGCGACCTCGCGGAGCGTTCGGCGGCCTCCGGGTCGCCGGTCTCGATGGCGTCCACGAGGTCGTGGTGGTCGGTCGCGTGGATGTGGGGCATGTGCCGGTCGTGCAGCGAGGCCACCAGCGCGTCCCGGACGGAGCTGCTGAACCAGCCGTATGTCGCGCTCAGTGCGGCGTTGTGCGCGGCGTCGACGACGGCGACGTGGAACTCGATGTCGTGCTCCGCGTACAGCTCGTACTGCCCGTGCGCGGGATGTCCGAGGGGGTCGCGGAAGGCGGCCTGCGCGGCGAGCGCGGCGCGCATCCGCTCCAGGTCGGCCGCGGTGTGCCGCAGGGCCGCCAGGCGGGCGCCCTCGGCCTCCAGCGCGATCCGCAGCTCCAGTACGTCCCGTACATCGGCGCGCTGCACTCCACGGACGATCTCGCCGGGGTCGGCGGTGGCCACGACGAATGTGCCCTCGCCCTGCCGGGAGCGCAGCATTCCGGCGTGCACCAGCACCCGCACCGCTTCGCGGACGGTGTTGCGTCCCACCTGGAGCTGCTCGGCCAGCGTGTGCTCGGTGGGGATGCGCTCGCCCACCGGCCACTCGCCCGCCGCCAGCTGCGTGCGCAGCTCTGCGACGACGGTGTCCACCAGGGACTGCCGTCCCGCGGCCCGCAGTGTCATGGCTTCCGCTCCTTCGGCTTCCTCGAGCTATTCGCCCGGTTGCCCAGTCATCCTACAAGTGCCTGATGCTGCCCCACGGGACCGTTGGACGAGACCCGCCTCACAGCGATTGCGCGCACGTCAGCACCGAGTGGGGCGGCAATGAGCAGCGGGCAGGCAGTCGGAGGCAGCGCTGCTGCCGCCGCCTGGCTCCGGAAGCTCGCCGTGGTCGTCCTCGGCCTCCGGCCGGGCGGTGACCCCGGCCCGGAACGCCGAGCCGGGATCACCCCTTGCGCCACGACTCTGGCTCCTCCCGGATTTCTCTCCCGGCGCGCCGGCTCAGGACTCCGTGCGCGGCGCCGGGAGAGTCGATTCCGCGCCCACGGCGCGTACGACAGCCTGCAACTCCCGGCGTACGCCCCGCATCTCCTCGCCCATGCCGGCGAGCCGCTGACGCATCGCGCACACCATCTGCTCGGTGCGCTCCGTGCGCTGTTCGGTGTCCGCCGACCGGTGGTCCATACGCTCGGCGCGCGCGGAGACACGGCCGATGTCCGGTACCAGCTCCCGCAGCAGGGCGCCGAGTTCGACACCGGTCGTCGCCAGGTGGCCGACCCTGCGGTCGAGCGATCCGTATCCGGCGGCCAGCGTCCGGACCGTCTGCCGCAACTCCCGCGTCGTCTGCCGCACTTCCTCCACTCCTGGGTGCACACGAGCGCTCTCCTCGGCATAGAGGAGGTGTGTACGGACCCGCTGCGCGATCACGCTGTCCCGCAGCAGCATCGCCACGTTGAGGACGGCGCTGCGGCTGAAGACGGTGAGGCCACTACGGCGCTGTGGACGACCTTGCGCCTGCTCGGAGGGGACCGACACCTTGTCGGTCTGATATTCCCGCAGCTCAACGCTCCGGAGTACGGACATTCCGTTGCTGACGAGCTCGTCGCGGTGCCGCCCGACGAGCTCTTCCACAGCCTCGGGGGGTACTTCGAAGTAGTCGGCCACATCCTGTGTGGTGGCCTGTGCACCTGTGGAGATCGCCAACGCCTGCACTTCGTCGAGGACGTCGACCCGGTGGGTCATGCCGGAGCGCGCGCTGCGCGATTCCAGTAGGACGGATTCGGTGAACATGGCAGACCTTCCTGGGCCCTGAGGCGGACTCCGTTGCGGACACGTCCGGGGGACCCCGTTCGCCTGGGGGTCGTCAGGTGTCCGTATCCAGGAGCCAGGAGCGGAGGTCAGCTCATGTCTTCCCACGTACCGCACGACCGGCGGGAGGCCCCGCATCGGGCCGCATCCCCACCGGCTACCACCACTTCACACACTCTCGACGCCGTCGCTCGCGCATCGCCTCCGCGCAAGAGGTACAACGATTCGACGGTCGCACAGTCACGCGATGCGGGGGAGGCGGGGATCCGACGCCCTTCCGCCCCCTTCCCGCTCCTCTCCGCATCCTTCGTGAGCTGCTCAACCCGTGAGCTGCTCAACCCGGGAGCCGCTCAACCGGGCCCGGCGAACCGCCCGATGCCCCGGAACAGCCCCTGCGGGTCGTATGCGGACCGCAGCCGCTCCAGCCGTGCGGCCGTCTCGTCCCCGTGCACCGACCGGAGGGTGGCGGGCTCCTGCGGGCCGTGCAGGAAGTTGCCGTTCCGGGCCGGTGCCGGACCGGTCACCGGGGCCAGCACGCGCGCGTGCAGACTCCGCACCGCGCCGTCCCGGTCCGGCTCCGGCACCGGCGAGAGCACGTACACGAGATACCGCGCGTCCCGGTGGTCCACCGCGTTCGGCACCTCGGGCGGGCGGGAGAACGCGCCGCCCAGGTGCCGCACGCCCAGCACACACATCGCCGCGGCGGACGGACCCGCCTCGGCCGGCACGGCACGCCGTGCGCCGTCGTCCAGGCCCGCCGCGCCCAGCAGGACGTTGGAGCTGCGGTACGCGTGCGGCGTCTCCGGCTCGCTGAAGACCGTGGCGCACTCGGTGTACGGCCTCTCCCGCACCTCGTCCACCAGGAGCGCACCGATCTCCCGCAGCGGCCGGACCAGCCGCTCGCCCTCCTCCCGCGGTCCGGTGAAGGCGAGGTGCACCTGGGCGAGATACCGCCCCCGCAGCGCCGCGGGAACCGCCGGAAGGTCGGGCATCGGCAGCAGTGTCACGGCAGAGGTGAGTGTGTCGGGGACCGACCGGGTCCACTCCTGCCATGTCCGCAACACTTCCTCCGCGACCTGACCGCCGTCGAACACCAGACGGCCCCCGAAGAACCGCTCCACGGGCACCAGGCCGAGCTCCAGCCCGGTCACCGCTCCCAGCCCGCCACCGCCGCCGCGCAGTCCCCAGAAGAGATCCGGGCAGCGCTCCGCGGTCACGCGGCGCAGCCGGGCGTCGGCGGTCACCACGTCGAGCCGCCGCACCAGGTCAGCGGCGTAACCGAACTCCCGCCCCAGCAGTCCGACCCCGCCGCCCAGCGTGTAACCGACGACACCGACGCCGGGAGCCGAACCGTTGACGGGCGCCAGGCCGTGCCGTGCCGCCGCCGCCACCAGGTCGCCCGCCCGGACCCCCGGCTCCACCCAGGCGGTACGGGCCGCCGCGTCGATCCGGATCCCCGTCATGCGGCGCGTACCGACCAGCACACCCTCGCGGACCGCCGTGCGCAGTCCGTGCCCGGTGGCCTGCACGGCCAGCGGCATCCCCCGGCGTCGCGCATGGTCCACCGCCGCCCGCACATCCTCCGGGGTGCGTGCCGCGACGAGCACGTCCGGACCGTGCCGGTCCCCGCTCTGGAAACCGGTGCGCTCCTGGTCGTACCCCGCGTCACCGGGGAGGAGCACGCTGCCGCGCACCGCGTCCCGCAGCGACTCCAGCCTCGCCAGTGTCCTCGTCCGCATCCTGCCCGCCTCTTGTCCGCTCCTGGCCCCTGCCGGTCGCCCGGCCTGCCTGCCCGGCGCTTGCCTGCCCGGCCGACCGGTCGCCGGTGCCGTCCGACGCCCCCGTTTCCGCCCGGTCCGCCGCCCGGCCTACCGGTCCGCCGCGGCCGGCGCCCGCCACTCGGGGTCGCGGCCCAGCCACGCGGCCAGCTGCCCGTAGCCGCCGGCCTCCTCCGCGGCTTCCCGCACCGCGCCGAAGGGCAGCTGCTCCCGGCCCGCCGCCGGCACCGCCTGCCGGGCGACACCCAGCGCGAACCGTCCCACCTCCTCGTCCAGCGTTCCGCTCCAGCCGATCGCGCGGGCCAGGTCCCAGGTGTGGGCCGCGGTCTCCATCACCGACCCGGAGAGCGCCAGCCGACCCGGCACCCGGCCCCAGGGCACCGTCACGACGGCCTCCAGGAGCGCGTCGTCGGCCCAGGCGTCGAGCATGCGGGTGCGGCCGTCCGCGAAGAGTTCCGGCCACTGTCCGGCCGGTACATCGGCTGCCCACTCGGGCACGTCGGCACCCTTGCCGTCGCCGCCCCCGGGAACGGCGGAGATGCGCCGCGTGCCGCCGACGAGGTGGCCGAGCAGGGAGCGCACGTCGTACTCGGTGCACGGCGTCGGCGCGTCGAGCTGCTCGGACCGGACGGCGGCGACCAGCGTCGCCAGCTGCGCGGTCGCGCGGGCGTACAGCGGTCGGGGGTCGGGCATCGCGGGTGTGCTGCTCACAGTTCTCTCCCGGTGGGTCGGGCTCCGCAGTGCGGAGCCGCGGCTTCGACGGAGGAGAGTCTGCCGGGAAAACCTGACATGACCCGTCAACATTTTTCCGGCACTCTGGTGGGGTGAAATCCGACCGGCTGCTGGCCATCCTGCTGCTCCTGCAGACCCGCGGCCGCGTGCCCGCCGAGGAACTGGCGACGGAGCTGGAGGTCTCCGCGCGCACCATCTACCGGGACATCGAGGCGCTGTCGGCGGCCGGGGTCCCGGTGTACGCGGAGCGCGGCCGGCACGGCGGTATCACGCTGCTGCCCGGCTATCGCACCGATGTGACCGGGCTGACGGCGGACGAGGCCCGCGCGCTGTTCGTGCTGGCCGCGCCGGGCCCGCACTCGGCACTCGGCCTCGACAGCGCCCTGGCGTCCGCGCTCCGCAAGGTGATGGCGGCGCTGCCCGCCCCGCACCGCCCGGCCGCCGACCTCACCAGCCGCCGCATCCTGGTCGACCCGGACCGGTGGCTGCCCGGCCCCCGCACCGAGGTCGAACTGGACGTGCTGCACACCGCGGTCTTCGCCGACCGCAGGCTGCGCATCCGCTACCGGCACGGCGGCGACAGCCGGCCGCACACCTACACCGTCGACCCGTACGGTCTCGTCAACAAGGCCGGTGTCTGGTATCTGGTCGCCGACCGGCGCGGCTCCCCCGCTCTCTTCCGCGCGGACCGGATCGCCGCCGCGACCGCGCTGGAGGATCCCGTGCGGCGGCGCGCGGGCGTCGAACTCGCGGACGTCTGGCAGACGCTGCGGCGGCGGGTGGAGGAGCGGAACCGGGACGTGCGGGTGACCGCGCGGGTGCACAGGTCCCGGCTGGGCATGTTCGCCCGGATCGTCGCGCCCGTCCTCGCCGCACCCCTGGGTACCGAGGGGTGCGGCGACTCCGCAGGGCCAGGCGCGGGGGACACAGAGGACGCGGGGGACGCGGCGGATGAGGCGGAAGGAAGAGGCGGCAGCGACGGGAGAAATGGGGGAGATGGGGGAGACGGAGGAGACGAGGGGGACGCGGGGGACGCGGGGGACTGGGTCACCGCCCGTCTCGCGTTCTCCGCCCTCCCCGCCGTGTCGGTGCTCCTCCAGTTCGGCCCCTGGGTGCGGGTGGTCGATCCCCCCGAGGCCGTCGACGAACTGCTGCTCCGGGTCCGCGAGACGGCCGCGCTGTACGACTCGTGGCGCGGGGCAGCCGCACCGTCGGACGGCGCGCCCCCGCAGGCGGTACCGGAGGCGCCCCCGGGGCCGCGCTGAGGGCCGTCCGGCGCACCGTCCGACGTGACCTCGCCCACCGGTTCCTTCCCGGGGCCCTGCTACGGCGTCGGGGAGTGCACCGGCCACCGCGTGTCCGGCACGGCCGCACCGTCCGGCCGGTGGTCCCGCTCCGGCGTCTCCGGCCGCCCGGCGCCGCTGCCGCCACCGGATCCGTGCTCGGTGGCCGCCCGTCCTCGTACGCACAGCAGCACCGCGGCACCGGATGCCAGCGCCGCCGCGCCGCAGAGCAGGAAGATCCGGTCGAGCCCGGCGGCGAACGCCTCGCGGACCAGTTCCATCGGCACCCCGGCTTCCCGCGCGCGCCCGCCGCCCACGGCCTCGGCCGCCGCCCGCGGCACGCCGTGGCCGGTCAGCACCTCGCGCACCCGGCCGGCGAAGACGGTACCGAGCACGGCGACCCCGAGCGCGTAGCCCAACTGCCGGAAGGTGTTCACGGCGCCGCCGGCGATCCCGGCCCGCTCCGGCGGCAGGGCGCTCAGCGCGGCGGATATCAGCACCGGGACGGCCATGCCCACCCCGACGCCGATCAGCACACATCCGGGCAGCAGCACCGTCCAGGAGGACTCCGGCGCCACCGCGAGCTGGGACAGCACTCCCGCGCCGATCACCAGCACGCCGAGGCCCAGCGGGTACTGCGGCCGCAGCCGCTGCAACCGGCCGCCGAAGAGGCTCGCGACCAGGAAGGAGAACCCGGCCATCGGAAGGATGGCCAGCCCCGCTTCCAGCGGGCTCATGCCCAGCACGGACTGCGCCCACAGCGCGCTGTAGATGAAGTGTGCGAACGCGGCGGCCTGCGTCAGCAGCGCGGTGGCCATCAGGACGGCGAACGACCGGTTCCGCAGCAGCGCCAGGTCCAGCAGCGGCTCCGGGCCCGCCGACGCGTCGTGTGCGGCTCCGCGTGCCCGCGCGGTGGAGCGGGCCCGCTCCACCAGGACGAAGGCCGCGCCGGCCAGCACCGACACGATCAGCGAGCCGGCGGCGCGCGGATCGCTCCATCCGGCGTCGCCGCCCCGCACCAGCCCGTACGTCAGCGTGCCCGCGCACAGCGTGAACAGCACGGCGCCCGCCCGGTCCACGCGCGCCCCCGGACGGCGCGGCGCACGGGACTCCGGCACGGTGCGGAAGGTGATCCACAGGGCGATCAGCGTCAGCGGCACGTTGACGAAGAACACGGCGCGCCAGTTGACGTATTCGGTCAGCACTCCGCCCAGAGCCAGCCCGCATCCGGCCGCGGCGCCGTTGACCGCGCCCCATACGCCGAAGGCGATGCCCCTGTCGCGCCCCTGGTAGGTCGCGGTGATCAGCGGGGCGTTCGCCGCGAACACCGCCGCGGCGCCCACCCCCTGCACGGCGCGCGCGGCGATCAGCGTCCCGGCGTCCGGCGCGAGCCCGCACGCCAGCGAGGCGAGGGCGAAGAGCACCAGACCGGTGACGAAGACCCGGCGCCTGCCGTGCAGGTCGGCCAGGGAGCCCGCCACCAGGAGCAGTGCGGCCAGCGCTACGGCGTAGACGTCCACCACCCACTGCAGGGAGGTGAACGAGGCGTCCAGCGAGGTCGCCATGCGGGGCAGTGCGGTGTTCACGATCGTCACATCGATCAGCAGCATGAAGCCGCCCAGGCAGAGCGCGGTCAGCGGCCACCATGAGCGGTCTCTGTTGTTCTCGTTCTCCATGCCGCCAGGCTCGCTCTGCCCTCCCCGCGGGGCCCATTCACGGCCGCGGAGGTGGCGGGATCCGACATCGACTAGCGTTCTGACGGTGCGATCCGACATCAGCCGCCGCGGCAGCAGGCCCTCAGCCGGTCCTCCAGCCGGTCCTCGTCCGACCGCCGGAAAGGGCAGAGAAGGCGGGCAACGGAGAAAGAGCGCACGGGGCGGCACGGACAGGGACGCCGCGCCGCTGGACGACCTCGACCGGCAGATCGCGCACGCCCTGCAAGTCGACGGCCGGCTCGCCTTCTCGCGGATCGCCGAGGTGCTCGGGGTCTCCGACCAGACGATCGCCCGCCGCTGGGCGCGGCTGCGCGCCGACCGGAGCATGCGCGTCCTGGGACTCACGGAGCCCGCCGTCCTGGGCGAGACCGTCTGGCTGGTCCGCGTCTCCACGACCCCGGACGCGGCCGTCCCGCTGGCGGAGACGCTGGCGCGCCGCACGGACACCACCTGGGTGGCGATGATGGCGGGCGGCACCGAGGTCAGCGCCGTCGCGCGAGCCGGCTCCGACTGGACGCCCGAGGGCGGCGGCGAGGCGCTGCTGCTGCGCGAACTGCCGCGCACCCCGCGCGTGCTGGCCGTGCACGCCTACTGCCAGCTCCACCAGTTCTTCGGCGGCGCCGAGGGGCTCATCCTCAAGTCCGGGATGCTCTCGCCCGACCAGGTGGCACAGCTCGCCCCGCCGCCGCCCATCCCGCCCGAGGAGCCGGTCCGGCTCTCCGCGGACGACCGCACGCTGCTCACCCGGCTGGCCCACGACGGCCGCACCCCGGTGGCCGAACTGGCCTCGGCCACCGGCTGGTCGCCGTCCGCGGTGCGGCGGCGCATGGCGGAACTGCGCGGCTGCGGAGCGCTCTACTTCGACGTCGAGTACGGGCCGCGCGTCTTCGGCCAGGGGCTGCGGGCAGCGGTGTGGCTCTCGGTGCCGCCCGCCCGGCTGCACGCCACGGGAGAGGCACTGGCCGCGCACGAGGAGGTGGCGTTCGCGTGCGCCACCACGGGTGCGGCGAACCTGTTCCTGACCGTCGTCTGCCGGGACACTGCGGAGCTCTACGCGTACCTGACAGGTCCGGTCGCCCGGCTCTCGGGGGTGCAGAACGTCGAGACCTACCCGGTGGTGCGCAGCCTGAAGGGACCCGGCCCCTTCCCGCAGAGCCGGATCCGCGGCACACGGGCCGGGCAGGACCCGAACCGGGCGCCCTGAGACGCGCCGTCGACGGCCCGGCCGACCCACCCGGCGGAGAGGCGGCCCTACGGGTCGGTCGGCCGCCCACCGGCCCGGCCCGAGGCCGGCACCGGACGGCGAGGCCGACTCCCGCTACGCGGCCAGCCGCTCCAGCACCCGGGCGATGCCGTCCTGGTCGTTGGAGGTGGTCACCTCGTCGGCGACGGCCAGCAGTTCCTCGTGGCCGTTCTCCATGGCGACGCCCCGCCCGGCCCAGGCGAACATGGGGATGTCGTTGGGCATGTCGCCGAAGGCGAGGGTCTCGGCCGCGCGGACCTTGAGCCGGCGGGCCGCCAGCGCGAGCCCCTTGGCCTTGCTGAGGCCCAGCGGGAGCAGCTCCACGATGCCCTCGCCAGCCATGACCACGCCCACCAGATCGCCGACGGCGGCCCGTGCGGCCTTCACCAACTCGTCGTCGCCGAGCTGCGGATGCTGGATGTAGAGCTTGTTGAGCGGCTGTTGCCAGATGGTCTCGCGGTCCTCGAAGGGGACATAGGGCAGCGGCCCGTCGTGGACGCGGTACCCGGGCCCGGCCAGCACCTCGCCGTCCAGACCGTCCCGGGAGGCGGCCACCGCGACGGTGCCCACCTCCTTCTCCAGCAGGGTGAGGGCCTGCTCGGCGACCCGCCTGTCGAGGGTGACGGAGGTCAGCAGCCGGCCCGAACCCGCGTCGTAGACCTGCGAACCCTGTGCGCACACCGCCAGTCCGCGGTGGCCGAGGTCCGCCAGGATCTGCTTCGTCCACGGCACGGCCCGGCCGGTGACGACGATGTGCGCGGCACCCTGCGCGGTGGCGGCGTCGAGGGCGGCCCGGGTGCGCTCCGAGACGGTGTCGTCGGAGCGCAGCAGGGTGCCGTCGAGATCGGTGGCGATCAGACGGTAGGGGAAGGCGGGCGGGCCGGAGGGCGCGGCGGGCGGCGTGCTCACCTGGCGACCGGCTCCAGTGCGCTGCGGCCGCCCAGATACGGTCGCAGCACCGGCGGCACCCACACCGAGCCGTCCTCCTGCTGGTGGTTCTCCAGCAGCGCGACGATGGTGCGGGGTACCGCGCACAGGGTGCCGTTCAGTGTCGCCAGCGGCCGCACGGTCTTGCCGTCGCGCATCCGGACCGCGAGCCGGCGGGACTGGAACTCGGTGCAGTCCGAGGTGGAGGTCAGCTCGCGGTACTTGCCCTGGGTGGGGATCCACGCCTCGCAGTCGAACTTGCGGGCCGCCGAGGAGCCCAGGTCGCCGGTGGCCACATCGATCACCTGGAACGGCAGTTCCAGGGACGAGAGCCACTGCTTCTCCCACTGCAGCAGCCTGCGGTGCTCCTCCTGGGAGTCCTCCGGCGCGACGTAGGAGAACATCTCCACCTTGTCGAACTGGTGGACGCGGAAGATGCCGCGGGTGTCCTTGCCGTACGAGCCCGCCTCGCGGCGGAAGCAGGGCGAGAAGGCGGCGTAGCGCAGCGGCAGCCGGTCGGCCTCGACGATCTCGTCCATGTGGTATCCGGCCAGCGCGACCTCGGAGGTGCCGACGAGGTACAGGTCGTCCTTGTCCAGGTGGTAGACGTCCTGCGCGGCCTGGCCGAGGAAGCCGGTGCCGTCCATGGCCTGCTGCTTGACCAGCGCCGGTGTCAGCATCGGGGTGAAGCCGGCCTCGGTCGCCTGGGCGATCGCCGCGTTGACCAGGGCCAGCTCCAGCAGGGCGCCGACGCCGGTGAGGAAGTAGAAGCGCGAGCCCGACACCTTGGCGCCGCGCTCGACGTCGATGGCGCCGAGCTTCTGGCCCAGTTCCAGGTGGTCCTTGGGCTCGAAGCCCTCGGCCGCGAAGTCGCGGGGTGTCCCGAGGGTCTCCAGGACGGTGAAGTCCTCCTCGCCGCCGACCGGGACGTCGGGGTGCACCAGGTTGCTGAGCCGGCGCAGCAGCCGCTGGGTCTCCTCCGCGGCCTCGTCCTTCTCCGCGTCGGCGGCCTTCACCGCGCCGGCCAGTTCCCCGGCGCGGCGCAGCAGTTCGTCCTTCTCCTCGCCCGCGGCCTTCGGGATGAGCTTGCCGAGCTGCTTCTGCTCGGAGCGGAGTTCGTCGAAGCGGACACTGGAGGACCTGCGCCGCTCGTCGGCGGAGAGCACCGCGTCGACGAGGTCGACGTCCTCTCCACGGGCGCGCTGGGAGGCGCGCGCACGGTCGGGGTCCTCACGGAGCAGGCGAAGGTCAATCACCCCGCCAGGGTACCGGTGGCCCGAGCGCCGCTCGATTCGACATCCCTTTGATGCGGTTTGTCCGAATTGGGGGTTTTGGTATTCCGGGAGAATGCCGCTCCTCGGGGATTTCCGTTCTTCCGATTCTCCGGTTCTCCGGTTCTCCGGCTTTCCGCCTTCCGCTCGGAGCGGATCCCTCCGTGCGGTGCGCCGCGCCGGAGGCCCCGTGGACTGCGTGCACTCGCGGGGGAGTTGAGCGGGCCCTCCGCGTGCACTTATCCACAGCCGGGGAGGATGGCGGTCGAGTTTTCCACAGGAGTGGAAGAGGTGCTGTGGAAATGAGGGCGTTCCGTTCCGGCGCCGGTGCGATCGGCGCGGAATTCCCGGGGTAAACCCGAAATACCCACTCAATCGAGGGGGAATAGCTCACCCCAAAGAGTTGATCAAGGGAATTGTAGTGACGCGGCGTGGGGTGCTCCCTGTGGAAGGGGATGTGGTCTGTATGCCGTTTTGTCGACTGCGTCCGTTTTCTCTGTCGACTTGTGCACAGGTCGCCCTCCACCCCTGTGGATAACTTCACGGGGTCTGTGTACGGCGCTCCTCCCGGCCCCCGAGCGGCGCCCCGGCGCCGCTCGGTCCCGTCAGCTCGGTCCCGTCCGGTCGGTCCCGTCGCGGAGCGTCCGGTCAGTCCCGCCCGTCCAGGCACCGCGACAGCCAGTCGGCCGCCGCCACGAAATCCTCGTCCGCGGCACCCGAGCGCACCGTGGGCGGCTGCCGGTCGGCGCGCGGGTACGAACCCAGGAAGCGCACCGCGCGGCACGAGCGCCGCAGCCCCATCAGCACGTCGCCCACCCGGCGGTCCTGCACATGGCCCTCGGAGTCGATCTGGAAGCAGTACTGCCCGATGCCCTCGCCCGTGGGCCGCGACTCGATCCGCATCATGTTGACGCCGCGCGAGGCGTACTCGTGCAGCACCTCCAGCAGCGCGCCCGGCTGGTCCCCGCGCAGCCAGAAGACCACCGAGGTCTTGTCGGCGCCCGTCGGCGCCGCCGGGCGCCCGGGCGGCCCCAGCAGCACGAACCGGGTCGTCGCGTTCTCCGCGTCGTGGATGTCGGTGACCAGCGGCTCCAGACCGTAGGTCGCGGCGGCGAACTCGCCCGCGAACGCGGCGTCGTACCGCCCCTCCTGCACCAGCCGGGCGCCGTCCGCGTTGGAGGCCGCCGACTCCCACACGGCGTCCGGCAGCTGCGCTGCGAGCCAGTTGCGCACCTGCGGCTGGGCCACCGGATGACCGGTGACGGTCTTGACCTCCGCCAGGGGCGTGCCGGGCCGCACCAGCAGCGCGAAGGCGATCGGCAGCAGCACCTCGCGGTAGATCATCAGCCGGCTGCCGCCCGCCAGCTCGTCCAGGGTGGCCGTGACGCCGCCCTCCACCGAGTTCTCGATCGGTACGAACGCCGCTTGGGCCTCCCCGTTCCGCACGGGGTCCAGGGCAGCCGGTACCGACACCATGGGAGTGAGCTGGCGGGTGGCTGCTTCCGGCAGGGTGTGCAGCGCGGCCTCGGTGAAGGTGCCCTCGGGGCCGAGGTACGTATAGCGGCTCGCAGATGACATACCGCCACGGTAGTCCGGTCCACAGGGCGCCGGGTGCCGATCTCAGCCCTCGAGCAGCCGCTGGCCCACGTATTCGCCCTTGCCCGGGCCTCCCGGCACCGCGAACAGCGCACTCGCCTCGTGCCGCAGGAACCGCGACAGCGCGTCCCCCCGGTCGAGCTTCCGCTGCACCGGCACGAAGCCCCGCAGCGGATCGGCCTGCCAGGCCACGAACAGCAGCCCGGCATCCGGCGCCCCGTCGCCGCGGAACCCGTCGTGGAAGGAGAAGGAGCGGCGCAGCATCGCCGCTCCCCCGTTGCTCTCCGGGGCCGTCACCCGGATGTGCGCGTCCGCGGCGATCAGCGGCTGCCCGTCCGGTCCGCGCTTGTCCAGATCGGGCTCGGTCCGCTCATGGCCGCCGGAGAGCGGAGCTCCGTCGGACTTGCGCCGCCCGATGACCTGCTCCTGCTCGCCGAGCGAGTGGGAGTCCCACGCGTCCAGCAGCATCCGGATCCGGCGCTGCACCACGTACGAGCCCCCGGCCATCCAGGAGGGGTCGCCCGAGGCCGGTACGAAGATCCGCTCGGCGAAGTCCTTCTCCTCGGGGCGGGGATTGTCGGTCCCGTCGACCTGCCCCATCAGGTTGCGCATCGTGCGGGGCTGCTCGGTCGCACCCGGAGAGCGGTTGAAACCGGACATCTGCCAGCGCACCCGCGCCGTGTCCGCCGCCTCGCGCTGCAGGGCCCGCAGCGCATGGAAGGCGACCAGCGCGTCGTCCGCGCCGATCTGCACCCACAGGTCCCCGTCCGAGCGCTTCTTGTCCAGCGCGTCCGCCGAGAAGTCCGGCAGCGGCGCGAGCTGCGCCGGCCGCCGGCCGGTGAGCCCGGTACGGGAGAAGAACGTACGGCCGAATCCGAAGGTGACCGTCAGCGAGGCCGGGCCGGCGTCCAGCGCGATCCCGGTGTCCCGCTCGCCGTCCGTCGGCGGTTCGCCGGCCATCATCCGCCGGGCCGCCTCCGACCAGCGGCGCAGCAGCGCCGCGGCCTGCTTGCGGCCGGCCCTGGGGGCGAGGTCGAAGGCCAGCAGATGGCCGTGCGCCTGGGCCGGGGCCACGATTCCCGCCTGGTGCGTGCCGTGGAAGGACACGGCCGTGGAGCCCAGCGAGGACAGGGCCGTGGGCGGCGCGTCCTGGGCCGCCGAGTGAGCCCAGGCGCCGCCCGCGGCACCCGCCGCCAGCCCGGCGGCGCCTGCCGCGGAGGCGGTGCCCAGCAGTCGCCGACGGGTGATCCGCCCGCCCTGCCGGGGCTCGCGGCCCTGCCCGTCGGCCGTGCCACCGCCGTCGGCGCCGTCGCCGCCGTCGTCCGGCGTGCCCGCTGCTTCGGGCGTGCGCTGAGTGCGCTGGGTGGGAGGAGTCCTGCGGGTGTTCTGAGTGCTCATGTCGTCGCTCGGTTCCGGCTCAGCCGATGGTGGCGGTCGTGGTCGTGGTGACCTGGTCGATGTCGGAGGTGCGGACGGTGACCGCGACCTTCCATTTTCCAGCCATGGGCAACTGGAGTCCCCTGGCTCTCCAGTGCCCCTTCTCCCGTCCGACCGGTTCGAGCGGAACGGACAGCGGGCCCAGGTCCCGCGCGGGCAGCGTGAAGGCGACCTGCACCTCGGCTGCCTCGACGGGCTTGCCGTCGGGTGCGGTGGTGCGCAGCTCCAGGGTGTTCCCGCCGCGGGTGCCCGGGGAGATCTCCAGCGCGGCCCGCCCCTTCCCACCCGGGCCACCGGTGTCGAACGGCACCTCCACGTCCACCGGCCCGCCGGGGTCCCGCGCCGCCTCGGCCGCACGCACCTGCTCCTCGGTGCGGCCCGGCTCGGTGCCGGTCAGGACCGTGGTGACGGCCAGCAGCACCACGGCGAGGGCCGCCTCGGCCAGCACCGAGCGGCGCAGCGCACCGCGCCCCGGATCGGCCTCCCGCTCGCGGCGCTGCCGGGCGGCGTCGGCCGCGGCCCGCTGGCGGGCCAACTGGGCGGCCCGGACGGGGTCGCCGGGGGCGCCCTCCCGCGGCTGCGCGGGGCGGTCGCCCTCCGGAGCGGGGGTGCTGCGCGTCCGCGGGGTGCCCTCGGCACCCGGTGCGCAGGTCCGGACAGCGGCGCGTTCGGGGGAGCGACCGTGCGGGACGGCCGCCGTCGCACCGGCCGTGGTCCCCTGGCTCCCGGAGGCGGCGTTCCGGGGTGCCGGGGCGGGACGCTCCGGGAGTTCGGTCAACCGGGCCGTCCACCGCCGGGAGCACCAGGCGATCGACAGCACGGCGCCCACCAGCAGGATCTTCAGCACCAGCAGTTGCCCGTACGAGGTGTCCGTCAGCGCGCTCCAGGAGCCCACCTGCCGCCACGACTGGTACAGCCCCGTCCCCGCCAGTACCGCGACGCAGCCGAACGCCAGCCGCGAGAACCGCCGCACTTCCGTGCCCGTGGGCGAGGGCCCCCGGTGCAGCAGGCGGAACAGCGCGGCCAGACCCCCCAGCCACAGGGCGACCGCGAGCAGATGCAGCACGTCCACGGGCACCGCCAGCCCCGTCTGGATACCGGTGGAGGCGTGTTCGGCCAGCGCCCAGGTCGCCGCGAGACCGGCGGCCAGCAGAGCACCGCCGGCGGACAGCCCCCAGTGCAGGTCCCGCCGCTGCCGCGCGGCTGTGCCGTCCGGGGGTGCTGCTGTGCTGTCCCGAGGTGCGGCTGTGCCGTCTCCGGGTGCGACGGTGCCGTCCGGGGGTGCGGCTTGTGAATCCCCGGCCTTCCGCGGCAGGACGGCTGCGCCTTCCTGCGGAGCTTCCTCCTGTTCGTCCCTTTCATCGCTTTCCTCTTCGGGTGCCCGCTGCCGCGCGTACACGCCGAAGAGCACCGAGATGAACAGTGCGCCCGCCGCGAGCAGCAGCAGCCGGCAGACCAGCACGGCTCCCGGCTTGGTGGCGACCACGTCCTTGAGCCCGCCCGGATCGAGGACGTCCGCGAACCGGCCCGAACCGGTGTAGGGCCCGCGCAGCAGCAGCAGCGCCAGCGTGGACGCCGCCAGGAGGCTCCAGCCGGTGGTCACCAGCCGCTGCACCGCGCGCGAGGAGGCGGCCCGCGGCGAGCACAGCAGCACGAAGGCCGCCCCGCCGATCAGCAGGATGTAGCCCGCGTAGGCGGCGTACCGCCCGACGCCATAGAGGGCGCCCACGCTCCCGCCGCCCGCCTTCTCGTCCTGCTGCGGGACCTTCGCGCTCGTCTCGGACGGCTTGCCGATCGAGAAGGTGAAGGCGCCCGAGACCGGGTGGCTGTCCGCGGAGACGGCCTGCCAGGCGACGGTGTAGGTGCCCTGGCCCAGCCCCGGGTCGAGCCCGACCGTGCGCCGCACCGTGCCGTCCGTACCGCTGTCGCGGACCTTCCCGGTGTCGACCCGCCCACCGCGCGGGTCCAGGACGCGGATGGCGCCGTCCGACATGGCCACGCCCTCGGAGAAGTCGAGCGTGACCTGCCGGGGCGCGTCGTCCACCACGGCGCCCTCCGCGGGATCGCTGCCCGTCAGCGCGGCGTGCGCCGCAGCCGGGCCCGCCGCCACCAGCACGCCCAGCAGCGCGGCGGCGAGCGCGGCCAGAGCCGACAGGGTGCGGACGGCGGTGCGGGAGGTGGTGCGGAGGGAGCCTGGGACGGTGGACGACACGCCTGCGAACCTCACTTCCGGTGTGTGTAGTTCGTCGCCTCGACGGGAGCCTTGACCGTGACCGCGCCGGACCGCTGGAAGTGCAGCACGAAGGTGACCGTCTGGCCCTTCGTCGGCTTGCGCTCCAGGTCCATCAGCATCAGATGGTTGCCGCCGCGCCCCAGTTCCAGCTCGCCGTGCGCGGGCACGGACAGCGACTTCACCCGCTGCATCTGCTGGTCGACGGTCTCGTGCAGTTCGACCTTGCCCGCCACGTCGCTGGAGACCGACGTCAGCTTGTCGGCGCTGTCGCCGCTGTTGCGTATGGTCAGGAAGCCTCCGGCCATCTCCTCGGTCGGCGGCTGGGGCACGTAGGCGCCGCTGACCTTCAGCTCCGGACGGCCGTCCCCCTTGCCTCCGTCCTTGCCGTCCCCGCCGTCGGAGGAGCAGCCGGTCAGGGCGAGCGCGCACACCGCGCCCAGTGCCAGGGCGGGGAGCGGTCGGCGTGCGGCGGTCACGGGTTCTTCCCCTCGATCAGCTCGGGCAGGTCCTTCTCGAGGACGTCCGGCCCGGAATTGCCCTCCGTGTAGAGGACGTGCGCCTTGTCGTCCTCGGGGGAGAAGGCGAGCACCTGGGCACCGTGCGTGGAGACGATGTCGCCGTTCTTCTTCTTGTACGAGGGCGAGATGCCGACGCCCACACTGCGGGCGCCGGCCTGGATGGTGTCGAAGTCGCCGGTCAGCCCGATGAAGGACGGGTCCTGGCCGTCCAGCCACTTCCGGAGCTCCTCGGGCGTGTCCCGCTTCGGATCGCTGGTGACGAAGACGACCCGCAGCTTCTTCTGCTGCTCCTCGGGCAGCTTGGACTTGGCCACCGAGATGTTGCTCATGGTCAGCGGGCAGATGTCCGGGCAGTGCGTGTAGCCGAAGTAGAGCAGCGTGGGGCGGCCCTTCGTCTTCTCGATCAGGTCGTAGCTCTTGCCGTGCGTGTCGGTGAGCGTCAGATCGGGCTTGCTGAAGGGCTGGTCGAGCACGGTGCCGCCCTTGTGCTGCTGCTTCTCGACCGTCGCCGGTTTGTCCGCGGCGCTGCCGCCGCCGTCGTCGTCGGAGCCGCAGCCCGCCAGGGCGAGCCCGGCGGCCACGACCAGTGCCGCGGCTGCCGCGGTCGTTCTCATGGTGCGCATAGTGCTTGTCCGCATCGTGCAGTAGGGATCGTGCAGGGGCCGGGGTGGTGCGGGCGGCGGCCGGCGCCGCCCGCACCACCGCGGGGGAAGGTACGGGCCGGGGTCAGGCGGTACGGCGGCGACCCGCCAGGACGCCGAAGGCGATGCCCGCGACGCCGACGGCGATGCCCACCGCGCCGAGGACGCGCGCGGTGGTGTCGGACCCGGAACCGGAGTCGTCCTCGGGTGCCGCCGCGGTCTTCCCGGCGGCCTTGGCGTCGTCCGCCGAGTCGCCCGCGTCCGCGCCGGACTCCTCGGCCGCCGCCAGCTTCAGCACCGGCGCCGGGTGCTCGGGCTCCGCCGCTCCCTCCTTCGGCTCCTCGATCCAGCGCACGACGTCGTCGTCGTCATAGGTCTGCAGCGCCTTGAACACCAGGCGGTCCGCGTCCTCCGGAAGCTGCCCCATGGAGACGGGGAACTGCTGGAACTCGCCCGGCTCGACCTTTCCGCCGCTCCAGGTGACCTTCGAGACGGCCTCGGTGACCTTCTCGCCGTGCAGCGTGATCGGCTTGTCCAGCTTCTTCTTCTCGACCTTGACGTCCCAGCCGGGTACCGGCTGCGGCATCACCGACGTCAGCGGGTGATCCGCCGGGAAGTTGACCTCCAACTCGACGGTGGACGCGTCGTCCTTCTCGTTCGGCACCTTGAAGTTGACGGTGCTGTAGCCGCCCTTGGCGGCCTCCTGCGGGTCGACGCCGACATGCGCCGACGCGGGCCCGGCGACCAGCAGGACGGTTCCGGCGGCGAGCGCGCAGACGGTTGCGGCGCGACGGTTCGCGATCTTCATGAAATGAGCTCCTGATGGCACAGGACGGATGGCATGGCATCGGAGGCGGGCACCCGGGCGCGCGGGGCCCGCACCGCGCGCCGCTGCCACGGCCGCGCCGGCCGCACCCCGTGGCGGGGGCGGGCAGTTCGGTCCCGGTGGGCGTCGTGCGTGCGTCAGGCCGCGAGCGCGAAAGCGTCCGCCTGCCGCGCGGGCGGACCGCGCCGGTGCACGGAGTGCAGCAGCAGCGAGGACGGGGGCGCCGTCTCGTCCTCCGGGCGCGCGCGGACGGGCCGCGCCGGAAGCCGCGGCAGCAGCCCGCTGTGCAGGGCCCGGACGAAGGCCAGGGCGGTGCGCAGGGCACCCGCGGCCAGCAGCTCCTCGGCGACCGCCGCGGCTGCGTGGGACAGCCGAACCAGCCGCCACAGCGCGGCCTCGCCCCGCCGCAGCATCCAGCCGAGCAGCAGCGCGGCACACAGGTGCCCGAGCAGCATCGGTACGTCGAGCAGTCCGGCCGCGGCGCGCGCCGCCTCGTGCAGGCACTCGAGCGGGGTACCGGGGAAGGAGCCGGCGGCGGCCTCGTGCGCGGAGTGCGCCCCGTCCGCGGTGCTTCCGGCGCCGCCCGCGCCCGCGGCGGTCCGCGGGTCGAGTCCGGCTTCCACGACCACGCGCCGCGCCTCGGCGTCGCTCAGCGGCGCGCCGCCGCCGTGGCACAGCAGCGTCCCCGCCAGAGCCCGGATGCCGCCCGGCTGCGGCGCTGCCGGAGCGGTCGCCGCCGCTCCGGCGTGCAGCCGGTGGGAGCCCATCGAGAAGACCAGGTGCAGGGCGACCTGCCCCAGCGCGAGCAGCCCCGCGATGCCCGGCAGCGAACGCTCCCGCCCGGCGAGCGCGACGGCGACCGCGAAGACGCAGCCGAAGCCGAGTGCCAGCGTGCCGAACGGCAGGACCGTCCCGGCGGCGAGCACATGCCCCGCGGCGGACACGGTGACGCAGACCGCGGCGAACACCGCGGCCCGCAGCAGTCTCAGGTCCGCACCGGCAGTCATGGCCGCGCCATCATCTCACCGCCGTCCCGGCCCGCACACACCAGGGCCACACCCGCTCCACCGGTGTTCGACCGGCCCACCGGTGCCCGGGGCCAGCGTGCGCGGGTGGCCCCGGGCGGGGGCGCGCATCCCGGTGCGTGCTTCCGGTGCACCCGCACGCAGGGACACCGCCCCGCCACCCGGCGCCGCGCTCTTCCGCCGTACGGGGGGCATCGCCGCGGCACCGCGTAGTGCCGGTACGCGCAGGCAATAGGTAAGCCGTGTGTCGAGCCGCATGGAGGGTGAGCATGAGCAGCCTGTGGTGGTCTCTCCGGCTACGGCGCGAAGCCGCCAGTGTGCCGCTCGCGCGCCAACTCCTGCTGAGCTCGATGGCCTCGGCCGGTGTCGACCCGGATGTCGCCTACGACATGTGCCTGGCGCTGTCCGAGGCGTGCGCCAACGCGGTCGAGCACGGCAGCGCCGCCGGCGACCTGGGCGGCGCCTACCGCGTCTCGGCCTATCTGGAGGGCAACCGCTGCCGCATCGAGGTGGCGGACACCGGCCCCGGCTTCCCCGCCGGATACGACCCCCGCTGCGGGAACGAGGCGGAGAGCGGACGCGGCCTCTACCTGATCGAATCCCTCGCCGACCACGTGCGGTTCCGCAACCGCTCCGGGCGCGGCGGAGCCGTCGTCAGCTTCGACAAGGTGCTCGCCCGCCGCGACGGGCATCTGATGACCGCCTCCTGAGCCGGGCGCATCGCGCAGCGGGCAGGGGCCGCTGCCGGCGGTCCCGCCGCCTCACGCCTCGGCCGCGGCGGACCGCGGCCCGCGGGGCACGGCGGGGTTCCGGTAGCGCAGCAGCAGCATGGCGGCGTCGTCGTGCAGCGGAGAGCGCACATGCTCCTGGATGTCCAGCCGCACGGCCTCCAGCGCGCCCTCCGCGTCCGGGTCCTTGAGCAGATGGGCGCGGTGGTCGAGCGGATAGAAGAGGTTGTCGCTGTCCCGGGCCTCGGTGACGCCGTCGGTGTACAGCAGCAGTTGGTCGCCCGGCGCGAACGGCACCTCGTGCGGACGCGGCGGCTCGCTGCCGTGCAGGCCCAGCCCCAACGGCAGGGAGCGCCGCGGCGGCTCGGCGAAGTGCACGCTGCCGTCCTGCCGGACCGCCAGCGGGGCGGGGTGTCCGAAGTTCAGCAGGGTCGCGGTGCGTGTCCCGGCGCCGTGCGGTACCTCGGCGAGCACCGCCGTCACGAACTTCTCGCCCAGCAGATGCCGGTCCAGGGCCCGTTCCAGCCGGTCCCCGACCGTGGCCAGGTCCGGCTCGTCGTAGGCGGCCTCGCGGAACGCGCCGAGCACCACCGCTGCGGTCTCCACCGCCTCCAGGCCTTTGCCCTGGACGTCGCCGATGATCACTCGTACCCCGTGCGGCGAGGTGACCACCTCGTACAGGTCGCCGCCGATCCGGGCCTCGGCGACGGCCGAGGTGTAGGAGACGGCCACCTGCAGCCGCCCGGCACTGCGCGGCACCGGGCGCAGCAGCACCCGCTGCGCGGCCTCCGCGATGGAGCGCACGTTGGCCAGCTCCGCCTCCCGCTTCTGCCGCATCGCGGTCGCCACCAGCGCCGCCACGGAGACCCCGGCCACGGAGATCAGCGTCGCGTTGCCGCGCCGCTCGCCGAACTGGCCGTTGTAGAGACCGAGCGCGATCGACAGCGCCATGGCCAGCGCACCGACCAGTGCGGTGCGCCGCTTGCCGCCGCTCAACCCGGCGAAGGCCGGACCGAGCGCCATCATCGGCTGCAGGCCGATGCCGGGCCCGCCGGTCAGATCGGCGGCGCCGACGGCACCCATGGCGAGGAAGGGAAACGCGGACAGCAGTCCGGTCCGCAACCGGGAGACCAAAGCGTGCTCTCTTCCTTGTCGATGACAGGCGCAGCAGGCTCGTGCCGTGACGTCGTCTCCCGTCATCGCCGCTGTGCTCGGTGGTCCGGTCCGGATCCCCGGCCGGTGCCGGGGCTGCCGCCCGGCCGGGCGCCGGGGCCGCCGCCCGGCCGGTGCCGTGGTGTGCCCCGCGGCGTCCGCTACCGGGCGGTGCCCGCCGGCGCGCCGGCACCGGGCGTGAGACCGCCCGGTGCGTGCGGGCTCACGCCCGCAGCTTCGCCATCCAGCTCTCCACCTCGGAGCTGCTGCGCGGCAGCGCGGCGGACATGTTCCGGTTGCCGTCCTCGGTCACCAGGATGTCGTCCTCGATGCGCACACCGATGCCGCGGTACTCCTCGGGCACGGTCTCGTCGTCGGCCTGGAAGTAGAGCCCCGGCTCCACTGTCAGGCACATGCCCGGCTCCAGCGTGCCGTCCGCGTAGGTCTCGCGACGGGCGACCGCGCAGTCGTGCACATCCATGCCGAGCATGTGGCCGGTTCCGTGCAGCGTCCACCGGCGCTGCAGACCCAGCTCCAGCACGCGCTCCACCGGGCCCTCCACCAGACCCCATTCGACCAGCCTGGTGGCGAGCACCCGCTGCGCCGCACGGTGGAAGTCGAGGTACTTGCCCCCCGGCTTGACCGCGGCGATGCCCGCCTCCTGCGCCTCGTACACCGCGTCGTAGATGGTGCGCTGCAACTCGGTGAACCGGCCGTTGACCGGCAGGGTGCGCGTCACGTCGGCCGTGTAGAGGGTGTGCGTCTCCACACCGGCGTCGAGCAGCAGCAGCTCGCCCGAGCGCACCGGACCGTCGTTGCGCATCCAGTGCAGCGTGGTGGCGTGCGGACCGGCCGCGCAGATGGAGCCGTAGCCGATGTCGTTGCCCTCCACGCGGGCGCGCAGGAAGAACGTGCCCTCGATGTAGCGCTCGGAGGTGGCCTCCGCCTTGTCCAGGGAGCGGACGACGTCCTCGAAGCCGCGCACGGTGGAGTCGACGGCCTTCTGCATCTCGCCGATCTCGAACGCGTCCTTGACCAGCCGCATCTCGGCCAGGAAGCCCCGCAGCTCCTCGTCCCGCTCGGCGGTGACCTGGTCGGCCAGCGCCGCCTCGACCCCGGCGTCGTGGCCGCGGACCACCCGCACCGGGCCGGTGCCCCCGCGCAGCGTGTCGGCGACCGTCCGGACGTCGGCGCAGGGCAACCCGTACAGCGTCGCGCTCTCGGTGAGGCTGTGCCGCCGGCCGACCCACAGCTCGCCCTGGCCGTGCAGCCAGAACTCGCCGTTCTCCCGGTCGGAGCGGGGCAGCAGATACAGCGTGGCGCGGTGGCCGCGCGCCCCGGTGGGCTCCAGGACGAGTACGCCGTCCTCGGTCTGGTTCCCGGACAGGTACGCGTACTCGACGGAGGCCCGGAAGGGGTACTCGGTGTCGTTGGACCGGGTCTTGAGGTTGCCCGCGGGGACCACCAGACGCTCGCCGGGGAAGCGCGCCGACAGCCGCTCGCGCCGCTCGGCGAGCTCCGCCGCCTGTGCGACGGGCTCCAGATCGTGCAGCTCGGTGTCGCTCCAGCCGGACTTCATGTTCGCGGCCAGCTCGTCGGAGACGCCCGTGTACAGGCCGTTCTTCCGCTGCTTGATCGGCTGCTCGTCAGCGGCGTCTGCCACGTCTGCCTCCTCTTCGACGGATAAAACCACCTTCCATCGTATGGGTGGGGCCCGGTTGGTCCACAGCCGTGCGCATGTGACGTTGAACGGTGCCGTCGAGCGCTGCCGCGCGCCGCGCGGCCCGGGCCGCGCCCGTACCGCTGCCGCCCGCCGCCGCGCGCCCGCCCGTGGCTGCGCGGCCGACCGCGCGCACGCGCTGCGCGGACCCCGCCCGGCCTCCGGGGGGCCGGAGGCCGGGCGGGGGCGCTGCTCAGAAGCGGGCGGCCAGCAGGACGACGTCCTCGGGATGGTCGGGCAGCTCCGCCAGCGGCCCGGGCAGCACCGTGCGCAGCACGTGGTCGACGAGGGCGTCCGGGTCCTCCCGGGCCGTGCGCGGAGCGGAGGCGGCGGCCGAGCGCAGCCGGGCGAAGGCGCGGTCCATGGAGTGGCCGGTGCGGTGCAGCAGCCCGTCCGTGTAGCACAGAAGCGTTTCGCCTTCGCGCAGGACGACCTCCGCGCTCGGCGCCTCCCAGCACGCCAGCATCCCCAGCGGCGCCGAGACCGCGGTCTCCACCGGTTCGATGCGCCGGGGGCCGACGATCAGCGGAGCGCAGTGCCCGGCCCCGGCGAGCAGGACCTTTCGGCTCGCCGGCTCCGCGTAGGCGAACAGCGCGGTGGCCGAGCAGGAGGGTTCGGTCAGCCGCAGCAGCAGTTCCAGGTCGGACAGGACAGCGACCGGGTCCTCCCCCTCCATCACCGCGTACGCCCGCAGGGAGGCCCGCAGCCGGCCCATCGCGGCCACCGCCGCCGGCCCGCTGCCGGTGACACCGCCGACCGCGAGTCCTACCGCCCGGTCCGGCAGCGGCAGCGCGTCGTACCAGTCGCCGCCGCCGCGCGGACCCGTGCGGTGCCGGACCGCGAGGGACACCCCGGGGACGCGGGGCAGCGCACTCGGCAGCAGTTCCTCACGGAGGGTGACCATGTCCGCGCGGGTGCGGGCACGCTCCCCCAGACGCGCGCAGTGCTCGGTGGCGTGCCGCAGATAGCTGTCGAGGAGTTCCCGCCGACGGACGGTGGGCTCGCCCGGCTCGTCGAAGAACCAGACCGCCGCGCCGAGCCGGGTGCCCGACCCGGTGGTGAGCGGCACACCGTAGGTGGCCGCGTAGCCGAGGCGGGCCGCGACCTCCCGGTGGCGGGGGGAGAGGTCCGGGTCGGCCGCGATGTCGGGGCAGACCAGGGCGGGGTGGGCGAGCCCGGCACCCGGGCCGGGTACGGGCTCCGCCCCGGCCTCGCCCGGCCCGGCCGCACGGCCGGGGCCCTGGCTGCTTCCCCGGCCGCGTTCGTGGCCTGTTCCATGGCCTGTTCCATGGCCTGTTCCATGGCCTGTTCCATGGCCGGTTTCATGGCCGGTTTCGTGGTCGGGACCGTGGCCGGGATTGTGCGGTCGGCTCGCTCCGTCCGCCGCAGGGGCCCCGCCCGTCTCGTCCGCCGGGCCGGTGTCCGGCCCGTCCGGATGACCGTGTCCGGCATCCGGTCCGCCCGGACGGCCGCGGTCGCCTTCCGCCTCTTCCGCCTCTTCTGCGTCTCCTGCGTCGAGGACGCGCGCGTAGGTGGCGGAAAAGCGCGGAACGGTCTCGATCTGCCCCAGGTCGGCGCGGCCGAGACCGAGCCCGATGGTGCGTTCGGTGGCCCGCTCCGGGGAATCGGAGGGTTCGCTTCCAGGGTCGGTGCCGGGCGCGAGCGCGACCATGCCGCGGGGGGCGCCCAGCAGCGTGGCGCCGGCGCGCAGCGTCTCGCGGAGCGCCGAGTCGAGGCTCGTGGTGCGAACGAGGCGAATGGTGAGGTCGTGAAGGGAGGAGAGGTCGCCGATCCGGTCCCGGTCGGCCGGCGAGCCTCCGGGGTCGAGCGCGGCGGCCCGCGAGGACGAATCCGCAGCGCAGGAGGCAGCGGAAGCGGAGACAGCGGGCCCCGGAGCCGCGGTGGAGACCGCTGCGGCGGAGGCCGCTGCGGTCGGCGACGTGTTCGAGGAAACCGCCGACTGGATTCCAGCCACTTTCGGCAGGTGCGGGGAGGTCATGGGCGGCAGCTCGGGCTGCGGGTGAACTGTCCCAATAGCATCGCAAACCCCCATGTCATGCTGCTCCGCTATCAATGCCACTACATCTACACATGCCGTTGGGGCATGTCCAGCACGTGCGCTGCAGTGCCGAGAATGTCCGGCGAGCGGGCCCGTCCCACGGGGGCAGGCCGAGAGGTGAGAAGATTGGCGGAAAATCGCCCACGTGGCGTGCATACTGCTGTCGACTGAGGCCATTCGGCGGCGCGTTGGCACCGCTGTTGCGGGTACGGAACCCTGTGGAGAGTCACGGCGTCCTAGGGAGCAGCGGGCGCTGACCCGCCCGCTTCTTGCGGGAGGGCACCAGCCGCAGGATTGCACCAGTCAGCACATGCGCGGTACGGCGGACCACGAGCGGTTCCCGGTAGAAGACGAGCAAGTACGAGCAGCACCGGCGCAGGTGGCAGTCCACGGAGCGAACGCCATATGCGCGCCACCCCCCGCCACGTTCCACGCTCGACCCGCAACATGATGCGCTGTTCGGCACGCACGGTCACCAGAGTTCCGCGTGGTGTATTGAGCTAGAGATCGGTCGGCACGGCCAGTTGGCGGTGTTTGCGGTGTTCATGAAATAGGCGTTGTTCGGCGTTCACGGAAAGGAACGAGCGCTCATGCGCGAGATCCTCGGAAGGCGACGCTCCCTCCGGGCCTGGGCGCAGCTCCAGGGCCGACGGCTCTGGGCGCGGTCCGGACGGTACAACCACAGGTCACCGATGCGGAGCACGGCGCTGACGGCGGCCGCCCAGTGGCAGTGGCCGGTGGTGCCGGGCGCCGCGCTGGCCGCCCCGGGGACCCGCGGCGCGTCGGCTGTGTGCGCGTGTCCGGACCCTGAGTGCGTGGTTCCGGGGGCACACCCCTTCGACCCCGTACTGCTCGCTGCCACCACCGACCCGACGATGGTCCGCTGGTGGTGGCGGAACCGGCCGGACGCCCCCGTCATCCTCGCGACCGGCGGCGCCGCGCCCTGTGCGCTGAGTCTTCCGGCCGTCGCCGGGGCGCGGGCGCTCGCGACGTTCGACCGCACCGGCGTCCGCGTCGGCCCGGTGATCGCGACGCCCACCCGCTTCTCGGTGCTGGTCGAGCCGTACGGGCTCGAAGAGCTGGGCGAACTGCTGTACGCCCAGGACCGGGTGCCCAGCTCGCTGCGGTTCCACGGCGACGGCGGCTATGTGGCGCTCCCCGGTTCGCTCACCGGCGCGGGCAAGGTGCGCTGGGAGCGGGAGCCCGGCGGCGTGGAAGCGGGCCGCCCGTGGCTGCCCCGGATGGAGACGCTGCTCGACGTACTGGTCGAGGAGAGCGCCGCTTCCCCGGACAGCGGAAGCCGGCTGGCCTACTGAACGACGTGCGCGGCGCGGACGCGCCGCGCACCGACCGCGCCGCAGACGCCTGTGCCGGAGCCGACTGCCCCCGAGCGGACTGCCTCCTCCGAGCCGGGGGTGCCCGAGTCGGGCGGATTCGAGTCGGACGGATTCGAGCGGGTGTCCCGGGCGCGGGTCGGCTCGGTGCCGCCAGGCGTCGCCCGTACTCGGCTCGTGCCGTCGCTCGCAGCGCCGCGCCGGTTCACCGGCGGCGGCACGGCAGCGAGTGATTCACCCGTACGGGTAGGAGCCGACCGGAGTTGCGGGGGAAACGGGCCGCTGTAGCGCCTCGGCGGCCCCTCGGTCCCGATATGTTCACCTCATCAGTCGGTCCGGTCCTCTCCGCGTCCCAGGTGGGTTCCCTCATGCACCAGCCGCAACAGAGAGCTTCCCGGCTCCGTGTGGTCACACTCGCCAGCGCGCTGGCGCTCGTCGCCGCGGTGCCTCTCGCGGCGGCGGTGGCGGGCCAGGACGCGCGCCTCGCCGCGGAGGTCTTCCAGGCCGCCCAGCCGCGGCAGACCGGGAACGGAACGCCCGGGACGCACTCCTCCGCCCCGCTCCCGCCCGAACCGGGGGATCCGGCCACCTCGTGCGGGCTGGAAATCGTCTCGCCCCACGGTGTGGCGGCCCGCGTCTGTGTGTTGACCGAAGGCGGTGACACCTGGGCCCGCACGTACTACCGCAACCCGACCGGCAGCAGGCTGCCCGCTCTCCTCACGCTGCACGGGCCGGACGGGCGGACGGCACGGGTGCGCTGCGTCCTGCGCGGCGGACACGAGGGCGGCGTCTGCGAGACGCCGCGCGGTGGGACCTCGGAGACCTCGGATGACCGTGCGCCGCTGGCGGCCCACGCGTACTCCGCGGTGGCCGAGGTCAGCTCGGTGAACGGGGAGCGGCTGCTGCGTGCCGGAAGCCACCGCTAGCCTTCGACGGAGTCTCAACTCGCCGTGCTGCGCGAGGAGTTCACCGGTGTCGGTGCAGCCGTCCGGCATCGGACACAAAAGAACCCGGTCGCTGGCGACGGGGGATGCACCAGCGACCGGGCTCTTAGAACGGTAACAAGAGATCGGCGGTTAGCAAATTCGATCGCCCAGATCCGGACGCCGATTTACCTGTGGGTAGGGCGAGTTGAGGTGCCAGTGTGACGGGAGTCACGGTCACGAAACCTTCGCCGAACCGGCACAGGAACCCGCCGAAACGCCTCAGCTCAGCGTCACCTGACGGTTGGTGAGGCCGCTCCGCGCCCGGCGCTCCTCGGATGTCAGCGGCGCCGTCACCGCCAGTGCCTCCGCCAGCCGTTCGGCGAACGCCGCCGCGGGCTTCTCGCAGTCCTCGGACCTCATACCGCGCGGCAGGTCCCACACCGGCACCGTCAGCCCGTGGGCGCGGAAGGAACCCACCAGCCGCGACTCCCCGGAGCCGTCGCCCGGCTCGCCCAGCGACGAGGCACCGGCCGCGTGCAGCCGCGCCAGCGCGTCCAGGAGCTGCTCCTCGGGGTGGGTCATCACCCAGCGCAGATGGTTCTTCTCCGGCGCCTCGCACCAGTACGCGCCCGCCACGGACGCGAGCCTGGCGGTCGGGATGACCGCCTCGTTGGCACTCTCCAGCGAGGCCGCCACCTCGCCGGCCGCCTGCTCCTCGCCGTCCAGCCAGAACTCGAACCCCGAGTGGACCTCCGGCACGAACGGCGCCTCCAGGTCCAGCAGGTCCTGCAGCCGCGGCCCGTCCGGCGCCGGACGGCCCGCGTCGACGGGAGTGCCCGGCTCGGCGGCCAGCGCCCGGTTCAGGGTGTCCGCCAGGTCGCGGCTGATGTCGCCGGACGCCGTGTCGTTCTGCAGCCCCAGCAGGACCTCGCCGCTGTCGCGGCGCAGCGCGGGCCACGCCATCGGCAGCACCGTCGCCAGGGTCACTGCGGGAACCCCCTCCGGCAGGCCGCCCTTGAGCGTGAGGCGTGCCGTGGCGGCCGGGACCAGCTCACGCATCGCGACCCAGTCGCTCTCGTGCGGAAGTCCTTCGAACGGGCGGCGCACCAGCTCGGTGGCCGCCTGCGCTGCTGCCCGGCCGTGACACGCCTTGTAGCGGCGGCCCGAGCCGCACGGGCAGGGCTGCCGGGCTCCCACCACCGGGTAGTCTCCGGCTGCTGCCGCGCCCGCGGAGGTTCCGGCGGGCGCCGCGGCGGCTGTCTGGGGTCGGCGCTTCTTTGCCATGCGAGCGGTTCTCCAGGTGTGCGGCGATTGTGGAGTCCGCGATCCTAGTGGCTCGACGGCATCCGCCGCCGTCCGCACTCGGCGCACCCGGCCCGCCCGGGGGCGGTGGCGCCGCTCCGTGCGGGCCGTCCGATGGCCGAACAGGGGCGATCGGGAGGTCCGCTGCGGCCCGTCGCGCGCCGGGGCATGCTGTGGCGCCGGGCGGACACCTGGCGCCGAGTGGCCACGGGCCGGCATGGGCCGACGCGGGCCACGGGCCGACACGGACCGACGCGGCCGACAGGGACCACGGGTCGACCCGGGCGACCCCGGACCGACCGGGCCGGGCCGGGCCGGCGCCTGCCGGGCGGGGCGGTCGAGGACCGCCCGCCGCTAGCGGAGCTCCTCCACGGAGGCCAGATCGAACTCGCCGCTCAGCCCGCCTCCGAGGCTGGCGGCGACGCGGCCGCTGAACGAGCTGTCGGGTCGCAGCACGGCCCAGACCGTTACCCCGGGTGGCTCGTCCGCCGGGGTGCCGGGTTCCGAGCGCACCCCCCAGTCGCGGGCGAGAGCCGTGATGATGGCGAGCCCTCGGCCGCCGCGGGCGGTGACGGAAGGCTTGGCCGGAAGTGGACGGGTCGGGCCGCCCCCGTCCGTGACCGCGATGGTCACCTCACCTCGTACGTCCCTGCGCCACGACGCCCTGACGGTCTCCACCGGGTTGCTCGCGCTGCTCGCTCCGGTCGTCTCCTCGTGCAGCGGCCGCGCGTGACGGGACGCATTGCTGAGGAGTTCGGAAAGAATCAAGATCGCATCATCGACCACCGAATCGGGTGCTCCGCACGCGAGGAGTTCCTCGCGCATCCTGCGCCGTGCGACGCGTACTCCCGACGGACCATGGGGCACGGCCATGGTCGACGAAGTAGGCACCTCCTGTGCCACCACCAACGCCACCCCCGAGACCTCCTTTGCCCCACGCCATCGGGATGAATGCCCCAGTAGAGTGCGGCGGAAACCGGCCACACCCCTTCTCTTGACGCACCCGCGCGGCTGCAATAAGCACCGGGTGCGCCGGTGCACACCCTCCGACCGGCGCCCGCGAGCTCAACCGGCGAGCCCGCGCCGGAGTTGGGCGCGTACCAGGCGGGGCCGGTTGGTGATGATCGCGTCGACACCGAGCCGCACGCACAGCTCGACGTCCTCGGGTTCGTCGACCGTCCACACGTGCACCTCGTGGCCCGCGCGGTGCGCCCGGGCCACGTACTCCGGATGCGTGCGCAGGATGCGGATGCTGGGGCCGACGGTGCGCACGCCGTACGGCAGCCTGCCGTCCCGGTGGCGGGGAAGCAGGAACTGGGTCAGGAGCACCGTCGGTATGTCCGGCGCCGCGCCGCGGACCCGCTGCAAGGAGCGCGCCGAGAAGCTCATGATGCGGACCGGTGTGCGGAGCCGGTGCCGGTCCAGGAGCTCCAGCAGCCGCTCCTCCACCTGGCCCGCCCAGCGGGTGGGGTGCTTGGTCTCGATGGCCAGTTCGACCGGGCGCGGTGCCTCGGCGACCAGGGTGAGCAGGCGGTCGAGGGTGAGGACGGAGGTGCTCTCCGGGTCCGCCGTCACCCCGAGCGGTCCGGCCGCGCCGAGGGGTCCGGCCGCGGCGAGGGGTTCCGCACGGCCGGGCGGTTCCGCGGGGCCGGGGCGGTCGGCGGTGCGGGTGCGCCCGGTCGCGCTGCGGCGTACCGGGGGCCAGGCGCGGCGGTCGGGGCCCTCGGCGGACTCGGGGGCGGCGGCCGGGTCCGCGATTCCGCCGTGCGCGTCGGCGGCGTGCGTGTCGGCGGCGTGCGTGTCCAGTGCGCTGTCCGGCGACTCGTACGGGTCGGCGTGCCGGTCCATCCAGGAGCCGAAGTCGAGCGCGGCCAGGTCCGCGAGCTCCAGGGCCGAGACGGCGCCGCGGCCGTTGGAGGTGCGGTTCACCCTGCGGTCGTGGACGCAGACCAGATGGCCGTCCGCGGTGAGCCGTACGTCGCACTCCAGCCCGTCGGCGCCCTCTTCGATGGCCCGGCGATAGGCGGCCAGCGTGTGCTCGGGTGCCGCCTTGGAGGCACCGCGATGGGCTATGACGGACGGCAGGTGGTCGAGGCGGTGGCGCGACCCGGCACGGCTCTCGTTGCTCACCGGGATATCGTGCCACCGGGCCGAATGGACACACTGTGCAGGGTTCTGCGGAGCACTTCGCCGGCGTTCGTGGGGTTTCGGGCCGGTGCCCGGGCCGAGTGGGTCCGGTGCCGGTGCGCCGAGGGGCGGTTCGGGCCGGGTCCGCCGAGGGGCGGTTCGGTGCGGGCGCGCCTAGGCTGGGTGCCGTGATCACGCGTGTGGGTGACGTCGCGCCGGAGCCGACCCGCGCGCGCCCGAGAGCGGCTGGAAATCCGGGAGCTGCGGGGAAAATGGGGTGGCCTGTCCGGTTCTGGGTCGATGTAAAGAAGGGGGTGCGGACGCTCAGCGTCGGTTTACGCCCGTCTGATGTGTGATGGGAAAAGCTGTCTCTGGATACCCGCGTACGTGAACACGCCCATCTCTGCGATGTCGTGTACCTGATGAGGAGTGAGCTGTGAGCACCGAGAACGAGGGCGCTGCCGTGACGCCTGCGGCGGGGCCGGGTCCCACGCCCCCGGCGCCGGTCCGGGCCCCGTCGACCGGCGCCCCGACGAGCCGCGAGGACGGCGACTTCTCGCTGCCCTCCCCTGACTCTTCCGACCCCGTCTCCGCCGACGCCGCCACCGACGCGGACCGTACGCAGAAGGGTCCGGACGTCCAGGACACGGTCGTACCGAAGAGGGAGTCCATGGACGACACGCTGGTGCAGCCACGGCAGGGGGACACCGACGCGCCGCCCCCGGCCCCGCACTCCGCGGCGGACGATCCCGGGATCCCCGCCCCGCAGCAGCCCGCCGACGCACCGGTGGTCCCCGACCCGGCCGCGGCCCCCGCCGCCCCCGGGACGCCGCCGTCGCCGCCCGCTTCCGCCGCGCCGGCCCCGGTGGCAGCCGAGGCCGGCGGCCCGCGGCAGCCCGGTGACGACCCGGGCGCCGGTTCCGCACCGGACTCGGGCCCGCCCGGTGCGGGCCAGTCCGGCGGCTGGGGCCAGGGCGGAACGGGAAACCCGATGCCCCCACCGCCGCCGCCCTACGGCGGTCCGGCGGGCCCCGGCGGTCCGGCGGGCCCGGGTGGTCCCGGCGCCGGCGGTCCGGGCGGCGGCATGCCCCCGCACGACCCCTGGGCGATGCCGTCCGGCCCGCCCGGCCCGGAACCCGGCGGCAGAAAGCGCCGCGGCGGCCTGCTCGCCGGTGTCCTCGTCGCCGCTCTCGTGGCAGGCGGGATCGGCGGCGGAATCGGCTTCTGGGCCGCCGACCGCAGTGACGGCGGCGCCACCACGATCAGTTCCTCCGGCGACCCCGAGAAGCTGAACCGCTCGCCCAAGTCCGTCGCCGGCATAGCTTCCAAGGCACTGCCGAGCGTCGTGACCATCCGCTCCTCCGGCGGTGGGGAAGAGGGCACCGGAACCGGGTTCGTCTTCGACAAGGAAGGCCACATCCTCACCAACAACCATGTGGTGGCCAACGGAGCGCAGGGCGGCAAGCTGACCGCGACGTTCTCCGACGGCAAGAAGTACGACGCCCAGGTGGTCGGCAAGGCGCAGGGCTACGACATCGCCGTGCTGAAGCTCAGCGGTCTCGGCGGCCGCAAGCTGGACCCGCTGCCGATCGCCGACTCCAACAACGTGGCGGTCGGCGACGCCACCATCGCCATCGGCGCCCCGTTCGGCCTCTCCGGCACGGTCACCACCGGCATCGTCAGCGCGAAGAACCGTCCGGTGGCCTCCAGCGACGGCCAGGGCAGCAAGGCGTCCTACATGAGCGCGCTCCAGACCGACGCCTCGATCAACCCCGGGAACTCCGGCGGCCCGCTGCTGAACGCCCAGGGCGCGGTCATCGGCGTCAACTCGGCCATCCAGCCGGGCGGTGGCGGAGGCGGCATGGAGGGCGGCCAGTCCGGCAGCGTCGGCCTCGGCTTCGCGATTCCCTCCAACCAGGCCAAGCGGGTGGCGAAGCAGCTCATCAAGACCGGCCGGCCGGTCTACCCGGTGATCGGCGCGACCGTCCAGCTGGGCGGCAACGGCAAGGGCGCCACCATCTCCAACACCGGTGAGGGCGGCGCCGACCCGGTCACCCCGGGCGGACCGGCGGACAAGGCGGGCCTCGAGCCCGGCGACGTCATCACCAAGCTGGACGACACGTTGATCGACAGCGGGCCCACCCTCATCGGCACCATCTGGACCCACCAGCCCGGCGAGAAGGTCAAGCTCACCTACGAGCGGAACGGCAAGGAGAAGACCGTCGAGGTGACCCTCGGCTCCCGGAAGGGCGACGACTGATCACACGCTAGGCTGTTCCCGTGTCGTGCGCGCGACGACACCTGGAGGCGTGCCCGAGCGGCCGAAGGGAGCGGTCTTGAAAACCGTAGAGGTGGCGACACCTCCGTGGGTTCAAATCCCACCGCCTCCGCAGACGAACGGCCTCTGACCTGCAACGATGGTCAGAGGCCGTTGGCGTGGGCGGTGCCCGGTGGCGACTGTGGTTCCCTGTGGTTTCCGGATGCATGGGCACGGGAGGGGCACGACGGCCCAGTGACGACGAGGCTGGCGACATGTGACCCATGGATGCGCAGGACGGCCTTCGGCATCGGCCCCCTCGGGCCGCCGACGACGTGCAGGACGAGCACGACTGCATGATCCCCCTCTTCTGATTAGTTGTAGCGCGGGGCCGGGGGCACAGAGATCAGTACGTTCCTGTGTGCTGCGATGGAAGAGCACTTCGGCCTAGCCGATGCGCCAGGTGAGTGACCGCCGACGCCTTGAGGCTGAATGGCATGGACACGCCCTATTTGCTGTCAATTGAAGGCCGCGCAGCGGAGGGCTGTAGAGCGGCTCGACCGCCTAGTTGCTCTGGGAGCCAGTCACCTGATATGCTATCAAGTTAACTTGCGGCAGCGTCAGTTGAGCATCGCGCCTGCCTCGCTTAGGGAGAGCTAGGAAGACAGAGAACCTTGTAGATCTTCCGCCAATCGCGAGGAACCAGATGCGGGTCGACGGTCGACTTGCTACTTTCGATCTCTGCAAATACGCGCGAGCTTAGGGGCAGTAATAAGGGATGCCAACGGTCACGTTCACTGATCAAGTATTGCTCCATATCTCGACTTGTAAAAGTGCTGAACTTGCTGCCTTTCCAGAATCCGGAGGCAGGTACCCTTTTCCTCTGGCGCAGCTCGTCAAACAGGCTGTCACCGACCGCTTATTGCTTGCCGGAGAGCACTTGCGTGCAGGGGATCACCTTCTCTTTGCGACGCAGTACAGGTCAGCGATTAGCCGCCATTATTACGCAATGTACCACTCTGCGCGCGCTATAGTATATGCGGAATCCCGCGGAGATGACCATGAACGGCACAATATATTGCCGAGAAAGCTTCCGGCGGGGCTGGATGACCCCGCGAAACGCGAGGCGGAGTTGACGGATGCCCGGTTACTCCGTAACCAGGCTGATTATGACGCTTACCCAATTAATGAATCTGATTGGGAGGCGGACGCTCGTACGCTCGCCACTGCTGCTGCCGATTTTCTCCAGTCGTGTGAACTCTTTGCCTCTAGGGAAGGATACATTTAATGTCGGAAATCGACTACAGTGAAAAGATCTCGCGGTCGCTCGGTGAGGCAAACATTTCCATCGTGCGGATCGATGAGCGCAATTTTCCTGGCGAAAAATGGTTCGTTGTGTGGGTTAATGAAGATTTCTTGGTTACAGCTCAGAGTCTAGCTGGGTCGATTGAGCAGGAACTCAACAACGTGGTCTCCGGCCCTTCTGGCTATTCTATAGTAGTGACTTTTAGGCCGCACAGGAAAGAGGGGCAAGACCCTGATGGTGTCAAAAGTACTGGACCGCTATCAGGTTCTCAGGTCGACCAGTTAATTCAACTTCTTGAGGCGAGGTCACGAACCTCGGATGCTTTGCCAAGTCTGAAGTATATGGAGGATCCACGGGCCAGTCTCGCTGCGGTAGGCGCCTCGCGTCACCACCTTGTCTACGGACGACGCGGTGTCGGGAAAACCGCCCTGCTTCTCGAAGCAAAAAGGATCGCAGAGAAAGATGGTTTTGTTACTGCGTGGATCAATGCTCATACCTTGCGGCGTCTGGGCGTAGGTGCTGCCTTTCTGGCGATCGCAGAGGTGGCTTTGAATTCGCTACTTCAGCACGCTGGATCATCACAGGGCGGTGTATATGTCAGGCTTAAGGGAATCAGTGAGCGAGTTACGCAGTTGCGTTCCGGCGGAGCAGTGACTGAGGAAACCATCGCCGAGCTTATTGCCGAGTTGAACCTCGCTTTGCGTGCAATTCTACGAGAAGATCTTGTCTGTCTCTATCTGTACCTAGACGACTTCTACCTATTTCCTATGGGGTCACAGCCGAACCTGCTTGACTGTATAGCTGGTATGCTTCGTGACTGCAATGGCTGGGTTAAGGTGGCGAGTATTGAGCGACTTACCCGACCTTTTGAACCCTCTTCCCGGATTGGGATTGAAATTCCTCATGATGTTTCGAAGATTGACTTGGATGTTACGCTTGAGGACCCGGCTGCTACACAAAGCTTCCTTGAATCGGTCCTCTCCAACTACACGGCTGCAGTCGGAATTGGCAAGCCTGCGGTTCTAGCGAATGACACCGCTCTTGGACGCTTGATCCTTGGGTCAGGTGGAGTTCCCAGGGATTATTTGAATCTTTTCGCATCCTCGATCGTTGCAGCGCGATCACGTCCAAAGGCTCGCCAGATCGGGCGCGAGGATGTTGCCGAAGCTGCGGGACGCGCCTCCCGAGGAAAGAAGCGGGACCTGGAACAGGATGTCTCTTCCAATAGCGCGCAGGCCCTTCTCGGTGCACAAGAACACCTCTGCGCGGAGGTTCGCAAAACCGGCTACACCTATTTTCGAATCAATGCTGCCCAGAAGTCTCACCCCTTTTATGAGATTCTCGCGCAACTTGTCGATCTGCGATTTGCGCACTTGATCCAAGGAACGCTATCTGATCAAAAAAGGCGGGGCGTCAAATATGAGGCCTATATCCTCGACTTGAGTGAGTACGCTGACGTTCGCTTGAAGCGGGGACTGCGCGTTCTAGACCTACGGGAGGGAAAGTGGAGCTTCCGAGTCAGCGGTACCAAGGGGACGGCTAAGCTGCTAACAGGGACTCTATTGCGAGACGAGCTTCGCCGTTCTCCCGTGGTGGATCTTGATGACCTAGCTGCACTGGTCGGCTCTGCATGACCTTCCCCTAGATTAGGGATTCTGCATTGTCGTGTTCTGGTTCGTACGCTAGGGGGAGCGCGCGATTGGCGGCGTAGGTCGGCGCAGCGGCTTTGGGCTGGAGCTTCCTTGGGGCGAAAGATCAGAGACCCTTAAGCTTATTGCGACCCAGGCAGCACCTCGTCTTCCCGCAGTAGCCTGAGATGGGCCCCTGATCTTTGAGGCTCACCCCAAGGCGGCTGCCTAAGGCCGTGGGGCCGACCGCCCCAGCCACGACGTGCCCCTCTTCACGGCTCGCGTCCCCGCGCGGGCAGGCGGCCGGACCGGAGCGGGCCGAAGACAGGGGCGTCGGCGGCGGCGAGCCGGGCCGCGCGGCGCGAGCGGAGCGAGCCCTTGAAGTCGTAGAGAAGGTTGTTACTCACTCAGGCTGTCGGCCGGTCGAGGCATGTGGCGTTGGGCGTAGGCGGCGTGTATGGGCCGGGCGATGAGGACGTAGCTAGTGTCGTCCTCGACGGCGGTGAAGGCGTAGAACTGGCCGTTGGTGAGGCTGCGTGAGGCGCGTTCCTGCTCCTGGTCGTCGTGGATCCAGTGGCGTACTGGCCGTGCTGTTGGTGGATGGAGCTGGTCCGCGATCGCGGACTCGAGCATGGAGCCAGCGCAGGGCAAGACGTGGTGTCCGCGCTGAGGTTGAGGCGAGCCAGTAGGTGCGGCCGAGTGGCACCGTCGTGACTGCTTCGGACCAGTAG
>NZ_ALAP01000105.1 GCF_000280905.1 Streptomyces sp. AA1529 | reverse complement strand
GCGCGTGGGGGGGCACCGCACGCTGCCGGGGCCGTCGCAGGTGGCCGGGGCCGCGGCGGCCACCGGCGCGGCGGCCACGGGCGCCGCGGGGGCTGCCGGGGCGGTCCGGGGCTCGGCGGCCGGCCGCTGAGCGGGGCCCGGCTGCCCGGCGGGCTGCGGGCGGGTGGCCGGGACGGCGGCTCCCGCAGCCGAGCGGGGGGCCAGCCGGTCCCTGCCGTGGCGGTTGCGCGCGAACGGATAGCCGGGCAGCGAGATGCGCCGCCCGTCGGTGGCCGGCCAGGAGACCTCGGCGCCCCGGCACCAGGCCGCGGCCAGCTCCGCCGGGGTGCCGCCGGTCGCGCGGGGCGCCCCGCTGCGGGCCCGGCCCACGGCCGTGTCCGCGGTGGGGCGGTCCGCGGCCAGCGCCCGGAGCGCCGCCACCAGTTCGGGCACCGAACCGGCCACCACCACGGCCCGCTCGTCCAGCGCGGCGCGTCCCTGCTGGAGGGTCGCCGCCACATCGGCGAGCGTCGGCGGGGCCCACACCGGCTGCCGCTCGTCCGGCCGGGCGGCCGGGGCCAGTGAGGCGACGAGGCTGTCCACGGAAGGCGACTCGTAGAGCATGTCGACCGTCACCTGACGGCCGGTCTGCCGGGTGAGCAGGTTGCCCAGTTGGGCGAGCTGGTGGGGCTCGGCGCCGTGGCTCTCCAGACTCCGGTCGCCGCGCAGTCCGGCGGGGTCGATTCCCAGCAGGTCGGCGATGAGCCGGCGGAGGGTGTCCTGGCCGCTCTCCGCGCCTGTCGTGCAGACGCGTTCGAGGTGGTCGGCCAGTTCCCCGGCCAGTACGCCGAGCCGCTCGCGGTCGCGGGCCGAGAGCGGCACCGCCACCGGGCCCGGTGCGCGGTCCCCGGCCGCCGGACGCGGCGCGGGCTGGTACTCCTCCACCACCAGGTGCGCGTTGGTGCCGCTGTGGCCCATGGAGTTGACCGCCGCGAGCCGCGGTGCGCCCGGGACCGCGGGCCACGGCCTGCCGACGGCGTCGATGGTGATACCCGAACCGTCCAGCTTGATCATGGGGTTGAGGGTGCGGAAGGTGGGCATCCCGGGGAAACGCTCGTTGCGCATGCTCAGCAGCACCTTCACCAGGCCGATCGCGCCCGCGGCCGCGCCGGTGTGGCCGACGTTCGCCTTGGCGCTGCCGAGCACGCACCCGTCCGGGTTCGGCTGCTGCCTGCTGAACGCGCGGGCCAGCGCTCCGGCCTCCACCGGGTCGCCGAGCACGGTGCCGGTGCCGTGCGCCTCGACGTAGCCGACCCGGGAGGTGTCGATGCCGTGCCGCCGGTACACCGTCTCGACCAGCTTCTCCTGGGCCGGTCCGCTCGGCGCGGTGAGGCCGTTGCTGGCGCCGTCGTGGTTGACGCCGGTGGCGCGGATGACGCCGCGGATGTCGTCGCCGGCCGCTTCGGCGTCGGCGAGCCGCTTGAGCACCAGCACCGCCACCCCCTCGGCGAACACGGTGCCGTTGGCGGAGTTGTCGAAGGTGCGGCACTCACCGGACGGCGAGAGCACCCCCATGTCCGCGAGCAGGTTCAGCGAACTGTGGTCCAGGCCCACGTTGGCGCCGCCCGCCAGTGCGATCCCGCAGTCGCCGGCCAGCAGGCTGCGGCAGGCCATGTGGATCGCGACGACGGACGAGGAGCAGGCGGTGTTGACGATCAGCGCCGGGCCGTGCCAGTCGAGAAAGTAGGACAGCCGGGCCGCGACCAGCGCGTCGGAGGCGCCGGTGAACGACTCGTGCAGATACCCGGCGGGCTCGGCGCCCACGAACATCCCGGTGTCGGAGCCGTAGAGCGAGAACGGGTCGATGCCCGCGTCCTCGACGGCGTGCCACGCCTCCTGCAGCAGCAGCCGCTGGTGCAGGTTCATGGAATCGGCCTCGCGCGGATCGATCCCGAAGAACTCGGGGTCGAAGCAGTCCCGGTCGGCGAGCACACCGCCCCAGCGGTAGCCCCGGGCGCCCTCGCCGAGGATCTCGGCGGGCAGTTCGCCGACGCTCTTGCGCCCCGCGGCCAGGTTCTCCCAGAACGTGCGGACGTCGTCGGCGCCGGGGAACCTGCCCGCCATCCCGACCACCGCGATGTCCAGTGCGGAGGTCGGGGCGGGCGGCGGCTCCGCTGCGGCGGCCGGGCCGGCGGTGAGGTAGCGATCCACGACGGATCGGAACTCGGTACTCGTCATCGCTGCCCTCCGGAGGCGTTGTCGACAAGATCGGTGAGATGGTCGGTCAACCGGTCGATGGTGGTGTGGTCGTAGAGGAGTGCGGCGTCCAGTTCCAGGCCCAGCTCCTCGCCGAGCTCGGAGACGAAGGACATCCCGGTGATCGAGTCGACGCCGAGTTCCGCGAACGCGCGGCGGGACGACAGTTCCTCGGGCGGCACGCGCAGTGCCCGGGCGAGCCGCTGAGTGGTCAGCGACCTGATCCGGTCCCGGTCGGCCCCCTGCGCGGGGGGCGCCTGCTCCCGGCCCGACCCCTCGTCTGCGGCAGACGGCCCCCCGGGGGCGGCAGGCGACTCCGGCGGCGTCCGCGGAGGCAGGGGCTCGGGCGCGGTTGCGGGCTCCGGCACGGGCGCGATTGCGGGCTCCGGCACGGGTGCGGTTGCGGGTTCCGCGGATCGCGTGGCCTCCGCGGGCCAGGCCTCCGCGGGCCGGGGTGCCCCGGCCTGCGCGGATCCCGGTCCGCGCGCCGGTGCGGCGCCGCCGGGGCGCAGGCCGACGGTCTGGGTGGCGCCGCCCGAGGTCAGCAGCCGTAGGGCGGCGTCGAAGCAGGCCGCGCCCTCCTCGTCGCCGAGGAAGCCGACCCCGGGGTGCTCGGCGGCCGCCTCGCCGAACGAGGAGGCCCAGGCGCCCCAGTTGAGCACCCCGACCGGGAACGGCGCGGCCACGGCGATGGCCCGGGCGAACGCGTCGGCGAACGTGATGCCCGCCGCGTACGCCGGGTGGGTTCCGGCGCCGCCGAACGCGAAGGCCTGCGCCGAGGAGAAGAAGCACAGGAAGTCCAGCGGCTCGTCCACCAGCGCGCCCGCCACATGGACGGCGCCCCGGGCCTTCACCTCGTAGTGGTGGCGGAACTCGGCGTCGTCCAGCGCGGTCACCTCCCGGGCCTGCTCGGTGATGGTCGAAGCGCCCGCGAACACGACGCCGTGCAGGGCGCCCAGTGCCTCCTTGGCCTGGGCGACCGCGGACCGCACCTGCTCGGGGTCCGTCACATCGGCGCGCAGGTAGGCGGGGGCGCGGTCCCCGACGGTCGCGGCGTCCAGCGCCGCGCGGACCGCCGCGTCGTCGCCGGGCCTGCGGCCCACCCAGGCGACCCGGGCCCGGTAGTGCTCGTGCAGGTGCCGGGTGACGGCCTGACCGACCACTCCCGCACCGCCGATCACCAGATAGGCACCGCCCGTCCGCAGGCCGGACTCGCCACCGGGCGGCTCGACCTCGTCGAACCGCTGCCGGTAGCGCCTGCCCGCGCGCAGCAGGGTCAGTTCGCCCGCCGGGCTGGCCGGCTCGGCGATCAGCGCAGCCGCCAGCGCCGGCAGATCGGTCTCCCGTGCGGAGACGTCCACGTTGCGCACCGCGTACCGGCTGCGCTGCTGGGCCAGGAAGTAGGCGAGCCCGGTCAGTCCGGCGCCGGTGGCGTTGGCGGCGCGGCCGTCGGTGCCGTGGGTGTCGTGGGTGGTGAGGTGGCAGTCGATCCGCTCGCCGCCGTTCCGTTCGGACAGGGCGCGCAGCAGCCGCAGGGCGAGGAGTTGGACGTCCGCGTCCACCCGGGCGTGCGGGTCCTCGGCACCGACGAGGAGGTGCACCCGGTCCACCGGGCCGACGTCGGCGAGGACCGTGCGGAAGGCATCGGGGTCGCCGGGCGAGACGGTGCGCAGCGCCCCCGCGCCCACCGTGCCGGCGCCCGTCGTCACCGGAACAACGGTGGCCCCGGCTGCGCGGTGGTGGGCGCCGACGGCCTCGGCCAGGGCACCGGCCCCGGACTCGACGACCAGTACCCGCCCCCCGGCGGCGGCCGGTTCGGGCGCCGGTGAGCGGACTTCCCAGCTCGGCACCCGCAGCATCCCCCGGGAGGGTGCGGTGAGCGCGTCCGCCGCGCCGTCCGCGTCCTGCCCCTGCCCCTGCCCCTGCCCCTGTTGTTCGTGTCCCTGTTGTTCGTGTTGTTCGTGTTGTTCCGGTCCACGTTCCGGCTCCTGCGGCTGCCCAGCGGAGCCGGGGGCGGCCTCCGCCGGGGAAGCCGCGTTCCCGGCGGGCGCGGCGGAGTGGTCGGTGAACCAGTAGCGGTCCTGCGCGAAGGGGTAGCCGGGCAGGCTGACCCGGCGGCCGCGGGCGGCGCCCGGCCGGTCCGTCCAGTCGACGGCGGCACCCTCCACCCACCGTTCGGCCGACGGGCGCAGCGCCGCTTCCGTGCCGTGCACCCGCACCCGGTCGTCGGCGAGGAAGTCGCCGAGGGCCCGGACGAGTCCGGCCAGGTCGGGAACGGCGAACGCGGCCCGCTCGGCCAGCTCCACCCGGCCGTGCCGGAGGGTGTGGGCCACGTCGGCGAGCGCGAGGTCCCCGGCGCCCGCCGGCACCAGGGCGGCGGCCTCGGCGACGGTGTGCCCGGCGGTGAGCCGGGGCGGCCGGCCCGAGGGCAGCAGCTCGGCCAGCGACCGGGCGACCTGGGTGACCTCGGCGGCCGTGATGCCGTACTCGTGCCACGGCTGCCGGGGGTCGAGATCGGCCGGGTCGGTGCCCAGCACCCGGGCGAGCCGGGCCGTGACCTCGCGGACCGGGTCGGCGGCGCCGCCGCGCAGCCGGTCCAGCAGCCGCGCGGCGACCGCCCGCAGTGCCGGCACGGTGCGGGCCGACAGCGGCACCACCACGGGCCCCGGGGCCGCGGTGGCCGCCGCGGCCTCCCGCGGGCCGGTGTACTCCTCCAGCACCACGTGCGCGTTGGCGCCGGTCGCGCCGAACGAGCTGACCCCGGCGCGGCGCGGCCCGCCGTCGGGCACCGTCCACTCCTCGGCCGCGTACTGGATGCGGAACGGGGAACTGTCCAGCTCCAGCAGCGGATTGGCCGGGTCGGCGTGCAGGGTCGGTGCCAGCGTGCGGTGGTGGAGTTGCAGCACCGCCTTGGTGAGCCCGGAGATGCCCGCCGCACCCTCCGCGTGACCGATGTTGGACTTCACCGAACCCAGCGCGCACGACTCGGGCTTCGCCGCGTCCCCGAAGGCGGTCGCCAGGGCGCGCAGTTCGATCGGGTCGCCGAGCGAGGTGCCGGTGCCGTGGGCCTCCAGCACCCCGATGGTGGCCGGGTCGGTCGCCGCGTCCGCCAGCGCCTCGGTGAGCACCGCGGCCTGCGCGGGCGGGCTGGGCACGCTGAACCCGCCCGCGGCGCCGCCGTGGTTGACGGCGCTGCCGCGGACGAGTGCGTAGATGTGGTCGCCGTCGCGTTCGGCCGCCGAGAGCGGTTTGAGGACGACGGCGCCCACTCCCTCGGCGGACACGTAGCCGTCGCCCCCCTCGCCGAAGGAGCGGCAGCGGCCGTCGGTGGAGTGCATGTTGACCAGCCCGTAGCCGACGTACTTGGCCGGGTGCAGGGACAGGTTCACACCGCCGGCCACCGCCACCGCGCACTCGCCGTCCCGCAGGCTGCGCACGGCCAGGTGCACGGCGGTCAGCGAGGAGGAGCACAGGGTGTCCACGGCGACGCTGGGGCCGTGGAAGTCGCAGAAGAACGACACCCGGTTGGCGATCTGGCCCTGGCTCAGCCCCAGCGGCACCGGGTCGCCGCCGCGCGCGGCGTGCTCGACGCCCAGCAGCGGATAGTCCTTGTGCATCACCCCGGCGAACACCCCGCCGCGGCGCCGGCCGCCCGGACCGGCCGGCGGGCACAGCGACTGCGGGGTGTGCCCGGCGTCCTCGATCGCCGCCCAGCAGGTCTGCAGGAACAGCCGCTCCTGCGGGTCCAGCACGGCGGCCTCGGCCGCGGAGATGCGGAACAGCGCCGCGTCGAAGGCGTCCACGTCCTCCAGGAAGCCGCCCCAGGAGGAGAGCGGACGGCCGGAGGCGCTGCGCAGGTGGGCGAAGTCGCGGTGGTCCCAGCGGTCGCCCGGCACCTCGACGACGCTGTCCACGCCGCCGAGCAGGTTGGTCCAGAACCCGTCCAGGTCGGCCGCGCCGGGGTAGCGCCCCGCCATGCCGATCACGGCGACCGGCTCGGCCCGGTCCGGCCCGGCGGGTACGGCGGCGGACCCGGCGGGCGCCCCGGACTGCCGCGGAACGGCGGCGGCCCGCACCGGCTCGGGTGCCGGACCCACCGGTGTGCCGGTCGACTCCACGCGGCGCCGGTCCAGGGCGGGCCGGGGCAGCGGGGTGCGGCTGCCGCGGTCCCCGGTCCAGGCGGCCATGACCACGTGCGCGTTGGTGCCGCCGTCGCCGAAGCTGTTCAGCGCGGCGACCCGCGGCCCCGGCCACGGCGCCTGTTCGCGGTCGAAGCGGAACGGCGAGGCGGCGAGGTCGAAGTGCTCCGGGGGCTGCTGCCCGCTCAGGTACGGCACCCGCCGCCCGCGCTCCAGCATCAGCGCCACCTTGATGAATCCGGCGATGCCCTCGGCGCACTGGGGGTGGCCGATGTTGGGCTTGACCGAGCCCAGCGCGCACTCGGCCGCGGATCCGGAGCGGTACACCTCCCGGACGGCCTTGAGTTCGATCAGGTCGGTCACCGGCGAGCCGGAGGCGTTGGCCTCCAGGTAGCCGATCTCCTCGGGGCGGTGGCCGCTGGCGGCCAGGGCGCGGGAGAGGACCTGCTGCTGGGTCGCCAGGTTCGGGGTGGCCGGACCGGCGGTGCGGCCGTCGTTGTTGACGGCGATCCCCTTGACGACGGCCATGATCCGGTCGCCGTCCGCGCGGGCCGCGGCCAGCGGCTTGACCACCACGACGCCCGCGCCCTCGGCGGGGACGAACCCTCCGGCGCGCCGGTCGAAGGCGTGGAACTCCGGTTCGGCGGTGAGCAGTCCGCGCTGCTCGAACACCTGGTGTGCGGCGGCCCCTTCGATGAGCGTGACGCCGCCGACCACCGCCGCCTCGGCCTCCCCGGCACGCAGCGCCTGCGCGGCCAGGTTGAGCGCCACCAGCGCCGACGAGCACGCGGTGTCGACGACCACGCTGGGCCCGCGCAGGTCGAAGTGGCGGGAGATGTTGGCGGCCAGGTAGTTCTGCCCCAGCACCACCGGGTTCCGGCTGGCCAGCACCGTCTCGCGGGCGGGCAGCCGCGCGGTGCGGCCGCCGATGTAGACGCCGATCTCCCGGCCCCTGAGCTCCTCGGCGCGGTATCCGGCCGCGCACCAGGCGAACAGCGTCTCCTCCAGGAGCAGCAGGGACTGCGGGTCCATCGCCGCGGCGTCCGCGTCCCCGATGCGGAAGTACCCGGGGTCCAGTTCGCGGTCGGCGTCGGCCAGCAGTCCCGCGTGGAAGCCGCCGCCCTCGCCGGGCCAGCGGTTCCCGGGCACCCGCGCGATGGCCGACCGGCCCTCGGCCAGCAGCCGCCAGTACGCCTCCGGGTCGGAGGCGCCGGGGAACCGGCAGGACAGTCCGATCACGGCCAGGTCGCCGTCCCGTACCCCGTCCTCGGCGGCCGGGTCGCGGGGCGTGTCCGGGCGCTCGGCGGCCACCGGGATTCCGCTCCCCGGCCCGACGGCCCGCGGTCCGCCGTCCGGGACGGGGTCCTGGGCCCCGCCGCCCGGCTCGGGGGCGGGGGCGGGAGCTGTCGCGGCGGTCGCCTCCGGCGCCGCGGTCGCCTCCGGCGCGACGGATCCGAACGCGGTGCGTGCGGTCTGTGGGTGGTGCTCCGTCAGCCAGGTGGCGAACTCGTTCGCGGTCGGGTGCTCGATCAGCACGGAGGGGTCCAGTTCGACGCCGAGCCGCGTGGAGGCGGTGCGGGTCAGCTCGACCAGCGTGATCGAGTCCGTGCCGTAGTCGTGGACGGGCGTGTCGGGGTCGAGCCGGTCGCGGTCGAACTCCAGCTGCTCGGCGATCAGATCGAGCAGCCAGCCGGCGGCGGACCGGTCGGGGCCGCCCGGCTGCCCGGCCTCCGCGGTGCGGGCGGTCGCGGACGCCGGGTGCGGTGCGGCCGCGGCCGGCACCGTCGGCGGCGTCGGCGCTCCGGCGGACCCGGCCCTCCCGGGGGACCCGGCGCCGGTGCCGGGCTCCTTCCCGGGCACCGTGCCCAGCCGGCCGAGCGGGCGGTCGTCGGCGGGGACCACGGGCAGCACCACGGGTCCCGTACCCCCGGAGACCACCAGGTCGAGCACCCGCAGACCGTCCTGCGCGGGCAGCGGTGCCAGTCCGGCGGCCCGGTAGGCGGGCCCGGTGCCCGCCGCGCCCATGCCGATCCCGTCCCAGCTGGGCCACTGCACGCTGACCACCGGCACCGCCGCGCCCCTCCGGGCGAGGTCGTCGAGGTGGGTGTTGGCCATGGCGTAGTCGCTCTGGCCCACGGCCAGAGCGGGCAGCGCGGAGGCCACCGAGGAGAACAGCACGACGAACCGCACCGGCTGCCCGGCGACCGCGCCCAGCACCGCCTCGGCGCCCTCGGCCTTGGGCGCCAGCACCCGGCGGGCGCTCGCCGGGGTCTTGCGGGCGAAGGAGAGGGTGTCCTCGTCCACGGTGCCCGCGGCGTGCAGCACACCGCCGACCGGGCCGCTCTCGCGCAGCAGCGCCGTCAGCGCCGCCTCGGCGCCCGGTTCGCCCAGCGCCACGGCGGCGGTCCGGATCCGGGCACCGGTCGCGGCGAGATCGAGCAGCCCGCGCAGCTTGCGGCCGAGCGCGTCGTCCTGCCGGGCCCGCTCGGCCCACCGGGCCCGGTCCGGGAGTTCCTCGCGGCCGACCAGCAGCAGGTCGCGCACGCCCCAGGCGGTCACCGCGTGCCGGGCGGCGGCCAGGCCCACGCCCCGGGTGCCGCCGGTCACCAGCAGCACCTCGTCCCGGCCGAAGACCGGTGTCGCCGGAGTACCGGGCGCCGGGTGCTCGCGCAGCACCGGCGCCTGCCGGTCGCCGTCGCGGTACCGCACCCGGCCCGGCCCGTCCGCCGCCGGCAGTTCGGCCAGCACGCGGGCGGCCGCTGCCGCGTCCGGTTCGGCCGGGTCGAGTTCGAGGTGGGTGGCGCGCAGCCGGCGCAGCTCGTGCCCGAGCATTCCGTACAGTCCGGCCACCCGGGAGGCGTGCGGACCGGACCTGCCGGGACCGCGGGTGACGCCGAGCACGCGGCGCGCACCGGCGCAGGCGCGCTGCAGCCACGGCAGCCAGGTCTCCAGGTGGTCGCCGGGGTCGCCGTCCGGGGAGCATCCGGTCAGGTCGACGACGGTGTCCGCCGCGGGCCCGGCCCCGGCGAGCCCGGTCACCTCCGGCGCGGTCACGTCCAGCACGGTGGCGCCGGGCAGTTCCCGCAGCAGACGGTCGGCCAGCGCCGCGCTGCCGGGAGCGGTCAGTACGGCGATCCGGCCCGCATCGGCGGCGGCCGGGCCGGGCGCCGGCAGGGGTGCGGGCTGCCAGTCCTCGGCCAGCAGCCGCACCGGGGAGTCCTCGGCCGCTCCCGCCGTCGCCACGACGACCTCGGCGAACGCCTCGTCGCGTGCCGTGGGCCGGGCGACGGCGCCGAACCCGTGCTCGTGCAGCAGCCGCTGCCAGCCGTCCGCCGTCAGCAGCGGCGCGCCGGGGATGCGCAGTTCCTCGTCGTGGTATAGCCACCATCCGTCGAGGAGTCCGAAGGTCAGGGTGAGCAGCGCGGACTTGCGGGTCACCTCGTTGATCACCAGCAGTCCGCCGGGCCGCAGCGCGCCGGCCAGGTTGGCGGCGACGGTGCGCAGATCGCCCGTGGCGTGCAGCACGTTCGAGGCGACGACGACGTCGAACCTGCCGCCGGCCAGCTTCTCGTCGGCGCCCGGCTCCTCCACGTTCCAGCGGCCGTAGCGCAGATAGTCGCGGCCGGGGCCGAACCGGTCCTCGGCCTTGCTCAGGAACGCGGGTGACAGGTCGGTGAACCAGTACTCGGCCGGTCCGCCGACGGCGTCCAGTGCGGGCAGCACGACCGCGGTGGTCCCGCCCGTCCCGGCACCGATCTCGGCGATCCGCACCGGGTCGGCGCTGTTCCGGACGAACGCGGCGACGGTCTCGGCGACGGTCCGGTTCAGCCCGTCGGCGATGGCGTTGCCCTGATAGGCGGCCGTCATCCGGTCCAGCGACCCGCCGGGGAAGAGGATCTCGGTGACCGGCCGGACTCCGGTGAGGACGGCGGGCAGTTCGGCGACGCAGTCCTCGACGAGCGCGAGCTGCGCCTGCCAGTACGGGTCGGCTGCCAGCCGGGACCGCAGCCGGGCCCACTCCGGATCGGCCGCCGGGTCGGCGGCGCGGCGGCCTGCCTCCCGCAGGGCGACCGGGTCGGCGTCGTCGGTGAACCCCGCGGCCGCCAGCAGCCGCAGCGCCTCCTCCAGCCACCGGTGGTACTTGTCCACGACCGCGTACCGGGCGGCGAGCCCGGCCCGGGGCTCGGGCCCGTCCGCGAACAGGCCGAGTTCCCGCAGCCGCACCAGCACTTCGCGGGCCACCCACCGGTCGGCGTCGTCGGGCGTCAGCCCGTCCGCCCAGTCGGGGGCCGTGGTGCCGGACGCGGTCGGTGCGGCGGCGGAGTGCGCCACCGGTACGCCGGCCGCTTCCGCGGCGGAGGTGCGGGGGGCTGCCCCGTCGAACACGTGCGGGTAGCGGGGCGCGAGGTGCGCCGCGAGGGCGCGGACGGTCGTGTACTCGAACAGCAGCGTCGGCGACTGGCTCTCGCCGACGAGTTCTCCCACGGCGGCGACGAGTTCGAGGACCTGTGCCGACTCGATGCCGAGGTCGAAGTATCCGGACCGCACGTCCAGGGACTCGGGCTCGCGGTCCAGCCGGGCCGCGAACACCCCGCGCAGCAGCGCCTCGTCGGCGCTCACGGACGCGGGCGTCTCCGGTGCGGCGCCGGACGCGGGGCGCCGGTCCGCACGGTCGACCAGCTTGCTGGACAGCCCGCTGATCTCGGCCACCTGGCGGCCGAGCGCGTCGTAGAGCTGCACGTCGAGGGTGACCAGCTCCGGACCGCGGCGCACGGCGGCGGTGTCGATCCGGGCGAAGCAGCGCGCGGGCAGCGGTCCGGCGGCGCGGAACGCGGCCACGTGCACCGGCAGATAGGGTCCGGGCCCGTCGGTCATCAGCAGGCCCGGCGCCACGGCGCTCGCCAGCAGCAGCGCCGGGTCGAAGTCGGGGACCCGGTCCCGTCCCGCCACCCGGGGCGCGACGAGTTCGGCGACCAGCCCGTCCGGGCACTCCCAGACCTCGCCCTCGGCGCGCGCGGCACCGGTGTAGACCTGGCCCGCTCCCTCGTCGGCGGCGTAGACCTCGGCCAGCGGCAGCCGCCGGGTCGCCGACGCCCGCGCCGCCGGCACGTCGAGCGTCCCGGTGAGCGCGGCCGGCTCCGCGGCCAGTTCGGCCGTGGCGTAGCTGCCGGTGGCGTCGGCGACGGTGACGCTCCAGCGGCGGCCGTCTCCCTGGGGGACGCCCTCGACGGTCAGCCGCACCGGGCGGGCGTCGGTGACCTCCAGCGGGCGCAGGGCCGTCAGATCGGACATCCGCAGGGTGCCGGCGGGGTGTCCGTGCGCGGCGAACACCTCGTGGACGAGGTCCACGTATCCGAGCGCGGGCATCAGCGCCCGGCCGTCCACGCGGTGCCCGGCGATGTGGGGCGTGTCCGTGGTCAGCACGGTCTCGCCGCGCAGCACCCCGCCGGACACCTCGTGCTCCTCGGCGGGGTTCCGCGCGGTCCCGCCGGAGGCGGACCCGGGCGCGGGCGGCGCGGCGTCCGCCGGCACCACCGGGGCCGGTCCGGCCGCGGTGTCCGCCGTCCCGGGTTCCGCGGACCCGGCGGTCGCGGGTCCGGCGGTGCGGCGCGGGCCCGCCAGGTCCTCGGCGGCCTCCGGCAGCCAGCAGCGGTCCCGCTCGAACGGGTAGCCCGGCAGCGGGACCGGGGCGGGCGGACGGGCGCCCCAGCCGGCCCGCCAGTCCACCGCGGCGCCGTGCACCCAGGCGGCGGGGTCGGTCCCGGCCGCGCGCTTGCGGTCCGCCACACCCGCCGGCAGCGGGTGCGAGCCGTCGAGGTGGCCGCGCAGGGCCCGCGCCAGCGCGGCGGTGTCGGTGAACTCGGCGGTGAGCCGGTGCGGCAGGTGCTCCCGGCCGGCCTGCAGCGTGTAGGCCAGCGCCGCCGGGTCGGTGTCGCGGCCGGCCCCGTCGAGGAAGTCGGCCAGCCTGCGCGCGGACTCGGTGAGCCGCTCCGCGCTCCGGGCCGAGAGCACCGCCCGGTACGGCGGGCGCTGCTCGGGTGCGGGGCGCTCGGCCGGCAGGTACTCCTGGAGCACGAGGTGGGCGTTGCTGCCGCCGGCGCCGAACGCGCTGACACCGGCGAGCCGGGGCAGATCCCGGCCGTCCGGGCCGGTGCGCGCGGGCCAGGGGGCGGGCTCGCGCTGCACCCGGAAGGGGGTGCCCGCGAAGTCGATGTCGGGGTTCGGCGGGTCGGAGTGCAGCGAGGGCACCAGGGTGCGGTGCCGGAGCTGGAGCAGCACCTTGGTCACGGCGGCGATACCCGCGGCCGACTCGGCGTGCCCGATGTTGGACTTGACCGAGCCGATCGGGACGGTACGCGCCGCGGGGTCGTCCGCGAAGGCCCGGGACAGCCCGTTGATCTCGATCGGGTCGCCGAGCGAGGTACCGGTGCCGTGCGCCTCCAGGTAGTCGAGTTCGGAGGGCCGCACCCCGGCCCTGGCCAGCGCCTCGGAGACGAGCGTGCCCTGCGCCCGCGGGTTGGGCACGCTGTAGCCCTTGCTCGCGCCGCCGTGGTTGACCGCCGAGCCGCGGACGACGGCCAGGATCCGGTCCCCGTCGGCCTCCGCCGCGGACAGCCGCTTGAGCAGCACGGCACCGGCGCCGTCGGCCGGGACGAAGCCGTCGCCGCCGTCGCCGAAGCTGCGGCACGCGCCGGAGGGCGCCAGGAAGCCGCTGCGGGACAGCTGGAGGTATTTCACCGGGTGGCTGGTGATGTTGACCCCGCCCGCGATGGCGACGTCGCAGTCCCCGGTGCGGATGGCCTGGCAGCCCAGGTGGATGGAGGCGAGCGACGACGAGCACATGGTGTCCACCGCGATGCTCGGCCCGTCGAGTCCGTAGAAGTAGGAGACCCGGTTGGCCACCGCGGCGTACGAGGAGGAGGTGGCGGCTCCTCCTCGGTGCAGCGCCGCGTCCACGCCGTAGAGCTGGTAGTGGCCGTACATCATGCCGACGAACACGCCGGTGCGGACGGCCGCCAGGTCGGCGCGGGTGCGGCCGGCGTCCTCCAGCAGGTGCCAGACGGTCTCCAGGAAGATCCGCTCCTGCGGGTCCAGATGCCGGGCCTCGACCGGCGACATCCGGAAGAACATCGGGTCGAACTTGTCGATGTCGCGCAGGAATCCGCCGGTGCGGGTCGCGGTGCGGCCCGGTGTACCGGGCTCGGGGTCGTACCAGCGGTCGTGGTCCCAGCGGTCGGCGGGCACCTCCTCGACGCAGTCGCGGCCGGCGCGCAGGTTCTCCCAGAACTCCCACAGGTCCTCGGCCTGCGGATAGCGCCCGGCGACCCCGATGATCGCGATGTCCTCGTCCGCGCGCGCGGCGGGGTCGGCGGCGGCTGCGGGCGGGGGTACGGGTGCGGCGGGATCCGCCGTACCGGTGGGCGTGTTCGGCGCCTCGGCGACCGCCGGGGTCCCGGGGGCGGCCGCGGTCGCGGGGGGCTCGGACCGTGTGGTGACCGCGGCGGGCTCGGACGGTGCCGCGGCCGCGGGGGCCTGCGCTACCCCGTCGTCGCCGAGCGCCGCGGCCAGCGCGCCCGCGTGCTCCGCGGCGAAGTGGTCGGCCAGTTCGCCCAGGGTGACGTACTCGAAGAACAGCGTCTTGGACAGCGGCCCGAAGTGTTCCTCCAGGGCGGTGGTGGCGCTCATCACGATCAGCGAGTCGACCCCGTAGCTGTCGAAGTCCTCCTCCGGATCGATGTCGTCCGCGGGCATCCGCAGCTGCTCGGCCAGCAGCCCGGCGAGGAACACGCGGGCCCGCGCCCGCAGCTCGCCGGACCCGGCCGCGGACTCCGCCGCCCCGGTCGTCGCCGTCTCCGCGGAGACGGCACGGTCCGCCGAGGGGGCGTGCGCCGCGGGAACCTCGCGCTCCGCCCCGAAGTGCGGCGCCGCGGTGCCGCCGAGGGCGGTGGCGATCCGGTCGGCGTCGCCGGGCGCCAGCAGGACCGACGGCGCCGCACCGGCCAGGGCCCGCTCCAGGGCCGCCATCGCGGGTCCGGTGCGGACGGGGCGCATGCCGAACCGGTCGGCCATCGCGCTGATGACGGCGGGCTCGGCAGCCGCTCCGCCGTCGGTCCACAGCGGCCACTGCACCGACAGGCTCGCTCCGGACCGCTCACCGGCCGCCGCACGTGCGGCGCGGCGGGCCGCGAGCCGGTCCAGGTAGCCGCTGGCGGTGGCGTGGTCGGCCTGGCCGACGTTGCCGAACGCGGCGGCGGTCGAGGAGTAGGCCAGGAAGTAGCGCAGCGGGTCGTGCCGGGTGGCCTGGTCCAGCCAGGCGGCGCCCAGCACCTTGGGCCGCAGCACGGCATCGGCCTCGGCGCGGCTCTTCCGCAGCAGGAAGGAGTCGTGCAGGGTGCCGGCCAGATGGGCGACGCCCACCAGCTCGCCCGCCTCGCGGGCCTGTTCGACCGCGCTGCGGACGCCGTCGCGGGTGGCGAGGTCGGCGCGGACGAACCGGACGTCGGCGCCGGTGCCGCGCAGCCGGTCCAGTACGGCGGCCTCGGGCGCGGTCCGGCCGGCCAGCAGCACGGTGGCGGCCGGGTCCCGTTCGGCCAGCCGGGCGGCGAAGGCCAGTCCGAGAGCACCGGTGCCGCCGGTGACCAGGTGGACGCCCGGACCGCCGGTGAGCACCCCGGGACCCTCCGGGAGTTCGACGTGCTCCCAGCCGGGGACCAACCGCGCCCCGGGCTCCACCAGGACCTCGGCGGGCCCGGCCTGGGTCAGCTCGGCGCTCAGCACGGCCGCGGGGTCCGGACCCGCGTGGCCGATGACGCGCATCGCCAGGTCCGGATGCTCCCAGCCCAGCGAGCGGGCGAAGCCGGCCATGGCGCCGTGGAGTTCGGGGTGGTCGGCGGCGCTGTCGTACAGGTACAGCCAGCGGGCGCTCCCCCGGCGTGCGGCGACCCAGGCCGCCGCCGTCTCCCTTGCCAGGTGGAAGCCGTCGTCCAGCGCGTCCTCCAGGTCGGCGCGGCCGGGCGGGGTCTGCACCAGGGTGAGCGGCGCGGTCGCGTGGGCCAGCCGTGCGACCAGTGCGGCGACGGGTTCGCCCGGACGGCGGGTGACCACCTCGGCCGGGGCCGCGGCGGCGGCGAGCCCGGCGGGGGCCTCGCCGAGGAAGACCACGGTGCCCGGGGCCGGCGCGGGCTCCACGGCGGCGGGCTTCCAGACGGGGACGAACGCGTGCGGCGCCTCGGCGGCCCCGTCCGGGGTCCGGCCACCACCGGAGACACGGTCGGCGCCGGAGACACGGTCGGCGCCGGAGGCACGGTCGGCGCCCGGGGTGCGGGCGCGCAGCGCGAAGCCGTCGACCCGGCACACCACCCGGCCGCCCTCGTCGGCCAGCGTCAGGTCGAACACCTGCACTCCGGCGGCCGAGCGCACCCGGACGGCGTGCACCAGGCAGCGGTCGGGCAGCGCGTCCAGCAGCTGTATCTCCTCCACGGAGAAGGGCAGATAGGGCACCGGGCGCCCGTCCTCGGCGCGGGCCGCGGCGGTGTCCACGATCCAGCCGACGACCTGGAGCGCGCCGTCCAGCAGTGCGGGCTCGAAGCGGTAGCCGGCGGTGTCGGTGCGCCGGGGCGCGGGCAGTTCCAGAGTGGCCAGCGCCTCGTCGGCGGAGTGCCGCACCTCCTGGACCGCGCGCAGGCTCGGCCCGTAGTCGAACCCGAGCGCCCCGACCCGGTCGTAGCACTCCTGACGGGTGCGCACGGTGTCGCAGCGGGCCCGCACGGCGGCCACGTCCAGCCCGGCCCGCGGTGCCGCCGGGGCACCGAAGCGCAGCACGCCGCCGGCGTGCCGCACCGTGCCGCGGTCCGCCGCGTCCTCGTTCCCGGCGCCGTTCCCGGCGCCGTTCCGGTCGGCGGTGGAGACGACCTCGAACGGGACCTCCGCTTCGTGCCCGGCGCTCTCCTCCAGCCGGACCCGCAGCCGCAGTCCGTCCGGCCCCGGGCGCACGGGGCTGCCCCACACCAGGCCGCCGACGGCGTGCACTCGCCCCCGGCCGGAGAGTTCGCCCGCCAGCCGGGCCAGCTCCAGGTGGACGACGCCGGGCAGCACGGGCTCTCCCCCGACCTGGTGGTCGGCGAGATAGAAGGCGTCCGGCAGCAGGTGCTTCTCGAAGGCCGGGCCGTCCGCGGTGGAGACCTCCGTGTCCAGCAGGGTCGGGTGCAGCGGTGCGGGACGCGGCGTCGCCGGCGCGGGAGCCGCGGCGGACGCCCAGTGCCGGACGCGCTCGAACGGATATGTGGGCAGCGGCACGCGCTGTCCCCCTTCCGCGCAGGTCAGATCGGCCGGGCCGGCTTCGACCCAGCGGCGGGCACGGTCGAGCAGGGTGCCGGCGGCGGGGTCCGAGGGTGCGGCCGGGACGGCTGCCGCCGCCCGCCTGCCGCGCTTGCGGGCGCGGCCCCGTACCAGTCCGGCTCGCTCCTCGCCGTCGGCGAGGGCCCGCAGCGTCCCGATCAGCTCCGCACGGTCCCCGGCCACGGCGACGGCACGCTCGGCCATCTCCTCGCGTCCGGTCAGCAGGGTGTGCGCGACGTCGAGGAGCCGCACGTGCGCGGCGTCGGGGCGCTCCAGGTACGCCGCGAGCGCGCGGGCCCGGCCGGCCAGCGCACCCGCGGTGCGCGCCGACAGCGGGAAGGCCAGCGGTGCGGCGGTCTCGGGTGCCGGTGCGTGGCGCCCGGCCGGTTCCTGGAGGACGAGATGCGCGTTGGCGCCGCCCACGCCGAACGAGCTGAGCCCGGCGATCCGCGGCCGCCCGGCCCGCCGCGGCCACGGTGTCGGTGCGTCGAGCACCCGGAACGGCCCGCCCTCCAGCTCCAGATACGGGTTGCGCTCCGTGTAGTGCAGGTTGCCGGGGAGCAGTTCGTGCCGCATGGCCAGCACGACCTTGAACAGCCCGGCCATGCCCGCCGCGGTCTCCAGGTGGCCGATGTTCGACTTGACGGAGCCGATGCCGCAGTACGGCTCGGCGGGCAGCTGTGCGCCGCGCCGCCGGGCGAGCTCCGCGAACGCCGCGCGCATGCCCGACACCTCGACGGGGTCGCCCAGTTCGGTGCCCGTGCCGTGCGCCTCCAGGTAGTCCACCTCGGCGGGGCCGACACCGGCGGCGGTGTAGGCGTCCACCAGCAGGGCGCTCTGTGCCTCGGTGTTGGGTGCGGTCAGCGACGAGCTGAGCCCGCCGTGGTTGGTCGCGATCCCCTTGAGCACGGCGTGCACGACGTCTCCGCGGCGCTCGGCCTCGGCGCGGTCGCGCAGCACGACCACGCCGACGCCCTCGCCGCGCACATAGCCGTCGGCGCCGCTGTCGAAGGTCTTGCAGCGGCCGTCCTCGCTGAGCATCCGGCCGTCGGCCATCGCGGGGTACACCTCGGGCGACAGCAGCAGGTTCACCCCGCCCGCGACGGCCAGGTCGCAGGCGCCGGTCCGCAGCGCGGCGGCCGCCTGCGCGACCGCGGTCAGCGAGGAGGAGCATGCCGTGTCGACCGCCACGCTGGGGCCGCGGAAGTCGAAGAAGTAGGAGACCCGGTTGGGCACCAGGGACTGGGCCACGCCGGTCCCCGCGTGTCCTTCGAGGTGCCGTCCGCCGTCCCGCTGGAGCTGCGCGTACTCCACGCCGGAGACGCCGATGAACACGCCGACCCGGGTTCCCGCGAGCGCGGAGGGCCGCAGTCCGGCGTCCTCCAGCGCGGTCCACACCGCCTCCAGCACCAGCCGCTGCTGCGGGTCCATCAGTTCGGCCTCGCGCGGTGAGATCCCGAAGAACGCCGCGTCGAACCGGTCGACGTCGTCGAGGTAGCCGCCCCAGCGGGCGGCCCGGCCGGTCCGCTCGCCGTGTGCGCGGCCCAGTGCGCGCCAGTCCCACCGCTCGGCGGGGGTCTCGCTGATCAGGTCGTCCCCGGCGGCCAGGTGCCGCCAGAACGCGTCCAGGTCGGGCGAGCCGGGCAGCCGCCCGGCCATGCCGATCACCGCGGTCTCCGCCGCGCGGGGCGTGTCCGGCACGGAGGCCGCGGAGGGCTCCGCCGGTCCCCGCGCGGGCTGTTCGGGTCCGGTCGCGGCGAAGACGTCGGGGTGGGTCTCCAGCAGGTGCGCGGCGGCGGCCCGCGGGGTGGGGTGCGTGAAGAACGCGGGCGGCGCCAGCTCCACCCCCCAGGTGCGCCGGATGCGGACGCTCAGCTCGGTCAGCCGCACCGAGTCCACGCCGAGCGCGCCGAACCGGTCGGTGACCTCCACCTCGTCGGCGGGGACGCCGAGCAGTTCGGCGACGAGGTCGGCGAGCCGCCCGGCGAGCGCCTCGACGGCTGCGGCCGGGGTGCCGTCGTCCGCCGGGGCGGAGGACGCCGGGGCGGCCGGTGCCGGGGCGGCCGGTGCCGCGGGGCCCTGCCGTGCCCGGGACGGGCGGGGCAGCGCGGCCAGCCGGCCGCGGTCGAGCTTGTCGTTGGCGGTTCTGGGCAGTTCGGCCAGTTCGATCAGTTCGTCCGGGACCATGTAGTCCGGCAACCGGATGCCCAGGTCCGCGCGTTCGGGGCGCGGCCCGCCGGGCGCCGGGGTGTAGAAGCAGCGCAGCACCGCGGCCCCCGCACCGGTCCGGGCCAGGACGACGGCCGCGTCGGCCACCCCCGGCAGCTCCCGCGCCGCCTGCTCGATCTCGCCGGGCTCGACGCGGTGGCCGCGGATCTTGAGCTGGGCGTCGATCCGCCCGAGGTACTCCAGCGTCCCGTCGGCGGTGCGCCGCACCAGGTCGCCGGTGCGGTAGAGCAGCGGCGCGGTCTCCGGATCGACCGGGTTGGCCACGAACCGCTCGGCCGTCAGCTCCGGCCGGCCCAGGTAGCCGGCTGCCAGACCGTCCCCGCCGATGTGCAGTTCGGCGGGGACTCCGGCGGGCACCGCACGCCCCGCGCCGTCCAGCAGCCGCAGGACGGTGTTGGCGACGGGGCGGCCCAGGGTGATCGGTTCGCCGTCCCGTACCCGGGCCACCGAGGACCAGATGGTGGTCTCGGTGGGTCCGTAGAGGTTCCACACCTCGGCGGTACGGGCCAGCAGCGCGCGGGCCGTCTCCCGGTCCAGCGCCTCGCCGCCGCAGAACGCGCGCAGCCCGTGGCCGCCGTTCCATCCCGCGGCCACCAGCATCCGCCAGGTCGCCGGGGTCGCCTGCATGACCGTCGCACCGCCGGCTTCCAGCGTCCGCCGCAGCGCGAGGCCGTCCCGGGTGACGGCCGACGGCGCGATCTCCACGCTGCCGCCGGTGACCAGCGGCAGGAAGAGTTCCAGCGCCGCGATGTCGAACGAGACGGTGGTGACGGCCAGGATCCGGTCGCGGTCGGTGAAGCCGGGCTCGTGCCGCATCGACCACAGCAGGTTGACCAGCGCCCGGTGCCCGACCCGCACCCCCTTGGGGCGCCCGGTGGAGCCGGAGGTGTAGATGACATACGCGTCGTCCTCGGGGCCGGGGCCCGCGTCGGGCGCCGCCGCCGCGGACGGGCCGGACGGATCGGTCCCGTCGGAGGGGGCGTCGTGCGGGTCGGAGTCGAGCCGCAGCACGGGCGCGTCGACGCCGCCGGCCGCCTCGCTCGTCCCCCGCTGGGCGACGACCAGCCGGACGGCAGCGTCGTCGGTCATGTGCCGCAGCCGCTCGGCCGGGTAGCCGGGGTCCAGGGGGACGTAGGCGGCGCCGGAGGCCAGCACGCCGAGCAGCGCGGCCACCAGGTCGGGGCCCCGGTCCAGGAGGACGGCGACGGTGTCGCCGCGCCGCACCCCGCGGGCGCGCAGCCGGGCCGCCAGCGCCGTCGCCCTGGTGTGCAGTTCGCGGTAGCCGATCTCTTCTCCCCGGCAGACCACGGCGGTCCGGTCGGGGTGCAGTGCGGCCTGCTCGGCGACCAGGTCGACGACCGTGCGTCCGCGCGGGTAGTCGCGGTGCGCGGCCCGCTGCTCGGCGGCGGCCAGCTCCCGCTCGGCGGTGGTGCGCGGGTCCAGGTCGGCGAGCGGGCGGCCGGGGTCGGCCAGGCACCCGGCCAGCAGGGTGCGGAACCGCTCGGCGAAGCCGTCCACCGTGGCCCGGTCGAAGAGCTGCGGGTCGTACTTGAGGGTCAGTCTGCAGTCCTCGGCCGACCGCACCACGTCCGCGGTCAGCTCGAACTCGCCCTCCTGGTGGACGCCGTCCACCAGCCCGCGCACGAGGGCGGGTCCGGAGCGCTCCGCGAGCCAGTTCTGGAAGTAGAACGCGGTGCTGACCAGCGGCCCCCCGTGGTCCTCGGCGATGCGGAGGAACGGGTGGTCGCCGTGCTCGACCGCGTCCAGCGCCTCGGCCCGCACCTGGCGCAGCAGGGTGCCGAAGGTGTCCCGGGGGCCGGGCTCCACGGTGACCGGGACGAGGTTCACGAAATAGCCGACGGTGCCCGCGAACCGGCCCTCGGGCCGGCCGGCGACCGGGGTGCCGACGGTGATCCGGCGCTGTTCGGCATGCCGGTCGAGCATGGCGATCCAGGCGGTGAACAGCACCGCGAACAGCGACACTCCCGCCTCGGCCGCATACCGCTCGGCGGCAGCGATCAGCTCCGCGTCCAGCCGGTGCTCGGTGCTGGCCCCGTCCAGGGAAGGGGCCTCCGTACGCGGCCGGTCGGTCGGCAGCCGGAGCAGTTCGGCTCCCGCCGTCCGCTCGCGCCAGAACTCGCGCAGCCGGTCGCCGCGCGGCCCGGCCAGCATGCGGCGCTGCCAGTCCGCGAAGTCGGCGTAGTCGGCGGCCGGTTGCGGCTGCGGCACGGGGCGGCCGTCGCGCAGGGCCAGATAGGCGTCGGTGAGCTCGTCGAGCAGGACGGCTATCGAGGTTCCGTCGAACACCGCGTGGTGCAGGGTGAGCAGCAGCGCGTGCCGCCCGTCGGGGACGGTGTGCACCTCGGCCCGCAGCAGCGGCCCCCCGGCCAGGTCGAACGGCTCGCGCACCCGGGCGCGCAGCCGCCGGGCCAGCGCGTCCGCCTCGGCGGCGGGTACCCGCTCGTGGCTGAAGGCGAACGCGGCCTCCGGGCGCACGATCTGCACCGGGGTGCCGTCCTCGTCCGCGAGGACCGTGCGCAGCGCGGGGTGCCGCGCCACCAGGATCTCCAGCGCCGCACGCAGGGTCGCGAGGTCGGTGTCCGCGTCCAGCCACACCGCCACCGGCAGGTTGTAGGCCGCGTTGCCGGGCGCGGTCTGCTCGATCACCCACAGCGCCCGCTGCCCCTCGGACACGGCGCGCCGCTCCTCGCCGCGGCGGGGCGCGGCCGCGGGAGCCGGTGCGGTGACGGACACGGCCGGCGGTTCCTGGTCCGGTGCCGGGGCGGACGCTGCGGGCGGGGCCGGTGCGGGAGCCGGCTCCGGGGGCGCAGCCGGCTCCGGGGGCGCGGCGCCGGACGACTCGGCGGAGGGGCCGGAGGGCGGGGCTGCGGAGGGCAGGACGCCCGCCTCGGACAGATGGGCCGCCAGCCGGCGCAGGGTGGTGTGCTCCAGGATGTCGACCAGCCGCACCTCGGCCCCGTAGGTCTCGGCGATCCCGGTGACGACCTGCATCCCGGTGAGGGAGTCGAACCCGTACTCGGCGAGCGGGCGGTCCGGGTCGATGTGCTCGTCCAGCTTGAGCCGGCCCTCCACCAGTGCCCGCAGACCGGCGGGCACCCCTTCGGTACGGGCGGCCGCGGGGTTGCTCCTGGGGCGGGCCGGAGCCGGTGTGGAGACCTGGCCGGTGCCCGCCTCGGCGACCAGCACGGTCTGTCCGAGATCCGGGTCGCCGGAGGCGGTGGCCACCTCGGCGAATCCGGCCTCGCGCAGCAGCCGGGTCCAGGTGGCGGGCTCGGCCAGCGGCGAGTCGGGGATCCGCACCCCGCTGTCGCGGAAGGACCACCAGCCGTCCAGCACGCCGCCGGCCACGGTCACCGAACCGCGGGGTTCGGTGAGTTCGTTGAGCACGAGCCACCCGCCGGGGCGCAGCAGCGAGCGCACCGAGCGCAGCGTCTCGGCCAGGTCGGGCGTGGCGTGCACGACGTTGGTCGCCACGACCACGTCGTGGCCGCCGGGCGTGAAGCCCTGCTGTGCGGCGTCGGCGCGCAGATCCAGCAGGCGGAAGCCCAGGTGCGGACGGTGCGCGCCGAACCGGGTGCGGCCGTGCTCCAGGAACCGCGGCGAGACGTCGGTGTAGACGTACTCGACCCGGGCGGCCTCGGCGTCCAGCGCGGGCAGCACCCGCTCGGTGGTCGCGCCGGTCCCGGCGCCCAGTTCGACGACGGACACCTTCTCGCCCGCCGCCAGGTGCGGCAGCCGGGCGCGCAGCCGCTCGGCGACCGCGTCCCGCACCAGGTCGTTGTAGTGGTCGGTGAGCGGGTTGCCCTGGTAGAAGCCGACCGCCAGGTCGAGCGAGGCGTCGGGGAAGAGGATCTCGGTCGCGTTGGCCCGGCCGCGCAGCACCTCGGGGTAGGCGGCGAGGAACCGCTGGACCGGCAGGATCGTGGAGGCGACCTCGGGGTGCTCGGCACGCAGCCGGTCGAGCGCGGCGTCGATCCCGGCGCTGTCCCAGGCGTCCGCCGTGGCGCCGAAGGCGGGCAGCGCCCGCACCGAGGAGCCCTCCTCGGCCAGATAGCCGGCCCGCACCAGCAGGGTGAGCAGCGCGTCGGTCTGCCGGGCGTGCGCGGGCACGATGCCGAGCCGCTCGACCAGTTCGGCGCGGGCGACCGGCTCGTCGGTGCCGAACGCGCCCATCCGGCGCAGCGCGACGACCAGACCGCGGGCGACGAGGGGTTCCAGCGTGGCGTAGGCGGCCCGCACCCGGTCGACACCGGCGCGGTTCCGCGGTGCGGCGTCCAGCAGTCCGCGGACGGCCGCGAGCCCGCCGTCCGCGGGCACCGGGACGCTCGGGACGCCGGTGCCGGACGGCGAGCCGGCGCCGGAGGTGCCGGCCGGGCGCGGGATTCCGCCCGGTGCCTCCGTACGGTCCGCGTGGCCCGCGACCGTCGCCGGACCGGCGCTGCCCGCGGCGGACACGCTGCCGGCCGGGCCCGCCGCTGCCGCGGAGTGCGCCGCGTCCGCGGCCTCCGCGGTGTCCGCCAGCGCGGCCAGCGCCGTCGGTTCCGCGCGGATCACCATGACCTGCGGCTCGGATCCGGCCAGTACGCCGGCGAGTTCCGCGAGGCCCTCCTCCGGCGCGAGTGCGCCGATGCCCAGCGCGCGGAAGATCGCGGGCAGCCCGTCCCGGGCTCCGGAGCCGACCGCGCCCCAGTAGCCCCAGTTGACGACCCGCACCGGGTAGCCGCGGGTGGCGTCCAGGTACCGGCCCAGCGCGTCCTGGCAGGCCGAGGCCGCGGTGTAGCCGCTGTTGCCGGAGCTGGAGCCGAACGACCCGGTGGAGGAGAACAGTACGAGGAAGTCGGGATCGGCGGCGGCGGCCGCCGCGTCGAGGGCGAGGGTGCCGTCGGCCTTGGCGGCGAGCGCGGAACGGAACTCCGCGCGGGTGAGTTCGGCCATCGGCCGGTCGTCGAAGGTCATCGCGAGGTGGAACACCCCGTGCACGGCACCGAACTGCTCCCTGGCCAGGGCGAACGCGTCGGCCACCGCCGCGGGATCGCAGACGTCGGCGCGCAACCGCACCACCTCGCCGCCGTGCCGGCGGGCCCGCTCCCGCTCCGCGTGGTGCTCGGGGCCGGGTCCGGTGCGGCTGAGCAGGACGACGGTGGCCCGGAACCGCTCGGTGAGGTGCCGGGTGAGCAGGGTGCCGATGCCGCCGGTCCCCCCGGCGAGCACGTACACCCCGCCCTCCCGGTAGGGCGGCGCGGCGGTGCCGGCGGCCGGGACCAGGGTGCGCGTGTACCGGTGCCCGGCACGCACCGCGACGGCCCGGCCCTTGGGGTGCGGGGGCTCCGCGAGGACCGCGGCGGCCCGGTCGGCGACCGGGTCGAGGCGGCCGACGTCCACGCACACCACCCGGGTGTCCGGGAACTCGGCGGAGGCGACCTGCGCCAGCCCGTGCAGCGCCGCCCCCATCGGGTTGTCGCCGGGGCCGCCGTCGACGGGGTGCACGTCCGAGGTGACGACCCGCAGCTCGCGGGCCCGCACCCGGGTCAGTACGTCGAACAGCGAGGCCGCGCCCCGCTCCAGGTCGGCGACGCCCGGGGGTTCCGTGCCGCCGCGCACCCCGCCGAGATGGATCACGGTCCCGGCCCGGTCCGGCAGCCGGGCGGGCAGCGGGTCCGGCTGGTCCAGCCACACGAGCCGGACGTCCCCGGCGGTCGACGCGAGGGCGGCGGCGAGGTCCCGCGCCGCTTCGGTGGCCAGCACCAGCACGGGCCCCTCGGGCGGCGCGGCGGCGGGCACCGGGCCGGCGGGCCGCCAGCGCGGCACGAACCGGCCGAGCCGATCGTGCTGTTCCTCGGCAGGCCCGTCGGCAGCGGGCGGCTCGGCTGCGGCAGCCGGGCCGGGTCCGGGGCGCACCGGCGCCGGGGGGAGGGCGGGTATCCAGCAGCGCTTGCGGGCGAACGGGTAGGTCGGCAGCGCGATCCGGCGGGGTGCCCGGCATCCCGCGGCGGGGCGGGGCAGCCGGCTCCAGTCCACGGTCGCTCCGCGGGCCCACAGCGCGCCCAGTGCGGACAGGTCGGCGTCCCGCAGCGCCCGTTCCACCTCGGCGTCGTCCCCGGCGCCCGGTCGGTCGCCGCCCGCGGGCCGCGGTCCGCTGCCCGCGTCCTGCGGGCCGTGCAGGGCCGCGGCCCGGTCGCCGGACCAGTGCGGGCAGGCGGGTTCCCGGCCGTCGGCGGCGGCGCGCAGCGCCCGGTGGAGCGCGCCGGTGTCGGCGACCAGGAGGGCCAGCCGGACGTCCATCGGGGCGCGGCCGGCCCGCAGGGTGTGGGCGATGTCGGCGAGTTCGGCCTCGGTGCGCGGCAGCTCGTCCGCCTGCCGCGCGGCCTGTGCGGCCAGTGCGGCGACGGTGCCGTCCGCGGGGGGCGCGGCGGGCAGCGGCAGCCGGTCGGCCAGCAGCCGGCGCAGCCGCGGCCATTCGGCCGCGGTCAGCCCCAGGTCGCGCAGTTCGGCGCCGGGGTCGATGTCCTCGGAGGCGACGCCGAGCACCTCGGCGACCGCGGCCGCGCAGGTGCGTTCGGCCGCGCCGTTGACGGGGTGCGGTTCGCCGTCGTCGAGGAAGTCCGCGAGCCGGCCGGCGGACTGCCGGAGCTGCTCGCCGGTGCGTGCGGAGACCACCACGAGCTGCGGGGCGCGGTCCGGGCGTTCGGCGGGCGGCGCCCCGGCCGCGGCGGCCGGCTCCGGCACGTACTCGGCCACGACGAGGTGCGCGTTGGCGCCGCCCCCGCCGAAGGAGCTGATCCCGGCCACCCGGGGCCGGGCGATGCCGCCGACGACGGGGGACGGCCACGGCTGCGCCTCGCGGGGGATGTGGAAGGGGGTGTCCCGCAGGTCGATCTCCGGGTTGAGCGGTTCGGCGTGCGGCGACGGCGCCAGGGTGCGGTGCCGGAACTGGAGCAGCACCTTGGTGAGCGCGGCGATGCCCGCGGCCGACTCCAGGTGGCCGATGGTGGACTTGACCGAGCCCAGCGCGCAGCTTCCAGCGGGCAGCCCGCCGAAGACCTCGCGCAGTCCGGCGATCTCCAGCGGGTCGCCGAGCGGGGTGCCGGTGCCGTGCGCCTCCAGGCAGCCGACCTCGGCCGGGTCCACCCC
>NZ_ALAP01000104.1 GCF_000280905.1 Streptomyces sp. AA1529 | reverse complement strand
ACGATGTGCGGGCTGGAACTGGCCAGCACCATCCGGATCAGCGTCTCCGGTTCGGCCACCCCGCTGGCCTCGATCACGATGACGTCCATCCCGGCCGCGGGCCGCGCGAGCACGTCGAGGACCTCGTCCATGTCACTGGTGTCCACCGCGCAGCACAGGCAGCCGTTCCCGAGGGACACCATCGCGTCCACCTGACCGGAGACAGCCATGGCGTCGATCTCGATGCTTCCGAAATCGTTCACGATCGCGCCGATGCGGGTGCCTCTGGCGGTGCGCAGCAGATGGTTCAGCAGTGTGGTCTTCCCCGAGCCGAGGAACCCGGCCAGCACCACGACCGGGATCCGGCCGCCCACCGCGCCCCGTCGCGATCCGGTCTCCGTGCCGCGCACGCCTGACGAACCTCCTGCCTCGTACCGCTCCGGCGGCTCCGCGGCTCCCTTCCGGCGGCCGCGGAACGCGTGCCGATCGTACCGAAGAGGACTCGGCGGTGCTCCGCGCAGGGCATCCCGGACTCTCCGTCCGAAGCGCGGGCGGGAGCGCGCCGGAGAGGCATGCCGGGCATGTCCACCAGGGGGCGGGCGGGCGGAGGTCCGGGCACGCGGGAGCGCGCCGGCGCACACCGCCGCACGCCAGGTTAGGCTCGCCTGCGTGAGCACGTGTGCGACCGCTTCCCGGGACCTGGCCGAGCCTCTCGCGGGCACGGCGGCGACAGCCCGCACCTGGCTGCTGATCGAGCAGCCGGGCCCCTGGGGCAGGAAGGCACTGACCCAGAGCCGCCTGGACCCCGACCTCGGGCAGGCGCTCGACGCGGCGGCGAGCGCGCACGGCGGCCGGGTCGCCCTGATCCGCCGCCCCGGACGGCACGCCGAGAGCGCCACCGCCGCGCGACACCGGGTGTTCCTCGCCCGCACCGTCCCCGGCGACTCGTGGATCCGTACGACGACGCTCCGGGGCGACGGCCTGGCGGCGCTGCGCGAACTGGACTTCGCGGCGCTGGACACCGCTCCCCCGGAGGCGCGATCCGCGCCGGGGGACACCGCGCCTCCGGGCCCCTGCTGGGAGCCGTACGAGGGCGATCCCCTCGCCCTCGTGTGCACCAACGGCAGGCGCGACCGCTGCTGCGCCCTGCTCGGGCGGCCGCTGGCGGCCGAACTGGCGGCGTCCGGTGGGGCGGACGTCTGGGAGATCACCCATATCGGCGGCCACCGGTTCGCACCCACCCTGCTGGTGCTGCCCCACGGCTACGCGTACGGGCGGCTCACCGCGACGGCGGTGAAGGGCGTGGTGGACGCCGTCCGGGACGGCCTCGTGCTGACGGACGGCTGCCGCGGCCGGTCGGCCTGGGACCGTCCGGGACAGACGGCCGACCTGGCGGTACGTGAGCGCACCGGCGAAGCGGCCGCGCACGCGCTGACGGTGTCCGCGGTGCGCCCGGAGCCCGCGCGGCACGGCCGCGAGGAGCGGCGCTGGCAGGTGACCGTCACGCACGTCGACGGCCGCCGGTGGAACGTGGCCCTGAGCGAGCGCTCCGGAGGTCCTCCGCTTCCGGCGAGCTGCGGTGCCGCACCGGCCGCACCGGTGCGCATGGACGTGGTCCGGTTCGAGGAACTGCCGGCCCCGCACCCCGACTGAGGACGTCAGCCGGAACGGCGGGGACTGGCGAGGCCCGGAGGGGTGGCCGTCCGGTACAGCTCCGGTGCGGGACGTCCGACGGGGAGGACTTTCCCCACGGATGGCTGCTGGGCCGCAACTGCCTCGGACGCATCCGGGCCGGGAGCGTCCGCTGTGGTGCGGCCGTCGGCACGGGTCGGTACCGTCCGGGACGTCCTCCGTCCGGGGGACCCGCAGCCCGTCCCCGCCCGCCGAGAGGTTGCCCCGTGACCCCCACCGGCACGTCCCCGCCCCGCAGCGCCTCCGCCTCGGACCCGCCCGGACCGCGGCCGCCGGAACGTCCGCGCCCGCTGCGCACGCCCGGCTGGCCCCGGCGCGTCTCGTCCCAGGTGCTGCTCATGCAGCTGGCGGTGGTCACGGGAGTGACGGCTGTGGCGACCGGGCTCTTCCTGGCACCCTTCAGCGACCAGCTCGACGACCAGGCGTCACGCCGCGCACTGGCCATCGCCCAGGCGACGGCGGCGGAGCCGGGGCTGGACGACCTGCTGACCGACGTCGCGGGCCCGCGGCCGGACGGCCCGGTCCAGCGCGTCGCCGAGCGCGTCCGGCAGGCTACCGGTGCCAGCTACATCGTCGTACTCGACACCCGGGGCATCCGCTGGTCGCACCCGGAGCCGGGCCGTATCGGCCACCGGGTCTCCACCGATCCCGGCCCCGCACTGGCGGGCCGGGAGGTGCACCACATCGACGAGGGCACGCTGGGCAGATCGGCCCGGGGCAAGGTGCCGCTGCGGAACGCCGAGGGACACGTCGTCGGAGCCGTCTCGGTCGGTATCGCCTACGACAGCGTGCGCGACCGCTTCACCCGCGCCCTGCCCGGTCTGCTCGCCTACGCGGGCGGCGCACTGGGGGTGGGCGCGCTCGCCGCGCTGCTCGTCTTCCGCAGGCTGCAGAGGCGCACCCACGACGTGGCGTTCTCGGACATCACCGCGCTGCTGGCCGAGCGGGAAGCCGTCCTGCACGGCATCCGGGAGGGTGTGGTCGCGCTGGACGCGGCCGGACGGCTGCGGCTGGTCAACGACGAGGCGCAGCGGCTGCTCGACCTGGGCCGGCAGCACCTGGGGATGTCTCCGCACGAGGCCCTGGGCCCCGGCCGCACGGCCAGGGTGCTGGCAGGAGAGGTGCCGGGGCCGGATCTGCTGACCGTCAGCGGCGGCCGGGTGCTGGTCGCCAACCGGATGCCGACCGACGACGGCGGTGCCGTCGCCACCCTGCGCGACCGGACCGAGCTGGAACTCCTCGGCCGGGAGCTGGACGGCTCGCAGGGTCTGATCGACGCGCTGCGCGCTCAGGACCACGAGCACGCCAACCGGATGCACATCCTGCTCGGACTGCTGCAACTGGGCCTGGTCGAGGACGCGGTGGACTATCTGAGCGATGCCGTCGGTGTGCACCGGGCGACAGCCGAGGAGATCTCCGAGCACATCCGCGACCCGATGCTCGCCGCGCTGCTCGTCGGCAAGGCCACGGTGGCCGCGGAGCGCTCGCTCTCCCTGCGCATCGCACCGGGCACCCTGCTGCCCGACCGGCTGGTGGACCCACCGGAGCTGACCACGGTCCTGGGCAACCTGGTCGACAACGCCCTGGACGCGGCCGCCGGCCCGCCCGGCGGCCGCGTGACGGTGGGACTGACCCCCGACGAGGGGCCGCGGGGGACGGGCCTCACGCTGCGGGTGGCGGACAGCGGTCCCGGCATCCCCGCGGCACACCGCGAGGCCGTCTTCACCGAGGGCTGGTCCACCAAGGAGCCGCCCGCGCACGGCCGCCGGGGCCTCGGGCTCGCGCTCGTCCGGCGGCTCGCCGAGCGGCACGGCGGCAGTGCGCGGGTGGGCGAGAGCCCCGACGGCGGTGCCGAGTTCACCGTCGTCCTTCCGGAGGCCATGCATCCGCGGGAGTCCGGGGCCGGCCGCGGACCGCGCCGGGGCGAGCCGCCCGTGGGATGAGGCGGCCGCGCCCGGCTGACGCCGCCCGACCGGGCGGAGGCAGGGGGAGGATCACACCGCGCCCGCTCCCGTGAGGGAACGCACCTCGGACTCGGCGTAGCGTGCCGGGTCCGCGTCGCCGCGGGAGAGCAGGGTGCCCAGCCAGCCCGCGAGGAAGCCCAACGGGATGGAGACCAGGCCGGGGTTCTCCAACGGGAAGCAGGCGAAGTCCCGGCCGGGGAAGAGAGCCTGCGGGCTGCCCGAGACGACCGGTGAGAACGCCACCAGGACCACCGCGGGCAGCAGCCCGCCGTAGACCGACCAGACGGCTCCGCGCGTGGTGAACCGCCGCCAGAAGAGGGCGAACAGCAGGACAGGCAGGTTGGCCGAGGCCGCGACGGCGAAGGCGAGCCCCACCAGGAACGCCACGTTCAACTCCTGCGCGAGCAGACTCAGCCCGATGGCGACGGCACCGACGACCACGGCGGCGACACGGGCGACGAAGACCTCGTCCGTCCGGTTGCCGTCGCCGCGCTGCCGCTTCCGGCCGCCGCCACGCCGCCGCGGGGCGTGCGGGGCCCCGGCGGGGTCACCCCGCCCGGCGGCGGTACCGGGCCGGGCGCACGACGCGTACAGGTCGTGCGCCGCGGCGGCCGAGGCGGCCAGGGTGATCCCCGCGACCACGGCCAGAATCGTGGCGAAGGCGACGGCGGCGACCAGGGCCGTCAGTGCGGCTCCCCCGGTGGAGTCCGCGCCGCCGCCCAGCTCGGCCGAGAGCAGCGGGACGGCCGTGTTGCCCCCGGGACTCGACCGGCGCACCGCGTCCGAGCCCACCAGCGCGGCCGCACCGGTGCCGAGGACGATCGTCATCAGATAGAAGCTCCCGATGAGCCCGATCGCCCACACCACCGACCGGCGGGCCGCCCGCGCGGTCGGCACGGTGTAGAAGCGGGCCAGGATGTGCGGGAGTCCGGCCGTGCCCAGCACGAGGGCCAGGCCGAGGCTGATGAAGTCGAGCCGGGAGGCCCACCCGGCGCCGCCGTAGCGCAGACCGGGTGCGAGGAAGTCCGCACCGTGGCCGCTGCGTCCGGCCGCGCTGGTCAGCAACTGGGCCAGGTCACCGCCGAAGCGCAGCAGCACCAGGATGCTGAGCGCGAGCGCACCGCCCATCAGCAGCACCGCCTTGACGATCTGGATCCAGGTCGTCGCGCGCATCCCGCCGCAGATGACGTAGAAGACCATGAGCGCGCCCACGCCCAGCACCGTCCAGGTGTGCACGGCCGCTCCGTGGCCGCCCAGCAGGAGCGCCACCAGGCTGCCCGCACCCACCATCTGCGCCACCAGGTACAGCACCGAGACCACCATCGAGGAGCACCCCAGCGCGATCCGCACGGGCCGTTCGCGCATCCGTACGGCGACCACGTCGGCGAGGGTGAAGCGGCCGCAGTTGCGTACCAGTTCGGCGACGAGCAGCAGCACGAGCAGCCAGGCCACCAGGAATCCGACGGAGTAGAGCATCCCGTCGTAGCCGTAGAGCGCGATCAGTCCGGCTATCCCGAGGAAGGAGGCGGCGGACATGTAGTCGCCCGCGAGGGCGAAACCGTTCTCCAGGGGGGTGAAGAGCCGGCCTCCGGCGTAGAACTCCTCCGCCGAGCCGCGCCGCCTGCTCCCGGCCCAGCTGGTGATGGCCAGGGTGGCGGCCACCACGGCGCTGAACAGCAGCAGCGTCAGGGACTGATGATGGCCACTCACCTCGCGGCCTCCCCGATCGTCCCGGACGCGGCGCCACCGGGCCCCCCGGCCGCCGCGACCGCGCCGCGGGCCATGTCCTGGGTCTCCCAGCGCAGTTCGAGCGCGAGCCGGTCCCTGCGCAGCCGGGCATGTCGGGCGTAGAGCCAGGTCAGCAGGAATGTGGTGGCGAACTGTGCGAGGCCGGCGACCATTCCCACGTTCAGCACACCGGCCACGGGTCTCGCCATCAGACCGGGTGCGCAGACGGCGAGCAGCACATAACCGAGGTACCAGAGCAGGAACGCCGCGCTGGCGGGCAGTGCGAAGCGCCGGTAGCGGCGGCGTACCTGCCGGAAGGCGGCGCTGCGCTGGACGGTGGGATAGACGCCGTGCACGGCGGACGGCACCGGCTCCCGCCGGGGAGGCGGTGCCGTCCGCCGGGGCGGGGTGTCGACAGGAGTGCCGTGGACCTCGGCGCCGCCCGTGGCGAGGGCGTCGTGCCAGGGATCGTCGATGCGCATGCCCCAGAATGCGCGCATCCTGAAGATCACCTTCAGCGCAATCCCACCCCTTCACTCCTTCAGGTGAAACCTGGTTCGGGAGTGCAGGGGTGGGGCGCCGCGGGCCGGTGGGCCGCCGGTCAGACGTCGATGCGGGAGCGGTCCAGTGTGGAGGCGGAGGAGCTGATGAACTCCCGGCGCGGGGCCACCTCACTGCCCATCAGCAGCGAGAACGCCTCCTCGGCGGCTTCCAGGTCGCTGATGTTGATCCGCCGCAGGGTGCGGTGCCGCGGGTCCATGGTGGTCTCCGCGAGCTGGTCGGCGTCCATCTCGCCCAGGCCCTTGTAGCGCTGGATGGACTCCTTGTAGCGGACCTTCTTGCTCTCCAGCTCCAGCAGCGTCTGGCGCAGCTCGTTGTCCGAATAGGTGTACAGGTACTTGTCCTGCCCCTTCTTCGGGTTGATCAGCTCGATGCGATGCAGCGGCGGCACCGCGGAGAAGACCCTGCCCTCCTCCACCATCGGCCGCATGTAGCGCTGGAAGAGCGTCAGCAGCAGGCAGCGGATATGGGCACCGTCCACATCCGCGTCGGCCAGGAAGATGACCTTGCCGTAGCGGGCCTGGTCGATGTCGAAGGTCCGTCCGGACCCGGCTCCTATCACCTGGATGATCGAGGAGCACTCGGCGTTCTTGAGCATGTCGGAGACCGACGACTTCTGCACGTTGAGGATCTTGCCGCGGATGGGCAGCAGCGCCTGGAACTCCGAGTTGCGCGCCACCTTGGCGGTGCCCAGCGCCGAGTCGCCCTCGACGATGAACAGCTCGGTGCGGTCGATGTCGTCCGCGCGGCAGTCGGCCAGCTTGGCCGGCAGCGCGGAGGACTCCAGCGCGGTCTTCCTGCGCTGCGCCTCCTTGTGCTGCCGCGCGGCGACCCGGGTGCGGGCCGCGGCGGCGATCTTCTCCAGCACCGCCCGGGCCTGGGCCTTGGCATCCCGCTTGGAGGAGGTCAGGAACGCCTTCAGCTCCTTGGCCACGACCTGTGTGACGATCCGCGAGGCGGCCGAGGTGCCCAGCACCTCCTTGGTCTGCCCCTCGAACTGGGGCTCCGCCAGCCGGACCGTCACCACGGCGGTCAGCCCCTCCAACGCGTCGTCCTTGACGACGTCGTCGTCGGCGACCTTGAGCAACCGGTGCGTACGCAGCGCCTCGTTGACCGTCTTGGTGACCGACCGCTCGAACCCGGAGACGTGGGTGCCGCCCTTGGGGGTGGCGATGATGTTGACGAACGACTTGAGCGTCGTGTCGTACCCCGTCCCCCAGCGCAGCGCGATGTCGACGCCCAACTCGCGCTGCACCTCGGTGGGGATCATGTGCCCGAGGTCGTCCAGCACCGGCACCGTCTCCTTGAAGGTGCCTTTGCCCTGCAGCCGCAGCCCGTCGCAGACCGCCCGGTCCGGTGCGAGGTACTCGCAGAACTCGCTGATGCCGCCGTCGTAGCGGAACGTCTCCTCCGCGACGCCTTCGTCCTCCAGGCGGCGCTCGTCCCGCACCACGATCGTCAGTCCGGGCACCAGGAAGGCGGTCTGCCGGGCCCGCGCGTGCAGCGTCTCCAGCGACAGCTTGGCGTCCTTGAGGAAGATCTGCCGGTCCCCCCAGTAGCGCACCCGGGTCCCGGTGCGGTTCTTGGGGATCTTCTTGCCCTTGAGCAGCCCGCTGGAGGGGTCGAACGGCGCATCGGGCCCGGACTCGGTGAAGATGCCGGGCACACCGCGGCGGAAGCTGATGCTGTGGGTCCTGCCGTGGAGGTCGACCTCGACGTCCAGCCGGGAGGAGAGCGCGTTGACGACCGAGGCGCCCACACCGTGCAGACCACCGGAGGCCGCATAGGCGCCGCCGCCGAACTTGCCGCCGGCATGCAGCTTGGTCATCACCACCTCGACGCCCGAGAGCCCGGTCTTGGGCTCCACGTCCACCGGGATGCCGCGGCCGTTGTCGCTGACCTCGACCGAGCCGTCGTCGTGCAGGGTGACCCCGATGCGGTCGCAGTGGCCGCCCAGGGCTTCGTCGACCGAGTTGTCGATGATCTCCCAGAGGCAGTGCATCAGGCCGCGACTGTCGGTCGAGCCGATGTACATGCCGGGCCGTTTGCGGACGGCTTCGAGTCCCTCCAGGACGAGCAGATGCCGCGCTGTGTAATTGGAACCGCCCTCGCGGTCTGCCCCGGTCAGCAGTGCGGTGGACGGCACGGACATATCGGCGGTCACGCGGTTCGCTCCTCGCTGAATTCTGCATGAGACGGCTGGGTTGCCGCGTCAGAGGGTACCGAGGCCCAAGAGGGCACGTGGCGTGCGACCCAGCGGACGGAACAGGAGAACTGCCATGCTATCCCACGTTCGATATCCTGTTCGATAAGAGCCCGGGTGCCGTACACATCACGTTCCCATCGAGGCATGAACCATTTAGGCTCCGGGCACGTCCTCCACAACGCCGGGTTGAACGGCTCGGAGTCGGAGGACGACACAACGCCACGAAACAGACCTGCCGGCGCCACTGGCAGAATCGGCCACCACCCACCGTCACAGACCGAACGACAGACCGAACACATCGACGGACCACCGACGGAAAGCCCCCAACCCCTGCAACACGGCCCATTCGCCGCCACCCGGCAACAATCCGGCCTCCCGGCGAAAAAAGTTCGGGAATGAAGGCCAGTGCGGGAACGTTTTCGGCCTGGTTGGATGTTGACCCTGGTACGACAGCTCGTCGAGCTAGAGAAGAGGCGACGTGACTACAGTTCTGACCCCCGCGACTCCGCTGACGGCAGCCGACCGCTGCGACCGGTGCAACGCTCAGGCGTATCTGCGCGTTGTCCTCGTGAGCGGCGGAGAGCTGCTGTTCTGCGCCCACCATGGCCGCAAGTTCGAGCCGGAGCTCAAGAAGATCGCCGCGGAGATACAGGACGAGACGGAGAAGCTCACCGCGGCTCCCGCCACCGCAGGCGAGGACGAACGCTGAGCTGCTGAGCCGAACCCTCGGCCTCCACGTCCGAAACGACGCTTTACGTCCGAAGCGACGCTTCGCGTCCACGTCCGACGAGCTTCCCCGGCGCAGGCCGGATCCGGCGGGCGGTCCTCCCCACGCGGGAGGACCGCCCGCCCTCGTCATTTCCGGCTCTCCCGGGGGCCGAGCCGGGACGTCCGCTACCGGCACCTGACGCCTGTCGGCGCCGGATGACTCCCGCCTCGACATCTCCGGTGCACGACACACCGTGACTCTCTCGTCCGGACGGGTGACGAGAGCGAAGCCCGACCGGGCGGCACCCCCTCACGGGCCTCGCGCCCGTCACCCACCGTCGGCCACGGACCCCCTGGGCGCACACCCTCCGGAGTGCGCCCCGCGACCCTCTCAGCTCCCAGCCGGGGCCGGAGCGCCACTCTGGTCGCCGACGAAGGATCGAACCGCGGAGATCCGCGTATAGACACCGGGACGCCCCGCCTGACCGCAGCCGATCCCCCACGAGACGAGTCCCACGAGCTTGCCCCGGGCGACCAGCGGACCTCCGCTGTCCCCTTGGCAGGCATCCTTGCCGCCCCGCTTCAACCCGGCACACATCATGGTCGCCGGGTCGTAGGTTCCGTCCAGCGAACCGGGATAGGCCCGTCGGCAGTCCGCGTCCGGGAGCACGTTCACCCGTGCGGCGTGCAGCGTGGTCGCGTAATCCGCGCGGCCGGTGGTGTCACCCCAGCCGTAGACCGAGGCCGGCGTACCGGCCCGGTAGCCGGAATCACCTTCCTGGGCCAACGGGAGGGCGGAATCCCCCGGCACGGAGGACGCCAGGTGCAGCACCGCGATGTCACCCCTGTTGGATGCCGGGTCGTAGTCCGGGTTGACCTCCGAGGACTCGACCGCGATCTCCTTGCCGGCCGTGCTCGTCAGATCCCCGCGCCCCGTGATCACCCGCAGATCGTCGACCCGGGAGGAGTCCGCCCCCAGCACCTCGCGGCTGAGGCAGTGCGCCGCCGTGACCGCCGTACGCGGCCCGACCAGGGCTCCCCCGCAGAACTGGCCGGAGCGCCGCGGTCCGAACCGGGCCCGGCTGGAGAGCGCCACCACCCAGGGGTGGGCCTCGGCACTCACCGGGGAGCCTCCGATGACGACCTTGCCGGGGCTCGAGTCGTGGGTGGGGGACTGCGCGACGGATTGCGGGGCCACCGGAGCGAGCAGCGCCGCTATGAGCACCGCCCCCACGACGAGGGGGCGACTTCCGGGGCGACCCGGGACGCGGCGGGCTCCTGTTCGCTTACAGCGCATCGATCGCATGAGACCGGCCTCCTGACCGTACGGAACTCTCTGGCTACCCAGGGTGTTCCGGGTCCACGCGAGTCGCATCCCGGGAGGCTCGGGACAAGCGCCGGACACTCACACGGACGAGCGACCGCGGGGGCCGGACCCGCCCCGGGCAACGCGCCGGCGCCGCCGGTTCTTCGCCGTCGGTTCCGCTGCCCGCGGCCGGCGCTGCCGGTACTCCGACACCGGCGCGCGGACACCACCCGCCTGCCGGGCGCCGGAGTCCCGCGCGTCGGGAACGGCAGCACTGAGGCCGGTGACCCCGAATCGAGGGTTCACCGGCCTCAGTGCTGCCGTTCCAGCAGTTCGTCCAGTTCGTCAGTCCCGCAGCCCGTCAGTCCAGGTAGTCCCGCAGCACCTGGGACCTGGAGGGATGACGCAGCTTGGACATCGTCTTGGACTCGATCTGCCGGATACGCTCACGCGTGACGCCGTAGACCTTGCCGATCTCGTCGAGCGTCTTGGGCTGGCCGTCGGTCAGACCGAAACGCATCGAGACGACGCCCGCCTCACGCTCGCTGAGCGTGTCCAGCACGGAGTGCAGCTGCTCCTGCAGAAGCGTGAAACTGACCGCGTCCGCCGGGACGACCGCCTCGGAGTCCTCGATCAGATCGCCGAACTCGCTGTCCCCGTCCTCGCCCAGCGGGGTGTGCAGGGAGATCGGCTCCCGGCCGTACTTCTGGACCTCGACGACCTTCTCCGGCGTCATGTCCAGTTCCTTGGCCAGCTCCTCCGGGGTGGGCTCGCGGCCCAGGTCCTGGAGCATCTGGCGCTGCACTCGGGCGAGCTTGTTGATGACCTCGACCATGTGCACCGGGATCCGGATGGTGCGGGCCTGGTCGGCCATGGCGCGGGTGATGGCCTGGCGGATCCACCACGTCGCGTACGTCGAGAACTTGTAGCCCTTCGTGTAGTCGAACTTCTCGACCGCACGGATGAGACCCAGATTGCCTTCCTGGATCAGGTCCAGGAACAGCATTCCGCGGCCCGTGTAGCGCTTGGCCAGCGAGACCACCAGACGGAGGTTGGCCTCCAGCAGGTGGTTCTTGGCGCGGCGCCCGTCCTCGGCGATGATCTCCAGCTCCCGCTGGAGCTTGGGGGCCAGCTTCTCCTCGACGGCCAGCTTGTCCTCCGCGAAGAGGCCGGCCTCGATCCGCTTGGCGAGTTCGACCTCCTGCTCCGCGTTGAGGAGCGGCACCTTGCCGATCTGCTTGAGGTAGTCCTTGACCGGGTCGGCCGTGGCGCCCGCGGCGGCGACCTGCTGGGCCGGCGCGTCGTCCTCGTCATCATCGGAGATGACGAAGCCTTCGTTCTCGTTCTTGATCTCGGCGGCAGGCCCGTCCTCGGGGCCCGGCTTGGCCGCGGGCTTGGGAGCGATGTCCTCCACCAGCTCCTCGTCGCCTTCCAAGAGTTCGTCGACGACGTCGGACTTCTTGGCTGCGGTCTTCTTGGGCGCGGCCGCCTTCTTTGCCACGGTCTTCTTCGCCGCGGTCTTCTTCGCGGCAGCCTTCTTCGCGGGCTTCGGCGCGACGTCCTCCCCGGCAGCCCCCTGCTCCGGCGCGGCGGCCGCGACAGGAGCCGGGGCAGCAGCCGGGGCGACAGGAGACGCGCTCGCCGGAGCGGGCTTCTTGGCCGGAGCGGGCTTGGCAGCGACCGTCTTGGTGGCGGTGCGCTTGGGCTGGGTCTTCGCTGCGACGCTCTTGCGGGTGCGCTTGGGCGCCTCGGCTGCACTCACCATCAGCGTCACACCCTCCTCGTCGAGGATCTGGTTGAGGCTGCGCAGGACGTTCTTCCACTGGGTTGGCGGAATCTGGTCAGCCTCGAAGGCCCGGCGCACGTCGTCGCCGGCGATCTGCCCCTCAGCCTTCCCTCGCTCGATGAGCGCCATCACGGACTCGGATTCGGCGATCTCCGCGGGGAGAGTACGGGATGTGCTGGCCGACACGAACAACCTCTCGGAACGATGGAAACGGCGGACCGTCGGCGGGGATGAACCGACGGCGCAGGCGGAGCAGTGGAGAAACTTCGGGCACGAACAAGAGCCCCGGACGGAGCGCCCGTATTCCCTCCTCCGCTGTCACCTCTTGAGTCATCGCAGGGGAACGGGAAGCGTTACGCCCAATTCACGTGGCCCGAGTCACACCACATACACCCCATACGTGTGAATATCTGGATGAAAAGGTTACCCGACGCGTCGGCGAACCCCGTGCTGGACCGTTCGACGGCTGCCCAGGGAGGCCGGGGACGGGCGGTGGACGGGCAACGGATGGGCAGGGAACGGATCCCGAACGGGGCCGCGAACACTGAGACGATCACGAATCCGGCACCTGATCCACTCCGGATCTCCGGACATCTCCGGACGCGCCTGTCGGCGCTCGGTCCGGCACCATCCGTTCGGCGTCTCGTTTCCACGCCCCGGAGGCGCCCCCGGGCGGCACATTCCAGCGGTACCGCCTGAGCACGTCCCGGAGGCGCGCACCGAAGACGTCCGAAGGCCCGGGAGAACAAGAGCCTCGCCCCCGCCCTGCGACCGGCCTTGGCACAGGGCATGCCCCGGCCGATCCACGATCCGGGTCCCGGCCGGTCGGGGCCGTCCACCCGAGCCGAACCGAACCGGAGCGGATCCGACCGGCTGAGTCGGACCGGGTCGGCCGGGAAACGGAGCGGGACCCGCTCGGGTGCGCGCAAGCGCCTTCGGCCGCGGAGCGGCGAATTCCCGGGCGCGTTCCGGCCGCCGGACCTCGGCGCACGGTCGTCCGCACCGGCGACGGCGACCGGCCGTGCCGGAGCGCGGAGACAGTCCGGACGGAACGCCCCGACCGGATCCACGAGGCGGCCCAGGCGCCGGATCCACATGGCGGCCCAGGCACCAGGCTCCGCATCGGCATGCGGACGGACCTGCACGGAGACGCACCGTCCCGGGACCGCGCGCAGTCGGCCCGGACCGGCGTTCCGCGCGTCCGGAGGTGCCGGACACGGGCCGGGGCCCACCGCACGACGGATGAGCGCCGTACGGCCGGAGCCGCAGCAGCAACGAGCCCGAACCGACGAGCGACACCGACGTGCCCGAGCCGGGAGACCGCCTCGTGGTCGCGGGGCCGAGGCGCGGAGCCCGGAACGAGCGGCCTGCCGGGGCAGGTACGACCCGATCGGACGCGGCGGGGCGAGAGGGCGGACCGGGATCGGCAGCCTCGTCCGTATGCCGCGGCAGCTCCCGCCCGTCCGGCCACTCCGAACCGGTCGCGTCGACGAGCCGAAGCGCGAGCCACGCGGGCGATACGGGACGAAGCGGGGTGGTGCGGAGCACCGGGCGGGCGCTGAGGGGCTCGACACCGAGTGGTCGGCCCCGAGCGCGCCCGCACCGGTCAGTGCTCGCGAGGGGCGGGCACCACATGGTCCGCCCCGCCCGGGGCGCCGGTGCCACCCGGCTGACCGGGCTGCGCCGCCCCGGCAGGCACCCCGTGGGTTCCCTGCTGAGCGGCCTGCGCCGGCTGTGCGGACTGGCCGGAGGCGGCCTGAGCGGGCGCGCCCTGCGCCGGCTGTGCGGCGGCCACCGACTCGCCGCCCCCGCCCAGCACCTGGCGCATGGCGGACTCGGCGACAGCGGACTCACCCGAGACGAGCGCGTCGACGACTCGGCGGTGGTGGGTGACGGTGTCCTCGGTGGGGTGGTCGCAGCAGGCGGTGGGGCCGCCCGAGACCTGCAACGCGGAGGAGACGATGCCGGAGAGGTGCTCCAGCATCCGGTTGCCTGCCGCCTGGAGGATGAGCCCGTGGAACTCCGCGTCGGCGCGGGAGAAGGTGAGGGCGTCGCCCTGCGTGTGCGCGTGGCCCATGATCTCCACCATGTCGCCGAGGCGCTGATGGACGTCGTCGTGGCTCTCCCCGGCTGCGAGCCGGGCTGCGAGGGGCTCGATGGCCCAGCGCAGCTCGCACAGCTCGCGCCGCTGACCCTCGCGCTGGGGGCCGAAGGCCCGCCACTCGATGATGTCGGGGTCGAGCAGGTTCCAGTCGCTGACGGGCCGGACCCGGGTGCCGACGTTGGGGCGCGCGCTCACCAGGCCCTTGGCCTCGAGGACGCGCAGGGATTCACGCACGACCGTGCGGGAGACCTCGAACCGCTGGCCGATCTCCTCGGGGACGAGCGGACGGTCCGCTCCCAGGTCCCCGGAGACGATCATCTGGCCGAGCTGCTGGACGAGTTGACCGTGCAGGCCCCTGCCTCGGCTACCGGACGCACGTCGGCCCACTCGGTTCATGTCTGCCTCGGAACCCTCCCACGCCGAGGCGTTGGTTGTCGTGCGTGCCGTTCCCGTCGACTCGGCGTATGCGTAGCGGTCCAGCTCGCCCGGTCCTGCGAGGCCGGTGTCGACGGGGCGAGCCGCGGTCATCATGGAGTGCGCAAGGGTAGTCACGACCACTTGTGTCGGCCGAGGTCAGCGCAGTCTTGAGGGCTTTGGTGAAAAGCACACGAAAGGGTGATCGTTGACTGCCATGCAATTGACGCCTTATCGGAAAGAACGGACCACATCACTGGTGGTCAGAGCCATCCGCGGGCCGGCGGTGCCGGATTGGCCCTCTTGACGAACGAACACCTGCCGGATCGGGGAAATTTCCGTCGGCGAGCACACCAACCGCGCCTCCCCGCACGGCCGTCGCACCCGGGACTACCGCTGCCGCGGCCGGCTGCGCAGGGAGGTGAGGGCGTACAGGCAGAACAGCACCGTGACGGACAACGCGAGGGCTCGGCCGACCGGTTGTGCCGCGACCCCCATGGCCACCGCGCCCGACTGCTCCGCCGCCGAGGACCAGGGAAGGAGCATCGTCGAACGCAGCCGGTCCGAAAGCCCCTCGAACGAAGCGCCCCCGGGACCGACTGCGGCACTCCCCACCAGCGGCGCCACCACCGTCGGCACCGCCGCAACAGCAGCCACACCCAGCACCGTCGACCGGAAGACTCCGGCAGCCAGCAGCCCTGCCCAGGCGCAACCGACGCAGAGCGCGAGCAGGGCCAGGGCCTGCACCCCCAGCGAGGGGACCGGCTCCCCGGCCCCGGCACCGCCCGGAAGGGAGAGGCTGGCGAGGTCCGCGCCGTCGAAGGTGTGAGCAGGAAAGGTCGCGGCCAGTCTGTCCGGGCCGTAGAGCAGGCTCAGTGCCAGCGCGTTGCAGAGCACGGTCGCCAGACACAGGCCAACCGCCGTACCGGCAGTCACCCCGAGCTTGGCCACCAGCAGACCGAGCCTGCGCGGCACCGGGACATACGCCGGAACCAGCGCCGGGTAGCGGAACTCCTGGCCGAACGACAGGGCTCCCAGCAGTCCTGCGACGACAGCAGTCGGCGGCACCAGGAACGGCGAGCCCGGCGGCCACCCCGTCAGCAGCTTCAGCCCGGACGCGGTGCCAGTCGCCGGGACGGCCGGAACTCCCTCCGTCCCCGCGGTCACCGCGGAGATGCCCAATCCCGCCACCAGCGCCACGAGAATCAGCACCCACGACGTACGTACACCGAACAGCCGCATCAGTTCGTACCGGAGCGGCGCCACCGGCCCCGGTCTGCGCACCACAGCCGACAGCGGGAGCGCCGTCCCGCCGCCGACGGCCGTTCGCGCCGAACCGGACGAGCCGTAGGGGCCGGAGGGACCGGCCGGACCGGAGAAGCCGCCTGCCGGAGTGCGTGACCCGTTCCCGGCCGCCGACGTGTTCCCGGGCGGCGGATCCGTGGCGGATCCCGAGACCCCGTCCGCACCTTCCGAGGCCGAGGGCTGAATCGCGGCCGCGTTCGGCCCCCGGTCCCGGACCGCTGCGGCAGTCCGCTCCCGGGGTGCTGCGGAGTCGGCGCCTTGCGCGGGGGCGCGCGACTCCGTCCGGGCCGGTACCTCCGTCACCGAGGTCCGACCCGGCTCCGGAGCCGAGGCCGAGGCGGGCGCCGGGCCGGAGTCCGGAGAATGATCCGGCATCTGATCCGTGCCGAACGGCGAGAGGTCTGAGTGCGGAAGACCCGAGCCCCGGTGCGCCCGCCGGCTCCGATCGCTGCCGGGACCCGCAACCGCCTCCGTGTCCTCGTGCCCCGCCGGAACCAGAGCTTCTTCCTGGACCGTGGTGTGCTCGGCCGACGGAGCCTGCTCCTCCGCGCTCCGCCCCGGCCCGACCGGACCCGCTTCGGAGGCGTTCTCTGCCGCCTCCGCCTCCCGCCTGCCGCCGGTCTGCGGGCCGGCGTGCGACTCCCCTTCCGCGGCCGCACCGTCACTCCCCGGTGCGGAGCCGCCCGGCTTGTAGCTGCCGGGCGCGGGAACGCAGGCGTGCCCGGCAGAACCGGCCGCCTCCTCCTCTTCCTGTGCAACAGCTTTCTCAGCCGCCGGCACGCCGTGATCCGCGGGGCAGGCCCCGGCGCCTGCCCCGTCCGCTTCCTTCTCCCCGCCCTCAGCCGGTGGCTCCGGACTCCCCGGTTCCGTCCACGCTGCCCGTCCGTCCGCTCTGTTCAGCGGCCCTGGCCCGGAACGGTCTCCGACCTCCCCGACCTCGTCCGCCAGCAGATGCACGAGGATGCCGTGCCGGTAGGCGGACTCCCCCACCGCCGCGCAGTCGCTCCCGTAGACCGAAACCCGGCTGCCGCTCTCGCACACCACCTCCATCGCTCCGCGCCCGCCACCGGACCGCTCCCCGCCACGTGCCTCCTGCGACAGCACCGCGGCGAACCGCTCCGCGTGCGGCGTCCTGACCGCAACCCGCGGGCGGAGCCGGGTTCGTGAGAAGTCGGCCGCTGTCTGGTCGGCCACGAGACGGCCCCGGTCGACGGAGACCACCCGGTCCGCCGTCCGCGCGGTCTGCCTCGGGTCGCGCGAGGTGGCCAGTACCAGTCCGCCCTGCCGCGCATAGCCGCGCAGCAGCCCGTTCAGCCAGGTGGCTTCCCGTGGTGAAAGTCCCCGCGTCGGTTCGTCCAGGACGAGGGTGTGAGGGTCGCCCAGGAGCGCCGCCGCCATCCCGAGCCTGCGTTCCATACCCAGCGAGAAGTCGCCGAGCCGCTGATCGGCCAGCCCGCTGAGCCCGACCAGATCCAGCACCTCGTCAGCTCTGTCGAGCGGTACCCCCGCCACCGCGGTGAGCATCCGCAGCTGGCCCCGGGCAGTACGGGCCGGATGAGCGGGGACATCACCGAGCAGGACGCCGATCTCCCGGGCCGGGTGCGGAATCCGCTGCACCGGCCGCCCGCGGAAGAGGGCCACGCCCCGTCCCGGAACGAGTTGCAGCAACAGCCGCAGCGCCTCGCTCTTACCCGAACCAGCCGGGCCCAGCAGCACAGTGACCTCACCGGGGCGCGCCTCGAAGCTGAGGTCGTCGACATGCGGCGGACCCTTGCGCCGGACCGTGCTGGTGAGTCCGATGGCCTGAATCATCGCTTCTCCCGCAGAACGCGTGGCAGACGCACCTCTGCACGATAACGCGATATTTCCGACTTTCCGGGTAGCCGCTCGGCTCGTTCCCGTCCGGAAGCAGGGCCGCAGCGGAGCGTTCGGCCTCAGACCTCCGGTCGCAGCATCGGCGGGTTGAGCAGTGTCGCCCCTCCGGCGCGGAACAGCTGGGCAGGTCGCCCTCCTTGCCTGGTCGTCGTTCCACCGGTCGGCACCAGGAAGCCCGGGGTGCCCGTCACCTTGCGATGGAAGTTCCGGGGGTCGAGCGCCACGCCCCAGACTGCTTCGTAGACCCGTCGCAGCTCCCCCACCGTGAACTCGGCCGGGCAGAAGGCGGTGGCGAGCGAGGAGTACTCGATCTTGGATCGGGCTCTCTCCACCCCGTCCCGCAGGATCTCACCGTGGTCGAAGGCGAGCGGTACCTGCTGTTCCTCCGCTTCCCGGTCGGCCCCGTCCGCCGCTTCGAGGAGCGCGTCCGTCGCCGTCCACCGGGCGCTGCGCGCATCTCCGCCTGCGATGGGCGAGGGAAGGTCCGGCGCGAGGACGAGGTACGCGACACTGACCACCCGCATCCTGGGATCCCGCTGCGGCGCGCCGTAGGTGGCGAGCTGTTCGAGATGCGCCCCCGCGTCCTGGTCCTCGAGCGCCTGCGAGCGCAGTCCGGTCTCCTCGGTGAGCTCCCGCCCCGCAGCGGACTCCAAGTCCTCGTCGTCCCGCACGAACCCACCGGGCAGCGCCCACCTGCCCTGATAGGGAGGCTCCCCGCGGCGCACGACAAGTGCGTACAGCGCGTCCTTGCGGACGGTGAGCACCACAAGGTCGACGGTGACAGCAAAGGGCGGGAAGGCCGACGGGTCGTAGGGCATGGCGTGATCATAGTCGTCTCCTTGACGATAAACAGTCCGTTCCGAGGCAGCGGCATCCGCACCTCCTCCGTCTTTCGCAGGGCCGGAAAGAACTGCCGCTCAGCAGCTTGCACCGTCCGCCTCCCCGGCGGGCGGTCCGTCCTCGTCCTCCTCGTGTTCCGCCTCTCCTCCGTTCCTGAGGCAGCGCCGCACCAGCTCGGGATCGAGCCCCTCGTTGCAGGCGTGGTGAAGCAGCTGGGCGAAGAGGTAATCAGGGTCGGTCCGCAGAGCCAGGCCCAGAGCGACGCGGGCCGTCGGAATGTCTCCGGCCTCCCAGGCGACCCAGCCGGCCAGCGCGATCAGCGGTACCCCGTGTCCGGTGTAGGGTCCCGCGCAGCGCCGGGCAAGCGCCCGCCAGAGCCGAAGCGCGTGCGCGGATTCCGCACCGTCCATCGACGCGGCGACCTGGTCGCGGGTCTCCCGGTCCTGGATGGCGAGGATCACCGAGGCACATTCCTCGTGGCCGAGCAGCCCGTCGTCCTGCGCGTCCTGCGCGGGTGTCTGCGTGGAGGCATCGGGCGATCGGCGCTGGAAGCGCTCCAGGAGCCGTGCGAGGAGCGTCAGGGTCTCGGCACGCACCTGCCGACGTCCCTCCTCGGAGAGCATCCGCACCGTGAGTTCGGCATCGGCGCCGTCCAGGACACGGATCTGCTCCTCGGCGAACGGCGGCCCCAGCGGTGCCAGTCGCCGCTCCATGTCCCGGAGTGAGCCGTGCATCGGCATTCCGGCGTACGCGGCTGCGGCCGCCATGGCCGAGGTGCCGGAATGGTCCATGGGAACGCCGTCGGGCGGGCAGCAGCCCGGGTCGGGACAGCAGTAGGAGAAATACCTCCCCGCCGAGAGGCACAGCGCCTCGTACACGGGCATCTCGAGTTCACCGCAGGCGCGCCGCAGGTGCTGCACGAGGGGACGCAGCCGCTCCATGACCTCCCTTCCGGTGCGCTCTGCATCCGGTTCCCGGCACAGGAACAGCACGGCTCCGTCGGGACGGGTGCCCCGTGCCCGTGAGCTGGAGTCGAGGCATTCGGCGAGCTGGGCGGCGAAAGCGGCCCAACCGCTGTCGGCATCGGGGATGCCGACCCTGAGGCGCCCGCCGAACCGCCCCCGCTCGCCGTGGAGGGCGACGACCACGAGAGAGTCGTCCGGGTAGAAGCCGAGGAGGTAGGGAAGCGCTTCGGCGAGTTCGGAAGGACTGCGCAGGGAAACGCTCGGTTGTGCGGAAGGAGCGGTCCGCTGGGAGGGAGCGGTCGGTTCGCTGCCGCTGGATTCGCGGTCGTGCTGTGTCATGCCCCGAAGGTGCCCCCGCCCCGGGACTTCCGGCCGCCGGTTGTCCACAGCCGAGACCATCCACATGGTTGTCATATCGGTCGGGGGTTATCCACAGACCAGGTTCCGCACATGTCCGAGCCATCGGGTTGCATGGACGCATGAGTGATACGAAGCTGCGGCAGGCCGCAGACGCGGTGCTGGCCGATCTTGTCGGTGACCGCGAGGGGACGGCCCGGCTGCGCACGGATCAGTGGCGGGCCATCGAGGCGCTGGTCGCGGAGCGGAGGAGAGCGCTGGTCGTGCAGCGCACCGGCTGGGGGAAGTCCGCGGTCTACTTCGTGGCGACGGCACTGCTGCGCAAGCGCGGCGCGGGTCCGACGGTGATCGTCTCTCCGCTGCTGGCGCTGATGCGCAACCAGGTGGAGGCGGCCTCCCGGGCCGGGATCCGGGCCCGCACGATCAATTCGGCGAACCCCGAGGAGTGGCGGACCATCGAGTCCGAGATCGCCGACGGACGGGTCGACGTGCTGCTGGTCAGCCCCGAGCGTCTCAACAATCCGGAATTCCGCGATCATGTGCTGCCCGGTCTCACCACCTCCACCGGTCTGCTCGTCGTGGACGAGGCGCACTGCATCTCCGACTGGGGCCACGATTTCCGTCCGGACTACCGACGGCTGCGGACCATACTCGCCGAGCTGCCGTCGGGCGTCCCGGTGCTCGCGACAACCGCCACGGCCAATGCGCGGGTCACGGCCGACGTCGCCGAGCAGCTCGGTACCGGCAGAGCGGCGGACGACGGCACCGACGCGGACGCGTCTCCCGCCCTGGTGCTGCGCGGCTCCCTGGACCGGGAGAGCCTGAGTCTCGGTGTCCTGCGGCTGCCCGACGCCGCGCACCGCCTGGCCTGGCTGGGAGAGCACCTGAAGTCCCTGCCGGGGTCGGGCATCGTCTACACCCTCACCGTGGCGGCCGCCGAGGAGGTGACGGCCTTCCTCCGCCAGTGCGGACACGAGGTGGCCTCCTACACGGGCCGCCAGGAGAACGCCGACCGCGAGGCCGCCGAGAACGACCTCCTCGCCAATCGGGTGAAAGCCCTGGTGGCGACGTCAGCTCTGGGCATGGGCTTCGACAAGCCGGATCTCGGTTTCGTGGTCCACCTGGGCTCGCCCTCCTCTCCGATCGCTTATTACCAGCAGGTCGGCCGTGCGGGCCGCGGTGTCGAGCACGCGGAGGTGCTGCTGCTTCCCGGCCAGGAGGACGAAGCGATCTGGCGCTACTTCGCCTCGCTGGCCTTCCCCCCGGAGGAGCAGGTGCGGCGGACCCTGGAGGTGCTGGCGGCCTCCGAGTCCCCGATGTCGCTGCCGGCCCTGGAACCCCGGGTGGAGCTGCGTCGCTCCCGCCTGGAGGTGATGCTGAAGGTGCTCGACGTCGACGGCGCGGTGCAGCGGGTCAGGGGAGGCTGGGTCGCCACCGGCCGACCCTGGCACTACGAGGCCGATCGGTACGAGTGGGTCGAGCGGCAGCGGCAGGCCGAGCAGCGGGCGATGCGCCACTACACCGAGACGACCGACTGCCGGATGGAGTATCTGCGGCGAGAGCTGGACGACGAGTCGGCGGCACCATGCGGGCGGTGCGACAACTGCACCGGCAGCAGATTCAGCCCGGAAGTCGACGAGTCACTCGTGGCAGCAGCTCGCGGAGAGCTGAACAGGCCGGGGGTGCGGATCGAGCCGCGGAAGATGTGGCCCACCGGAATGCAGTCCGCCGGCCTGGATCTCAAGGGGCGGATCCCCCAGCAGCAGCAGGCGTCACCCGGCAGAGCCCTCGGACGTCTCTCCGACATCGGCTGGGGAAACCGGCTGCGGCCGCTGCTGGCCGAACAGGGCGGCGACGGACCGGTACCGGAGGATGTGCTGCGCGGCGCGGTGACGGTTCTCTCGGACTGGGCCAAGGGACCCGACGGCTGGTCCTCGGGAGAGGGCGGCGAGGCACCGGAACGGCCGGCCGGCATCGTGGCGGTCGATTCCCGGACCCGCCCGCAGTTGGTGCGGTCCTTCGCGGAACGGATCGCGGACATCGGCCGGATTCCGCTGCTCGGTGCGATCACCTGCGCGGACGAGTTCGGGATGCTGAACGGCGCGCGCAGCAACGGCGCCCAGCGGCTGCGCGCTGTCCACGAGGCGCTGATGCTGCCTCCGGAGCTGGCGGAGTCCCTCGCCGCCCTGGAGGGGCCGGTCCTGTTGGTGGACGACTACACCGCCACGGGGTGGACGATCGCGGTGGCAGCGCGGATGCTCCGCCAGGCCGGTGCCAAGGAGGTGCTGCCGCTGGTCCTCGCCACCCAGAACTGAGACCGCGGGCGGACCGAAGGGAGGGGCCGACCCGGCCGACCGCCCGCGGCACTCACCCTCGGTCCGAGGCGGTGGGGAGCGCAGCTCGGGGACGGCGCCGGTGCCGGTCACCCCGGGCACCGGCCGGCCCCGGCGCGACCGGGCAGGCTGCGGACTCGCCTCGGCTGCTCCTCGGACCCGAGGCCGCCGCGGCGAGGGCAGACATCACAGCAGTGCGCGTACGCGCTCGGGATCGCCGCAGACGATGAGCTGCTCGGTTGCCTTCTCCAGAGCTGCGGGCAACGCCGCGGTCGCCTCGGGGTCGGTGCCGCCGTTGACGGCGAGCAGCACGATGGCTCGCTGGGCGGTGCGGGCGACGGCAGAGGCGTGGGCGCAGAAGACATCCTCCGCGTCGGCCAGTTGGCGCCAGTAGGAATCCTCACCGAAGGAGAGTTCATGCTCCGCCCACGGATGCTGACCGCCGGTGGTCAGCAGCAGGATCTCGCCGGGCGCCCGGCCTTCGTCGAGAAGCTTGTCGACGGTCTCGTCGGCGACTTCCACCGCCGTCGCGTCGGTGGCCGCGACCAGCTGGATACGGGCCGAGGCTGGCGCGGCGGGTGACGTGGCCGGGGTGGAGGGCTTGTCGCCCTGCTGGGGGCCGCCGGGGCGGCCCGGTGTGTGGGGGCCCTTGCTGTCGGTGCGTGGCGGTGCGGGGCGCGGTGCCTGGCGGGGGCCGGGAACCGGGGCTGCGGTGCGGGATGCCTGCGGAGTTCGGGATGCTCCCGCTGAGGCGCGGGTGCCCGGGACGCTCTCGTAAATCTGTGGCTCCTCGGGAGTGAGAGGCATGAGGTGTTGTCTATCAAATGACGGAAACAGGCGTATCAGCGGGTACTGGTTGCGCGGATATTCCCGCGACGGGATCCGGTACTTCGTGACGGCGCCGTCCGGTTGTGCCGGTTCAGAAGAGGCCGATCTGTGCTGTGGGCTCGCTCCGGTTGCGCTTGAGATGTTTCCAGCGGGTCAGGGCATCCATATACGCCCATGACAGCCGGTGGTAGGGGGTGGGGCCGCTGCTTTCCAAAGCGGCCCGGTGGACGGGTGAGGGATACCCGGCGTTGTCCTCGAATGCGAACTCGGCGTGCTCTGCGGCGAGTCCGGCCATGAGGGCGTCGCGGCGCACCTTGGCGATGACGGAAGCGGCCGCGACAGCGACACAGGACTGGTCGCCCTTGATCACGGTCCGCACCCGCCAAGGGGCTCCGAGGTAGTCGTGCTTGCCGTCGAGGATCACGGCATCGGGGCGTTCGGGCAGGCCGTCCAGGGCCCGGACGGCAGCGAGCCGAAGGGCGGCTGTCATGCCCTGCGCGTCGATCTCCTCCGGGGTGGAGTGACCGAGCGAATAGGCACTGACCCAACTGACCAGTTCTTCGGCGAGCTCACTGCGGCGGGGCTCGGGGATGAGTTTGGAATCGGTGAGACCGGCGGGAGGACGACGCAGACCCGTGATCGCGGCGCAGACCGTGACGGGTCCCGCCCAGGCTCCACGGCCGACCTCGTCCACTCCGGCGACGATCTTGGCGCCGGTGGTGGCGCGGAGCGAACGCTCGACGCGATGGGTTGGAGACTCGTACGGCATGGCAATAACCAGCGTATCCGCTGCGGGGGCCGTGAGTTCAGGGGAGTCCGACAAAGTTGGCCCCGATCTCGGAAAGAGTCCGGAATCCGGTGCCGGTGATCGCGGAAGGCGGTGGAACAGTGACGGAGCGTCCCCGAAACCGGGAGCAGCACCCCTCGGATTCCGGTCCGGGCGGCTCCCGGCCCGCGTGGCGGGCGGCCGGGCTCAGCGCACCGCCTCCAGCAGCCAGGCGGGAAACCGCTCCGTGCGCTCGTGCCACTCCCGCGGAGGAGCCGCGCCAGGGCCGGCGGCTGCCACGATCCCGCCGACGATCGCGCATGTGGTGTCCACGTCACCACCGGCGCTCGCGGTCGCCCAGAGCGCTGCCCGGAAGTCCCCCAGGTTCCGGGCGGCGGCCCAGAGTGCGAAAGGGACCGTGTCCTGCGTACTGGTGCGCCGGCCGCAGCCGAGAACCGCCGCGACCGTGCCCACGTCGGCGTAGTCGAGCAGATCCACGGCGCGGCGCAGCCCCGCCTGCACGGCGCTGCGGGGGACGAGTTCCTGGACCCGGGTGAGCAGGTGCTCGGCGGTCAGCGGAGCCGGTGCGGGTGCGGATTCGCCGCTGTCCGCGTCCGCCGTCCCTGCCGGGTCGGCGCCGGTACCGCGGCCGACGCCTTCCGGCACCGCGGGAGGACCGTGTTCCGCAGCGGCGACGAGAGCAGCCGCCGCCGCGACGGCCCGGGTACCCGCGACAGCCTCGGGGTGCCGGTGGGTGACCTCGGCGGAGCGTACGGCTTCGTCTGCCGCCCGCTCCGGATCGTCGGCGAACCAGGCACCCAGCGGGGCGACCCGCATGGCGCCACCGTTCCCCCAGGACCCCTGGCCGTCGAAGAGGGAGGCCGCCAACTCCCTCCAGTCCCCGCCCTCCTGGCGGATCAGGCGGAGCATCCGGTTCACCGCGGGGCCGTAGCCACGGTCGAAGTCGTGGCGCAGAGCGAAGGAGGCGGCCAGCGCGTCCTGGTCGGTGCGGCCGTGCGCCGCGAGTACGGCGACCACGGAGGCGGCCATCTCGGTGTCGTCGGTCCACTGCCAGTTTCCCGGGGGCGGTTCCCGGCGGCGCAGGTAGGTGAGGTTGGCGGGGACGAAGAACTGGGAGCCCAGAGCGTCGCCCACGGCCAGGCCGCGCAGGGCGGCAAGGGCGCGGGAGAGCCGCTCGGCGCGGGTGGGGTCGGACGGGAGTGCGCTCATGTACCGACGATGTTAGCTGGGGCCTCCGTAGGGACGGGGGTCCTGCCAGCGCTCGAAGGGCCGGTCGAGGTGGTAGCGGCCTTCAGTGCCGAGGAGGAGGGCGCGGGTCTCGCCGTTGCGCGGATTGGAGAGGCATTCGAACTCCTCCACCGTCCAGTGGAACCAGCGCATGCAGAACAGCCGCATCGTGAGTCCGTGCGTGACCAGCAGGACGTTCGGCGGATTGTCGGGCGCTTCGAAACTGCGCCACAGGCTCTCCAGGAAGGCCCCGGCCCGGTCGTAGACGTCGGCGCCGGACTCACCCTGGGCGAAGCGGTAGAAGAAGTGCCCGTAGGCGTCGCGGTACTTCTTCTGCTGGCGGACGTCGTCCCGGTCCTGCCAGTTCCCCCAGTCCTGCTCGCGAAGTCTGGGCTCCTCGCGCACCCGCATCTGGGCCGGACCGATCCCGAGCGCGGCGAGTGTCTCCCGAGTACGGCGGTAGGGGGACACGAAGGCCGAGACGCGCTCCTCGCCGAGGGTCTCGCGGAGCCGCCTGCCCGCCTCCTCCGCCTGCCGCCGACCGCGTTCGGTCAGTGGCAGTGCGTGATCGGGCACGCGTTCGTAGATGCTGTCGTCGGCGTTTCCCTCCGACTCTCCGTGGCGGAGCAGGATGATTCGGCGAGGACGTGCCATGGGCTCCACCCTAGGTCAGACGGTCCACGACGGCTCCAGGTCGATGACGTCGCCGGTGACGCGGGCGAGGTCGGCCCCGGTCCGGGCGCGCAGGGCCAGCCGCTCCACACGCTCCACTCGGTACTTTCCGTATTCGGCGGTGGAGTTCCACATCGACAGGACGAGGAACTCGTCCTCCGTGTTCGCCTGCGCGAAGACGCCGCGCAGCATGCCGGGCGAGCCCGCCATCGCCGGGTTCCACACCTTCTCCTGCATGAGCATGTAGTGCTCGATCCGGTCGGGCCGCACCCGGCAGTGCGCCACCCGCAGCAGGTCCGCGTCGGTGAAGACCGGACGGAAGCCGGTCTTCACATCGAAACGGTATTCGAAGAGCCTGGCCTGCATCTCCTTGTAGGTGCCGAGCTGGGAGGCGTGCAGCCGGTCGTGCGAGCGGGCCATGAAGGAGTCGTAGAAGGCCCTGCTCTCCCAGAAGCCGAAGAGGTGCGCGACCCCGTCCCGGGACCGGCTCCATCCCCCGCCCTGCCCGCGGAAGCCGGGTTCGCCCAGCAGTCCCGCCCACTTCCGCTGGGCCCGCGCGAATCCCGGGCGGTCGATGACCGTGCAGCGCATCCACTTGACCAGCACCGCGCTATCGTACGGCCATCCCGGTGAGCCCTCGGACCGGTCACGGGCGCAGGCGTGCACCGCACTGATGTGCGACAACGCTCACGTGAGCATCGTTCCCGCCGCCCAGGGGCCGGAGGCCGGGAGCGGAAGGTACGACGCCGCGGACCATCACTGGCGAGGCGCCGTCGGCAACCGCGCCCCTCCTCATACCCCGGTGCGCGCCCGCGACAGCCGGGCCGACGGCACGCGACAGCCCCGTGTCGGCGGCGCGGAGCAGCGGCGGCGCGGAGCAGCGGCAGCGCAGGCCGCGGCACGGCAGAAGCCGGCACAGCGAAGAGGGAGCCGGCCCGGGGCCGGCTCCCTCTCTCATGCGCGGGTCGACGATCTCAGCAGCGGATCCCGGAGGATCCGCAGGACGCGGACCCGCCCGCTGTCAGCTGCAGCCGCTGGTCGAGCCGCAGCCCTCGCACAGGTAGCAGCTGCCCGCGCGGCGCATCTTGGTGCCGCAGGAGAAGCACAGCGGGGCGTCGGCGTTGAGGCCGAGCTGCATCTCCATCAGCTCGGTGGAGTTGTGCGCCTCGCGCGGGGCGGGGGCGGCGGCCTCCGGCTCGGTGGCCGTGCGCTGCTCGTCCTTGCCGTCCTTGGCCTCCTCGCCGGACGCCGCCCGCTCGGCCTTGGGAGCCGACTGGGCCAGGGCGTCCGCGTCGAACTCGTCCTCGGACGCCTCGTAGGAGCCCGTCTCCAGGTGGCGCTGGCGCTCGGCGGCGGAGTGGATACCCAGCGCGGAACGGGTCTCGAAGGGGAGGAAGTCCAGCGCCAGACGGCGGAAGATGTAGTCGACGATCGACTGGGCCATCCGCACATCGGTGTCGTCGGTCATGCCGGCCGGTTCGAAGCGCATGTTGGTGAACTTCGAGACGTAGGTCTCCAGCGGGACCCCGTACTGGAGGCCGACGGAGACGGCGATGGAGAAGGCGTCCATCATGCCCGCCAGGGTGGAGCCCTGCTTGGACATCTTGAGGAAGACCTCACCGAGACCGTCGTCCGGGTAGGAGTTGGCCGTCATGTAGCCCTCGGCGCCGCCCACCGTGAAGGAGGTCGTGATGCCGGGGCGGCCCTTGGGCAGCCGGCGGCGGACCGGACGGTACTCGACGACCTTCTCCGGTTCGGGCGCCTCCGCCTTCTTCTCCTCCTTGGCCTTCGCCGACAGCGGCTGGCCGACCTTGCTGTTCTCGACGTAGACGGCGAGCGCCTTGGTCCCGAGCTTCCACCCCTGGAGGTAGATCTCCTCGACGTCCTCGACGGTGCTGCTCGCGGGCATGTTGACCGTCTTGGAGATGGCACCGGACAGGAAGGGCTGGGCCGCGGCCATCATCCGGACATGCCCCATCGGGGAGATGGACCGCTCGCCCATGGCGCAGTCGAAGACCTCGTAGTGCTCCGGCTTGAGGCCGGGTGCGTCCACGACGTTGCCGTGCTCGGCGATGTGCTCGACGATCGCCTCGACCTGCTCGGGCTGGTAGCCGAGGCGCTTGAGGGCCTTGGGGACCGTGTTGTTCACGATCTGCATCGAGCCGCCGCCGACGAGCTTCTTGAACTTGACCAGGGCCAGATCGGGCTCGACGCCGGTGGTGTCGCAGTCCATCATCAGGCCGATGGTGCCGGTGGGGGCCAGCACCGACGCCTGCGCGTTGCGGAAGCCGTTCTTCTTCCCGAGCCGCTGCACGTCCTGCCACGCCTCGGTGGCCGCGGCCCACACCGGGCTGTCCAGGTCGTCCGTGCGGGGAGCCGCGTCGTTGGCGTCGCTGTGCTGCTGCATGACGCGCCGGTGCGCCTCGGCGTTGCGGGCGTACCCCTCGTAGGGGCCGACCACCGCGGCGAGCTCGGCCGAGCGCTTGTACGAGGTGCCGGTCATCAGAGAGGTGATGGAACCGGCCAGCGCGCGCCCGCCGTCGCTGTCGTAGGCGTGTCCGGTGGCCATCAGCAGCGCACCCAGGTTGGCGTAGCCGATTCCCAGCTGGCGGAAGGCGCGGGTGGTCTCGCCGATCTTCTCGGTGGGGAAGTCGGCGAAGCAGATGGAGATGTCCATCGCCGTGATGACCAGCTCGGTCACCTTCGCGAAGCGCTCCGCGTCGAAGGCCTGGTTGCCCTGGTCGTCGTCGCGCAGGAACTTCATGAGGTTGAGCGAGGCCAGGTTGCACGAGGAGTTGTCCAGGTGCATGTACTCGCTGCACGGGTTGGAGGCGGTGATCCGGCCCGTCTCCGGCGAGGTGTGCCAGCGGTTGATCGTGTCGTCGTACTGGATACCGGGGTCGGCGCAGACGTGGGCGGCCTCGGCCATCTTGTGGAAGAGCTTCTTCGCGTCCACCTCCTCGACGACCTCACCGGTCATCCGGGCACGCAGCGCGTAGTTCGAACCGGATTCGACGGCCTTCATGAACTCGTCGTTGACCCGGACCGAGTTGTTGGCGTTCTGGTACTGGACGGAGGCGATGTCGTCGCCGCCCAGGTCCATGTCGAAGCCCGCGTCGCGCAGGGCGCGGATCTTCTCCTCCTCCTTGACCTTGGTGTCGATGAACGCCTCGACATCCGGGTGGTCGACGTCCAGGACGACCATCTTGGCGGCGCGGCGGGTCGCACCGCCCGACTTGATCGTCCCGGCGGAGGCGTCGGCGCCGCGCATGAAGGAGACGGGCCCCGAGGCATTGCCACCGGAGGAGAGGAGCTCCTTCGAGGAGCGGATACGGGAGAGGTTCAGGCCGGCTCCGGAGCCGCCCTTGAAGATCATGCCCTCTTCCTTGTACCAGTCGAGAATCGACTCCATGGAGTCGTCGACGGACAGGATGAAGCAGGCACTGACCTGCTGGGGCTGCTTCGTCCCGACGTTGAACCACACCGGGGAGTTGAACGCGAAGATCTGGTGCAGCACGGCATAGGCGAGTTCGTGCTCGAAGATCTCCGCGTCCGCGGGGGAGTCGAAGTACCCATGCTTCTCACCGGCCGCCCGGTACGTCTTCACCACGCGGTCGATGAGCTGCTTGAGGCTGCTCTCCCGCTGAGGAGTGCCCACCGCGCCGCGGAAGTACTTGCTCGTAACAATGTTGACCGCATTCACCGACCAGAAGTCGGGGAATTCGACGCCACGCTGCTCGAAGTTGATCGAACCGTCGCGCCAGTTGGTCATGACGACGTCGCGGCGCTCCCAGTTCACCTCGTCGTACGGGTGCACTCCGGGGGTCGTGTGGACGCGCTCGATACGCAGTCCGCTCTTCGCCTTGCCGCCCTTTGCGCGGGAGCCGCGTGCCGGGCCGCTCGTCGTCTCTGTCATTCCGCCTCCCTGTGTGGGGCATAACGCCCCAACATGCCCCGGTTCTTCCCCGAGAGCTGTGCCTGTCTGATGACCCGGGCACGGTGCGTGTCCAGGCCAAGTCTCTGCGTGTGCCGAGGACGCACCCCGGCTGCCGGCCGCGCGGCGCGGAGCGGCTCCCCGTTCAGTCCGCGGCGGCAGCGGCGGAGGCCCCTTCGCCCCCGCGCGCCCGGGATCCCCCCGGCGCCGGGTCTCCCCCGCCGGCGGGCGGCGGCACCTCGGGCAGCACCCGCGCCTCTCCCCCGGCGGCACGCCCCCTGCCCTCGCGGGCTCCGTCGGCACCTTCGCACTCACCGGCGGCTTCGTCCCCCCGAACCCCGGGGGCGAGTGACTGCACCTCGCGCAGTTCGGATATGGCGGTCTCGAAGTCCTCCAGGGACTCGAACGCCTTGTAGACCGAGGCGAAGCGCAGATAGGCGACGAGGTCGAGGTCCTGGAGCGGGCCGAGTATGGCGAGTCCGACGTCGTGCGTGGACAGTTCCGCGCTCCCGGTCGCCCGGACGGCCTCCTCGACCCGCTGCCCGAGCTGGGCCAGCGCGTCCTCGGTCACGGGGCGCCCCTGGCAGGCCTTGCGCACCCCCGCGATCACCTTGTCCCTGCTGAAGGGCTCGGTGACACCGCTCCGCTTGATCACCGTGAGTGATGCGTTCTCGACGGTGGTGAAGCGCCTGGAGCAGTGGGGGCACTGCCGACGGCGCCTGATGGCAGCTCCGTCGTCGGCCGTACGGCTGTCGACCACACGGCTGTCGGGGTGCCGGCAGAAGGGGCAATGCATCGTCTCCACCCTCCCAGGGCCCGCAGAGCCCTCACCGTGCATAACTGATCACGTCGCGGCACCCCCGTCACAGGGGCCCCTCGACTGGCCTCCAGCATAGGCGACATCCCCACGGCGTGAGCACCCGGGGACACAACTTATGGTGGCGCGCGCTCATCAAACCACTAGATCTGGTAGGCGAGAGGCAAGGCCGTCACGACGCGTGTCGCTGTCCGGCACAGCCCACGACCCTACGCGAAGCGGGCCGCGGGAGAGCTCCTGGGGCACGCCTGCGAGACTGTGCCGGACGGCGGCGGCGCACCGCGCACCGGAGCGCCGGCACGGGAGGGCGAGCAGCGGCGCGGGGCGGGGCGGCGACACGGCCCGGAACCGCGGTGCCGCGAGGGCAGGAGTTCACCTAGAGCAGCGATTACGGACAGCGACATACGGCGGCGGAAAACGGCTGGAAATCGCCAGGCCGGGACATGGTCGGCCACCCCTCCCCGCACCTCGACGGCGGGACCCTCCGGGGAGTGCCGGCTGCGGCAGGTGCGGCGCGGGCACATATGGTTGACCCGGCCGAACCGCCGATGCGAGGTGAGACGAGCCGCGGTTACGCGGGGGGAGCCGCGGGCACTCCGAAACGCCCGCCCCGGCTCCCTCGGAGCGGATGTCGCGACCTATACACCCATCGAGCGGTAGAAGTCAGGTGAACTGCGGATTTTCACTCGAACGTGTGTTTGGCGCAACCTTTCGAAACCAACTACCGTTGTCCAGCTAGGGAGAACTTCTCGAGAGGGGCCGACGTGACCACGACCGCAGACAGCGCCACCATCACCTCCCAGAACCGCGCAGCTCAGGCAACAGCTCAGCCCATTGACGAAATTCAGCCGGTGAATGACGCCATGAACGCGGAGATTCAGGACGGCCAACAAGCGAAGCGCTCGCTTCCAGGACGACCTCCAGGCATCCGCGCGGACAGTTCGGGACTCACCGACCGGCAGCGCCGGGTGATCGAGGTGATCCGCGATTCGGTGCAGCGGCGCGGCTACCCGCCGTCCATGCGCGAAATCGGTCAGGCCGTCGGGCTCTCCAGCACCTCCTCCGTGGCACACCAGCTGATGGCCCTGGAGCGGAAGGGTTTTCTACGCCGCGACCCGCACCGCCCCCGCGCCTACGAGGTGCGCGGCTCCGACACGCCGAGCAGCACCCAGGCGGCCACTGACACCACCGGAAAGCCGTCCGCCTCCTACGTCCCGCTGGTGGGTCGGATCGCCGCGGGCGGCCCGATCCTCGCCGAGGAATCGGTCGAGGACGTCTTCCCGCTGCCGCGCCAACTGGTCGGTGACGGCGAACTCTTCGTGCTGAAGGTCATCGGTGACTCCATGGTCGAGGCCGCGATCTGCGACGGCGACTGGGTCACCGTCCGGCGCCAGCCCGTCGCGGAGAACGGCGACATCGTCGCCGCGATGCTGGACGGTGAGGCCACCGTGAAGCGCTTCAAGCGCGAGGACGGGCATGTGTGGCTGCTCCCGCACAACTCCTCGTACCAACCGATCCCCGGTGACGATGCGACCATCCTCGGCAAGGTCGTCGCCGTCCTCCGCCGGGTCTGAGCAACGCGTCGGCGGACGGCCGACGGACAGCGCTGGGGCCGGACGCTCGGTGACCGCGCCCCCTCGCCGCCGACCGAAGGCTACGGGCCGCTGGTTCCCCCCACTCCGGGACCGGCGGCCCGCCGTCGTACCGGGCGCGCGGAGCACGTCGAGGCGACACCAGGCTCCGGCCCACCAAGCCCCGGCCCCCGCGCTCCGCTCCCGCCGCGTGGTGCAGCCCGGGGGCTCGTCTACGCCTTCTTGGCCGCCTCATCGATGGCCGAAAGGGAGCGGCGGACCTGATTGCGGTCCGTCGTGTACCAGAAGTCCGGCATGGAAGTCCGCAGAAAGCCGCCGTAGCGCGCTCGCTGCAGCCGCGGATCCAGCACCGCGACCACACCCCGGTCCCCCGTAGCCCGGACCAGTCGGCCGGCGCCCTGGGCCATCAGCAGTGCCGCGTGCGTGGCCGCCACCGCCATGAATCCGTTGCCGCCCGATTCCTCCACGGCCTTCTGCCGGGCGCTCATCAGCGGATCGTCGGGGCGCGGGAACGGCACCCTGTCCATCACCACCAGTTGGCAGTTCGGTCCCGGAACGTCCACGCCCTGCCACAGGGACAGAGTGCCGAACAGGCAGGTCTCCGCATCCTCAGCGAAACGTCTGATGAGCTCGCCGAGCGTCTCCTCGCCCTGGAGCAGGATCGGGAGCCCCAGCCTGCCCCGCAGTTCCTCAGCGGCAGCCCGCGCACCCCGCATGGAGGAGAAGAGCCCCAGAGTGCGTCCGCCCGCCGCTTCCACCAGCTCCGCGAGCTCGTCGAGCATGTCGCTGCGCTGGACGTCCCGGCCGGGGGGATTCAGATGTCCGGCGACGTAGAGGATGCCCTGCTTGCGGTAGTCGAACGGGGAGCCGACATCCAGCCCGCTCCACACCGGCAACCCGTCGTCTGCGCTCTTCTCTGCCGCCTCGGTCCCCCTGATTCCTTCCGGTGCGAGGCCGAGGGAGGCGCCGACCCCGTTGAAGTCGCCGCCCAGTTTGAGCGTGGCGGAGGTCAGGATGACGGACCGGTCGGTGAAGAGCTTCTCGCGCAGCAGCCCGGAGACGGACAGCGGTGCCACCCGCAGCGATGCTCCGTACCGCTCATGTCGCTCATACCAGAGGACGTCGAACTCGGAGTGCTCGAGGATGCGTTCGGCGACATCGTGGATGTTCTCGATCGCCGCTTTGGCCTGCTTGCGGACCGCGTCCTCGTCCTGGACCGAGGAGTCACGTGTGTTGCCCAGCGCGCTGAGACAGCTGCGCCCGGCGTCGCGCAGCGCCATCAGTGCGTACTCCAGGTCCTCGGGTACGGCTTCCAGCCGGCCCGGCAGGGCGAGCTCCATCAGCCGTTCGAAGGTCTCGGAGGCGGTCTGGAGCTGGTCGGCCGCCTTCTCGTCCACCAGCTTGGCGACGCGGCGCACCGCACGGCCCACACTGCCGGGAGTGAGCTCGCCGGTGGCCACCCCCGTGACGCGGGATACCAGCTCGTGCGCCTCGTCGACGATCAGCACCTCGTGGCCGGGGAGCACGGGGGCGCCCTCGATGGCGTCGATGGCCAGCAGTGCGTGGTTGGTGACGATCACATCGGCGAGCTTGGCCCGCTCCCGGGCGGCCTCGGCGAAGCACTCGGCACCGTATGCGCACTTCGACGCACCGAGGCACTCGCGGGAGGAGACGGAGACCTGGCCCCAGGCACGGTCGGAGACGCCGGGCTTGAGGTCGTCCCGGTCGCCCGTCTCCGTCTCGTCCGACCAGTCGCGCAACCGCAGCAGGTCCTTGCCGAGCTTGGAGGTGGGGGTGGCGCTCTCGAAGGGGTCGAAGAGGCCGTCCTCCTCTTCCTGCGGCACGCCCTCGTGGAGCCGGTGCAGGCACAGGTAGTTCGACCGCCCCTTGAGCATGGCGAACTCCGGGCGGCGCCGCAGCAGGGGGTGGAGGGCCTCGACGGTGCGCGGCAGATCGCGCTCGACCAGCTGTCGCTGCAGCGCGAGCGTGGCGGTCGCCACCACCACCCGCTCGCCGTGGGCCAGCGCGGGGACCAGATAGCCGAGGGATTTCCCGGTGCCGGTGCCCGCCTGCACGAGGAGGTGGCGGCCGTCTTCGACAGCCTCGGCGACTGCCTCGGCCATAGCGGCCTGGCCTGGACGTTCCGTGCCTTTGACGGCGGTGACGGCGGCCTGGAGGAGTTCGGTGACGGCGGGCTTGCTCATAGACCCGACACCTTACGCGGCGCCACTGACACTCCGCTCGGCTGCTTCCCTGCCTGCACGATTCCTTCCGGCCATGACCGGATCAGCCCGAGCCGGAGCGCTCCGTATCCGTATGGGGACGCTCGGTGCGGTCGGCGAGCTGGAGGCCGCGTCCTCAGTGCAGCGGATTGCGCACCGTCCCGTGCACGGCCGCGTGCGGGCGCTCGGACCTGTCCCGGTAACCGTCCGCGTGCAGCCGGTTCCGGTTGAGGCAGAGGCGTTCGATGCGCGGCGTCAGCAGGTCGAACGTCTCGAAGCGGGGCTTCAGCACCGGGAAGCGGGCGTGGTAGCGGTCGATCTCGGCCCGCACGAGCGACCAGAAATCGCGCTCGCCCACCCCGAGCTGGGCCTCGCACAGCGGGGCGAGATAGCGGAAGACCCCCACGAAGAGCGCGGAGTGGATGAACTGCGTCAGGAACGTGGGAGGTTCGCTCAACAGCACCCCCCGGACGTCCCCCGGCATGGAGTCGAGCTCGGGAACCGGCTCGGCGCTGACATTGACGTCGTCCACGAAGTCCTTCATCGCCAGCCGGGTCGGGACGTCGCGCTCGTCGAAGACGACGATGGCGTTCTCCCCGTGCGGCGAGAAGACGGTGCCGTAGCGGTACAGGAAGTGCAGCAGCGGCGGCAGCAGCGCCGCGAACAGGTGCCTGAGCCAGATCCGGGGCTCCAGCCCCGAACGCGCCACCAGTTCGGCGGTGAGGGAATGGCCCTCCGCGTCGGTGTGGATCAGGGAGGCGAGCGTGCGGGCCCGCTCGTCGGGGTCGAGCAACGGGGCGAGCGGTTCGCGCCAGATGCAGCCGAGCAGTTCGCGGTACTGGTAGGGCACGTCGCCCAGCGGCTCGTACACCGGGTGCGGGACACCCACCGAGGCCACCTCGCCCAGGAGGATCACCCGGCACTCCTCGGCGAGGAACGGATCCTGGTCCCGCAGTCCCTGCACCCAGCCGGTGACGGACGGCGCGGCGAGAGTGCGGTCGGTCGGCAGGCCGCGCCAGACGAGTGTGTTGAGGATGGCGAGCGGCAGCTTGACGGTGTGCCGGTCGGGCCTGCTGACGTTGAGGAACGTGCGGATGGACTGCTGGGGCAGCCGCAGGTCCCCGTCGGTCGGCAGCGGAAGGATCTCCTGCGCCGCCACCTGGGGGGCGAACAGCGGCACGACGGTCTCGTCCCACTGCCAGGGGTGCACGGGCATGCAGAGGTAGTCCTGGGGCGCGAGCCCACGCGAGCTCAGCCGCTCCCGGAACGCGTTGAGCGTCTCCCCGCCCAGCTCGCGCGCGTACAGGTCCCCCGCCTCGGCGAGCCGCGGTGTGCCGCGGTACTGCGCCAGCCGCCGGTGCACCGCGAGCCAGGGCAGCGGCTGCGCCGTACGGGCCTCGGGCGCCCAGCGCGCGGCGTCGGCGCCGGAGAAGCCGAGCCGTCCCTTGTTGGCCACCAGCCAGGGGTGTCCCGTCATGTGCCCCTCCAGCTCCGCGTAGCCCAGCGAGGCGAGGTCGGCGGCGGGCAGTTCGGAGGACAGCAGCCCCGCGTCCGCGGTGAGTGTGGCGGTCAGTTCGCGGAGGTAGTGACCGGCCGTCTCACCGCTGAGCCCCAGCAGGGACCTGGCCCGGGAGACGAAGCTCAGCGGATCCGGAGCGGGCTCCAGCGAGGAGGCGTCGACGCTCCAGTGCCCGTAGGCGCCGCGGCGGGCCCGGAAGCGGACGGTGAGCTCCTCGTCCACCCGAAGGGCGTAGCAGCCGGAACCACCACCGGGTGCGGGCTTCGGCTGGAGGATCTCCTCGTAGGAGAACTCGGCGATCAGCTTGGCCAGCAGTCGCCGGGAAGCACGGGCCCAGTGCTCCCGCCCTCTTCCGAGGCCGGCGGGGACGGATAGCGGGGCTACGTCACGTGAGGAGGACGAGGAGGAGGTTCGGGACACGGAGGTTGCTCCTTGCGGGAGGCGTGGATTCAGATGGCGGTGGCCGCACGGCACACGGCAGCGGCCACCGGGTCAGCGCGCGTGGCGCGGCTCGCGGTCCCGCACCATCAGGGCCGCGCGCTTGCCGGGGAGCTCGATCTCGCCGCTGCGCCGGAACCCGGCGCCGAGGAACGCGGCGAGCGAGGGGGCGTTGCGCACGTCGGGCTCGGCCAGGACACGCGTGCACCGGGGGCGCTGCGCCAGGACGAGATCGGCGACCGTGCGCAGCAGCAGCGTGCCCAGGCCTCTGCCGCGGTGCGCCGCGCCGCCGAGGAGCAGATGCACCCCGGTGTCCTGCGGCCGCACCCGGCAGTACCGGGCGAGCGGGTCGAGGTCGGCACGGTAGAGCTCCCAGTAGCTCATGGGCAGGCCGTCGAGGACTCCGAGGCAGGGAACACTGCGCCCGTCGCCGTCCAGCTGGGGCCGCACGTGCGTCTCGGTCACCCGCTCGGGTCCGGCGAGCTCCCAGAAGGCCGCCACCACCGGGTCGTTCATCCAGCCGGTGAGCAGCGGCAGGTCGCCGGGGAGCCCGACCGGCACGAGCCGGAAGAGGCCGGCTCCGGTCGGGACCGCGGGCCAGCTTCCGGGGGCGTCGAGCAGATCCGCCGACGGAGGTCCGGTGTTCCCGTCGGGGCGGGAGGCGGCGACCGAAGCGGCCGGACCTGCGGTGTCCGGGTCGACGCGGACACCGGCGGGTGCTCTCGCGCCGCGCGCAGCGGAGGGAGGTGCGGGGGCGCCCGCCTCGGTGTCCGGGTGCGCTTCCGAGCCGCCGGATGCGGCGCGGAAGGGTTCGGGAGCGCTCAGGTCCGGTGCGGCCGCGGCGCGGTGCGGCCGGCCGGGGCGGTGCACGGCGGAGTCCCGGTCGGGGGCGTCCGGGGCCCGGTCGGGGGTGGTGAGGGGATCGTCGCTGCGGGGGCCGGAGCCGGGCTCCGCCGGTTCCGCTTCGGCGGTACCGGCAGGCGGCGCGGAACCCGGCTGAGGGTGCGGCATGACGACGTCTCCTCTCCTGGGGCGGCCGGAGGCCAGGGGTCAGGGGGCTAGCGGGTTGTCGAGGGTGACGTAGACGGACTGGGTGTCGACCGGGCCGACGAGCTCGTCCATGCCGTGCAGCCGGGTGAGCAGGTTCGCCTTGCAGCGCAGCGTCGGGGAGTCGAGGAGCAGCGCGGGCAGCGGTGAGACGGGTTCCTGACGTGCCGCGTCCTGCAGAAAGCGACGGAGTGCCGCGAGCAGCACCGTTTCGTCGGCGAGCTGCTGGGCGCCGAACGCACCGATGAGGCCGAGGATGTTGTTGATGCCCAGGTAGTAGGCGAAGCGTTCGTCGGTGACGTCGTCCGCGACGAAGGTGTCGCTCTCCACGCCCAGCTCCGGGCCGGGCAGCCGGCGGATGAGTGCGTCCCGGTGCGACGTGCGGAAGTAGTACCCCTGGTTGTCCCGGTAGCGTCCGCCCGTGGGCCAGCCGTGTGTGTCCAGCAGAACGAGCGTGTTCTGCTGATGGGCCTCCAGGGCGATGCCCCCGTGTGCGTCCAGCCAGAGGATCGGCGCCACCACACTGTCCAGGTAGCGCAGGAACCATTCGGCGGCCACCGCGCCGACCGGCCTCCTGGTGTGCCGGGCGAGCGCGTGCACCACGGCCCCGAGCCGGGAGAGCAACGCGCCGGACGGGCCGGGGTTTCCGGAGGTGCGCGGGGCGGGAACCGGCGCGGTCAGTCCGGCGACGCAGACGGCGTCCTCTCCCGCGCCGAAGGGGTTGTGCCGTACGACCGTGTCGAAGCCGGGTACCCGGCCCTCGCCGGGGACGTCGACGCCGAACCAGGCCGGGTCGCGCACGATGTCGAAGCCGGGGTGGGCGGCGCGCCAGGCACGGCCGAGACCACCGCGGAGCAGCCGGTGCATCTCCACGCCGCGCAGCAGTTCCTTGCGGAGGTTCTCGCGGCGCGAGTTGGTGATGCGCAGCCCCACCGAGAGCTTGAGCATCGCACTGCTGTCCGCCCGGAAGACGGTGCGCACCGAGGAGGTGGGGCTCCAGCTCTCCCCCGTGCGGCCGAGGTCGTGCAGGAGTCCGACGTCCAGCAGGGCCCGGACCACGCGGCTGTGCTGTACCTCCCGGGCCTGCCACGGGTGCAGCGGCAGCGGTACGCATTCCTCGGGCAGGCGGCCGGCGAGTGCGCGCCCGCTCAGGCGCAGCGCGAGCTGGGTGACCGGCACGGGCTTGCCCCGGTCGGTCCAGGCGGAGTCCCCCGCGAGCACCGAACGGTGCACCGCCATCCAGTGCAGCGGGAAACTGCCGCGCAGTTCGGGCGAGTAGGCGCCCTCCTCCGCGTCGGAGAGGCCCTCGCGGCTCTTGGGGGTGGGGTGCAGGGGGTGGCCGAAGAGCAGCGCCTGCTCGCCGTCGAGGAACGGTCCGGTGCCCGGCGGGGGCGCGGGGTGGTCGCGCCTGTCGGCGAGGAACCGCGCGGTGCGCTGCACGGAGTCGGCGACCCGGCCCACGAGCGCGGCGTTCTCCGCGGCTCCCGCGCCCTCGGCCGGGTCTCCGGCGGAGCCGGGGGTCCGGGCGGCGTGCGCGGCCTCACGTCCGATCAGGGCGGCGACCGCGACGGCCTGCAGCGGGGCGGCGGCCTCCGGCGCCCCCTCCAGGCGCGGCGGGTCGAAGCGGTGCCAGCCCACGGGCGACCAGTGCCGTACCGGGACCAGCAGCGCGGTGCCGCTGGCGGACAGCGGAATGCGCAGCACCCCGTTCCGGGGGGCCTCCGGGGTCGTCTCGCGGACCCAGCAGCGCAGCAGGTTCTCCACCGCGGCGGCGTCGGCCGCCGCACGGGGATCCGGGTGTTCGAGCGGATCGCGACGCGGACGGCGTGCGTGGTGCTCCGGGGATTCCTGGTCGGAAGGCGCGAGACGGCGCTCCTGCTGGGGGACCGTCGGCTCGATCAGGTCGGCGAGCCTCCGACGGACCGGTTCCGTCGGCTCGTCGGCTCCGGAGCGCGCGTTCACTGAAGTCTCCTCCGCTGGTGTCGACCGGGCGCGCCGGGCAGCGAGCCACTGTCCCCCGTACGTACCAACGAGGTGAACGGCCCCCGATCACGGCCTGCGTGAAGTTCCCTCCACGGCCCCCGTGGAATGCGGAGCATTCGGGGGCGCGTGTGGAGGTCGCGCACCCCCGGGGAACCGCGGACCCTGCTGTGCCCGTCCCGAACACCACCGGGCATAGTGGGGGCCGCCCTCACCCGGCGAGGTGCATGACAAGTCAACAGGCACGAGATCCACTTCAGGGGGAGTTCAGCGATGCCATCGATAGCCAGGTCCGCGCGGCGCCGACCGGCGCTGGCCGCGGCAGCGGTCGCCGCCGTGCTGGCGGTCACCGCAACCGCCTGCGGCCCGGAGGACGACAACGCCGACGCCAAGGCCGACTCGGCCTCCTCGCAGGAGGCGAGCCGCGACGCCAAGAAGGACCTGGGGCTCCCCGACGATCTCCCGAAGGACCTCCCGACCTCCCTGGACGACCTGGACGCCTGGAAGAACGGCGCCTGGAAGAACTGGGACCGGGACAAGTGGCTCAAGGAAGCCAAGGACTTCTTCAACCCGATCATCGACGACCTGTGGGACCCGGACCGCATGAAGGACGCGGACGGGAACGACCGCGAGGTCGACGACTCGGACATCGACGACAGCCCGAGCGGCGGCAGCGACGGCACCGGTGAGGACGAGGGTGTCACCGACCCGAAGCCCGAGGCGGTCGAGGCCACCGCGGTCAAGACGCCCTACACCAAGGACGATCTGCCCGTCGGCAAGGTGTTCATGGACACGCCGAAGGGGGCCATGGTCTGCTCCGGCTCCGTGCTGAAGGACCCGCGCCATCCGGGCAAGTCCAACCTGGTCGCCACCGCGGGACACTGCGTGCACGGCGGGGCGGGCAAGGGCTGGTACCGCAACGTGGTCTTCGTGCCCGACTACAACCCCACCGGGCTGTCGAACAAGCAGCTCGCCACCGCGTCGCAGAGCCAGGTCGCCCCGGACGGCATCTGGTGGGCCAAGCGCGCCCGTACGACCAAGCACTGGATCCAGAACGGCGCCGAGCGCGGCGGCAAGGGCGCACAGCAGGACTTCGCCGTGCTCCAGGTCCAGCCCGAGGACAAGAGCAGCGCCTCGCTGGAGGAGAAGGCCGGCGGCGCCCTGCAGGCCACCTTCACCACGCCGCAGGTCAAGTCCATCAAGAGCCTCGGCGCCGTGGGCTACCCGGCCGCACCGCCCTTCGACGGCTCCCGGATGTACCGCTGCGACGACAAGCCGGGCCGGCTGACGATCGACCCGCAGCAGCCCTCGATGTACCGCATCGGCTGCACCATGACGGCGGGTTCGTCCGGCGGCCCCTGGCTGGACTCCTCGGGCACCCGGCTGCTCTCGGTGACCTCCATCGGCCCGATCACCGCCGACTGGCTGGCCGGTGCCCGCCTCGGCAAGGAGGCCAAGGCCGTCTTCGACACGGTCAGCAAGGAGAGCTGAGCGCCGATGCGACCGGAAGAACGCCGTGCGCGCCAGGCGCACCTCTCGTACGGATCCTCAGGGGGACCTCGGATCATGCCACGCATACGCAGGGCCGGACGCGGACGTCCGGTGCTGGTCACCGCGGCACTCGCGGCGACGCTCGCCCTCACCGCCACCGCCTGCTCGAGCGGCGACGACTCGGACAAGAAGGCGGACGCCAAGCCGGCCGCTTCCGATTCCGCCCAGGGCGACGACGGGAAGGACAGGCTCGGCCTCCCCGACAAGCTGCCCAAGGACCTGCCCACGTCGATGAAGGACCTCGAGGGGTGGAAGAAGGGCGCCTGGAAGGACTGGGACAAGGACCAGTGGGTGCGTGAGGCCGAGGATTTCGCCAACCCCTACATCAAGGGCCACTGGGACCTGGGGCGGATGAAGAAGGCCGAGGACAACGAGAAGAACGTCCCGAAGGACATCGAGAGCACCTCCGGCGCCGCGAACACGGCGGAACCGCGCCCGGTCAAGGCGCAGGCCGTGAAGACCCCGTACACCCGGAACGCGGCTCCGGCCGGCAAGGTCTTCATGGACACTCCGGAGGGCCCGATGGTCTGCTCCGGAACGGTCGTTAAGGACCCGCGCCACCCGGGCAAGTCCAACCTGGTGGCCACCGCCGGGCACTGCGTCCACTCCGGCGGGAGCGGCGGCTGGCTGCGCAACATCACCTTCATCCCGGCCTTCAACGACAAGGGCCGCTCCATGCCGGCCGTCAACAGCGCCCCGCCGCAGGAGGTCGCACCGTACGGCCAGTGGTGGGTGAAGTGGGCCCAGACCAGCAACTACTGGATCCAGAAGGGTGCCAAGTCCGGCGGCGGAGGCTCCCAGCAGGACTTCGCGGTGCTGCGCGTGGAGCCGGTGAACAAGTCGGGCAAGTCGCTGGAGGAGACCGTCGGCAACGCCATCAAGGTCAACTTCCACGCGCCCTCGTCCTCCCGGATCAAGGGAGTCAGCAACTACGGCTACCCGGCGGCTCCGCCCTTCGACGGGGCCAGGATGTACTCCTGCACCGACCGCCCGGGCGCGCTGACGATCGACCCGCAGCAGCCCGCGCTGTACCGCATCGGCTGCACCATGACGGGCGGGTCCTCCGGCGGCGCCTGGCTGATCGAGGGCTCCGGCGGCAAGCCCGAGCTGATCTCGGTCAACTCCATCGGCCCGCACCCGGCCACCTGGCTGGCGGGGCCGCGGCTGGGGGCGACCGCCAAGGCGGTCTTCGACGCCGCCAGCAAGAAGGGCTGACCCTGCCGGGCGCGCCGGTTCCGGCGCGCCCGGCGCACATCGGACGAGGGCCGTCCCTCCCGGTCTCCGGGAGGGACGGCCCTCGTTCTCGTTCCGGTGCGGTGCGCGCTGCTACGGCCGGGCGGCCAGCAGCTGGAATCCGCGCAGTTCCGCGGCGAGTTCCTCGTGCACCCGCGCCTTGAGCAGGGTGCCCTGTTCGACGTGCTCCTCGGAGAGCACCTCGCCCTGGGAGTGCACGCGGGAGACCAGCTTGCCCTCGGTGTAGGGAAGCAGCACCTCCAGCTCCACGGACGGATGCGGCAGCTCGTTGTCGATCAGCTCCCGCAGTTCGTCGACGCCCTGCCCGGTGCGGGCGGAGACGACCAGCGCGTGCTTCTCGGTACGCAGCAGCCGCTGCAGGACCAGCGGATCGGCGGCGTCGGCCTTGTTGACGACCACGATCTCGGGCACCTCGGCGGCGCCCACCTCGCGGATGACCTCGCGCACGGCGGCCAGCTGCTCCTCCGGGGCGGGGTGTGCCCCGTCCACCACGTGCAGGATCAGGTCGGCGTCGCCGACCTCCTCCATGGTGGAGCGGAACGCCTCCACCAGGTGGTGCGGAAGGTGCCGGACGAACCCGACCGTGTCGGCCAGCGTGTAGGCCCTGCCGGTGGGGGTCTCCGCCTTGCGCACCGTCGGGTCCAGGGTGGCGAACAGCGCGTTCTCCACCAGCACACCCGCGCCGGTGAGGCGGTTGAGCAGGGAGGACTTGCCCGCGTTGGTGTATCCGGCGATGGCGACCGACGGCACCTTGTTGCGCCGCCGGTCCTGCCGCTGCACGTCGCGGCCGGTCTTCATCTCCGCGATCTCCCGGCGCATCTTCGCCATCTTCTCGCGGATCCGCCGCCGATCGGTCTCGATCTTGGTCTCACCGGGACCACGCGTGGCCATGCCGCCACCCGCCGAGCCGGAGCCACCGCCGCCCATCTGCCGCGAGAGCGACTGTCCCCAGCCCCGCAGCCTGGGCAGCATGTAGTTCATCTGGGCCAGTGCCACCTGCGCCTTGCCCTCCCGGGACTTGGCGTGCTGGGCGAAGATGTCCAGGATCAGTGCCGTGCGGTCCACGACCTTGACCTTGACGACGTCCTCGAGGTGGATGAGCTGGCCGGGAGTGAGCTCGCCGTCGCACACCACGGTGTCGGCACCGGTCTCCAGGACGATGTCCCGTAGCTCGGCGGCCTTGCCGGAGCCGATGTAGGTGGCCGCGTCGGGCTTGTCCCGGCGCTGGACGACTCCGTCGAGGACCAGGGCACCCGCGGTCTCGGCGAGGGCCGCCAGCTCGGCGAGGGAGTTCTCCGCGTCGTCCGCCGTGCCGGATGTCCAGACGCCGACCAGCACCACGCGCTCGAGGCGCAGCTGCCGGTACTCGACCTCGGTGACGTCCTCCAGCTCGGTGGAGAGACCCGCCACGCGGCGCAGCGCCGCACGCTCCGAGCGGTCGAGCTGCGCACCGTCACGGCTTTCGTCCAATGCGTGACCGGGAGTGACGTCCTCTTCCATCAGGGCGCCGGCTCGGCGGTTCGTCTTGGCGGTGCGCTGGCCGTTCTGTGGAAGGGAAGAGGAGTGGGTCAAGTGGATCCTTAGGTCGACGGACTGTTGCGTACGGAACAACGCCGCAACGGCGCGGAAGATTCCCGGCGCGCGCCGGCCCCTCGGGGCCCACGGCGCGGCGGCGCGCGGCCACAAGGATGGTCGCACGGCGCAGCAACGGCGTCACCCGTATTTGCCGCCACTCGCCCGGGCCGGTCGGCGCGGACGGACCGGCCCGGGAGCACGAGGGGGCGGCGGGGGCGCTACCGTCCGCCCGCGCGCGCCCGCTCCAGGGATCTCGCGGTGCTCGCGCGCGCCTTTCCGGCCGGGCGCTTCGGCGGCGGCTGCTGCTTCCAGTCCGGGTGCCCGGGCATGGGCGGGGTGGTCTTCCCGTAGAGCCACTTCTTCAGGAACGCGCTCTGGTCCCGTCCGGAGACCTCGCCGGCCAGCGCGATGAAGTCGGCGGTGGTGGCGCTGGAGTCCCGGTACCGGGCGGGCCAGGCACGCTGCAGCCGGGCGAACGCCTGCTCGCCGATGTGTTCACGCAGCGCATACAGCACCACGGCGGCGCCGTTGTACACGATCGGGGTGAAGAGCTCGATCTTCCCGCTCTTGGGGGCGGGGAGGAGCGCGGCGGGCGGACCATAGCGCTCCCGCCAGGTGTCGGACTGCTCGTAGGACGCCCGCACCCGCTTCTCCACCGGGATGCCGCCGCGCTTCTCCGCATAGGCCCACTCGTGCCAGGTCGCGTGCCCCTCGTTGAGCCACAGGTCGGTCCAGCGGTGCGGGGAGACGCTGTCGCCGTACCACTGGTGCGCCAGCTCGTGCACCATCAGTGACTCCCGGTACCAGTCCGGGACCTGCCGGGAGGAGAGCAGCTTCTGCTCGAAGAGCGAGAGGGTCTGCGTCTCCAGCGCGAAGCCGAAGTCCGCGTCGGCGGCCAGCACCCCGTAGGTCTCGAACGGGTATTTCCCGGCGCGCCGCTCCATCCAGGAGATCTGCCGGGAGGTCTCGTTCAGCACCGGCTCCAGCGCCTTGCGCTGCCGGGCGGGGACGACGTGCCGCAGGGCCAGCCCGTGCGGTCCCGTGGAGCGCACGACAGCGGAGCGGCCGATCGACACCTGCGCCAGCTCGGTGGCCATCGGGTGCCCCGAGCGGTACGTCCAGACCGTCTCGCGCGCCGCCCGGGTGCGGCCTGCGGGCAGCCCGCCGGCCACGACGGTCAGCCCGCGCGGGGCCCGCACCCGGAAGGTGAACATGGCCTTGTCCGACGGGTGGTCGTCGGAGGGGAACACCCGGTGTGCCGCGTCGGCCTGGTTGGCCATGGCGAGGCCGTCCGCGGTGCGCACCCAGCCGCCGTTCTTCCGGGTGGGGTCGCTGGTGTGGCGCACCTCGACGTGCAGCCAGGAACCTCGTGGCAGCGGAGTGCTCGGGGTGACCACCAGGTCCTCGCCCGCCCGCACGTACTGCGCCGACCGGCCGTTGACGTGCACGGACCGTACGTCGCCGGCGGCGAAGTCCAGGTTGAACCGTTCCATCGGTCCGTCGGTGACCTGTGCGTCGATCACGGTGCGGGTGCTGAGCGGCTTGCTGTTGTCACCGCTGTAGTCGAAGGAGATGTCGTAGGCGCGGACGTCGTAGCCGGGATTGCCGAGCTGCGGGAAGAGGTGGTCGCCGATGCCGACCGGACGGGGCGCCGGAAGGGCTGCGCCGACCAGGGCGAGCGCGGTGGCCGCGACCGTGCCGGCCACGGCGCAGCGCCGTGCGGCCGATGCGCGGGTGAGGGCTGTGAGGGCCATGCAGGATCGCTACCAGCGAGCGGGTCCGTTGCCGCCCGGCTCCGGGCGTCTCCACCCGAAAGGGGACGTGCCGCGCCTCCGCCCGCGCGGCCCGGTGGCCCGAGCGGACGGTGCGTCAGTTCGCCGCGGTCCGGCGGACGGAGCGGGTGACGTCGTAGACCCCCGGCACCTGCCGCATGGCGCGCAGCAGCGCGGGCAGTCCGGCCGCGTCGGGGAGCTGCAGGGTGTAGGTGTGACGGACGCGCTGCTCGCGCGGCGGCTCGACGTCGGCCGAGACGACGGCGGCGCCCTCGGCGGCGATGGCCTCGGTGAGGTCCGCGAGCAGGTGCGGGCGGCCGAAGGCCTCGGCCCGCAGGGTGACCCGGCACCCGACGTCGCCCTGCTCCCAGCGCACCGGCAGGGTGAGACGCCCCGCGGAGGCCATCCGGGCCACCGAGCGGCAGCTCTCCCGGTGGACGGTGACGGCGCCGCCGCGCACCGGGAATCCGGTGACCGCGTCCGTGGGGACCGGGGTGCAGCAGCGGGCGAGCCGCACCGGCGTACCGGGGTGGCCGGGGACGACGGGGATGTTCTCGCCGTACTGGACGGGCTGCTCCCGGTGCGCGGCCGTGCGGTGCGCTCCGTTCTGCCGTGCGTCCTGCGCTGTGTGCCGCGCCGGACGGTGCTCGGGGTGGCGCGCTCCGCGGTGCGGGGGCCGCGGCTCTCCCCGGGGCGGCTCGGCGGCCGCCGGGGCATGTTCGCGCGGCGCGCCGTCCCGGTCGGTGGCGGCTGCGCTCTCCTGCGGGTCGGCGTCGCCCCGGCCGGGGGCGGCGAGCCATTCGCGGATGGCGAGCCGCGCCGCGGGGGTGCGCACATGCTCGAGCCACTCCGGTGACGGGCCCGAGGGACTGCCGTGGCCGGGTTCGAGGAAGAGCTGGAGGGCGTCGCCGTCCCGCAGCACGGTGGTGAGGGCCACCAGCCGACCGTTGACACGGGCTCCGATGCACCGGTGGGCCGCCTCTCCCAGTCGGGCGTAGGCGGCGTCCACGCAGGTCGCACCGGCCGGCAGCGGCAGCGCGCCCCCTGCGGGCCCCGCCCCGCCGGGGGCGGCGCAGTAGACGGTGATCTCCAGGTCCTGCGCCAGTTCGTCGCGCAGTTCCCGCCAGAAGGTGTTCGGGTCGGAGGCGTGGCTCTGCCACTCCAGCAGGCGCGAGAGCCAGCCGGGGCGGGTGGGATCGGTCCGCTCCCCTGCTCCGTCGGCGTTCGGCGGTGCTGCTCCGCCGCCGTCCGGCTCGGCGGGGTCGGCCACCTCGGCGGCATGCGGGTCGCCGAGCGCGATCACCCCGGTCTCGGCGACCCGGTGCATACGGCGGGTGCGGACGAGCACCTCGGCCACTTCGCCGTTCTCGTCGGCGATGGCGGTGTGCAGCGACTGGTAGAGGTTGAACTTGGGCGCCGCGATGAAGTCCTTGAACTCCGAGACGAGCGGAGCGAAACAGGTGTGCAGCTCGCCCAGCACGGCGTAGCAGTCCGCGTCCTCGTCCACGAGGACCAGCAGGCGTGCGAAGTCGCAGTCCCCCAACTGGCCGCGTTTGAGGCGCAGGCGGTGCACGGAGACGGTGTGCCGGGGACGGATGAGCACCTGCGCCGTGATCCCCGCCTCGCGCAGCGTGCGGCGCACCCGGGAGGCGAAGGCGGTGAGCGGGTCGGGGCGGGTGTGCCGCTCGCGGATCAACTCGCGGGTCTGCGCGTGCTCTTCCGGATGCAGCACGGCGAAGACGAGGTCCTCGAGCTCGCTCTTGAGTGCCTGGACACCGAGCCGTTCGGCGAGCGGGATCAGAACGTCCCTGGTCACCTGCGCGATCCGGACCTGCTTCTCACGGCGCATCACGCCGAGGGTGCGCATGTTGTGCAGCCGGTCGGCAAGCTTGATCGACATGACGCGTACATCATTGCCGGTGGCGACGAGCATCTTGCGGAAGGTCTCCGGCTCGGCGGCCGACCCGTGGTCGACCTTCTCGAGCTTGGTGACCCCGTCGACGAGGTAGCAGACCTGGTCCCCGAACTCGCGCCGCACCTGTTCGAGCGTCACGGCGGTGTCCTCGACGGTGTCGTGCAGCAGCGAGGCCGTCAACGTGGTCGTCTCCGCGCCGAGCTGGGCCAGCAGCAAGGTGACCGCGAGGGGATGCGTGATGTACGGCTCGCCGCTCTTGCGCATCTGCCCCCGGTGCGAGGACTCGGCCAGCATGTAGGCCCTGCGCAGCGGCCGCAGGTCGGCCCGCGGGTGGTGTGCCCTGTGCACCTTCGCGACGTGCTCGATGGCGTCCGGCAGGGAGTCGCGCGGCGTGGCGCCCAGCAGTGCCGCTCTGCTGAGCTTCCGCAGACTGCGCACCGCGCTCATGGCACCTCCCGCTCCTGAGCACCCCGGGCCGGGGGTGCGATGGTACCGACCCCATCACGTGCCGCCGACCGGGTCCTGTCGAGCGTGAGGGGGATCACCCCATCGTGCGACGCCGGGGTGGCGGCCGTCGACGGGCCGCAGGGGCCCTCAGGAGAACAGCGCCGGGTCGATCGTGCCCGCTGCGACGATCTCGGCCGGGCCGGCCATCTCGATCTCCCCGTCGGGCCGCTCGGTGATCTCCAGGCGGCCTCCGGGCACCTCCACCGTGTAGGTCACCGCCGCGCCGTCCCGGTGCGGGTCGGCACCGTCCCTGCGGGCCGCCGCGACCATCACCGCGCAGGCGCCGGTGCCGCAGGACCGCGTCTCGCCCGCGCCGCGCTCGTGCACCCGCAGCGCGACATGCCGGGGGCCCCGTGTGACCACGAACTCGACGTTGACGCCGTCCGGGTAGGCGGCGGCAGGCAGCACCTGCGGGGCCTCGTGCAGGGGGCCCGCCTCGGCCAGGTCCTGGACGAACACCACCGCGTGCGGGTTCCCCATCCCGACCTTGCGGGCCGGCCAGGTGTGCCCGGGAACACCGACCGTGATCCCGCCTCCGCCGCCGTCCGCCTCGCCGTCCGCTGCCGCCAGCTCGGCCGCGCCCATGCCCACGGTGATGTCGCCGCCGTCCTCGGCGATGTGCACCCTGCGCACCCCCGCGCGGGTCGCGAGGGGCAGCTCGCCGGCCCCGGCCAGCCCGGCACGCTCCAGGTAGCGCGCGAAGACGCGGGTGCCGTTGCCGCACATCTCGGCGACGGATCCGTCGCCGTTGCGGTAGTCCATGAACCACTCCGCTTCGGCGGCCATGGACGCGGCTTCCGGGTGCGCCGCCGAGCGGACGACCCGCAGCAGGCCGTCCCCGCCGATGCCCGCGCGCCGGTCGCACAGCCGGGCCACCGTCTCCGGCGGCAGGTCCAGCAGGCCGTCCGGGTCCGGAATGATCACGAAGTCGTTCTCCGTGCCGTGCCCCTTGAGGAACGGCACTCCTGGTGTGCTGATCACGCTGCCGATCGTACGGGAGGCACGGCCGCGACCCGCCCGCGGGCGGGTCGCGGGGGCGGCAGATCAGCGGAGCCGGGCCACCCGCCAGACGGCCAGCACCACGACGGTGCAGACCACCACGGCGTAGAGCAGGACGACCCGCCAGTCGGGGCGCCCGCCGGAGCCGCGGGCCGGGAGCCCCGGCCAGGTGTGCCCCACCCGGCGGGCCGCCATCACGCTCCAGCCGGCCGAGCAGCCGCACAGCAGCAGCCCGAGCATCGCGACCACCGCTCCGGCGCTGTCGCCCGGCTCGAAGGCGAGCGGGAAGGCGAACATCAGCGAGCCGAGCGCACCGAGCACCACGATCGGCGCGAGCTGCCACAGCCGCAGTTTGCGCTGCGGTCGCAGCTCGTGCGGCTCCACCGGCGGCCCCTGCTCCGCTTCGGGCCCTTCGGCACCCGGCTCGTCCGGATCCGGATCCGCTGCGAGCTCGTGCTCCGGCAGCGGCTCACGGTCCTCCATGGCCGGACGTCCCCGCGCCGCGCGCTCCGGCGAGAGCTCCGCGTCCGCGGGAGTGGAATCGTCCCGAGGGCTGGCCTCCATTGCCACGCGCCCTCCCAACTCCGGCTTCACGGCACCCGACGTCGCTCGATGATGGCACGCCAGGGGTAACGGGACGGTCGCTCAGGGCTTCCCGATGCCATCACGTGATCAGGCTGTAACCGCCTTCGTGAGCAACGCCAGCGCCGCCCCCGGCAGTTCCCGCCGGTCGGCGACCGCACCACTCAGCCAGTTCACCCGCGGATCGCGGCGGAACCAGGAGTCCTGACGGCGCGCGAAGCGCTTGGTCGCGCGGACCGTCGCCGCGCGGGCCTCCTCCAGCGTGCAGTCCCCCGCGAGCGCTGCGAGGACCTGCTGGTATCCGAGGGCGCGGGGGGCCGTGCGCCCCTCTCGCAGCCCCTGCTGCTCCAGCTCCCGGACCTCCGCCACCAGGCCGCCCTCCCACATCCGGTCCACCCGGCGGGCGATCCGCTCGTCCAGTTCGGGCCGTGCCACGTCCACGCCGATCTGCACGGTCTCGTAGACGGCCTCGTGGCCGGGCAGGTTCGCGGTGAAGGGCCGCCCCGTGATCTCGATGACCTCCAGGGCCCGTACGACACGCCTGCCGTTGCTGGGGAGAATCGCGCGGGCCGCCTCCGGGTCCGCCGCCGCGAGCCGCGCGTGCAGCGGGCCGGGGCCGTGCTCCGCCAGCTCCGCCTCCAGCCGGGCGCGCACCTCGGGGTCGGTGCCGGGGAACTCCATGGCGTCCAGTGCGCCGCGTACGTACAGCCCGGAGCCGCCGACCAGCACGGGCACCCTGCCCAGTGCACGCAGCCTGTCCAGCTCCGCGCGGGCCAGCCGCTGGTACTCCGCGACGCTCGCGGCGACGGTGACGTCCCAGATGTCGAGCAGGTGATGCGGGACGCCCTGCCGCTCCTGGAGGGTCAGCTTGGCGGTTCCGATGTCCATGCCCCGGTAGAGCTGCATCGAGTCGGCGTTGACGACTTCACCGCCCAGCTCGCGGGCGAGGAAAACGCCCAGATCCGACTTGCCGGCCGCGGTGGGGCCCACCACGGCGACGACCGGCGGGGAATCCGACGGGAGGGGCGGGGAGGCGGCTGCGTCATTCACGGGTCAAGTCTCGCAAACCCGTCCCGGCCTTCTCGAACGAGCGACGTGACGGAGTGCTCACGGGGTCGTTGCCCGTTGCGAGGTTCCGACAGCCGGTTTTCCGCCGGCGCCCCGGGGCGGCGCAATGAGACGCTCCGTGAGGCGCGGGATTTCGCCCACACGCGTAGGATCTGGAGTAATTATGGGCGTTTTTGCCAAGCTTTTCGGTCGTTCGTCCAGCACGTCAACACAGGAGGCCCGAGAGTCCACTCCTGCGGGGGGTTCCGATACCCGGGAGCTGCCCACCGAGTCAGGCGGCGCATCCGTCGCGGCGGAGTCGGAAGCCGGCGAACCGGAAGGCGTGGAACCGGGCGGAGCGGGCACCCGGAGCCGTGAGGAGGCGTCCTCGGCCGAGGCCCCTGCGGCCGCGACCGCCCCGGCGGATGCACAGGGCGGCGAGGAATCCGAGGAGGCTGCCGACACCGGGACCGCCGCGACGGCCGGTACCGGGCCCGGCGAGGCGGGTGTCGGCATTCCCAAGCAGCCGTCCGCTGACGAGGCCGCCGACAGCGAGTCGGGAGAGAACGCCCGCAAGTAGGCCGTGCGGCGATGTCCGCTCGGCGTGGGAGAAAGGTGAACCGCGATGGGCTTCATGGACAAGGTCAAGGGCATGCTCGGCCAGCACGGCGACAAGGTCCAGCAGGGTGTGGACAAGGCCGCGCAGGTCGCGGATTCCAGGACCAAGGGCAAGTACAGCGACAAGATCGACTCCGGTGCCCGCAAGGCCAAGGACACGGCCCGGAAGCTGGCCGACGAAGGCCGCGGCGGCAGCGGGGCGGGCGGCGGGCAGTCCGGATCCGGACCCACCGGCGGCGGCACCGGCTCCTGACCCTCCCGGCCGGACCGCCCCCTCCCCCACGCGGCGGGGAACACCCCGGGCGGGCGACCGCGGGACCGCCCCGGCAGCGTGCCGGACACCGGCCGACGGGCCCCGGGCGAACTCCGCCGTCGGCCGCCCCGGTGGTCTGCCGGCGGAGGCGGGGACGCACGGACCACGGCGGCCGCTCCGACGCCCCCGGGGGACTGTGCGTCCGGCACCCCTCCCCCGGCGGCCCGCTCGGCGGCCCTGGCGGCGCTCAGTGGGGTGTACGGCGCACACCGGCGCCGCACACCCGCACTGCCGTCCGCCGCAGCGGGACGGGCACGCGGCACGGCCCAGGGCCCGCGGCGCGGCCCGAGCGGGCGGTCAGGACCAGCCGGCGACCATGTAGCCCACGCCGTAGGGCGCTTCGTCGTAGAGCAGCTTTCCGGCCAGGTCGCTGCCCTGCCCGGCACCGGCGAGCACCTGCCAGGAGGACCGCCCGGCGGCCTTCAGCTCGTACGCCAGCTCCTCGTCCAGCGCGAGCAGCGCGGCGGTGTCGGCCTCGGCCAGCGCGCGGGCGGCCTCCGCGTCGAAGGCGGCGGCCCGCTCGTCGAAGTAGCCGGGGGCCTTGAGCGTGCGGCAGTTGCTGCCGTCGCCCATCACCAGCAGCGCCACCCGGTCGGCCCGGGCCGCCAGCTCGCGGCCCGCCTCCTGGCAGCGGTCCCGCGCCAGGGGTTCCCCGACACCCAGGCCCTCGACCGGGCAGCCGGTCCAGTCCGTGCGCTCCAGGAGCCAGGCGCCGACGGTCAGCGAGGGGGGCAGTTCACGGCGGGCGGGCTCGCCCTTGCCGAGGCTCACCTCCAGGGGCACGCCGAACCCGGCGAGCGTTCCCCGCGCTCCCTGCGGATGGGGACCGCGTCCGGCCGGTTCCGCGGGTCCGAGCACGCACAACAGGTCCGGACGGGCGGCCGCCAGGACACCGAGGGTGTCGTAGCAGGCGGCTCGTGCCCGGTCCATCTCGGCGGCGGCTCCGCCCGCGACCTCGGGCACGAGCAGCGGGGGGCAGGGGCATACGGCTGCGGCGACAAGCATGGCGCGCAGCTTAAGTGTCCCGCACGCCTCTTCCCACCCTGCCCGCGCCGGGAGTCACCCGCCCGTGCGAGATCGGCTGAAACAGGTGACACCGCCCGACGAGAGCCGGCCGGACCGGGGCGGGCCGACGGTTCCCGACCGGTCCGGCGACCGCTCGGCGGACGGCCGCCGGGCGGCGCTGAGCGGCGCCGGTCAGCCGAGTCCGCAGCCGCCGGTGGCGGCGGGAAGCGGATCGGGGGCGCCGACGCCGGGCAGTCCGAGCATGACGCCGCCGCCCTGCTGCTCCTGCGGCGCGGCGGTGCGCCGCTCCCACGCGTCTCCGGCACGGGTGCGGCGCACAGTCCGGGCGGGCCCCTCGGCGAGCAGGTGGTGGGGGGCGGCGTAGGTGATGTCGACGGTGACGACGTCACCGGGCCGCACGGGCTCCTCGGGCCGGGTGAAGTGCACCAGGCGGTTGTCGGGTGCACGTCCGGACAGCCGCCGGGTGGCGTCGTCCTTGCGCCCCTCGCCCTCGGCGACCATCAGCTCCAGCGTGCGGCCCACCTGCTTCTTGTTCTCCTCCCAGGAGATCTCCTCCTGGAGTGCCACCAGACGCTCGTAGCGCTCTTGCACGACCTTCTTGGGGATCTGGTCGGGCATCTCGGCGGCGGGCGTGCCGGGACGCTTGCTGTACTGGAAGGTGAACGCCTGCGCGAACCGGGCTTCGCGCACCACGTGCAGCGTCTCGGCGAAGTCCTCCTCGGTCTCGCCGGGGAAGCCGACGATGATGTCGGTCGAGAGCGCGGCCTGCGGGATGGCGGCGCGGACCTTCTCGATGATCCCGAGGAAGCGCTCCTGCCGGTAGGAGCGGCGCATGGCCTTCAGAACCCGGGAGGATCCGGACTGCAGAGGCATGTGCAGCTGCGGCATCACGTTGGGGGTCTCCGCCATGGCGGCAATCACGTCGTCGGTGAAGTCGCGGGGGTGGGGCGAGGTGAAGCGGACGCGCTCGAGCCCGTCGATCCGGCCGCACGCGCGCAGCAGCTTGCCGAACGCCTCCCGGTCGCCGATGTCGGAGCCGTAGGCGTTGACGTTCTGGCCGAGCAGGGTGATCTCGCTGACGCCCTCGTCGACCAGCGCTTCGATCTCGGCGAGGATGTCGCCGGGGCGGCGGTCCTTCTCCTTGCCGCGCAGCTGCGGGACGATGCAGAAGGTGCAGGTGTTGTTGCAGCCCACCGAGACCGAGACCCACGCCGCGTAGGCGCTCTCGCGGCGGGTGGGGAGGGTGGAGGGGAATGCCTCGAGCGAGTCGGCGATCTCGACCTGCGCCTCGTCCCGCAGCCGGGCACGTTCCAGCAGCACGGGCAGCTTGCCGACGTTGTGGGTGCCGAAGACGACATCGACCCAGGGGGCCTTCTCGACGATGGTGTCCCGGTCCTTCTGGGCCAGGCAGCCGCCGACCGCGATCTGCATCCCCGGGCGCGCGGCCTTCTTGGGGGCGAGCTGGCCGAGGTTCCCGTAGAGCCGGTTGTCGGCGTTCTCGCGCACGGCGCAGGTGTTGAAGACGACGACGTCCGCCGCGTCGACGCCCTGGGGGGCGCGGACGTAGCCGGCGCCCTCCAGCAGTCCCGCCATCCGCTCGGAGTCGTGGACGTTCATCTGACACCCGAAAGTGCGTACCTCGTACGTCCCCTTGACGTCCGCTGCCTGACTCCGGTCGCTACTGCTCATGTGACAAGGGTAGGCGTTCGTCCGGGCGGTCCCGGCCGCGCGGGGGCACGCTCCACGCACCGGACGGGCAGTGTGACGCACCTCACCCGGAGCCGGGCCCCGCGGGGAGCCGGAGCGTCGCCCACACCGCGTTGCCGCCGGTCGCGGACGAGGGCCGGACACCCCAGTCCGCCGCCAGCGCCGCCACGATGCACAGACCCCGGCCGCTCTCGTCCGCGGCCTCGCCGTTCTTCAGCCTGGGGCGGTCGTCGCCCTCCGCGTGGTCGTGCACCTCGATCCGCAGCAGTGCGGCGGCGGGCGTCTCCCGGGACGCCAGGGTGGCCCGGCACAGGAGCTCGGCTTCGGGCCGGGAGCGGGTGTGCACGACGGCGTTGGTGGCCAGTTCGGACAGCAGCAGCACGGCGTCGTCCGCGGCGTCGGCGGATATCGGCGGGTCCCCCCGCTCCCGCAGCCAGCCGGTGAGGGCCAGTCGCGCACGGGCGATGTGCTGCTCCCGCGCGGGGAGCCGCAACTGCCAGGCCGGGTCCTCCGCGCGTCCCGGTGGCGCCGCCGGAGACGGCCTGCCGGCGGACGCTGGAGACGCCGGCGTGGGGGCTGCTGCGGGATCCCTGCGAGCGGGGGCGGCGTACACGTGGAGGCGCCTTCCGTCGAGCTGGTCCCGGCCCCGCGGGAGGGCCGTGACGCGCGTGGTCTGACCGTCACTATGGCCCCTGCAGTTCCACTCAGCAAGCGACAGTGTGAAATTTGCAGTTCGCGAATCGGCGTGTTCGCACACGGCAGTTGGGCCGCGAGACGGGCCGGGGTGACTCCCGCCACTCCCTTCCAGGCCGCGGGGCTGGCAGTATCCCCTTCCATGGCCAGCCTGCGTCCGCGAACGGTGTCCCGTCCGATGCGCCGCCCGGGCGGCTCCGGCGCCGGTCGGCGACGCCTGCTGTGGGCCGCGACAGCGGTGCTCGTGGTGTGCGGGCTGCTGGTGTGGTGGCTGCGGCCGGCACCCTCGCCCGCTCCCGGCGGGAAGATCACCTTCGCCACCGGGGTACGCACCGGCGTGTACGAGCGCTACGGCACCCTCTTCAAGAAGCGGCTGGCCCGGGACCTGCCGCGGGTCGACCTGACCTTGCAGCACAGCGAGGGGTCGGTGCAGAACCTCGGCCGGATCGTCTCCGGAGAGGCCGACTTCACCATCACCGCCTCCGACGCGCTCGCCGCCTACCGGGAGAAGGGCGGCAAGGACGCCTCCCACATCCGGGCCTGCGCCCGGCTCTACGACGACTACATGCATCTGGTCGTGCCCCGGGACTCGCCGGTCGACAGCGCCGAGGACCTCAAAGGGCTGCGCGTCGGCGTGGGCGAGAAGCGCTCCGGGGTCGCCCTGGTGACCCGGAGACTGCTGAAGGCCGCCGGGCTCGACATGGACCACGACGTCCATCCCGTGCGCAAGGGCATCGACCGCATGCCCGACCTGCTCTCCGCGGGCGAGCTGGACGCGTTCTTCTGGTCGGGCGGGCTGCCGACGGGGGCGATCGAGCGCCTGGCGGAGCGGACGGACATCCGGCTGGTGCAGCTCGGCGACCTGCTCCCCCGGCTGCACGAGCAGCGCCCCGACATGCGCTACTACCGCGCGGCCGTGATGGCACCCGACGCCTACCCCACCGTGCAGCGCGGCCGGTCGGTCAAAACGGTGGCCATCGCCAATCTGCTGGTGACCATGGACCGCACCGACGCGGCGCTGACGGAGGGCATCACCCGCTCCGTCATCAAGAGCAGGGACCAGATCGGACGCGAGGTGCACGCGGCGCAGAAAGTCGACCTGCGGACCGCCATCTACACCGACCCCGTGCCGCTGCACGAGGGCGCCCGCCGCTACTACCGCTCGGCCAAACCCTGACCGGAGGCCGCTGTCGGCACCAGGCCCCGACCCCCACCGAGGAGCCGCTCGATGCATGACGACCACCGCACCGTCGAGGACCGGCTGCGCCGGGTACTGGAGGAGCGCGTACGGCCCGCCGTCCACACCTCCGCGCTGCCGCTGACCGTCGCACGCTGGGAGGCGCCGGGGGAACCCGTGCCCGCGGCGGACGGCATCTCGGCGCCCTACCGGCCCTCGGCGGTGGGCGAGACCTGGGGGCCGGCCTGGGGCACCACCTGGTTCCGGGTGACGGGCCAGGTGCCGCACAGCTGGGCGGGCCGCACCGTGGAGGCGGTGCTGGACCTGGGCTTCGAGCGGGACATGCCGGGGTTCCAGTGCGAGGGGCTGGTGCACCGGGCGGACGGCGAGCCCGTCAAGGGGCTCCATCCGCGCAACTCCTGGGTGCGGCTCGCGCAGCCGGCGGCCGGCGGTGAGGAGGTCGAGCTGTACATCGAGGCGGCCTCCAACCCGATCCTCAACACGCCGCAGACGCCGACCCACCAGGGCGATGTCCGCACCGCCGACGGCACCCCGCTGTACCGGCTGGCTCGGATGGATCTGGCGGTCTTCGAGCCGCAGGTGTGGGAGCTGGCCCTGGACCTGGAGGTGGCGGGCTCCCTGATGCGCGAGCTGCCGCTGGAGGACGCCCGCCGCTGGGAGCTGCTGCGCGCCCTGGAGCGGGCGCTGGACGCGCTGGATCTCGCCGACGTGCCCGGCAGCGCGGAGCGGGCGCGGGAGCGGCTGGCGGCGGTGCTGGGCGCTCCCGCGCGGGCCTCCGCGCACCGGATCAGCGCGGTGGGGCACGCGCACATCGACTCGGCGTGGCTGTGGCCGCTGCGTGAGACGGTGCGCAAGGTGGCCCGGACCTCCTCCAACATGGTCGCGCTGATGGACGAGCATCCCGAGTTCGTCTTCGCCATGTCGCAGGCCCAGCAGTTCGCCTGGCTCAAGGAGCACCGGCCCGAGGTCTTCGCCAAGGTCGCGCGCAAGGTGGCCGAGGGCCGGTTCGTCCCGGTGGGCGGGATGTGGGTCGAGTCGGACACCAACATGGTGGGCGGGGAGGCCATGGCGCGGCAGCTCGGCTACGGGAAGAAGTTCTTCCTGGAGGAGTTCGGCGTCGAGACGAAGGAGGTGTGGCTGCCCGACTCCTTCGGATACACCGCGGCGCTGCCGCAGCTGGTGAAGCTCTCCGGTTCGGACTGGTTCCTGACCCAGAAGATCTCCTGGAGCAGCACCAACCCCTTCCCGCACCACACCTTCTGGTGGGAGGGCATCGACGGCACCCGGGTCTTCACCCACTTCCCGCCGGTCGACACCTACAACGCGACCCTCGACGGCGCGGAGCTGGCGCACGCGGCGCGCAACTTCCGCGAGAAGGGCGCCGCCTCGCGCTCCCTCGTCCCGTTCGGCCACGGCGACGGCGGCGGGGGCGCGACCCGCGAGATGCTGGGGCGCGCGGCGCGTACGCGCGATCTGGACGGCTCGCCCCGGGTCACGGTCGAGAAGCCCGCCGCGTTCTTCGAGAAGGCACGGGCGGAGTATCCGGACGCACCGGTGTGGCAGGGCGAACTCTATCTGGAGCTGCACCGGGGCACCTACACCTCGCAGGCCGCGACCAAGCAGGGCAACCGGCGTGCGGAGTCCCTGCTGCACGAGGCCGAGCTGTGGGCGGCCACGGCCGCTGTGCGCACCGGCTACGTCTATCCGTACGCCCGGCTGGAGGAGCTGTGGAAGACGGTGCTGCTGCACCAGTTCCACGACATCCTGCCGGGATCGTCCATCGCCTGGGTGCACCGCGAGGCCCGCCGGACGTACGCGCGGGTCACCGGGGAACTGACGGAGATCGTCGAGGAGGCCCAGCGGGCGCTCGCCGGGCGCGGGGAGCGCCACGTCGTCTTCAACGGATCCCCGCACACCCGCCGCGGCGTCCCGGCGGGCGGCGCCCGCCCGGCCGACGACTACAGCTCCGCGCACCGAGCGGGCGACGGGGGCGAGGAGGCGGTGGCCATGGCCGTGACCGAGCGGGGGCCCGGCGGCTGGACGCTGGACAACGGGCTGGTCCGGGTGGAGGTGGACGGCCGCGGACTGGTCGTCTCCGCGTACGACCGGCGCGCCCGGCTGGAGGCGGTGGCCCCCGGCTGCCCGGCCAACCTCCTCCAGCTCCACCCCGATCTGCCCAACCACTGGGACGCCTGGGATGTCGACGCGTTCTATCGGCACACGGCCACCGATCTGACACACGCCGACGAGGTGACCCTCGCCGCGGCGGACGGCCGCAGCGCCACCGTCCGGACCCGCCGGTCCTTCGGCAGTTCGACCGTGGTGCAGTCGGTGACCCTGCGCGCGGGCAGTCCGCTGCTGCTGATGGAGGCCGACGTCGACTGGCACGAGAGCGAGAAGCTGCTCAAGGCGGCGTTCCCGCTGGATGTGAAGGCCGACCGGTCGGCGGCCGAGACCCAGTTCGGGCACGTCTTCCGGCCCACCCACACCAACACCACGTGGGAGGCGGCGAAGTTCGAGATCTGCGCGCACCGCTGGCTGCATGTGGAGGAGCCGGGCTGGGGCGCGGCACTGGTCAACGACTCCACCTACGGGCACGACGTCACCCGCGACATCCGCGCCGACGGGGGCCAGACCACCACGGTGCGGCTGTCGCTGCTGCGCGCGCCCCGCTACCCGGACCCGGAGACGGACCAGGGCCGCCACCGGATGCGCTACGGGCTGGTGCCGGGCGCGGCCCTGCGGGACGCGGTGCGCGAGGGGCACTGGATCAACCTGCCCGAGCGGACCGTGCGGGGGGACGGCAGCCCGGTCGCGCCGCTGGTCGCGCTCGACGGCGAACCGGGCGACCAGGTCGTCGCCGAGACGGTGAAACTGGCGGACGACGGCAGCGGCGACGTGGTCGTGCGCCTCTACGAGTCGCTGGGCGGCCGGGCCCGCGCGCTGCTGGCGCCCGGCTTCCCCGTCACGTCGGTGACCGAGACGGACCTGCTGGAGCGGCCGCTGGCCGAGCCGCGGGAGCAGCACACGGTGGAGGAGGCCGGGGTCCGGGTGGCGCTGCGGCCCTTCCAGATCCTCACGCTGCGTCTGGGGCGTTCCGGGGAACGGTGATCAGCACCCGCAGCCCCCGCGGCTCGTGGTGCGCGAAGGACAGTCCGGCGCCGCCCCCCGCCAGCAGGGCGCGGGTGATGGAGAGGCCGAGCCCCGAGCCGGAGACGTTCTGGTGGCGGCTGCTGCGCCAGAAGCGGTCGCCCACGCGCTCCAGTTCCTCGTCGGTCAGCCCGGGACCGCCGTCGGCCGTCTCGACGGTCACGCTGTCGCCCTCCGCGCGGACGGTGACCGTGACGGTGCCGCCCCCCGGGGTGAACTTCACCGCGTTGTCGACCACGGCGTCCAGCCCGCTGGAGAGCGCCACCGGGTCGGCCCACCCGGTCGCCGCCGTCTGCCCCTCGAGCCGCAGTTCCACTCCGCTGTGTTCCGCGGTGGGCCGCCAGGCCGCGACCCGCTCGGCCGCGATCTCGGCGACGTCGGTGAGCTGCACGTGCGCGCTGCCCGCGTGCTCGGCCAGCGCCAGGTCGAGGAGGTCGTCCAGCACCCTTGCCAGCCGCTTGCCCTCCGCCCGCACGGACGCCATCTCCTCGTTGCCCTCGGGCAGCTCCAGCGCGAGCAGTTCGATACGCAGCAGCAGCGCCGAGAGCGGGTTGCGCAACTGGTGCGAGGCGTCGGCGACGAAGGCGCGCTGCTGCTCCAGCACGCTCTCCAGGTTGCCGGCCATCTCGTTGAAGGAGTGCGCCAGCCTGCGCAGCTCCGGCGGGCCCACCGAGGCGACGACGCGGGAGGTGAGCTTGCCGGTGGCGATCTCGTGAGCGGCCCGGTCCAGGGTGCGCACCGGCTTGAGCACCCACCCGGTCAGCCGCAGCGCGGCGCCGAGGGCCAGCAGCATGGCGGCCGCCTCCCCGACGGCGATGGCCAGCCAGCCACGCAGAGTGCGCGAGCGCATCGGTCCGGTGGGCGAGTCGGTCAGCACCACCGCCGCCACATCGCCGTCCCGGATGACGGGAGAGGCGACAGCGATCCGGCCGTCGCTCTGCCAGGGCCACACCTGGGGCGGGTCGTGGCTGCGGCGTCCGGCCAGTGCCTCGGCGAAGGCACGTGCGCCGTCGGGGCGCCCCTCCGGTCCGGCCGCCTTGTCCTCGCCGGGTATCCGCCAGTCGGCGGGGGAAGCCGCCATGGTGCGGCCGTCGCGGTAGAAGACACCGGCGCGGATGCCGTAGAGGTCGTGGTAGCGGTCCAGCTCGTGCTGGAGCGTGGCGCGGCGTTCGTCCGGTGCGCTGGTCGCGGTGACGAACTGCGCGAGCGAGGCGAAGCGTGCGGTGTCGTCGATCCGGTCGACGACCACCCGCTGCTGCTCGGCCTGCGCCTGGCTCAACGCCAGCGGGAAGCCCAGGGCCAGCAGGACCCCGGCCAGCAGGACGATGAGGAGCGGGAGGAGGCGGGTGCGCACGTCGGGGTTCCGGTCCGGCGGTCAGTCGGCCCGGGCGGTCATGCGGTAGCCCACCCCGCGCACCGTCTCGATCAGGGTCGGCTGCCGCAGTTTCGAGCGGAGCGAGGCCACGTGCACCTCCAGGGTGCGCCCGGTCCCCTCCCAGCTCGTCCGCCAGACCTCGCTGATGATCTGTTCGCGCCGGAAGACGACACCGGGGCGCTGGGCCAGCAGCGCCAGCAGGTCGAACTCCTTGCGGGTGAGCGGTACGGGTGCGCCGTCCACACTGACCCGGCGGGTGGGCAGCTCGATGAGCACGGCGCCCAGCCGCAGGGTGCCGCTCTCGTCCGGGCCCCGGGAGGCGGCCCGCTCGCCGGGCGGGGACGTCTCCTCGACTGCCGTGCGGCGGCTGACGGCGTGGATCCGGGCCAGCAGCTCGCCCATGTCGTAGGGCTTGACGACGTAGTCGTCCGCGCCGAGGTTGAGGCCGTGTATGCGGGAGCGCACATCGGCCCGCGCGGTCACCATGATCACCGGGGTGGAGCTGGTGCGGCGGATGCGGCCGCACACCTCGAAGCCGTCCTGGTCGGGCAGGCCCAGGTCGAGCAGGACGACGGCGAAGCCGGGCCCCTCCTGACCGCCCACGAGCAGCGCCTGGAGCGCCTCGGCGCCGCTGCGTACATGGGTGACCTCGAAGCCGTGCCGCGCCAGCACCGCGGAGAGCGCCGCGGCGACGCGGTCGTCGTCCTCGACGAGCAGCAGTTTCACCGGGCACCTCCTGTTCTCCCACCGCCTCCGGCGAACGAGTCCAACAGTGCATCCACGCTGATCGGCAGAGGTGAGTCAAGGGCTCACCGGGACCGCGCGGACATCCGTTATACAGCCGGTACGACGACCGTCAGGCGGCCGTCACGCCGCCCGCCGCCCGCACCGCCCACCGGCCCCGCGCAGGCCCGGCCGGACCGGGGCGGGCGGTGGGGAGGAGCCGTGGCGGGACCGCGGGAGAACCGATCGGTCCCCCTTGCCCTCTATACCCACTCTGCCGGGATGCGGCCGGATCGTTATGCTCAATTTCAGCTCAGATGTGATGACGCTCCTCGCGACCGCTCACTAAGGTCCTCGCAACCGACGAGGACGGAGCTGGACGTCGATGAGCGAAGTATCGGTGACCAAGGACGCAGGCGGTCCCGAGCCCGCGACCGACAAGCTGGTCGTACTGGACAACATCAACAAGCACTTCGGTGCGCTGCACGTCCTCCAGGACATTGACCTGACCATCGCGCGCGGCGAGGTCGTCGTCGTCATCGGCCCCTCGGGGTCGGGCAAGTCCACACTGTGCCGCACCATCAACCGGCTGGAGACGGTCGACTCGGGCAGCATCACGATCGACGACAGGCCGCTGCCCGAGGAGGGCAGGGAACTGGCGAAGCTCCGTGCCGACGTCGGCATGGTCTTCCAGTCCTTCAACCTCTTCGCGCACAAGACGGTGCTGGAGAACGTCACGCTGGGCCAGACGAAGGTCCGCAGGACGGACAAGCAGACGGCGGAGCAGAAGGGCCGCGCGCTGCTGGACCGGGTCGGCGTCGGCAACCAGGCCGACAAGTACCCCGCGCAGCTCTCCGGCGGTCAGCAGCAGCGCGTCGCAATCGCCCGCGCCCTGGCGATGGACCCGAAGGTGATGCTCTTCGACGAGCCGACCTCGGCCCTCGACCCGGAGATGATCAATGAAGTCCTGGAGGTCATGCAGCAACTGGCCCGGGACGGAATGACCATGGTCGTCGTCACCCATGAGATGGGCTTCGCGCGTTCGGCGGCGAACCGTGTGGTCTTCATGGCGGACGGCCGGATCGTGGAGGAAGCCACCCCGGAACAGTTCTTCAGCAACCCGCGCAGCGACCGCGCCAAGGACTTCCTCTCGAAGATCCTGCACCACTGAGCTTTCGCCGCTTGCCATGTGACCCCGTATGACCCCGTAACCACCGCCCGGCCCGGCAGCACCGCGCAGCCGGACGGGCAGCGCTTCGGCACACCGGGCCAACGACTTTCCGAGCAAGGGATGTTCACCATGAAGTTCCACAAGACCGCAGCGGCGGCAGCCGCCGTCCTGGCCCTCGCCGCCACCGCGGCCTGCGGTGGCAAGGAGGGCTCCGCGGGCGACAAGCCCAAGGACCAGACGGACGAGAAGGCGCTCCCCACCTACGAGGTCGCCAAGGACGTCGAGGTCGACTCGGCCGTCCTGAAGAAGGCCCAGAAGCGCGGGAAGATCGTCATCGGCGCCAAGGCCGACCAGCCCTACCTCGGCTTCCAGGACCAGTCGACGAAGAAGTACTCCGGCTTCGACATCGAGATGGCCAAGATGATCGCGGCCGATCTGGGCTTCACGCCCAAGCAGATCGAGTGGAAGACCGTCGACTCGGGTGCCCGCGAGACCACGGTCTCCAAGGGCGACGTCGATCTGATGATCGGCACCTACACGATCAACGACGAGCGCAAGAAGCAGATCGACTTCGCCGGCCCCTACTTCCACGCCGGCGCCTCGCTGCTCGTCCGCAAGGACGAGAAGGAGGTCACCGGACCGGAGTCGGTCAAGGGCAAGAAGGTCTGCTCCATCGTCGGCTCGACGCCGCTGCAGGTCATCAAGAAGCCCAAGTACGGCGCCGAGGTCACCGAGCTGAGCAAGTACTCCGAGTGCGTCTCGCAGCTCCTCGACGGCCAGGTCGACGCGGTCACCACCGACGACGCGATCCTGATGGGCTACGCCGCGCAGAACCCCGGCAAGCTCAAGGTCGTCGGCAAGCCCTTCTCCGACGAGCCCTACGGCGTCGGCCTGAAGAAGGGCGACGCGGCGCTGCAGAAGGCCGTCGCCGACTCCATCAAGAAGCACGAGGACAACGGCGACTACAAGAAGGCGTACGACGCGACGCTGGGCAAGTCCGGCTCCAAGTTCCAGACGCCGCCCGAGATCACCGAGAAGTGATGCCGCACGCCCCGCTCCCCGGCACCGACGCCGCGCGGGGCGGGGCGTGGTGTTGCGGGCGCCACCGCCCGCCCTTCCCGGTGCCTCGCACCCGGCGGGTGACCGCCGGGTGACCGGCCCGGCCCTTCCCGCCGTCCCTACGCGACTCCTCGCGGAGAATTCATGAACGTACTGCTCGACAACCTGGCGCTGTTCCGCGAGGGATTCCTCGGCACCCTGTGGCTGACGGTGGTCAGCGCGCTGCTCGCCGTCGTACTCGGACTGCTGATCGCCGGCTTCCGGGTCTCTCCGGTTCCTCCGCTGCGCATCTTCGGCACCCTCTGGGTGAACGTGCTGCGGAACACCCCGCTCACGCTGCTGTTCCTGGTGGCGTTCTTCGTGGTGCCCAAGGTGCTCTTCCCCGGCGTCGACTCCTTCGTCCTGGCCGTCTGCGCCTGCGGCTTCTACACCTCGTCCTTCGTCGCCGAGGCCGTCCGCTCCGGCATCAACACCGTGCCGATGGGCCAGGCCGAAGCCGCCCGCGCCATCGGGATGACGTTCACCCAGACCATGCGGATCGTGGTGCTCCCCCAGGCCACGCGCTCGGTCATACCCCCGCTGAGCAGCATATTCATCGCGTTGACGAAGAACACCGCAGTCGCCGGTGCCTTCGACAACGTCGATCTGTTCAACATCCAGAAGACGCTGAGCAACGACGGCTACGACATCGCCGTGATCTTCATCTGGATCACCCTCGGCTATCTGGTCATCACCTACGCCATCAACGGCCTCTTCCGGCTGCTGGAGAAGGGTCTGGAGGTCGCCCGATGAGCGCGAGCGTCCTGTTCGACACGCCCGGCCCGAAGGCGCGATTCCGCAACCTCGTCTACTCGGTCGTCGGCAGCATCGGTCTCGCCGCCCTGATCGCCTGGGTCTGCTACCGGCTCTACGACAAGGGGCAGTTCGCGGGCGAACTGTGGGACATCTTCAACTACGCGGGCATCCGGGAGAACATCCTCGACGCCCTGATGTCCACCCTGAAGGTGTTCGCGCTGGCGGGCCTCTTCTCCCTGGTCTTCGCGGTGCTGCTGTGCGTGGCCCGGCTGTCCGACCACAAGCCGGTGCGCTGGGTGGCGGTCGTCTTCATCGACCTGTTCCGGTCGATCCCCCTGCTCATCACGATCTTCGCGCTGTGGGTGGGCATCCTCGGCCACATGACCCCGATGTGGGCGCTCGTGCTCGGCCTGACCATCTACAACGGCTGCGTCCAGGCGGAGGTGCTGCGCGCCGGCGTCAACTCGGTGCCCAAGGGCCAGGTCGAGGCGGCCTACGCGCTCGGGCTGCGCAAGACGCAGGTGACCGCCTCGGTGCTGTTCCCGCAGGCCGTACGCGCCATGCTGCCGTCCATCATCAGCCAGTTGGTGGTCACCCTCAAGGACACCTCGCTGGGCTACATCATCCTCTACCCGGAGCTGCTGTACTCGGCCCGTCTGATCGCCAACAACACCCCGGTCGGCGGCGTCTATCCGACGGTGCAGACAGTCATCGTCTTCGGCGCCATCTACATCTCGCTGTGTCTCGCCCTGGCGTGGCTCGCGAAGTTCGTCGAGCAGCGCGGCAGCCGCTCCAAAGCCGGCATCGTGCCTGCCGGGGCGAAGGAGCTGGAGGAGGCAGCCGCCCCCGCAGCCCCCGAGGCGAAGGGACCGGACGGCACCGCACCGCCGTCGAAGTGAACCACGCCCCGACCGGCTGATCCGCACGGCACCGGCCCCGGACGGCCTGTGGCAAGGGCACCCGCCCGGGCCACAGGCCGTCTCGGCTTCCCAAGGCCTCACTTGACGCATGCTCAGGCAATGGGTTGCATACCAGCGTGATCGCGCACCAGGCTCCACCATCGGAGAACCCCGGCCCCCGTCAGCACCACCAGGGCAGCGAGGTCTCCGCACCGTGGACCCGGTGATCGTCGTCGGGGCGGGTCCCGCCGGCCTCGCCCTGTCCCTCGCCCTCGCCCGGCACGCCGTCCCCTCCCTGGTACTGGACTCCACCGACGGCATCCCGGCGGCCCGCGCGGCCCGCACCTGCCTGCTGCGTCCGGACACCGCCGCCGTCCTGCCCGCACTGCCCGGACTGCGCTGGCGCTCCTGGCGCACCCGGCGCCGCGCGCAGCCGGTCGAGCGGGTCGACCTTCCCCCGGAGCAGGCACCGCTGCACATCGAGCAGCACGCGCTGGAGCGGACACTGCGCAGCGCTCTGGCGGACGAGAAGCTGGCACGGATCGTCACCGGCAGCCATGTGGACCTGCTGGAACAGGACGCCGACGGGGTCACCGCGCACACCCGGGGCCCCTCCGGTACCTGGTGGCGCGGCAGCTACGCGGTCGGCTGCGACGGCGCACGCTCGACCGTGCGCAAGCTGCTCGAGGTGCGCTTCCCGGGACGCACCTCGGTCGAACGGCACGCGGTCGCCGCACTGCGGGTGCGGCTGCCGTGGGAGGAGGGGGGCCACGAAGCGGACGGCCGACGCGGCGCCGCCGACGTGGGCAGCGCGCTGCTGCACCGCGACCCGGACGGAGCGCCGGGGGAGGTGACCGCACGCCCGCTCGCCGACGAGCGCTGGCGGCTGGACTGGCTGCTGCCGCCGCGCGGCGAGCTGGTCACCCCCGAGGAGATGCTGGAGCGGGTGGCGGAGACCCTCGCGGTCTGGTCCGAGGAGTCGGTGAGCTCCGCGGCAGCCGGCCGCGGCGGGCCCGCCGACGGGCGCGGGCCCGGTTCCGGGCCGCGGGACACCGGCAGCGGCGGTGTCGGACCCTATGAGCTCGTGGACACCGGGGTGTACACCGTCCACCAGCGGCTGGCCCGGCACTGGCGCGTCCGGCGCGTCTTCCTCGCCGGGGACGCCGCGCATCTGACCGGCGCGCTGGGAGTGCAGTCCGTCGACGAAGGGCTGCGGGATGCGGCGAACCTCGCCTGGAAACTCGCACTGGCCTGGCACCACGGTCACGGCGCGGCGGCGGACACCCTGCTGGACAGCTACGAGACGGAGCGGCGGGGTGCCGTGGCCGCCCGGCTGCGCGCCGTCGACCAGGCGCTGCCCGTGGTGCGCCGCGGCGGCGGGCTGCGCGCGCTGCTCCCGGGCGGGGGTGCGCGCTCCCGTCTGGGGCTGCTCACCGACGGCCACTTGGGGCGCGGACTGCTGGGCGCGCCCCCTACCTACGCCCGCACGCCGTTGACGTCTCCGCGACTGAGTGCTGAAACGGTGTCGGTGGGAACGGCCCCCGGGGCTCCCGTGTCCGACGTCCCCGTCACGGCGACGGACGGCTCCCGCGGCGCGCTGCGCGACTGGCTGGGCGGACCCGG
>NZ_ALAP01000103.1 GCF_000280905.1 Streptomyces sp. AA1529 | reverse complement strand
GCCGCACACGGTCAGGTGCTGCTCGCCCCCGGCACCGACGACTCCTCCGACACCGCCCCGCTGGTGCTGCGGTCCGCGGCCCGCGCCGGGGCCGCGGCCGTCGTGGTGCGGCGCGGCGCGTCCGGCGCGGATCCGCGGCTGCTGGAGGCGGCCGCCGAGACCGGCACGGCAGTGCTGACCCGCGCCCCCTGGGTCGAGTGGACCGAGCTGATCGGCATGCTTCGGGCCGGGCTGGCACACGCCGGCGGGCCGCCCGCCGGCGAGTCCCCCACCGACGTGCCGCTCGGCGATCTGCCCGCCCTGGCCCGCGCCCTGTCGGCCCTGGTGGGCGGCGCCATCACCATCGAGGACCCGGACTCGCGGGTACTGGCCTTCTCCCCCACCGAGCACGGCTCCGACCCGCTGCGCCGCCAGACCATCCTCGGCCAGCAGGTGCCCCGCTGGCGGCTGGCCGAGCTGACCGCCAGCGGATTCCTGCGCACCCTGTGGTCGACGGACGATGTGGTGCACCGCCCCGCGGAGGGGCAGTTCGCCGAGCGGCTGGCCGTCGCGGTGCGCGCGGGAGATGAGGTGCTCGGCTCGATCTGGGCCGCCGCCGACGGCAGCCCGCTGCGGGAAGCGGCACGGCAGGCACTGCGCGAGTCGGCACGTACCGCGGCCCCACATCTGCTGCGGCACCGGCAGCGCACCCAGCAGGGGGCGGCGCATCGCAGGCGGGCGGTGCGGGACCTGCTGGAGGGCGCCGGGGACGCCGACTCCGCCGCCGCCCTCGGACTCACCCCCGAAACGCCCTGCGTCGTCCTGTCCGTCACGACCCGGGACGCCGTCGCCAACCGGGGCGCCGTCGCCAACCCGAGCGGCCCTCCGCCGGCCGCAAACCGAGGAGCGGAGCCCCACGACGCCCACGACCGGGCGCTGCGCCTGGCATCCCTGCAGGCGACCGCACACCAGCCGACCGGGCATCCGCTGCGGGACGCCGACCGGCTGGACATCCTGCTCCCGCTGCCCGACGGGGAGCCTGCGGCGGCGGACGCAACCGCCCGGCGGCTGGCCCTCCGGCTCGCCGCCGCGGTCCGCGACGCCGGGGCCCTCCCCCTGGTCGCCCTCGGTACGCCGCAGCCGGCCCCGGCACAGGCACCCCGGTCGCGCACCTCCGCACACCTCGTCCTCCGGGTGCTGCGGGACCGCAGCGCACGAGCCGTGCACGACGGCGCTCCGGAGCCGCTGGAGGTCGCCGCGGAACCGGATGTGCGCGCGGCACTGGACGTCCTGCGTGCCGTACACGCAGTGGCCGGACTGACGCCGCCGGTGGACAGTCCGGTGCGGGAGCTGCTGACCCACGACGAACAGCACGGCACCGCGCTGGCGCCCACCCTCGCCACCTACCTCGGCAGATTCGGCGACGTCCCCGGCACCGCGCGGGAACTGGGTGTGCATCCGAACACCCTGCGCTACCGGCTCCGCCGACTGCGCACCCGTTTCGGGCTCGACCTCGACGACCCCGATGTGCGGCTGCTGGCCGAACTGGGACTGCGCGCGTCGGGCCGCCGTCCGGCAGCGCCGCGGGACGACCCGTCGGAGTGAGCGGCGCCGCGGCGCGTTGTACGGCCGGATCGCGTTGCGCGGCCGCAGTCGCGTCGTACGGCCGCGGTCGCGTCGTACGGCGGCACAAGACAGCGGGGCTGCACGTGGTGCGCGGGCACGAGGCCCGCCGGGACGCCGCCGCCCCGTTGGACCGGCGGCCACCTGAGCGCCCGGAGGTTCGGCCCCGCCGCCGCAGACCGGGCGGGTGACCGCGGCGCACAGTGGACGGGTGTTCGCGGGATGACGGGGGACGTGGCAGCCGACGACCGGCAACCGCTCCGCCGGGGCGGGACGGCCGACCAGTCCACCGGCCCGGCGACGGAGTCACGGAGCCGACCCGGGGAACCCGACACACGAGCCGCCCCGGGGAACCGGGAGCCCGCCCCGCGGGGCCGACCAGGTGAAGGGAGTCGCAGATGGTGCCGGACGCCGTGGCGCGCAGACAGGAGGCCGTCCGGGCGGCGGTCCGCGAAGGGCTGCTGGGCCCGGAGGCGCCGGTCGCCGCCCTGCTCGACGTCGAGGGCATCCGGGAGAGTGCCCGGCAGCTGCACGCCGCGTTCGCCGGCCCCTCCCCCGTGCTGCACACCTTCGCCGTCAAGGCGGCCTCCCTGGTGCCCGTGCTGGAACTGCTGGACGAGGAAGGAATCGGCGCCGAGGTGGCCAGCCCGGGAGAGCTGGCGCTCGCCCGCGCCGCCGGCGTCCCGGCCGCCCGGACCGTCCTCGACTCCCCCGCCAAGACGCCCGCCGAGCTACGGGACGCGCTGGAGACCGGCGTGGCCGTCAACGCCGACAACCCGCAGGAACTCTCCCGTCTGGACGCCCTGGTGGCCGAGCGCGCCGCGGCGGGCCAGGCGCCGGGGGCACCGCTGGGCCTGCGGATCAACCCCCAGGTGGGCACGGGTGCCATCGGCGCGATGAGCACCGCGACGGCCACCTCGAAGTTCGGGGTGGCGCTGCGCGACGAAGGGGCCGAGCAGTGGATCGTGGACAGCTTCCTGGCCCGCCCCTGGCTGACCCGGCTGCACTCGCACACCGGGTCGCAGGGCGTGCCGCTGGAGCTGATGGCCGAATCGGTGCGGGTCGTCTACGAACTGGCGGAACGGATCAACCGCGAGGCGGGCCGACAGCAGATCGACACGGTCGACATCGGCGGCGGCCTCCCGGTCAACTTCGCGGGCGACGAGACCGACCCGTCGTTCGACACCTATGCCCGGCTGCTGCGCCGCACCGTGCCGGGACTGTTCGACGGGCGGTACACCCTCGTCACCGAGTTCGGCCGCTCGCTGCTGGCCAAGCAGGGCTTCATCGCCGCGCTGGTGGAGTACACCAAGGATTCCGGCGGCCGCCGCATCGCCGTCACCCACGCGGGGGCGCAGGTGGCGACCCGTACCGCGTTCGCCCCCGAGGCCTGGCCGCTGCGGGTGGGCGCCTTCGACGCCAAGGGGGCACCCAAACGCACCCCGGACCTGGTGCAGGACGTGGCGGGGCCGTGCTGCTTCGCCGGGGACCTGGTGGCCCGCGAGCGTACGCTGCCCGAACTGGCGCCCGGCGACGTGGTGACGCTGTGGGACACGGGCGCCTACTACTTCTCCACGCCCTTCCAGTACAACAGCCTGCCCCGGCCCGCGGTGCACGGCTTCCGGCGGGACGGCGACGGTGGTCCCCGCTTCTCGCTGGTCCGTGCGGCGCAGCGGATCGACGAGGTCGTGGCGGAGAGCGGCGCCGCCCAGCGCGGGGCACTCACCGGCGGTCCCGCACCCGGCCGCTGAGCCGGACGGGCGGCCCGGATAGGCTCCCGCACCGTTCCCGGAAACACCGGGGGTGTTCCGCACGGGGGTCGAGTGTGTTCGGTTTTCTCCGCAAGTCGCCGATCTTCCCCTGGGCGGGCGACCGGCTGCGGTCGGCCCGCGCCGGGGGCGAGACGGACCAGTCGGTGCTGCGCGGCCTCGCCTGCGGAGCACATCTGAAGTACGCCAACGGCGACCCGTGGAACACGGTCGCCGACCCGCGCCCGGCACCCACCTGGGAGCGCACCCGGCTCAAGTCCATGTGGAACGTCACCGACGCGCACCAGTGGCACGAGATGGTGCAGGAGCTGCTGGACGGCCAGATCTCCACCCCGCTGTGGGACATGGCCATGGGAGCCCGCGCCGCGCTTCACGTCCGGCGGCAGGGCACCCCGGAGGCCGGACAGCCGGTCTCGGAGCAGGCGTGGAACGACGCACTGGGACGCTGGCTGGTGGACCGGCTCGGCCCCCACCACCCCGAACTGCGCGACACCTCGGCGGCGCTCCGCGAGACCGTCAGCCGCGTCCTGCGCTACGAGGCCCGCTTCCGCGAGGACGGCCTGCTGCACCACGACGCCGTCGTACGCCGCACCCTGGCCTGGGACCTGGGCCGGGCCGCCAACATGGCCTGCTGGGGCGTGGACGCGGGCTTCGCACAGTCCGACGAGGCACGCGAAGCCCTCCGCGTCGTGGGCTCCGCAGCGGCGGAGGAATACGACACCTGGAGAGACTTCTCCCTCGGCTACGTCCTCGGCCGCTGCCTGCACTTCGACGAGGACGCTTTCGGCTCCTGGTACCGCGAGGTCCGCGACTCCCACCGGCTCCTCACCGCCGACCGCAAGAGCCCCTGGACGGCGCTGCCGCTGCGGGGCTGAGGGGCCGGGCTTCCGGAGGCCTGCACTCGCTGTCAGTGATGTCCGGTGTCGATGACGCAGAAGCGGTTGCCCTCCGTGTCGGCGAGCACGACGAAGTCCGCGTCCTCCGAAGCGAGATCCCAGTCGACCCGCCGCGCCCCCAGCGAGACCAGTCGCTCGACCTCGGCGGCCTGATCACGCGCGTCCCCGGCGTACAGGTCCAGATGAACCCGGGGATGTTCCTGGACAGGTGTCTCGCTGAGACCGAGCGAGAGTTGCACCCCGGTCCCCTCCGCCGGCACCAGCACCACCCAGTCGTCGGCCATCTCCTCACGGGCGACGTAGCCCAGGGCCGCCGACCAGAACGCGGCCGCACGCGGCACATCGGAGACACCCAGCACGACGGAACCGACTCTCAGCACTCGCCGATTCTGGCAGACGGGACACCAAGCGCCCGCCCTGCATCTCAGCCATCCCGGAGCAATAGCAAGGCGCGAAGGCCAGCGGCGCCAGCTCTGTCGACGAAGCAGCACTTTCAGGAAGCGTGCCGACCGCCGAGGGCGACCGCTCGCCGCCCCGCTTTTCGCTGAGCTCTGGACGACGTTCGGGCCGACAGTTGCATCGGCGGCCGTAAGGCCAGGCACGGTCGCACCACCACGCCCTCCTGAGACCTTCAGTCGGTTTCGGGCAGCGCGGTGCGGCAGCGTGAGCCGCCTACAAGGAGGCAGGCAGTGTTCACGACGCCGGGCAGGTGAGGCCCGCCCACCAGGACGCAACCACTCGATGCGATACGGTTGTTGTGCTGCGCACCTTCCCGGAGGGTACGAGGCTCACGTTCCATTCTCACTGCAGTGAGTGTGAGGAGCGGATGGCACGTCGTGTTTTCACAGCACGGACCTTGCGGCTGCCCGGTAGGGCAATCCCGCTCTGCTATCAGCAACTCACCCTGTGGAGTGGTAAGAGTGGAGCCGGTCGAGTACAAGTCCGCGCGTCGTGCACGGGTCCGCAAGATCCTGCTCGACATCGCTACCAACACCGTCACCAGCTTGCTGGCAACGGGACTGGTAGCAGTAGCCACCCATCTCTTCTGAGGTGGGTGGCCGTGGCGGGTCCGGAGAGCCCGCCACGCTTCTTCCCACTGATCGAATTCTAGAACAGCGGCAGGGTCTGCTCTTTGCTGGTTGCCTTCTGTTTTTTCTTACCCTGATCAGGGCGCATTTGATGCTGGACGCGCAAGCCGGGGGGCAGACGTTTCCATGACGGCCTGAGACCGTGAATCTGCACTTCCCCGACGAGTTCCTTGAGGTGTTCCCTCGTCTCCTCGTCCGTCGAGTAGAGCACCGTCGCACGACTGGCACGGGTCATGAGGACGTGATAAGCATTACGGACACAGGTAGCGAACTGAGTGTCACTCAGGTTTTTCGTCCGAACCTTGTCATCCAGTGAACCCGGCGCGGCAACCCGCTTGATTCGGCTTCCCTTTTCCTTGCACCATCGACCTCGCCGAAACACCCAACGGCCGTCGCGCCACACCATGTCTTCGCCCATGATGACCCCGCACCAATCCCATTCGAGTCCTTGGGCGGTGTACACGCAGCCGATCTGGCTGATACCGGCTTCGTGCACGGCCCAGATCTTCGACGGAGGCACGGTGCCGTTCTCGCAGTAGCTCTCGCTGTCAGCATTCCACGGTCGGCGCCAGTCGCCGATGCGTACATCCGCCTCCAGTCGCTTTCCAGGGTTCTGCGGCTTGTTCCAGGGCCAGCAGAACCCCGCCACCATACGTGCGGAAGCACCCATACGCGCCTCGTGATGAATGATCCGCTCCATCTCCTCGGGTGATTCCGCGACCTCGACATGCATCAGCCCGTCCGGGACCCACACCTTCGGGCCCTGACCTGACATACCCAGAACATCCTGAACCCAGTACACATAGGAGTTGCTTCCGCCGCACCGATACTGGTGCCTCAGGTCGAATGAGACGACCGGCGCCCCCCGCCGTTCCGCCGCATTCTTGATCAGGTTTACCGTGCCCACCTCATTGGGCCGAACGGACTGCCCTTCATCAAGAAAGAACACCGTCACCCGTGATGCGTCCAGCAGCTCATCGACCTGCGGCTTGGTTCCCTGCATTTCTGGAGGGAGGCGGTGGTTCGTGGAGCGCTCCCTCAGCCGGTGCGCCTCGTCGCAGATCAGCACATCCAAGGGTTCCTGCGGCGGAGTGACAAAGCTGCTGAAATAGGCGAAACTGTCCCTGAATGCGCGATCTCCGTAGCCCACGTGGTTCTGGATTGCTCCGTTGAAAGCCCTGGAACCGCTCGCATAGCGGACATCGCGGCCCGCTGCTTCGAACTCGGCTTTGAGCTGCAGACCGATGGCGCTCTTCCCAGTTCCCGCACCGCCGGTGACGACGAAGACGGCACGCTCGGACCCAGTGGCATGCATGCCCAGAACCTTGGCGGCCCTGTCCTTGACGTGATCCGCCACCTTCCGCTGATCGCGACGCAAGGTGAAGACAGTGTCCTCCCCGCGAGACATGATCATGGCATCCAGCAGGGATGTGTTCCGCAAGCCCATGCGGCTGAGGAGGGTCTCGGCATGGGAGATCCCGCTGTCCTCCCCGAAGTGTGCCCGCATGTCTTCCATCAGCTGTTCCCGCCGGTCACGGGTATAGACCGCGGAGTAGGCCCCTGTCGGCGCAGTGATGTCAAAGAGTGGCTGAACCGACTCCTGGGTGGCGTTGTGCAGGTAGGTGAAGCCGCTGCACTCGACGGTAATCCCGTGGAGCGGTCCGATTTCCCCAGCGAAGAGGTCGAAACTGGTCGCCAGTTGCAGGGCGGGGTGCTTCTTCGCTTTCGGGATTCCTGGCACATAGACCTTCTCGGCGGTTGCGGCCTCCACCTGCGTCACGGTCGACCATCTTTTCAGCTCGACGAGTTGCACGGAGAGGCCATGCGATACCGGATGCCTCCCGACCAGCACCACATCGATGGTCTGGGCGTGCTTCGGATCTCCGCCGACGGTGGCTGCGCACTCGACGATCATCTCGACGTGTCCGAGATCCGCGTTCACCATGGTGTGGGCCAGCTCCACCAGGCTCTCTGCCCACGCGGTCCGCTCACCGACGGAGACTTCCTTCTCCCGGAAGTATTTCCACCGCTCTGCCAGGTGCGGCACCATGCGGTGCCGCTCGTCCAGCGTGAGCAGGTCTTCGGCACGGAGCTTCAGCAGAAGCATGGACACGGACTGGTCTCCCCCAAGGCACGAGTGACTCGTGCGGGTGGGGGCGTGTCCGTGTGGCTCCGGATGAGCGGAGCGGAAGCCCGTCGGGCCGCAATGTTCTGGGCAATTCTAGTGAACGGCGACGACCGGGCGCGGTCGCGGCGGTGTCACGGTGTCACACGGCAGCAGTCTCGAGCTGGGCGCCGACCAGTTCGCGGAGCTTCGCCTGAGTCTCGGGATCCGTCGAGTGGACCACGGTGCCGACCATGCCGCGTGTCAGCAGGACCTTGTAGGTGTTGCGGATGAGCCGGTCCACGTCGTCGTCGGACGTCGTCTTCGTGAAAGCCGGGTCCTTCGACACCGTACGGTCGGTGATCCACCGGTCACCGCGCCAGAGCAGGTCGGGCCCGATGATGACACCCGACCAGTCGTACTCGAAGCCCTGGGCCGTGTAGACGCACCCGACCTGTCCGAACCCGGCCGGGTCGGTGGCCCACAGCGCAGAGGGGGGCGCCCCCGCCACCCCTCGGTCGCCTCGCAGGTTCCAGGGGCGTGCCCAGTCGCCGATCACGACGTCGGCGGGCAGGGGCTCTCCCGGCTTCGGCTCGGGCGACCACGTCCAGCAGTAGCCGGCCGACATCCGGGCGCCGAAGCCCTGGGCGCGCCGTTCGTCGAGGAAGCGCTCCATCTCCTCCGGGCTGTCGGCGATCCGCAGCTCCATCCTGTCGTCCGGCTCCCAGACGACGGGGCCGCCCTCCTCCAGTCCCAGGAGCCGCACGACCCACCGGAGATACGCGTCGCTGCCGCCGCAGCGAAACTGGCTGTCCAGCGGGATGACGGTGCAGGCGAGGTTCTTCTTCTCGGCCGCGGCCCTGATCTCGGCCTCGGTACCCAGTTCGCCGGGGCGGACGACCTGGTGCTGGTCGAGGAGGAAGACAGGGACGCGAGCGGCGTCGATCAGCTCTTCCACCTGGGGTTTGCCGGTGCGGAGAGCGGCGGAGGTGTAGCGGTTGGCAGAGGTCTCCCGCATGCGGTGCGCCTCGTCGCAGATCAGCACATCGAGGGAGTTCTTCTCGGCGGCCATGAAGCTGTTGAAGTATTTGAAGAGGTCCTGCACCTCGCGCTTCCGGAAGCCCGCCACCTTGCGCATCGTCTTGGTGAACGCCTGCGAGCCGGTGGCGTGCAGCGCGGAAATCCCCTGCCGGTAGAGCTCGCCCAGCAGGGAGAGAGCGATGACGCTCTTGCCCGTGCCGGGGCCGCCGGTGACGACCACGACCTCCTTGCTGTCGGCCTGCTTCGCCTTCCGGACGGCGTTGAGGACCATGCGGTACGCCACCTGCTGCTCGTCCAGGAGCACGAACTGCTCCCGCTCGCGCACTTCCTGGGCCGCGATGGCCATCAGTTGCTTCGAGGGGCCCTGCTTGCCGTTGAGAAGCTCGTCGGCCCTCGGTGCCCCGGGGGCCGTGTCGCTCAGTTTGGAGCGGAGGTACTTCAGGAACTCGCCTCGCTGCTGTCCGGTGAACATCTGGCCCTGGTCGTCCCGCTCGATCGCGCGCAGACCGGCGACACCGAACTCGGTGGCGTTGTGCAGGTAGGCCACGCCACTCACGCGGTGCGGGTGCTCGGCCAGGGCACCGTTGAAGTTGACGAGGTACTGGCAGTATCGGCGGACCTGCTCGATCGGGTTGAGCACGGGAGCCGTGCGGCCGACGTGGCACAGCTCCGCATCCTCCTCGTCGGGTTCCGCCTGCCCCCATTGCTTGAGCTCGACCACGACATAGGAGGGCTCCCCGGTGGCGGGATGCCGACCCGCGAGTACCGCGTCGGCGCGCTTGCTGTTCAGCGGGAGGGCGTACTCGAGGAGCACCTCGACGTCGCCGAGGCCGGCTTCGTTGAGTGCGGTCACGAGCGCGGGGATGCTCCGTTCCCAGGAGCGGGCCTCCGAGGAGCCGACCCCGTGGCCGTGCTGGTGGAAGAACTGCTCGGTCAACTGGAAGAAGAGGGAGCCGTCCATCGCCATGGCGGCAACCGTCTTGGCGGACGCGCGGAACAACAAGAAATGCCCCCAGGCAGCACGATGTGACTCGTGCGGGTGGGGGCGTGTCCGTGTGTCTCCGGGTGAACGGAGCGGAAGCCCGGCGGGCCGCAGATGGCGAGGCGATCAAGGATACCGGCGCCGCGCAGCCATGTCGCAAGGGCGTGGGTGATGCCTGCTGCCGTCGCGGATCTGCACGTGAGCGGCGCGTATGCCGCCTCCCACAGTTACGATTTTCACCCTGATGGTGATCGCCTTGTCGGGGGGCGGCAAGAGCCGGCGATCCGTCAACCATGCACGGTGGCTTGAGAAGGCGGGGACGGAACGATGCGGGAAGGCCGGTGGACGACGGTCACCGAGTCCGAGTTCGACCATGAGCGTCGCGGGCTGGAGGCCATCCGCCGGCAGTTGCCGGACGCGGACCCGTGGCGGGCCTGGTCGAACTTCACGTTCACCGCGAACACCGGCCATGTGCGGGAGGTGGACCTGCTCGTCGTCGCGCCCAGCGGGGTGTGGATGATCGAGCTGAAGAACTGGCACGGCTCGCTGACGAGTGAGAACGGAACCTGGGTCCAGACGACTCCGCGGGGGCATCGCCGTCCGCACGGCAATCCGCTGCATCTGGTGAGCAAGAAGGCCCGGGAGCTGGGCGGGCTGCTGCGGCAGCGCGGCGGGCGGGCGTGGGTGGGCGAGGCGGTCTGCTTCACCGAGGACTCGCTGCGTATCCGGTTGCCCGGCCACGACCAGAACGGCGTGTTCAGCGTCGATCAGTTGGTCGCCATGCTCGAGCGCCCTCCCCGCGACGAGCGGCACCGCATCACACCGACCACGTCCCGCGAACTCAAGGGCGCGCTGGAGGGGGTGGGTATCCGGCGCAGTGACGCCGAATACCGGGTGGGCCCCTACCAACTGGAGCGCAAGGCGTTCGACTCCGGGGAGACGTGGGCCGACTACCTGGCCCAGCACGCCGAGTTGCCCGAGTCGGCGCGGGTGCGGGTCTATCTGCGCGAGCGCGGCTCGGACGCCACCATCCGGCAGTCCGTGGAGAACGCGGCCCGGCGCGAGGCCGCCGTGCTGCAGCGCTTCCGGCATCCGGGGGCGGTGCAGTACAAGCAGTACCACCCCTCGGGCCACTCCGCGGGCCCGGCGCTCATCTACGACTACCACCCGCAGACGCTGCGTCTGGACGAGTATCTGCTCCAGTACGGGGAGAAGCTCGACATCCTCGGCCGGATGGCACTGGTGCGCCAGTTGGCCGAGACGATGCGCTCCGCGCACTCCAGCCGCATCCACCACCGGGCGTTGGCCGCCCGTTCGGTGCACGTCATTCCCCGCAACCGGGGCCGCCAGGGACAGACGGTCGGCGAGGACGCCGCGTGGCAGCACCCGCATCTGCAGATCTCCGACTGGCAGATCGCCACCCAGCGCAGCGGCACCGGCTCCTCCGGCGCCGGTTCGACCCGGTACGCGCCGACGGCCCTTTCCGCGATGCACCTCGCCGATGTCTCCGACCCTTACCTGGCACCCGAGTTGACGGCGCTGAACGCCGACCCGGTGTCCCTGGACGTCTACGGCTTGGGCGTGCTCACGTATCTGCTGGTGACGGGCAAGGCTCCGGCGGCGAGCCAGGCCGAGCTGGTCGCCCGGCTGGAGGCCGGTGAGGGGTTGCGGCCCAGTGGGCTGGTGGACGGGCTCTCGGAGGACATCGACGACCTGGTGCAGGCGGCCACGGCCTACCGGCCGGAGCGGCGGCTGTCCACGGTGGACGAGTTCCTGGAGATGCTGGAGCTGGTCGAGGACACTCTCACCAGCCCGGCCGACCCCGCCGTCGCCGAGGAGGCCGAGGCGCCGGAGAAGGACCCGCTCGAAGCCGTGACCGGGGATGTGCTCGGCGGACGCTGGGAGGTCCTGCGCCGCCTGGGCACCGGCTCGACCAGCCGGGCCTTCCTCGTCCGCGATCTGGAGCACGAGGCGCGCAGGACGCGCCCGCTGGCCGTACTGAAGGTGGCGCTGTCCGACAGCCGGGGCGAGGTCCTGGTCCGGGAGGCCGAGGTGATGGGGCGGCTGCGCCCCGACTCCCGCGTCATCCGGCTCGTGGAGCCGCAGCCGCTGCGCCTCGGGGGCCGCACGGTGCTCGCCCTGGAGTACGTGGGCGACGAGCGCGAGGAGGCCGTCGAGCCGTCCGCCTCCGGCAGCGGTCGCCGACGGCACCGGGGCGAGACCGTGGCCCGGCTGCTCCGGGAAGGCGGGCGCCTCCAGATTGACCAGTTGGAGGCGTACGGCGACTACCTGTTCGGCGCGGTCGACTTCCTGGAGGGTGAGAGCGTCTGGCACCGCGACATCAAACCGGACAATATTGCCATAAGGGTCCGTCCGAACCGCACCCGTGAGCTCGTCCTCATCGACTTCTCCCTGGCCGGCTACCCGGCCAAGAACCACGAGGCCGGCACGGAGGGCTATCTCGACCCGTTCATCGGCACCCTGGTGCGCACCGCCTACGACTCGCACGCCGAGCGGTACGCCGTCGCGGTCACCCTGCACCAGATGGCCTCCGGCGAGCTGCCCAAGTGGGGCGACGGCTCGGTCCTGCCCCGGCAGACCGACCCGGAGGAGTTCCCCTGCCCGACCATCGCCGCCGACGCCTTCGAACCCGCCGTACGCGACGGCCTGGTGCGCTTCTTCCGCAAGGCCCTGCACCGGGACGCCGCCGAACGGTTCCCCGAGCTGAAGCCGATGCGGGACGCCTGGAAGAGGATCTTCCTGGACGCCTCGCAGACGGTGCCCTCCAGCCACCGCTCCCGGCACAGCAGCCATCCGGGACACTCCGGCCAGGACGGTCGGGCAGCCCAGCAGCAACAGCAGGGAGGCCAGCCGAAGGCCGCGGACGGAACGCCGGACGGCCGGCCCGGCATCGCGGACGCCGAACCGCTCTCCGCCGAGCAGCAGCGCGAGCAGTTGGCCGAGCAGGTCACCCGCGACACCCACCTCTCCGCGGCGGGCCTCACCCCGGCCGCCGAGTCGTTCCTCTACGGCCTCGGCATCACCACGGTCGGCGGCCTGCTGGACTACAGCCGCCGCAAGCTCCTCAACGCCCCGGGCCTGGGCGCCAAGACCCGCGGTGAGGTCCAGCGCCGCCAGCGCCAGTGGGGCGAGCTGCTCCGCGAGGCCCCCGTCTCGCCGCTGACGGCACGCGGCCGGGCCGAGGCGAAGGAAGAGCTGGCGCAGCTCACCCGCACCGAGTCGGCTGTCGCCGACGGTGTCGCCGCGACCACCGATCGGCCCGAGGAGCTGCCGGAATCCGCGCTGCGCGCCCTCAGCCTCGACACCCTCGCCACCGTCCTGGTCCCGGAGCTGAACAACAACGGCTCCAACCACAACAAGGTCGAGATGGTCCGGCTGCTGCTGCGGCTGCCGGACGAGCACGGCACCCTGCCCGGTATCGGCGTCTGGCCCAAGCAGAGGGAGGTCGCCGACGCGCTGGGGCTGTCGGCCGGCCGCATCCCGCAGATGCTCAAGGAAGAGCGCAAGCGCTGGAAGAAGCGCCCGGAGGTGCGGGCCCTCCGCGACGAGATCACGGAACTGCTGGCCGGACTGGGCCGTGTCGCCTCCGCCGTCGAGATCGCCGACGCACTCGTGCTGCGCCGCGGCACCCAGCTCCCGGAGCGCCCCCAGCGGCGCGCGCTGGCACTCGCGGCGGTCCGGGCCGTGGTGGAGGTCGAACAGCTCGAACCGGAGAGCGCCCAGTTCCAGCACCAGCCCAACCGCAAGGCCACCGAGGAGGTCCTGGGCGCCGGGCTGCTCGCCCTGGACGTACGGGAGGCCGACGAGGAGACGGGCATGGAGGGCGACCCTCCGGACACCCCCACCGCGCCCGGTCTGCTCGACTACGCCTCCCGGCTGGGCAAGACCGCCGACCGCCTGGCCAGGCTGGACACCCTGCCGACGGCCACGACGGTCCTGGCCGAACTCGGCGCCCTCACCCCGCCGCCCGGCGAGGTCGAATGGGACGAGCGCCGCTTGGTCGAGCTGGCCGCCTCAGCGTCCACCAACGCGGCGGCCACCCCCCGGCTGGAGATCTACCCCCGCGACCTGGACCTGGTACGGGCCCTGCGACTCACCCAGGCGGGCCTGGTACGCCTCAACCCGGGTGTGCCGGACGAATGGCAGCCCGGACTGACCGGGCAGGACGTGCACGAGCGCGTACGCACGCGCTTCCCCGAACTCGTCGTCCCGGACGGCCGGGGCGGCACAACCCGCGACCTGCCGACCGCGGGCCCGCTGACGAAGGCCCTGCGCAGCGCCGGCTTCGACCTCACCCTCTCGCTGCGCGAGGACACGAAGACGCTGCGCTACCTGCCGACCCGGATGGACTCGGCCTCCAGCTATCTGACGACCGGCGCCTGGCGCCGCTCCACGGACGTCGGCACGGTCACCCGCTACTCCGACGACCCGACACTGGCCGACGCCGTCCGGACCGACGAGCGCCTCCTCGCCTCCGCACGGCGGGACGGCTACCGCGTCCTGACCGTACGGGAAGCGCGTGCCTGGCAGGCCACTCAGGAACTGGGGTCGGCAGACGGCCGGTTCCGCGCCCGCGTCGTCTCGGTGACCGAACTCTTCCTGGAGGCCATGCACGCCCTGGTCCCCGAGGGCACCAAGCCCACCTGGGAGACGCTGCTGAAGGCCGATGTCGCCGAGCCCGGCTCGCGGGGTGCGATGAAGTTCGCGGAGTACGCGCGTACGGCGTGGGGTTCGGTGGAGCCACGGGTGCGGGAGCTGCTGGGCGGCGGCGCGGACAGCGGTTTCCGCGCAGGCTCCGGACCTGGTGAGGGCCCGGTGCTGCTGACGGATGCCGCCGTCTTCGCACGGTACGACGCGATGGGCGTGCTGGACCGCCTCGCGGAAGCGGCCCGCCAGGGCGGGCGCGGCCTGTGGCTGCTGGTCCCGCAGAGCGACCCGGCCCGGGAACCGAAGCTGGGGTCCGTCGCCGTCGCGTACCAGGCGGGCCTGGGCGAGTGGATCACCCTGCCGGAGTCGTGGGTGCAGAACGCCCACCGGTCGGGGGCGAGCAGCAAGTGAGCGGCGAGCAGATGAAGCGTGCAGTTCAAAAGTTCGAGTTAGAGGGAGACGTCGCGTGATCGACCGCAAGGCTCTGTTGAACGACCTCAAGCAGCAGGTCAAGGCGGTCCAGAGCGATCTCGCGCAGCAGGTGAAGTTGGCGGGTGACGTCGGGGCCAAGCTGCGGAGTGAGTACGACCGGGCGAAGAAGCTCGGGCGGACGGCCGCCACCTGGAACAGTTGGCTGGACGAGCGCGTCACTCAGGTCGCGGTGGCGTGGGTGCTGGGTACGGTCTTCGTCCGCTTCTGCGAGGACAACCGGCTGATCCCGGAGCCGTATCTGACGGCCCCGGAGGACGACCGCCGGGATCTGGCCCTGGCGCGGTACGAGGAGTACGTGGCCACGGCGGATGACCCGACGTACCGGGGGTGGATCGAGCGGGCCTTCGACGAGCTGGGCGCCGGGCAGGCGGGCCGGCTGCTGTTCGACCGCCGCCACAATCCGCTGTTCCAGATTCCCTTGTCGCACGATGGCGCCCGGGAGCTGGTCGAGTTCTGGCGGGAGCGGGACGAGGCGGGCGTCCTCGTCCACGACTTCACGGACCCCCTGGAGGAGGACGGCGACGGCACGCGGGGCTGGGACACGCGGTTCCTCGGCGACCTGTACCAGGACCTCAGCGAGGCAGCGCGGAAGACGTACGCGCTGCTGCAGACCCCGGAGTTCGTCGAGGAGTTCATCCTCGACCGGACGATGACCCCTGCGGTTGGGGAGTTCGGCTATGAGGGCCTGAAGATGATCGACCCGACGTGCGGATCGGGACACTTCGTGCTGGGCGCCTTCCGGCGGCTGGTGCGGCTGTGGGCGGAGGGCCGCCCAGGTGTCGACGTGCACGAGCGGGTGCGGGCTGCGCTCGACTCGGTGCACGGGGTGGATGTGAACCCGTTCGCGGTGGCGATTGCGCGGTTCCGGCTGTTGGTTGCGGCGATGGCGGCCAGTGGGATGCGCACGCTGGAGGAAGCGGGGCGCTATGAGTGGCCGATGCATTTGGCAGTGGGCGACTCCCTGATCAAGCACCGGCACAAGCAGGGCAACCTGTTCGACGACTCGGAGGAAGAGGGCGCCGACGAGCTCGCGGACTTCAAGTATGAGATGGAGGACGTGCACGAGCACCCGGGGATTCTTGAGCCGGGGCAGTATCACGTGGTGGCGGGGAATCCTCCATACATTTCAGTCCTCGATAAGAGGCTAAATGAATTGTACCGGAGCCTGTACAGCTCTTGCGTTGGAACATACGCTCTCTCTGTGCCATTCGCGCAGCGATTCTTCGAGCTTTCAATCGAAGGCAGCCAAGACACTGGGCATGGTTACGGCAGAGTCGGCCAAATCACATCCAACTCCTTCACGAAGCGAGAATTCGGCAGAACGCTAATCGAGTCGTATTTTCAGCATGAGATCGAATTGACCGAGGTCATTGATACTTCCGGCGCATACATTCCGGGGCATGGAACTCCTACCGTCATCCTGATCGGAAAACGACGTAGAGGTGGCACTAAGTCCCGCATGATCCGGACAGTACGGAGCGTCCACGGTGAGCCTAAGGCACCAGAAAAAGGTAGCATCGGGCTCGTTTGGACCGCAATAATCGATCAGATCGACAACCCGGGAAGCGTAAGTCAATGGGTTTCAGTAGATGACCTGGAAAGGGAAGAGTGCTTCGCCACTCAGCCCTGGATCCTATCTGACGGGGGCCTTGAAATGACCCGCCAGCTAGATAAGACTAGTATCAATCTCTTGAAATTTGTCATTGAGCTTCCAGTGGGACGCGCCATCCGAGCCGGAGCTGATGAGGCATTCATTCGCCCAGCTCGAAGCACCCATCGAACGATCGCTAATCGACAGGGGCTCCGACCATTGATGACTGGCGAGGTGGTGCGAGATTGGGGCGCCGACCCAAAAGAAACAATTTGGTTCCCGTATGCACAGGAGCTTCAGCCCAGCGATCTGGCCAACGAACTTTGGCCGTTTCGCCGCCTCCTCGAAGTTCGGCGCACGTTCCAAGGAAACATGGAGGATGCAGGTCTCCACTGGTGGGAGTTCATGCAATATACCCCCTCCGCCTATCGCACGCCGCTATCAATCACGTTCGCCGAAGTTGCTACACACAATCATTTCGCTTTGGATTATGGTGGAAACGTATTCAAACAGACCGCGCCAGTAATCAAACTTCGCAACGGAACCAATGAGGAGGGGCATCTAAACATTCTCGGCGTGCTCAATAGCTCTGTGGCTGCATTGTGGCTCAAGCTGCGTTGTTACCCCAAGGGGGGCGATCCGATCGGAGGGGACGGAGCGCGCGTCAGTTCTCAACCCTGGACAGACCGCTACCAGTTCAATGGCGCAAATATCGCGGAGTTCCCCCTTCCCGCCAATCCGCCCACTCGATTTCCAATTACGCTGGACAATTTGAGTCGCAAACTCACCGCCGTCAGCCCATCGACTACCGCTAAAACGGCCACTCCCACAACTCGCGCCCTTCGTGCGGCCTGCGGCGCTTGGATTGCAACGCGCGCCCGCATGATCGCCCTCCAAGAGGAACTCGACTGGCAGGTCTACTCCCTCTACAACCTGCACCCCGAGGACCTCCGCGTCTCCGAGGACCCGGACTCCCCCGACATCCCGGAACTCGCGCTCGGCGAACGCGCCTTCGAGATCGTGCTGGCCCGCAAAGTGCAGGCCGGGGAAGCCAGCGACGAATGGTTCAAGCGGCACGGCTCCACGCCCATCACCGAGATCCCCGAGCACTGGCCCTCCGCATATCGCGAGGTGGTGCAGAAGCGGATCGATGCCATTGAGTCGTCCCGCGCCATTGGCATGGTGGAGAGGCCCGAGTACAAGCGGCGGTGGGCGACCGAGGGGTGGGACGCGCTCCAGGAGAAGGCCCTCAAATCCTGGTTGCTCGACCGGATGGAGAACAAGGAGCACTGGTACGACGAGAACGGGATGCCCGCGCTCGTCACGCTCTCCCGGCTCACCGACGCGCTCTCTCAGGACGAGGACTTCGTGTCCGTCGCAAAGATCTATGCGCCCCGCAAGGAGCTGGCGACCGTCGTCGGCGAGCTGATAGCCGATGAGCACGTGCCGTTCCTCGCCGCCCTGCGCTACAAGCCCTCCGGGCTCAAGAAGCGGGAGGACTGGGAGCACGTATGGGACCTCCAGCGGGAGGAGGACGCGGCGCCGGACGAGCCGACCAAGCGGAAGATCCGCGACAGCATCCCCGTGCCGCCCAAGTACACCTCCGCCGATTTCCTCCGCCCCTCCTACTGGCGGGCGCGCGGCAAGCTGGATGTGCCGAAGGAGCGGTTCATCTCCTACGGGCAGACCAACGTGGCGAAGCCCGAGCTGTACGGCTGGGCCGGGTGGGACCACCAGGAGCAGGCGTACGCCCTCGACGCCTACATCGCCGCGCACGAGGAGCTGACGTCCGAGCAGGTGGCCCCCTTCCTCGCGGGGCTGCTGGAGCTCCAGCCCTGGCTGGACCAGTGGCACGACGAGTTCGACGCCACCTTCGGCGCCTCCCCTGCCGCCTTCTTCCGGGGAGACCGGCAGATGGTCCAAGGCGAGCACGGCCTGACGGACGACGACCTGCGCGCCTGGCGGCCGGCCGCGCCCGCACGTGGACGCCGAACTGCCAAGAAGTAACAGAGACTGCCCCTCACGACTCTCCGTCCCACACGCTGGTCACTCGTTCGGCGGGCTGGGCCGGAGGGCCGGCATCTCCATAGCTGACAGGTCGAGATCCGCGCAGTTGTAGCGGAAGGATCGTGGAGGGTCTCCGGGAGCGGGATGGCCTGCACGAGCCGGTAGGGAGAGGAGCCGAATCCCTGGCTCTTGGCCCGGGCCGTTGCGCCTTCGACATTCGCCTGCCAGGGCCGGTGCGTGTCCTGCCGGTGTGAAGGGAGTGACGGCCACGCCGAACGGGCTTGCCGAGAGAACGGGCAGGGCGGGCGTGCGACAACCGGCAGATCTGGTGCAGCTTCGTCCTCCGACAGGAGCAGCGGGAGACTGCCAACTCGTTCGTTCAAGTGGCCATCTCAAGCTCAAAGAGGGTTTCCAAACACCCCACGAAGGTGGTGGCGTGCGGACCGGGGCAGGGGCAGGCTGGAGCAGAAGGAATCCGACGAGGAAGGCGGAAGCAGCCCGTGGCGATCACGACATCCCGTTCGATGGCACAACTTTCGGTGCGGCCCTACGCGGCCACGGACGAGGCGGCCGTGCTCGATCTGGTGGGCGCCGATCGGCTGCCCGGCCAGCCGCTGGCTACTGCCACGATGCTCGCCGAGGCGCTGGCCGGCCGCTCGCCGGTGGACGGCGGCTGGTGGGCGGAGCTGGCCCCGCCCGTCACCGAGGTCATGCACAACGAGTCGGGGACGGTGCTCGGCATCGTCTCCTACGCCACCCGCCCCTCGGATGGGGCCGGGTTCATTCTGTGGCTGCACTGCCGCGAGGACCCCGCACTCGCCAAGGCCCTGGTCGCCCGCGCGCTCGACCGGCTCGGGGAGCGCACCGTGCACGCCTTCGAGTTCGCCTCCGCCCTCACCCTCGGCCTTGAGGGCCTTCCCGTCGGCCGCCGTCCGGCAACCCACCAGGCACTGGAAGACGCCGGGTTCACCGGCCGCGACCTGTGGCGCTACATGCGCAGTCCGCTGCCGATCGCAGGACTGCCGCGCGCCGCCCACGTCACGGTCGAGGAGTGTGAGGACCCGCCGGGCAAGCGCTTGGAGGTCCGCGAAGGCGGGGAGCTCCTGGCGGAGGCAACCATCGGCCGCCCCGTCGCAGAGGTGGGCGTGCTGTGGTGGATCAGCGTCGCCCCGCCTGCCCGCAGGCGGGGCCTGGGCCTGTCCCTGCTCGGCTCGGCCCTTGATCTGCTCACCGGGCTCGGCGCCAGAGAGGCGATCCTCTACGTCGACGACGACGCCCCGTCTGGCGATGTTGAGCGCGACCGCACCGCTGCCAACAGCATGTACGACCGGGCTGGCTTCAACGAGGTCGACCGGCTGCACTCCTTCACCCGCAGCCCGTAGACGCTCGGGAGCGCGCGTGCCCGCGCAACTGCTGGGGACTTGACCTCGTTGGATCAGCCGTTGAAAACAGCCGCTTTCTCGTCTGCCCCGGCAAGCCACCGCTCCAGGGCCGCCACGACCAGCAGTACTGCCGTGTCGGACTCGACCGCCAGCGCCTGGCCGTCGAGCAGTCCAGCCTCCACGCACCGCGGCGCGCGGCACCCGGATGTGGACGCTTGCGCGAGCGCGGTCTTGAAGTACTGCTTGTGCCGCGGCAGCACCGGCAGTGCCGCCGCGGGCAGCAACCGCACCACCTGTGCCTTGCATCGCAGGTAGGTCGACGGCAAGCCGGGGTGGTACCGGTCGCCCAGCGGCAGCGCGAGCGCGGCGGCGAGGAACGTCTCGTGCAGGAACGGCGACGCCTCAGCAACAGCGCTCGCGGGCGGGATCGCCTCGCGGGGAAAGGCCGCGTCCCATGAGTCGGCCCGTGCCCACGAACGCCCGGCTGCTGCGTGAGCGGCGACCTGGGTATCCACCCATTGCCTGGCCCACGCGGTCGCCGCCGACCGGTACGGCTCGGCGAGCACGGGTGGTGCGACCGGGTCACACCAGGCGGGCCAGTTCGCCGCCCAGTACGCCCGCGCCCGCAACCCGTGCGGGAGCAGACCTGCCATCGCTCCGGCCAGCTCGCCCGGCAGGCCAGGACCGGAGGAGGCGACATCGGCCATGTACCGGACAGCAGCCCGCACACCCCGGCGCGCGGCCACCGCAGCAGTAGCGAAGCGCGGGACCCCCAGCAGTTCATCCGCACCGTCGCCCGACAGCAGCACCCCGCAGCCGAGCGCTATCGCCCGCTCCGCAGCAGCGGCATTCACCTCCGGCAACGCATCCAACCGCGGCCCCACGGACGACCACACCGGCTCGGACCGGTCCCGGGCCGAGTCCAGAACCACCAACTCGGCCGGCAGTTCCAAGTCGGCCAGAAGCCGCCGGACCACTGCGGCGGCGCTGCCCCCCGGCATCGTCGGTCAGGTCGGTGGTGAACGCCACCACCCGACGCCCCTTGGCGATCCGCAGCGCGTGGACCAGAACTGCGAGGGAGTCCAGCCCGCCGGAGACCAGGACACCGATCACCTCGGCATCCGCGGCCACCGCCTCGACGGCCCGGGAAAACGCGCGGGGCAGCGAGCCCGGCTGCGGCTGCGGGAGCCCGGCTGAGACACGCTCCACGCCCTTCCACGGCGAACGGGGAACGAACTCCCCCAGTAGCGCGGGCGGAGCCAGCAGCAGCGCGAGGGCTTCCAGGTCGACAACAGGAGCGGGGCCGGCCAATGTCAGCGGATCCACTGACTGCTGGCCGACGCCGTCCTGAAACAGCGGGAACAAGCTCACCGGCGCCGCAGAGCCAGCATGCCCCGGCCCAGGTCCTTCATGAAGGCGACAGCACCGCGTTGCGGCTCGCCGCCCACGACACCTTTGCTGCCCTTGCCGTGCTGCCCATCTCCGGGCACGGACTTCGTCGACACGAACACCCCCCCTTCCCCAATGTAATCAACTGATCCCTCACTGTGACCAGGCATTCGCGTGCTGTCCAGAGGATTTCCAGCGATCGTCCGTGACTCGAAAGCGTCCAGCACGCGACCACACCTTCCGACGACCACTCCTGTCGCGTACCGAAATCGTCTCGCTCCGCCTCACTCGTTCGGCCCCAACGAGGCGGTCGACGCGGGTGAAACGGGAAGACCTGGCCCGCCGCGGGGCCGGTTTATGGCTGAGGTCAGGTAGGAGTCCGGTGCCGTCACCTGCGCGATCTCACGCTCAGGTCGAGAACAACGCGTACTGCGGAGCCGCGCCAAGATGTTTGTCACCACTGTGGACGTCGTCGCCATCGGTCACACCGGCGGCGCACCCTACGCACTCCGGGACCTGCTCGCCGGGTACGGGGCCGATGTCCGGCTCTTGCCCGTCGGATCTCCTCGCCACCTGGCCGACGTGTTGAACGGCACGCTGAGCCAAGCGGAGCACCTGGTCTTCAGTTGCCACGGCGATAGCCGAGGCATGGTCCTGGACCGGCTTGCACCCGAACTCACGGAGCAACAGCCCTTCAACGACGTACTCACCCCCGCAATCGTGGCCGAGCTGAGTTGCTCGCCCCGGTCCGCTGTGCTCAGCACCGGCTGTGCTACCGGGACTGATGCCCTGGCGCGCGCCTTCCTGGGCGGGGGGTGCTCTGCCTACGTCGCGCCTCTGAGATACCCAGCGGGAGCAGCGGTTCTAGCTTTCACCTCGGCCTTCTACTACCAGGTGCTCGTTCTCGGCTTCTCCCTACCCGAAGCGGTCGCCAGCGCCCGAGGGCTGGGCGGAGACACTGAATTGTTTCGCCTATGGACCTGACGACCAGGCATTGGCCACGGACCGTGCTCGCTGAACGGCTCAGTGCCGGTGGGCTGGCAGCTCTGAACCGAGGTGGTCGCGGTGGTCAAGGCTCGGGAGGCCGGGTCCGAAGCCGCATCCCGACGAAGCGAGGCTACCCCGAGAAGAGACAGCCCTCGTTTCATGTTCGGCGTCAGCCTGCATCGAGTAGGTGGCTGGCGAGGCACGCGTTCCTCGCCATCGACAGCGCTGCGTGGAGGCCGCTGACTTCGCAGGCCACATACGGCGTTGCTCATCGCCTTCCACCGCTACTACCGGCACAACATCCGCTTCCCCGACCCGGCCAAGAGCTCCATCCACAACGAGATGATCCAGTTCGTGGATTCGGTGGAGAAAGCAACCTCGTTGCGAGGCTGAGACGGCTTGGGGCGCTGCTCTCCTCTACGCAGATCGGCTGAGTACGCAGGGAAGCGGCTCCAGCGACCTACGACGCTGGAGCCGCTTCCCTGTTCTTGCTGTCGGCTCAGACGCGCAGCTCGCCGCCCTTGACGGCCGACACGAACACCGACCAGCGGTCCGCAGCGAACGTCAGTACCGGCCCGTGGGGGGCCTTGCTGTCACGGACAGGGACGAGGGTGGCGAAGTCATCGGAGACCTCGACGCACGCACCACCATCCTGATTGCTGTAGCTGCTCTTGCGCCAGCTCACGGCGCTCAGGTCGAGGGATCGCAAGGCACTTCCTCCAACATGCGCAGGATGAACTTTCGCGACTCGACTGGGGACAGCGCCAAATCGCGCACCGCATCGTACGCGAGCTGAAGTCGCTCGACCGCTGCAGTTTCCTCGAGCAGTTCGCCCCGGTAGCCGCTCTCCGTGTACGCCAACGTACGCCCCTCCGGCTGTCGGAGGTACCAGACGTCCACGTTCATCAGCCCATGAAAGCCCGCGCTGAAGGGCAACACCTGGAGCGCGACGTTCCTCCGGTCCGCCGCCCCCGCCAGATACTCCAACTGCGCCCGCCACTCCCCCGCGTCCCGCAGCGGCGTGCGCAGTACCGCCTCCGACAGGATGGTGCGGAACGGCGGTGCGTCGTCGCCCTCCAACAAGGAGCGCCGACTCATTCGAGCCTGCACCTGCTGTTCCAGGTCCAAGCCCTTGAGCCCACCGGCCGCGAGCACCTCACCCGCGTACCCCGGGGTCTGCAACAGCCCCGGCAGGACACTGACCGCAAAGTGCCACAAGCTCGTGGCCTTGGATTCCAGTTCCATGTAGCGGCGGTAGCGCTCGCGGAACTGGGTCTGGTCGTTGATGGCCAGCTCCCACAGGGCCAGCAGCAGCCCTGGGGTGCCGTAGTGCTGGTCGAGGGCCTCGACCACTTCGGGCCCACCCAGGGTCTCGCCGCTCTCCATCTTGCCGAACAGGGACCAGTCCCAGCCCAGTCGGTCGCCGAGCTGGCGGAGGCTCTCTCCGCGTTGCGCCCGCAGGTGCCGCAGTTCTTCCGCGAACCGGGCGCGTGGTTCACGGCTGCGGCCGGTGACCGCTCGCCTCGTCGGCATGGTGTGCCTCCGTGGAAGGTGTGGAACATGCGCTGGTCTGCCGGGGAAGCACAACCGGTCTGCGGTGTGCGCAGCTCAGCCAGGACGCATTCTCGTAATGCGCCCCTCACGCACGGTAGTTCAAATGGTGCGCGCCAGGCGGCGAAATATCAGCACAAACCATGAAAAGTTCAGGAGCGCCACCGATGGCGAGCCCCCAGCAGTCCCCGAACCTCGACGGCGCCTGCAACTCCGACGGAGCCTCAGGCAAGAGCGCCAACAGCAGCAGCGACAGCGCCCCGAACCCCGACGCCCACCCGAACGAGCTCCGCGGCTGGACAGAGGGCCGGGTACCGGCCGGGGCCGGCAAGATCCGGGAGGCGGTGACGGCGCGTGACGCGCTCGCCGAGGCGCTGACCCGCGCCGGTATCCAGCTCCCGGCGATGGACGTCCGCACCCCGTGGCGGGACGCGTCGGCGCGCAATGACGACGGCGGCGGCGGCGAGCGCGACATGCCGGACTCCGCGCGGGCCGCCCGGTACGCGCTCGTCCACCTCGGCGTCTGCTCGGCCTCCGTCGCCTTCGCGCTGGCGGCCGTGATCGCGCGGGGTGCCGGCCGGTGACGGACGGCGGAGCCCGGCCGCAGGTGTCAGTCATCGCCACGCCGGTGGGACCGGTCGTCGGCTCGGCGGTGCGGGATCTCGCCCGTGACCGGGTCGGGGTGGTGATGGGGCGGGAGGGTCCCTATATCCAGCTCCGACCGCTGGGCGGGGGACGGGAGTGGGACGCGGACCCCGGCCGCGTCCGGCTGCTGACCCACGCCGAGGTGCTCAGTGCTCGGGTCGCGGAGCTGAACGAGCGCAGTCGGCGGCACCTCGAACTCGGCATAGCGCCAGGGGTGCCGGGCACACCATTGGCCGACGGCCAGGCCCGGCCCGGCACGTTCGACCTGTGAGCGCGGCCCGCCCTGCGGCTGCCCGGCATCGACCGGGCAGCCGGGCAGCCCCCGGGCCTCCCCGTTCGCCGCCTGGCGCAGCGTGCCTGACAGCACGTCACGATGTGACTGCATCTCATGACCCCGCTCCCCTGCGCGACTTCTGTATCGGAGAATGGTCCCGGACCAGGATGAAGATCCGCACAGAAGAAGACCCGCAGACCCGTCGATACGACGGATGGCACGGCCACGACCCCCAGCGTGCCCGCAGCCGGAAGGAGAGCGAGAGCCTCGATGGCCCAGGACCCGCAGTCGCAGGCGCCCCTGCTTCGCGATGTCATCGACATCAAGGAGTCCATTTCCACCTCGGACTTCGTGCTGCAGTTGTCGGAGGCGACGACGCCGCAGGGGGCCGAGCACGCGCTGCGGGACTATGTGGTCACCGAGCGGCTGCTGGAGAACTTCGACGAGGCGCTGGGCCTGATCAAGTCGGCGCTGGACGGACATGCGTCCAAGGCGGCGTATCTGCACGGTTCGTTCGGTTCCGGTAAGTCGCACTTCATGGCGGTGCTGCACGCGCTGCTGAGCGGCAGCCCGGCGGCGCGCGGCCGGGGCGACTTCGATCCGGTGCTGACCAAACACGAGTGGCTGGGCACGGACGGGAAGAAGTTCCTGCTGGTGCCGTACCACATGCTCGGGGCGAAGGCCATGGAGCAGCGGGTGCTCGGCGGGTACGTGAGCCACGTCAAGCGGCTGCACCCGGAGGCGCCGACGCCGCAGGTGTACCGGACGGACGCGCTGTTCGACGACATCCGGGCCATGCGGGCGCGGATGGGGGACGAGGCCGTCATCAACGGTCTCACCTCCCCGGAGGGGTCCGGCGGGGACGAGGACGACGAGTGGGGCGAGTCGTTCGCCTGGCAGCCGGCGCTGCTGGACACGGCGCTGGCGGCCGAGGAGGTGCACGAGTCGGGGCAGGCGCTGAACCTGGTGAGTCCGTCCACCCCGGCGGAGCTGCGGGCCCGGCTGGTGGAGGACGCGAGCACGTATCTGCTGCCGGGGTTCGCCAAGAACGCCACGGAGGACGAGCACGGGTTCGTCTCGCTGGACGCGGGGCTCGGCATCGTCGCCGAGCATGCCAAGTCGCTGGGCTACGACGGGCTGATCCTCTTCCTGGACGAGCTGATCCTGTGGCTGGCCACCCTCATCCACGACCAGAAGTGGGTGGCCCGCGAGGCGGGGAAGATCACCAACTTCGTGGAGGGCGGCGACGCGCGCCGCGCCATCCCGGTCGTCTCCTTCATAGCCCGGCAGCGGGATCTGCGGGAACTGGTGGGTGAGGAGGTGTCGGGTGCCGCCGAGTCGTCCATCCAGGACACGCTCAATCTGGCCTCCGGCCGGTTCGACAAGATCACCCTGGAGGACCGGAACCTGCCCCAGGTCGCACACGCGCGGCTGCTCAAGCCGAGGGACGCCGAGGCCGGGGCACGGATCGAGGCGCAGTTCGAGAGGACGCGCAAGGTCCGCCAGGAGGTGTGGGACACCCTGCTCGGCTCGGACCGGGGTGCGGACGGCGTGGGGGCCGACGAGGACAGCTTCCGGCTCACCTATCCCTTCTCCCCCGCGTTCATGGACACGCTCGTCCATGTGTCCTCGGCGCTGCAGCGCAACCGGACCGGCATGAAGCTGATGGGGCAGCTCCTCGCCGACCATCGCGACGAGCTGCGGCTCGGGGATCTCATTCCGGTCGGCGATCTGTATCCGCTGATCGCCGACGGCGGCGACAAGCCGTTCACCGACAGCCTGAAGGTCGTCTTCGAGGCGGCGGACAAGCTGTACAGGACCAAGCTGCGGCCGTATCTGCTCGGTACGTACAACGTGACCGAGGAGGACGTCGAGCAGTACACACACCGCGGGCCGGACAGCATCAAGGACCCGGAGCTGCGTGGGCGGATCAAGACGTTCGTCGGCGACAACAGGATCGTCGGCACCCTGCTGCTGTCGTCGCTGGCGCCCAGCGTCCCGGCGCTGGCGGACCTGACGATCCGCAGGCTCTCCGCGCTGAACTACGGCTCCGTGGTCGCGCCGATACCCGGGCGCGAGTACGGCATCCTCAAGAACAAGGTGGCCGAGTGGGCCGGCCGCTTCCCCGAGATCAAGGAGACCGGCACCGAGGCGAACCCGGGTGTGCGGCTGGAGCTCTCGGGTGTGGACGTCGACTCCGTGATCGCCAACGCCAAGGTCAACGACAATCCCGGGAACCGGCAGGCGCTCGCCAAGCGGCTGCTGTCCGAGGATCTGGGGGTGGCGCACGGGCAGTTGGCCAGCCGGGTCGACTTCGTGTGGCGGGGTACGGAGCGGGCCGCCGAGGTGGTCTTCGGGAACGTCGCCGACGAGGACGAGCTGGCCGACCACGATCTGATGCCGCAGGAGGACGACCTGTGGCGGATCGTCGTCGACCTCCCCTTCGACGAGGGCGAGTTCGGCCCCCGGGACGACGTGAACCGGATGCAGCGGCTGCGCGAGCGGCAGCAGAGCGAGAGGGCCCGTACGGTCGCCTGGCTGCCGACCCATCTGTCGGCGCAGCGGTACGCGGACTTCTGCCGCCTGGTCGTCATCGACAAGGCGCTCGCGGACGAGCAGCGCTTCGAGTCCCAGTACGCGGGCCATCTGAACGCCGACAACCGGGCGCGGGCCAAGGGACTGCTGGAGACGCAGCGCGAGTCGCTGCTGAAGAACGTGAAGGCGGCCTTCAAACAGGCGTACGGGCTCGCGGACAAGAAGGCGACCGATGTCGAGCTGGGCTTCGGCGAGCACTTGCAGTCGCTGCGGGAGGTCGAGGGGCTGACGCTGTCCTTCGGCCAGTCGCTGCGTGACGGGCTGCGCCATGTCGTGGGCAGGCTGCTGGCGGCGCAGTACCCGGACCATCCGGACCTCGACCCGGACCACACCGGCACGCCGGTGAAGTCGGCCGACGTCCGCAAGGTCTTCAGTCACGTGCGGGCGGCCGCGGAGGCGCGCGACCAGCGGACGGAGGTCCCGGCCACCGACCGCAAGGCGATGCAGCGCATCGCGGGGCCGCTGCGGCTCGGGCAGCAGAAGGAGGCGTACTTCGAGCTGTCGCTGTACTGGGCCGACCACTTCCGGCGGCTCGCACGCGAGCGCGGCCACACCGGCGACCTCAGCCTGATCACGCTCACCGACTGGACGGACCTGCCGCAGCCGCGCGGGCTGCCCGGATATCTGGCGCGGCTCGTGGTCGCCGCGTTCGCCGAGATGGACGACCGGGTGTGGGTGCGCGGCGGGATGCCGCTGGACCCGGCGCCGGAGATGGCGCAGCTCAAGGAGCACGACGCGCTGCGCAGCCAGTCGCTGCCCGGCGAGGAGGACTGGGAGTGCGCGCGGCAGCGGTTCGCCACCGTCTTCGGGAAGACGGCGCCGACGCTGCGGCGCGGGCGGATCGTCAACCAGTTCGCCCGCCAGATCACCGAGGAGGCCCGCACCCACCAGGAGCAGGCCGCCGGACTGGTGCGGCAACTGGAGGAGCACTCGGCGTTCCTGGAGCTGGACGACACGAACGAGAGCGGGCGGCTTGCGCTGGCCCGCCGCTGTGTCGAACTGCTGAAGACGCTGACCCAGGGCATGGGGCAGGGTGCTGCGGGAGCGAAGAAGACGGTGGAGGCACTCGCCGCCTTCGACCTGGGAGAGGTCTCCGCCGACCGCTACGGCACCTCGATCGCCCAGGCGGGAGCCGTGGCCCGCGCGCTGGACGCCGCGTCCTGGACCACCCTCGACCTCGCCTCGAACGAGGGGCCGGAGGGCCGGGCGCTGCTGGAGTCGCTGCGCAACGTGGCGCGCAGCGACCAGCGGACGAGCGATCTGTGCGGCGCTCTGGAACGCACCCAGCGCGACGTGCTCGCCCTGGTCAAGCGCAACCGGGCGGCGCAGAGCCCGCAACCCGATGCCGAGCCCGCACCGCCGCCCGGCCCGGGTGACGTTCCGCTGCACACCAACAGCAGCCACCCGCCCGTCTCCGAGCAGCGGTCGCCCGGGGCAGGAGGGCGTCCGGGGCAGGTGAAGCGCTCCGGCGCCAGCCGTACCACCGCAGCGCGGGCCGCGGCCGAGCTGCGGGACGAGCTGACCGCGCTGGCCGCTGCCGAGCCCGACGCGGCGGTCGAGGTCACCTGGCGGGTCGTCGAGTCATGAGCGCCCCGGTCACCGACACACCAGGAGCCGCCGGGCCCGCGGTCTCGGTGGCGGCGCGGCTGAACGCCGCCACCGTCACCCAGTACCTGTCCTCGCAGACCTCGCTCGCCGACGCGCTCACCGGCAACGACAAACGGCGCGCGGTGCTGCTGCGTGCTGCGCCCGAGTGGCACGGCCCGCCGCAGCCCGCGTGGGGTGAGGGCTGCACCGCCCGGATCGCCGTCGCACTCTCCCCGCTCGCCGTCCACGAACTCGTTCTGAACCATCTCGCCGGGCCGTCCGACGACGAGGACGGTGGACCCACTGACCCCGCCGTGCTGGTCGTGCTGACCGACCGCGAGCAGAGCGAACTCGACGCCTCGATCGTGGCCCGTACGCACAAGAAGCGCGTCAACACCGTCGACGGCTGGGACGTGGTGCGTGAGGCGTTCGGGGCCGAGCAGTTGGAGGCTCGTCTCAAGGACGCGAGCTGGGCCGCCGAGGCACTGCTGGACGCCACCCCGCCCGGCGGCTGGCCCCCGCACCCGGGCAGTGTGCTGTCGCGGCGTACGGCGCTGTCCGCGTTGGCGCTGCGGCGGCTGCGGCTGGGCCGGTACGACAGCGAGGGCGGGTCCGCGCATCGCGCACCGGTGAGCGACACCCTGGACATCCATACGCTGCTCGGCTGGTCCCTGGCCCCTGGCGGGCCGGAACGGCTGCTGGAACTGCGCGCCCCCGAACGCAAGGGATTGACGGAGTTCCTCGGTGAGGAGGGGCAGGCAGGTCCGGCCGGGCAAGCGCTGCTGGCGCTGGTGGGCGCCGAGCACGGTGCGGATGCGGTGGCCTTCGGTCTGGTGTGCGGCGCACTGTGGCTGCACGCCGACGCCGACGCCGACACCTACCGGGCCCGGGGGCGCGCCGAGCGCTGGTTCGGGGAGCAGCCGCCCGCGGCCGGCGAGGCGCTGGACGCGTTGACCGCGGCGTTCGGTCGCGCCTGCGAGGAGCACGTCGGCGTGCTGCTCACCACCGCGTCCCGGGAGCAGGAGAGTGCCGCGCTGGAGGCGCGCGCGGCCCGCCGGATCAGCGGCACCGTGCTCGACAGGGCGGCGACTCTGGCGGGGCAGTTCGGTGCCGAGGCCGCGGCCCAGGCCAGTCCGCTGCTCCTGCAGGGGCTGGAAGCGCGGTTCGCGGCGGTCGGTCACGCGCTGGCCCACTCTGCGGGCACGGCCGAGCCGGTGGGGGCCGCACTGAAGACTCTGGACGACCACAAGCGGGCCGGGGAACCCCAGGCGCGGGTGCGCGTCCAGCGGGCGCACATGGCTCAGCGGCTGGCCCGGTGGCTCGCAGGCGGTCCCGATGCCGCCTGCCGCTCGGCCGCCGACGGCATCGCGCGCCACGTCGCGGAGACCGGCTGGGTGGACCAGGCACTCGAACACATCGAGGCCGGTGGCGATCCCGACCCCGTCCTCAAGTCCGCGTACGACAGGCTCGCCCTACGGGTGCGGGAGGCGCGGCACGAGATCGACCGGGACTTCGCCCGCGCGCTCGCCACCTGGACGGCCGCGGGCACACCGCCGGGCTCCATGCTGACCGTGGAGTCCTTCCTCGACCGGGTGGTCAAGCCGATCGTCCAGGGCGGGGAAGGGCGGCGGGTGCTGCTCGTCGTCCTGGACGGGATGAGTGCGGCCATCGCCACCGAGCTGGGCGAGGAGATCCGCTCCTCATGGGCGGAGTTCGACCCGGTGCCGGACGGCCCGCCGCACCGCCGCGCCATGGCCGCAGCGCTGCCGACCGTGACGGCCGTCTCCCGTACATCGCTGTTCGCGGGGCGGCTGACAAAGGGGGCGCAGGCGGACGAGAAGCGGCTCTTCCCGCAGCAGAAGCTGTGGGGCGGGGCGCCGGCGGCCGTCTTCCACAAGGACGATCTGCGCGCCGAGAGCGCCGGGGAGGTCTTCGGTCCGCAGCTCACCGAAGCGCTGGGCGACGGCCGTACCCATGTGGCGGTCGTCCTCAACGCCATCGACGACCGGCTCGGCAAGGAGCAGAAGCTCGGCGACGGCGCCTGGCAGGTCCAGCACATCCCCGGGCTGGCGGAGTTGCTGCGCGTGGCGGCCGTACAGGGCATGGCTGTGGTCCTGACCAGCGACCACGGGCATGTGGTGGACCGGCACGGAGCGAAGGTCGAGGCCGCAGAGCCGGAGTCCGCGCGTCATCGTGCCGCTTCCGGGGCCGAGGAGCCCGCGGGTGCGGCCGAGGTCGCGCTGTCCGGGCCGCGGGTGGTCCGGTCCGAGCCGGGCTCGTCCGTCGTCGCGCTGTGGGACGCCGACTCCCGCTACACCGGGCTCAAGGCGGGCTACCACGGCGGAGCCTCCCTGGCGGAGGTGGCCATTCCCGTTCTCGCGTTCCTGCCGTTCGGCGCCGCGCCGCCGAAGGGATGGCGGGAGCTGGGCGAGCAGCAGCCCTCCTGGTGGAAGACGGACGAGCCGGACTCCCGGCTGCCCGGCGGCCCGCCCTCTGGAGCTGCCGCGGCGGAGAAGGACGCGGAACCGCGCGAGAAGCAGACCTCCCGGCACAAGCCGTCGAAGGCCCAGGCGGAACTGGCCGCCACGCACGACTCGCTGTTCGACGTGGCTCCGGCGTCCGCCTCCGAGCCCGCCGGACCGCCGCCGCAGCGGCAGACGCGGCAGCCCGAACCGGTCGCGCGGGAAGAGACCGTCGTGGCGGAGCTCTTCGCCTCGGAGGCGTTCCGGAACCAGGTGGAGCTCCTCGCCCGCAAGCCGCGCGAGCGCGAACTCGACAAGTTCCGCCTCGCCGTGGTCGCGCTCCTCGAGACGGGCGGCACCTTGCCCGTGACGGCACTGGCGCAGCGGGTCGGCTTCCCCACGACCCGGGCCGACGGCTTCGCCGCCGTACTGCGGCAGCTCCTCAACTACGACGGTGTGCAGGTGCTGGAGACGATGCCGGACGGGCGGACACTGCGGCTGAACGCCGACGCGCTGCGCACCCAGTTCGGGCTGGAGTGAGGGCCGCCGGGTGGTGGTGCGGAAATGCGAGACTGGGCAGGTGACCGATCCACGTGCCTCCAGCGTCTCCGCCGTGAGGCGGCGCACCGTCATCGACGCCCTGCGGCGCGGCGCTGTACCCGACAGCGGACTGGACCTGCTCGCCACCGGCCTGGACCGGTTCGAGGACGCGCTCGACGCCGAGTTGACCGCGGTCGCCTCCTCCGAGGCGTCCGTGTTCAAGGCGGTCCGCGGCGAGTACGGGTCCGGCAAGACCTTCTTCACCCGGTGGCTGGGCGAGCGCGCCAAGCGGCTCGGCTACGCGGTCTCCGAGATCCAGATCTCGGAGACCGAGACTCCGCTGCACCGGCTGGAGACCGTCTACCGGCGGCTGACCGAACGGCTCGCCACGTCGAGCTTCCCACCGAGCGCGCTGCGGCCCGTCGTCGACGCCTGGTTCTACGCCCTGGAGGAGGACGCCCTCGCGGACGGGGCCGATGAGGAGGACCTGCCCGAGCAGGTCGAGAAGCTGCTCACCGCGCGGCTGAGCGAGGTGTCCCGTCATGCGCCCTCGTTCGCGACGGCGCTGCGCGGATACCGGACAGCACTGGTCCAAGGGGACGAGGCGACAGCAGCGGCCGTGCTGGCGTGGCTGGGCGGACAACCGCATGTGGCCGCCGCGGCGAGGCGGTCCGCCGGGGTCCGCGGCGACCTCGACCACTTCGGCGCTTTCGGCTTCCTGCAGGGCCTGCTGACGGTGCTGCGCGACTCGGGTCACCGCGGGCTGTTCGTCGTGCTGGACGAGGTGGAGACGCTGCAGCGGGTGCGGTCCGACGCCCGGGACAAGGCGCTCAACGCGCTGCGGCAGCTCATCGACGAGGTGCACTCGGGCCGGTTCCCCGGCCTGTATCTGGTGATCACCGGAACGCCCGCCTTCTACGACGGCCCGCAGGGAGTGCAGCGTCTCGCACCGCTGGCCCAGCGCCTCGCCACCGACTTCACCACCGATCCGCGCTTCGACAACCCGCGCGCGGTGCAGTTGCGGCTGCCGGGCTTCACCCAGGAGTCGCTGGTCACGCTCGGCACGACGATCCGCGACCTGTACGCGGACGGGGCATCCGCGCCGGAGCGGATAGGCCGGCTCGCCGACGACGCGTACATCGCCGACCTCGCCGCAGCGGTGGGCGGTGCGCTCGGCGGCAAGGTGGGAGTGGCGCCGCGGCTGTTCCTGAAGAAGCTCGTCGGCGATGTCCTGGACCGGATCGACCAGTTCGCGGACTTCGATCCCCGGCAGCACTACCGGCTGACGGTATCGGCGAGTGAACTCACCGAGGTCGAGCGCAACGTCGCAGCGGCGGCGGCTGATGACGTGGAACTGAACGTGTGATGGCCCTCGACCCCGTGGACCGGCTGGATCCGGTCGTCCTGCACCACGTGGTCAACACCCTCGGCTGGCCCGATCTGCGGCCCCTGCAGCGTGCCGCGATCAATCCGCTGATGGACGGCGAGGACGCGATCCTCCTCGCCCCCACGGCAGGCGGCAAGACGGAGGCGGCCTGTCTGCCGGTCCTCTCCGCGATGTCCGCACAGGGCTGGTCCGGCACCTCGGTGCTCTATCTGTGTCCGCTGAAGGCGCTGCTCAACAACCTCGTCACGCGGGTGCACGGGTACGCCCAGTGGCTCGGGCGCCGTGCGGAGCTGTGGCACGGCGACACCACCGAGGCGCGGCGGCAGCACATCCGCACCGATCCGCCGGACATCCTGCTCACCACACCCGAGTCGCTGGAAGCCATGCTGATCGGGGTCAAGACGGATCACGCCACCCTGCTGGGCCGTGTCCGAGCAGTCGTCGTGGACGAGGTGCACGCCTTCGCCGACGACGACCGGGGCTGGCATCTGCTGGCCGTGCTGGAACGCCTGCAGCAGGTCACCGGGCGGCCCCTGCAGCGGATCGGCCTGTCGGCGACCGTCGGCAATCCCGAGCAGTTGCTCACCTGGCTCCAGGGCTCGGGGGCGGAGAAGCGGCCCGGCCGGGTGGTCGCCCCGGCATCCGTGCAGAGCACCGCCTCCGACCGCCCCGCGGGCGAGGTCGAACTGGACTACGTCGGCTCCCTCGAGAACGCCGCCAAGCTCGTCGCCGCACTGCACCGGGGCGAGAAACGCCTGGTGTTCTGCGACTCCAGAAGCCAGGTCGAGCAGTTGGGCGCTGCCCTGCGCGAGCGCGAGGTGACGGTCTTCCTCTCGCACGCCTCGCTGTCGGTGCAGGAGCGCGCCAGATCCGAGCAGGCGTTCGCCGAGGCACGGGACTGCGTCATCGTCTCCACCTCCACCCTGGAACTCGGCATCGACGTCGGCGACCTGGACCGCGTCATCCAGATCGACTCCCCCGGGACCGTCGCCTCCTTCCTGCAGCGCATCGGCCGCACCGGACGCCGCCCCGGCGCCACCCGCAACTGCCTCTTCCTCGCCACCCGCAAAGACACACTTCTGCAGGCGGCGGCACTGCTCGTGCTCTGGTCGCGCGGCTGGGTCGAGCCGGTGACCGCTCCACCGGAGCCACGCCACCTGGTGGCTCAGCAGCTCCTCGCGCTCGTACTCCAGCAGCACAGGATCGGCGACAGCCTGTGGCCGGAGCAGTGGAACGGGCTGGTGCCCTTCGACCGTTCGGCACAGCCTGTCCTGCGGCATCTGATGTCCGAGGGCTTCCTCGAACAGGACGGCGGCCTACTGTTCATCGGCCCCGAAGCGGAGCGCCGGTTCGGCCGTCGGCACTTCATCGAGCTGACGGCCTCCTTCACGGCTCCCCCGCAGTTCACCGTCCTGTCCGGACGTACGGAGATCGGGCAGACGGATCCGTCCGTGCTGACAGAGGAACGTCCCGGCCCGCGCAGGCTGCTGCTGGGCGGACGCAATTGGCAGGTCACGTTCATCGACTGGGCCCGCAAACGCGTCTTCGTCGAACCGGTCGACAGCGGCGGGATCGCCAAGTGGTCGAGCGGTTCACTCGCGGGCCTCTCCTATGCGCTCACCCGGGCGATGCGCGACGTGCTCCTGGGCACCGACCCGCCCGTCTCCCTGACCCGGCGGGCCGATACCTGTCTGGCCGAGTGGCGCCAGGACCATGCGCCCGACCTCGTGCACCCCGGCGGGACGCTGATCACCCGAAACGGCAGCGACGTGCGGTGGTGGACCTGGGCCGGCTACCGCGCGAACGCGACCCTCGCCGCCACCCTTCCGTCGGTCGCCGACCCTGTACAGCGGCCCACGGACTGCTTTCTCCGGCTCCGCGAGGACCTCACGCCGGAAAGGTGGCAGGCCGCCCGTGCGGCTGCCGATGACGGCGCGGCACTGGTGCTGCCGGACGTGGACCCGCGGGCGGTGCGCGGGCTGAAATTCTCGGCCGCCCTGCCCGAGCGACTCGCCGTCGCGACGGTCGCCGCCCGGCTCGCCGATTTCGACGGCGCGTCCGCGGCACTGCGGGAGCCCGTGCGCTTCCACGTTCCCGCATAGTCCTGGCTCCGGGATTCGGACGCCGGCCGTGGGCCGTGGGCCATCGGGCCCCGCCTCTCAGCCGGCCCCCAGGGTTTTCACAGGTTTCTCTCAGGTTGGGCGTGCAGGGTGCCGGTATGGACGAGAAGGCGGTGTCGGCCGCGCGTGAGGGTGGTGCACGAGCTGGTGCCGGGCGGGCCGGGGCGCCGGGGCAGGAGCCGTTGCGGCGGCCCGACGGCGGTCCGGTGCGGATCCTCGTGGTGGACGACGAGCCCTCGCTCACCGAACTGCTGTCGATGGCGCTGCGGTACGAGGGCTGGGAGGTGCGCGCGGCGGGCGGCGGTGAGGCCGCGGTGCGCACGGCGCGGGACTGGCGTCCGGATGCGGTGGTGCTGGATGTGATGCTGCCGGACATCGACGGGCTCACCGTGCTCGGCCGGCTGCACTCGGTGACCCCGGGGATTCCGGTGCTGTTCCTGACGGCGCGGGACGCGGTGGAGGACCGGATCGCCGGGCTGACGGCGGGCGGCGACGACTATGTGACCAAGCCGTTCAGCCTGGAGGAGGTGATCGCCCGGTTGCGCGGGCTGCTGCGGCGGGCCGGGGCCACTGCCGCCGGGCAGCCGTCGTCCGTGCTGGCCGTGGGCGATCTGACGCTGGACGAGGACACCCACGAGGTGGCCCGGGGCGGCGCGGAGATCCGGCTGACGGCGACCGAGTTCGAGCTGCTGCGGTATCTGATGCGCAATCCGCGGCGGGTGCTGAGCAAGGCGCAGATCCTGGACCGGGTGTGGTCCTACGACTTCGGCGGCCAGGGCAACGTGGTGGAGCTGTACATCTCGTATCTGCGGCGGAAGATCGACGCGGGGCGGGCTCCGATGATCCACACGCGGCGCGGTGCGGGCTATCTGCTCAAGCCCGCCGCGGAGTGAGGGAAGCGGCGGTGTTCCGGCTGTTCTCCGGGCTGCGCGCACGGCTGCGGGTGCGCCGTTCGCTGCGCGCACGGCTGGTGCTCTCGGTCGTGGCGATGATCGCGGTGGTGGCGGCGGTGATCGGCGCGGTGACGACGATCGCGCTGCACACGTACCTGTACCAGCAGCTCGACAGCCAGCTCAAGGACGTCACCTTCCGCGCCGCGGGCCCCGGGCCGCCCGGTCATCAGCGGCCCGAGGGGCTGGAGAAGCTGCGGTTCCTGAAGGTGGGCGGGCAGCCGGTGGGTACCGTCGGCGCCTTCGTCAAGGACAGCGGCGACGACGCCTCCGACGACGGTTCCGGCAGTACCTTCAGCTCCGCGGCCCGCAGCGTGCAGCAGCAGCCGGCCGGCGGAATGCCCGGCGTCGGCATCAGGGAGCTGACCGACGCGCAGTCCGCGGCGCTGGCCTCGGTGCCCCGCGACAGCAGTCCGCACACCGCGGAGCTGCCGCAGGTGGGCAGCTACCGGGTGACGTCCGTGCCCGTGGCGGGCGGCACTCTGGTGGTCGGTCTGCCGACCACCGCCGTGGACGACACGATCAGCACGCTCGTGCTGGTCGAGGTGTGCGTCGCCGGTGCCGGACTGCTGGGTGCGGGGATCGCCGGTGCCGCGTCCGTGCGGGTCGCGCTGCGTCCGCTGCGGCGGATGGCGCACACCGCCACCCGGGTCTCCGAACTTCCCCTGCACAGCGGCGAGGTGCGGCTGCGGGAGCGGGTGCCGGTGCGGGACACCGACCCGGAGACGGAGGTCGGCCAGGTCGGGGCGGCGCTGAACCGGATGCTCGGCCACGTCGGTTCGGCGCTGGCGGCGCGGCACGACAGCGAGCTGCGGCTGCGCCGGTTCATCGCGGACGCCAGCCACGAGCTGCGTACTCCGCTGGCGTCCATCCGGGGCTATGCGGAGCTCTCGCGCCGGGAGCAACCGGACGCCGGTACGGACACGGGTTACGCGCTGGAGCGGATCGAGTCCGAGGCGGTGCGGATGAGCGGGCTGGTGGAGGACCTGCTGCTGCTCGCGCGGCTGGATTCGGGGCGGCCGCTGGAGCGGGAGCCGGTGGATGTCTCGGCGCTGGTCGTCGACGCGGTCAGCGATGCGCGGGTGGCCGGTCCTGAGCATGTGTGGCGCCTGGAGGTGCCCTCGTCCCCGCTGCTGGTGACCGGCGACGAGGCGCGGCTGCGGCAGGTGCTGGCCAATCTGCTGGCCAACGCGCGCAGTCACACACCGCCGGGTACGACAGTGCGCGCGCAGCTGGCGCTGGACGGGGGCCGGGTGGAGGTGCGGGTCGTGGACGACGGCCCCGGCATCCCGGCGGACGTGCGGGAGCGTGTCTTCGAGCGGTTCGCGCGGGGCGACGCGTCGCGCTCCCGGCACCGCGGCAGCACCGGGCTGGGGCTGGCCATCGTGGCAGCGGTGGTGGCCGCGCACGGCGGCGGTGTCCAGGTCGCCAGCCGGCCCGGCCGGACCGCCTTCACCGTACGGCTGCCCGCGGATTCCGCCGGATCCGGCACCTCACAGGTGGCGCACAGCCTGGCCACACCGGGCTGACAGGCCTGTTCGCCACGGTCGGCGGCATGAGTGCGAAGACCGATCCTGTGGGGCGCGAGACCGCGCCGTCGCGCGAGCGCCTGCCGTCGTGCGAGACCCTGCCCTCCCGCCGCCATCTGCCGTCCCGGACCCCCACGACCGTGCTGGACGTGGTGGTGCCCGTCTACAACGAGGAGGCTGCCCTCGGGCCCTGCGTCCGGCGGCTGCACGCCTTCCTGACCCGGCACTTCCCCTACGGATTCCGCATCACCGTCGCGGACAACGCCAGCCGGGACCGCACCCAGGAGGTGGCCCGCGAACTCGTGCGGGAGTTCGATTCCGTCTCGTTGACGCGGCTGGAGGAGAAGGGCCGGGGGCGCGCCCTGCGCACCGTGTGGGCCGCCTCGGACGCCCCCGTGCGCGCCTACATGGATGTGGACCTGTCCACCGACCTCAACGCGCTGCTGCCGCTGGTCGCGCCGCTGATCTCGGGCCACTCGGACGTCGCGACCGGCACCCGGCTGGCTTCCGGGTCGCGCGTCGTACGCGGTCCGAAGCGCGAGGTCCTCTCGCGCGGCTACAACCTGCTGCTGCGCGGCTCGCTGGCCGCCCGCTTCTCCGACGCGCAGTGCGGCTTCAAGGCGGTGCGCGGCGAGGTGGCCGACCGGCTGCTGCCGCTCGTGCAGGACAACGGCTGGTTCTTCGACACCGAACTGCTGGTGCTGGCCGAGCGTGCCGGGCTGCGCGTCCACGAGGTACCGGTGGACTGGGTGGACGACCCCGATTCACGGGTGGACATCCTGCGCACCGTCACGGACGACCTCAAGGGCGTCTGGCGGGTCGGCCGGGCGCTGGCCGGGGGCGCGCTGCCGCTGGACCGGCTGCGCCGCCCGTTCGGCGACGACCCGCGCGACCGCGGACTGGCGGACGTGCCCGGTGGCCTGCCGCGGCAGCTCATCGGCTTCTGCCTGGTCGGAGCACTGAGCACGCTGCTGTATCTGGGGCTCTACTCGCTGCTGCGGCAGGGTCTGGGAGCACAGTCGGCCAACGCGGCGGCGCTGCTGCTGTCGGCGCTGGGGAACACCGCCGCGAACCGGCGGCTGACCTTCGGAGTGCGCGGGCGGGAGCGAGCCGTCCGGCACCAGGCCCAGGGCCTGCTCGTCTTCGGCGTCGGCCTGGCGTTGACCAGCGGTTCGCTGGCCGCGCTGCACACTGCGGCCGCCGGGGCGCCGCGCAGTGCCGAGCTCGCCGTGCTGGTGTGCGCGAACCTGGCCGCCACGGTGCTGCGCTTCCTCCTCTTCCGCGCCTGGGTGTTCGGCCGCCGCACCGATCGGCGGGAGCCGCAGGAACGGGAGAACCCGCGGGAGCCTTCGGCTGCCGGGCGCTCCTCCCGTGGCTGAACGGCGACGGGAGGAGCGCCCGGGTGCCGGTCCGGCGGGCGGGGTGCGGCGAGCCGGTCAGGCAGCCTTGTCGGCGGCTGCCTCGTCGGCGCCCTTGAGGCCGAAGATGTCGACGGCGTGGTAATAGGTCCAGGCCGTCGAGTTGCAGGCCGTCCTGGTCGCGCCGGAGTAGCGGTTGCAGACCCGCTTGAGGTCCTCATAGAAGGCCGAGTCGATACGGGACTTGTTCGCCGAGAAGGTGCCCATGGCCTTGTAGTTGCGGTAACCGAAGTCGTGGCGGGCGCAGGCGGTCTGGAAGGGGAAACCGAAGGGGTTGTCGGGCGAGGAACTGCAGTAGTCCGTCGACCAGTCGAAGCCGTAGGCGGACCAGTCGCCCTGGTGCTGGCGGGCCTGGTACCAGGCGTTGTAGCTGGAGGCGCTGGTCTGCGTCCAGGAGCTGAGCACCTGCGCCTTGTCGGCGGGGGCGGCCGAGGCCGAACCGGCGGGGACGAGCACGGCGGGGAGCGACAGGGCTGCGGCAGCGAGCGGAAGGGCGAATCTGCGGCGCATGAGGACCTCCGAAGTGACGGGCCCGGAACGACCGGGCCATGGGGGGGGGTTCACTGGGGCACGGCAAGTGTGGCAGCACCGGCCGACCCTGAACAGATCTTTCAACTCACCATCGAGTGAACGTTGTTGGGCGGCCGAGCAGGCCGCAACCGACAGTGCCGCACCGAGCGGGCCGTCCCCTTCGCCGGTCCTGCCGGGCCCTCGGGGGTCAGGACCCCAGGCACCAGTCGACGAGCCCCGCGATGCTGGCATCCACCCGGGCCTCCTCGTTCGCCACGGCCGCCGTGCAGAAGAACCGCACCTCGCGGAAGTCCAGTTCCATCGCCCGGACGAGGCTGTGCAGGCCGAGCGCCTCCGTGAGCCAGGCGCGGGCCTCGTCGCTTCCGGCGGCGCTCCCCGGCCCGAGGCCGGACCCGGCCAGCACGTCCGCCTTGCTGATGGCCACGGCGAGGCGCGCCTGGCGCACGGGTGCGCGCATCGCGGCCACCGCCTGGACCGACCGGGCGAAGACCTCCTCGGGATGGACCGTGGAGGCGAGGCTGCGGTCCGGCCCCGGGCCGGGGGCGTGCTCCAGCCGGTCCCAGAACGCCTCCACCGCCATCGGGTCCAGGACGAAGACGAAGGTGTGCGCGGCCCGGGCGTAGCGCAGCGCGTCGGTCTCGTCGCGGTCGACGAACCGCTCCCCGGCCGTGTCGAAGAGGTGGATCAGGCGCTCGGTGCGGCCGGTGCCGAGTACGCAGGAGTGCGCGCTGGGCAGGTCCTTCTGGGTGCCCCGGGTGTTGCCGCGGCTCCGCAGCACCTCGCGGAGGATCCGGTAGTCGCCCTCCGAGCGGGTGTCGGCGAAGCGGAGCGCGGGGCCGCCGCTGCCGGCCGCGTTCTCCAGCGTCAGCAGCATGGCGGCCATCAGCTGGGTCTTGCCGGCGGCCCGGCCGCCGATCAGCGGGAGGACGGTTTCCGGCATGTGCCCGGCGTCGGCGTTCATCGCCCGCCCGCAGTGCGGATGGGTGCAGTACGCCTGGAGCCGGGCCTGCGCGCTCATCAGGATCAGCAGGGTCGGCATGCGCTGCCCGCACGCGCAGCGACGGCGCAGCAGGCCGTACGTGCCCGGGCGGATGTCGGCGTGCCGGCGTCGGCAGGCCGGTGCCGGGCAGTCGTAGGCCGGGTGGCGGACGCGCTCGTAGCAGTGCGGGCAGATCATGCCGACCGACAGCCGCCGCGTCCACAGGGCCGCACGGTCCAGGGCGCGCAGCAGTCCGGCGACGAGCCGGGCTCCTGCCATCAGCAGCGCGAGGACGAGCGCGTGCAGCGCCAGCAGGGCGCCCAGGGGCAGTACGGCCAGCGCCGCGCCCAGGCCGAGGCCCACGTACAGCGTCAGGCCGTACGGGACGGTGAGTGCTCTGGTCCGTGCCGGTGCGGTGAACTGCCGTGCCGTCACGTCGCGGTAGGCGTCGACGACCGCCGCCGCGTACGAACGGCGCTCCAGGGTGCAGAGTTGTCGCAGGTCCCGGGCTCCCGGCCCGAAGAAGTAGTTGCGGTACGCCGGCACTTCCTCGTCCTGCGGGCGGTAGGGCGGCAGGGTGCGGAGCTCGCGGGTGCGCCGGTACAGGACGCCGGCCAGCTGCTCCAGGTGGCCGCGCAGGAGCTGCATCACGAACGCGAGAGCCCGCAGCCCGGCGAGGAGCGGGACGACCGGCAGGAAGACGGCGAGCAGGGCCAGGTAGAGCACGGGGACGACGACATAGGCGACGATCTCGGCCACCGCGGGTCACCTCTCCCCGTCGTTCTTCCGCGGGCTCCACCGCGGGCCTCTCCTGGGCCGGTCCCGTTCGCTTCCGTCACCCCCGGGCTCGGCGGCCCGGGAGTCGCCGGGACGTCCGCCGCCGGTTCCGCGCCGCAGCCCCGGGACCCGGTGCGCGAGCCTGCGCGGTCCGCTCAGCCGGGACTCGGCCCACGCCTGGAACCAGTCGGCGAGCGGTGCGTCATAGGGCCGCACGGCATACTCCAGCCGCTGCAGGTCCGCCAACCGCCAGTGCCGGGCGGCATGGAGCCGGATCCGGTCGACGACTTCCAGGTGGGCCTGTGCCAGCCCGGCCCGCGCCGGTGCCGCGGCGACCGCGGCGACATGGCTGAGCCGGACGTCGTCGACCGGTTCGCTGCCGGTGGCCACGCGCTGCACGGCAGCGAGATAGCGGTCGGCCTGGGCGTGTTCGGTGTGTCCCAGCAGCTTCCCCAGGGCACCGATGTCGGCGGGCAGCCGCAGCATCGCGGGCACCAGGCGGTAGCGCTTGAGCGCCTGCGGTGCGGCCCATCTGTCGGCCTCGGGCACCGCGAACAGCCGGGCGAGGCCGGTGGCTTCGCCGACTCCACGCAGCGCCGCGGCCAGGTCGAGGGTGGTCCGCACCCGGGCGCGGACGTCCGCGGGCAGGCGCGCCCAGCGGTCCGGCGCCGCCAGCAGCCCGCACAGCTCCAGACAGCGGTCGAGTTCGGCGACGGTCTCGATACGCCGGTTGACCGCGCGGTCGAGCCACCGGCCGACCACCGGGTCCGCCAGCGCCTCGGGCGGCAGTCCGCGGGCGATCTCGCCGGCCTCCCGGTGGGTCCAGGTCCGGGCGGGATGCCGCCACAACGCCTCCAGCAGCGCCTCGTCGGGCAGCGGTCGGCCGCGGACCCGCAGGATCCGGAACATCAGCTCCACCGTGCGGGCCGGCTCCCGTTCGGCGCGCGCCCGCCAGTAGTGCTCCAGCAGCAGCGAGCTGCCCCGCAGGTCCCGCTCCTGAAGCAGTGCGGCGGGGAACTGCGAGAAGAGCTGCTCCTGCCCCGGGCGGCTCTCCAGCACCTCCCGCACGGCTGTCGCCAGCGCGCCCCTCATCCGGAGCTCGGTGGCGACGAGCAGCTCGACCTCCCGCCGGAGTGCGACCCCTGGCGCCGAGGTGCCCAGCAGGGCGCGGGCCGCGGTGAGCGTCTCGCGCTCGACCACATCCGCCCGGGGCGCCAGTTGTGCGCCGTGCGCCCAGAGCAGCAGCCGCACCCGGCGGCGGCTGGTGGCCGCCTCGTCCCGCAGCAGACGCTCCCACAGCGCGGTGGCCCGCGCGCGGAGGTCCGGGTCGGTGAGGGGCGCGGGCTCCGTCGCGTCCGCGGCGCCGGTCATATGGGCCCGCATGCGGGACTCCAGCAGCCTCCCCTCGATCTCCTGGTGCAGTGCGGTGTCGTCGGCGGCTCGCGCGACGCCGCTGAGCAGGCGCAGCCGGCTGTCGTCCAGGTTCCGGTGCCTGCGGTGGAGGTCCGCCGCGATCTGGGCGGCGAGCGGGCCCAGATGCTCGGCCTCGGGCAGCCAGTCGAGCAGCGCGTCGACGTCGGCGGCGGCGAGGTCGACCCCGCCCGAGGACGCGGCCGCGGCGACGGGGGCGTGCCAGTCGCCGGGGCTCTCCTCGGCGCCGTGCGCGAAGTCCTTGGTCCAGGCCCAGACCGGCCGGACGGCTCCGACGCCGATTCTGCTGAGCAGCGCGACCAGGGCGCGCACATCCGGTGCGGCCCGCACGTCGTCGGGGAACCGGCCGCGGCAGAAGTCGAAGACGGTGTAGGCGTCCTCCTCGTCCGGCCCCAAGTCGAGCTGCGCCTCGGGCACCGTGCCGATCAGATGCAGACTGCTGCGGGCCGGGCGGAAGACGTAGGTGGTGAAGGAGAGGCGGCGGGCGAGCGGCGGCGGCAGCAGGTAGCAGACGGCGGCGAACCAGTGCGCGATCCGCTCGGTCGTGCGGTCGACCACCACCACCGAGCCGTGCTCGGTGAGCGCGGTGAACGCGGCGGCCAGCAGGTGCGGCAACTGCTCCGCGTGGGGATGCGCGTCCAGGAAGCCGCGTACCGTGCGGGGGGCCAGCGGTCCGCGCGGCGGCGCCGTGAGGACCGGGAGCCGGGTGGTCGGGGAGGTGGCGGCCACCCACACCGGGGAGCCCCACAGTTCGATGCCGAGCAGTCCGCGCCCCGCGGCGGGGAAGTCCTCGCTGTGCAGGGCGTGGGCGAAGTAGTTGCCGAACCGGCGGGCCGAGTCCCGGCCCGCGTAGCGCACGCACAGCGCCGTACCGCTGCGGCCCCGCGGATCGTGGGGCCGGTAGCAGAGGTTGACCGGGCAGCGGTCGAGCAGTTCCGGGGTGTCCGACTCCACCATGGAGCGGGGCGGCTCGTACCCGGCGAGCGCTTCCACGGCCTGCCGGGTGTCGGCCGTGACGCCTTCGCTGACGGCGTTGAACTGGAACCCGGAGAACCCGCTGAGCCCCTGTTCGCAGGAGGTGTAGTAGAGCTGTTGGAAGTGCGGTCCGGCTTCCGGCTGCCGCCGTGCGGCGTCGCCGGTCATCCACGGCCCGCCTTCGGCACCGAACCGAACTCGCTCAGCAGCCACAGCAGCGGGTCGGCGACCCGGTAGGGCTGGATGCCGGTGGCCGCGACGCGGGCGTCGGGGGTGGGGTTGCGGCCGAGGGCCGAGACCCCGAAGTAGCGATAGCGGGTGTAGTGGTTCTCCAGGAGGTTGTCGACGGGCACCCCGTCCCAGTCCTTGAGGAGCCCGCGCACCTCCTCGTGGACGCTGAGACTGTCGCCCACCTCGAACCGGCCGCGCGGCGGGGCGTGGTCGTGCAGCGGGCTGCTGTTCTCCAGCAGGTGCCAGAAGGCGTCCAGTTTCGAGAACACCACGGCGATCGGGGTGTCGATCTTCTGCGCGGAGCGGCCGCTGCGGGGTGCCAGCAGCAGGCCGGTCACCCGGGAAAGGACGTTCATGGGTGTGTCGAGTCCTTCGGTGCCGGGCAGCGGTGTCCCCGGCGCGGCCCCGTCCCGGGCGCCCGGCATCTGCAGCGGGTCGAGCAGCAGGATGATGCCGTCGGCGCCCGCCAGGTAACGGGTGTTCAGCTCCACGCTCTCCCGCGAGCTGAAGTCCTCACCCGCGGTGTCGAAGAACGAGAGCACGGTGTGCTGCGGTCGGTGGCCGAACAGGGTCCGCCGCCGCAGGCCGAACCGGAACACCAGCGGGTCCACCCGGTTGAGGTTGGTGGAAGCGGTCTGGGTGCCGGGGAACAACTGCCCGTCGCGGAAGAGGCGGTCCTCGTAGTCGGTGCTGAAGCGGCGCATGGTGGCGTCGTCCAGACCCATCAGGGAGGCGCCGAACGCCTCGCCGACCCGGTTCCTGACCTCGTGCAGCAGCACCGTCATGTACACGGTCTTGCCGGACGCCTTCGCACCGACCATCGCTATCAGCCGGTTGTCCACCATGCCGAACTGCACGGGCAGTTCGGAGTGGCACACCGGGCAGATCCGATAGGTCGTCTCGCCCTTGCAGTCCTGGCAGACCGCGGTCGGACGGCGCCCGTCGGCGGCGAAGTCCGGGCCGAGGTCGTGGCTGCGGCGCGGGCCCATCCGGTCGTCCAGCACCTGGTCGCGCCGCCGCTCGCACTTCTTCCCGGCCGGGCTCAGCCGGGTGTTGCAGCGGAACCGGATCTCCCGCGCGGCGAAGCTCTCGTAGCAGTAGGGGCAGGTGTGCCGTCTGGCCATCAGGTCACTCGCAGTCTGTGCAGCGCCGTCGGACGGATGTCGAGGTCGCAGTCGGTGCCCGCGTCGGCGTCCGCCGGGAAGCAGACCAGCCAGGAGGGGCCTCGGGTGGCGGGCAGGGGGAACTCCACGGTCAGCGGGGTGCCCGCGGGCAGCCGCCGGCCGGGCACCTCGTGCAGGACGGTGCCCTCGGACGCGCTGGTGGGGCGGAACCGGCCGATGCTGTGGACGATGCGGAGGCGGGGCAGGTAGCAGCCGGCACCGGAGGTGAAGGTGACCGTCGCGACCCGGCCCGTCAGCCGGCGCCGCACGGTGGGCTCGTACTGCACCAGGGCCGGCTGCGCGGGCAGGGAGAGCGAGGCCGCCGCCTCGCACACCGCGCCGGGATCCGCGACCAGGGCCTCCACGGTGAGGGTGACCGCGCCCCGGCCGACGGCCAGATCAAGGCCGCCGTCATGCTCGTACACCCGGCGCCGGCAGACCAGATCCCCCTCCCGCGGCCCGGAGCCGGCCGGGGCGCCCTCCCGCCGCCAGCGGACCCGGGCACTGAGCGCGCCGTCGGGCCACGCCCACAGGACGAGGAGATGGTCCCCGCGCCGGAGCGCCTGGAGCTGTTCGACCGGAACGGCGACGAGAGCGTGCGGATCCGCGCCGGCGCCGTCGGTGGATGCGGGGTGTGCCGGGTCGGGCGGACCGTGCACGGCGCCCTCTGGTACGGGGTGCGACGGGTTCGCGGTGCCGGGCGGGTCCGCGGTGCCGGGCGGGTCAGGTTCGCGGTCTGCCGTGGACGGCAGCGGCCGCCCGGTGCCGCCGTCGTCCGGTGCCGGGGTGTTGCCGGAAGCGTGCGGTGTCGCCCGCGGCGGCGCCGCGGCGGCCGGGGCATGCCCGTCGGGTCCGGAGGCCGGTGCGCTGCCCTCGGCGGGCGCGGAGGCCGTGGTGGGCGGGGCATCCGGGCCTCGTGCGGTGCCTCGGTCCGACCCGGCGTCCGGCCCGGCGTTCGGCCCGGATCCTGTGGGGTGCGCCTCGTGCGGTGGGCGCCGGTCTCCGGGTTCGTGTGCCAGGTGCGGCGTGGGCGAGGAAGCGGGTTCCGGCCCGGACAGGGGATCCGGATCGGGGCTCGGGCCCGGCTCGGAGGACGGGGTCGGCTCGGAGGACGGGGTCGGCTCGGAGGACGGGCCCGGCTCGGAGGACGGGGTCGGCTCGGGGTCGAGGTCCGGGAGGAAATACCCGTCGTGCGTCACGGCCGACCGGGCCGCGGGGCCTGAGGTGAACCGCAGGACGCCGAAGTCCCGCAGCGCCAGCAGCCCCCGCACCACAGCCTGTTCCGGTCGGTCGCAGCGCACGGTGAGGCCCTGCGCGGCGGGCAACTCCCGGATCTCCGCAGGCCGGCCCGCCATGGCGTACAGGCCGCCGGCCAGCAGAACGGTGTCCGGTGCCGGGCCCGCGGCGAGCAGTTCCTCGCGCACCGCTTCCAGGGTCCGCTCCCGCAACGGCGCCCCGGCCGCCTCCACCTCGGCCCGTTCCAGGAACACCGGATGCGGCTCCCCGGCAGCGTCGGCCACCTCCTCGGTGACACTGTCCGCGCCGCCCAGCGCCCGCCGCAGGAGCGCCGCCGCACGACGCGGATCGGTGCCGTCCGGGAGTCGTCCGGCCAGCCGGGCCGCCAGTGCCGCGTCCCAGTCGTCACCGCCGAGGCGGTGGCTGCGGGTCCGCACGACGCGCAGGGTGAGATCAGGGGTGACGGTCAGGACACTCAGATCCAGCGTGGTGGCCCCCTGGTCGCAGACCAGGAGGGTGCGGTCCACGCCCTCGCCGGCCGCCCCGTAGTGCAGGGCCACGGCAATCGGGTCCGGGACGACCCGCTCGACGCGGAGCCCGACGCCGTCCGCGGCACGCCGCAGCTCCTCCTCCCGGCCGTCCGACACGGACAGCCCGATGACCGCGCCGTCCGCGCCGGTGCCTCGCGGGGCGGAGTCCAGCAGCGCGGGCAGTGCCCGGCCCGGTTCGAGGACGCCGTCCACGGCCTCGAACTCGTTCGCCGTCACGTCCGGATGTCCGCCGGTGCCGAGCTGTGCCACCCTGCCGAACCGGTGGCCGAGATCGATGGCGATCATGCGGGCCCGCCCCCTTCCGCCGTGCGCGCGGGGCCGCCCTGCCCGGCCGCGTCCGCCGCAGCCGTCTGGTCCGCTGAGCCCGGTATACCCGGCATGGCCCGCGTCTCGGCCGTACCGGTCGAGTCCGCGGCGCTCGCGGGGTCCGTCATGTCCGTGGTGACCCGCACCTCTCCCTCCGGGCCGATCTCCGTCCGGATCCGGCTGCCCGGTGCCGGACGGTGTTCCAGCAGGTGGCGGACGACCTGTGCCCGCACCTGCTCCAGCTCGTTGCGGATCTGCCGCCCGCCGTATGCCTGGTGCTCGGGTTCCGACATCCGTGCGGTGATCCACGGGTGCAGCGTCCGCGTGTCGTGGACCAGTTCCACCCGGTGGCGCTCGCGCACCGACTCGGTGAGCTGCCCCAGCAGCCGGTCGGCGATGCTGACGATGTGCTCGCGGCGCAGCATGTCGAAGACGACGACGCCCGGCTTGAGCCGTCCGTAGATCTCCGGTCTGCCGTTCTCCCGGAACCGGTCCTCCACCGCCCGGGTGAAGTGCGCTTCGAGCGCGGAGTAGGGGAGTTCGTCCTCGCGGCCCTCCAGCAGGGTCCGCAGCTCCTCGGCACCGGTGTTGGAGGTGAAGATGATCAGGCATTCGGAGAAGTAGGCGGTCTGTCCGCGCCCGTCCGTGAGCCGGCCGTCCTCCAGGATCTGCAGGAACTTGTCCAGCACCTTGGGGTGGGCCTTCTCGATCTCGTCGAAGAGCAGCACGCTGAACGGCCGTTCCTGCACCCGCCGCGTCAGCTCGCCGCCCTGCTCGTACCCGATGTAGCCGGGCGGCGCGCCCGCCAGGCGCTCAGCGGCGTGCTCCTGCTGGTACTCGCTCATGTCGAAGCGGGCGTATGCGCTCCGGTCGCCGAACATCAGCTCGGCCACCGCCTTGGCGAGTTCGGTCTTGCCCACCCCGGTGGGGCCGACGAAGAAGAACGCGCCCCGCGGCCGGGCAACCCCCGAGTGGCCGAAGTCGACGCCGACGAAGGCCGACTGGAGGGCCGCGGCGACGGCGTTCACGGCCGCGGGCTGACCGACCACGCGGGAGGCGAGCGCGTGGGCCGCACGGGCGACGGTCTCCCGGTCCAACTGGGCCCACGGGTCGACGTTGACGTTGAGCCGGTGCAGTTCCAGAAGCTTGTCCGGCTTCTGCAGCGGCGCGCCGCGCAGCCTCGACGTTCTGGCCAGGGACTCGATCTCCCAGCCCGCCATCCCGTCGGTGGCTCCGACCAGCGCCTCGAGATCGGACCGGGCGGCGTGGCGGCCGCCGTCGAAGTACCGCAGCAGCCAGGTCAGCCACAGCCGCCGCTCGCTGGGATCGGGCGGGCCGATGTGCAGCGCGGCGATCCGCGGATCCTCCAGATGGAACCAGCCCGGCAGCCTGCCGACATCACCCACCGCGCAGAGCACGGCGTTGCGGGCGTGCGGCTGCGGGCCCTCGGCGGAGTGCGGGGTGACGGCGCCGGCCATCGCGGCGCGCAGTCGCAGATAGCCCAGCTGCGACTCGGGCCGGTCGGCCGGCAGATGGTGGTCGACGTCCTCGAAGACGAAGGCCGTGGCCGCATCGGGCGAGGCCGCCAGGCGCTGCACGGTGACCACGACGTCGTCGAAGGAGCGGGGCCGCCCGGGAGAGCGGGCGGCGAACAGCCGCTCGCGGCTGCGCTGCCGCTCCCCGTCGCGCCGGGGACGCCCCGTCGGCTCCGCCGCAGGCGGCTCCCCCGCGTCCCGCCGTGGTGCGCTGCCGTCGTCCGCCGTTGCTCCTGCCGCCGGCGCTCCCCCGCCGCTGTCCGCGCCGCCCGGGTCGCCGGTGCCCGCCCTGTCGCGGACCGCTCCGTCGCCGCGTCCGGTCGCGGGCGGCGCGGCGGCCAGCCGGTCGAAGCGCTCCGCATGCTCCGGCAGCGGGAAGGTGAGTCCGCCGACGGGATCCCACCAGCCGACCACCTCGGCACCGCGCGCCGCCAGCGTGCCGGCGACCACCTCCCGGAAGGAGGCCGGGCTGTCGTCGAACCACCAGCGGTCCCGGATCTGCCCGTTGAGGATGACCTGCCGCCCGCGGCGGAGTTCCCAGCCGAGCGAGACCGCCCACAGCGGCATCATCCCGTCCGCCACGACCGGTTGCCCGTCGTCCGGCGGCGTGGCTCCCGCGCGGCGGTCACCGGACGCCGACTGCTGCGGGTCGGCACCGGCTCCCGGTCCGGCCCCCTTCGCCATGTTCACCCGCGCCGCCCCCGCCCCGCACCAGGCAGCGACCCGGCCTGCCCTCTGGGGGGTTTGCCCTGCCAGGTGAGTTCGCCCGGCAGGAAGCCGTCCCGCTCGCCCATCGCCTCATGCACCCGCTCCAGCAGATCCTCGGTACGGTCGCAGACCGCGCCCTCCGCCGCCGGGTGCAGCGTCACGTCGGGTTCGCCCTCGACGTGGTACACGAGCACGGGGGTGCCGTCGGCTTCCGTGGCGACCGTCGTCTCGTACCGCGCCCCGCTGGGACGCTCGAAACGCAGCACGAAGGCCGCGCCCTGCTCGCTGCCCTCGGTGAAGGTGAACCCCTCCCCGCACATGGCGTCCTGGAGCGCCTCGGCGAGGTCGCTGCGCCGGGTGAAGGTCAACTGGAGTTCGTCCAGCCGGGCCTCGGCCTCGGGCAGCAGCCGCTCCAGGGCACCGACCGCTTCGAGGGCGTCCTCGGCCGCCTGCGCGCCCAGGGCACCGGTGACGGTGTGCAGCGCCCGTTCGACGCGGACGGCAAGGTCCGGATCCGCCAGTTCGCGGGCCTCCGCCGCCACGGCTTCGGCGGAGGTGCGCACGACGCCCAGCCGGTCGGCCGCCTCGACGAGCGCCGCCGCACGCCGCTCGTGTACGGCCATTTCCTCGGCGTCCCCTGCTTCCTCAGCGTCCTCAGCTTCCTCGGCTTGCGCGGCCTCCGCGGCTTGCGCGGCCTCCGCGGCTTGCGCGGCCTCCGCGGCTTGCGCGGCCTCCGCGGCTTCTTCGGCGACTTGATCGGCCGCCGCCCGCGCCGCGGCGTGCTCCTCGCTCCGCCGCCGCTCCTCCGCCGCCCGCAACCGCTCCTGGTCGGCGTGGCGCTGCGCGGTGCCGGCATGGCGGGTGAGTGCGTGCTCCACCGTGCCGAGCAGCGCGGCGAAGCGGATCGCCGCGCCCGATCCGGCCGCGGCCCGCAATCGGTCGAGCAGTTCGGTGCAGTGCCGCCGGCCTTCCGGGTCGTGTAGCGCGCCGTCCGGCCCGACCGCGGCCAGTTGCTGTTCGAACCGCGCCAGTACGGCGTCGTAGCCGGCGTCCGGTTGCGGGGCGTCGCCTCGGCTGCTCAGCAGGACGAGGCGGCCGCGCAGTTCCTCGACCGCCCCGCCGAGCGGCTCCCCACTGCCGACCTCCCCGCGCAACTGGACCAACCGCCCCTCGACCGCGGCGAGTTCGGCGGCCGGGGCGTCCGGTTCGACGGTCCGCACCCGGACGAGCAGGTCGTTCACCTCGTCGAGGCGGCGGGAGTCAGCAGCGGCCTGCTCCTCGCGTACCCGGGAGGCGTGCGCCTCCTGCTCCGCGGCCCGCCGATCGGCCGCCTCCCGCTGCCTGCGCTCGACGTCGGCCCGCGCCCGATCCCGGCGCGCCGCCCGCTCGCGGGCCCGCCGGGCGGCGAGTTCGGCGCGCTCCCGGGCGCGCTGTTCCTGCCGGCTGCGGCGTTCGGCCTCACGCTGGGCACGGCGCTGCGCCTCACGCCGGGCGTAGGCGGCAGCGACCGAGACGGTGCTGTACTTCGGTGATCCACTCATGTGTCCCTCCGGGCCTGGGTGTGCAGCACGAAGCCGCGTTCCGCGAGGTGCGCCTCGAGTCCCGCGCGGAATCCGGGCGTCGGCGGCACCCCGGCCCAGGAGAGCGCCCCTCCGGGCTCCACGGACACCTCGATCCCGGCGCTGGTGTCGGGTTCGGAACGCAGGTCGGGGTAACGGTCGGTGAGCGCGACGAGGCGCTGGTTCGAGGAGCCCCGCCAGCGCAGGCTGCCGTGCAGGGCCGCCACGTAGGGTCCGTCGACGAGGAGATCGAGGCGCCGCAGCAGGGCGAGCCGGTCGGCCCCGCCCCTGCACAGGGCCTCGTATCGGAGGCCCGAGTAGGCCATCGCGCTGAAACCGGGGCGCCGCGCGCGGACCGCGTCGAGCAGTGCCGCCAGCCCGGCCGCCTGGCTGAAGGGCTCTCCGCCGGAGAGGGTGACGCCCTCCACGTCCGGCAACCCGCACAGCCAGTCGGCGAGTTCGGACACGCTCCGGTCGGTGCCGCCCTCGAAGGGCAGCGTCTCGGCCGCGACGCACCCCCGGCAGCGCAGCGGGCAGCCCTGCACCCAGAGCACCGCACGGGTCCCCGGGCCGAGGACGGTGCAGCGGTCCAGCGTCCGGGCCACCGAGAGCCGGGTCCTCTCCGTCATGTGCCGTCCCTCCTTGCGTGCGCCCCGTTCCGCTCCCGTCCGGTCCCGGCCGGACCGTCGGCGGGCGGGTCGCCTCGTCCCGCCCGGTCTCCGGAACGGTCCGCGCCCCGGCCGGCCAGGTCGCACCAGGGGCACCACGGGCGCTCGATCGTGTGCACGTGCCCCGCGTCGACCCGGCACGTCCGCAGTCGTCCGGGGGCCGCTTCGGCCGCCAGCGCCTCGGCCCAGACGGCCGCGGTGGGGCGCACTCCGCCGAACGCCGCACGGAGCAGCTCCCGGATCCGCCGCGGCAGCAGATCCATGGGCGGCGCGGACGGCGGCAGCACGACCGACAGCCGGTCCAGCAGCCGGCAGCGTCCCCGCAGGACGTTGTCGTCGTAGGAGCGGTAGCCGGCCCCGTCCGCGGGGTGACCGGCGAACGGATGCAGGCCCTCGGCCAGCAGCTGGTGGACGAGGACGGCGAGAACGAAGTCGTCCGAGGTGCTGTCCGGCGGGGTGGCGGCGGGTACGCCGATCCGCTCCGGGGCCGTGTAGCCGGGGGTGCTCATCCGTCCGGGGAACACGTCGGCACCGTCCCGGAACTGCCAGGAGTCCACGTCCGCCACGCCGACTCCGCCCCGGTCGTCCACCCAGAGGTTGTCGGGCTTGAGATCGCCCACCACATAGCCCTCGGCGTGCAGGTCGGCGAGGAGCCGGGCGAGCGAGCAGGCGGCGGCGAGCGCGGTCTCCCAGGTCGCGTCCGGCAGGAAGTACCTACGGGGGGTGGGGAAGAGCAGCTGCGCCAACGGCCGGTAGGCGTGGCGCATGTCGGTCATCAGATAGCCGTCGGCGTCCGCGTTCCGGGTGCGCACCAGCACCATCGGCCAGGCGGCCCGCGGGGGTGTCGCAGCGAGCAGCCGGACCGTGCGCGGCTCGCGGCGCTGCCGGACCAGCCGGGCGAGGCGGCGCCGGTAGGCGACCGGGTCCGGCGGGTCGGGGACGAGCTTGGCCACCAGAGGCCAGTCGTCCTCGACGCCGTAGACCACCCCTTCCGAGCCGCTGCCGATCCGCTCGGTGAGGCGCCATGCGTGCCCGGCGGAGGACACCACCGTGAGAGACACCGTCACCACCCGTCCGTCAGGGCGCACAGCACTGTCAGGTCGTCACCGGTACGCGCTGCCTCCGGGCCGGCGAGCAGGGCTCTGAGGGGTTCGGCGTCGCCGCCGTTGGCGCGGAGGGTCGCCGCGAGTCCGCAGAAGAACCGCTCCGAGGGCAGCGGACCGGCCTGCGGCGGGAGCGCACGGGCCGAGGGGTGGTCGAGGGTCAGCGCCGTACAGCCGTCGGTGGCCAGGACCACTCCGGTCAGTTCCGGCTCCCACAGGGCGAACGTCCGCACCCGCAGCGCGGCGCCGGGCGAGGAGAGGAAGACCGGGCCGGGTCCGCCGGGTGCGGGCGGCGGGAGGACGAGGTGGCACCGCTCCGCGGTCTCCGGCGGCGGCCCGCCGGGCCCGGGAGGCGGCCCGGGGTCGGCCGCTTTGCGGGTGAGTACCGTGCCGAAGCAGTCGCCGACCGCGACGAACACGACCCAGGGCGGACGGAGGACAGCCGCGGCCACCGTGGCGGCCAGCGCTCCGGTGTCCACCGGCGGCGCGGAGGGTTCCTGGATCGCCCGCGGCAGCCCGCACGGTTCCGGGGGCTCGGCCCGCCCGGATCGTGCCGGGGGCCCGGCCGCGCGCAGTATCCCTTCGACGGCCCGCAGATGGTCGGCCACCAGTCGTGCGCCGCGCGCGGCGGCCCATCCCGTCCACGCCGCGGGGGGCTCGTGCGGGCCGGGGATCTCTTCGGCCAGCACCCGGCAGGCCGTGTCCACGGCGAGGTGTGCACCGAGCGCGCTGCGCTCCCTGCTGCCGGCGCCGTCCGCCACGGCGAGCACCACCGCGTCGCCCAGGTCGGCCGCTCGGAACGCGTCCTGGCAGTCCCGTCCGGCGGCCAGATGGCCGGTGCCCTGCACACTGGCCCCCGCGACGATCACAGGTGCTTCTCCTCGAGCAGCCGCATCCGCTCCTGCCGCTTCATCTCGGCCGACACCTGCTCGTGGATGTCGTCGACGGCCGCGCAGGCTCCGATGACGTCCGAGCTCCGGAACATGGCCTCCAGGATCTGCTCGAGGTCCAGGCCCTCGAGTCTCAGCGCCCCGTTGGGCGCGAGCTCCCGGAGCAGTTCCAGGTCGGCGCCGCGCACTCCGACCGCCAGGAGGACGCATTCGCCCTGCTCCTCCCCGCCGCGCACCTTCTGCGCCGTGGCGGCGACAGTCGCGGGGTCCGCGCGGCGGCCGTGCGCGTCGCTGGGTGCTCCGTCCGTCAGGACCCACAGGAACGGCCGCCGCACCTGCACCCGCTGTTCCTGCAGCGTCCGGTACCGGTCGCCGGCCAGGACCAGGGCGGTCTCCACGGCTTCGGTGAGCCGGGTGAGCCCGGACGCCTCCAGGTGCGGCGGGCTCAGCTCGTCGACCGGCACGAAGAGCCGGTCGGCCGGGGCCTCCCCGACGGGAACGAGGTCGCCCCGCGCGGGGTCGAGGACGCGCACCCGCGAGTCGAAGGTGATCAGGCAGAGCTCCACCCGGGCGCGCAGGCGCAGTTTCACCCGCACGCCGTCGAACAGGCGGACGAGCGCCGCGTTGAGCTCGTCGATCCGCGGACTCTCCGCGGGCCGCGCCATGGAGGCCGAGGTGTCCAGGAGCAGCACGACGGGTTGCCGCTCGTCGTAGCTCTCCGCGGGCCCGAAGCCGGGTGTGCTCATCCTCGGCCACCCCCGTCCTCCTCCTGGACCGCCGGGGCGGACCCGGCGGGCGGCTCCCGGTATGCGACGAGCCGCCGCCGCTCCGTGTCGTACCCCACGACGACCTCCGTTCCCGCGGGTGTCCCGGGGTCGTCCGGAAGCATCCGCAGCAGCACGCCCTCGACCAGTACGTAGGTGTCGGGAGCCGGCCAGGTCACGGTCCGGCCCGGCGCCCCGTGAGCCCATTCCGCCATCCCGCCGCCCATCCGCGAAGCCTAGGTGATGCGCCGTCAAAACGACGTGTTCCAGGGAAACTTCGTGCGGAAGGGCACCCCCCGGCGCGCCCTTCCGCACACATCCTCCGCACCGGCTCACGCGGCGCGGGACGCACTCCCATTCCACCGGGTCATCTGGTCGCCCGCCGGTCGTGTGCCGGGCGGATCCCGGCCGGAAGCCGCTCCACCAGCGCCGCCGCCTCCGGCGAACGCACCACGAAATGGATGTCCCAGTCCGCGCCGCGCGCCGCGTCCGCCTCCACCGCGGCCCATACCGCGGCGAGACCGGCACCGTACGACAGCCCGCCGCGCCCCGAGCCGAGCAGCGGGAAGCACACCGAGCGGAGCGGCGGGTCGAAGCGGTCGTGCTCCTCCGCCAGAACCGCGAGCGCCCGGGACGCGGCCCGGGTGACATCGGACTGCAGCACGTCGTAGTCGTTGGTCCCGGCCCGCGGGACGGCGACCGCCGCGTGGTAGATCCGCCGCACCCCCTGCCCGGTCAGCGCCCCCGCGCCGGTGGCGGCCACCGTGCCGGGCAGCACCGCACGCCCGGCGGCACCGTGCCGGGACGCCCAGCCGAGCAGCTCGTCGTGGAGCGGGTCCGCCAACAGGTCCCCGGTCACTCCGTGCACGGCGGCGGCCCGGCGCAGCGACGCGGCGACGGAGGACTTGAAGCGCTCGGGCAGCGCGAGATGGACGTTGACCGGGGAGACGACCACGTCCACGTCGCGCAGCAGATCCACCGGGTGCACATGGAGGGTCAACGCCACGGTCCGGCCGCCGACCGCGATCCCTACCGTGCGGTGCGTACCCGAGCCGCCCCCGTCCGCGGTCCGTGCCCCGGCGCCTCCGGCAGCCTCGGCGGCCGGCCGGCTCGCGAGGCGCACGATGTGCTCGGCGACCTGCCCGAGGACCATCACCTCGTGGTCCTTGCGGAACCGCTCGACACTCACCCCGTACACCGAGGCCGCCCTGGCGCGGCGGGAGGCCGCGGGCCAGTCGCGGGTGCCCTGCGCCAGCCCCAGGGTGTACTCGGCGGCGGTGCGCAGCGTACCGGCGTCCAACCGGGCCACGGCGAGCCGCAGCAGCGCCTCTACGGCGGCGCCGGGGGTGCGGGCACCGGGGGCCGCCACCGCCGCGGTCGACTCCAGCCCAGGCAGCACGCGCCCCCGCAGCCGGACCAGTCCCGCACGCCGAACCTTCTGCAATTCGGCGAGGAGTGACGCCTCATCAGGCGTGGTCGATGCCATACGACCACCATGCACCGGGCGTCAGCCGCGGACAAGACTGATCGCCGCGTCCGGGGACGCCGCCTCCGCTCGGTGTCCCGGGACGGGAACCTGCCTCACCTCCCCGCCGGCTCGGAGATCCGCGCCCGGAGGGGTTCGAGCAGCCGGTTGGCCGCTGCGATGCCGTCGGCGGAGTCCAGGGCCGGGACACCCCCGTCCGGCGCGACCTCCAGCGGTTTGCCGTCCCAGTGGGCGAACCGGTCGTGGAAGAGCACCAGCGCGTGCTGCGGCCGGTTGTGCCGCGACTGCCAGACCAGGCCCATGGCGCCCGGCGCCTGGGCCCGGATCTCGCTCGCCCAGCGCCTGGCCGGGACGTAGTTGCGCTCGTCCTCCAGAAGCGTGGCGTCCTGGCAGACCGCGGCCAGGTCCTCGGACTCGACCAGCGAGACCAGGTTCAGCTCGCACCTGGTCCGCACGGCGCTCAACGCGCGGCCCCGGACCGCGGCGTAGGGAATGAGCCGCAGGCCCGCGGGCGGCTCGAAGGGACGCGAGCGCAGCACGCTCTCGGCGAGCGCCGTGGTCGGGGTGTCGGCCAGGTACAGGCAGTGGTACGGGTCCAGCGACGTGCCGTCGAAGCGGTTGCCCTTCCGGTACTCGAAGGGGTCGGCGAGCGTCGGGTTGAAGACGTCCGGGGCACGGCGCGCACTGTGCACCCGCCACAGCAGGGTGCCCGCCGGGAGCACCCGGTGACGGGGGCGCAGTTGCAGCGGCGTCATGGGGAAGAGGCCGCCCATCAGTCCTCCTCCACCAACGCGGCGGCCGCACCGACCAGTTCCCGGTCGGGCAGGCGTCCCAGCAGCGAGGCGGGCGCACCGCCGAGCCAGGTGTTGCCCTCCAGCCACCAGGCCGCCGCACCCCAGGGGTCGATGTCCGCGAGCAGCAGCCGGTTGACCTCCAGGACGACCTCGTACGGAGCGCCGTCGCCCGCGGCGAACTGGAACGCCGGGTAGTGCTCACGCCCCAGCGGGTCGGAGAGCCGGATCAGTTCGGAGGGCGGCGCCGCTCCCCCGCAGCGGGCCCGCGCCTCGTCCGCCGGGAGGGCCGGTGCGCGCAGCAGCCGCTCGTGGGCGCCGAGGAGGCTTCCGGGGCCCGGATCGGGGTCGGCACCGCCCGTACCGGGGTCGATGCCGGGGCCGGTGGCGGGACCGGCCGGCGCGGAACCCGTCAGCACGGCTGCCAGCTCCCGTGCGTCCAGCACGGCCGCCGGTCCCGGCGGCACCCCCGCCAGCCGGTCGGAGTCCAGCGCGAGGTGCACCGGATGGTCGTAGGGCAGCGGCAGCCGCGTCAGAAGCACGCGCACGCCCTGGAAGGCCCTGCGCACCGCCCGGTCATCGTCCGCTGCGGTGCCCGCGAGGGCTGCCAACCGGGCGAGCAGCAGCGCGTACTGCTCCTCGCCGAGCGCCGCGCGGACATCCTCCCGGTGCTCACCGACCAGCATCAGCAGACGCTGCGCCGGAGTGCCTGGCCGGTCACCCGCACCGTCGTCGCTCATCCCCTCCCCCTCCTCTTCCTGCTCCTCTTCCTGCGTCCGGCTTCGTGCGCCCCGGGCCCGGGTGCCCCTGGTGGATGAAGGCGGCCCAGAAGCGGGCCCGGTCCAGATCGGGTCGCTCCGTCTGCCGCAGCAGCGGGCCGCGGAGCGAGCCCGGGTTCTTCCGGTCCGGGTCGAGCATCCACAGCTGCGCGGCCCTGAGCGCGTCGGCGGGGCCGAGCCCGTCGACGGTCACGTAGTGGTGGAAGACAGCCATCAGCAGCGCCGACACCGCGTCGTCGGTCCGCCACCGTGAGCCCACGACGTCCCGCGCCCCGCGCGAGACGAACGCCGTGGTGAGGGTCAGCGCCTCGTCGTGGTCGCGGGTGCTCAGATCGGTCTGGCAGGCGCTCAGCACGACCAGCGGTGCCCCGTCACCGGCGCCCGCCCGGGTGGCGTGCCCGCGGTCGGCGCCGCCTCGCGCGGAAGGCCGGTCCAGCAGCCGGGTCACGGTCAGCAGGCCGGCGTCCGGCCCGTTCCCCGGCGCGGCCCCGTCCGCTGCCGGGGCCCCGGTGTCCCCGGGGGCGGCGAGGTGCAGGGCCGAGACCGTGGGGCGGGGGCCGGCCGACCCGTGGGAGGCCACGTGGAGCAGCGACGCCCCGTCGGCGAGGAACGCGAGCACGTCCTCGGGCGTGCCGGGGAGCAGTTCCTCCTCCGGCAGCTCGAAGATCCCCCCGCACATCCGCGCTTCCCGGTAGAAGGCGTCCCGCAACGCCATGACCTCGACTTCCGCGTGCGCCAGGTCCATGCCCGGGTCGGCCAGCAGCACCGGCGCCGCCGCCGGATCCCGCGGCGCACGGCGCACCGAGCGCAGGAACTCGCCGCCGGACGCCGCATAGCTGACCACCGTCGTCCGGCACAGGTGCTCCCGGCCGGCCGCACCCTCGCGGCTCGCGGCGTGCCAGGGGACGATGCCGAGCCGCCCGCAGGGCACCAGGACGATCCGGAGCAATCCGTCCGCCCGCGCCCCCTCCGCCGTCGGCTGTTCCTCGGCCTCCCGTTCCTCCGCCGGTCGTTCCTCCGCCGGTCGTTCCTCCGCCAGCCCTTCGCGCACCCCGCCGAGTACCGGGTCGAGCACCTGGTGGGCCCAGTCGCAGAGTGCCGCGAGGGCCTCGTCCCAGGTCCGCTCGGCCGACGGGTCGGCGGGGCGGCCACTCTCCGCGGCGGCGTCGCGGGCCGCGGTGGCGTCGAGGTAGCTCTCCAGCGGGCCGGAGCCGGCACCTGACAGCAGCGGCGCCACCCCGACCGCGGCACCGAGCCGGGGCGCCACGACGAGCACCACGCCGGGGTTCTCGCCCTCGCCGGGGACGAGGTAGAGCAGCGCGTCGGCGCCGCTGTCCGCGAGGCCGTCCGAGAGGGCGCCCAGCGACGGGGTGCCGAGCAGCCCGTCCTCGTCCCGGTAGCCCAGTGCTTCCAAGGCCCGGCGGCGCAGGCTGCTCGGCATTCGGCCCGGTACACCGTCCCCGCCGGTCCCGGTGCCCGCGTCGCTCACCTCGCCGTCCCCGGCAGCCCTCCGGGCCGCCCGCCACTGCTCGGCGAGCTCGTGGTGTCCCGCTGCTTCGAGCAGTTCGGGGACCGCGGAGGACGTGGACGCCGCGTGCAGCACCAGCGCGCGGCCCAGTTCCAGCACGGCGACCGCGTCGTGCAGCCGCCCCTGGGAGGCCGCCCACAGCGCGGCCTGCACACCTCTGTTCGCACCGGAGCGGGCCGCCAGCAGCCCGTGCTCGGCACCGGCCTGGAGGAGGACGTCGGCGGCGAGCGCGGTCAGCGCCTCCTTGGCCGCCTCCAGCGCCGCGATGTCGGTCACATCGTCCTTGAGGACTCCGCGTTCGCGGTACGCCTGGGCCAGCTTCCACAGCGCGTCGGCGGCGATCCGCGGGGCCCTCCCCTCCCGGACCCGGTCGCGGACCCGCTCCAGTTGGCCGATCAGCGCGTCGAGGAGGGCGGGGTCGCGGGTGAGGGAGAAGCGCAGGGCCAGGTCGAGCGCGGCGGTGTGCAGTTCCTCCGGTGCGGCGTCGGGGGGCACGGGAACGTGCTCGTGCACCGGCGCGGGGTCGCCGCCGAGGCCCGCGCGGAGCAGGTCGAGGTCCGGGAGGGGCGGCAGCGGCAGCTCGTCGGCGAACGGGAGGGCGCTCATCCCCGCGTGCCCCGCCTCGATGTGCGGCAGCGCACGCAGCACCGTCGTCCTGTCCCCGGTGACGATGCCGAGTCTGGCGACGGCCGCGCCCAGGGCCCACAGGACGGCGCACCGGAACGGCTCGTCCTCCGGGACGGATTCCTCCAGCGCTTCGGCCTCGGCCACCAGTTCCCGGAGCATGTGAACGTCCTCCGTCTCCCCCGCCGCAATGACCCGGGTGTACAGCGCGAACGCACGCCCCCAGACAGCCGGGTCCCCGGCTCCGGCGGGCAGCACGCCTGCGAGCGAGCCGAGGTGGTCGACGACGGTCGCCAGATGGGCGCGCCCCGCCGAGGTGTCCTCGTGGGTGCCGCCGGCGCCGGGAGAGATGTTGAGCAGCAGCGCCCGCAGGCTCTCCAGCGCGTCGGTCGGGTCCGGGCCGGGAGGCGGCTGGTCCTGCACTGCGCGCAGGCGCCGGAGCAGGGCATCGAGTGCCTCGTGGTCGCCGCCCTTGAGCACGTCCTCCAGACCCCAGGTGGTGGCATGGACGGCGTCCATGGCAGCGGTGAGACGGCGGATGTCGTCCGGGGTGAGCCCGAGTCCCGGAGACGGGGGCGGACCACTCGGAGGCGGGACGCTGTCCGGGGACGGTCCCGCGGGTGGGGGCGGGCCGGGTTCCGTGGCCGCCCCGGCCGCGTCGGTCCGCTCCGCCGACGGGGGCGAGCCGGTGCCTCGTGAAGCGCCGGAGTGCCCGGAGGGCGCGCCCGGGGCAGGACGCGACGCCGGTTCCGCTTCGGGACTCCGGCCCTGCTCGGGGACCGCGTCCGGCTCAGGGGCCGCCTCCGAGCCGGAGGCCGCGTCCGGCTCGGAGGCCGAATCGGGCCCGGGAGCCGGGTCCGGTCCGCGGTCCTGGCCTGGCCCGCGGCCGGCCGGCTCGCGGTCGGGAGGTCCGGGCGGGGCCGCGGAAGCGGTGCTGCTGCCGGCGGAGCCCCCGGGCGCGTCGAAAGCGTTCTCCATCGTCTGCCGCATCTGCTCCGCGAACGGCGAGCCCGCGGGCGTCATGGTCGCGATCAGGTCGGAGAGCGACGGCCCCGACGGGGCGGTGGTGGCGCGGTGCATCTGCCGTAGCTGTGCCAGAAAGTCCTCCGGCAGCGGCAGTTCGAGCACCTCTTCGGTCAGCGTCTGGAGCTCCGCCGCGGCCCGCGCCATTCCGGCGGGGCCGGTCCGGGCCGCCCACGCGGCGTAGGCGGAGAGGTCGGGCGCGCCGCCCGAGGCGCCCGGCTGCATCTGCAGCGGCGACACGAGCGGCAGCAGGAAGAACGCCGCCCAGCGGCGGTCCTCCTCGCCGGCCACCGCGCCCTGCTCCGTACCGCGGTCCCGTACGGCCCGCAGCAGCGCCTCGGCACGCTCCCGGTCCCCCGGCCCGCCGCGCCCGGCGAGGCTCCGCGCGGCGAGCGCGCCGCCGAGCCAGACACGCACCGCGCTGCGCAGACCGGGATCGTGGTCCAGCAGCGGTGCCAATTGCTCGAGTTCGGCGACGGACGCGTCGTACGCGCCCGACGGCACGGCGCCGCCCCGCACGGCAGGAAGCAGCCGCTTGGCCCGCTCTGCGGCGTCGCCCGCCCAGGCGCGCAGTCCCGCGACCCCGCCTGTCTCCTCGCCGTTCACGGGCAGCCCGCCTCTCCGGGACCTCGACAGCCTTGTGGCCTCTCGTCCGAGCCACCGCCACTATGCCGATACGCGGGACCCGTTGGGACACGATCCCGCGCATTCCCGCTCAACGGTCCGGACCCGACGGTGAGACGCCCAGTTCGGCGCGCATCTCGCGGCGCACCTGCCGCAGCCGGCCCCACAGCGCGTCGATGCGCCGCTGGGCCGCGGACGGGGAGTCCCCTTCCCGCGGCGCGCCCTCGTCGAGGCGCCGGACGGCGCCGTAGACCGCTCCCAACTCGCGGCTCAGGTCGCCCGCGACGTCGAGCACCCGCTCCGGCACCCGCAGCTGGGCCTCGGCGTACACGTCCCGGTACAGGTCCCGGGCCTCGGTCAGCCGCTGCCGTGCGGAGGCCAGATCCTCGGTGCGGCCCAGCGCGTGCAACTGGTCGGCGAGTGCGGCCAGGTACTGCCGCGCGGAGGTGTTCAGTGCCACGTAGCAGGACCGCAGTTCCTGTGCCTGGCTGCGGCGCTGCCACAGCTCCTCGGCACGGTCCTGCTCGCGGCGGCGGCTGCGGTCGGCCGCGCGCTGGGTCAGCAGCGCGGAGAGCAGCGTCCCGACGACCCCGACGACCGCGACCACGGGCGCGGTCGCACCCTCGATCTCCATGCCGGCTCCCTCCGCCGTCTGCGGTCCGCCGCCAGCGAAGCAGCGGACCCGGCTGCGGTGAACCCCCGGGCCGGACATCGCCCGGTCTCCGCCCTGCGGCCGCCCACCGGACCGGACCGGGGCGGCTGCCGGCGGAGCCGGACCGGCTCAGGGGCCTGCGGGTGCGTGTTCCAGCGGGCCGGTGACCGAGCGGAGCAGGGCGACGATGTCCGCCAGGTGCCGGGACAGTTGAGCGCGGTCGTAGAGCTCGGCGTTGCCGTCCAGGGCGATCTGCAGGCCGCGGCCGTCCATCCGGTCGTAGACGTTGACCGTCAGGTCCTCGACCGGACCGGAGCACAGGGTGTGCACGGTGGCGGGCCGGCCCGCGTAGTCGCCGTGGTAGTTGAAGGACATGATGTTGACGTCGGGACCGAACTGCTTTCTGCCTTCGGGGAGTCCGGGCAGCTCGCGCACCAGGTGCTCCTGCGGGTAACGCTGGTGCCGGAGTGCTTCCTCCAGGCGCAGCGAGGTCTGGGCCACCACGTCCGCGAAGGGCGTGTGCGGGCCGAACGAGAGCCGCAGCGGCACCACGTTGGTCACCATGCCGGGCACTCTGCGCAGCATCGGTTCCGTACGGGCGGTCACCGGCAGGCCGACGACCGGTTCCCGGACGCCGGTGGCCTGCTGCAACCGCACGGCAATCGCGGCGACGACCACCTCGGGCCAGGTCACGTCGAGTGCGCGGGCCGCAGCGCGCAGGACGTCGAAGTCCGCGGGGGTGAGGTGACCGCTCTCGCGCAGCGAGGCGCGGGAGGCGGTCGGCCGCCAGTCGGTGAAGGCGGCCGCCTCGGTCTGCCCGGCGAGCCGGTCCAGCCAGAACTGCCGGTCGCGCGCGTACTCCTCGGACTCCTGGTAGGCGAGGTCCAAGGCGATGACCTGCTGCAGGGTGCCCGGCGGGCGCGGCCTGCGGGGCCGGCCGGTCACCAGCGCCGAGTAGACGTCGGCCACGTGGGAGGCGATCAGGGCCAGCCCGAAGCCGTCGAGGACGATGTGGTGCGCGGCGCGATACCACAGGGTGCGCTCGGCCCCCAGCGTGAACAGCGCCCAGGTGACGAGAGGTCCCTCGGCGAGGTCGTACTCCTTGGCCAGGTCCTGCCGCATCCACCGCTCGGCGGCCTGCCGGGGATCGGGTTCGCCGCTGACGTCGATGCGGTGCAGCGGTGCCTCGACGGTGTCGTCGAGATACTGGCACAGCCCCTCGTCACCGATGTCGAACCGCGCGCGCAGGGCCGGGGTCGCCGCCACGACCTCGCGGAGCGCCTGCTGGAGGAGGTCCGGGTCCACCGGGCCGGCGATGTCGCAGTACTCCCCGATGTTGAAGGACCTGTCCTCCGGGTCGAGCTGCTGCGCCATCCAGACTCCGGTCTGGGCCGAGGACAGCGCCAGTTGTGCAGCCATCAGTCATCCTCTCCCCGCCCGCCGAGCGGGATGTCCCTACGCCGCATCGTGCGGAGCGGCCGGCTCGGGCTGGGTACGCCCGGCACGCAGTTCGGTGACGAACTCGCAGATCGAGTCGAGGCTGTGGAACCTCTCCCCCACGGCGCTGCCGGTGGGCAGGACCACCTCGAAGCGCTTCTCGACGAAATTTCCGAGCCGGGCCACGGAGAGGGAATCGAGAATCCCCCATTCCAACAGCGGAGTATCCCCCTCCACTTCCCCTTGTCCTTTGAGGACGCTGTCCTCCACATATCCCTTGACAGCCTGGAAAACCTCATTGTCCCGCACGCGGACCCCCGAGTTCGCATCAGTTCTTCGCCGGAACCACCGCCCGACTCGCCGTCACGCTACTATGCTGGCGGATGCTACTGAGCCGCCGGAAAACCTGTCAAGGTTCGCAGGGTTTGACCAAATCCTCCCGGCGGTGCGGGCCAAGAGATACGGAGACGTACCGTGATGCTCCACCACCTCGTGCGGGACGCAGCCCGAAATACCCCGGACGCCACTGCCGTGGTCGGTCCGGACGGCGCGGCGACATACGGATATCTGGACGCCTGGGCCGATGCGCTCGCCCTGGAACTCGCCGGCCTCGGCGTGGGCCGCGGGGACCGGGTCGGAATATGGCTCGACAAATCGGCGGCCGCCGTCGCCGCGATGCAGGCAGTGCTGCGGCTGGGCGCCGCCTATGTTCCGCTCGATCCGCAGGCGCCGCCGCGCCGCACGGCGAAACTGCTGGCCGACTTCGCACCCCGGGCCCTGGTGGCACCGCCGGAGCGGGAAGCGTCACTGGCGGAGTTCGGCACCGCTCCGGCGACCCTGCACCGCTGGCCGGACGGCTCCCCCTGGGACCGTCTCCCCGCCGGTCCGCCGCCCGCGCCGGACCGGACCCTCCCCTCGCCCGCCGGCACCGGCGACGACCTCGCCTTCATCCTCTACACCTCCGGGTCGACCGGCGAACCCAAGGGTGTGTGCCACAGCCACAACAGCGCATGGGCCTTTGTCTCCTGGGCGGCCGAGACCCAGAAAGCACAGTCAGCGGACCGGTACTCCAATCACGCTCCATTCCATTTCGACCTGTCCGTCAACGATATCTACGTGCCGTTCTCGGTCGGCGCTTCCGTGCATCTGGTTCCGCAGGAGACCGCATATTCGTCGAAGGGTCTGGTGCAATTTCTGCTGGACCACCGGATAACCGTCTGGTATTCGGTTCCCGCGGCTCTCATGCTGATGATGCGGCACGGTGGCCTACTGGACACCCCCGTGCCTTCGCTCCGTTTTCTGCTGTTCGCCGGAGAGGTCTTCCCCATCGGTCCGCTGCGGGAGCTGCGCGCCCACCTCCCGTACTGCCGGTTCATGAATCTCTACGGGCCGGCCGAGACCATCATCAGCACCGGCCACGAGGTCGAGGAGATCGACCCGGACCGCATTCTCCCGGTACCCATCGGCACCGGCGCGTGCGGAAATTCCGTGACCGTTCTGCGGCCGGACGGCAGCCGGGCCGGGACCGGCGAGGAAGGCGAGATCGTCGTCACCGGTCCGAGTGTGATGCTCGGCTACTGGGGCCGCCCGGCGGTGACCGACCGGACCTATGCGACCGGCGATCTCGCCCAGGTGCTGGAGGACGGCAGCCTGCAGTTCGTCGGCCGCCGGGACAGCATGGTGAAGGTGCGCGGCAACCGCATCGAACTGAGCGAGATCGAGGCCGTGCTGCAGAGCCACGAGGGGGTGGCGGATGCCGCGGTCCAGGTGGCGGGCAGCGGCATCGACGCCCGCATCGTCGCGCACGTGGTACCGGCGGCGGAGCCCGCGCCGTCCCTCATCGAGCTGAAGCGCCACTGCGCGCAGCAGCTCCCGCGGCACTCGATCGTCGACAGCGTCCACCACCTGGCGTCCCTGCCCCGCAATCCCAACGGCAAGGTCGACCGCAGGCTGCTGGCCGCCCGGGCCGACGAGCACGGCTGAGCCCCGGCCGCAGCCGGACCGGCGCGGGGCTTGCGCCGCGCGCCGCCTGCCGGCCGCCGCACCGGGTTCCGCCGGTGCTCCCGGGTCGGCCGGTGCGGTGCGGGCCGCACCGGCCGGCCCCGGAGTGCTTCCGCCGGGCGCGGCGGTGCGCAGCGTCCGCCGCCGGGCCCGGACGGATCGGCCGGTACCGCTCATCGGGCCGGGAACTCGGCCAGCGGCGGACCGTCCAGCGCGGAGTCCTCCTCGGCGAACGCGGCGACCCCGTAGACGTCCTGCACCCAGGAGTTGCGGTAGACCGTGTCCAGATAGCGCTCGCCCAGGTCCGGTGAGATCGCCACGGCCGTCACCTCGGCTCCCGGCCGGTGGGTCGCGAGCCACCGCTGCGCACCGGCGACGACCGTCCCGGTCGAGCCGCCGAACAGGAACCCCGCCGAGGCCAGCCTGCGGCAGGCGCGCACCGTCTCCGGTTCCGGCACCATCACCACGTCGTCGACGTAGGAGGCGTCCAGGAGCTGCGGGCGGACACCCGCGCCGAGCCCCGGGATCATCCGCGTCCGGGGCGCACCGCCGAAGGTCACCGACCCCACGGTGTCGACCGCCACGACGGTCACCGGGCGTCCCGACTCGCGGAAGTAGCGGGCGCATCCCATCAGGGTGCCGGTGGTGCCGGCGCCGACGAAGAGCACGTCGAGATCCGGGAACTGCTCGGCGATCGCGGGAGCCGTGGTCCGGTGGTGGGCGATCCAGTTGTGCGCGTTCGTGTACTGGTTCAGCCACACATAGCGCGGGTCGGAGGCACACAGGTCCCGGACGTACTCCAGCCGCGCGCCCAGGAAGCCGCCTTCCGCATCCGGCCGGTTCACGGAGTACACCTCGGTTCCCATGGCCTCCATCAGGCGGCGCGTGCTCTGGTTGCACCGGGCGTCGGTCACGCAGAGGAACCGGTAGCCCGCGTTCGCGGCGATCATGCTGAGCGCCACGCCCAGATTGCCCGAGGAGGACTCGACCAGCACGGAGTCCTCCGTCAGCAGCCCGGACTCCTCGGCCTGGGCCACCATGGCCGCGGCCGCCTTGAGCTTGATGGAACCGGCGAAGTTGAATCCCTCGCACTTGAGATGGAGCGCGCTTCCCAGGAGCGGCCGCAGATCTATGTAGAGGTCCTCGGTGTTGAAGTCCTGCGGTGCGCTGATCACCGTCAACGTGGCCACCCCGCCCTAAGCGTGTTCATCGTCGGCCCCGGCGTCCCCGTAGCGGCTGGTCTCGTGGAAGAAGCCGTCGACGACGCCCAGTTCACCCCGCTCGCGCACGGTGTCGTAGACGTGCTTGCTCACCGCGAGGTCGAGCACGCCCAGCCCGAACGGCGAGAAGATCACGGGACGGTCGGCGGGCACCCGCACCCGGTCCGTCATCACGTCGAAGAGCGTCCCGTCCAGGAAGTCCCGGTGCCCCACCTGCTGTTCGGCCAGGTGCGGTGAGGTGTCGGCCTTCAGGCAGTGCTCGACGTCGTCGACGACGTTGGCCGACTTCAGCACGATCTCCGGCGCCAGGTCGCGCAGCGAGACATGCAGCACCACCGGGTTGTGCGAGAACCACGAGACGTCGCTGACGTGCGGGACGCCCGCCACCGTCGCGAACACCACCAGATCGCTGGAGCCGATCAGCTCCTCGGCCGTCCCGTGCACGGTGACCCGACCGCCGCCGCCGGACCGCTCCAGGTAGGAGCGGAAGCCGTCCGCGTGCTCGGGGCTGAGGTCGTGCACGCCCACCTCGTCGAACGACCAGCCGGCGGCGTGCAGATACGTGTGGATGTAGCGGGCGATGAAGCCGGTGCCGAAGAAGCCGACGCGCCGCGGCCGCCCCCGCTCCCTGGTCAGCCAGTCCGCGGCCAGGGCGGCCGAGGCCGCGGTGCGCGCGGCGCTGATGATGGAACTCTCCATGCAGGCGATCGGATAGCCGGTCTCCTGGTCGTTGAGGATCGCGACGGCCGAGGCGCGGGGGATCCCGGCCTCGATGTTCCGCGGGAAGCTGGATATCCACTTCATCCCGTCGACCCGGGTCCGCCCGCCGACGGACGCGGGCAGCGCGATGATGCGCGATGCGGGCCGGTCGGGGAAGCGCAGGAAGTACGAGGGCGGGTTGACCGTGTCTCCCGCACCGTGCACCCGGTAGGTGTCCTCGATCAGCTCGATGAGCGGCCGCTCCTGCCCGGTGAGTACCTGGTGGACCTGCGAGCCGGGAATGACGGCGAAAGGAGGGATCTGTGCGTTCATGACGAAGCGCGGCTCCGTTCTCGGAGAGGAGGTGTGCGGGGTGCGGCCGACGGGTCAGGAAGCCGCGTCGGGCAGATGGGTGGGAGCGCAGTCGGCGAGGCGCACCGGAGCGCCCAGGACCATGCCGACCTCGCGCGACCCGGTGTAGGGCTCCCGGCTGTGCGCCATGCGGACGTTGTCGACCAGGAGGACGTCTCCGGCCTGCCACGGCTCGCGTACCGTCGCCGCCTCGTACGCGTCGTTGATGGCCGCCACGACCTCCGCCCCGACGGCCGACCCGTCGCCGTACCGGCTGTTGAACGGCAGCCCGTCCGCGCCGAACTGCGCCACCAGGTACTCCCGCACCGCGGGATCCATCGTCCACTCGTTGAGGAACGCGATCTGGTTGAACCAGACCGGGCGCCCGGTCCGGGGATGCCGGATCACCGCAGAGCGGCGCTGCCTGGTCCGCAGCCCGCCGTCCGGCTGCCAGTCGTAGTCGATGCCGTTGGCCCGGCAGTACTTCTCCGCTGCCGCCCGGTCGGGCGCGCCCAACGCCTCCGTCCAGGGAACCCCCACGAGGTCGTTGTAGGAACGCGTCAGCGACCAGCCGACCTCCGTGAAACGCTCCACGACCTCCGGGGGCAGCGCCGCGAGCACCGCCTCGGCATCAGCGAGTCCGGTGACGCCGCCGGTGGCCGGAGGCGTGAAGCATCCCATGAGCAGCAGCCGGGGGAACTCCAGCGCGTAGCTCAACTCGTGGTGCATGCACATCGGCTGGTCCGGCGGCCACTCCAGGGACGAGAAGACCGGCCCGCCCAGCGGACGGCGGCGCGCGAACGCCTCCGTCTGGGTCAGGTGCCGTCCCGGAAGCCGCTCGCCGATGCGGCCGAGAGCTGCCGCGTCACCCGCCTCCAGGCCGCGGATCAGCACGGCCCCGTGGCGGAGCACGGCCGCCTCCAGCGACTGTGCGCGCTCGCCGATCCAGTCCTGGAGCGCGTCCGCGCCCACCGGCGAGGCGACCCGCAGGATCGGGGGCTTGCCGGGAGTCAGCTCCAGGCCGAGATCGTCGGCGGGCTGCTCCTGGGCAGTCGGCGTCGATGCGGACGGCTGCGTCATGCGCTCTGTCCCTTCCCCTGCTGCGGGTGCTCGTCCATGACCCTGGCCAGCTCGGCCAGGACGGGGTTGTTGACGATGTCCTCGAGGGAGGCGGTGCCGCCGCTCTCGACTCCGAGGCGGACCGCCGACAGCGAGGTGCCGCCGGATTCGAAGAAGTGCTGCCCCCGGCTGATCTCCGCGACCGGGATGTTCAGCACCCGCGACCACTGCTCGGCCAGCCGTCGCTCCGTCGCCGTCCGGGGCGCGGTGTCGCCGCCGGGCGCGGCGGGCTCCGCAGTGCGGGACGCGGCCTCGACCGCCTCCCGGGCCAGCACCTTCTTGTCGATCTTGCCGTTGCCGGTGAGCGGCAGAACCTCCCGGTGGTGGTAGATCCGCGGCACCATGTACGCGGGCAGGGCACCGCCGAGGACCTTGCGCACCTCGTCCACGGACAGCGGAAGGTCCGCGGCGTAGAAGGCGGCCAGATGCCTCTCCCCGTCGGTTCCCTCCACGACGACGACCGCGGAGTCCCGCACGCCGGGCACACGCAGCAGATGGTTCTCGATCTCGCCGATCTCGATGCGGAAGCCGCGGATCTTGGTCTGGGAGTCCCGCCTGCCCAGGAACTCCAGCGCACCGTCCGGGAGCCAGCGGCCGATGTCCCCCGAGCGGTAGAGGCGCTCCCCTGGCCGGTGGGGATCGGTGCCGAAGGCGGCGGCCGTCCGCACCGGGTCGTTGATGTAGCCGCGGCCCACACACACCCCGGAGAAGACGATCTCACCCGGCGCCCCGAGCGGGACCGGGACGAGCTGCTCGTCGACGACGTAGACCCGCACGTTGCGCACCGCGGGGCCGAGGGGCACCCGGTCGTGGGCGGGCACCCGGTCCATGACCGCGTGGTTGGTGTCGTCCGACGTCTCGGTCAGTCCGTAGGCGTTCACCAGTCCGATGTCGGGGAAGACCGCGAACCAGCGCTCGACCAGCTCCTTCTTCAGCGCCTCCCCGGTCGCGGAGACGACCCGCAGGCGGCCGAGTCCGCGTCGCCTCTCCTCCACCCAGGTGAGCATCACCTCCAGGTAGGAGGGGACCACCTGCAGCACTTCCACCCCGCCGTCGACCAGCGCTTCGACGTACCGCTCGATGTCGAGGACCTCGCGCTGCCCGACGACCAGCGTGCGGGCCCCCACCAGCAGCCCGCTCACGAGCTGCCACAGGGAGATGTCGAAGCACTGCGGCGCGGTCTGGGCGACCACCTGTCCGGCACCGATCTCCAAATCCTCGATCTTGGCGAGGAGATGGTTGAGCATGCCGGCGTGCTCGCACATCGCGCCCTTCGGCTCGCCCGTCGAACCGGAGGTGAAGTAGATGTACGCGAGTTGCCCGGCAGCGACGGGAACACCCGGATCGGTGTCCGCGCCCTCTCCCTCCTCCACCAGAACGTCGGCGAGATACAGGCGCTTCGGCACTTCGACATCCGGCGCCGGCTCACCGGAAGCCCCGCGCGTACCGGGATCCGCCGGCACCTGATCCAGGGTCGCGGTGCTGCCCGGCTCGGTGAGCACGAAGCGGCATGCGCTGCGGCCGAGCATGGCCGCGATCCGGTCGGCCGGGAAGTTCGGCTCCACCGGCAGATACACGCCCCCCGCCTTGAAGACACCGAGGACCGCGGCCATCCAGGACAGGTTCCGCTCGGTGACCACCGCCACCACGTCCTCGGGACGCAGCCCGCGGTCGAGCAGTGCGTGGGCGATCCGATTCGCCCGGCGGTTGAGTGCGTCGTAGCTCCACTCCGTGCCGTCGTGCACGGCGGCGACACGGTCGGGGTGCTCGCGCACCCGCTCCTCGAACAGCTCGTGCATCCGCCGGTCCGGCACGGCACGCAGCGGCCCGGCCAACCCGTCGATCTGCTGGGCGAGCTCCCCGGCGGACAACAGGCTCTGCACGTGGTGCTCCGCCGTGGCGTCGGCGGTCATCATCGCCAGGGCGGTGAGCAGATACCCGCCCACGCGCTCGGCGTAGGGGCCGTCGAGGACGTCGCCGCGGCCCAGCAGCCGCAGACGCAGTCCGTCCCGCTCCGGGAGGACGGCGACACGCAGAACGCAGTCGCCCGGCAATCCGGCATCGGCCGTCGAGTCGGCGCCCGCACGGGCGGCGGGCACCGCGGACACGGAGGGGGAGGCGGAGTGAGAGCCGGCGGAGAAGGCCGAGAGGTCGAGGACCACCTCGAACCCGGAGGCAGCGGGATGCTGCTCCGGCCCCGCCGACGACGGCATGGCACGCTCGGCGGCGAGCACCAACTGCTGCCAGTCGCCGTCCGCCACCAGCAGACCGCACGGCTCGGGAACGGCGCCGCCGGGGGCGACGAGCCCGGTCAGGACATCCCGCTCGCCGCAGAGCCCCGCGAGGACCTTCGCGTGCGCGGCGAGGAGCACGGACTCGGTCCGCACCCGCAGCCGGTCGGCGAGCGCTCCGAGACCCCGGACGGTATCGGCCGGGACCGGGCACTCGTAATCGGTCCTCGGCGTGTCGGCATGACGCGGCTCGCTCCGCCACCGCGGAACGGCCGAAGCGATGCCGGGTCCGGGTGGTGTGCCGTCGGCCACTGTCGCTGTACCCATCGAATCCGTGCCCTTACCAGAGAGGTTGGAGACCGGTGGCGCTCTCCCGCTGAGAGCGCCACCGGGGGGTGCGGCCTTGCAGCCGCCGCTTCAGGACTCCGCGGCGGCCATGGCCGCGATCAGGCTGGCCGGGCGCATGTCCGTCCAGTTCTCCTCGACGTACGCCAGACAGGCGTCCCTCGTGTCAGCGGGCTTGGCGACGGTCCAGCCGCCTGGTACCTCGATGAACTCGGGCCACAGCGAGTGCTGTCCCTCGTCATTGACGAGTACGACGTAGGTGCCGTCGGGGTCCTCGAAAGGGTTGGTCATGACTGTTCCTCTTCTCCATCTCATGGCTCAGCCGACTACGCGGCTTGCTCTCTCCCGGGCCGGCTCCGTCTGCCGCCGGGAATCTCTCAGGGCTTTCCGGTCGGTCGTGTCATGCGGCGCAGCGCCGGTCGCTTCCGCGTGGCGGTGCGGGACACCGTCGTCAAGTGCTCCGCCAGCCCGGCGACGGTGGGGGTCTCGAAGATCGTGCCGATCGCGACTTCCGCCTGCAGTTCGCTGCGGATGCGGCTGACCAGGCGCGTGGCCAGGAGGGAGTGGCCGCCGAGGTCGAAGAAGCTGTCGTCGATCCCGACCCGTTCCAGACCCAGGACCTCGGCGAACAGCCCGCACAGCGTCTCCTCCTGCGGAGTCCGTGCCTTGCGTCCACCCGCGCTCGCCGCGTACTCGGGTGCGGGCAGCGCCTTGCGGTCCAGCTTCCCGTTCGGCGTGAGCGGCAGCCGGTCCAGCACCATCACCGCCGAGGGCACCATGTACTCCGGCAACCCCTCAGCCAGCCGCTCACGCGCAGCCTTCACCACGGTGCCAATGCCACGCGCGGCCACCGGACTGTTCACCCAGGGGCCTCCCGCACCGGCCGGGAGATAAACACCGGAGAGGGGGCGCTCGTCCCCGTCGTCCGGCAGTACGACCGCGTCGAAGAGGGCCACCGAGCGGGACGACCACGTCACCACCACCCGCAACCCCAGCTCAGCACCCCGAAGCACCAGCTCCTCCGGATCCACCCCGGAACCCGGATCGCCGGCATCCAGACCGTCGAGACGCCGCTCGGCAGCCACCTCCCCGATGAGTCGCGCATTCGGAATCCCCGAGATCCGCACCGGGCTATCCACATCCGCCAAGTCGAACTCCGGCGACCACACACGGCCGGGAATCCCGGAAACCTCCCGGACCTTTGACGGCGCCTTGTGCAGCACGACCTCATACCGGTGGCGTGTCAGCTCGTTGTGATACCCACCCCGCTTGAGCCGCACATCCACAGCCCCCACCCGCGCATCGCGCTCGGCCAGCTCCGTGAAGAACTCCGGAGCCACCACCAGCTCCTTCTCCAACAACACCGCACGATCCACCACCGCACGCGCCTGCACACCCCGATCGCCATGCACCGCCGCATGCAACACCCGCAACGAACCCGCATGCCGCACATCGCCGACCACCAGCCGGCCACCCGGTACCAACAACCCCAGCGCACGATCCACCACCCGGGACAGATACTCCCCATCCGGGAAATACTGCACCACCGAATTGATCACCACCGTGTCGAAATACCCCGACGGCAAATCCCCGACCGCATCCGCCGCCTGACACCGCAACCGAACACGGTCCGACAACCCGGCCTCAGAAACCTGACCACGAAGCCGCTCGATCACCGCACCCGACAGATCCGTACCCCAGTACTCCTCAACATCCGCCGCCAAATGCCCCATCAACAGACCGGAACCCACCCCGATCTCCAGAACCCGGCCACCACCCAAACCACGCACCCGCCCGACAACCGCATCCCGCCACTCCCGCATCTCACCCAACGGAATCGGCTCACCCGAATACGAACTGTCCCACCCCGCAAAATCCTCACCAAAACCACCGGACCCCACCCCCGAATACACCGAGTCATAGATCTCCCGCCACTCACCTACCTGGGCGTCCTCGTCGGACGGCGTCTCGTCGGCATCGCCCTCGGCGGTCGTGGCGGCCGCCGCCAGATCCGGCACGACATAGGCGGCGAGCCGCTGGTCCCCCGGCACATCCTCACGCGCCAGGACCACGGCTTGGCGGACACCTTCGCAGCCGGTCAGCAGGGACTCGATCTCGCCGGGCTCGATCCGGAAGCCGCGCACCTTGACCTGCTCGTCCGCACGGCCCATGTACTCCAGCTGTCCATCCGCTCGCCAGCGGGCCAGATCACCGGTCCGGTACATCCGCGTGCCGGGCTCGAAGGGGGACGCGACGAAGCGTTCGGCGGTCAGGTCCGCCCGCCCGACATAGCCACGGGCCAGACCGGCACCCGAAGCGTAGAGCTCACCGACCACCCCGGCAGGAACCGGTCGCAGTACTTCGTCCAGGACGTGGGCCCGGGTGTTCGCGACCGGGCTCCCGATGGGCACCACATCGTCGGAGAAGGTGTCGCTCATCGAGATCGCCACGGTCGACTCGGTCGGACCGTAGGCGTTCACCACGCGGCGGCCCCGCGACCAGCGCGCCACCAGTTCCGGCGGCGCCGCCTCGGCACCGACGACCACGCATGCGAACTCGGTGAGCTCCTCCTCGGAGCCCGCAGGAAGGGTGGCCAGGACCGAGGGCGGGATCAGTGCATGGGTGATGCGCTGGGTGGCCAGTACATCTCGCAGTGCCTCGCCCACCAGTCGGGCGCTGTCGGGCACCACGACCGCGGCGCCGGCCGCGAAGGCGGCGACCAGTTCCCAGACTGCCGCGTCGAAGCTGGGTGAGGCGAACTGCAGGACGCGGCTGCGGGGGGTGGTGCCCAGGCGCCGGAGCTGGGTGTGGGCCAGGCTGGCCACTCCGCGGTGTGAGACCACGACGCCCTTGGGCCGGCCCGTCGAGCCGGAGGTGTAGATCACGTACGCGGGATGCGTCGCCTGCACCACCACTCCGGGATCGGTCTCCGGGTAGCCCGACAGATCCTGCGCCAGCTCCTCGTCCCTCAACATCAGCAGCGGATCCGCATCCCGGACCATGAACGCACGCCGCTCGACCGGATACTCCGGATCCACCGGCACATACGCACCACCCGCCTTCACCACCGCGAGCACAGCCACCACCAACTCCACCGACCGTGGCAACTCCACCCCCACCAACACCTCAGGCCCCACACCACGACCCACCAACCAATGCGCCAGCCGATTCGCCCGCGCATTCAGCTCGCGGTAGGAGAGGCTCTGCTGTCCATGGACCAGAGCCGTCGCATCCGCATCACACCGCACCTGCTCCTCGAACAACCCCGCAAGCGAGACCTCCGGCAACACCACCGCCGTGTCATTCCACCCGGCCAGCCGCCCCCGCTCCACCTCCGACAGCAACTCCACCGCACCCACCGACAACGACGGATCCACCACCACCTGCCCCAACAACCTCACCCACCGCGCCAACAACCCCTCAACCGAAACCCGATCGAAGAGCCGTGTCGAGTATTCGACGGTCCCGGTCACCCCTCGCTCACCGGAGCGCTCGGCCAGGCTCAGCAGCATGTCGAAGCGCGACCTGCCGATCCCGACGTCTTCGGGCGTCACCCGCAGACCCGGCAGGTCGAAATCACCTTCGGGCGCGTTCTGGAGTACGAGTGCGACCTGGAAGAGCGGGTGGTGGGAGGTGGAACGGTTCGGGTTCAGCAGCTCCACCAGGTGCTCGAAGGGCACGTCCTGGTGCGCATACGCCGCCAGACTCGATTCCCGCACCCGGGACAGCAACTCCTCGAACCCCGGATCACCCGAGGTGTCCGTCCGCAGCACGAAGGTGTTCACGAACAACCCGACAAGATCGTCCAACGCCTCATCGGTACGCCCCGCCACACCACTGCCCAACGCGATGTCGGTCCCCGCACCCAGCCGGGTCAGCAACGCCGCCATACCGGCCTGCAACACCATGAACACCGTCGTGTTCGACCGCCGCGCCAACTCCACCAGACCCCGATGCAGCTCAGCATCCAGTGTGAAGTCGAGATGCGTGCCCTCGAACGAGGCGACTGCCGGCCGAGGCCGGTCGGTCGGGAACGTCACCAGCTCCGGCAGACCCGCCAACTGGTCGCGCCAGTAGTCGACCTGCTGCGTGAAGAGGCTGTCCGGGTCGTTCTCGTCGCCCAGCAGCTCGCGCTGCCACAGCGTGTAGTCGGCGTACTGCACCGGCAGCTCCGACCACTGCGGCACACCACCCTGCGCACGCGCCGTGTACGCCGCCACCAGATCCCGCGCGATCGGACCCATGGACCAACCGTCACCCGCGATGTGGTGCACCAGCAGCATCAGAACGCTGTCCTGCGGTCCCACGTCGAACAGCCATGCCCGCACAGGTATTTCGGACCCCAGCGCGAACGCGTACCGAGCCGACTCCTCCAGAACCTTCGGCAACTCCTCCTCCGTCACGGAGCGGCGCTGCCAGTCCAGCTGAGCGCTCTGCGGATCGAGGATCGACTGGCGGGGCTCACCGTCGGCTTCGGGGAAGACCGTACGCAGCGACTCGTGCCGGACGACCAGGTCACGCAGGGCGCTGCCGAGCGCATCCGCGTCCAGCTCGCCCTTCAACCTGAGCGCCAGCGGCATGTTGTAGGTGGCCGACGGCCCCTCCAGCTTGTGCAGGAACCACAGACGACGCTGAGCGAACGACAGCGGCACCACATCCGGCCGCTCCACCGGCACCAGGGCCGCACGCGTGCGACCGTCACCCGTGAGACGCGACGCCAGCCCGGCCACCGTCGGGTTCTCGAAGACAGCCGCAATCGGAACCTCGGCGCCGATCACGCTGCGGATGCGGCTGACGAGCCGAGTCGTGAGGAGGGAGTGGCCGCCGAGGTCGAAGAAGCTGTCGTCGATCCCGACCCGCTCCAGACCCAGGACCTCGGCGAACAGCCCGCACAGCGTCTCCTCCTGCGGAGTCCGTGCCTTCCGGCCGGCCGCACCGATGGCGTACTCCGGCACCGGGAGCGCCTTGCGGTCCAGCTTCCCGTTCGGCGTCAACGGCAACCGGTCCAGCACCATCACCGCCGAGGGCACCATGTACTCGGGCAACCCCTGGACCAACTGCTCACGCGCAGCCTTCACCACAGCACCGATCCCCCGCGCAGCCACCGGACTGTTCACCCACGGACCACCGGAAGCAGCCGGCACATACACACCCGACAGCACAGACCCGTCCCCGCCGTCCGGCAGCACGACCGCATCGAACAGAGCCACCGACCGGGACGACCACGTCACCACCACCCGCAACCCCAGCTCAGCACCCCGCACCACCAACTCCTCCGGATCCACCCCGGAACCCAGATCCTCGGCAGCCAGGCCGTCCAGACGCCGCTCGGCCGCCACCTCACCGACCAGCCGCGCATTCGGAACCCCGGAGATCCGCACCGGCGAGTGCACCTCGGCGAGGTCGAACTCCGGCGTCCAGTCATGCCGGGGCAGCTCACCCACATCCACCACCGTGGTGGGCGCCTTGTGCAATACCACCTCATACCGGTGACGTGTCAGCTCGTTGTGACAGCCACCCCGCTTGAGCCGCACATCCACAGCCCCCACTCGCGCATCGCGCTCGGCCAGTTCGGTGAAGAACTCCGGAGCCACCACCAGCTCCTTCTCCAACAACACCGCACGATCCACCACCGCACGCGCCTGCACACCCCCATCCCCATGCACCGCCGCATGCAAAGCACGCAACGAACCCGCATGCCGTACATCCCCCACCACCACACGCCCACCCGGAACCAACAACTCCAACACCCGGTCCAGCACCCGGGACAGATACTCCCCGTCCGGGAAATACTGCACCACCGAATTGATCACCACCGTGTCGAAATACCCCGACGGCAAATCCCCGGCAGCATCCGCCGCCTGACACCGCAACCACACCCGATCCGCAAGCCCCGCCCCGACCACCTGACCACGAAGCCGCTCGATCACCGCACCCGACAGATCCGTACCCCAATACTCCTCAACATCCGCCGCCAAATGCCCCATCAACAGACCGGAACCCACCCCGATCTCCAGAACCCGGCCACCACCGAAACCACGCACCCGCCCGACAACCGCATCCCGCCACTCCCGCATCTCACCCAACGGAATCGGCTCACCGGTGTATGCGCTGTCCCAGCCGGCGAAATCCTCACCGAACTCGCCGTGGGCGCTCTCGGCATACACCGAGTCATAGATCTCGCGCCATTCCTCCACCTGGGCCTCGCTCACCATGGCGGGCTCCGTGACCGCACCGGGACCGGCGGCGGTCCCGGCCGCGGCGGCCGCCTCGAGGTCCGGCACCACGTACGCGGCGAGTCGCTGGTCACCGGGCACGTCCTCACGCGCCACCACCGCCGCCTGCCGCACACCCGCGCAGCCGGCCAGCACCGACTCGATCTCCCCCGGCTCGATCCGGAAGCCCCGCAGCTTCACCTGCTCATCCGCACGCCCCACGAACTCCAGCTGGCCGTCCGCACGCCACCGCACCAGATCGCCGGTGCGGTACATCCGCGCACCCGGCTCGAACGGCGACGCCACGAACCGCTCCGCCGTCAGCCCGGGACGCCGCAGATAGCCACGCGACACCTGGACGCCGGCGGCATAGAGCTCTCCCACGACACCGACCGGGACCGGCTGCAGGCCCGCGTCGAGGACGAACAGCCGGGTGTTCCACATCGGCCGTCCGATGGGGACGCTGTGCGCGTCATCGTCCGGCCCCTGCCAGACGGAGGAGGCGACCTGGATGGTCATCTCGGTCGGGCCGTAGAGGTTGGAGAGTTCACTGTTCCAGGACTCACTGATACGAGTCGCAAGGTCCGGGCGCAGGGCCTCGCCGCTGGCCCAGATACGGCGCACCGAATGCCCGGCAGGCGGCTCGGGCAGATTGGCCAGCAGGGACGGCGGGAACTGCGCGACCGTGACGCTGTTCTCGGCCATGAAGGAAACGAGGCGCTGGGGATCACGCACCACGTCGGCGGGGGCCACACAGACGGCGGCGCCGTGCAGCAGAGGGAACCAGATCTCCAGACCGACGGAGTCGAACCGCACAGAGGTGCGGAACAGCAGCACGTCGTCGGGCCCGACCGGGTAGGTGTCCTGCATCCACTGCAAGTTGTTCGCCAGCCCGCGGTGCTCGACCACGACGCCCTTCGGCCGACCGGTGGAGCCCGATGTGTAGATCACGTACAGCGGGCCGGAGGGAGTCAGCGGGGCCGTGCGGTCGGCGTCCGTCAGGTCGGATGCGTCGTGCAGAGCGACCGATTCCGCTGTCGCCCCCTCGTCCACGACGACGCACGGGATCCCCGCCTCCACGGCGCCGAGGTCGTGGTCGCGGGAGACGAGCAGCAGTACGGGCCGCGCGTCTTCCAGCGTATGGCGGAGACGCTCGACCGGGTCCTCGGGGTCGAGCGGGAGATAGGCGGCACCGGCCTTGATCACCGCAAGGAACGCCACGACCGTGTCGGCGGAGCGGGGCAGCGCAACGGCCACCAGTTGCTCGGGCCCGACGCCCCGGGTGACCAGATGACGGGCGAGTCGGTTGGCTCGCGCATTCACCTCGGCGTAGCTGAGCGTCGTGTCGCCGGACAGCACCGCAGGGGCGTCCGGAGTGCGCGCCACCTGCTCCTCGACCAGGCCGACGAGGGTCTCTCGGCGTACGTCGGCCGCGGTGTCGTTCCAGGTCGTCAGAGTCTGCTGCCGCTCGGCCTCGGTCAGCAGGACGGCATTGCCGATGGACTGCGCCGGATCGCTGAGCGTCTGCTCCAGCAGTCGCTTCCAGCGGTCGAAGAGCGCCTCGACGGTGGAACGGTCGAAGAGGTCCGTCGCGTACTCGACGACGGTCTCGATTCCCGCGGGGTTCCCGCCGGCGTCCTGCCGTTCGGTCAGTGACAGCAGCATGTCGAACCGCGCGGTGCCCGGATCGGCTTCGGTAGTGCTGACCTGCAGCCCCGGGAGCGTGAAGTCCCCCTGGTCGGTGTTCTGGAGTACGAGTGCGACCTGGAAGAGCGGGTGATGTGAGGTGGAACGATTCGGGTTCAGCAACTCCACCAGGTGCTCGAAGGGCACGTCCTGGTGCGCATAGGCCGCCAGACTCGACTCCCGCACCCGGGACAGCAACTCCTCGAACCCCGGATCACCCGAGGTGTCCGTCCGCAGCACGAAGGTGTTCACGAACAACCCGACAAGATCGTCCAACGCCTCATCGGTACGCCCCGCCACACCACTGCCCAACGCGATGTCGGTCCCCGCACCCAACCGCGTCAGCAACGCCGCCATACCTGCCTGCAACACCATGAACACCGTGGAACCGGTCCCGCGGGCCAGTTCCGCCATGCGCCGGTGCAGCGCTCCCTCGATCTCGAACGTGACGGTCTCACCGGCGTACGAAGCCACTGCCGGCCGGGGCCGGTCGGTCGGGAACGTCACCTGCTCGGGAAGATCCGCCATCTTGTCGCGCCAGTAGCCGACCTGCTGCGTGAAGAGGCTGTCCGGGTCGTTCTCGTCACCCAGCAGTTCGCGCTGCCACAGCGTGTAGTCCGCGTACTGCACCGGCAGCTCCGACCACTGCGGCACACCCCCCTGCGCACGCGCCGTGTACGCCGCCACCACATCCCGCGCCAACGGACCCATCGACCACCCGTCCGCCGCGATGTGGTGGAACAGCAGCAAGAGGACGCTGCTGTCCCCATCCGTGTCGAAGAGCCAGGCCCTGATCGGTGCCTCGGAGGCCAGTTCGAAACCGTAGCGGGAGACTTCCCGCACCACTGTCGGCAGCTCCGCCTCGGTCACCCGACGGTGTTCCCAGCCGAACGCGGCATCAGCAGGATCGAGCACCACTTGGCGGGGCTCGCCGCCCACCTCGGGGAACACCGTGCGCAGCGACTCGTGCCGAGTGGCCACATCGGCCAGCGCAGCGTGCAACGCCTCCGCATTCACGGAACCGGTCAGGCGGAAGGCCAGCGGCATGTTGTAGGTCGCGGAGGGGCCCTCCAGCTTGTGCAGGAACCACAGACGACGCTGAGCGAACGACAGCGGCACCACATCCGGCCGCTCCACCGGCACCAGCGACCTACGTATCCGGCCCTCGCCACGCAGCCGCTCCGCCAAGAGCGCCACGGTCGGAGCCTCGAAGACGTCCTTGATGGGAAGCTCGACGCCGACCACGCTTCGGATCCGGCTGACCAGCCGCGTCACGAGCAGGGAGTGGCCGCCGAGGTCGAAGAAGCTGTCGTCGATCCCGACCCGTTCCAGGCCCAGCACCTCGGCGAACAGCCCGCACAGCGTCTCCTCCTGCGGAGTACGAGCCTTCCGGCCGGCCGCACTCACCGTGTACTCAGGAGCGGGCAGCGCCTTGCGGTCCAGCTTCCCGTTCGGCGTCAACGGCAACCGGTCCAGCACCATCACCGCCGAGGGCACCATGTACTCCGGCAACCCCTCAGCCAGCCGCTCACGCGCAGCCTTCACCACAGTCCCAATGCCCCGCGCAGCCACCGGACTGTTCACCCACGGACCACCCGAAGCAGCAGGTACATACACACCCGACAGCACAGACCCGTCCCCGTCGTCGGGCAGCACGACCGCATCGAACAGGGCCACCGACCGGGACGACCACGTCACCACCACCCGCAACCCCAGCTCAGCACCCCGCACCACCAGCTCCTCCGGATCCACCCCGGAACCCAGATCCCCCGCGTCGAGACCATCGAGACGGCGCTCGGCAGCCACCTCACCGACCAGTCGCGCATTGGGGATGCCGGTGATTCGAACCGATGACTCCGCTTCGGCGAGGTCGAACTCGGGCGTCCAAGCACGCCGGGGCAGCTCAGCGACGTCCACCACCTTCGACGGCGCCTTGTGCAGCACCACCTCATACCGGTGACGTGTCAGCTCGTTGTGACAGCCACCCCGCTTGAGCCGCACATCCACAGCCCCCACACGGCCATCACCCTCGGCCAGCTCCGTGAAGAACTCCGGAGCCACCACCAGCTCCTTCTCCAACAACACCGCACGATCCACCACCGCACGCGCCCGCACACCCCCATCCCCATGCACCGCCGCATGCAAAGCACGCAACGAACCCGCATGCCGCACATCCCCCACCACCACACGCCCACCCGGCACCAACAACTCCAGCACCCGGTCCAGCACCCGGGACAGATACTCCCCGTCCGGGAAATACTGCACCACCGAATTGATCACCACCGTGTCGAAATACCCCAACGGCAAATCCCCGGCAGCATCCGCCGCCTGACACCGCAACCACACCCGATCCGCAAGCCCCGCCCCGACCACCTGACCACGAAGCCGCTCGATCACCGCACCCGACAGATCCGTACCCCAATACTCCTCAACACCCGGAGCCAAATGCCCCATCAACAGACCAGAACCCACCCCGATCTCCAGAACCCGACCACCAACAAACCCACGCACCCGCCCGACAACCGCATCCCGCCACTCCCGCATCTCACCCAACGGAATCGGCTCACCCGAATACGAACTGTCCCACCCCGCAAAATCCTCACCAAAACCACCAGACCCCACCCCCGAATACACCGAGTCATAGATCTCCCGCCACTCCTCCACCTGAGCGTCCCCACTCGAGGAGGCGGCTTCCTGATCCGCACCGGCGTGGGCCGCCGACCGCAAATCCGGCACGACATAGGCGGCGAGGCGCTGGTCTCCCGGCACGTCCTCACGCGCAATCACTGCAGCCTGGAGAATTCCTGCATCGCTGGTCAGAAGAGATTCGATCTCGCCGGGTTCGATGCGGAAGCCGCGCAGCTTCACCTGCTCGTCGGCACGTCCCGCGAATTCCAGCTGACCGTCCGCACGCCACCGCACCAGGTCGCCCGTGCGATACATCCGGACGCCCGGCTCGAACGGAGAGGCGACGAACCGCTCCGCGGTCAAGCCGGAACGGCCCCCGTATCCGCGGGCCAGGCCCGCGCCCGACACATACAACTCACCCACCACACCCACCGGAACCGGCCGCAACACCTCATCCAGCACAAAAACCTGCGTATTCACCACAGGACGGCCGATCGGCGCGTCCCCCTCGCCCAGCTCGCCGCTCATCGACACACACACCGTCGACTCCGTCGGCCCATACGCATTCACCACACGACGGCCGTCCACCGACCACCGCGCGATCAGCTCCGGCGGCGCCGCCTCACCCGCCAACACCACCGACTCCAACAACGGCAACCCGGACTCCGCACCCACCGGCACCGCACCCAGCGCCGACGGCGGCAACGTCACATGCGTGACCCGACCCCGAGACAGCACCTCCAACAAATCGTCGCCGACGACTCGACCGCCCTCCGGCACCACCAAAGCGGCACCGGACCCGAAAGCCATCACCAGCTCCCAGAACGCCGCATCGAAGCTGGGTGAAGCGAACTGCAACACCCGACTCCGCGAGCTGACACCCAAACCCTCCACCTGGGCACGCGCCAGACTCGCCACTCCGCGGTGTGAGACCACGACGCCCTTGGGCCGGCCTGTGGAGCCGGAGGTGTAGATCACGTACGCCGGATGCGTCGCCTGCACCACCACTCCGGGATCGGTCTCCGGGTAGCCCGACAGATCCTGCGCCAACTCCTCGTCCCTCAACATCAGCAGCGGATCCGCATCCCGGACCATGAACGCACGCCGCTCGACCGGATACTCCGGATCCACCGGCACATACGCACCACCCGCCTTCACCACCGCGAGCACAGCCACCACCAACTCCACCGACCGTGGCAACTCCACCCCCACCAACACCTCAGGCCCCACACCACGACCCACCAACCAATGCGCCAGCCGATTCGCCCGCGCATTCAGCTCGCGGTAGGAGAGGCTCTGCTGTCCATGGACCAGAGCCGTCGCATCCGCATCACACCGCACCTGCTCCTCGAACAACCCCGCAAGCGAGACCTCCGCAAGCTCCACCGCCGTGTCATTCCACCCGGCCAGCCGCCCCCGCTCCTCCTCCGACAGCAACTCCACCGCACCCACCGACAACGACGGATCCACCACCACCTGCCCCAACAACCTCACCCACCGCGCCAACAACCCCTCAACCGAAACCCGATCGAACAACTCCGTCGCGAACTCCACCAGAGCCTCGATGCCCGCCACGTCACCCGCGGTGTCGTGGCGTTCGTACATCTCGACGAGCATGTCGAAGCGCGAGGTGTCGGTGCTGATGAACTCGGTGCGCACCTGGAGGTGGGGGAGCCGGAAGTCTTCTGACGGTGCGTTCTGCAGCACCATGGCGACCTGGAACAGCGGGTGGTGGCTGGTGGAGCGCTGCGGGTTGAGCGCCTCGACGAGGTCCTCGAACGGCACGTCCTGGTGCTCGTGCGCACTCATGCTGCGCTCCCGCACCCGGGCGAGGAGTTCCTCGAAGGCAGGGTCGCCCGAGGTGTCCGTCCGCAGGACGTAAGTGTTGACGAAGAGACCTATGAGGTCGTCGAGGGCTTCGTCCGTGCGGCCCGCCACACCACTGCCCAACGCGATGTCGGTCCCCGCACCCAACCGCGTCAGCAACGCCGCCATACCGGCCTGCAACACCATGAACACCGTCGTGTTCGACCGCCGCGCCAACTCCACCAGACCCCGATGCAGCTCAGCATCCAGTGTGAAGTCGACCCGTGTCCCCTCGTAGCAGGCAGTAGCCGGCCGGGGCCGGTCGGTCGGGAAGGTCACCTGCTCCGGCAGGTCCGCCAGCTCGGCACGCCAGTAGTCGAGTTGCCGTGCGTAGACGCTCTCCGGGTCGTCGACGTCGCCGAGCCGGTCGCGCTGCCAGAGCGTGTAGTCGACGTACTGCGCGGGCAGTTCGGACCATTCCGGGTCGCGCTGCTCGACACGGGCGGTGTACGCCTCCACCACATCACGTGTGAGCGGAGCCATCGACCAGCCGTCACCCGCGATGTGATGCAGCAACAGCAGCAGCGTGCTGTGTTCCGCGTCCGTGTCGAACAGCCAGGCCCGGAAGGGGATCTCGGTGGAGAGGTCGAAGGTGTGCCGGGCCGTCTCGCGGAGGGTGCGCTCCAGGTCGGCCTCGGGCACCGACCGCCGCTCCCACCGGAAGTCGGCCTCGTCGAGGTCCCGTATCAGCTGGTAGGGCTCGCCGTGCACGTCGGGGAAGACGGTGCGCAGCGACTCGTGCCGGCCGACGACATCGAGCAGGGCCGTGTGCAGTGCCTCGGCGTCGACGGTGCCGGTGAGGCGGAGGGCCAGCGGCACGTTGTAGGTCGCCGAGCGGCCTTCCATCCGGTGCAGGAACCACAGGCGGCGCTGGGGGAACGACAGCGGCACCACGTCGGGGCGTTCGACACGGGTGAGAGGGGCGCGCGCGCCGTCGGCGGCCGCTCCGGTGAGCCGCCCGGCCAGCGCGGCGGGGGTGGAGAAGTCGAAGATCTCCTTGATCTTCAGCTCCTCGCCGAGGGTCGCACGGATCCGGACGAGCAGCCTGATCGCCGTCAGCGAATGACCGCCGAGTTCGAAGAGGTCGTCGTGGGGGCCGACGTGGTCCCTGCCGAGTGTCTCGGCGAACAGGGCGCACAGCGCCTCCTCGCACGATGCCTTGGCGTCCAACTTCTCGCTCCCTCTTCTGACGGTGTCGAATCCGTGCTGCATCGGCCCGGGCCGGCTCATGGGCGGCCGCTCCGGCGGTCGGTCACTCGGTGGGGTGGGACGTGGGGTGGGGCATGGGAGGGGATGCGGGAGGGGACATGCGATGCGGCGCGGTCTGCCGGAGCTTCTCGGCCACGAGCGGGCCGATCTCCCGCAGCGGTTCCGGGTTCATCATCTGGGTGTGCCGGTGGTTCAGCTGCTGGAACTCGACGGCGCCGGTGAGATAGGGGTCCCATGTCCCTGGTTCGAGCTGGTGGTCGTGCTCGCCTCCGGTCGCGGCCAGGATCAGCGTCGGCGCGGAGACCGGCCGGGGCCTGTTGTCCAGGCCGAGCAGGGTGTGGTTCATGGTCAGGTGCATCATGGCGGCGACCTCGGTCTCGCCGAGGCCGGCCAGGGCGGAGTTCTTCGTGGTCAGCAGCTCCACCGTGGTCTCGTGGGTGAGCTGCTCCGCCTCCTCGTCGGTGAGTTCGATGTCGAAGAGGCCCAGCATGGCGCGGTGCACGTCGGCGACCCGCACCTTCGGCATCGACTCCTCGACCTCGCGGCGGCTGACCGGGTTCACCGGGAAGCAGTCCAGCAGCGCCAGCCGCGCGACCTGCTCACCGCGCTCCTCCAGCAGCGCGGAGACGGCGTGCGCGACGACTCCGCCGAACGACCAGCCGAGGAGGTGGTAGGGCCCCTCGGGCTGGACGCGCCGGATCTGTTCCAGGTAGTCCTCGGCCATCTCCTCCACGGACTGCGCCAGCTCTCCGCCCGTCAGGCCGCGGGCCTGCAGCGCGTACACCGGGGTGTCCCGGTCGAGGTACTGGAGCAGACCGGCGTAGGACCAGCCCAGGCCGCTTCCGGGGTGGATGCAGAAGACGGGGCGGCCGCTGCCCTGCGGGCGGAGCGGCAGGAGCACATCGAGGGCGTTCCCGTCGCCGCCCGTCTCCAGCCGGGCGGCCAGCCCCGCCGCGGTGGGCGCCCCGAAGAGGGTACGCAGCGGCAGGTCCACACCGAGCACGCCGCGGATGCGGCTCATCAGCCGGGCGGCGAGCAGGGAGTGGCCGCCCAGGTCGAAGAAGCTGTCGTCGACGCCGACCCGCTCCAGCTCCAGGACTTCCGCGAACAGGCCGCACAGCACCTCTTCGTGCGGGGTGCGGGGGGCGCGGCCGCGGCCTGCCTCGGCGAAGTCGGGTGCGGGCAGGGCGGCGCGGTCGAGCTTGCCGTTGGGTGTCAGCGGTATGTCCTCGACGGCCACCACGGCGGCCGGGACCATGTACTCCGGCAGCCGCTCCGCCACGTGGGCACGGAGCGCGCGCACGTCCGGCTCGGCCGTACCGCGCTCGGGCACGACGTAGCCGACGAGCCGGGCGCCGCCGGGGCCGTCCTCGCGGGCGACGACCACGGCCCGCCGCACCGCGGGGTGCGAGCCGAGGACGGCCGCGATCTCGCCCGGCTCGATGCGGAAGCCGCGCACCTTGACCTGCTCGTCCGCGCGGCCCGCGAATTCCAGCAGGCCGTCGGGGCGCCGGCGCGCCAGGTCGCCGGTGCGGTACATCCGCACCCCCGGCTCGAACGGGCTCGGCACGAACCGCTCCGCGGTCAGCCCCGGACGTCCGAGATAGCCGCGGGCGACCTGTGCTCCGGACACGTACAGCTCACCGGTCGTGCCGGGCGGTACCGGCTGCAGCCCGGCGTCGAGGACGTAGGCGCGCATGTTCCAGAACGGGCGGCCGATCGGCACCGGCCCGGACGGCTGCTCGGCGCCGGGCGCCAGTTCGAACTGGGTGCAGTTGACGGTCAGTTCGGTCGGTCCGTAGGCGTTGATCACGGTGGCGGCCGGGTGCCGTTCCCGCCAGGCGGCGACGGCTTCGCCGGTCAGGGCCTCGCCGCCGAGGATCAGCGTCTCGGTGGGCGACCAGTCCGCGGGCAGCTCCGCCAGGAGCGGCAGGTGCGAGGGGGTCGCCTTCATCAGTGTCACCGGGGCGCCGTCGGCCGGCTCCCGCCCGGCCAGTTCGCGGAGGCTGCTCAACTGGACGCGGCCGCCACGGGCGAGGGTGGTGTAGAGGGCGGTGACCGTCAGGTCGAAGGCGAGGGAGGAGTGCACCAGCGTGGTGCCGCGCGCGGCCGGGTAGTGCCGTACCGCCCAGGTGAGGTAGTTCGCCACCGAGTGGTGCTCGACCACCACGCCCTTGGGCCGCCCCGTGGAGCCCGAGGTGTAGATCACGTAGGCGGGGTGCCGGCGCAGCAGCGGAGCCGTGCGGTCGGCGTCGGACAGGTCGTGCGACGGCAGTCCGGCCAGGGCGGCGGCCGTCTCCGGGAAGTCCAGCAGCAGGCGGGTGTGGGCCGTCTCCGGGAGGTGCGGCGCCGCTTCGGTGGTGGTGAGCACGCACAGCGGTGCGGTGTCGTCGAGGGCGTACGCGAGTCGGTCGGCCGGGTGGTCGAGATCGAGGGGCAGGTAGGCCGCTCCGGACTTCAGGACCGCGAGCATCGCCACCAGCATCGCGGCCGAACCGGGCACGGCCAGGGCGACGAACCGCTCCGGTCCGGCGCCCAGCGCGGCGAGACGGCGGGCGAGCCGGTTGGCCCGTTCGTTCAGCTCCCGGTAGGTGAGAAGTGCGTCGTCGGCCTCGACCGCGACCGCGTCCGGGCTCGCCTCGGCCCGGTCCTGGAGCAGTTGCACGACGGTGGCCGCGGGCGTCTCGCGGTCGGTGTGGTTGCCTTCGTGCAGCGCCTGGTGGCGCTCGGCCGCGGTCAGGACGTCGATGGCGCGGACGGGCCGCTCCGGGGCGGCGACGACCGCCTCGGCGACCCGGATCAGGCGGCCGGTGAGCGCCGTCGCGGCGTCATGGTCGAACAGGTCGGTGGCGTACCGGAGCTGTCCGGTCACTCCGGCCGGTGCGCCGTCGTCGGTGAAGTGCTCGCCGAAGGTGAAGTCCAGGTCGAACTTGGCGGCGCCGGTCCCGGCGTCGAGGGGTGCGACGTCGAGACCGGGCAGCGTCAGATCGGCGCGGTCGGTGTTGGCCAGCGACATCATGACCTGGAACAGCGGGTGCCGGGACGTCGAGCGGTCCGGGTTGATGATCTCCACGAGCCGTTCGAAGGCCAGGTCCTGGTGGGCGTAGACGGCCAGGTCGGTCTCCCGGACGCGGCCGAGCAGTTCGCTGAACGAGGGGTTGCCGGACAGGTCCGTGCGCAGTACCAGGGTGTTGACGAAGAAGCCCACGAGGTCGTCGAGCGCTTCGTCGGTGCGTCCGGCGATCGGGGCACCCATGACGATGTCGTCACCGGCGCCGACCTTCGACAGCAGGACGGCCATGGTGGCCTGGAGCGTCATGAAGACACTGGCGCCGGAGGCGGAGGCCAGTTCGGCCAGTCCGCGGTGGACGTGGGCGGGCAGTTCGACGGTGACGGTCGCGCCCTGGTGGCTGGGCCGCTCGGGGCGGGGTCGGGTGGTGGGCAGGTTCAGTTCTTCCGGTGCTCCGGCCAGCATCTGCCGCCAGAACGCCACCTGCCGGGCGATGGAGCTGTCCGGGTCGTCCTCGCGTCCCAGGGCCTGCTGCTGCCAGAGGGTGAAGTCGGCGTACTGGACGGGGAGCGCGTCCCACTCGGGCGCGCTGCCGGCGCAGCGTGCGGAGTAGGCGGCGACGAGGTCCTTGGCGAGGGGCGCCAGGGACCAGCCGTCGGCCGCGATGTGGTGCATCAGCACCAGCAGCACGCACGTGTCGCTCCCGCCCTCCGGCTCCTCGAAGAGCCAGGCCCGCAGGGGCGTCTCGGTGGCGAGGTCGAAGGCGTGACACGCGGCGGCCTCCAGCGCCGCGGGCAGCTCGTCCGCCGCGACCGCGCGGGTCTCCCAGGGGACCGCGGCCTGGTCCGGGTCGAGCACCACCTGGTGCGGCTCGTCGTCGGTCTCGGGGAAGACGGTGCGCAGCGACTCGTGCCGGGCGGCGACGTCGAGCAGCGCGGCGTGCAGTGCTTCCTGGTCCACACGGCCGGTGAGGCGCAGCGCCAGCGGCATGTTGTAGGTGGCGGACGGGCCCTCGAGCTTGTGCAGGAACCACAGCCGGCGCTGTGCGTACGACAGGGGTACGAGGTGCGGCCGCGGCATCGGTACCAATGCGGCGCGGGCCTGCTCCCCGTCGGACAGGTGCTGGTCGAGTCCGGCGACGGTCGGATCGTCGAACACGGTGCCGATGGCGATCTCCACCCCGAACACCGTGCGGATGCGGCTGACCAGGCGGGTGGCCAGCAGGGAGTGGCCGCCCAGGTCGAAGAAGCTGTCGTCGATCCCGACCTGCTCCAGACCCAGCACCTCGGCGAACAGCCCGCACAGTGCGGTCTCCCGTGCGGTGCGCGGCGCCCGGCCCTGTTGGAGGGCGCGGTAGTCGGGAGCGGGCAGCGCCTTGCGGTCGAGCTTGCCGATCGGGGTGAGGGGCAGCCTGTCCAGCACCACGAAGGCGGTGGGAACCATGTATTCCGGCAGCCATCTGCGCAGGCCGGTGCGGAGTTCCCGGTTCAGTTCGACGGTGCGCCGGTGCGCGGCGGGGCTGTTGGCGTGCGGTGCGGCGGCCCGGGTGGTGTCGCTGCCGCGGTAGGCGGCCACCGGGGTGCCGGTGCCCTCGGGCCTGACGACTGCGTCGAAGCAGTCGTCGCGGCCGGAGTCGGCCCAGGTGGTGACGGCTTCCATGCCCAGCGCCGCGGCGAGTCCGTGCACGGCCTCCGGATCCAGGCCGGCCGGGGAGTCCGCGGCCGGGTCGCCGCTTCCGTCCAGGGCCCGCAGCGCGAGCTGGTCGGCGCGCAGCCGGGCGTTGGGCACATCGACCAGGCGCAGTCCGGCCGGGTGCGCGCGCAGCGCGGCCGACAGTCCCTCGGCGTCGGCGCCCGCCGCCTCCCAGGTGAGTTCCGGCAGGCCGGTGGCGGTCTGCGGGACGGACGGGGTCTTGTGGACGACGACGTCGTAGCGGTAGCGGGAGAGCTCGTTGGCGTACGCGGCGCGCTTGAGGCGGATCTCGACGCCGCCGACGTCCTCGAGGGTCTCGCCGAGCCGCACGAAGAAGTCCGGGGCCAGCAGCAGTTCCTCCTCCTCCCTGATGCGCTGCTCCAGGAGCGCCCGGGCTTCCTCCGGTGCGGAGGCGGCCTCCGGGCGATGGGAGACGACACCGGCCTGGAGGTGGCGCAGCAGCCGCAGGTTGCGGATGTCGCCGAGGAAGAGCGAACCGCCGGGGGCCAGCAGCCGCAGGCTCTCGCGGACGACCCGGGCCAGATAGTCGGCGTGCGGGAAGTACTGGGCGACGGAGTTGAGGACGACGGTGTCGAAGAAGCCCTCCGGAAGGCCGCTGGTGTCGTCGGCGGCCTGGGCGCGCAGTTCGACGCGCTCGGCCAGCTCCGGCCGCTCTGCCGTCCGTGCCCGCAGGCTCTCCACGGCGGCGGCGGAGAAGTCGGTGCCCCAGTAGGTGTCGCAGTGCGGCGCGACCTGGGACAGGATCAGTCCGTTGCCGACGCCCAGTTCGAGGACGTTGCGCGGGCCGAGCCGGAGGATCTCGGCGACGGCGGCGGAGCGCCACTGGTGCATCTCGGTCAGGGGGATCGGGGAGCCGTCGTAGCTGCTCGTCCAGATCCCGAAGTCCTCCCAGAAGCCGCCGCTGTCGGCCTGGTCGCGGTAGACCGACTCGTAGACCTCCCGCCAGGAGGCGACGCGGCGGCCGTCCTCCGCGCCGTCGCTGCGCCGCGCCCACTCCTGGTCGGGGACGACGTAGCCGACGAGCTGCGGGGCGTCGGCGTCCTCCCGCACCAGGACGGTGGCCTCGGCGACGCCCGGCTGCCGGGACAGTGCGGCCTCGACCTCGCCCGGTTCGATGCGGAATCCGCGTACCTTGACCTGGTCGTCGGCGCGGCCGACGAATTCGAGTCCGCCTTCGGCACGCCATCGGGCCAGGTCGCCGGTGCGGTACATGCGGGTGCCGGGTGCGCCGTGCGGGTCGGCCACGAAGCGCTCGGCGCTGAGTGCGGGCCGCCCCAGATAGCCGCGGGCCAGGAACGGACCCGCCAGATACAGCTCTCCGGGGACGCCGTCGGGCACCGGGCGCAGCCGGGAGTCGAGGACGTACACCTGGGCGTTGGCCAGCGGCCGGCCGATCATCGGCGGCAGCGGCGGGCCGGTCACCTCACTCGCGGTGATCCAGACGGTGGCCTCGGTCGGTCCGTACAGGTTGACCGCTCCGCCGCCCTGTGCGTGCAGTTGCCCGGCCAGCGAGGCGGACAGCGCCTCGCCGCCGACCAGGAGCCGGACGCCGGCCAGCCCCTCGGGGTCGTGGGTGAGGATCGCGCGGTACACCGAGGGGGTGCCCTGGAAGACGGTGGCGCCGCTGTCCCGGATGAGGCGGTACAGGGCGATGGGGTCCTTGCCGACCGGGTCGGTGGCGACCTCGACGCTCGCACCGGCCAGCAGCGGGGCGTAGAGCTCCACGGCGGCGATGTCGAAGGTGAGGGTGGTGGCGGCCACCATGCGGTCGCGTGCGGAGAATCCGAGGCGGGCGCCGACGGAGTCGAGGAACTGGGAGAGGCTTCCGTAGGAGATCACCACGCCCTTGGGCCGGCCGGTCGAGCCCGAGGTGTAGATGACGTAGACGGCGTCGGCCGGGTGGACCGGGGTGTGCCGGTCGGTGTCGGTGACGTCGTGCGGCAGGCACTCCGCGAGCTGCTGCTCCACGTCGGGGTCGTCGAGGGTGACGACGAGGTCCGGTCCCGCCGCGGGCAGGTGTTCGCGGATGTCCGCGGTGGTGACGAGCGCGGCGGGTGCGGCGTCCCGGAGTACGTAGGCGAGCCGGTCGGCGGGGTGTGCCGGGTCCATCGGCAGGTAGGTCGCCCCGGCCTTCTGCACCGCCAGGAGCGCCGCGACCATGTCGACGGAGCGGGGCAGTGCCAGCGCGACCACGCTCTCGCGGCCGATGCCGCGGTCGAGGAGCAGCCGCGCCAGCCGGTTGGCGCGGCCGTTCAGGTGGCGGTAGTCGGCCGTCGCGTCCCCGGCGCGTACGGCGGGCGCTTCGGGGGTCAGCGCCGCCTGCCGTTCGAAGCGGACGTGGGCGAGTGCCGCGGGGGCCGGCGCGGTGGTGGCGTTGCGGTCCACCAGGGCCTCGGTCAGCTCCTTCTCGGAGAGCAGTTCGACGTCGGCGACGCGTACCGCCGGGTCGGCCGCCACGGCGCGCAGCAGGTTCTCGTAGAGCCGGGCGAGCTGCTCGGCCGTGGCGCGGTCGAACAGCTCGGTGGCGTACTCCAGGGTGCCGCTCAGTCCGGCGGGCCGCCCCTCCTCGTCCTGCGCCTCGGCGAGGCTGAGGAAGAGGTCGAATTTGGCGTTGTCGCCGTCCAGCGGGTAGGGCGCGGCCTCGACGTCGTGCAGCTGCTGCGTCGGTGCCGCCACGTTGTGGAGCTGGAACATCACCTGGAAGAGCGCGTTGCTGGCCAGCGACCGGACCGGGTTGAGCGCCTCCACGAGGAACTCGAAGGGCAGGTCCTGGTGGGCGTACGCGCCCAGTGCGGTGTCCCGGGCGCGGTCGAGGACTTCGTGGAAGCGGGGGTTGCCCCGGGTGTCGGTGCGCAGCACCAGGGTGTTGACGAAGAAGCCCACCAGGTCGGTGAGGGCCTCGTCGGTCCGGCCGGCGATCGGGACGCCCACGGGGATGTCGTGGCCGGCGCCGAGCCGGGAGAGCAGGGCGGCGAAGCCGGTCTGCACCACCATGAACAGCGTCGCCCGGGAGTCGGTCGCCACCTGCCGCAGCGCGGCGTGCAGTTCGGCGTCCAGGGTGAAGTCCAGGGTGTCGCCGCGGTAGTCGGCGACGGCGGGCCGCGGCCGGTCCGTGGGCAGCTCCAGCTGGGCCGGGATGCCGTCGAGGGCCTCCCGCCAGTAGGCGAGTTGCTGTGCGGCCAGGCTGTCCGGCTCGTCCGTCGCGCCCAGGAGCTGCTGCTGCCAGATCGAGTAGTCCGCGTACTGGACGGGCAGCGGCTCCCAGTCGGGCGCTGCGCCCGCCACGCGGGCACCGTAGGCGCGGCCGAGGTCGCGCATCAGCGGGGCCCGGGAGGCGCCGTCGCCGATGATGTGGTGCATCAGGACGACGAGTACCGGGCCGGTCGGCTCGGCCGGTTCGGCGGCCGCCGTGCCCTCCTGCGCGGTCTCCGCGGAGGGCAGGAACAGCCAGGCGCGCACCGGGGGCGCGCTGTCGAGGCGGAAGCGGTGACCGATCGCCTGCTGCACGGCCCGGTGCAGCGAGGAGGAGGGCAGCTGCTCGACGTCGAGGCGGACCGCGGCCTGGGACGGGTCGAGCACGACCGGGCGGGGCTCGCCGTCCGTCTCCGTGAAGACCGTGCGCAGCGACTCGTGCCGCACCGCCAGGTCGTTCAGCGCCGCGCGCAGTGCGTTCTGGTCGACCGCCGAGGACAGGCGCAGCGCGAGCGGCCAGTTGTACGCCGACGAGGGGCCTTCGAGCCGGTGCAGGAACCACAGGCGGCGCTGGGCGAAGGAGAGCGGGATCGTCTCCGGCCGCGGCATGGGCGCCAGCGGGGTGCGGGTGCGGCCGCCGGCGTCGAGGCGGGCGCTGAGCCCGGCCACGGTCGGTGACTCGAAGACCGCGGCGATCGGCACCTCGGCGCCCAGGGTCGCGCGGATCCGGCTGATCAACCGGGTGGCGAGCAGCGAGTGGCCGCCCAGCTCGAAGAAGCTGTCGTCGAGCGTCACCCGCTCCACGCCGAGGACCTGCGCGAACAGGCCGCAGAGCAACTCCTCCTGGGGGGTGCGGGGAGCGCGCCCGCCGGTGAGCGCGGTGAAGTCCGGGGCGGGCAGGGCCTGCCGGTCCAGCTTGCCGTTGGGGGTCAGCGGCAGCTCGTCCAGGGCGACGACCGCGGCCGGAACCATGAACTCCGGCAGCCGGTCGGCGACATGTGCGCGCAGCGCGGCGAGATCGGGAGAGCGGTGCCCGGCGGCCGGTACGACGTAGCCGACGAGGCGGGTGTCTTCCTGCTCCGTTCCGCGGGCCACGACGGCGGCCTGTGCCACGTCGGGGTGGTCGAGCAGTGCGGCGGCCACCTCGCCCGGCTCGATGCGGAACCCGCGCACCTTGACCTGCTCGTCGGCGCGGCCGGAGTACTCGAGCTGCCCGTCGGCGCGCCATCTGGCCAGGTCGCCGGTGCGGTACATGCGTGCACCGGGTTCGAAGGGGCAGGCGACGAAACGCTCGGCGGTCAGACCGGTGCGGCCCAGGTAGCCGCGGGCCAGCTGGGCGCCGGAGATGTACAGCTCACCGACGGCGCCGGCCGGCAGCGGGTTGAGGCGCGCGTCGAGCACGTAGGCCCGCATGTTCCAGAAGGGGCGCCCGATGGGGACGGCTCCCGCGGGCAGCTTCTCCTTCGGGCCGATGCGGAACTCGGTGCAGTTGACCGTGGTCTCGGTGGGTCCGTACGCGTTGACGACGGTGACCCGGCGGTGCGCGGCGCGCCACTGGGCCAGGGCCTCGGCGGTCAGCGCCTCACCGCCGAGGATCAGCATCTCGCCGGGCGACCGGTGCTTGGGCAGTTCGTTCAGCATCGGCAGGTGCGACGGCGTGGTCTTGGCCAGTGCCACCGGCACGCCGCCGCTCTCGGCCGGGACGTCCTCGAGAGCGGACAGGTAGACGCGTCCGCCGACCACGAGAGTGGTGTAGAGGCCGGTGACGGTGAGGTCGAAGGCGATCGAGGTCGGCACCAGCGTGGCGCCCCGGGCCGCCGGGTAGTGGTGCGTGGTCCAGTTGAGGTAGTTGGCGACGGCGCGGTGTTCGACGACCACGCCCTTGGGCCGGCCGGTCGAGCCCGAGGTGTAGATGACGTACGCCGGGTGCTCCATCTCGACGTCGACCTCGGGATCGGTGTCCGGCTCCGCGGTCAGGTCGCGGTTGAGCGCTTCCTGGTCGAGCACGAGGGCGGGCGCCGCGTCGCGGAGGATGAGCTCGCGCCGGTCGCGCGGATACTCGGGGTCGACCGGAACGTAGGCGCCGCCGGACTTGAGCACGGCCAGGACGGCGACCACCGTCTCCACCGACCGCGGCAGCTCCACCGCGACCAGCTTCTCCGGCCCCACGCCACGACCGATCAGCCAGTGCGCCAGCCGGTTGGCGCGCGCGTTCAGCTCCCCGTAGGAGACGGACTCCGCACCGCAGACCAGCGCCACGGCGTCGGGGCTGCGCCGCACCTGCGTCTCGAACAGTTCGAAGAGCGTCGCCTGCGGCACCTCGACGGCCGTGTCGTTCCAGGTGGTCAGCAGCTGCCCGCGCTCCTCCTCGGCGAGCAGTTCCACCTGGCCGACGGTCAGCGACGGGTCGGCCGCCACCTGCTCCAACAGCCGCGTCCACCGGTCCAGGACGCCGCGGACGGTGCAGCGGTCGAACAGGTCGGTCGCGTACTTCACCGCGCCCACGATTCCCGCGGGCGCGCCGGATCCGGTGTGCCGCTCCAGCACGTTCACCGACAGGTCGACCTTGGCGGTCTCGATGTCGACCGGCTCCCCGGCGACGTCCAGACCGGGCAGCTCGAACGCTCCGGTGGGATTGTCCTGCACCACCAGCATGACCTGGAAGAGCGGGTGGTGCGCGGACGAGCGCCGCGGGTTGAGCAGCTCCACCAGATGGTCGAACGGGACGTCCTGCTGCGCGTACGCGGCCAGGTTCGTCTCCCGTACCCGCTCCACCAGCTCCCGGAAACTCGGATCACCCGAGGTGTCCGTGCGCAGCACGAGCGTGTTCACGAAGAAGCCGACGAGATCGTCGAGCGCGGTGTCCATCCGTCCGGCGATCGGCGACCCCAGCGGGACGTCCGTGCCCGCGCCCAGCCGGGTGAGCAGCGCCGCCAGCGCCGCCTGCACGACCATGGGCACCGTCGCGCCCGTCTCGCGGGCGAGGTCCGCGAGGCTCTGGTGCACCTCCGCGCTCGTCGCGAAGTCGACGGAGGCGCCTTCGAAGGAGGCGGCCGAGGTCCGGGAGCGGTCGGCGGGCAGGGCGATCCGCTCGGGAAGTCCCGCCAGCCGTCCGCGCCAGTAGTCCACCTGCTGCGAGTACAGGCTCCCGGGGTCGTCCTCGGCACCCAGCAGCTCCCGCTGCCACAGCGTGTAGTCGACGTACTGCACCGGGAGCGGTTCCCACTCCGGTGCCCGGCCCCGGCAGCGCTCCGTGTAGGCCGTCACCACGTCGCGGGCGAGGGGGCCCATGGACCAGCCGTCACCGGCTATGTGGTGCAGCAGCAACAGCAGCACCCAGTTGTCGGGGCCGGTCTCGAAGAGCGCGGCCCGGAACGGCACGTCACCGGTCAGGTCGAACGCATGGCGGGCTGCCTCGTCCAGCACCGTCGGCAGCTCCGCCTCGGTCACCTGCCGGTGCTCCCAGCCGAACGCGGCGTCGGCCGGGTCCAGGACCCGCTGTCGCGGCTCTCCGTCGGCCTCGGGGAAGACGGTACGCAGCGACTCGTGCCGGCCGACCGCGTCCTGCAGGGCCGCCCGCATCGCCACCGGATCCACGCTGCCCCGCAGCCGGAGCGGCAGCGGCATGTTGTAGGTGGCGGACGGGCCCTCCAGCTTGTGCTGGAACCACAGGCGGCGCTGCGCGAAGGACAGGGGCACGCTCTCGGGGCGGGGCATGGGGGCCAGCGCGTCACGGGTGGGGCCGCCGAAGTCCAGTGCCTCCACGAGCCCGGCCACCGTGGGGGCCTCGAACAGGATCCGGAAGGGGATCTCCACGTCGAGTTCGCTGCGGACCCGGCTGACGAGCCGGGTGGCGAGGAGGGAGTGGCCGCCGAGTTCGAAGAAGCTGTCGTCGATGCCGACCTGCTCCAGATCCAGGATCTCGGCGAACAGCCGGCAGAGCGTCTCCTCCTGCGGGCTGCGGGGGCCGCGTCCCGCGTCGCCGGACGCGGCGTAGTGGGGTGCGGGCAGGGCGTTGCGGTCCAGCTTGTCGTTGGGTGTCAGCGGCAGCCTGTCCAGCACCACCACCGCCGACGGCACCATGTGCTCGGGCAGCCGCTCGGCGAGGTGAGCGGTCAGCGCCTCCGGGTCGGGCGACGCGGCACGTTCCGAACCCTCCGGTACGACGTAGGCGGCGAGGCGCTGGTCGCCGGGTGTGTCCTCCCGGACCAGGACGGCTGCCTGCCGCACTCCCCCATGGCCGACCAGCAGCGACTCGATCTCGCCGGGTTCGATGCGGAAGCCGCGCAGCTTCACCTGCTCGTCGGCACGTCCCGCGAATTCCAGCTGGCCGTCCGCACGCCAGCGCACCAGGTCGCCCGTACGATACATCCGGACGCCCGGCTCGAACGGAGAGGCGACGAACCGCTCCGCGGTCAAGCCGGAGCGGCCCCCGTATCCGCGGGCCAGGCCCGCGCCCGACACATACAACTCACCCACCACACCGGCCGGTACCGGCCGCAGTGCACGGTCCAGCACGTGGACGCGGGTGTTCACCACAGGACGGCCGATCGGCGCGTCCCCCTCGCCCAGCTCGCCGCTCATCGACACACACACCGTCGACTCCGTCGGCCCATACGCATTCACCACACGACGGCCGTCCACCGACCACCGCCCGATCAACTCCGGTGGCGCCGCCTCACCCGCCAACACCACCGACTCCAACAACGGCAACCCGGACTCCGCACCCACCGGCACCGCACCCAGCGCCGACGGCGGCAACGTCACATGCGTGACCCGACCCCGAGACAGCACCTCCAACAAATCGTCGCCGACGACTCGACCACCCTCCGGCACCACCAAAGCGGCACCGGACCCGAAAGCCATCACCAGCTCCCAGAACGCCGCATCGAAGCTGGGTGAAGCGAACTGCAACACCCGACTCGACGAACCGACCCCCAAACCCTCCACCTGGGCACGCGCCAGACTCGCCACACCGCGATGCGAGACCACGACGCCCTTGGGCCGGCCCGTCGAGCCGGAGGTGTAGATCACGTACGCGGGATGCGCCGCCTCCACAACCACCCCGGGGTCGGTCTCCGGGAAGCCCGACAAGTCCTGCGCCAGCTCCCGCGGACCCAGCACCAGCAGCGGAGAAGCATCCTCGACCATGAACGCACGCCGCTCGACCGGATACTCCGGATCCACCGGCACATACGCACCCCCCGCCTTCACCACAGCAAGCACCGCAACCACCAACTCCACCGACCGCGGCAACTCCACCCCCACCAACACCTCAGGCCCCACACCACGCCCCACCAGCCAATGCGCCAGCCGATTCGCCCGCGCATTCAACTCGCGGTAGGAGAGGCTCTGCTGTCCATGGACCAGAGCCGTCGCATCCGCATCACACCGCACCTGCTCCTCGAACAACCCCGCAAGCGACACCTCCGCAAGCTCCACCGCCGTGTCATTCCACCCGGCCAGCCGCCCCCGCTCCCCCTCCGACAGCAACTCCACCGCACCCACCGACAACGACGGATCCGCCACCACCTGCCCCAACAACCGCACCCACCGCGCCAACAACCCCTCAACCGAACCCCGATCGAACAACTCGACCGAGTACTGGACGGCCGTCACGATGCCGCCAGGAGCACCGTCGTCGTTGTGTCGCTCCACCACGTTCAGTTCGAGGTCGGCCTTGGACACGCTCAAGTCGACCCCGTCCACCGCGACGTGGAGGCCGGGGAGTTCGAAGGAGCCTTCCTGGGCGTTCTGGAGCCCGAGGATGACCTGGAAGAGCGGGTGGTGTGAGCTGGAACGGTTCGGGTTCAGCAGCTCCACCAGGTGCTCGAAGGGCACGTCCTGGTGCGCATACGCCGCCAGACTCGACTCCCGCACCCGGGAGAGCAACTCCTCGAAACTCGGGTCCCCCGACGTGTCCGTCCGCAGCACCAGCGTGTTCACGAAGAAACCGACCAGATCATCCAGCGCATCGTCCATACGCCCCGCGATCGGCGACCCCAGCGGAATGTCCTCCCCCGCACCCAACCGCGTCAGCAACGCCGCAAGACCCGCCTGCAACACCATGAACACCGTCGTGTCCGACCGCCGCGCCAACCCGACCAGACCCCGATGCAACCCCGCATCCAACTCGAAGGCGAGGGAGGCGCCCTCATGCGAGGCGACGGCCGGGCGGGGGCGGTCGGCCGGGAACGTCACCTGCTCGGGAAGATCCGCCAACTGGTCACGCCAGTAGGAAACCTGCTGCGCATACACGCTGTCCGCATCGTCCTCACTGCCCAGCAGTTCGCGCTGCCACAGTGCGTAGTCCGCGTACTGCACCGGCAGCTCCGACCACTGCGGCACACCCCCCTGCGCCCGCGCCGTGTACGCCGCCACCACATCCCGCGCCAACGGACCCATCGACCACCCGTCACCCGCGATGTGATGCATCAGCAGGAGCAGGACACACTCGTCCTCTCCCACCTCGAACAGCCACCCACGCACCGGCATCTCGGAGGCGAGATCGAACGGGTACCGGGCCTTCTCGGCCAGGACGTCCGGCAGCTCCTCCGCCGTCACGGGCCGGTGGTCCCAGCCGAACGCGACATCGGCAGGGTCGAGCACGACCTGACGGGGCTCGCCGTCCCGCTCGCGAAAGACCGTGCGCAGCGACTCGTGCCGAGTGACGACATCGCGGAGCGCCGTGTGCAGTGCGTCCGCGTCGACGCCGCCTCCCAGCCGCAGGACGAGAGGCATGTTGTAGGTGGCCGACGGGCCCTCCAGCTTGTGCAGGAACCACAGACGACGCTGAGCGAACGACAGCGGCACCGCCTCGGGCCGGGGAGCGGGCACCAGCGGCATGCGCGTCCGGCCCTCGAACGCGGCCACGCGGCCGGCGAGACCGGCCACCGTGGGTGCGCCGAACACCTCCCTGATCGGCAACTCCACACCGAGCACACTGCGAATCCGACTGACCAGGCGCGTGGCCAGCAACGAATGACCGCCCAGCTCGAAGAATCCGTCGTCGATCCCGACCCGCTCCAGGCCCAGCACCTCGGCGAACAGCCCGCACAGCACCTCCTCCTGCGGAGTACGAGCCTTCCGGCCAGCCGCGCCGATCGCGTACTCAGGAGCGGGCAGCGCCTTGCGGTCCAGCTTCCCGTTCGGCGTCAACGGCAACCGGTCCAGCACCATCACCGCCGACGGCACCATGTACTCCGGCAACCTGTCGGCCAGCCGAGCGACGAGCGTCGCCGGCTCGAGGGCGACGGCAGCACCTTCGGACTTCTCCGGCACCACGTACGCGGCGAGTCGCTGGTCACCAGGCACGTCCTCACGCGCCACCACCGCCGCCTGCCGCACACCCGCGCAGCCGGCCAGCACCGACTCGATCTCCCCCGGCTCGATCCGGAAGCCCCGCAGCTTCACCTGCTCATCCGCACGGCCGGCGAACTCAAGTCGGCCGTCGGTGCTCCAGCGGGCCAGGTCGCCGGTGCGGTACATCCGCCCACCCGGCTCGAACGGCGACGCCACGAACCGCTCCGCCGTCAGGCCCGCACGGTCCAGGTAGCCGCGAGCGAGCCCGGGACCCGACACATACAGCTCGCCAGGCACGCCTGCGGGAACCGGTCGCAGGCCCGCGTCGAGCACGAACAGGCGGGTGTCGGCCACCGGCCGTCCGATCGGGACGACACCGCCGGAAGACGGCTCGCCGTCGGTCACGGTGTGGGTGGAGACGCAGACCGTGGCCTCGGTCGGACCGTACGCGTTGAGCATGCGGCGTCCCGCGGACCAGCGGGCCGCCAGCTCCGGCGGACACACCTCTCCTCCGGCCACCACGGTCTCGAGGCAGGGGAGGGCCGACTCGACCCCGTCGAGGGTGAGTGCGCGCAGCACCGAGACGGGAAGCTGCACATGGGTGACCTCGGCATCGGCCAACAGCCGCAGGAGGGCCTCACTCGACAGCTGCCCCGGTTCGGGAAGAACGAGCGCGGCACCTCCGGCGAAAGCGGTGCACAGATCCCCGAAAGCCACGTCGAAGCTGGGCGAGGCGAACTGCAGCACCCGGCTCCCGGAGGACACGCCCAGCCGCCGCACCTGGGTGCGCGCCAACGCGGCGACACCCGTGTGTGTGACGACCACGCCCTTCGGGGTGCCGGTGGAGCCGGACGTGTAGATGACGTACGCCGGGTGGTGGAGAGCGGCGCCGCGCGGCGGGTCGGTCTCCGGCAGGCCGGACACATCCTGTGCCATGGCGTCCGGGTCCAGGACCAGCACCGGCTGTGCGTCCTCCAGCATGAGGTCCCGCCGGTCCCGCGGGAGGTCGGGGTCCAGCGGCAGATAGGCGCCGCCTGCCTTCGACACCGCCAGGACGGCGACGACCATCTCCACCGACCGCGGCAGCTCCACCGCCACCAGCTCCTCCGGCCCCACACCACGACCGATCAGCCAGTGCGCCAGCCGGTTCGCCCGCGCGTTCAGCTCCCCGTAGCCGACTCGCATGCCGGCGAACACCACCGCGGTGGCCTCGGGAGTGCGGCGGGCCCCGGCTTCGAACAGTCCGGCCAGCGTCTCGGCTGGGGGCTCGACCGACGTACCGTCGTTCCATTCGGCGGACGTGTCGTTCCACTCGGAGAGGATCCGGTCCCGCTCCGGTCCGGTCAGCAGCTCGGCCCGACCGATCGGGGCCGAGGGGTCCGCCACCAGCTGCTCCAGCAGCCGCACCCACCGCATGGCGAAGCCCTCGACCGTGGAGCGGTCGTACAGGGCCTCGGCGAACTCGGCGAGTGCCTCGATGCCGGTCGGCTCGCCCGCGTCGTCGTACCGCTCGATGACATTGACCGCCAGGTCGGTCTTTGCCACGCCCAGATCGACGCCCTCGGCCTCGACGTTCAGGCCGGGGAGTTCGAAGGAGCCTTCCTGGGCGTTCTGGAGCCCGAGGATGACCTGGAAGAGCGGGTGGTGTGAGCTGGAACGGTTCGGGTTCAGCAGCTCCACCAGGTGCTCGAAGGGCACGTCCTGGTGCGCATACGCCGCCAGACTCGACTCCCGCACCCGGGAGAGCAACTCCTCGAAACTCGGGTCCCCCGACGTGTCCGTCCGCAGCACCAGCGTGTTCACGAAGAAACCGACCAGATCATCCAGCGCATCGTCCATACGCCCCGCGATCGGCGACCCCAGCGGAATGTCCTCCCCCGCACCCAACCGCGTCAGCAACGCCGCAAGACCCGCCTGCAACACCATGAACACCGTCGTGTCCGACCGCCGCGCCAACCCGACCAGACCCTGATGCAACCCCGCATCCAACTCGAACTGCAGATGCGCACCCTCGTAGGAGACCACGGCGGGGCGGGGCCGATCGGTCGGGAACGTCACCTGCTGCGGCAGACCCGCCAGCTGGTCGCGCCAGAAGCCGACCTGCTGGGCGTAGAGACTGTTCGGATCGTTCTCGTCACCCAGCAGCTCGCGCTGCCACAGCGTGTAGTCCGCGTACTGCACCGGCAACTGCGACCACTGCGGCACACCACCCTGCGCACGCGCCGTGTACGCCTCCACCACATCCCGCGCCAACGGACCCATCGACCACCCGTCACCCGCGATGTGATGCACGAGCAGCAGCAGGACACACTCGTCCTCTCCCACCTCGAACAGCCACGCACGCACCGGCATCTCGGAGGCGAGATCGAATGCGTGGCGGGCGGCATTCGCCAACGCCTCGGGGAGTTCCTCCTCCGTCACCGGGCGACGCTGCCAGTCCAGCTCGGCACTCGCGGCATCGAGCACCACCTGGCAGGGCTCGTCCCCGACCTCGGAGTAGACGGTTCGCAGCGACTCGTGCCGGACGACCAGATCCTGCAACGCGGTGTGCAGCGCTTCCGCGTCGACACCGCCCCGCAGCCGCAGGACGAGAGGCATGTTGTAGGTGGCCGACGGGCCCTCCAGCTTGTGCAGGAACCACAGACGACGCTGAGCGAACGACAGCGGCACCGCCTCGGGCCGTCGCATGGGCACCAGCGGGGTGCGCATCTGCCCCTCCGCCGCACTCAACCGACCGGCGAGACCGGCCACTGTGGGTGTGCCGAACACCTCTCTGATCGGCAGCTCCACGCCGAGCACGCTTCGGATGCGGCTGACCAGACGCGTGGCCAGGAGGGAGTGGCCGCCGAGGTCGAAGAAGCTGTCGTCGATCCCGACCCGCTCCAGGCCCAGCACCTCGGCGAACAGCCCGCACAGCGTCTCCTCCTGCGGAGTACGAGCCTTCCGGCCGGCCGCACTCACCGTGTACTCAGGAGCGGGCAGCGCCTTGCGGTCCAGCTTCCCGTTCGGCGTCAACGGCAACCGGTCCAGCACCATCACCGCCGAGGGCACCATGTACTCGGGCAACCCCTCGACCAACTGGTCACGGGCCGCCTTCACCACAGCACCGATCCCCCGCGCAGCCACCGGACTGTTCACCCACGGACCACCCGAAGCAGCCGGCACATACACACCCGACAGCACAGATTCGTCCCCGCCGTCGGGCAGCACGACCGCATCGAACAGAGCCACCGACCGGGACGACCACGTCACCACCACCCGCAACCCCAGCTCAGCACCCCGCACCACCAGCTCCTCCGGATCCACCGCCACACCAGCGTCCTCGGCAGCCAGGCCGTCCAGACGCCGCTCGGCAGCCACCTCACCGACCAGCCGCGCATTCGGAACCCCGGAGATCCGCACCGGACCATCCACATCTGCCAAATCGAAATCCGGGGACCAAGAAATCCGCGGCACCTGCGCCACATCCCAGACCTTCGACGGCGCCTTGTGCAGCACCACCTCATACCGGTGACGTGTCAGCTCGTTGTGACAGCCACCCCGCTTGAGCCGCACATCGAGCCCGCCAACCCGCTCATCCCGCTCGGCCAGCTCCGTGAAGAACTCCGGAGCCACCACCAGCTCCTTCTCCAACAACACCGCACGATCCACCACCGCACGCGCCCGCACACCCCCATCCCCATGCACCGCCGCATGCAAAGCACGCAACGACCCCGCATGCCGCACATCCCCCACCACCACACGCCCACCCGGCACCAACAACTCCAGCACCCGGTCCAGCACCCGGGACAGATACTCCCCGTCCGGGAAATACTGCACCACCGAATTGATCACCACCGTGTCGAAATACCCCAACGGCAAATCCCCGACCGCGTCCGCCGCCTGACACCGCAACCACACCCGATCCGCAAGCCCCGCCCCGACCACCTGACCACGAAGCCGCTCGATCACCGCACCCGACAGATCCGTACCCCAATACTCCTCAACATCCGCCGCCAAATGCCCCATCAACAGACCAGACCCCACCCCGATCTCCAGAACCCGGCCACCACCCAAACCACGCACCCGCCCGACAACCGCATCCCGCCACTCCCGCATCTCACCCAACGGAATCGGCTCACCGGTGTATGCGCTGTCCCACCCCGCAAAATCCTCACCAAAACCACCAGACCCCACCCCCGAATACACCGAGTCATAGGTCTCGCGCCATTCCTCCACCTGGGCCGCTGCCTCATTGTTGGCCCCGATCGAGGCCGCCGCCTCCAGGTCCGGCACCATGTACGCAGCAATCCGCTGATCGCCCGGCTCGTCCTCCCGTACGACCACTGCGGCCTGACGTACTCCCTCACAGTCGGTCAGTCGGGATTCGATCTCGCCGGGTTCGATGCGGAAGCCGCGCACCTTCACCTGCTCGTCGGCACGTCCCGCGAATTCCAGCTGACCGTCCGCACGCCACCGCACCAGATCGCCCGTGCGATACATCCGGACGCCCGGCTCGAACGGCGACGCCACGAACCGCTCCGCCGACAACCCCGCACGCCCCAGATAGCCACGCGCCAGACCCGCGCCCGACACATACAACTCACCCACCACACCCACCGGAACCGGCCGCAACACCTCATCCAGCACAAACACCTGCGTATTCACCACAGGACGACCGATCGGCGCGTCCCCCTCGCCCAGCTCACCGCTCATCGACACACACACCGTCGACTCCGTCGGCCCATACGCATTCACCACACGACGGCCGTCCACCGACCACCGCCCGAGCAACTCCGGCGGCGCCGCCTCACCCGCCAACACCACCGACTCCAACAACGGCAACCCGGACTCCGCACCCACCGGCACCGCACCCAGCGCCGACGGCGGCAACGTCACATGCGTGACCCCCTGATCGGCGACCACCCGGTGAAAGTCCTCCCCCACCAAACGACCGCCCTCCGGCACCACCAAAGCGGCACCGGACCCGAAAGCCATCACCAGCTCCCAGAACGCCGCATCAAAACCCGGCGACGCGAACTGCAACACCCGACTCGACGAACCGACCCCCAAACCCTCCACCTGGGCACGCGCCAGACTCGCCACACCACGATGAGAAACCACGACCCCCTTGGGCCGGCCCGTCGAACCCGACGTATAAATCACATAGGCAGCCTGATGACCTTCAATATCGACTCCGGGGTCGGTCTCCGGGAAGCCCGACAAGTCCTGCGCCAGCTCCCGCGGACCCAGCACCAGCAACGGAGAAGCATCCTCGACCATGAACGCACGCCGCTCCACCGGATACTCCGGATCCACCGGCACATACGCACCCCCCGCCTTCACCACAGCAAGCACCGCAACCACCAACTCCACCGACCGCGGCAACTCCACCCCCACCAACACCTCAGGCCCCACACCACGCCCCACCAGCCAATGCGCCAGCCGATTCGCCCGCGCATTCAACTCCCCATACGAAAGCGACCGCTCACCACACACCACCGCCGTCGCATCCCCGTCACGCCCCGCCTGCTCCTCGAACAACCCCGCAAGCGACACCTCCGCAAGCTCCACCGCCGTGTCATTCCACCCGGCCAGCCGCCCCCGCTCCTCCTCCGACAGCAACTCCACCGCACCCACCGACAACGACGGATCCACCACCACCTGCCCCAACAACCGCACCCACCGCGCCAACAACCCCTCAACCGAAACCCGATCGAACAACTCCGTCGCGAACTCGACAACGGTCTCGATACCGGCCGGGCCATGGACGCGGTCATGGCGTTCGGTGAGGGAGACGAGCATGTCGAAGCGCGACGTCCCGGAACCGATCACCTCGGCCTGCACCTGGAGCCCGGGAAGTTCGAACTCCTCGGTCGGTGCGTTCTGGAGGACGAGCGCGACCTGGAAGAGCGGGTGATGTGAGGTGGAACGATTCGGGTTCAGCAACTCCACCAAGCGCTCGAACGGGACGTCCTGGTGCTCGTAGGCCGCCAGGCTCGCCCGTCGTACCCGCGCGAGCAGGTCCTCGAAGGCTGGGTCGTCGGAGGTGTCCGCACGGAGGACGAACATGTTGACGAAGAAGCCGATGAGGTCGTCGAGGGCTTCGTCCGTGCGGCCCGCCACACCACTGCCCAGCGCGATGTCGGTCCCCGCACCCAACCGCGTCAGCAACGCCGCCATACCGGCCTGCAACACCATGAACACCGTCGTGTTCGACCGCCGCGCCAACTCCACCAGACCCCGATGCAGCTCAGCATCCAGCTCGAAGATCAGCTGGGCGCCCTCGTAGCCGGCCGTGGTCGGCCGGGGCCGGTCGGTGGGAAAGGTCACCTGCTCGGGCAGGTCCGCCAGCTCCGCACGCCAGTAGTCCACCTGCTCGGAGAACACACTCTCCGGGTCGGCCTCGTCGCCGAGCAGTTCGCGCTGCCAGAGCGTGTAGTCGACGTACTGGACAGGAAGCTCGGGCCACTCCGGGTCGCGCTGCTCGACACGGGCGGTGTACGCCTCCACCACATCACGCGTCAGCGGAGCCATCGACCAGCCGTCACCCGCGATGTGATGCATGAGCAGCATCAGGACGCACTCGTCGGGCCGGAGCCGGAACAGCCATGCGCGCAGGGGGACATCCGAGGAGAGGTCGAAGGTGTGGCGGGCTGCGGAGTCCAGGGCACGCGGCAGCTCGTCCTCGGAGACCGGCCTGCTCTCCCAGTCGAGGTCGAAGGCGTCCGCGGGGAGGACGAGCTGGTGCGGCTCGCCGTCGACCTCCGGGAACACCGTACGCAGGGATTCGTGCCGCTTCATCACGTCCCGAAGTGCCGCCCGAAGCGCCTCCGCGTCGACATCGCCTTTGAGCCGGAGCGTCAGCGGCATGTTGTACGTGGCCGACGGCCCCTCCAGCTTGTGCAGGAACCACAGGCGACGCTGAGCGAAGGACAACGGGATCACGAGCTGATTCCTTCTGGGTCGTCGGACAAAGCCCTTGGCACGCCCCCATGGCACCCGCGACTCGTCAGGTGGACGAGTCCGTGCGGCGGAGGACAGCGGAGTGGCTGTCAGCAGGCGTGGATGAAGTCAGGTTGAGGAGAGAAAAAGGAACACGGCACAGGAATGCCGGCCGGAAAGAACGGCGGCCGAAGCCGTGGCATCAGAGCTGTTCGGCAGATTTCGTGATGCGGTTCCGCGGCTATCGCGTGTCGGCTCTACCGCGTGCGCACACGTCGGACCCCGCCGCAATCGGCCCTCTCGAGGTCGCCCGCTCCGGGCGCACCACACCGGCATCGTCGGTCGTCTTCGGACCCCAACACAAAGCCCCCCGTAGCGCCTTGTCGTTTGGTCGGGCGTAACAGCGCCCGGGCGGCGTCATATTGGCCGCGTACCCCCGGAGTGAAACACACCCGACCCACGACGTGTCAAGGTCGAATCCGGCGCCCCCGGGAGGGCCGCTGGAGTCGTCAAACCCGTGTATGCGTAGGCAAGTTGAGCCTTCGAGCGCGATCCGGGCATGGCTGCCGGAGCGTCGCCCGGAAGAATGACCCCGGGGCGCCTGCGGTGCCCTGACCCGCTTCCCGCCGAAGCCGACCCGCGTGTGATCTACCTCATACGCCCGGGTCGGAGATTTCGCATAGCGTGTCCAGCCGGTGACGGCAGATGCCGACGTTCGGTGCCTATCCGCCCTGTTCTCGCTCCGTTTCCGCCTCATTTCCATCCCACTCCGGCCTTCGGGAGCCGTACTCCTCCCACTCGACCGATTCCGCGCGGCCAGCGCACCATCCGAAAGCGGAGCGTCTCCCGTCCGACCCTGAGGGACGTGCAAGGTTCATGTCAGAAAGCAATGCCCGGCACAGCGCTCTCGAGATCCTGGAAAAGCAGCGGCAGTTCGACCTCACCCTGGCGGAGATCGACGACATCGAGGGGTTCGATGCATCCCTCGGGGTGGAGACGGGCAAGCCGGTTGAGCCCTGGGAGGTTCTGGAGGCGGACGACCGCACCCTGGAGAACAATTCCCGCTATTCCCCGACGCCGGTCCGGACCGTGCGCGCCGCGCTCGCCGCGACCGCTGTCCGGCACGAGGAGATCTCCTTCGTCGACTTCGGCTCGGGCAAGGGACGCGTGCTGCTCATCGCCGCCGAGCATCCCTTCAAGCGGGTCATCGGGGTGGACTTCTCCTCCGAGCTCTGTGCGACGGCCAGGGAGAACGTCGAGCACACCGTCCGGAACCCGCCGGCGCACCGGAGCCCGATCGAGATCCACCACCAGGACGCCCGCGAGTTCGCCATCCCCGACGACGCAGGGTTCTTCTACTTCTACGAGCCCTTCTCGGCGGCCGTCGCCGCGGCAGTACTCGACAACATCGAGGCGTCACTCGCCCGGCTCCCACGCGACGCGGTGCTGTGCTTCGTGGGATCGAGCCTCCTGCCCGAGGTGGAACAGCGCGGCGTATGGGCGCAGTCGGGCGACACCCTCGCCTCACCGGATGCCGACTACTACAGCACCCGGCTCTACACCTACACGAACGGCTCCGCAGGAGGGCGCCCCGGGTAGGGGCCTTCCGGCGCAGCTCCGCAGCACCTCCGTACCGAAGGCGAGTCACCCTGCATGTCCAGCCTCATCACGCCCGATTCCGGTGCTCTGGACACACTGGATCTGGCCGATCCGCGCACGCACGCCGAGTATGACCTCACCCAGGTGTGGCAACGGCTGCGGAAGGAGCAGCCCTTCTACAAGCACCGGCCGGTGGGCGGGTCGGAGGGCTTCTGGGTCGTCACGCGGTACGAGGACGTCTCCACCCTCTACCGCGACACCGCGCGCTTCACCTCCGAGAAGGGGAATGTGCTCACCACGCTCCTCATGAGCGGTGACTCGGCGGCGGGCATGATGGCCGCGGTGACGGACGGTCCGCGCCACAACGATCTGCGCAGGATCCTGCTCAAGGCGTTCTCGCCGCGGGTGCTCACCGGGGTGGTGGAGAACATCCACGCGGCCGCCCGGCAGTTGCTGCTCGACGCCGTCGCGCGGGAGGAGTGCGACTTCGCGCGGGACGTGGCCGCGCACATCCCGCTCAACGCGATCTGCGACCTCATGGCAGTGCCCCAGGCGGACCGTCCCTTCGTACTGGAGTGCACCGAGGCGGCGCTGGGATCGGACGGGGCGGCCCAGTCCCCCGCTGTCGCCTGGCAGGCACGCAACGACATTCTCGCCTACTTCGAGAAGCTGGCCACCGAGCGCCGGAAGAACCCCGGTACGGACGCGGTCAGCATGCTCGCCACCGGCACCCTCGAGGGCAAGCCGCTCACGATGGACGAGATCGTCGTCAACTGCTACAGCCTCATCCTCGGCGGCGACGAGACCAGCCGGCTCTCGATGACGGGTGCCGTAGCGGCGTTCCTCGAACACCCGGATCAGTGGCGTGCGCTGTTGAAGGGCGAGGTGGAGGTCTCCACCGCCGTCGAGGAGGTCCTGCGCTGGACGACGCCCGCGATCCACTTCGGCCGGTCCGCGCTGGAGGATGTTCCGGTCGGCGACCGGGGGCAGGAGATCAAGGCCGGCGACATCGTCACTCTCTGGAACAACTCGGCCAACATGGATGAAGAGGTCTTCGCGGACCCGGGCCGCTTCGACCTGGCCCGTACCCCGAACAAGCACATCGCCTTCGGCTACGGGCCGCACTTCTGCCTCGGCGCCTACCTCGGGCGCGCCGAGATCGCGGCCATGCTCACCGCGCTCCGCGACATCGTGGCCACGATCGAACCGAACGGGGAGCCCCGCCGGGTCTATTCGAACCTGCTGTCCGGCATGACCAGCCTTCCGGTGGTCCTGCGCCCCGCCTGACCTCCGGGGGATGCGCCCCGGCCGCCCGCCGCCCACGAGGGCGTCCGGCGCCTCCGGGGCACCCGCGGCGAAGCCGCGCGCCGGCGACGGCCCGGTGCGCGGGAACTGAACACCGACATGTCGGTTTCCGGGACCTCCGGCCTCCCGGCCCGCTGGACAGGGGCGTTAACCTCTACCTTTGCTCCCCGAGGCCGCAGTCGGCCGGCTTCGCCTGCGACATGGGCGGCCTCCGCCCCCTGTGAGGTACCCGTGCACTTCGATGCCTGTCCCGTAGCGGCGTCCTCCGCCGCCTCCGGCCTCCCCGGACCGTCCGGGGGCCCTGTCGCCGACCGGGACGAGGCGGAGGAGTTCCTCCACCAGTTCCACGCCGAGCACCCGGCACTGCCGATTCCGCTCGGCACCCGGCTGCAGCAGGTCCGGGCCGCCATCGACGCGACCGGCAGCTACTGGCACACCCCGGAGGAGCTGACCTGGGGAGCTCGGGTGGCGTGGCGCAACTCCGCCCGCTGCATCGGACGTCTGTACTGGCAGAGCCTGCGGGTGCTGGACCGCCGGAACGCGCACGCGGCCGAGGAGATCCACCACCACCTCACCGATCACCTGCGCCAGGCCACCAACGGCGGCCGCATCCGCCCCGTGATCTCCGTCTTCGCGCCCGACACGCCCGCACGTCCCGCGCCTCGGGTCTGGAACGACCAACTCGTCCGGTACGCGGGCCATCGCCGTGCGGACGGCAGCGTGCTGGGCGACCCGGTGAGCGCCGACCTGACGGCGGCGGTGCGGCGCCTGGGCTGGCAGGGCCCGGAGGGGATGTTCGACGTGCTGCCGCTCGTCGTGGACACCCCCGGCGACAAGCCCCGGCTCTTCGACCTCCCGCCCGACACGGTTCTGGAGGTCCCGCTGCGGCATCCGGACTGCAGCCGGATCGACCAACTCGGCCTGCGCTGGTACGCGGTTCCGGTGATATCCAGCATGCGGCTGCGGATCGGCGGCGTCGACTATCCCCTCGCCCCGTTCAACGGCTGGTACATGGGCACCGAGATAGGCGCCCGCAACCTCGTCGACGAGGACCGCTACAACCTGCTGCCCACGGTGGCCGCCTGTCTGGGCCTCGACACCAGCAGCGAGGCCACGCTCTGGCGGGACCGCGCGGTCGTCGAGATCAACGTCGCCGTACTGCACTCCTTCCAGGCCGCGGGGGTGCGCATCAGCGACCACCACACGGAGTCCCGCCGCTTCCTCGCCCACCTCGCGAAGGAGGAGCAGCAGGGCCGTACCGTCACCGCGGACTGGAGCTGGATCGTTCCTCCGGTCTCCGGTGGCCTCACTCCGGTCTTCCACCGCTACTACGACGAGGTGGAACAGCGCCCCAACTTCCATCCGGGGGCCGACCTCTCCGCCCGGATGCGGGACACCGCCTGAGGGGACGTCCGGTCTGCCGGCCGCCGACCGGGCCGGCTCTCCTCCGGTCCGTCCGCCGGCCTGCTCGCCCGGCCCCTGCCGGTTCCCCGCCGGGCCGGAGGCGCCGTGGCCGCGGAGCGCGGCTCAGCGGTTGCGGAGTTCGGCCAGGGTGGCGTCGAGGTCAGCGGCGCGGGGGCGGTTGTGGGGCAGCTTCGCCAGCAGGGCGGCCATGCCGCAGGTGTTGGTGAGGGCCGAGAAGACCAGCCCGGCGGCGATACCGGCGGAGAGCAGTTGGAAGGCCGGGTGGACCAGCAGACCGAGGAGGAGGCCGAGGAGGACGACCGTTCCCGCGGTGAAGCGGACCTGCCGCTCCATGCCCCAGGTGGCGCCGCCGGCGCCCTGCGGGCGGTGCAGGTCGTGGCCGTCGGCGGCCCAGGCGCCGGTGCCGCCGGAGAGGGTGGCGGTCTCGATGCCGTTCTCGGCGAGGATCCGGCAGGCGTTCTCGGACCGGGCGCCGGACGCGCAGACCACCAGGATGTCGCCGCGGTCGGCCGCGTGGCGGATGTCGGGCAGGGCCCGCGGGATCTGGTCGAGGGGGACGTTCAGCGCGCCGGGCAGGTGCCCGCCGGCGTATTCGCCGGGGGTGCGGACGTCGATGACGGTCAGCTCGTGCAGCCGGGTGCGGGCTTCTCCGGTACCGAGGGCGGTGGGCGTGGTCATGGCAGATGTCATCCTTTTCTTTCGGTGTGCCCCCTCGGGGCAGTATATTACCCGTGGGGGTATTTTATGAGGAGTGCTGATGGAGCTTGATCTGGCGGCAGCGGAACTGAAGTCGGTCCTCAACCGGCTGCGCCGGGCGCAGGGCCAGATCTCCGGGGTGATCCGGATGATCGAGGAGGGGCGGGACTGCGAGGAGGTCGTCACGCAGCTGGCGGCCGCGTCCCGGGCACTGGACCGGGCCGGGTTCGCGATCATCGCCACCGGGCTGCAGCAGTGCCTGACCGACATGGAGGACAGCAGCCGCTCCGGAGAGGACCGGGACGAGATGCGCGCCCGGCTGGAGAAACTCTTCCTCTCCCTGGCCTGACCCGACCGCCCCGGGGCCGCCGCCCCGGGCCCGTGGGTGCCGAGCCGTCCACCCCGGATGCCCGGCGGCCCACGCGCTCAGACGATCACGTCCACGAGCATGAAGGCCGCCACCGCCAGCAGGACGAAGGCGAAGATCCGTTGCAGGGAGCGGCCGGTGATCTTCGTGGCAAGGCGTTTGCCGTCCCAGGCCCCGAGGATCGCGGCTCCGGTGAACGGGGCGATCACCTCCCAGCGCAGGTCCCCGCCGCCGCCCGCCCGCGCCGTCAGTGCGGCCAGCGAGTTCACGGTGATGACCAGCAGGCTGGTGCCCACGGCCTGCTTCATCCGCAGCCCGAGGACCCCCACCAGCGCGGGGACCGCGAGGAACCCGCCGCCGACGCCGAGGAATCCCGTCACGGCTCCCAGACCGGCGCCGGCCCCCGCCGCTCCGGCGGGACGTGTCCGCTCGGGCGGCTCGGAGTCCGAGGGCCGCAGCATGCGCAGGGCGGCCAGCGCGGCGACGACCGCGAAGGCGGTGGTGAGTGCGGCTGCCGGGAGGCGGCCCGCGGCGGCCCCGGCCAGGAACGCCGGCACGATTCCCGCGGCCGCGAACAGCGTCCCGGTCCGCCACACGACGTTGCCGTCCCGGGCGTGGACGTACAGGGCGGTGGCCGAGGTCGCGGTGACGATGATCAGGCTGGCGGTGGTCGCGGACGCCGGTGAGAACCCCAGCAGATAGATCAGCGCCGGGACGGCGAGCACGCTGCCACCACCGCCGAGTGCTCCCAGGGCCAGGCCGACGACGGCCCCGGCGATCAGGGCGACGATCAGGAGGCTCACGCTATCGAGCCGGTGTTCCCGCGTTCGTCGACGACCGGGAGCCCGGCGGCGGCCCACGCGTTCATGCCGCCCTCGACGTCCACCGCGTCCGAGTTCCGCTCGGTGAGCAGCTTCGCGGCCTGCTGGGAGCGGTGCCCGCTGCGGCAGATCACCACCAGCGGACGGCGCTGTGCGGCCGCGGGCAGGTCCGCACCCGCGGCCAGCCCGGTCAGCGGGGCGTGCACGGCACCCGGGGCGTGCCCCGCCTTCCATTCGGACTTCTCGCGCACGTCCAGCAGAACCGCTTCAGCCCGGTCCCCGGCGGTGCGGGTACGGGCCTCGTCCACGGACAGGCGCGGTGCGCTTCTGCGGAAGAGGAACATCGTCGATGTCGCCTTTCTCGTTCGGGTTCCCGGTCGGGTTCTCGCCGGGCTCTCGTTTCGGGTGCGGAACGGGGCCGGGCCGTCCGAGCCCTGCGCGTCTCAGCCGCTGACGACGGCCAGTCCGGCCTCGACGGCCGCGTCGAAGCCGTCGTCCACGGCAACGACCCGCCGCCCCGCGGCGTCCAGCAGCGAAGCTGCGACACCGGCGCGCATGCCACCGGCGCAGTGCACCCAGACCGTTCCGTCGGGCACCTCACCGAGCCTGTTGTGCACCTCGTGGATCGGAATGTGGACCGACCCGGCTATCCGTCCCGCGGCGCGCTCGGAGTCGCGGCGCACGTCGAGGACGACGACGTCCCCCTCGTCCCGCGCCGCCAGTTCCGCGAACGTGGCCCGGGGGAAGGAGGCGGGGCTCTCCCCGTCGCGAAGCCAGGCCGCAGGGCCGCCGGTCGCCGCGGAGGCGGGCCGGTCGATGCCGACACGGACCAGTTCCCGCTGCGCGGCGGCCAGTTGCTCCGCCGATTCCGCGAGCAGGGTGACCGGCTTGCCCCACGGAATCATCCAGGCCAGATACGTGGCGAGCTTGCCCTCCGCCTCGAAGTTGAACGAGCCGGCGACATGGCCTTCCGCGAAGGCGACCCGGTGGCGCAGGTCGACCACCCACTCACCCGCCGTGAGCCGCGCGGCGATCTCCTCCGGGTCCGCGACCGCGGGCCGGGTCAGATCGACGGGGGCAGGCCCCTGGGCATTGGCGGGGCCCATGTGCGCGTAGTAGGCGGGCACGTCCTCCAGCCCGGCGAGCAGCTCGGCGACGAAGGTGTCCGCGTCGGAGGTGAGGGCCGTGTTGGCGGCCTTCTCCGTTCCGATGGTCGTGGTGTCGCCGTCGGCCTGGGCGGAGGAGCAGAAGCTGCCGAATCCGTGCGTGGGCAGGACCGCGGTCTCATCGGGCAGGGCGTCGGCGAGACGGTGGGCCGAGGCGTGCTGGGCGTGCGCCAACTGCTCGGTCAGTCGCGGCTCGACGAGGTCCGGGCGGCCGACGGTGCCGATGAGGAGGGAGCCGCCCGTGAACGCGGCGACCGGGCGTCCCGCTTCGCCGAGTACGTAGGCGGTGTGGTGCGGCGTGTGTCCCGGTGTGGCCACGGCCGCCAGCGTCAGGTCCGGGTCGATGTCGACGGTGTCCCCGTCGGCGACCGGGATCCGGGGGAACGAGACCCGCGCACCGGCCGGGACGAGATAGTCGGCTCCGGTGATCCGGGCGAGCTCCAGGCCGCCGGTGACGTAGTCGTTGTGGATGTGCGTCTCCACCACGTGGGAGATGCGCACTCCCCGCCGGGCGGCGGCCGCCAGCACCTGGTCGATGTCGCGAGGCGGGTCCACCGCCACTGCCGTTCGCGTCCCACCTGCGAGGTAGCTGCGGTTGCCCAGGCCCTCGATCTCGATCGTGTCGACGAAGAACACCGGGGTACTCCTTTCCCGAGAAAATTACCCCCGTGGGTATGCCGATCAGCGTAACACTCGTACCCCCCCGGGTATATTCCGCAGCGGCCCGGCACCTCCGCCACCGAGCGGCACGGCCGCCGGGTACCCGGGGTGAACCGGAGAAAGAGGCCGGGCCGGGACCGCCCGCCGGCGGCGGGGCCCGGTGACCCCGGAACGGCACCCACACCCGCCGGCGGCGACACGGGAGGAGCGACTCACCGCAGACATTTCATGCTCATGTCAATCAATGACCGGGCCCGCCGAGAGGCGGCGGGCGCGGCGGAACTTTCGGGCCACCTCACCGGCGGACGGCGCGGACCACCGTGTCCAGGGCCTCGGCCCCGCCCACCGGGCGGCGTGCGACCTCCGACGTCACGACATCGGCGCACGGTTCCCAGGCGGCCTCGACTCCCTCCACGCTGGACAGCACCTGCGGATCCTGCGGTCCGCCCGTCCCGTGCTCGAGATTGGCCACGTCGTGGCCGACCAGCAGCAGGGTGCCGCCGCGCCGGGCGGCCCGGCACGCCAGGGCGAGCACCGGCGCCATGTCCCGCGGAGGCAGTTGCAGGTAGGAGAGGAGAACCAGGTCGTACGCGGCCTCTTCGGCCGCGTACCGGGTGACGTCGGCCTCCACGGCCCGCACCTGCGCCCGCCGGCGGTCCGCTGCCTCGGCGATGCGCCGGACGGCGACAGGCGAGAAGTCGACGGCATCCACCCGCCACCCGCGTCCGGCCAGCCACAGGGCATTGCGGCCCTCCCCCGCGGCCAGATCCAGCGCCCGGCCCGGCGCCAGCCCGGCCGCCTCCCGGGCCACCCACCGGTTGGGCTCGGCCGGCCACAGGCGCTCCGCCGCCCTGTACCGCTCGTCCCAGGCATTCGCGTCCACGTCTCTCCTCCTCCCGGCGACCGGCAGCCGGCCCCGAGCCACGCTGTCCGCCGGGCGCGCCCGCCTCCTGCCGCCACGTTACGTGTGCCGCCGCCGGACGACGCCGGCACCACACGCCGACGGCTCCGGCGCCCACCCGGTGCGGGCCGGTCGGCACGGACTGCCCCGAACGCGTCGGCCGGTGGTGAACGCGCGGCTCTCGCGCGCCACGGCCTCGGGGTTCTCCTCCGTCGGCCGGTGCCCCGCTTCGGGGATCTCGACGGCGCGGGTGACGCCGGTCAGCATCGGCGACAGGGTCGGGCGGGTGGCGGCGAGCGAGCCGGTCGCGGTGAGGAGCAGCGTGGGGGGTGCGCGGGAGCGGCTGCGCTGTTGTCGCGCTCGTCCCGGTCCGCCTGCGGCGTCCGCGCCGCAGGCGGACCGGGTGGGACGGGGCTGCCGGGGGGCCGGGCGTCACGACGTCCGGGAGGGCACCGGGGCTCCTCCGGCCCGGGTGGGCGGCACCGCCGGTGACCCGCCCCCGCGGGCCGGGCCACCGCCGCTCTCGGACTGGTCAGCCGACGAGCAGATAGCTGGTGCCGTAGCCCTGCGGATTGCATGGGCCCCGGTAGCGCCGGTCGGTGTCGGTGTACGAGAAGCCCGACGGGACGGTGCAGGCCCAGATACCGGTGCGGGGCTCGCGCAGCCGGTAGGCCGTTCCGTAGCCCTGCGGGTTGCAGGCTCCGCGGTAGCGCCGGTCGGTGTCGTCGTAGGTGAATCCCGAGGGCACCGTGCACGCCCAGATACCGTCGGCGGGGTCGACGACGTAGTAGCTGGTGCCGTAGCCGCTCGGGTTGCAGTCCCCGCGGTAGCGCCGGTCGGTGTCCGTGTAGGTCTTGCCCGCGGGCACCGTACAGGCCCAGAAACCGGACGCGGACACCCGCGGCGCCTCAGCACCGGCGGACGGCGCGGACGCGGCGGCTGCCGCAGGTGTCGCCGCGAGCCCCGCGAGAGCCATTGCGGCCACACCGGCGGCTGCGGTGACGGCTCTGCGTAATCTCGTTCCCATCATCGAAATCCGACTCCTCCTGATGTCGCCCGGGGAGCACGACCGGCAGCTCGGTGCACTGTGACGGGGTGTCGCAGTCGCCGGTCGCCGAGCGCGCTCATCGTCACACCGCGGCACGGGGCGGACAACGCACCGCCTGCACCCACCCGGCCGGTCCGGCCATTCTGCGAAGGTCCGGTGAAGGACTCCTGTGCACAGCGTGACGGCGGCACCGTGGCTCCCCCTCGCCCCGGAGGGAGCCGACGGGGTCAGAATCCGGCCACCCGACGGCGCGCAGGACGGCCCCAGCAGCCCCCGCATCCGGCCGGAACCCGCTCGCGACCGTCTCGGCACTCTTGACCCGGCTTCCGGGCGGTCGCCATGTCACGGGAAGGCGCCACCGGCCATCCGGGGGCTCGTGTCACGGCGCCGCTCCGGCTTCGGGGACCGCGCGCCGTGCCCGGCAGCGCCGAACCGGTGCCGACGGCGGCGGGAGACTCGGCGGGTCGGACCGGTCAGATCAGCTGGTCGGCCTCGTCGAGCAGGTAGCGGCGCTCGACCTGGTTGTCGGTCAGGGCTGCCGCCTCGCGGTACAGGAGCGCGGCAGCGGCCGAGTCACCTGTCATCTGCACCAGGTGTGCGCGCACCGCGCGTTCCCGTTGCCGGGTGAGCGGAGCCCGGTCCAGCCCGTGGCGCCGGTTGAGATCGTCGAGCAGCGCCAGCCCGCGGGCCGCGCCGAAGGCCCGGGCCACCGCGACCACCCGGCTCAGCCGCACCGGCGCGGTCGGGGTGAGGCGTTCGAGCCACAGATACAGCATGGCGATCTGCGGCCAGTCCGTGCGCTGCGGAGCCGCGGCGGCGTGCAGGGCGGCGATCGCCGCCTGGAGCTGGTACGGCCCCGTCTCGCCACGGCTCCAGACTCCGTCGATCAGCTCGGTGCCCTCCTGGATCAGAGAGCGGTTCCATCGGGTCCGGTCCTGTGCGTCCAGCGGCAGCAGCCGGCCGTCCTCGCCGGTACGGGCGGCGCGCCGCGACTCGGTGAGCAGCATCAGCGCCAGCAGCCCGGTCACCTCCGCGTCGTGCGGCACGGTGGCCGCCAGCTTCCGGGTCAGCCGGATCGCCTCGGCGGTCAGGTCGAGGCGCGCGAGTTCGTCGCCGGCGGAGGCCGCGTACCCCTCGTTGAAGATCAGGTACAGCACCCGCATGACAGCTTTCATACGGGTGGGCAGGTCGGCGGCGGTGGGTGCGGTGAAGCGCGCTCCGGCCCGGGTGAGCTGCTGTTTGGCGCGACTGATCCGCGTCCCCATGGTGGCCTCGGAGGTTCCATGGGCGTGCGCGATCTCGACGGTCGTCAGGCCGCCGACCGCGCGCAGGGTGAGTGCCACCTGCGAGGTGTGGCTCAGCGCAGGGTGGCAGCACAGGAGCAGCAGGGTGAGGCTGTCGTCGGTCTCCTGCGGGGGACCCTCCCGGCGACCGGTTTCCCCCATGGCCAGTTCGGCCCTGCCCGCCTCCCGCTCGCGGCGGTGCCGGGCCCGCTCGGAGCGGAGCAGGTCGACCATCCGCCGGTAGCCGATCCGGATGAGCCAGCTGCGCGGATCCTCCGGTACGCCGTGGGTCGGCCATGTCCGGATCGCCGCCAGCAGCGCTTCCTGTACCGCGTCCTCGGCCGTGTCGAAGCGGCCGAAGCGCCGCACCAGTGCACCGAGGACCTGGGGTGCTTCGGCACGCAGCAGGCTCTCGACGTCGGTGGCCGCGTTCGGCCCACCGTTCACCGGGCCGCCGCCCATCGGCCCGGCCCGGCGCGCTGACGCACCGGGCGAGGCGGGGACCCTCCGGTCATGCCGTGAAGTCCTCGCCCATGACCGGCCGGATCTCGATCGGCTCGCCCAGTACCTCCACGATCCGCGAGGCGATCTCCACTGCCCGCTCCCGGTCGACCACGTCGATCACGGCGAAGCTGGCCAGAACTTCCTTCAGCTCGGCGAACGGCCCGTCGGTCGCCGTCGTGCCGTCCGGTGTCCGGTGGACCGTGGTGCTGACCGCCGGGTGGCCCAGGCCCTCGGTGCTGAGGAGTTCACCGGTGTCGAGCAGCTCCCGCTCGAATCTCCGGTAGACGGCGAACGCCGCCAGGGCCTCCGGGGACGGTTCCTCCGCGGTCGCGGCATCCCAGGCGGCGGCCGACGTATAGCCGAGCAGCAGGTACTTCATCGCGGTTGCCTTTCGCTCTCGTCCAGTGATGGTAGAACGGCTCACGGGGTGCGCCGCAGTGATGTGGCGACGACGGTCGTCCAGGTGAAGGCGACCAGGCCGTTCACGGCGATCTGGACGCTCATGTGCTCCTGTGACATGGGCAGGAACAGAATGAGTGCGGCGACGGCGTTCAGCACGGCCGGAAGTGCCGCACGGCGGCGCGCGCACCGCACCGCCAGCACGGCGGCGGCGACGGCGAGCGCGGTGAAGGCGACGGCGGCCGAGGCCGAGTGCGCGATGCTGTGCCAGGACATCTCGGCGACCGGCCGGTCCGGGGTGCCCGGCGGGAAGCCGTTCTCCGGGTCCATGGTGAAGGCCCCCGCGGCGATCAGCCCGGCACCGAAGATCCCGACGCAGACCGGCACCGCCCGCCGCCCGACTCCGTCGTGGAGCGTACGTCGGATGCCGACGGCCAGAGCGAGGCCACCGAGGCCCGCGAGCACGAACGTGGCGATCTGGATCCAGCCGAGACCGCCGGTGGCGAGCTGGCTGATGGGGTGCCGGGTGATGTCGAAGCCGGTACGGGTGAGCATCTGGATGACGGCGGACGCGGCGAAGACCGGCCCGGCGAGGGCTCCGGCGACCAGCAGACGGTCCGGGTTGCGGGCGGTGGTGACAGCGGGGGCGACGGGGGCGGTCATGGCTTCCTCCTTGACGGGTCTCGCGGACACCTCGTCGCCGGGGGCGGGATCTCGACACGGCACTCGTGTGACCTACCTCACCGGCGCTCGGCGTCGAGGACGGAGGGGCGGCTCCGAGGTGACCGCAAGACCCCATCGAGGAGGACGAGATGTCTGAGACCATTCCGCCGAGCGCCGAGCTGCGGGCCCTGGACCGCCTGGTCGGCACCTGGGCGGTCACCGGCGGAGCAGAGGGAACCGTGCGGTACGAGTGGATGCCCGGCCGGTACTTCCTGATCCAGCACGTGGAGCTCACACAGTTCGGCGAGCCGGTCACCGGCATGGAGCTGATCGGGAACCTGCGCCCGTTCGGTGAGCCGACCGGTGCGGACGTCGTGTCGCGGTACTACGACTCGACCGGCAACACGTTCGACTACGTCTACGAACTGGTCGGCGACAAGCTCACCATCTGGGCCGGCGCGAAGGGCAGCCCGGCCTACTTCGAAGGAACGTTCAGCGCCGACGGCACCACCGCGACCGGCGACTGGGTCTACCCCGGCGGAGGCGGATACACCTCGACCATGACGCGGATCTGACCCCCGGCACTCCGCACGAGCGGACCGGTGCATCGGCGACGCTCCCGAGCGGACCGTCGTCATGCGCCGCGCTCGCCGAGGTCCCCTCGATCCGGTCGGCCTGCGGCCCGCAGGCGGAGCCGACCGCATCCGGAATCGTGGAGTTGCTGGACCCGCCCCGTGGGAGCGTGCGGCTCAGATGTCGTGGACCGTACCGGGCAGCTCGGGTGAAGCCGAGACGGGGACGAGAGCGGGCAGGCACTCGACCGCCTCGGTGACATAGCGGTAGGCCCTCGTGGGGCCGACGCCGAACCCGGCCGCGAGCTGTGCATACGTGTGGCCCATCCATGGATGAGCGAGAGTGGGCGGGGTTCGGCGGCCGGCGCTCAGGTGCCGCCACCGGCAGCCGGTCGCACGGCGGTGCCGCCGCAACTGCTGCATGAGGAAACGGAGGGTGGAACTGGACGCGTCGACTCCGGACGGGTAGACAAGCACGTGAAGCCTCTGGTGAAGATGGTTCTCTTGGTCGAAAACCCATCTGCCAGGGGCTTCACCCGTCTGTCAGCCCAACTGGTCGACACTGCCCGCGGGCTGGGAAAGGCTCACCGGCTGATCACGCCGGATTCGCGGCGTCAACGGGGCCAGTGATAACGGCCTCGTTGTTCGCTCCCACATTCTCGATGGTCGTTATCCGGGCGAACTCGGATACGACGTGAATGGGGTAGGTGGGCCCCTCGTCGCGATAGGCGAACATCCGAGCCAGATGGTCGTTCTGGAAGAGAACGGTGCGCTGGGGGTACTCTCGTACCCAATGCGGGAAGAAGATGACACCGTGTGAGACACGCTGCTCAGGTACCAGGGTGACACAGACGGATGTACCGGTGGGCTCATTCCAGGAAATCTTGTAGATCCCTTCGGCGAGAGCCACCAGATCGACTTCCTGATCCTTGACCCATCGGCCTCCGACCATACCGCTGTGGACCCGGTAATCGATGGTCGTCTCGTTCTTCACGTACATCTCGTAGCACCATCCGTTGGAGTAGGTGTACACGAGTCGCCGGCCAACGATGCTGTCGACGGCATGGGTGAGCTGCGCATCAGCAGAGGGCATCATTTCCTCCATCGGTACCTGTCCTCGGCCCACTCCGGAGAGCGGATTTCGGGTCTATGGCTTGCGTGCGACCACTCCTGCGTTGGCCGCCGGTGCGCTGATGCGGATGACTTCGACATCCGCGAAGCCGATGCCGATGAGCCACCGGGTGAGCTCGGAAGCCGTGAAGCCGCGCCCCCAGGTCTCCACCTGCATGGCCAAACCCATCAGCGCCGCGTCCAGGGGACCGTCCTCGGAATCGTTGATCAGCAGTTCCGAAATGACAATTTTCCCGTTTGGCGGGAGAGCGGAAAAACACTTGCGCAGAAGCCTGCAGCAGTCAACATCGCCCCAGTCATGCAGAATCGAGGAGAGCAGTACGGTGTCGAATCCGCCAGGAAGTTCCGAGTCGGCGAAGAAATCACCGACGACAGTGTTGATGCGGTCACCGAAACCGGCACGTGCGATCTTGTCTTCGGTCAATCGGCACACGTGGGCCAAGTCGAACACTGTCGCGCGCAGATGCGGATTCATACGGCACAGTTCGATGTCCCATGCCGCGCCACCTCCACCGATGTCGAGCAGAGCATGCGAACGGGTGAGATCGATCCAAGGGCCGAGTTCGCGGGCGGTAATGGTGGAGACGGCTGTCATGGCTTCCCAGAACGATTCCAGCATCACGGGATCGCCATTGTCGAAGAGTGAGCTGTTCTGGTCGGGATCCCAACAGGTGGGACGGTTCTCGATCAGAGCCGTCTTCAGTTCCATCCAGCCCTGGTAGTCGTGCTTGTCGACCATTTCCACCCAACCGCCGAAGTACGTGGGTCGGCTGCGTACCAGATACTGGTCCGAGAGCGCGGTGTTGAAGCATCGCTCTCCATTGCGGTCCACCAGGCCGAGCGCGGCACACGCAATGAGCAGGGACCGGGCGGGTCGCGGTGGGAGATCGAGTCGACGGGCCAGGTCGGTGGTGGTGCTGCCCGGGTGGGCGGCAAGATCTCCGAAAATATCCAGTTCCAGTGCAGTGCTCAGAGCCTTCGAGGCCCAGAGGCCCGAGCTGAGTTCCATGATGCGCTGCGGCCCTGCGGCTTGGTTCGGCTGGTCGTCCACGGTAGTCCCCCGGTAGGTCAGGAGGCGTCAGGCCTCGCATTTTCGGGCGAGCGTCAGGCCGTCGGCGATGGGAAGCATGACGTTCTCGACGCGGGTGTCCGCTTGCACGTGTGCGTTGAAGGAGCGGATCGCCTGCGCGTTGCCGGTGGCATGCGGATCGGCGGCCTCGCCGGTGTAGAGAACGTTGTCTGCCATGAGTAGACCGCCGGGACGCATCCGGGGGACCAGCTCATCCCAGTAGTCCCGGTAAGAGGGCTTGTCGGCGTCGATGAAGGCGAGATCGAAACTCGGACCGTTGGGAAGTGCTCGCAGGGTGTCCGAAGCAGGCCCCAGGCGCAGGTCGACACGATCGGCGACTCCGGCTTCCTCCCAGGCCCGCTGCGCCACGTCGGCCCATTCCCGGGAGATGTCGCAGGTGGTGACCCGACCGCCGGAACGTGTCCCCAGAGCCAGCGCGAGAGTGGAGTATCCCGTGAAGGTTCCCACCTCCAGGATGTCGCGGGCCTCCGTCAGCCGAGCGACCAGCGTGAGGAACGTGGCCTGCTCATGGGGTATCCGCATCTCAGCAGCCGTGCCCAGGGCGGCCGTACGGTCGATGAGGCTTTGCTGGGTCTCGGTGGGGGGAGTCGTGTGAGCGACCAGATACCGCTGAAGCCGAGGGGTTATGGTCACGGTCTTGCTGCCGTTGCCGGTAGAACTCATTGCCTCTCCCAACGGAGTACGACCAAGGATCGGACGGCTGTGTGGCCTGATGAGAAAGTGGGCCAGTTCTTCCAGACGGTCGGTTCCGGCAGCCGAGAGGGCTTCTCCTGCCTGCCGGAAACGCGGGGGCAGATGTGGGGGCGATGTACCGTCGTGCAACCCGTGATGAGCGATGTCACAGAGAACTTGAGCAAGCCGCCGAACAGCCTGGGCAACGAAACCTTCCCAGCACACAGGCCGACGTCGGACTTGGAAATAGGCATCGATGAGGTCGCGTTCGTGATCCGTGGGATCCTCGCCCGCCTGCTTGCCGGCTCGTTGCAGGAGCGACTGCCCATCAGGGACAAGTTTCTCGGCCACGCCCATGTGAACGGCATGGTTGAGCTTGACCGCCTTCGTGAGAGGTGCGGAGAGCTGAGTGGTCTGACCGGTCCGCATCTTGCGCACCAGCTGGGGAAGCCTGATGTGGTCCCGGTGCCATTCGCCGCTGAGCGCCGGGTGCCAGGCGGCCATGTCGGCCCGCACAGTCGCCGCGTAGCGTTCTGCCGAGCAACTGCCGGTGTACAGGAGCAACAGAGTGTAGATGTCATACAGCCGTGCTGCCCGGTCAAGCATGTCGGCGTCCGGAACGCAGAGGGCGTCCTCCAGCGTCTGTCGCAACAGGCGCCACACGACGAAGGCCAGTTGATGGCCGACAAGCCAGCGGTAGCGGATGCGATCATCGGGGGCCACGGGTGGTGGGAACCTTTGAGGAGTGCATCCGCGCGATGCGTCGGCGACGGTCTGAAGGTCGCCCTCGATTCGCTCTGCGGCCCGGCCGCAGGTGGGACCCGGACAAGGACGACACTCGGAAAAGTCCTCCTCGGGCATGGGCAGAACCAGCAAGTCCCTGCCGCTGGGCCTGCGGCCATGGGCCGCCTGGGCACCGATGGGCCCCTTGAGCGTCAGATCTCGCATGACACGAACTCCTCCTCGCGCAGGTATTCGTGGCCGATGTCGTCGAGGAGAGCAGCAGCACGACGCACGTCCTCGTCCAGGGGACGGTCGGACGTCACCGGCGGAATCTCCTCACAGACCCGGGTCAGAATCTCGGCGCAGGCTGCAGCAGTCGGCCGACGGCCGCCCACATCGACCGCTTGACGCAGGGCGACAGCCACCGAGCCGTGCAGCAGGCGCAGCATGCCCACCGTCTCCAGTGCGTTCAACGCTGCCTGCGTACCGAAAGGGATCACGTCCTGGTTGTGGAGATTGGTCGGTAAGCTCTGGACCGATGCCGGCGTGGCGGTGCGGCGCATCGTGGCAACCATCGCCGTGGCAGCCAGCTGCACGCCCTGCAGCCCATGCTGGCGGCCTGGTCGGTGCGCCAGCATGGGCGGCAAGTTGCCGTTGCGCTGGGGGTCCACCAGCAGATCCAGCTGCCGCTCTGCGAGGTTCCCGAGCTGAACGGCTGTCAAGGTGAGGAAATCGGCGCTGAATGCAGCTGGTTGGCCGAAGAAGTTGCCGCCGTGGGCCACCATGTCCTGCTCAGCGAAGAACAACGGGTTGTCACTGATGCTGTTGATGTCTTGCTGTGTGACGGCCGCGCAGTGCTCCAGGCCACTGGCTGCAGCACCGATGAGCTGGGGAGCGCAGCGAATGCTGTAAGGCTCCTGCAACGCCCGGGTCCCGCTGGGCACCAGGCCTTTCAGCAGGCGACGCAACTGGTCACCGACCAAATCGGTGCCCCGGTGACCGAAGGCGTCCAGCAAGCGAGTGTCGACGAACGCCGGGGAACTCCCCAGGACGTCCACAAGCAGCGCCACCAGCATCAATGCGTTCCGAAGTGACCGCCGCATCGACGTGACAGCAAGGCCGCAGGCCGCCGCGGTGAGGGATGTGCCATTGACCAGCGCCAGTGCATCCCGACCGTCGAGTTCCAGAGGCTCCAGGCTCATGCGCGCGAGGCCGTCTGCAGCACCGACGCGCTCGCCCCCCGTGTAGAGATAGCCGTGCCCTTGCAACGCACGGGCCACATAAGCAAGCGGAATCAGATCACCGCTGGCTCCGAGCGATCCCACGCGAGGTACTGCCGGAGCAACGTCCGTCGAGAGAGCGTTGACCAAGCCTTTGACAACGTCCAGGGAAATCCCGGAACGGCCTTGGCTGAGCGAGCGCAACCGCACCAGCATCGCCGCTCGCACCACCGGTGAATCCAGCTCAGCGCCCTGTCCGGCGACGAGGTGGTTGAGCACGTTCTCGCACTGATCCACGGTGCTGTCCTGCCCCGGAAAGCGAACAAGCGGTCCGAAGCCAGTTGATGCCCCATACACCGGCCGGCCACTGTGCAGGCAGCGGAGGACGAACTCGCGACATGACAGAATTCGGTCACGAACTGCGTCGTCGAGTGTGATCTCCATGGGCTCGCGCGCCCGTTCCAGATCGTGTAATTGAAGCTGCGAGCCGATTACCAGAGGCAGTTTCCCGGACCGAGATCCATGTATGTCCGTCGTCACACAGACTCCCTTCACGAGGTATCGACGCCTTGGCCCGAGTGCAGTGGCTGCGCGAAGCAACACACGCTGGAAATTCATCTCATGGCCTCGTGGACAGGGGCCCGATTCCAGCGGATCTCTCCTCACCCGAATGCGATCTCGGAGGGATGAGAATTGGCGCACTCTTCCCGAGGCACTCCCATCAGGAGGAGTCACCCGGCGGCGTGTCTCCTGACGTGTTGTGGCCATCGTGTACAGATCGGCGGTCGACAGGAAGAGCGGTAGAGCTGCTGCGGTGTGAACGCGTTGAACGCATTCCTTCACCGGGGCTGCGCCTTCCGGGCCGCGAGCGCCTTCGAGGACGCCGTGCAGGAGGTCCGACACGCGGGCAAATCCTCGCGCCGTTTCGTGCGCGTCACGGAACGCCCCGCTGTCCGGGGTCGGTTCTTGCACCTCAGAAGCAGCTTCTACCGGCCGATGCGTGGCTTCCTCTTCACCGCCTCTGCGGAAGCATTTTCTCCCCGGATGGGCATCCGACGCTGCAGTGCCGCCGAGGCCCCTGTGAGCCGAGAACACCTCCACCGTCGACTTGCCGAAGGGCGCCTTCGGCAAGGGCTGTCGTCCTGCTCACTGCGATGCTCTGACCGGCGGAGGCGGATACACCTCGACCATGACGCGGATCTGACCCCCGGCACGCCGCACGAGCGGACCGGTGCATCGGCGACGCTCCCGAGCGGACCGTCGTCATGCGCCGCGCTCGCCGAGGTCCCCGTGCTCGGCCCGATCGGTCCGCGGGCCCGGCCGAGGAGGCGGGAGCCGGCCACATCCGGAAGCGTGCGGCTGCCGCACCCACCCCGTCGACTACCGTGTGGGCCGCCTTGATCGATACACCTCAAGAGGTTGATGTCATGCCCACCGCCAGGTTTTTCTTCGACGCGGGATCGGGCGGTGCCCTCTGGGCGGCCACGCCCGAGGACAGGGAATCGTGGGGGTACTGCATCGAGCTGGACCGCCTGCCGATCAGCCGCGATCTCCGTGACGACCTGAGCAGGCTGACAGCGCGCTACGACACGTCGCTGAACTGGGACCGCCCCACGGCCCCGGGGCCGTGGCGGGAAGCGGAGTGTCAGCACTTCAACGAGGCGGTGCACCGAGCGCTCGGCCGCCTTCGCACCGAGCTCGGCCCGGAGTGGGAGATCCACGACGCGTTCCTCGCACTCCACGAGGATCCGGACCTCGACCGCTACCTGGCCGACCCTGCCGGATTCGCACGCAGCTGACCCCGCGGAACGCAGATGCGACACCTCGCGGATGCACGTCCCCGGTACCGGTGCCCCCGACGCCACGACGGGGCGGTGCTCCCTCCCCGCTCCGCACGACCACTCTCCACCGTCTCAAAACTATCTCATAAAGAGGTCTTTACTTTTTGAGATGCCGGTACACCGTGGCGCGGGACACACCGAGCCGTGCGGCGATGGAGTCGACCGTGTGCTCACCGGATGCGTGCAGCCGGCGGGCCAGGGCGGCATTCGCCTCGCTCACCGCCCTGGGGCGCCCGCCACGTGCCCGTCGGGCGTCGGGCGCGGCCTCCGGGAGCAGTCGCCAGGCGCCGGCGAGCAGGTGACCCCGAAGCTCCTCGTTGGAGAGCTGCGGCATGAGCGCGACAGGGTCGGTGACGGCCGAGACGGCCTGCGCGACGGCGATGCGCTCGGGGATCCCCGCGCCTGCACCGGCCCCCACCTCGATGCCGTACTCCATCGTCCGCAGCAGCCGGCTGAAGGAGTCCGAGGGCGTGGCGGGCAGCTCCCGCAACAGGGTGACCAGGGTGTTCCGGTACCGCAGGAACACTTCGAGCCACCCCGTCACCAGAGTGCCGCGCACGGCCGCGATCCCCCCGGCCTCCTGCTGGTCGAGCGCGTCGGCCAGCACCTGCTCCAGTTCGCTGGTCATGGGATCCAGCAGGTCACCGAGGATCTGCGCCTTCGAGGAGAAGTGGTAGTACAGCGCCGCCTTGGTGATCCCCACGCGGTCGGCGACCTCCTGCAGCGCCGTCGCGTGGTAGCCGCGCTCGACGAACAGCTGTTCCGCCTCGTGCAGGATCCGCTCGCGCGTGGTCGTCCGCTGGTCCATTTTCCGTTCCCCTGCTTACCTCTGGTCAGTTATACGCTACGCTCCACTTACCAGAGGTAGGCAGAACGGCAAGGAGCTTTGCAATGCTGACCAACGTCCCGTCGCCGGGTGGTGATCCCGGTGTCGCGATCAGTATCCGCGACCTGGTGAAGACTTTCGGGGACACGACGGCCCTCGACCGTCTCCGGCTGACGGCCCGCTCCGGGGAGGTCCACGGCTTTCTCGGGCCGAACGGTGCCGGCAAGTCCACCACCATCAGGGTTCTGCTCGGACTGCTGCGCAAGGACTCCGGCCAGGCCACTCTGCTCGGTGGCGACCCGTGGAACGACGCGGTCGAACTGCACCGGCGGCTGGCGTACGTGCCCGGCGACGTGAATCTGTGGCCCAACCTGACCGGTGGCGAGGCGATCGACCTGCTGGGGTCCCTGCGCGGCGGGCTGGACGACAGCCGCAGGCGAGACCTCCTGGAGAAGTTCGCGCTCGACCCGAGCAAGAAGCTGCGGACCTACTCCAAGGGAAACCGGCAGAAGGTCGCCCTGGTGGCCGCGTTCTCCTCCGACGTGGACCTCTACATCCTGGACGAGCCCACGTCCGGACTGGACCCGCTGATGGAGGCCGTCTTCCAGGAGTGCGTCCAGGAACTCCGCCGAGCCGGCAAGACCATCCTGCTCTCCAGCCACATCCTGGCCGAGGTCGAGAAGCTGTGTGACCGCGTGAGCATCATCCGGGAGGGCCGCACGGTCGAGTCGGGCACCCTCTCCGAGCTGCGTCACCTCACCCGCACCTCGCTCAAGGTCGAGACCGAGACACCCCCTGCGGACCTCCGGTCGCTGTCCGGGGTGCACAAGCTCACCGTGGCGGGACACCACGCCGAGTTCGAGGCGGACACCGCCCGGCTCGGTGAGATCCACCGCCATCTGGCCTCGCTCGGTGTCCGCTCGCTGACGAGCGCTCCCCCGACACTCGAAGAGTTGTTCCTGCGGCACTACGGCGACCAGTCGGCCGACCAGCCCGCCGAGACGGCGGTCGGTGCACGATGAGCGCGCTCACGGGTACCGGTGTACTGACCCGGCTGGCGCTGCGGCGTGACCGCCTCCGGCTGCCGCTGTGGGTGGCGGGCCTGGCCGCACTGTTCGCCTCCATCGGCAACAGCATCTCCGGCCTCTACGACTCCGACGCCGCACGTCTGGAGAACGCCCAGGTCCGCGCGGACAACGTGGTCACCCGGGCATTCACCGGGCCGGCCCCCGGCAGCAGCTCCGGAGCGTTGACCGTCTCGGAGGGCCTCGTCTTCACCTGTGTGCTCGTCGCCCTGATGAACATCCTGCTCGTGGTGCGGCACACCCGGCAGAACGAGGAACTCGGGCGCGCCGAGCTGGTCGGATCCGCCGCGGTGGGAAGGCACGCCGGTCTGGCCGCCGCGCTGCTGCTCGCGGGGCTGGCAAATGCCGCACTCATCGTGCTCAGCACCCTCGCCCTGCTCGGCATGGGGATGCCGGCAGGAGGGTCCGTGCTGGTCGGAGTGGCGCTCGGCACGGTCGGCATGGCCTTCGCGGGCCTCACCTCGATCGCCGCCCAGCTGACCGAGAGCGCCCGGGCCGCCAGCGGACTGGGCGGGCTCATCCTGGCCACCACCTTTCTGCTGCGCGCCGCAGGTGACGCCTTCGGGAACACGGCGTCGGACAAGGTGACGGTCGACCCCGCCTGGCCGAGCTGGATCTCCCCGCTGGGCTGGGGGCAGCAGCTGCGCCCCTACGGAGACAGCCGGTGGTGGCCCGTGGCCCTGCTGCTGCTCTGCTTCGCCGTCAGTGTGCTGATCGCGGTACAGCTGAGCCTCCACCGGGACGTCGGCACCGGAATGCTTCCCGCACGGCGCGGTGCGGCCCGTGCGCGTTCCTCGCTGCTCAAGCCCATCGGGCTGGTCTGGCGCCTGCAGCGCGGCCTGCTGCTCGGCTGGATCGTGGGCATCGCCGTGTTCGGCGCGGTCTTCGGCGGTATCGGCGACCAGGTCGAGGACCTCTTCAGCAGCGAGGAGAGCGCACAGTTCGTCCGCGACCTGGGGGGCGAGGGCGACCTGGTGAACGCGTACTTCGCGGGGATGATGGGACTGCTCTCGGTGGTGGTGGCCGGATTCACCGTCCAGTCGCTCATCCGGCTGCGCTCCGACGAGGAGAACGGACCGACCGAGGCCGTCCTGGCCACGGCCGTGAGCCGGACGCACTGGGTGCTGGCGCACACGTTCGTCGCCCTGCTGGGCACGGCGCTGGTCCTGGCCGCGCTCGGGCTGAGCACGGGGCTGGCCTACGGTGCCGTCTCGGACGACCTGACGGGCGCCCTGGGAGACCTGCTGGAGACGACGCTCGCGCAGCTCGCCCCCACCGCCGTCCTGGCGGGCTTCGCGCTGGCGGCGTTCGGAGTGCTGCCGCGGGGTGCGGCGACCGTGTCCTGGGCGGCGTTCGCCGTCTGCCTGGTGATCGGGCAGTTCGGCACCCTGCTGGAGCTGCCGGACGGCCTGATCGACATCTCGCCCTTCACCCATCTGCCCAACCTTCCGGCCGAGTCGCTCACCGCGGCTCCGGTACTGGCCATGTCGGCACTGGCCGCGGTACTCGCCGCGGTGGGCGTGGCCGGCTTCCGCCGGCGCAACCTCGAACTCGGCGGCTGAGCAGCTCGGGAGGAGAGTCCGATGAAGATCGTCAAAGAGGTGAACCATCCCACGGGCGTGACCCTCATGGTGCTGAAGCTGCCCGTCCACCTCTACCGGCTCGGCCTCGGCGGCCTGCTGGGAGGTCGCATGCTCATGATCAACCATGTCGGCCGTGTGACGGGCAAGCAGCGCCGCACCGTCGTGGAGGTGATCCGGCACGACAAGGGAGACGAGAGCTACCTGATCGCTTCCGGATGGGGGCCGAAAGCCGACTGGTACCGCAATCTGCTGCGCCGTCCGCACGCCACCGTCCAGATCGGTGGCCGGACGAGGCAGGTGAGAGCGGAACAACTGCCCTCCGAAGAGGCCACGGAGATCATGGCCGACTACTACTGGCGGAACCGCCGGGCGGCAAAGCATCTGCTGCCCCGGCTCTACGGCTACGCGGTCGACGGTTCGATGGCCGACTACTACGCGGTGGCCGAGCGTGTGCCCGTGCTGAGGCTGGTACCGGTCCGGTGACCCGAACCGTGCGGCCCGCCCGGCCCCCAACGGGCGGGCCGCACTTCCTTGCCGCCTCTGCCCCCACGGGGGCGGGGCGCTCAGGAGAGAAAGAGCGAGATGGTGTCCGCAGTGCAGGCGGGAGGCAGCTGACGGTCCTCGAGCTGCACTGTCATCCGGACCGACACCAACCAACCGCCGGGGACCCCGAACGCGCCCGAGAGTTCGCCTTCGCCTCGGATCCGGGAGCCGATCCCGACCGGTGTGCCGAACCGCACCTGTTCCAGTCCGAAATTCACCGCGGTCCGGCACCGCTCGACAGCGAGGATCTCCCGCATCATCACGGGCAGCAGACCCGGCAACAAGGGGCCGCAGTCGACCGGTCCGGCGCCGGACCGGTCGCCGGCGTCGGCGACCTCTTCGGCGGCCGGGAGACGAGCAGGATCAGCACTCGATGCCGCCGCGAATTCGCACACCCGGCGCGGAGTGATTTCCAACCAGTCGCTGTGACCGAGGTGCTCCCCTTTTGCCGACACCAATTCATCCAGCCCGGAGAATATTCGCATGCTCCGATTCTGTGCACCGCGGAGTGACCGAACAAGGGCCCGAACGCTTCGCCCGACACCCGTCAGCGCCCGGTCAGTGCCCGGTCAGTGAAATGTCAGCGGGACGTCCCCGCGAGGTGGGCGCCCCGGAAGAATCCGAGGGGAAACGGACTTCGCCGCGGACGGCACCGGTCCGTACCCGGCGGTGCCGGTGACCGAGGCGCCGCCGGCCGTGGGCGGGAGAGCCGGGGCCACGCACCGGAGTCGGCTGCTGTCCGAGGGGGCGGATCTCCGCGCCCTCGGACAGCAGCCGACCTCGGCTCTCCCCGCGGAAGCGCCCTCAGGAAAAGAGCGAACCGCGACGCCCGGCTGTCTCGTTGAGGGCGTGCTGCACCGTGTCCTTCACCTCTCCTGCGAGTTTTCCCACGAGCCGTACATCCTCCGCCGCATTCACCGGAAAGGTGTCCGTGCGCACAGGCGGGTGGAAGCGGATGGTCCACTTCGTCGGCATCGGGACCAGTCCCAGCACGCCGAAAAGCGGGAAGGTGGGAGTGATGGGAAAATAGGGCAGCCGCAGCATGCGGGCCAGGGTGCGGGACTCACCGATCATGGGGTAGATCTCCTCCGCCCCCACGATCGAGCAGGGCACCATCGGAGCCCGGGTGCGCAGCGCGGCGGCGGCGAAGCCACCACGTCCGAAGCGCTGAAGCCGGTAGCGCTCCTCGAAGGGCTTGCCCAACCCCCGGTACCCCTCCGGCATGACCCCCACGAGCCCCTCGTTCTCCAGCAGCCGCTGTGCGTTCTCGGGGCAGGCACGGACATGGCCGAGCTTCCGGGTGACGTCTCGCAGCAGCGGGTAGGAGAACGCCAGATCAGCCGCGAGGAGCCGCAGGTTCCGGTGCGTGGTGTGGTGATCGCGGATGGCCATCTGGAGCATGAGCGCGTCCAGGGGCAGCGTCCCGCTGTGGTTGGCCACCACCAGAGCGGCACCCTGCGCCGGTATGTGTTCCAGCCCCGACACCTCGACTCGGAAGTACTTCTCGTACAGCGGGCGCAGGGCAGGCAGCAGCGCCTCGTCCACCAGGGCGGGATCGAAGCCGAAGTCGTCCACAGCGCCCTCGTCCGACGTCAGCCGACCGTAGAGTTCCATGCCGCCGGCCACGAGTTCCTTGAACACGTCGGCCATCAGGGAACTCTGCTCGCCGGCGCCGGAGGCGTCCCTCCCGCTCGTCCGGCGGTCGTCCCGCGGGCCGCTCGGGCCGCTCGGGCCGCTCGACGGATCGGGCCGTTCCTCGTCCGGTGCCATGCGCTCTCCTCATCGAGTGGTTGCTGACCCTGTGGGCTGTCGGTGCTGGGCGGACGGACCGCGCGGCGAGGGCGCCGTCGCGGCGCCGCCGGGGGTGCGGCCCCGTGTCGCACAGGACCGCACCGCGCCGCCTCCGTCCGGAACTGCCGTGCTCAGGACCGCGCTGCCGCGCGGTCCTCGGACCAGTTCCTCACCTCCTCGGACTCGGGTGCAGCCGATCCGTTGTTCGCGCCGTTCCCGTCGCCGGTGACGTGGCCGTTCCGGTTGGCGCCCCCGTTGCGCGGGGAGCCGCCGTTCCGGCCGGCGGACGTGCCGTTGCGCGACCGGCCGTTCGAGCGCGCAGGAGCGCGGCTCTTGGTCTCGGCCGCGGTGGACTGCTGTCCCGCACGGGCCTCGTCGGTCGCCATGTCCAGCTCGCCGACCATGCCGTCGGACACGTCCGCGGCCCCGGCGGTTCCCTCGCGGCGCTCCCTGGCCTCCCGGAGCAGCCTGGCGCGGGTCTTGATGAACTTGGCGTTCATCTCGTCCACCGGGATGAACTTGTTCACCCCGCCACCGCTGATCCGGGGCTCCTGCTGCGCCATGATCTTGAAGTCCTGCGGGTCCTGGACGAACTTCTCCAGGTAGCACTGGAGCGTGGACATCGCACGCCGCAGTTTCTCGTGCCGCAGGATCGGCTTGAGCTGGGGGAACTCGTAGACCCGGAAGATGTGTTCGGTGTTCTCCTCGTCGATGGGCGAGAACCACGACGTCGTCGCGAACGCCTCCGTCTCCACGTGCACCATGCACGGGAAGGAGAAGGTGATGACGTAATGGATGCTCCGCTCGGGGTTGTCCTCCTCCCCGTGGTCGAACGAGTACCGGAAGGTCATTCCGTCGTCGTCCGTCTCCACGTGGTGGTTGTGGATCATGGTGGCCTTGAGATAGTTCTCCTTGCCGTCCAGTCCGAACTTCTTCTTCGTCCCGTACAGGAACATGAAGTCCAACCAGTTCAACCAGTGATCCCGGTGCACGTAGGTCACGTGGTAGAACTCCTGGACGCTTTCGATGTACCGGGTGTAGTGCACCGGCTTGTCCCAGGAGATCGTGTCGTAGACCCGGTCGTTCTCCTTGATCTCCCGGGGCGCGATGATCTCCGGCAGTTCGTTCTCCGGACGGTCATCGCCCCACCACACCCAGATGAGGCCGTGCTTCTCGCGGACCGGATACACCGGCACCTTCAACGAGCCGGGAATGCGGGCGTCCCTGCCCATCGCCGGGGTCAGCGTGCATGTGCCCTCGGGGTTGAACAGGAAGCCGTGGTACGGGCACTCGATCGCGTTGCCCTTCATCCGGCCGTCGCCGAGCCAGGCCCCCTTGTGCGGGCACCGGGCCCCCTGACACACCACTTTCCCGTCGATGTCGCGCCAGAGGACGATCTCTTCACCGAGTCGGCGGATACCCTTCGGCTTTTTGTCGGTGACATCCCCGGATATCGCCACGGGATACCACATATCGGGAATCATGCAGTCCCTCTCTCCTACGATTGCCCCACCGAGTACCGGCGGGTGATCCTGACCTCGGCACCGGGCCCGCTCACCGCTGACCCGCCGCTTCTCGGTCAGGGGTTCTCGACGACCTCGACCGTGCCGGCGTCCCCGTCGACCACGATCAGGTCACCGGTGCGGATGACCTGCGTCGCGTGTTTGGTGTTCACGACCGACGGCACATTGAATTCCCGCGAGACGATCGAACTGTGCGAGAGCATCGATCCGATGTCGGTGACGACGCCGCCCGCGATGGCGAACAACGGAGTCCATGTCGCATCCGTGTAGCGGGTGACCAGAATCTCTCCGGCCTGGAATTCATCGGCCTGCCAGACGAGTTCCTCGATCACGCGGGCCCTGCCCACCACGCGTCCGGGACTGGAGCCGAGCCCTTCGAGACGTTCCCCGTCGGGGACGGGCCGGACGGCGGCGGTGGGATCGCACTCCCCCACGAAGGTCAGCGGTGGTTCCGGCAACCGCTTGTGGTATTCGTGCAGCCGGCGGGCCTGTTCGATGCGGGGCCGGCCGAAGGCCTCGGATTCCGGCGCCGTACCGGCGAGATAGCCCCGGATGTCCTCGAAGTCGAGATACGCCACCTCGCTCATGGAGTGCAGCACGCCCGCCTCCAGCAGCCGCCTGCCCACCTCGTACACCACGTTGCGCACCAGCCAGATCGAAGTGATCATCGACATCCGGGTGATCTCGCGCAGTTCGCTGTAGGTCCGGTACATCGCGATCACCGTCTCCACGGCCTTCCGCTTGGGCAGCGAGAGCCGCTCCAGCGCCGTGTGCGAGGTGATGTCCTGGTGGCCGCCGCTGCGCCGGAGGATGTCGTCGCTGGAGTAGCCGTCCGCGGCATAGCGTCTGATCATCTGGAAGACATACGACGGGTCGTCGATCCAGCGGGGGTGGGTGATCTCCATTTCCTGGGGCCCCCGGGTGCCGTGGTCCCGCAGGAAGGGATCCACCCACTCCTCCCAGAACAGCGCCCCCTCCTCGTCGGCACGCAGCTCTGCCGCCACGCTCTCCAAGGGGGTCTCGGCGATGATCCGCAGCACCCGTGGGCGGTCCTTGGCCGCCTGGGCCACGGCCCAGATCTCCTTGGCCGACTCCACGGTCCGCAGATTCGACATATCCGTCTTCACGCGGTTCTGCAGGTTGTCGCCCTCGCTGCCGAGCCACTGCTTGCACAGTTCGGCCAGCACCGCGTAGAAGCCGAAGGCGTGGATGTAGTACGGCATGTATCCCACGTGCATGTCGTGGAAGTACGCCAAGCGGCGCCGGAGTTCCGCATCGAGCTCGCGGCGGCTCATCCGGGTCAGATCCAGAGCCCGGTCGCGGTCGAATTCATAGGTGCGCGAGGACGACATCCGCTCGGCCCGCGCCTTCATGTCGGTGGCCTCGTTGGCGGTCGACCGCAGCCAGAAGAGGATCGACAGCGCGTCCGCGACGCCTCCCGGGAACTCACCGAACGGGTTCTCGTAGCCGGTGAGATCCACCTCCTCGCTCACGAACCTGCTGGTGAATCGCCACTGATCGCGCGTCGGCAGGCACTGGGCCATCACATGGGCGCTGTAGGAGATGTTGAGGTAGACGTGTCCCTGCACATAGCCCATCGGCAGGTCCGGGTCCCCGGTGACCCGCGCGCCGAGCGCCGAGGTGCAGTCCAGATGGACATGCTGCTGGTAGTAACGTGCGAAGCTCTGGCCCAGCGGGGTCATCAGCCCGACGAAGATCTCCCCGATGTCCATCCGCGACCAGAGAGTTCCCTGCTCGACCCGCTCCTGCTGCGGAGTCACATAGGGGGTGGCAGGGCCCGTGTGTGTGCCTCCGCCCTCCCCCTCGGGACCGGTGGTGATCGGCCTGGTCTGGAAGAACCAGAGCTTCCCGGCACGCATGCCCCACTCGATGTCCTGTTCGCAGGCGTACCTGCGGCGCAGGAACAGGGCGTGCTCGCAGAGTTCGGCCAGTTGCTCCGCATTCAGACACGGGACGTTGCGAGCCGCCGCCTCGACCCTGGTCATCCCGATCTTCCCGGATCCGAGCGGCGCGCATTGGGTCACCTTGTGGCGGACACGCTCCTCGACGACCTCCAGGGTCCGGTCGTCCACCACGAAGTGGTCGCTGGAGACCCGGCCGGACACCAGCCCCTCCCCCAGCCCCCGGCACGCCTCGACGACGATCCGGTGCGGGCGGGCGCTGACCGGGTCCACGGTGAAGGCCACACCGCTCACGTCGGAGTGCACCATCTCCTGGACGACGACGGCGATGCCCCCGGCCAGGCCGTCGGCCGCACGGTAGGCCGTGGCCCGGTCGGACCACAGCGAGCCCCAGCAGGTGCGGACCGCGTCCAGCAGCGCTGCGTCGTCGGCCACGTCCAGAACCGTGTCGTGCTGGCCCGCGAACGACTGCTCCGCCGAATCCTCCCGCGGCGCCGAGGAACGGACGGCCACGCGGCAGCGCCCCAACCGGCCGTATCCGGCGAGGATCGCATCGGCGATCGGCGGGGGGATCTCGGTGGCCAGCACCCGCTCCCGCGCCGAGCGACCGTCGAGCACGCGCAGTTCGTCGGCCAGACCGCTCTCCTCCAGGAACGCGGTGAACAGTGCCGTGGAGAGGCAGAGGGCGGGAGGCACCGGCAAGCCGTCGGCGAGCATCTCGCCGAGCCTGGCGGCCTTCCCGCCGAGGAGGGCGGGATCGGGCGGTGGCCCCTCGCCGAGTACCACCACGTGCTGGGCGTACGGGCCGGTCTCCGGGGCGCCGGTCTTCGGCTGTGTCGTCATCGTGAGGTCTCCTGACTGCTCAGTTCGGCGCGAGCCGCGCGTTGGTGCCCGTGCAGGCGCGGAACTGCTCGCCCGGAATCACCTGGGTCACCACGACATCGGTGAACCCGGCCTCCTGGAACTGCGCCGTGAGTTCGCCCTCCTGCGGAAGCGGACCTCCGAAGTCGGAGAAGTGGAACCAGAGGTTGAGCGCTTCCAAACCGGCGTTGCCGCCCTGGCAGGAGGTGGTCAGCAGGAGCTTGCCGCCCGGTGCGAGCAGCCGACGGGCCCGGCGGAGCGTCTCGACGCGCTCGTCCGGCGGGAAGTAGTAGATGTTGTTGTGCATCGTGATCAGGTCGAACTGCGGCTCCATATCCAGTTCGCGCAGGTCTCCCTGCCGGGTCTCGACCTGGTCGGCCAACCCCCAGGCGCTCATGTTGGCGGCCGCCTGGTCGGCGACGCTCTTCTGCATGTCGATGGCGAGTGCCGTGAGCCTGGGATTGCGCCGGGCGGCATGGCGCACGTAGGTCCCGCTGCCGCAGCCGACCTCCAGCAGGCGCACGGGAAGCGAGCGTTCCAGGTTCTGGTCCACGGCCGCCTCGACGAAGGACTCCACGACGCGGGTCGAACGGGCGATGACGGCGCCGTCCTGGTCGTCGAGCGAGAAGCGCTCGCCATCCCGCAGCATCCGGGGTCCGTGCAGCAGAGCGGGCACATGGAAGCGGATCACCTCCTCCAGCGCGGCGGCCACGGCATCGTTCTGCGGCTGGGCGAGGAACTTGGCGGGCAGGCTGGCGAGCTGGTAGCAGCCCTCGCGGGTGCCGAGGTCGCCGAGCTTGACGCCCATGTCGAGCCAGGCCCGGAGCCGGTGCTTCTCCGCCGGGCCGACGGCGAGCCGTTCGGCCAGCGTCTCCAGGTCGCACGGGCGCGACGCGAGGCAGCGCAGCACCCCTGTGTTGGACGCGGAGGCCAGGAACGCCAGCCGGTAGGTGGGTTCGATGAAGCCCTTGGACAGGGCGAGGAGCACCGGCAGCCGGGGATTGCCCAGGACTTTCAGTATCTGCAGAAGCCCGGTGACCGGCTCCTCGATGCGGTTGCGGGCGGCTGTGGCGAGGTTCAGAACATCCATGGGGATTTCCTTCACGCAGTGGCGGACTGGGGCTCGGCGGCCGGAGCGTGCAGATCGGCGCCGGCTCCGGCGAGCTCGTCGTACAGGCTGCGCAGCAGCCGCTCCCGGGTGTGCCCGCCGTCGAGGAAGAAGTGGCCGCCCTCCAGGTGGTGGCGGAGGAAGGAGCCCGTGGTGTACTCGCGCCACGCCTCCGTCTGCGGGGCGGAGGCGAGGGCGTCCCGGGAGGCGGAGAAGGCGGTCATCGGACACCGCAGCGGGAGGCGGGGCCGCCATCGGTAGGTCTCGCACACCCGCAGATCCGCACGCAGGACGGGCAGTCTGCGCTCGAAGTAGGCCGCGTCGACGGCCCGGTCCCGCTCGAGACCGCCCAGGTCCTGGACGAGTGCGCGGAGTTCGTCATCGGACAGCAGGTGGTCCGCGCGCCTCCCGTACAGATGAGGCGCTCTGCTGCCGGAGACGTACAGGTGACACGGTTCCTGGCGGCCCCGCTCCCGCAACTCGCACGCCAGCTCGTAGGCGAGGAGGGCGCCCATGCTGTGGCCGAACAGTGCGTAGTCCCGGCAGAGTCCGGCTTCCTCGAGCGCGGAGGCCAGATCCGACACGAGCGGCGCCGTCGCCTGGTACGGCTCCTCCCGCATCCGCAGGCCGCGTCCCGGCAACTGGACCGGTACCACTTCGATTCCGGGTCCCAGATGCCGCTGCCACTCCCGGAAGAGCGATGCCGTGCCGCCCGCGTACGGAATGCAGACCAGCCGCACCGGTGCGGGTCCGCCTTCCGCGGCAGGACCGGGGAACCAGGACGGTGTGCGGGGAGGGATCTCAGCGGACGACATGTTCACGTCCCTCGGGCGAGTCGAGCCATGCCAGGGTCCGGCGCATGCCCTCGGCGAAGCCGACCGGGCTCTCGAACCCGAAGTCCCGCTGTGCCTGCTTGATGCCGTAGGACTGATCACGGTCGAACAGGTGGACGGTGTGACGGGTCAGGACTGGCCGGGAGGTGATCCGCAGCGCGCCGTAGATCTTCTCGGAGAGGGTTGCGGCGGCGGTGGCCACGGGGGCGGGCAGGTTGAGCCGCGGGGATTTGGCCCCCAGTCCCTCCGCGAGCGCCTCCACGTACTGGCGCCATGTCGTCCGCTCGGGGTCGCGGAGGTTGTAGGCCTTGCCGACCGTCTCGTCCGAGGTGGCCGCGGCGATCATGGCGTCGACCGCGTTGTCGACGTAGAGCAGGCCGGCGGGGACGTTCCCGCCCCGGATGTAGAGCATCTGCTTCTGCAGCAGCAGATTCCCGATCTCGATGACGAAGTCCTTGCTGCGGGGGCCGTAGACGGACACCGGACGCACGATGGTCACCCGCATCCCGGTCTCACCCGCCGCCTTGCGCACGGCCCGCTCGCCCTGGAGCTTGCTGCGGTTGTACGGCAGACCGATGTCCTTGCCGCCGGCCGACTCGTCGCACGGCTGCTTCGGATAGCCGTACACGTCGGTCGTGCTCACATGCAGCACCCGGGATACCGTGCCCGCCTGGTGAGCGGCCTCGACGACCCGCTTCGCGCCGACGACGTTGACCCGGTGAAAGTCCTCCCAGGGCCCCCAGTCGGCGGAGACGCCCGCGCAGTTGTAGACCGTGGTGACCCCTTTGGCGGCACGGCACAGGCTGTCCGGATCGTCGAGGTCGCCGATCTCGGTCTCGATCTCGTCGGCGACGTCGGCGAACCCGGAACGGTCGCTGCCGGACCGCACCAGGACCCGGACACGGTGGCCACGTGCGGCCAGGCGTCGGGTGAGATGGCCGCCGATGAAGCCGCTGGCACCGGTGACCAGCACATCGGCCGCGCCTTCGGAGGGGTCGTGAGCCGTGTCGGCCGCGGAGAGTTCAGTGTTGTGGTTACCCATGATCACACCAGAAGGTCGAGGGAACGGTCGAGGTCGGCTTCGCTGTGGTCGGCGTTGATGAAGAAGCGGAGACGGCAGGCGTCCCGCGGCACCGCGGGGTAGCCGATGGGCATGACGTTGACGCCCTGCTCCAGCAGCGCGTCGGACAGCGCCATGGTCTTGTTCCAGTCGCCCACGATGACCGGGATCACCGCCGATGCCCGGGAGACGCCGATGTCCAGACCGAGATCCCGGGCCCGGGACCGGAAGTGCTCGGCGAGCTGCCGCACCCGCGTCACGCGCTCGGGCTCGTCGCGGATGACCCGGAACGCCTCCAGGGCGGCCGCGGTGTTGGCCGGTGAGATCCCGGTGCTGAAGATGTGCAGCGGCGCGGTGTACTTGAGGTACTCGATCAGCGGACGGCGCGCCGCGATGTAGCCGCCGAGACTTCCGATCGCCTTGCTGAGGGTGCCCATCCACAGCTCGACGTCGGCCCGCCGGACGCCGAAGTGCTCGGCGACCCCGCGGCCGGTGGCACCGAGCACGCCGAGCGAGTGCGCCTCGTCGATCATCAGCATGGCGCGGTGCCGCTGCTTGACCTCGATGAAGCGGGGAAGCTCCGGGATGTCCCCGTCCTGGCTGTAGGCCCCCTCGATGACGACCAGCGCACGACGGTAGCGGTGGCGGCTCGCCGCGAGGATGCGGTCCAGCGCCTCCCAGTCGTTGTGCGGGAACGGCCTGCGCTGCGCCCCGGAGAGGATGCACCCACGCACCGTGCTGTCGTGGCTCCACTCGTCGTGGACGATCAGGTCCTCCGGGCCGAACAGATGGCCGACCGTGGCCACGTTGGTGGCGTGTCCGCCGGCGAAGACGATGGCGTCGTCGGTGCCCAGGAACGAGGCGATCTCGGCGTCGAGTTCGTGGTGCAACGGGGTCTCCCCGAACAGCAGCGGTGTCGCCGAGCTGGAGGTCCCGTAGGTGTCGATGGCGTCCTTGGCCGCCTGGCGCACCCGCGGATGGTGGGAGAGCGCGAGGTAGTTGAATGCGGCGAAGTTCACGGCCTCGCGGCCGTCGACGGTGACGATGCCGGAGTTGAACCCTTCGTGCGTGCGACCGTAGGGGTTCTCCCCGTGCGCGACGGTCTGCCGAAGCCGGTCCTGGAGCTCCGCGTACTCCTGCCACTCCTCGATCGCGTACTCCTGCCGCACCGGGAGCTGCGGCTCCACGGCCGGGTGCGACGGGAGGTCGCCCGGGGCCGCGGCTCGCCCCGGACCTGCCGCGGACGGATCCGCCGGGAGTCCCGCCACGCTGCCCCCGGCGCCCGCGGACAGCAGCAGGTCGATCACGTCCCGCACCGTGGGCTCGTCCGGAAGGCTGTGCCGCAGTCGCTCCGCCTCGAGAGGGAAGCGGGCGGAGATCCTGCGCTGGAGATCGGTCCGCATCAGGGAGTCGAGACCCAGGTCCAGGACGAGCCGGGCATGCAGGGGTATCTGCGCGGCGGGAAATCCGCACACCCGGGCGACGCTGTCGAGTACGACCTCGGCGACTCCCGAAGTGGCGCCGTCCTCGGCAGCCACCCCGTCGCGAGCCAGGCGCATCCCGGCGGGGTCGCCGGACGACGGCCCGGACGAGGCGGCCGGCGGCGAAGGGGCACGGCCGGTGGCACCGGGGAACTCCCCTCCCCCGGGCAGTCCCGCCCCGTCGTGCCCGGCGGTCTCCGGGTGCCGCGGGCCGCCACCGGCTGCCGGTTCCGCGGCCGACGGCGTGAACCAATACGCTTCACGCTCGAAGACGGTGTGCGGCGCGGGGACCGTCGGCTGCGCGTCCTCCGGGTCGAGGCCCCGCCAGTCGATGTCGCCGCCCGCGCAGTGCAGCCGGCCGAGCGACCCGAGGAGTGTCGCCCACTCGCCCCTGTCCCGACGCGCGGACGGCAGCCACAGCAGCTCTCCGGAGTCCGTCGCCCGATCCTGCGTCAGAGCCCGGCCCGAGGAGAGCAGCGCAGGATGCGGCCCCACCTCGACGAACGCGTCGTACCCCAGCCCGCGCAGCGTGGCGAAGGCATCGGCGAACCGGACGGTGCCCAGCATGTGGCGCACCCAGTAGTCGGCATCCACCTCGCCGGCGAGTTCGCCGGTGGCGTCCGACACCCAGGGGATGGCCGGCCGGTCGAAGGCGAGACCCTCGAGCGCCTCCCGCAGCGGTGCCGCGGCCCCGTCCATGAGCCGGGAGTGGAAAGCATGCGAGACGGTCAGCATGCGCACGTCGGTCTGCTGTTCCTCGAGCCGCTCGCGCACGGCCCGGATGTCGTCGGTGGGCCCCGAGAGAACCAGATGCCGGTCGGCGTTGACGGCCGCGACCGAGACCCACGGGAAGTCCGCTGCCGCGGTGCGGACGGCGTCGCTCTCGCCCAGGCAGGCGACCATGCGCCCTTCGCCGGGCTGCGCCCCCATGAGCCTGCCCCGCTCGACGGCGAGGGTGAGCGCGTCCTCCAAGGAGAGCACACCGGACACGCAGGCCGCGCCGATGGCGCCGACGCTGTGGCCCAGCACCGCGCCGGGCCGTACTCCCGCGGATGCCCAGACCCGGGCCAGTGCCACGGAGAAGGCGACCAGGGCGGGCTGGCAGTACTCGGTGCGCCGGAGCCGCTCTCCGCCGTCCTCGTCGAAGAGGAGGTCGCGCAGCGAGACGCCGAGCAGCGGCCGGGCGATCCGCTCGGCGCGGTCCAGCGTGTCAGCGAAGGCGCCATGGCACTCGTACAGTTCGCGCCCCATGCCCGGATACTGGGTGCCCTGGCCGCTGAAGAGGAACGCCACCCTGGGCACCGGGCGCCCCGCGCCGCCCCTGGCCACCGCCGTCGAAGCTTCCCCGTACGCCAGCGCCGAGAGCCCGGAATCGAGTTCGGCGGCCGTGCCGAAGGTCACCGCGGCCCGCTGCCCGAGGTGCGTGCGGCCGGTGTTCGCCGTACGGCACAGGCCGGCGAGGGGCGCGTCCGGGTGCGCCGCCACATGGGTGCGGTACCGGTGGGCGAGAGTGGTGAGGGCCGAGGAGGTGTGCGCGGACAGGCACAACGTGTGTGCGGGGCGGGGGACGGTCACCGGCTCCTCCTCCCGCGCTGCTCCGGCCGTGGACGGGCCCGCGGGCGGCGCTTCGACGATCAGATGGACGTTGGTGCCGCCGAAGCCGAACGAGCTCACGCCGGCCCGGGCGGTGTCCCGTGACGGCAGGGACCGGCGCCGGGTGGGCACGGACAGTCCCGAGGCCTCCCAGTCCAGCAGCCGGTTCGGCTTCTCCAGGTGCAGCAGCGGCGGAACCTCGCGACGGCCGACGACCAGCGCCGCCTTGATCAGACCGGCCACGCCGGCGGCCGCCTCCAGGTGTCCGATGTTGGTCTTGACCGAACCGACGAGACACGGCTCCTTGCGCTCGGTGCCGCCGTAGACCTCGGCGAGTGCTTCCCATTCGACCGGGTCCCCCAACGGGGTGCCGGTGCCGTGCGCCTCGACGTAGTCGATCCGGGCGGGCTCCACCCCGGCCTGGGCGAGCGCGCCGGTGATGACCGTGCGCTGGGCCGAGCTCCGCGGTGCGGTCAGGCCGTTGCCGCGGCCGCCGTGCGCCAGGGCCGACCCGGTGACGGTCGCATGGATCCGGTCGCCGTCCGCCAGCGCGTCCGAGAGCGGCTTGAGGCAGAGCAGGCCGACGCCCTCGCCGCGCACATAGCCGTCCGCCGCGTCGTCGAAGGTGCGGCAGCGACCGCCCGGCGAGAGCATCTCCCCGTCGAGAAGCGCTGCCGACAGACCGGGAGCGAGCAGCAGATTGGCTCCCCCGGCCAGCGCGATCCGGCTCTCTCCCCGCCGCAGGCTCTGACAGGCCATGTGCACCCCCGCAAGGGATGCCGAGCAGGCGGTGTCCACGACGAAGCTGGGGCCGCGTAGGTCGAAGAAGTAGGAGAGCCGGTTCGCCGCCATCGCGGGAGCGTTGCCCGTCGCCGCGTAGACATCGGTCTCGCGGGGAGAGGCGAGTTGCAGCTGCCCGTAATCCTGGCTGCTCACCCCGACGACGACGGCGGTGTCGCTGCCGGCCAGCCGGTCGGGCGCGATGCCCGCGTCCTCGAACGTCTGCCAGGCGACCTCCAGCAGCATGCGCTGCTGGGGATCCATGCGGAGTGCTTCGCGCGCCGAGATGCCGAAGAACCGGGCGTCGAACTCGTCCACCGCATCGAGAAAGCCCCCCTGGTCCGAGGTGCCCGCTTCCCGCGGGTTCCACCGTCCGGGCGGTATCTCACCGACGGCGTCCCGGCCGTCGAGCAGCAGCCGCCAGTAGCTGTCCAGGTCCGGGGCGCCGGGGAAGCGGCATCCGATGCCGACGATGGCGATGGGCTCGTCCGGGTCGGCCGGCCCGCCACGCCGCGGGACGGCGGAAGCGTGCGCGGGGTGTCCGGTACCGAAGCGTGCGGCCAGGTCCCGGATGGTGGGGTGGTCGAAGACGGCCCCGGTGGGCAGTCGGCGGCCGAGCCGCTCACCGAGCTCCGACGCGACGGCCACCGCCTGCTTGGAGTCGAGCCCCAGCGAGGAGAGTGTCCGGGTGGGGTCGACCACCGAGACCGGGAGACCGAGACGGTGGGCCACCCGCTCGTGCAGCCAGGCTTCGAGTTCCTCTCCGTTCGTCTCCCGGCCGGCGCCGGCGCCCCGCAACGCGGCCTGCCGGTCGGAGCCGCCGGGCGCGGGCTGCTGCCGGGCGCCGCGCAACTCGTCCAAGCACAGCTCGACCAGCGTGTCCACCTCCGGGGCGACCAGCAGTTCGCCGACGGCGACCCGGACCCCGAGGCGCTGTTCGAGGACCGCCACCAACTCCAGCAACCGTGGGTAGTCGAACCCGAGGGAGGCGAGATCGCCCTGCTCCGGTCCGGCTTCGGTCGCCGAGCCGCCGGCTTCCTCGATCGCTTCCCGGACGAGCGCGGTGATCCGGGAGCGGCGGGCCGTGACGGACAGTCCGGAAAGTTCCGGGCTCCGCGGCGGCACACCGGTGTCCCCGGTGGGCGCTCCGGCGTCGCGGGCCACGCTCGCGGCCACCACCGACATCCGCAGGTCGAGGAAGTCCCGCCGGGTCGTCTGGCGCTGGACCTTGCCGCTGGTGGTCTTGGACACCGAAGAGTGCCGCACCAACGCAAGCGTGTGCGGAGAGATCTCGTGCTCCTCGGCAAGCGCGGTGCGCAGCCGCGCCAGTACCGCGGCGAGGTCCTCGGTGCCGCGGCCGACCTCGTAGACCAGGGCGAGCTGTTCCCCGCCGGGAGTCGGCAGCCCGAATGCGGCGCCGCAGTCGGGGCGGGCGGCTTCACTCGCCTGCTCCACGGTGAGCTCGACGTCGTGCGGGTACACGTTGCGTCCCTGGACGACGACCATGTCCGTGGTGCGGCCGACCAGATAGAGCTGGCCGTCCTGCTGGAAGCCCAGGTCACCGGTGCGCAGCCAGCTCCGTCCCGGTTCGTCCGCCAGCTGTGCGCCGAACGTCTCGGCGCTCAGTCCGGGACGGTTCCAGTAGCCGAGGGCCACGCTGGGTCCGGCGAGCCAGACTTCACCGATCCGGTCGGACTCGACGCGCTGCCGCTCCGCGGGATCGACGACGGCGACCCGGGCGTCGGGAACGGCCGGACCGCAGCCGACGACACGGGTGACGCGGTCGCATTCCGGCCCGGCGTCCAGCACCGCGCCCGTCGCCAGCGCCCGAGCGTCGACGGACCGCTCGGTGGGTGGCTCCCCCGGTCCGATACCGGTCGCCATCAGGGTTGCCTCGGCGAGGCCGTAGCAGGGCACGAGGGCCCGGCGGTCGAAGCCGGCGGGACCGAAGTAGCCGGCGAACCGCTCCAGTGTGTCGGCGCGGACCGGTTCGGCTCCGTTCAGCGCCAGCCGCCAGTCACGCAGGTCGAGAGCATCGCGCTGCTGTTCGGTGATCCGCCGGAGGCACTGCTCGAATCCGAAGTTGGGTGCCACGCTCATCGACGCGCGGGTCTCGGAGAGGGTTTCCAACCACAGCAGGGGCCGCTGCACGAAGGTCATGGGGGCCATCAGATGGGAGCTGAACCCTCCGTACATCGGGGTGAGCAACCCTCCGATGAGCCCCATGTCGTGGTACGGCGGCAGCCAGGAGACCATGCCCGCCGCGGAGTCCAGTTCCAGTCGCAGATGGGAGGAGCGCAGATTGCGGACGAGGTTCCCGTTGCTGACCATGACGCCCTTGGGAGCGGCGGTCGAGCCGGACGTGTACTGGAGGAAGGCAAGCGACTCGCTCGTGGTGGACGGCTCGGCCCACCGGTCGGCCTGGGCGTCGCGCAGTTCGTCCTCGGTCACCCAGCACAGCCGGTCGAGTCCCAGCCGGGCCGCCTCCTCCGGTGTACCGTGCGCGGCGTCCCTGACCGCGCGGGTGGTGAGGGCGTGGGTGGCGCCCGAGTCGCGGGCGATGCCGGCCAGCCGCTGCACGGTCTGCCCGAACCTGGCGCTCTGCGGCGGGTAGGCGGGCACGGCCACGGCGCCCGCGTACAGGCATCCGAAGAACGAGGCGATGTAGTCGAGCCCCGGCGGGTGCAGCAGCAGCACCGGCTCGCCCTCCAGGCGCGCCTGCTGGAGGTGTGCTGCGACCGCCCGTGCGCGGCGGTCCAGTTCGGCGTAGTCCCAGGACTCGCTCGTACCACCGGTGTCGGAGAGAAACCGGTAGGCGACCGCGTGCGGCGTCAGTTCGAGACGTCGGCGCAGCAGACCGGCGACGGTGGCCGGCTCCGCTCCCTGCCAATGCGTCTCGATCGGTTCTGGAGTCACTGTCGTTCGTCTCCGTCACTGTCGAGCCGCGCCGGTCGGCGCCGCGATGGGCCGTGCCGTCCCGTTCGCCAACCGGCGGTAGTCGGCTTTGCCGTTTGCGTTGCGGGGCAGTTGGTCGAGACACGTCGCGGTGTGGGGCAGCATGTAGGTCGGCAGCCACCGCGCGCAGTGCTGCTTGAGCTGGACCAGGCTGGGCCTGGGCGCGCCCGGGCGGAGCGTGTAGTAGAGCGCGAGGCGGGCCTGCGGACCCTCTCCGGCCAGGAGCACCGCCGCGTCGGCGATGTCGGGATGGTGCTGTGCGGCGGCCTCGATCTCCCCCAGTTCGATCCGGTAGCCGGAGAGTTTGACCATGCGGTCCTCCCGGCCGCGATAGACCAGTCGGCCGTCCTCCTCGTAGCTGACCAGGTCGCCGGTGGGATGGCGGCCCGCGCAGTGGAAGGCGGTGGCCGGGTCCGCGGTGCGGCGCCAGTAGCCCGGGGTGACACAGACCCCCTCCACGACGAGGTGGCCGATCACACCCGGCTCCGAGACGGGCGCCCCGTGGTCGTCCTCCACGCAGAGCCCGGCACCGGTGACCGGTCCGCCGATGGGGACGGGGGTGCGGCGCTCCAGGTCCTCGGGGCGGACCCGGTGGAAGGCGCAGACGTTGGTCTCCGTCGGCCCGTAGAGGTTGTAGAGCGCGGTCTCCTCCGGCAGCAGCTCCGCCAGAGCCCGCAGCCGGGGTATCGGGAAGACCTCGCCGGCGAAGAGCACATAGCGCAGGGAGCGGGCATCGGCGGGGGTGAGCGCTCCGGACGCGGTGAGCAGGCCCAGTATGGAGGGAACCGAATACCACACGGTGACGCCGTGCTCCCTGATCCCTGCCGCCAGTGCGGTGACGTCCCGGGCCGCCGAGTCGTCGACGATCCACACGGCTGCGCCCACGGTGAGCGCGGTGAACAGGTCGAAGGTGCTCAGATCGAAATTGAAGGAGGCGTGGTTCGCGAACACGTCCCCGGGCCCGACGTCCAGTTCGGCAGCCGCCCAGCCGACGAAGTTGGCGAGGTTCCGATGGGAGAGGCGCACCCCTTTCGGGGCCCCGGTGGATCCGGAGGTGTAGAGGATCGCCGCGAGGTCGGTGGGACTGAGCGAGGGCAGCAGGGTGATCCGGTGCGCTGCGGCCTCGGCGAACTCCCGCCAGGAGCGCACGGGAACGCCGCCGACCGCTGTCGGGGGTGCCTCGTCGTCGACGACGATCAGCCCGAGCGAGGAGGGCAGTGGTTCGTCGTGCAGGGCGGCCAGGTGCCGCGCGTCGGTGAACAGGACGACCGGTTCGGCGTCGGCGAGGATGGTCCGCACCCGCTGCCCGGGCTGCCCCCCGTCGAGCGGCACGTAGGCGCAGCCGACGTCGAGTGTGGCGAGGATGGCCTCCGCGTAGCGGGGCTGCTTGTCCATCCAGACGGCTGTCCGGTCGCCGGGCCGGACGCCGAGATCGAGCAGCCGGACGGAGAGGGCGTCGACCCGCGCGGTGAGCTCACCGTACGTCAGCTGCTCGGTACCGACGAGGGCGGGGCGCTCGGCGTGTTCCTGGGGGAAGTCGCGGCGCAGGCGGATCACCGTGGGAGGTGTGTCCATGGTTGTTCCCCATCCCTCCTGTTCGCTCACCGGTCGGCCCGCAGGACGCCGGTCTCCCGTGCCGCATCGCGGAATATGTCCGCGGCGAGGTCGAGGTCCTCGGGGGTGTGTTCGCAGGTCACGCTGACCCGCAGCCTGGCGTCCCCGAGCGGGACGCCGGGGAAGACGACGGTCTGGCAGAACAGCCCCCGGGCACGCACCGCGCGCCCCATCTCCATGGCCTGCCGTTCGTCACCGATTCGGATGGGCAGGATGGCGCTCTCGGAGTTCTCCAGGTCGAACCCCGAATCGAGCAGCCGGGTGCGGAGCGCGCCGATGTTGGTCCACAGCCGTTTGACCCGTTCGGGTTCGGCTTCCAGCACGTCGATCGCCGCGATCAGGCCGGCGGCGACGCCGGCCGGGATGTTGGCGGCGAAGACGTAGGAGTTGGAGTAGTAGCGGAGGTACTCGACGACCTCTTCGTCACCGACGACGAAGCCGCCCATGCCGGCCAGTGCCTTGCTCATGGTGCCCAGTTCGAGGTCCACTTCGCCCTTGAGGCCGAAGTGTTCGCTCGTGCCCGATCCGCGGGCGCCCAGGACGCCGGTGGCGTGTGCGTCGTCGATGAGTACGCGGGCACCGTAGGTCCTGGCCAGCCGGAGGATGCCGGGCAGGTCGCAGATGTCGCCGTGCATGCTGAACACGCCGTCGGCGACGATCAGGGTGCCGCCGGACGACTCGGCGCCGCGCTCGAGGACGCGTTCCAGGTCCGCCATGTCGTTGTGCCGGTAGATCCTCCGGGCGGCGCCGGAGAGCTTCGCGCCGTCGAGGATGCTCATGTGGTTGAGCTTGTCGACGACGAGCGTGTCGTAGCTCTTGACCAGCGCGGAGATCGCACCCAGGTTGGCGGCGTACCCGCCCGGATAGACGATGCAGGCCGGCCGTCGCTTGAAGGCCGCGAGCCGGCGCTCCAGTTCCTTGTGGAGCATGTTCGTGCCGCCGATGAAGCGGGACCCCGTGTGCGTGGCCCCGTAGCTGCGCGTGGCCTCGCAGACGGCCTCGATCACCTCGGGGTGGTTGGCGAGCCCCAGATAGTTGTTCGAGGCGAACATCAGGAACTCGCGCTTCCGGCCCGTCAGTTCGTCGAAGATGACGGCGCGGTTCGCACACCGGGAGTGCAGCGGCATGCCGTACCAGTAGAGCTGGTCGTCCTCGCGGCGGCGGAGGTAGGCGCCGAAGCTCCGGGTCTTGGCGAACAGATCGGAGTCGCGCTCCTCCAGGAAGTCCTTCATCGAACGGCTGTCCCAGCCGTCCTCGGATGCCACCGGCGCGACCGGCTCCCGCGCGGCACCGTCGGTACCGGGTATCGGCGCATCGGCCCCCTTCGCCCCCGGGTGCCCCGCGGCGGGTGCGGTGCGGTCGGATGCACCCGGCAGCCAGGCCGCTGTCAGCCGGGTGCTCAACTCCCGCAGGGTGGTGGACTCCTCGCCGCCCGGCAGGGCACCGGGAACACCCAGTTCCTCGGCTGCCTCGGCGACGATCGCGGTGAGGACCACGGAGTCGACGCCCAGGTCCCGTTCCAGGTGGGCGTCGAGGTCGAGTTGGTCGCGTCGGTACTGCGTCTGCCGCATCGCCGCGGACACGAGAGCGGTCAGGACGGTGTCGGGGCCGTCCGCCCGGAGTGCCTTGTCCGCGTCCACTTCGGCAGCCACCACGGAGACGAGTTCGCGGAGCGTGGTCGCCCGCCCCCCGAGTCCGCCCGGCAGGCCGAAGTGCTCCCTGAGCGAGGCGAGGATCGATTCGAGGATGACGGAGTCGATGCCGAGGTCGGCCTCGAAGTGCAGGTCGGGCTGGAGACACGACGCGTCGTACAGGGTGCACTCGGCGACGATCCCGACCACCTGCGAGTGCAGCGCGGCGCGCGCGGAGTCGTCACTCTGCAGTTCCGTCATGCGGCGTTCCCTTCCTCGTCCTGCCGCAGCCGGTCCACCATCGCGGAGATCGTGCGAACCGATCGGAAGTTCTTCAGCGTCACGTCCCGCATGGGCACGGTGATGGAGAATTCCCGCTGCAGGAATCCGACGAGGTCGAATATCCCCATGGAATCGATGATGTTGAGTTCGGTGAGCGGCGTGTCCGGTTCCAGACTTTCGGCGTCGCCGCCCATCCAGACATCGACGATGTAGTCGTTGATGAGTTTCTGAGTTTTCATTGCCGTCCTCGGTTCGGTCGCAGTGGCATTGCCGGTCCGGCGGCGCCGCTCACGGTCCGTAAGGTCAGCTCGTCTCGACAGCGGGCCAGACGAGCGTCGTCGCGCCCCACGTGAGGCCACCGCCGAACGCCGTCAGCAGCACCCGATCGCCGGGCCTCAGCGTCCCTGCGGCGTGGGCGTGGACGAGCGCGAGCGGAACGGAGGCAGCGGCCGTGTTGCCGACCTCGGCGATGTTGCTGACAGCCCGTTCGCGGGGCAGCCCGATCTCGTCGGCCAGCCGCTGGGTGATCCGGTGATTCGCCTGGTGCGCGACAAGGTGATCCACCTCGTCGGCCCGCCAGCCGGAACGGTCCAGGACCGCCTGCGCGCTCTGGCCCATACGCTGGACCGCCAGCCAGAAGACCCGCTTGCCCTGCATCGTGAAGTAGTAGTCGTCCGGCACCGGGTCCGGCCAGGCACCCTCCGGAGGAGGCCCACCGGCCGGCACCGTGATCAGGTCCGCCCCTTCGCCGTCGCTGCCGAGGTCGAACGGGCCCAGCGCGCCCTCCTCCGCGGTGCTGCCCGCGCGCAGCACCGCGGCACCGGCCCCGTCCCCGAAGATCACCGAGGTGGAGCGGTCGGCGGGGTTCAGGATCCGGGAGAACGTCTCCGCTCCGATCACCAGCACGCGCTCGGCGATGCCGCCCGCGATCAGGCCGGCGCCGGAGGCCAGACCGTAGAGAAATCCGGAGCAGACGGCGGATACGTCGAACGCCGCGGCATGCCCGAGTCCCAGCTTGCCGGCCACGGTCGGCGCGGTGGCCGGACAGGGCCGGTCCGGCGTGGTGGTCGCCACGACCAGGGCATCGACGTGCGGGTCCCCCGAGGACTTCAGCGCCCGCGATCCCGCACCGACCGCCAGGTCGGAGGTGAGCACGGACGGGTCGGCCAGATAACGCTGGGAGATTCCGGTCCGCGAGCGCACCCATTCGTCCGAACTGTCCAGCCGCGCCGCGAGTTCCGCGTTGGTGACCAGCCGAGGCGGGAGGCAGGCTCCGATACCGGCCAGCACTGCCGCGCGGGTCATCGGACACCGCCCGCCGGGCGGAGATGGACAGGTGCCGCTGGGGACACCGGGTGCGGCCGGGTCGTACGGCGTCGGCAGGGAACCACCGTGAGCTCCTCCCCGTGGATGACAGCCCGTGGGCTCGGGTCGCTGGCAACGTACGGGCCGCGGCTGACACGACGCTGACCGATTGCTGACCCCCTGCACCGTCAGGCATCGGTCAGCGCGCCGTCAGCCGCGCCCCTCATAGTTGCCGCCACGCAATCCATCGCCTTCCAGGCGGTGGAGTACCGATGGGCACTGCCTCGTCTTCCAGGAAAGCCTCGGCACGACGAGTGGGCCGACCCGTTCCCCGGAAGGGAAGATCACAGGTATGAGCGCGATGTACGAGAAGCTGGTGGACATTCTCGGCGATCACTTCGCCGTCGACCGCGCGAAGATCACGCCGGAAGCAACTTTCGAGGACCTGAAGATGGACTCGCTTTTCCTCGTCGAGTTCCTTCTGGTGGTCCAGTCGGAATTCGACGTCAAGCTCGACGACGACGTGGCCGCCCTCACCGACACCATCGGGCAGGTGGCGGACCTGTTGGAGGACCGGACCAAGGCCACGGCCCGGTGACAGCCTCCGCACCCGTCGCCGTCACCGGCCTGGGCCTGATCACCGCTTCCGGCATCGGGGCGGAGGAGACCTGGCGAGGCGTCTGTGCGGGACGCTCCGCAGCGGCGCGGGACCCCCGCCTCGAAGGACTGCCCGTCGACATCTCCTGCGCGGTTCCGGACCTGGACCCCGTCCGGCACGTGGGCAGGCGCAGCCCCCTGATGCACGACCGCTTCATCCAACTGGCGATCGTCGCCGCGCGGGAGGCCGTCGCGGACTGCGGCCTGGACCCGCTGACCTGGGACGGCGCCCGCGTCGGCGTGGTCGTCGGCTGCGGGCTCGGCGGCATCGGGACGATGGAGACACAGCACCGGCGCCTGCTGGAGAAGGGCCCCGAGTCGGTCTCGGCGCTGCTGCTGCCGATGCTGGTGCCGAACATGGTCGCCGGGCACCTGGCGATCGACCTGCATGCCACCGGGCCGAATTTCGTGACCGCGACCGCGTGCGCGTCCGGCGGCACCGCGATCGGCACCGCCGCGAGTCTGCTGCGCGACGGATCCTGCGATGTCGTCCTCGCCGGGGGCACCGAGGCGAACGTGACTCCGCTGATGGTCACCGGCTTCAACCAGATGGGGGCGCTCTCACGCAGGGTGGACGAGCCGGAAGCCGCCTCCCGCCCCTTCGACCAGGACCGCGACGGGTTCGTCATCGGGGAGGGCAGCGGTGTCCTCGTCCTGGAACGGGAGGCCGACGCCGCGGCCCGCGGCGCCCGGGTCAGGGCCAGGCTGGCCGGGTACGGTGCCTCCGCCGACGCCCACCACATCACCGCCCCCGAGCCGGAGGGGGCCAGCGTGCTGCGGGCCGTCGAGAACGCACTGGCACAGGCGGACGTCGGCTCCGGCGAGATCGGGCACGTCAACGCCCACGGCACCTCCACCCCGCTCAACGACGCCGTCGAGGCCCGGATGCTGCGGCGTCTGATCGGCGACGGCGCCGCGGTGACCTCCACCAAGGGGGTGCTCGGCCACACCCTGGGCGCGGCGGGAGCGATCGAGGCGGCCCTGACGGTGCTCGCCCTCGAACGGTCCACGATCCCGCCGACGGCCAATCTCGGCTCCCAGGACCCCGCGCTGGAACTGGACGTCGTCACCGGCCGGCCCCGCGAGGAGAAGGCCGAGGTGGCCATGAGCAACTCCTTCGGCTTCGGCGGCCAGAACGCGGTCCTGGTCTTCACCTCGGGCGACTGAGGTCCACAGAGCGGAAGAAGTTCCACCGAGAGGAGGTGGCGCCCCATGACGTTCACCGTTCCCGACAGCGAGCTGGCGGCGCTTGAGACACGCGTGCGGACCGCGCTCCGGAAGCCCGGCGACACCGCCCTGCCGCTGCTGGGCCACGGCGAAGTGACCCTGGTTCTGGAGCTCGACACCCCGCACGGTTCCTTCGCCTGCAAACGGCTCCCCGTCTTCCCCGACCGCTCCAGGTTCCTCGCCTACGAGCAGGTTCTCGACACCTACTTGCGACGCCTGCGGGAGGGCGGCGTCCGTGTCGTGGAGACCCGGCTCTGGCACGAGCGGCAGGCCGAGGGGGGCGGCATCACCGGATACTGCGTCCAGCAGACCCTGCCCCGCAAGCGGTTGTGCTCGTCCTTGCTGCACAGCGAGGGACCGGCCTGGGCGGAGAGCTTCTTCACCCGGTTCCTCGACCAGGTCGACGGAGCCGTGTCGCCCACGCTCGGGCTCGATGCGCAGGCGTCGAACTGGGTCGATCTCGACGGCGAACTGCTCTACATCGATGTGACCTCACCGCTGATGCGGGACGCAGGGGGCGACGAACTCCTGGATGTGCGGCTCTTCTTCGCCTCGCTGCCCTGGCTGGTGCGGGACCTGGTCCGGGTGGCCACCGCCAGGTCCATCTTCGACAAGTTCTACACGACCCGCGGCGTGGTGCTCGACTTCCTGGGCAACCTGCACAAAGAGCGGTTGGCCGGGCTGATACCGGGCTTCCTCGAGCAGGCCAACGCACGACTGGCGACCCCGCTCACCGAGGACGAGGTGGCCGGGTACTACCGGGCCGACGCCCGCTCCTGGGCCCTCATCCAGCGGCTCCGCAAAGCCGACCGCTTCTGGCACCGAGTGCTGCGCCGCCCGTATCCGTACCTGCTGCCTCCCGATGTCGACCGGTGAAAGGACTCCGCGCGCCGCCGACGGCACCGGGCACCCGCTCACCCTGGACCCCCGCCGGCCACTGCGTATACACCACTTCGGGCCCCGGCTGACCCTCGCGGTGGTGTCCATCGCCCGGCTGCGCGGAGCAGGCGACGGGGCGCTCCGGCAACTCTCCGACCGGCACCTGGCCCCACAGGAGGCCGCGCAGGCCGCCACGATCCCGCTGGCACGCCGGCGGTGCGAGTGGCTCGCGGGGCGGCTGGCCGTCAAACAGAGCGTCTGCGCCTACCAGTTGCGCCACTGGGGCAGCGCCGTGCGAAGCCGCTCGATAGCCGTCGACACAGTCGCCGGTGGAATGCGGGCGGGCAAGCCGGTGGTCGATGCTCCGGTGGAAGTGGGGCTCTCCCACTCCGCCGACCTGGCGGTGGCGGCCTGCGGGCCGCACGCGGTGGGACTCGATCTGGAGCACGAGCGTGTGGTCCCGCCGCTGCTGGCCCGGCTCCTGCGTGTCGACCACGAGCCCGAGCGCGCGGATTCCGGTCCCTCGCGGCTGAAGCGGATGCCGCTGCCGTTGCGCTGGGCCTGCAAGGAGGCCGTGCTGAAGCACTACGGATTCGGGCTCCGGATCGACGCCGGTCAAGTGCGGCTGACCGGATGGGCCCCGGACGGCCGCTTCTCCTGGCGTGCCGGGCCCCACCTGTTGCGGCACGCCCCGGCTTCCGGCGGTGGGCTCGGGGAGAGCTGGGCAATGGAGATCGACGGCTATTTCCTGGCCGTGGTCAGCGCATAGGAACCCAGGGAGGACGGATGCAGCCGACGGACGAGAAGGAGCACGCCCCGGCGGAGGAGTTCGGTGCCGCGCTGACCGCCGCGACCGCGTTGGCCGCGCACGCGCCCTCCTCGCACAACTGCCAGCCCTGGGGGATCGTCCGGCTGGCCAGCGCACCTGCTCGGGCGGTCGCGGGTGACGTGCTCGGTATCGAACCCCGACCGGACGAGGAGTACGTGGCGCTCGCACTCGACCATGCCCGCGAACTCTCGGCTCTTCCCGCGCACGCGACCGAGATGCGGGTCAGTTGCGGAGCCTACTGGCGCATACTGCTGCGCGGGCTCGCCGCGCGGGGCTGGTGCACCACTCGGGCGCGCACGCCCTCGGCCGATGCCGAAGCCGCTCCCGTGCCCGGCTGGCCCCACCAGTGGTCGCTGCTGTGCACAGCAGCGCTGCGCAGAACCACGAGCTTCCGGGAGGATCCCGCGCAACTGCACAGTGCGGTCCGCAATCGCCGCACCTGCCGCGGGCCCTACCGGAGCGAGCCGCTGGATCCGGCTGTCCTCACGTCATTGGGCCGCGCCTCCGAGGCCCCCGGCCCGGCGCCCGCAGACGTGGTGACGGTGCAGCACATCACGCGGCATCAGCACATCGCACAGTTCGCGGACTTCTGCGCCGAGCACGCCGGGCGGGACTTCAGCCATCCGGAAGCGTGGCGGGAGACCCACTCCTTCCTGCGCTGGAGTTCGGCACACGCCCGCAGCCGGGGCGACGGATTCACCCTGCCGCAGCTCTTCGGTCCGCTCTCACCTCTGCAGCGGTTGCGCACGCGGGTGTTCCTCAACCCCGGAGTGCTGCGGTCGCTGTGCCACCTGGGATATCACCGCAGGCTGGCCGACGGGATGGCGACGCTCGTCCGGGACAGCACCCCCGGGCTGTCGGTCATGGGCTTCGCCGACAGCCGGCCCGGGCTCGCCGACATGCTGGCCGGTGGCGCCCGGGTCGCGGACTACTGGCTGGCGGCGACGGAGGCGGGGCTCGCCCTGCATCCGCTCAGCGTCGTCGTCCAGCACGAGGATCTGCGGCAGGCGCTGGAGGAGCGTCTGGGCCTCAGCGGCCGCACCTTCTTCATCAGCCGGCTGGGCAGCCCCGAGGCGCCGGGCCCACCCACGGTCAGGCGCCGGGACTCCACGGCACACCACCCCCTGTGACCGGTTCAGGAGAGCCGTTTCTCCGGCATATCCCCTGCATGGTGCAGACAGCTCGGAGCCAGCGCTGCCGGCTCCGAGCTGTCTGCACCATGCACGCGTCCTGGCCGGAGCACACCGGAAAACGCTCATTCTCTGTTGATTGAGCATTCGGATCATCCTTATAGGGATTCCTGGATCCCGACTCATTGGCGTGCTAAAGTTGCGCAATCCAGCAAACAGGGGATGAGTGCATAGGGGTGTGAGAATGTTGACGTACCACCCGGTCAACAGAATGCGCACCAGACTCCTCGCCCGGCGTGCGCAGGAAGCTCATCCACACGGACGTCCCCCTCGGCCGGAAGGCGCCAAGGGGGACGCGCCATGAGCACGGACATATTGATGTACTGCGACAAGCTGATCATGTGCCAGGGGATGCACGCCCTGCTGGGCCAGCACAACCTGCAGGTCACGGCGGAGATGTCGATGAGCCGCGTGATCGCGCTCGCGACGGAGCACCCTCCCGAGGTGATCGTCGTGGTGAGTCCGGCCCTCACGGTGGACGACCAGCAGGAGCTCGCCGATCTCGCGCGGCTGGGAAAAGTGCTCATGCTCGCCAAGGCGGAAAATCTTCCCCGAGCTTTCGAGGCATTAAGAGTCGGAGTGCGCGCCGTATTGTCGGTGGAAAGCTCGGTCCATGAACTCCTGCATGTCATCAAAACACTGATCGAAGTCGACGCCATTGTAATTCCGGTAGCGGCCCGGAAATCCGTGGAAATGCTGGCACGACCCTGCACTCCACCCATGGCCGGCAATACATTGACGGTGCGAGAGAATGAGGTCCTGCTGCTGCTCGCTCAGGGGCTGGTGAACGAGGAGATCGCCGCTAAGCTTTCGGTTTCCAGCGCCACGATTCGGTCCCACGTCCACAACCTGCTGCACAAGCTCAACGTCCGGTCACGGGCGCAGGCGGTCGCTCTCGCTTACGAGACCGGACTGATCAACACGATCGGCCGGAACGCGCCGCAGCACTGAGCGCCGGCGCACCCCCCGGGGCCGGGCCCTGGACCGGCGGGCCCGGAGACACCCGGGGCGGCGACCCGAACCGGCCGGATCATCCCCGGATCATCCCGCGGCATAGCCCGGACCCACGCGTTCACCGGCCAACTCGTCCACCACCTGCGCCAGTCCGTCGAACTCGGCTGCCAGCTCGCGGAAGACGTCCCCCTCCATGTCCTTCCGGAACGCTTCCCGGCTCCGCACCGAGATCACCTCGAAGTAGCCGCAGGACGCGGTGTCGCCGGCCGGAACACGCTGTACGCCGAAGGCGATGACGCTGGGCAGTCGGGGGCAGGCGGCGTAGTCCGTCTCACGCACCCACCTTTCGAACGTGGCAGGATCCACGCCCTCCCGCAGTCGGATCCGATGCACGATCACATCCATTCTGTGCTCCCTCCTCTTCGGGGGCGTGGCTTCTCTCCAGCCTCGCCCGAGTACCGGTCAGCGGCTTCCCCCAGTGGCCCGGCGCCGGGTTCCGAGACCGAGCGCGCGGGCCACGTTGTTCTTCTGGATCTCGTTCGTCCCGGAGAAGATCCTGGCCGGCAGGGCATCCCGCAGCAGGCTCTCGGCCTCGCCGTCGAGCACTCCCAGAGCACCTCGCAACTGGATCGCGTCCAGGCCGATCTGCACCGCCGCCTCACTCACGGCGATCTTCGCCAGAGCCGGAGCCACCTCGTCGTCGGCGCCGTCGGCCAGCCCCTTGGCAGCCTTGTACAGCAGCAGCCGAGCCGATTCGTGCCGTGCCATCATGTCCACCACTCGATGGCTCACGGCCTGGAAGCCGCCCACCGGAGTGCCGAACTGCTCCCGTTCCCGTACGTGCGCGACGGTGGAGTCGAGGACCCGCTTCATGGCGCCGAGATAGACGGCGAACAGACAGATGCGCTCCCACTTCATCGAGCACGAGAACACCGCCACGCCCGAGCCCTCCGCCCCCAGCAGGTGGGTGTCGGGCACGAGGCAGCCGTCGAAGTGGACATCCGCCATCGGGGAGCCGCGCAAGCCGATCTTGTCGTACCGGCGTCCCACGGTCAGGCCGGGGGTACCGGCCTCCACCAGGAAGGTGCTCAGCCCGAAGAAGCCGCCGCCCGGGTCGGTGGCGGCCTGTACCACGAACACGTCCGCCACCGGGGAGTTGGTGGTGAAGCACTTCGATCCCGTGATCCGGTAGGTGTCGCCCTCGCGGACGGCACGAGTGCGCAACCGCAGTGCGTCCGAGCCGGCCTCCGGCTCGGTGATGCAGTGCGCCGCGATCCGTTCGCCCGAGCCGAGGGCGGGGAGCCAGCGCTTCTTCTGCTCCTCGGTACCGAACTCCGCGATGGGTGTGGCAGCGGCGAACAGGTGGGCGGCCACCGAGAAGGCGAACCCGACATCCGTGCAGCTGAGTCCGAGGGCCTCCATCATGGCCGCACACGTGAGCGCGTCCAGTCCGCTCCCCCCGTAGGCGGCGGGCAGACTGCTGCCGACCAGCCCCTGTCGGCCCGCCCTGGACCAGCGGCGGCGGAAGTCCTCGGCATCGAATTCGGCAGGGGCGGCCAGCTCACGATGTGCGAACCGGGTCACCATGCCGCGCATCTCTTCCGTCTCTGCGGAGAAGTCAAAATCCATGGCTGTCGGTGTACTCCTCGAGGAGCAGGTGGTAGTTGATGCCGCCGGTGCCGAACGAACTGACGCCGGCCCGCCGGGGCCGGCCGGGGCCGGTGCACCAGGGGCGGGAGTGCGTCGAGATCCGTGCCGGTATCCGGTCGAGTTCCAGCCCGGCCGGGCTCGACCGGAGGTTGGTGGTGGCCGGCAGGGTTCCGGACCGCATGGCCAGCAGGGTGCGTAGCAGACCTGCCGCGCCCGCGGCCGCGAACGTGTGCCCGAAGAAGGATTTTCCGGAGCCGATCTCCAGGGGTCTCCGGCCCGGTTGCCCGTAGACCTGTCGTACGGCGGCGGCCTCGACCTGGTCGCCCACCCGGGTCCCGGTTCCGTGGGACTCCAGGTAGTCCACCGCTTCGGGACCGAAGTCCACCTGTTCGAAGGCCTGTTCCATGGCGCGCACCTGGCCTGCCACGTCCGGGGCGATGAGGGATTTGGCGTCGTTCGAGGCGCCCACACCGCGCAGCAGGCCGTGGATCGGATCGCCGTCCCTCCGAGCGTCCCCGTACCGCTTCAGCAAGAAGAGCGCACAGCCGTCGCCGGGACTGAAGCCGTCGGCGGACTCGTCGAACGGAGTGATCTTTTCGTGCGAGAGCAGGCCGAGTGCCGAGCAGAGCACCATGTCCCGTGCGTTGCACGGGAGTTCCACGCCACCGGCGAGCGCGTAGTCCACGCTTCCCGTTCTGAGCCGGCTGACGGCCAGATCCACGGCAGCCAGCGAGGAGGCGCAGGCCGCCTCCACCGCCACGGGGACAGCGGCGATGCCGAACTCGTTGGCGACCAGTGCAGCGATCCCGCTCGCCAGGCAGCCGTCGAGCCCTCCCGGTGAGTCCAGTTGCTGTGCGCCGCCGTTCGGCTCACGAAGCGACTTCAGCAGCGGTTCCAGCTCCTGCCCGGACCACCCGGCCAGCGCGTCGAGGGATCCCACCAGCTCCTCGAAGAGGTCCGGACACAGTGCGGTGTTCAGATGCCGCTCCCGGGAAAGTCCCAGGTTGCTGCCGACCGCCACCAGCCCGGCTCCGGTCAGCGTTCCGGCCGACAGGCCGGGCCGGGCGAACAGCTCTGCGGCCACCGTCAGTCCGACACGCTGCGTGGCGTCCAGTTCACTGAACCGTGCGGGAGGGATGCGCAGCCCGGCCGGGGGTGTCTCGGGCACCTCCATGGGCGCCCCGTACTCCGCGTAGCTGCGGTTGAGGCTGAGGGCGGACGGACTGTGGTACAGATCGCGTTCGAGCAGCGCTTCGGGCACCGGCCGGATCCGGTCCCGACCGGAAAGCGTCACGTCCCAGAAGGCGCCCGCATCGGCGGTGTCGGCGAACCTGCCGCCGAACCCTACCACGGCGACGGGTTCAGGAGCGTTCCCCCTCCACCGCGGCCGCCCAGATGCCGGCACGGCGGTCACCGTTGCTGCCGGCTCCGCGGCCTCCCGGTGCTCCTCCATGATCAGGTGGCAGAGCCCGCCCGTGAGCGACGCCCCACTGACCACGGCGCGGCGCGGTGAGCCGTCCGGAGGCGGTCGCCACTCCTCGGAATCCCTGGGGGCGCGGAGGGACGGACCCGGGGCATCGGGCTCTTCTCCCCAGGCCGCCGTGCGCAGTGGCGGAATCGTGCGATGGTGCAGCGCCAGGGCGACTTTGCTGACAGCGGCCAGCCCGATGTTCGCGAAAGTGTGCCCCAGCCGGTCCCGGACGCTGCCCACAGCCACGGACGGTGCCGCGCCGTCCTGCGCGTCGGCGCAGGCTCCGGCCGCCAACCGCGGATCGTTCCCCGTGCACTCCAGGTACTGGGCTGCGGCACGAGGCCGGTCCACACGGCGCCAGCTCTCCGCGGCCGCTTCCCGGTACCGGTCGGCCGAAGCCGAGTAGCGGAACACCCCGCGGCGCGTGTCATGACGCAGGGTGCAGTCGAGGAGCTTCGCATAGACGCGGTCACCGTCCTGCGACGCCGAGGAGAGGCGCTTCAGCAGCAGCGCCCCGACGCCTTCGCCGAGCGCCGCCGGCGCGGAGGCGTCCGCGCCGGCCGCTCCGGCCGGGAGCAGTCCTTTGGCAGCGAGCGCGTACGGTGGCAGGCGTCCCTCGCGGCACTGCCCGGTGAGCACCAGGACGGTGTCGGTCACTCCGGTACGCAGGCTGTCCATCGCATGTGCGACGGACAGGTAGGAGGTGGCGTCGGCAGCCTCCAGGGCCAGTGTGCGTCCACGGAGCCGGAACGCGGCCGCCACCCGGGCCGGGATCGTACTGGCCATCTCCCCGATCCGGTCGTGGGGTGAGGCACCGAATCGTTTCAGGGCCGCAGACCGGAACTCCTCGGCTGCGGCCGAGCCGACCGCCGCCCCGGAGCCGCCCACAGCGTCGAGCGCCTGTTCCAGGCTGCGTGCGTATCGGCTGCTCTCCACCCGAGCGGCGTTCGCGTACTGCCGGTCGAGCCCGAAGCAGGTGCCGGTCACCACGTCGGTGCGCGCGGAGGGCAGCGGGCGCTGTGCGTACCCGGCGTCGCTCAGACACTGGCGCGCTGCCTCCAGCATGAGAAGCTGCATCCGTGCCATGGATGCCGCCTGGGCCGGCGGGATGCCGAAGCGCGCGACATCGATCTCGATGTCGCCCAGCCCTTGGCCCTCCGGCTCGGCGGGCAGGTCGGTGCGCAGCCGACTCTCCCCGGCCTGTTGCTCGCCTTGCGTGAGCAGCCGCCAGTAGTCGGCGACCCCGCGCGCGGCCGGGTAGAGAGCCGCGATGCCCACCACGGCGATCGGCTCGTCCTGCTGCGTCCGGGGATTCTCCTCGGTGCCCGTGCCCCTGGCCGGTCCCGCGTGCATGCGAACTGCTCCTGTTCCCCTTGCGAGATGGTCGTCTGCTTCAGCCGAGTGGCAGGCCGTCGCGTCCCGGCTCGCGTCGGCCCCAACGGCCGCCGGCATGGCCGAGCGCGGGATCATGGCTGAGGATCTCGGCGTGGAGACGCTGCAGCGGCGCCGCGGGCCGGATGCCCAGTTCGTCGTCGAGCCGACGCTGGGTGAGGCGGAAGAGTTCCAGCGCGTCGCTCTGTCTCCCGGACCGGTACAGCGCCAGCATCAGAAGCTCACAGAAACGTTCCCGCAGCGGATACTGGGCCGTGAGCTGACGCAGATCGGCGATCACCCGTGACTCGTCCCCGAGTATCAGCCGGGCGCTCGCCAAGTCCTCGAACACCGTCAGCCGTCGCTCCTCGAAGAGCGTGCCGGCGCTGCGGCAGCGGAGTCCGTCTCCGGCATCCAGCAGTGCCGGGCCCCGCCACAGCGCGAGGGCGGATTCCAGGTGGTGCAGCGCAGTTTCAGGCGCTCCCAGCAGAGCATCGGATCCGCGGACCGCATGATCGAGAAACCTGTTCCCGTCGACGCAGTCCCGGGAGATGTTGAGGAGATACCCGTTCGGAACAGCACGCAGCAAGGTGGCGTGCTGTTCGGTGTTGCCCAGCAATCGACGCACTCTGGTGGCGTGTGCCTGAAGCGCGTTGCGTGGATTCCCCACCGGATGTCCCGCCCACAATTCGTCGGCCAGGTCCACGTGCGAGACGACGTGCCCCGGCTCCAGCGCCAGAGTGGCGAGCATGGCACGGACCTTGCTGGCCCGCACCTCGATGGTGCGCCCTTCGCACGAGACGGAAAACGGACCGAGTATGTCAATGTCCACAGCTTGGTTCCCCCATGATGCTTGAACTCGCGCACCGGCCGCGCCGATGGAATTCGCGCATTGCTTTCTCTGTGGCCCCGGGCCGCGCGCCGCGGGACGCGCGAGTGCCTCTCGATTCCGCACTCGCCCACCCTCCGGAACGCCCCAGGGGTACGAATTTTCATCGGCATCGGACTGAAGAGGTGACGATGCGAATCCGTACGACTTCGCGTTACTCATTCCCTCATTGCTAGGGGTTGGTTTCCTGTTTCAGGCGGGCCATGTTTTCAGCAACCAGGAAGAGTGTCATCCAACAATCGTATTGATCTGCCTGTGAACGTCCTACGTAACCGGTCAACCACACTCATCGTTCTGTTGGGTTCTCAGGACGCCGCCTCAACAGATGTGCAGACAGCCGCCCCACGTCTACGTTCCTGCCCGCTGTGCACGTCACCGGGCGACGCCCCGTACCCGACCCCGTCGGGCGCGTCCTGGTTCCACCCGGCGCCCTCACCTGACCCGCTCCTCCCTGCCGCTCGGCCGCGGCCAAGCGCATGCCGTCAGTGCCCTCCGCATGCCGGAACGTCCGGCGAACCGGCCACCGACAGGTGGAAGCCCAGGTCGACCGTGTCCGACCTGGGCTTCCACCGAGTCACCTGCGGGGGACCCGCACGGGTCGTGCCGGACCTCCTCCGACACGACCGGATCAGCGCATCGAGCTTCCGAACCGCGCTCCGTTCACGGGCGCGTCGAGATCGCCCGGCCCGAAGGAGGTGGCGTTGTCCGTGGTGACGCCCGTAGCCGTGCCGCGAAGCGACCACACGGCGCCGGAGGAGTCGTTCTCCTGCGTCGACGAGACGTTGACGTCACGGTGTCCGTCACCGTCGACGTCCAGGAGCGCGCAGGCCGCGCCGAACTCGTCGTTCTCCTCGGCGACTCCGGGCACGCCCGGGGTGTCCTGGTCGAGCAGCTGGCTGCCCTTGCCCGTGACGCCCGTCTCGGCACCGTGCAACAGCGCGATCGCGCCCGCGTCGTCGGTGTCCCCGCTGTCCTTCCAGCGGATGCCGAGGGCGACCTCGGCGCGACCGTCGCCGGTCACATCCGCGACGGAGACGCAGGAGCCGAGCAGTTCGCCGGACGAAGGCGCCTCGCCGGGGAAGCCCTCGAGGCTCTGGTCGAACGTCTGCCGACGGCTGGAGGACAGGCCGTCCTTCGTGCCGAAGACGACCGTGACCTCGTCGAACAGATCGCTTCCGCCGCTCACCACGAGGTCGTCGAACCCGTCGCCGTCCACGTCGCCCGCGTCCATGTCCCCGCCGCCGTCGGTCGGCCCGGCGGAGACGGTGAAGCCGGAGGGGCTGCCGAGGAGGGCGTCGCTGCTGTACACGCCGTCGCCCTCGTACCTCCGGAAGATCAGATCCTGCCGGCCGTCACCGTTGACGTCGGCCACCCCACGGGCCGTCGAGGGGCCGCTGATCGAGGTGGCGCTGCTGTTCTCGTCGCCCCACTCGGACCGGTCCAGGAAGTCGAGCTTCTCGGCCGGGGTTCCGGAACGGGTCACGGGCCCCTTCCACAGGGCCGCGGGCTGCTCGACCGGGTCGTCTCCGCTCGTCCCCGGGTCCCCCAGCAGGGCGAGGTCGGCCTTCTTGTCCCCGTCGAAGTCGCCGATCTGCGGCGTGGTGCCGAATCCGGGTACGGCCGTGCCGCCGGTGAGCCCCTTGGCCGAACCCCACAGGATGACGCTGCCGGCCGAGGCGTCGGCCGATCCGACGACCAGGTCGGCGTATCCGTCACCGTCCAGGTCGCCCTTGCTGAAGGACTTCCCGAACTGCTGCCCGGCCGTGGCCGCCCCGGGCACACCGCTCGTCGAACGGCTCACCAGCTGCTTGTCCGAGGTGTCGAGGCCCTGGGCCGAACCGTAGGTGACAGCCACATAGCCGGCCTTCGCCCTGCCGCCGACGGTTCCTCCGGGGGCACCGCTCACCAGGTCCGCGTAGCCGTCCCCGTTGAGGTCCTCCGCCACCTCGGCCTGCTGCGCGGCCGGCTCCGCTGCTCGCTCCGCGGCAGCCGCCTGCCGCGGGTGGGCGAGCGTCCCGGTGGTCAGCCCACCGACGGTCGCCATCACGAGGGCGGCTCCGACGGTCGTGCGGCGGGCCGCCGATGTTCTGCGGGGCAGAGCCCCACCACATGCGGCCAGGCGTTCTCCAAAGCTCATCCGCTGCTTCCTTCGCATCCGGTCGGTTCCACGTCACAAGCGGTCGCAGGCCTCTACGGCCTTCCGGAGAGCCGAGTTGCTGCTCCCCCCTCCGGGAGGACTGCCGGTCGAGAACGCTGGTCCGCTGCACCGGATGAGATGACGGCCGGCCGCAGAATGTTCACGGGATTCTGCTCCCGATTGGCGCAGCGGCCTGCCGCGGTGCGCTCGCCCCGTGGCCTCACCGGGGCAGCGGGCAGGAAGGGTCCCCGGCGGCAGGGCGCTGCGGCGGCCCGGGTTCCGGAACCTTCCGTCAGGCGTTGGAGCCGCTGTGGTGGTGCGACGGCACACCCTTCCCCCATGGCTTAGGGTAGCCTCACCTAACCAGAGAGGGTGGTTCCTGTGCCGGAAGACTCACAGCCACTGGACGGTCGGTTCGCCGACTCGATGAGGCGGCCGCGGCCGCCCTTTCGCAGCGCACTCATCCGGGATCAGCGCGTACTCGACGTACTCGACGAGCTGTACGAGCGGGAGCGCCATATCAACTGGGAGACCTACGCCCACCACCCGGATCCGCATCACCACACCGGAACGGGGTTCTCGCTGAGCCCGGAACAGGGCGACCAGCTCCATCTTCTGGTTCGTTACGGTCGCGCACACACCGTGCTGGAGTTCGCCACATCACTGGGATTCTCCACGCTCTTTCTCGCGGCAGCACTGAAGGATGCCGGGCAAGGGATGGTGTACACGGCCGAACTCGTGCCGGAAAAAGCGCAGCAAGCACGCGAGAACATTGCTCGGGCAGGCCTCGAGGACTACGTGACCCTCCTCGAGGGGGATGCCCGCGACACCCTCGCCTCCGTTCCCGAACCGATCGATTTCGCGCTCATCGACGGATGGGCGCCGACCGTCTCTCTCGACGTTCTGAAAGTCATCGAACCGAAGCTGCGGGCCGGCGCGCTGGTCTACAACGAGAACAGGGACCCGGAATTCCTGGACTACGTCCAGGAACCGGGAAGCGGCTACGTCAATCTGCCGCTGCTGAGCGGTTCCGCATTCAAGCCGCAGGGTGAACTGTCGCTCCGGCTCTGAAGTGTTCCGGGCGGTCGGGAGCGCGACCGGATCCGGATTTCGGGGCGGACGGGCGGCGGCGAGGACATCGGCGTCCGGTCCGAGGTCCCCACCGGCCGCAGCACCGCTCCGGGGCCCCGGTCGCCTGCCGGGGCCGGTGGCACACACCGGCCCCGATCGACGAGCGGGAACTCCACCCACCCGGTCGACCGCCGGCGCCCCTGCGGGGCCGGCGGTTGGCAGGCCTGTCGCCAGGGCGCCGGGCGACTGGTTCCACACACCGTCAGCGCCGGCTCGGCACCCTGACCGACGGTGCGGCCTCGAGACACCGCGGGACCGCCCCGACGAGGGTGTCACCCGCGCCGGCTGCCACGCGTTGCGGACCGGACTACGTCGCCTCGGTGAGAAGCGCAGTCGAGACGCCCATGTGCAGTCGCCGGGTGTGGTCGACCGCGCGTACCCGCCCGGTCAGCGTGACCGGGACCGTGAAGCGCGGGTCGGTGCTCGATGTGCCCAGCCGCAGTTCGAGGTCGCCCGGCTCGATGATCCGGTGCCCTTCGCGGCCCGTGAAAGCGGCGAGGTCCGCCGGGATCGCCATGTTCACCCGGGCCGCCCGGCCCGGAGCCAGGTCGAGGCGCACATATCCGACGAGGCGCTGCACAGGCTGGACCACGGAGGCGACCGGCTGGTGAAGATATATCTGCACCACTTCGACGCCCTCTCGCACACCGGTGTTGCGGACGGTGCAGGAAAGAGCGAACTCCCCTTCTGTGGATGCCCGTCCGCACTGCACGTCCAGATCGCTCCACTCGAAGTCGGTGTACGTGAGACCGTGGCCGAATCCGAATGCCGGGGTCGGGTCGATGCTGGACACCTCGCTGGAATGACCGAGCCGCGCCGCCAGGTATGTGGAGGGCTGCGCTCCCGGGCCGCTCGGGACGCTGACGGGCAGCCGGCCGGACGGTGCGGTGCGGCCGCTGAGGAGCGAGGCGATGGCTCTCGTGCCTTCCTCACCGGGGAAGAACGACTGCACGATCGCGGCTGCCTCGTGCACCGCACGCCCAAGCGCGTAGGGGCGTCCGGCGAGCAGGGCCACGACGACAGGAGTGTGCGTGTCGAGGAGCGCGTCGAGCAGGTGCTGCTGGACACCGGGGAGGGCCAGGTTCTCGGCATCGCATCCTTCCCCGCTCGTGCCGCGGCCGAAGAGGCCGGCGCGGTCGCCCAGGGCCACGATCACAAGATCTGCTCCCCTGGCCAGCTCTGCCGCCTCCCCGATGCCCCCGGTGTCCGTGCCGTCGATGTCGACGCCCTGTGCGGCGACGATCTCGCTGTGGGGGAACTCCGCCGCGCATGCCGCACGCAGGGTGGGCAGTTCGATGCCGGATGGGGTGCCGGGGTGCCGGTTTCCGACATGGACGGGGAAGGAATAGCAGCCGAGGACCGCCGTCGGGTTCTCGGCATTGGGCCCGATGACCGCGATACGGGCAGGCGCGCCGCCGGGGCCGGCCGCGAGGGGCAGGGTTCCGTCATTGCTCAGAAGGACGAGGGCCTGTTCGGCGACCCGGCGAGCGAGCTTCCGGTTCTCACGGGTGTCGAGACGGACCGTTCCCCGCAGTGCCTCGGGGGTGCCTCCTGCGGAGCCGTCCGCCTGTCCGGCTGCGCGGAGCGCCGGCGGCACCGGATTCCAGCTCGCGTCGAGCAGCCCCAACTGGGCTTTTTGGACGAGTACCCGGCGTACCGCACGATCCACCAGTTCCTCGGATACGAGCCCCTGGGCAATCGCGTCCGTCAACGGGCCGCCGAACGCCTTGACAGTGGGCAGTTCCACATCCACGCCCGCGTCGAGTGCGGCCCCGGCCGCTTCCCCGAGGGATCCCACGACGCCGTGCAGGGTCTTCAGGAACGCGATGCCGAAGTAGTCGGCGACCACGGTCCCCTCGAAGCCCCACGCGTCGCGGAGCAGACCGGTCAGCAGCTGGCCGTCGGCCGCGGAGGGGATTCCGTCGGTGTCGGTGTAGGCGTGCATGACCGAGCGGACGCCGCTCTCGCGCACGGCCATCTCGAACGGGGGCAGGATGACATCGGCCCGCTCGCGCGCCCCCATGGCGACGGGGGCGAGGTTGCGGCCCGCCCGCGAGGCGGAGTAGCCGGCGAAGTGTTTGAGCGTGGCGACGACCCCGGCCGACTCCAGTCCTCGTACGTAGGCCGTGGCGATGGTGCCCACGAGGTACGGGTCCTCGCCGATGGTCTCCTCGACGCGCCCCCAGCGCACGTCGCGTACGACGTCCAGGACCGGGGCGAGTCCCTGGTGTACGCCGACGGAACCCATGTCACGGCCGATCGCGGCGGCCATCTCGTGGATCAGCTCCGGATGGAAGGTGGCGCCCCAGGACAGTGGTACCGGGTAGGCGGTCGCACCCCAGGTGGCGAAGCCGGCAAGGCACTCCTCGTGCGCCAGTGCCGGTATGCCGAACCGGTTCGCGCGCACGATCCGCTGCTGGGTACGGAGGAGCGAGAGAGCACCGACGGCGGGGTCGACCGGGGCTGTTCCGAACGGGCGGGTCAGCTGTCCGAGGCCGTGGGGAAGCAGGTCGTCGAATGCGACGGTCTCCCCCATGTCGTGCTGGAACGGCGCGACTTCGCCTCCCTCGTCGGACGCGCCCACCCAGACGCCGAAGAGCTGGGAGACCTTCTCCTGGAGGGTCATGGCGGCGATCAGGGCGTCAGCTCGGTCCTCGGGGGTGCGGGCCGAATCGTGCCAGGGCCCGGTGCCGTGGTCCGCGGTCCCGGAGCTCGGTGTCCGGGGAGCGGCGGTCGTCGGCGCACCGGTGTTGTCCATATTGGTGGTCACTTTCCTCCGACCCCCATCAGCCCCTGTACCAGGGCACGACGAGCGAACAGGTAGACGAGCAGGATGGGGAGCATGGACAGGACGACCGCGGCGAGCAGACCGGGGGTGTCGACGCCGTGCTCGGTCTGGAACTCGTAGAGACCCAGGGTGATCACTTTGGTCTCGGCGGACTGTGTGAGCACCAGGGGGAAGAGGAAGCCGTTCCACGCCTGGAGCGCGGAGAAGACGATGATCGTCGCGAGGCCGCTTCTGGACAGCGGCAGCACCAGTTGGAAGAAGATCCGTCGTGACGAGGCACCGTCCACCGTCATGGCCTCGTACAGGTCGGGGGTGATGTCCCGCATCACCCCGGTGAGGATCAGGGCGCACACCGGCATGGCGAAGGCCGCCGTCGGGAGGATGACGCCGATGAGGTTGTCGTAGAGACCGGCCTCGCTGATGACGAAGAACATCGGGACGATGACTGCCTGCGAGGGGATCGCCAGGCCCAGGAGGAACAGCCGGAAGACCGTGGAGGCGATCCGGCCCCGGCTTCTGACGATCGTGTACGCCAGTGGCGGGACGAGGAGGAGGACGATACCCACCACGCAGGCCGTGACGATGACGGTGTTGAGGAAGTACTGCGCGAAGCCGCTGTCGAGGTCCTCGATGTAGTTGTCGAGCGTGAAGTGCTCGGGGAAGGCCAGCGGGCCGTTCGCTGCGTAGTCGGGGCGCGACTGGAACGTGGCGATCAGCATCACGTACAGCGGCAGGCCCACCACGAGGAGCCAGAGGCCTGAGCCCAAGCCGGCGAGGTGGTTGGGACGGCTCTTGCTCACAGTCCCTCCATGGTGCTGCGCATCTTGTCGTAGCCCGAGAGCCGCGCGACGATCAACGAGATCAGTGTGGAGACGAGGACCAGGAGGAGTGCGATGGCGGATGCCGATCCGTAGTCGAAACTCTTGAACGCCTTCTGGTACATGTAGTACGCACTGATGGTGGTGTCGCTCCCCGGCCCGCCCTGGGTCAGGATGAGCACGGTGTCGAAGGTCGTGAGCCCGCCGACCACCATGAGAATGGTCGAAGTGATGATCGCGTTGCGCAGCTGCGGCAGGGTGACATGGAAGAACTGCCGTACGCGTCCGGCACCGTCGATTTCCGCCGCCTGGTAGAGCACCGGCGGCACCGCGCGCGCCGCGCCTTGGTAGATCAGCGTGTGCAGCGGGGTGAACTGCCACGTGCTGACGAAGACCAGGACGGCGATCGCACCGGACTGCGTCCCGAACAGGTTTCCGTCGCCGAACAACCAGGCCGCCTGCGCGGGGACCCCGAGGTTGGGGTCGAGGAGGGCGCGCCACAGCACGGACACCGCCGCGATGGAGAGCAGCAGCGGGACGAAGTAGATGGCGGACAGGACAGCCCGGTTGCGCTGGTGCCCCGCCGCCCAGACTCCGAGCAGGATGCTCAGCACGGTCTGGACGATGACGCCGAGCGCGGTGATCAGGACGCTCAGCCAGAGGCTCTTGGCCATGAGGGGGTCGTCGAGGAGCGTCCGCCAGTTGGCGAGGCCGACGAACTCCGGATCGCTCAGACCGTCCCAGGCCGTGAAGGACAGCACAGCGACCATGATGAGCGGGATGATGGCGAAGAGGCCGAAGAAGACAGCTGCGGGAGCCGCCCAGAGCAGTCCCGGGCGGCCCGCTCCGTTGCGGGACGGGGTGGCCTTCCTGACCGCCCCGCTGTTCTTCCGGGGGATGGCGGTTCGGGTCATGTCATGGCTTCCGGGTTCGGATTCGGATGCGCTCACGAGGTCGGCAGCGCCTGCATGGCCTCGATGAAGGTGTTCTCGTCCGCCGAGCCGTTGAAGAACTGCTGGAGGGCTCGGTACATCGCGGTGGCCGCCGACTGGGGGTAGGCCTGGTCCCAGGAGAGCTGGAACGCCGGGGCGTTCTTGACCATGTCGTACTGGAACTTCGCGAACTTCGGGCTGGCGGCGGTGTCCAGGAACCGTTCGGTGTTCGTCGTGGTGGGCAGGTTGCCGATACCGAGCTGCGCCTTGACGAACTGGTCCGAGTACATGAGCTTCAAAAACTCGGCGACGGCCTCCGGGTGTTTCGTCTTCTTCAGCACCGAGTAGAAATTGTTGGTGTTGCCGACGAGATTGTCCCGATTCCCCTTGCCTCCCTCGACGGAGGGAAAGGCGCCGTATCCGAGGTCGCTCTTCGCGAACTCGGGGTGCGCGTCCTGCTGTGTCGAGTACTCCCAGGAGCCCATCAGCTCGAAGCCGGCTTTGCCGGATGCCAGGAGCGTCGGGGAGCCCTGGTCGGTGAACTTGACCGAGTCGTAGTTGGTGCCGAAGGCGCCGGCATCGACCAGTTCCCTGATCCTGCCCAGTGCCTTGCGGCTGTCCGGGCTCGCCCAGGCCTTCTTGTCGCCGTCCAGGGCCTTCTGGAAGAGCCCGGGGCCGGCGATGCGGTCGTAGAGGTACTCGAACCACATCAGGGTCGGCCAGCGGTCTCCGCCACCCAGTGCGATCGGGGTGACGCCGTCGGCCTTCAGCGCCTCGACCGCCTCCAACAGCTCGTCCCACGTCTTCGGGGGCTGGACGCCCGCCTTCTTGAGGACCTCGGCGTTGTTGAACAGCAGCACGGGCTGCGTGCCGCGCATGGGGATCCCGTAGGACTTGCCGTCGACCACGGCACTGTTGAACACCGACGGCAGGAACTTCGCCTTGAGGTCGGGGTCCTTGGCGATGAAGGGGTCCAGTGGGAGCAGCAGGCCAGCGTCGACGAACGGCTTGATGCTGCCGCCGCCCCAGTTGAAGAAGACGTCCGGCGCCTGCTTGCTCCTGATGATCGTCTGCAGCTTCGCCTGATAGTCGGCGCCCGGGATCGTGTCCAGGACGACCTTCACCTCCGACGTCTTGTTGAAGGTGGCGACGAGTTCTTTCTCGACCTTGTTCGCGGCGTCCCCGTAGACCAGGACGTGGATGGCGTCGTCGTCGGCCGCATCGGAGCCTCCTCCGCATCCGGAGAGGGACACCACCAGGGCCAGCGCGGCACCACCGACGACAACGGTCCGGGAGAACCGTGCGCGTTGCTTCATCGACCCGCCTCTCGAAACTGTTTCGGAGTACATTCCGAAACTTCTTGACTCGGGACGCTAGAACTCGGCATCTGGGGGGTCAACCCTCGGTCATCGCGTTACCCAAGCGTTACCTTCCGGCCGCGCTCGGTCCGTGCTCTATGCTCCTGGGCATGCGCGATGACGAGGAGACGGGCCGCATCACTCTGGCGCAGGTTGCCGAACGGGCAGGCGTCTCCATCTCGACAGTTTCGAAAGTCCTCAACGGGAGACAGGATGTGGCGGCCCCCACCCGTATGAAGGTGGAACACCTGCTGGAGGCCTACGCGTACCGACGCACCACACGGTCCGCCGGCGAGGCACCCCTCATCGAGATCGTGTTCCACGAGTTGGAGAGCATCTGGGCGATGGAGCTGATCCGGGGGGTGGAGAACATCGCCAAGGTCCACGACGCCGGGGTCGTCCTCACCGAGAGCGGAACCCGCCACGCGCCCGGCCCCGACTGGACGGAAGCGATGCTCCAACGTCGGCCGCTCGGTGTCATCCTGGTCCTCTCCACCCTGCCCGACGAAGTGAAACAACAACTCAGGGCGCGTTCCATCCCGTTCGTCATCGTCGATCCTGCGGGCGACCCCGACGCCGACGTGCCCTCGGTCGGCTCCGCCAACTGGAACGGCGGCCTGGCTGCCACCCGCCACCTCATCGAGTTGGGACACCAGCGCATCGGGATCGTCACCGGCCCCGAGGACATGCTCTGCTCCCTGGCACGCCTGGACGGCTTCCGCTCGGCGATGTCGATGGGAGGGCTGGAGGTGGACCCCGAACTCATCATGTTCGGCGACTTCCACGTGGAGGGCGGATACGAGCGCGCCGCCGAGATGCTGGCCCTGCCCCAGCCGCCCACCGCGATCTTCGCCGGCAGCGACCTCCAGGCACTCGGCGTGCTCGAAGCCGCCCGGGTCCAGGGCCTGCGCGTCCCCCACGACCTGTCCGTGGTCGGCTACGACGACGTGTCCATCGCCCGCTGGGCCAGCCCGGCGCTGACCACGGTGCACCAGCCGCTGCGCCAGATGGCGGAGGAGGCCACCCAGATGCTGATGCGGCTACGGGCCCAGGAGCCGGTGTCCACGCGACTGGAACTGGCCACGAGCATGGTCGTCCGCAACAGCACGGCACCACCTCCGCCGCGGTGAAGGACCCCGAGAACCTCATGCGGCTGCGGCTGTCCGTCCGCAACTTTCGGCTGCGTACGGGAGGTCATTGGGGGCCGGCCAAGGCGGCACCCACATCGAAGTGGAGGCGGCAGACGACCTCCACCGCCTCCACCCCGAACCCCGCCGGCTGCCTCCTCTGCCACCGCCATGACCTGCGGGCTCTCGAAGCCGGCCCGCATCCCGCCTACCGCTTCCTGAACCTGATCCCGCCCTTACCGCACGACGACGGGGAACCAGGCCGACAGGTGCGCGGCGATGGCCGGTACCTCGATGTTGTCCTGCGCGACTTCCTCGACGAACGGACCGGCGGTGGAGACGGGCGGCGGCGCGGTACCCGCACTGACGCCGTTGAACCGCAGGAAGACGCGCATGGCGAGCCAAGCGGTGTGCGTGTTGGCATCGATCAGCGCGTGGTTGCGGGCGACGGAGTGCAGCAGCGCCGCAGCCTTCTCGTGGAGTGTCGGGTACAGCTCGGCTCCGAACACGTTCGTCCGGGGCCGCTCGATCGCCGACACCAGGAGGCCCATGTCGCGCACACTGTGCTCGGTACCGTTGACCGTGCGGGCGATGGCCAGGATCTCGTCGATCTGGATGTAGCGCACTCCGGTCACTTCAGGTAGTCCAGGATCTCCGCGTCGCTGTCCATCAGCTCGGCCAGGACGTCGTCGACCTGCAACTCGGCCCGGTTCTGAGCGTCACGGATGGCCTCGATGGCAAGCTCCTGCTTGCTGCGGCCCTCCCGACGAGCCCGCTCGGTGAGCTTCGCGTCAAGGTCGTCGGGCAGTCGGAGTGTCATCGCCATACAAGGATGATACCTGGTAGGTATCACGTTCGCGAGGAGACCGCGCTCTCGACTCCGCGGAGCTTCAGGGATCTCCCCGGGAGTCACGTGAAGGCGCGCCCTTGCACGTACCCCGCTCACGAATCACAGGTCAGCGCGGCGCGAAGAGCGATGCGTCTCCTCGGGCCGCTACGCGGAGGGAACCCGGCCGAGCAGCCCACCCGGCAGCAGACCCCCAGTTCAGGCGCCCTTCCCCACCGGCTCCAGAATCGCAACGCACTCAACATGGTGCGTCATCGGGAACAGGTCGAAGGCGCGCAGGAAGCGGGGGCGGTAGCCGGCGGTGGCGAAGTAGGAGAGGTCGCGGGCGAGGGCGGCCGGGTCGCAGGCGACGTAGGCGATGCGGCGCGGGCCGAGTGCGGCGACCTGGTCGACGATGCGCTTGCCCGCGCCGGTCCGGGGCGGGTCGAGGACGACCAGGTCGGCCTCGGTGATGCCGGTGCGCGGCAGGACCTTGTCGACCTTGCCGTGTTCGATACGTACCCGGGGGAAGTCCTCGAGGTTCTTGCGGGCGTCGGCCGCCGCCCGCTTGCCCGACTCGATGCCGAGCACCGCGCCCTTCTCGCCGAGGCGGTCGGTCAGCGCCCCGGCGAACAGGCCGACGCCGCAGTAGAGGTCCAGTGCCGTCTCGCCCTTGCGGGGGGTGAGGCCGCGCATCACGGCGTCCACCAGGACCTCGGCGGCGCGGGGGTGGACCTGCCAGAAGCCGCCCTCGCCGATGCGCCAGGTCCGCCCGTCGGCGCGCTCGCGGACGAAGTCGCGGCCGTGCACGCGGTGTACGGCGCGGTCCTTCTCGCCCACGCGGAGGACGGAGACCTCGCGGTTCAGCTCCACGAGGGGCAGCCGGCCGCCGGGGCGGGGGGTGAGGACGACCTGGCGGTCGGCGGAGCCGGTGGCGGCGATGGCGTCGACGGTGGCGATCTGCGGCCACTCGCGCGCCTCGATGCCGAGTTCCTCGACCTCGGGTGCGGCGATCAGGCAGTGGTCGATGCGCTGCACCTCGTGCGAGCGGTGCTTGAGCAGTCCGGCGCGGCCCTCCGCGTCGATGGTGTAGCGCATGCGGGTGCGCCAGGCCGGGACCTCGCCGGGGGCGACCTTGTCGCCCGGTGCGGGCTCGACCGTGCCGTCCCAGGAGACGTCCTCGGGGGTGAGCCCGGCGAGCCGCTGGAGTTGCTCGGTGAGCACGTCGGCCTTGAGGCGTCGCTGCGCGCCGGGCTTGACGTGCTGCCAGTCGCAGCCGCCGCAGCGCCCGGGGCCCGAGAAGGGGCAGGGCGCCTCGACGCGGTCCTTGGCGGGCTCCAGGACGTCCACGGCGTCGGCCCGCAGGAAGCGCGAGTCGGTGCGGCCCTCGGTCACCCGGGCGACGACCCGCTCGCCGGGGAGCGTGTGCCGGACGAAGAGCACCTGGCCGCCGCCGGTACGGGCGACGCAGTGGCCGCCGTGCGCCACCGGGCCGACCTCGACCTCGTACTCCTCCCCCACCAGGGAGGGGGCGAGCTCTTCGGACGCGCTGGCTTCGGGCATCGGGGGGTGACTCCAAACGGCTGGAAAGGCTGAAGGCTGAAGAGCGGCTGGGCGGCGACCGGCACGGGGGAACCGGGGCCGCCGTGCGGCGGGACGCGGGTCCGGCCCGGCGGGAGGGACCGCCCGGGCCGCAGCCGCCGAGTCTACTTCCCGCGTTGCCGGGTCAGGCTCCCCGCCGGTCCGGACCCGTTTCCGGGGCCCTTGCCGCCTTTGCCGCCCTTGCCGCCGTCCTTCTGGGACTTCCGCGGCTGGATGACGGGACCGCGGCGCACGGAGCCGGGCGCGTTCCACTGCTCCCGCCGCCTGGCCCGCTTCTTGGCCAGCTCGGAGGACTCCAGCTGGTAGGGCACCGAGGTGACCATGACGCCGGGTGTGAACAGCAGCCGGCCCTTGAGCCGCAGCGCGCTCTGGTTGTGCAGCAGGTGCTCGTACCAGTGGCCGACCACGTACTCCGGGATGAAGACGCTCACCACGTCGCGGGGCTGCTCCTGGCGCAGCCGCTTCACGTAGTCGATGACGGGGCGCGAGATCTCCCGGTAGGGCGAGTCGAGGATGGTGAGCGGGATGTCGATGCCGCTCTCCTCCCACTCCCTGCGGAGCTGCTCCGTCTCGTCCTGGTCCATGTTGACGGTGACGGCTTCGAGGGTGTCGGCGCGCAGCAGCTTGGCGTAGCGCAGGGCGCGCAGCGTGGGCTTGTGGATCTTGGATACGAGCACGAAGGAGTGCACCCGCGAGGGGCGCAGCTTCGCCTCGGTGGGGTCCTCGGCCGCCAGTTCCTCGGACACTCCGTCGTAGTGCCGGCGGATGGCGGTCATCACGGCGTAGAAGAGTCCCATGCCGACCAGGGAGACCCAGGCGCCGTGGGAGAACTTCGTCACCAGCACCACCACGAGCACCAGCCCGGTGAAGAAGGCCCCGAAGGTGTTGATGGCACGGGAGCGGTGCATGCGGTGCCGGCTCGCGGAGTCGGTCTCCGTGCCGAGCAGCCGGTTCCAGTGCCGGACCATGCCGATCTGGCTGAGGGTGAAGGAGACGAACACGCCCACGATGTAGAGCTGGATCAGGCGGGTGGAATCGGCTCCGTAGACCACCACGAGTATCACCGCGGCGCCCGCCAGCAGCACGATGCCGTTGGAGAAGGTGAGCCGGTCGCCGCGGGTGTGCAACTGCCGCGGCAGGTAGCGGTCCTGCGCCAGGATGGAGCCCAGCAGCGGGAAGCCGTTGTAGGCGGTGTTGGCGGCCAGGAACAGTACCAGCGCGGTGGCCGCTGCCAGGTAGACGAAGGGGAGCGTGCCGTCGCCGAAGACCGCGGCCGCCACCTGGGAGATGACGGGGTTCTGGGTGTAGTCGGCGCCCGCGGGCCGGCCGTCGATCAGCAGGTCCTTGGCCGGGTTCTCCGCCATCCGCACCTTGGTGGCCAGCGCCAGCGCGATGATGCCGCAGAACATGGTGACCGCCAGCACGCCCATCAGGGCCAGGGTGGTCGCGGCGTTCTTCGACTTGGGCTTGCGGAAGGCGGGCACCCCGTTGCTGATCGCCTCGACGCCGGTGAGCGCCGCGCAGCCGGAGGAGAAGGCGCGCAGCAGCAGGAAGGCCAGCGCGAACGCGCCGAGGCCGGACTGTTCGGTGTGGATCTCGTAGTCGGCGGTGGGGGCACGCATCTCGTCGCCCAGGATGACTCCGCGCACCACCCCCCACACGAAGAGCCCGAAGACGCCCGCGACGAAGCAGTAGGTCGGTACGGCGAACAGCTTGCCGGACTCGCGCACGCCCCGCAGGTTCATCAGCGTCAGCAGCACGATCACGGCGACGGCGCAGAACGTCTTGTGCTCGACGACGAACGGGATGGCCGAGCCGAGGTTCTCGACCCCCGAGGCGATCGAGACCGCCACGGTGAGCACGTAGTCGACCAGCAGTGCGCTGGCGACGGTCAGCCCCGCCCTGCGGCCCAGGTTCGTGGTCGCGACTTCGTAGTCCCCGCCCCCGCTCGGATACGCCCGCACGTTCTGCCGGTAGGAGGCCACCACCGTGAACATCAGCACGACGACCGCCACTGCGATCCACGGGCTGAAGCTGTAGGCGGAGGCCCCCGCCACCGACAGGACCAGCAGCACCTCGCCCGGCGCGTACGCCACCGAGGACAGCGGGTCGGAGGCGAAGACGGGGAGGGCGAGACGCTTGGGAAGGAGCGTCTCGGCGAGCCTGTCACTGCGCAGCGCCCTCCCGAGGAGAAGTCGTTTCGGTACGTCGGTCATCCTGGACACGCAGAGGATCGTATGCGGTCAGTCGTGCGATGCTGAGACGGCCCGCTGTACGGGACGAAGGGACGGGCGTTGCACATTGTGATCATGGGCTGCGGGCGAGTGGGTGCAGAGCTCGCGCAGACCCTGGAGCGACAGGGCCACACGGTCGCGGTCATCGACCGGGATCCCACCGCGTTCCGGCGCCTCGGCTCGGGATTCGGCGGACGCCGCGTCACCGGGATCGGCTTCGACCAGGACACCCTGCGCGAGGCCGGTATAGAGGAGGCGGGGGCGTTCGCCGCGGTCAGCAGCGGCGACAACTCCAACATCATCGCGGCCCGGGTGGCGCGTGAGATGTTCGGCACAGAGCACGTGGCCGCGCGGATCTACGACCCGCGGCGCGCGGAGGTCTACCAGCGTCTCGGTATCCCGACCGTCGCGACGGTGCGCTGGACCGCGGACCAGATGCTGCGCCGGCTGCTGCCGTCCGGCTCGGAGCCGCTGTGGCGGGACCCGAGCGGTGCCGTGCAGCTGGCCGAGGTGCACACCTCCGCGTCGTGGGTGGGCGAGCGCGTCAGCCGGCTCCAGGAGGAGGCCGGGGTGCGCATCGCTTTCCTCACCCGGCTGGGCGAGGCCATACTGCCGACGTCCCAGACGGTGCTGCAGGAGGGCGACCTGGTGCATGTGATGATGCGCTGCGACGAGGTCGCGAGAGTAGAGGAAGTCTTCGCCGTGGGGCCGGAGTCGTGAACGGCACACGGGCGGCTGCCGAGCCGCGCCGGAGCAGGACGCACGCACTCCGCCGGACAGGCGGAGAAGCGAACCAGGGGAACGCATGAGAGTGGCGATTGCCGGGGCGGGCGCGGTGGGCCGCTCCGTCGCGGGCGAGCTGTTGGAGAACGGGCACGAGGTCCTGCTCGTCGACAAGGCGCCGACAGCCATCTCCGTGGAGCGGGTTCCCCAGGCGGAGTGGCTGCTGGCGGACGCGTGCGAGATCACCTCGCTGGACGAGGCGGCGCTGGAGCGCTGCCATGTGGTGATCGCCGCAACGGGTGACGACAAGGTCAACCTGGTGGTCTCGCTGTTGGCCAAGACGGAGTACGGGGTGCCCCGGGTGGTGGCCCGGGTCAACAACCCGAAGAACGAGTGGCTGTTCAACGAGTCGTGGGGAGTGGATGTCGCCGTCTCGACCCCGCGCCTGATGTCGGCTCTGGTGGAGGAGGCCGTCAGCGTCGGCGATCTGGTGCGGCTGCTGCGCTTCTCGCAGGGCGACGCGAACCTCGTGGAGCTCACGCTGCCCCCGGAGTCCACGCTGGCGGGCACCCGCGTGGGTGACGTGAGCTGGCCGGAGGACACCGCGCTGGTGACGATCATCCGCGGGTCCCGGGTGCTGACGCCGGATCCGGACGACGTGCTGGAGGCGGGCGACGAACTCCTCTTCGTCGCCGCTCCCGCACGCGAGGAACAGCTCGAGGAACTGCTCTCGACCCGCGGGTGACAGCCCCGCGATGGTGGTCGCGCGGGTGCCGCTCCCGCGGGCTGCGGCGCGCTCACGGGGGCGGAAGCCGCGGTTGACGAGAACGGTCGCGGGCGGGCTTCCGCGGCGGCGGCTCGGCCCGGCGTGAGCGGCCCGGTCAGCTCTTCTTCACCAGCGCGACCCACACCTGGCCGCGCGCGAAGGGCAGCCGATCCCCGCCGTCCGCCAGGGTGAAGGCGGTGCCGCCGCTCGCCGAGGGGCGCGACCAGTGTGCTTCGTACGCCGTGCCGTCCCGCAGCACCAGGGCGTCGCCGGAGCCGACGGTCTCGGTGTAAGGGGTGACGCTGCCGGAACTGTCGTGGAAGCGGGACGGGCGCACGGTCACGTACTGGATCACGACGGTGGCGGGGGCGAGCCGCCCGCCACCGCGGGCACGTGCCGGGGACCCGTCCATCGCCACCAGCCAGCGGCCGCGGTCGGCGGACCAGGTGAAGGTGAAGCGGGCCCCGGGGTAGCGGACGGTGTGCCGGTCGGTGGACCGGCCGCCGCCGGGTGCGGAACCGAAGCGGTAGCCGATGTCCCGGGGCGCGGAGGCGCCGTCGGCGGCCTGCTCGGCGCGGCGCGCCTTGAGACAGAGGTTGTGGGGAACGCGGCGGCCCGGGTCGCGTTCGTAGCCGTCGGTCAGCTCGCCGGGCGGCAGCAGCCGCAGCGGTGCCGCCTCCAGGGTCGGCAGGAGCTTGCTCTGCACGCCGGAGAACGCCAGGGCCGGCTCGCCGAACTGGCGCAGCAGTTCGATGTCGGACTCGCGGGCGCTGCGCACCGGGCCGACGGTGGCGGGGAGGTCGGAGGCGAAGACGGCCAGGATGCGGCTGAGACCGGCCTCGACCTGCTCGGTGTAGACGATGTCGGCGCGGTCGAGCCCGTTCTGCGGCCGGGCCGCGGTCACGTTGTCGACCTTCACCGCCAGCACCCGGCCGCCCTTGTGCTGCTCACCGGTGAACGGGGACGAGTCCCCCTCGCCTCCGTCGGAGCCGCACGCGGCGAGGGTGCCCGTGCCGAGCGCCGCGGCGGTCGCCAGGACGGTCCGCAGCACCGTCCTGCGTGCCCTGTGCGCGGCCGCTCCGTCCGTGGGCGGTCCGGGCCGCCGGGTGGGGTCGTCCATGGCGCCTCGCCTCCGTGTCGCCGTGCGCGTCGCGGAGATCCTTCCCCGCGGCGGCGAGGACGGCGCGGCAGGCGGTCCGGTTGGCCCGTTCAGCCGGACCGCGGGGCGGGCGCGTGCGCGTCGACGGCGGCGCCGGCCGGGTTCAGCGGCGGTGCCGGCCGGTCGTGCCCGCCTCCGCCGTGGCGGCCTGTGCGGCGGCCTTCTCGGCCTTGGCCGCTTCCTCCTCGGCCTCCAGCTCGGCGATGACATTGATCGGCGGCGGCGCCTTCGCCAGGAAGATCCAGGTGAGGTAGACGGCCAGCAGGAACGGCGGGATCTTCAGGATGACGGTGACCCAGCCGAACTGGGTGGTCTCGCCCCAGAAGTAGAGCGGGAAGAGCACGGCCGACTTGCCGAGCAGGATGAATCCCCAGGCGTAGCTCGCCTTGGTGTACGCCTTCTTGCGGCCGGGGTTGCGCTTGCGCCAGGAGAGGTTCTCCTTGAACACCGGACCGAGCACCAGGCCGAGCAGCGGCACGCCCGCCATGGCGGTGACGAGGTAGGCGAGCGCCAGGCCCAGCGTGTAGAGCATGCCCGGCAGGTAGAAGTCCTTGGCGTTGCCCGTCATCATCGCGAAGAGCACGCCGAAGCCGACGCCGAAGATCCCGCTGAAGGCGTGCTTGACGGTGTCCTTGCGCAGCAGCCGGAAGACGACCATCACACCGGAGAGCACCAGCGCTGTGATCGCGGCGGTGTGGATGTCCTTGTTCACCGTGTACATCGCGATGAAGACCAGGCCGGGCACCGTCGTCTCGACCAGGCCCCGCACCCCGCCGAACGCCTCGAACAGCGCCGCTTCCGTGACGGCCTGCGATCCGGTCTCCTGCGGGGCCTGCGAGCCGGTCCCGCCGGCCGGCCGGTCGTCCGGCTCCTGCGCTTCGGTCCGCTTGTCGGGAAGGGTCACCCGCTACTCCTGTCCGAGGGGTCGCAGCTCGTACTTCGGGTTGAACATGACGGGACGGCCGTGGTTGACGGTGATCCGCCCCCAGACGATCAGCTTGCGGCCCGGCTCGATCCCCGCGATGGAGCGGCGGCCCAGCCAGACGACGTCCAGCGAGGCCGACCCGTCGAACAGCTCGGCCTCCAGGGTGGGCACTCCGGCGCGCGGCCGCAGTGTCACGGTGCGCAGCGTACCGGTTACCCGCACCATCTCGCGGTCGGTGCATTCGGAGATACGGGCACAGCCGGTGTCCTCGGCTTCCTCACGCAGCTCGGCCGAGCGCAGGTCCTCCTCCGAGGAGGAGAGCCGTTCCAGGAACCGTCGGAACCGCCCGCTTCCCGTGCCCCGCTGCTCTCGGGTGGCGCCAGTCATAACCGCCAGGGTACCGCCGGACGGCGGCACGTCTCCCCCGCCCGCCGGCACCGCCGCGTACCGGGGCGCCGCAGCGTGTGCTCACGTCTCGAAGCGGTAGCCCATGCCGGCCTCGGTCACGAAGTGCCGGGGGTGCGAGGGGTCGGCCTCCAGTTTGCGGCGGAGCTGGGCCATGTAGACCCGCAGGTAGTTGGTCTCGGTGCCGTAGGAGGGGCCCCAGACCTCCCTGAGCAGCTGCTTCTGGCTCACCAGCCGCCCGGGGCTGCGAACCAGCACCTCCAGCAGATGCCACTCGGTCGGGGTGAGCCGTACGTCGCCGCCGTCGCGGTGCACCTTCTTCGCCGCCAGATCGACGGTGAAGGTCCGGGTCTCGATGACCCCGGTCCCCTCCGGCATCCCGGCCGGCGGCTCCGCGCGCCGGACGGCGGCGCGCAGCCGGGCCAGCAGCTCGTCCATGCCGAACGGCTTGGTGACGTAGTCGTCGGCTCCGGCGTCCAGCGCCGCCACCTTCTCGTCGGAGGTCTGCCGGGCGGAGAGCACCAGGATCGGCACCCGGGTCCAGCCGCGGATGCCGTGGATGACGTCCACGCCGTCCATGTCGGGCAGTCCCAGGTCCAGGACGACGGCGTCGGGATGCCGGTCGGCCGCCAGGCGCAGCGCGGTCGCGCCGTCGTGCGCGGCGTCCACCTCGTACTTGCGCGCCTTGAGGTTGATCACGAGGGCGCGGACGATCTGGGGTTCGTCGTCGACCACGAGCACCCGGTGCATTCTTGTTCCTCTCGGTTACGTCGTGCCGCTCAGGCGCCGGAGCGCTGCGACTGGAGCTGCGGTCTGCCGCCGGGGTTCGACAGCCGGCGGGGCGCGGGTCCGCGGCCGTGCGCCGCGCGCAGGGTGAGCACCATGGTCATGCCGCCCCCGGGGGTGTCCTCGGCCTCCAGCGTGCCGCCCATCGCCTCGGCGAAGCCGCGGGCGACGGCCAGACCGAGGCCGACCCCGGCACCGCCGGGTGCGTCGCCGTAGCGCTGGAAGGGCTCGAAGATGCGGTCCTTGTCGCTGTCGGGCACCCCGGGGCCGCGGTCGGTGCAGCGCAGCTCGACCCGGTCGGCCAGCGCGCTGGCGCGCACCAGCACCTTCTTCCCCTCCGGGCTGTACTTGACCGCGTTCTCCACCAGGTTGGCGACGGTGCGCTCCAGCAGCCCCGGGTCGACGGCGACCAGCGGCAGCGCCTCGGCGACGGCCAGCCGCACGCTGCCCTCCGGGACGCCGCCCAGCGCCTTGGGCACGACCTCCTCCAGGCTGATGTCCTTGATGTGCGGCCGGACGGTGCCGGTGTGCAGCCGGGACATGTCCAGCAGATTGCCGACCAGGTTGTCGAGCTTGTCCGCGCCCTCCTCGATCGCCCCCAGCAGCTCCGCCTCGTCCTCCGCCGACCACTGCACGTCGTCGGAGCGCAGCGAGGAGACGGACGCCTTGATGGCGGCCAGCGGGGTGCGCAGGTCGTGCGAGACGGCGGCCAGCAGCGCGGTGCGGATCCGGTTGCCCTCGGCCAGCTCGCGGGCCTGCTCGGCCTCGCCCAGCAGCCGCTGCCGGTCGAGCACCCCGGCGGCCTGCGCGGCGAACGCGGCGAGGACCCTGCGGTCCTCGGCGGGCAGCACCCGTCCGGAGAGCACCAGCATCATGCTGTCCCCGACCGGCATGTCCGTCTCGCCGTCCTCCGGTGCGGCCAGCCGCTTGCCGGAGCCGGTGGTGCCGACGCTGCCCGCGCAGGTCCACGCGGCCCGCTCGGCGGTGCGCTCCAGCAGGGCGACACCGTCCATGGCGAAGGTCTCCCGGACCCGCTCCAGGAGCGCCTCCAGGCTGGGCCCGCTGCCCGGACCGCCGCTCGCGTGCGGGGTCTCGCCGCGCAGCACGCTGCCCGCCAGCGCGGAGAGGATCTCCGACTCGGCGCGCAGCCTGGCCGCCTGCTGGGTGCGCCGGGCCGCCAGGTCCACCACGGAGGCGACGGCCACGGCGACGGCGAAGAAGACGGCGAGCGAGACGACGTTGCGGCCGTCGCTGATGGTCCAGGTGCGGACGGGCTCGGTGAAGAAGTAGTTCAGCAGCGCCGAGCAGACCGCGGCGGAGGCCAGCGCGGGCAGCAGTCCGCCCACCAGTCCGGCGGTGACCGTGAGCACCAGGAAGAGCAGCACGTCGTTGGCGAAGCCGATGCCCGGCTCGGTGGCCAGCATCAGGAACGTCAGCAGCACGGGAGCCCCGAACGCGGTCAGCCAGCCGGCGACGACGCGCGCCGTGCCCAGCCGGGCGGCCCGGGTGCCGGGCAGCCCGCGCCCCCGGGCGACTTCCTCGTGGGTGACGATGTGCACGTCCAGGTCCGGCCCGGAGTCCCGGGCGACGGTGGCGCCGACCCCGGGCCCGAAGACGTACTGCCAGGTCCTGCGGCGCGAGGAGCCGAGCACGATCTGGGTGGCGTTGTGGCCCCGCGCGAACTCCAGCAGGGCCTGGGGGATGTCGTCGCCGATGACGTGGTGGTAGGTGCCGCCGAGGTCCTCCACGAGGGTGCGCTGGACGGCGAGTTCCTGCGGGGAGGCGGAGGTGAGGCCGTCGGCGTGGGAGATGTGGACGGCCAGGATCTCGCTGCCCGAGCCCTTGGCCGCCATCCGGGCGGCGCGGCGGATCAGGGTGCGGCCCTCGGGCCCGCCGGTGAGCCCGACGACGATCCGCTCGCGGGCCTGCCAGGTGGTGCGTATGCGGTGCTCGGAGCGGTACTGCTGGAGATACTCGTCGACCCGGTCGGCCGTCCACAGCAGGGCCAGTTCGCGCAGGGCGGTCAGGTTGCCGGGCCGGAAGTAGTTGGACAGCGCCGCGTCGACCTTGTCCGGCGCGTAGACGTTGCCGTGCGCCATCCGGCGGCGCAGGGCCTGCGGGGACATGTCGACCAGTTCGATCTGGTCGGCGCGCCGCACCACTTCGTCGGGCACGGTCTCGCGCTGCCGTACGCCGGTGATGGACTCCACCACGTCGCCGAGCGACTCCAGGTGCTGGATGTTGACGGTGGAGACGACGTCGATCCCGGCGGCGAGCAGTTCCTCGACGTCCTGCCAGCGCTTGGCGTTCCGGGAGCCGGGCACGTTGGTGTGGGCCAGTTCGTCCACGACGGCCACGGCGGGGCGGCGGGCGAGCACCGCGTCGGTGTCCATCTCGGTGAGGTCGGCGCCCCGGTGTGTGGTCCCGCGGCGCGGCACCTGCTCCAGCCCGTGCAGCAGCACTTCGGTCCGCGGGCGGTCGTGGTGCTCGACGAATCCGACGACCACGTCGGTGCCCCGCTCCACCCGGCGGTGCGCTTCGGAGAGCACGGCGTAGGTCTTGCCGACGCCGGGCGCCGCTCCGAGGAAGACCCGCAGCCGGCCCCGCCGCCGCTGCTGCTGCTGCGTTCCGGACACCATGCCCTCCATTGTCACCGCTTTCCGGCCCTGGTCATGCGGTGCGGGCGGGGCCGGGCGTCAGGGTTGCGTATGGATCGCCCGGGTGGGCGCCGGGCGCCCGGGCGGCGTTCGGCGTCCGTCCCGGCCCGCCACGCCGGGGGCCGGGACCGGGCCGGGTGCCGCGGACCGCACTCACGGCGGGGAGGCCGGGCGCGGGCTCCGCTGGGAGCCCCGCGGTCAGCGGGAGGCTGCCGCGGCGCGCAGGGCCACGTTCAGCGTCAGCACGTTCACATGCTCCTCGCCCAGGAATCCGGCGCCGCGGCCCTCCGTGTGCGAGGCCACCAGAGCCCGCACCGCCTGCACGGGCAACCCGTTGGCCCGTGCCACCCGCGCGCTCTGGATCCTCGCGTACCGGGGTGAGATGTGCGGGTCGAGGGCCGATGCGGAACCGGTCACCGCGTCGGGGGGCACGGCGGCGGGCGGCACCCCGTTCAGCTCGGCGACCTCGTGCCGGGTCCGCCGTACGGACGCGACCAGCCGCGGGTCGCTCGCACCCAGCTGACCGGAGCCGGAGGCACGCGGATCGTAGCCGGAGTGCGAGGGGCGGCCGTGGAACCACTTCCGGCCGCGCCACTGCTGCCCGATCAGGGCCGAGCCGACCTCCTCGCCCGCCACCCGCACCGGCGAGCCGTTCGCCTTGCCGGGGAAGACGGCCTGGGCGACGCCGGTCACCGCCAGCGGGTAGAGGACCCCGCACAGGAGAGTCAGTGCGAGCAGGGCGCGGCCGGCGGCCCAGCCGAGCCGGCCCGCGGCGCGTACAACAGCTGTGGTCATGTCGCTCAGCTCACTCCGGGAAGCGTGGTCAGCAGCAGGTCGATCAGTTTGATGCCGAGGAACGGTGCGACGAGTCCGCCGACGCCGTAGACGGCGAGGTTGCGGCGCAGCAGCCGGTCGGCGCTCAGCGGCCGGTAGCGCACGCCGCGCAGGGCGAGCGGCACCAGGGCGACGATGATCAGCGCGTTGAACACCACGGCGGAGAGGATCGCCGACTGCGGCGAGGTGAGCCGCATGATGTCGAGGGTCTCCAGGCCGGGGTGGGCGGCGGCGAACATCGCGGGGATGATCGCGAAGTACTTCGCGACGTCGTTGGCGATCGAGAAGGTGGTCAGCGCGCCGCGGGTGATCAGCAGTTGTTTGCCGATCTCCACGATCTCGATGAGCTTGGTGGGGTCCGAGTCCAGGTCCACCATGTTCCCCGCCTCCTTGGCGGCGGAGGTTCCGGTGTTCATGGCGACGCCCACGTCGGCACGAGCCAGGGCCGGGGCGTCGTTGGTGCCGTCACCGGTCATGGCGACGAGCCGGCCGCCGGCCTGTTCGCGTTCGATGAGCGCCATCTTGTCCTCGGGGGTGGCCTCCGCGAGATGGCCGTCGACTCCGGCCTCGGCGGCGACGGCCTCGGCGGTCAGCGGGTTGTCCCCGGTGATCATGACGGTTCTGATGCCCATCCGGCGCAGTTCGGCGAAGCGTTCGGCGATGCCGTCCTTGACGATGTCCTTGAGGTGGATGACGCCGAGCGCCCGGGCACCGGCAGCGTCCTCGACGGCGACCACCAGGGGGGTGCCACCCGCCTCGGAGATCTCGCGCACCGCGCTGTCGACCTCCGTGCCGACCCGGCCGCCCCGCTCCTCGATCCAGCCGGACACCGCCGCGGCGGCGCCTTTGCGCACCCGCAGCCGCACGCCGGTACCGTCCGGGGCACCGACGTCGACGCCGGACATCCGGGACTGCGCGGTGAACGGCACCCAGGTGGCGCCCTCCGGCGCGGCCGGCGCGGCCGGGCCGCCGCCGTCCGGCGGGTGCTCCCCGGCGGCCAGTGCGACGACGGAGCGGCCCTCGGGTGTCTCGTCGGCGAGCGAGCCGAGCCGGGCCGCGTCCGCCAGCTCCTCCGCCGGGATGCCCGCTGCCGGGACGAAGGCGACGGCCCTGCGGTCGCCCAGCGTGATGGTGCCGGTCTTGTCGAGCAGCAGCGTCGTCACGTCCCCGGCCGCTTCCACGGCCCGCCCGGAGGTGGCCAGCACGTTGCGCTGCACCAGCCGGTCCATCCCGGCGATGCCGATGGCGGAGAGCAGCGCCCCGATGGTGGTGGGGATGAGGCAGACGAGCAGCGCCGCGAGCACGGTCAGGGACTGTTCGGCCCCGGCGTGGTCGGCGAACGGCTGCAGGGTGACGACGGCGAGGAGGAAGACGACCGTGAGGGCTGCCAGCAGGATGTTGAGGGCGATCTCGTTGGGCGTCTTCTGCCGGGCGGCGCCCTCCACCAGTGCGATCATCCGGTCGATGAAGGTCCGCCCGGGCTCGGTGGTGATCCGTACGACGATACGGTCGGAGAGCACCTTGGTGCCGCCGGTGACGGCGCACCGGTCGCCGCCGGACTCCCGGATGACGGGGGCCGATTCGCCGGTGATCGCGGACTCGTCGACGGTGGCGACCCCCTCCACGACATCGCCGTCCCCGGGTATCAGGTCACCCGCCTCGCAGACCACGAGGTCGCCGACCCGCAGTTCGGTGCCGGGCACCGCGGTCTCCCGGGCGTCGTCCGGTCCGGCCAGCCGCCGGGCCACGCTCTCGGTCCTGGCCCGGCGCAGGGTGTCGGCCTGTGCCTTGCCGCGCCCCTCGGCCACCGCTTCGGCGAGGTTGGCGAACAGGACGGTCAGCCACAGCCAGGCCGTGATCACCCAGCCGAACCAGTCCCGAGGGTGGGCGACAGCGAGGCAGGTGGTGACGACCGAGCCCACCTCGACCACGAACATCACCGGCGACGCGGCCATGCACCGCGGATCGAGCTTGCGCACGGCGGCCGGCAGCGACCGGGCCAGGTGCCGCGGGGTGAACGACCCGCCGCCCGGGGGCCGGCCGGGAGAGTGCCGGCCCTCGGCCGGATCCTGGGTGTCATCCGGCCGCGGAGTGCGGACCGCTGTTGTCGTGCTCATCAGGAGAGTCCCTCCGCGAGCGGCCCCAGGGCCAGGGCCGGGAAGAAGGTGAGTCCGGTGACGATCAGCACGGAGCCGACCAGCAAGCCGGAGAAGAGCGGCTTTTCGGTGCGCAGGGTGCCTGCCGTGACGGGCACCGGCGCCTGCCGGGCCAGCGAACCGGCCAGCGCCAGGACGCACACCATCGGCAGGAACCGGCCCAGCAGCATGCACAGGCCCAGCGTGGTGTTGAAGAACGGCGTGTCGGCGCCGAATCCGGCGAAGGCGCTGCCGTTGTTGTTGGCGGCCGAGGTGTAGGCGTACAGCACTTCGGTGAAGCCGTGCGCGCCGATGTTGGTCATCGCCCGCTCGCCGTCGGGCAGCGCCATGGCGAGCGCGGTGCCGCCCAGCACCAGAGCGGGAGTGCTCAGCAGAAAGCAGGCCGCGTACTTGATCTCGCGGGTGCCGATCTTCTTGCCCAGGTACTCGGGCGTGCGGCCGACCATCAGCCCGGCGAGGAAGACGGCGATGACGGCCATGATCAGCATGCCGTACAGCCCGGAGCCGACCCCGCCCGGTGCGATCTCGCCGAGCATCATGCCCAGCAGCGCCACCCCGCCGCCGAAGGCGGTGTAGGAGTCGTGGAAGGAGTTGACGGCGCCGGTCGAGGTCAGCGTCGTGGAGGCGGCGAACAGCGCGGAGGCGCCGGCTCCGAAGCGCTGCTCCTTGCCTTCGGTGGCGCCGCCGGCGAGCTGGGCCGCCGTGCCGTGGTGCGCGTACTCGGCGGCGGTGATCGCTGCGACGCCGGCCAGCCAGATGACGCCCATCGCGGCGAGGATCGCGTACCCCTGGCGCACGTTCCCGACCATCGTGCCGAACGTTCGGGTCAGGGAGAACGGGATGACGAGGAGCAGGAAGATCTCCAGCAGGTTGCTGAAGCCGTTCGGGTTCTCGAAGGGGTGTGCGGAGTTGGCGTTGAAGAAGCCGCCGCCGTTGGTGCCCAGTTCCTTGATGGCCTCCTGGGAGGCGACGGGGCCGCCCGGGATGTGCTGGGTGGCCCCGGAGAGGGTCTGCACCTCGTGCGTCCCGGCGAGGTTCTGCACCACGCCGGTCGCCACCAGGGCGAGCGCGCCGAGGAACGCGACCGGCAGCAGGATGCGCACCACTCCGCGGACCATGTCGGTCCAGAAGTTGCCCAGTTCCCCGGTGCGCGACCGGGCGAAGCCCCGGACGAGGGCGATGGCGACGGCCATCCCCACGGCGGCCGAGACGAAGTTCTGCACCGCCAGCCCGGTCAGCTGCACCAGATGGCCCATGGCGGACTCGCCCGCGTAGGACTGCCAGTTGGTGTTGGTGACGAAGGAGGCGGCGGTGTTGAACGCCTGGTCCGGGTCGAGTGCGCGGAATCCGAGGGACAGCGGCAGCCTGTCCTGGAGCCGCTGCAGGGCGTAGAGGAAGAGCACTCCGGCGGCCGAGAAGGCCAGCACCGCGCGGATGTAGGCGGGTGCGCGCATCCCGGCGTCCGGATCGGTGCCGACGCAGCGGTGGAGGAGCCGCTCGACGCGCAGATGCCGGTCGGAGCGGTAGACGGCGGCCATGTAGTCGCCGAACGGCCGGTGCACCAGCGCGAGCGCTCCGACGAGCGCCACCACCTGGAGCACGGCGGCGAGAGGGGTACTCATCGGCGCTCAGAACCTCTCCGGGAAGAGCAGGGCGCAGACGAGGTAGCCCAGCAGCGCGAGGGCCACCACGAGCCCCGCGGCGTTCTCTGCGCTCACAGCCGGTCCATCCCTCTGGCGACGAGCGACAGCAGTGCGAAGACCGCGACGGTGGTGGCGGCGAAGGCCGGATCGGCCATCGTGTGCTCCTGGTGGGTAGGTTGTGCGGACCCACCCAGGAAACCCCCCGCCGACGGCGTGAGCGCCTGCCGTTGACGTCCCTCATACACGTCCCGGGGCGCTCTTGACGGGGCCCGTACGTCCTTGACGCGGCCCATACGCGGCCGCCGTTGCCTACGCGTCTGCGGCGGGCGCGCACGACGGAAGGCCGGGCCCGTCGGGCCCGGCCTTCGCGGCAGCACGTCGCGCCTGGGAGTGTCTTCGAAGGCGCGCCGTCCGCCCGGAGGGCAGACGGGGCTTCGAAGACACTCCCTAACGCACCTCGGAGATCTCCGGGCCGCGCTGGAGCTTGTCGAGGCCGCCCGCGAACCGGGAGCCCTCCTCCACCGTCTCCTGCTGCACTCCGTCCGGCACCATCTGCGCGTCCTCGGGCAGCTTCAGGACGATGGGGTCGCGCGGCGCCATCGGTCCCTCGCCGCGCACCACGACCGTGTCCCGGAAGATCTGCTCCAGCACACCCGCCGCCTCGGGCTGGACCGCGCCCTGGCCGGAGATCACCCCGCGCAGGAACCACCGCGGTCCGTCCACCCCGACGAACCGGACGACCTGCACGCCGCCCGTCCCGTCCGGCAGCTGCACCGGCACCTGCGCCCGCAGCTCCCAGCCCATGGGCCCCTCGGCCTCGTCGATGACGCCGCCCTGCTGGGTGATGCCGGAGGCGATCTCCTCCCGCACCTCGTCCCAGATGCCCTCGCGCTTGGGCGCCGCGAACGCCTGGAGCTGGACGGCGCTGTCCTGCAGCACGACGGTCGCCGCGACGATCGCGTCACCCGCGACCTCGACCCGCAGCTCCATGCCCTCGACGCCGGGGATGAACAGGCCGCCCAGGTCGACCCTGCCGGAGTCGGGCTCGGTGACCTCGTCGATGTCCCAGGGACCGTCCGGACGGGGCGCCGGAGGCAGCTTGACCCGGCTCTCTCCGGCGCCGGATTCGGTGTCCGCGCCGTCCTGCGGCTCGTCCTCGCCTTCCTGTTCCGTCTCGAACTCGTCCGAGGTGCCCTGGGGCTCTTCGCTCTTCTTGCGACGACGTCCGAACACGTCACTGTCCTCTCAGGTCGGAAGCTCGATCGGCACCGACCGCAACGTAATCCTTCTGCTGTGCGGCTGTCTGCAGGGTGACGCCCGACGCGTCGGCGGGCGCCGACCGGGCCGGGCGGTCCGCCGCGTGGCCGCCCGTGGAGCCGAAGCCGCCCGCGGCGCGCACCGAGTCGGGCAGCTCCTCGACCTCGCGGAACCGCACCTTCTCCACCTGCTGGACGACGAGTTGGGCGATACGGTCGAACCGCTCGAACCGCACGGTCTCGCGTGGATCGAGATTGGCCACAATCACCTTGATCTCCCCACGGTACCCGGCGTCGACCGTTCCCGGTGCATTCACCAGCGAGACGCCGCAACGGGCCGCGAGGCCCGAGCGCGGGTGGACGAAGGCCGCGTAGCCCTCCGGGAGGGCGAGCGAGATTCCCGTCGGCAGGACGGCCCGCTCCCCGGGAGCCAGTTCCGCGCCCTCCGTGGTCACCAGATCGCAACCGGCGTCTCCCGGATGCTGGTAGGAGGGCACGGGCACCTCGGGGTCGGTCCGCCGCAGCAGGATCTCGACACCGTCGCTCATGGGTTCACCTCGAAGGCACGCGCGCGCCTGACCTGGTCGGGGTCGTCCATGGCCGCGTGGATCTCCTCCTCGCGGCCGTTCTCGATGAAGTGCTCGACCTTCACCTCTATGAAGACGGCGTCCGCGCGCACGGCCACCGGGCCCTCCGGACCGCCGATCCGGCCGGTGGCCGTCGAGTAGATCTTGCGCCCGTGCACCGCGGTCGTGCGGGCCTCCAGATACAGGAGCGTGTCCACGGGGACCGGGCGCAGGAAGTCCGTCTCCAGCCGTCCGGTCACGGCGATCACGTGCATCAGCCAGCCCAGCGAGCCCAGGGTCTCGTCCAGCGCGGTGGTCAGCACGCCGCCATGGGCGAGGCCGGGCGCTCCCTGGTGGGCGGGCTTGACGGTGAACTCGGCGGTGACGCTGACACCCTCCCCGGCCCGCGCGGCCAGGTGCAGGCCGTGCGGCTGCCCGCCGCCGCAGCCGAAGCACATGTCGTAGTGGGCACCGAGGGGCGCGCCGGGCTCGGGAGCCTCGGGGTGGCGCACCGGCGGTACGGCGTCCGGTGGCGGCACCAGCGAGGTCTTCGGGGAACTGGGGGGATTGGCTGCACTCACGGGTGCAGACCTTACCGCCGTGCGGGGCGCCGGGGGGCGCCGTGCCAAGCTGGACACATGGTTGCCCCGGCCGCGCTCCACGACGAGCGCCTCACCGCTCCCCGGTCCTGGTGGCTGATCGCCGCCGGAATCGGGGTGGCCTGCGCGCTGATGCTCTTCCCCTTCGGTCCGCTGCCGCTGCTGTGCGGCCTGGTGGGAGGCGGCGCGCTGGCAGCCGTGTGCGTGAGCAGCTACGGCAGCGTCCGGGTGCGGGTGGTGGCGGACTCGCTGATCGCCGGGGACGCGCGGATTCCGGTGTCCGCGCTCGGGGAGGCCGAGGCGCTGGACGCGGCCCAGGCGCGCGCCTGGCGTACGTACAAGGCCGACACGCGGGCGCACATGGTGCTGCGCGGCTACGTCCCGACCGCGGTGCGGGTCGAGGTGACCGATACGCAGGACCCCACGCCGTACGTGTACCTCTCCACCCGGCATCCGCAGCGGCTGGTGGAGGCCCTGGCTTCGGCCCGCGAGTCGGCCGTTTCCCAGGACTCGTCCGGTCGATCATGTGACTAGCCGGATCCGGCCTTCGGCGCGGGCGCCGGGCCCCGGTCAGCCGCGGTGCGGGCCGCTCGCGCCGGCGCGCAGATCGGCGCGGACGCGCTCGGCGAGCCGTGCGGTGTCCCTGCGGTTCAGCACGGCGCCGGCGGCGGCTCCGATCAGGAACGGCGCGAGGTTCGGCAGGGTGCGCAGGGTGCGCTTCGTGATCTGCTGCCGCAGTCGGCGGCGCAGCTCCCCGTTCATGGCCGTGCTCAGGGTGGCGGGGCGGGTGAGTTCTATGCCGCGTTCGGAGGCCCAGGCGCCCAGGTAGGCCGCGGCCCGTTCCCGGACGTTGCCGGGTGCGCGGCGGCCGTAGACCTCGTGCAGCTCGGCGATCAGCTTCAGCTCGACACCGGCGACGCCGACGATCTCGGCGGTCAGCTCGGCGGGCAGGGCCGGGGGTACCGGCAGCATCGCGGCGCCGCCGACTCCCGCTCCCACGGCGGCCGCGCTCCGGGTGGCTCCGGCCACCAGCCGGTCGGCCAGCTCTTCGGTGCTCAGCCCGGGGAACTGGCCGCGGAGGGTCGCCAGGTCCCGCACCGGCACCCGCGGGGCGAGTTCGATGACGCGCTCGGTGACCGCGCGTACGTACATCTGCGTACGCGCCCGGATCCGCCGTGTGGCGCCGCCGGACCGCGGTCCGGGGCCGGACGCTGTCCCGCCTGGCGGCGCGGACGGCACCGGGGCGTCCGCGTGCGGCGCGGTGCCCTCGGCACCGCGCTCGAAGGGAACGAGCGAGGCCGACCGGTCATGAGGGCCTCGCTCGTCATCACGTGCGCCTTCGACTGCCACGGCAGTCGGTCCGCTTCTCAGGCCGCGCAGTCGCGGCAGATGGGCTGACCGTTCTTCTCCGCGGCGAGCTGGGAGCGGTGGTGCACCAGGAAGCAGCTCATGCAGGTGAACTCGTCCGCCTGGCGGGGCAGCACCCGGACCGACAGCTCCTCGTTGGAGAGGTCCGCCCCGGGCAGCTCGAGGCCCTCGGCCTGCTCGAACTCGTCCACGTCGACGTTGGACGCGGACTTGTCGTTCCGCCGGGCCTTCAGCTCCTCGATGCTGTCTTCGTTGACTTCGTCGTCGGTCTTGCGTGGAGTGTCGTAATCCGTAGCCATGTCGCTCTCCCCCTCTGGGTGTCTGTGGTGTCTCCAGCGCACGTAACGCGTGAGAGGCCGGACTTGTGCCCGACCCGAGGCGGAGATTTTGCCTCACATCAAGGTCTGTTACTCAATCGACACCCAACGGCACCCCTGAAGAGGTGATCATGTCGGATGTCGAGGAGGACCATAGACGGTCCCCGGCGGTGCTCCGCACACAGTCCGCACCGGCCATCCGGGGTACTGCCCACGATCTCCACCTGCGGAAACCTGGATTTTCCGGGTTTTCTTCCCGTTCGGCGACCCCGGTCCGGGGCCACCCGAGAATTCGCATGTGTGATCGATCACAGCCCGGTCGCGGGCGGCGAGAAGTGGCCTCGATTCCGCATATAGCGAACGAGTCGCCGACTACACCGGGGTGTTTTCGGTCACTTTTCGTCACCTCCATGTCCTTCGCCCTTTCCGCGAAGCTCCGCGGCTTCGGCCGCCGCTCACAGCGGCAGCGTCACCCGCATCACCAGGCCGCCGTCCTCGCGCGGCACGGCCGAGACCGCGCCGCCGTGCGCCCGCGCGACCGAGCGCACGATCGACAACCCGAGCCCGACGCCCTTGTCGCTGCCCGTCCGCTCCGTACGGAGACGCCGGAACGGCTCGAAGAGGTTGTCCACCTCGTAGGCCGGGACCACGGGTCCGGTGTTCTCGACGCTGAGCACCGCCTGCCCCGGCTGGGCCTCGGTACTGACCGAGACCCATCCGCCCGCACGCAGGTTGTAGCGCACGGCATTCTGCACCAGGTTCAGTGCGACGCGCTCCAGGAGTACCCCGTTGCCCTGTACATATGTGGGCTGCCGTACTCCGCGCAACTCGACGCCCTTGGTCTCGGCCTCTCCGCGCGCCTGCTCGACCGCCTGGGAGGCCACCTCGGCCAGGTCCACCGGCTTGCGGTCGACCAGCTCGTTCTCGCTCCGCGCGAGCAGCAGCAGCCCCTCCACGAGCTGCTCGCTGCGCTCGTTGGTGGCCAGCAGCGTCTTGGCCAGCTGCTGCAGCTCCGGCGAGGCGTCCGGATCGGCGAGCTGCACCTCCAGCAGTGTGCGGTTGATCGCCAGCGGGGTGCGCAACTCGTGCGAGGCGTTGCCCACGAAGCGCTGCTGGGCCGTGAAGGCGCGCTCCAGCCGGTCCAGCATGTCGTCGAAAGTGTCCGACAGCTCCTTCAGCTCGTCGTCCGGGCCCTCCAGCTCGATCCGCTTGTGCAAATCCGAGCCCGCCACCTGGCGCGCGGTGCGGGTGATGCGGCCCAGCGGCGCGAGCACCCGGCCCGCCATCACGTAGCCGAAGGCGAACGCGGCCACGGCGAGCCCGAGCAGCGCGAGCAGGGAGCGGCGCAGCAGCCCGTCCAGTGCCATCCTGCGCTGCGCCTCCGCGCACTCCGACAGGCGCTGCATGAACACGTCGCTGGGGAGGGTTCCGGTCAGCCCCTGGCAGTCCGAGGTCGGCTGGACCTCCCCGTTGAGGATGCGGAACGAGACATGGCTGGCGTCGTCCAGCGCCTGCGCCGCCAGCAGATAGATGATCGTCAGCAGCAGCATCCCGGCGATCAGGAACATCCCGCCGTACAGCAGCGTGAGCCGTATCCGGATGGTGGGGCGCAGCAGGGGCGAGGAACGGGGGGTCTCGCGCGGGTCCCAGCTCGGTTTGGGGGGTGTCCGCGGCGGGGCGCCACCGGGGCGGCCGCCGCCCTCCGGGCCGGAGGGGCCGGGGGCGCCCTGGGAAGCGGGGGAACCCGGGGACTCGGGAGAGGTGGAGGGGGCCATCGACGTCAGATCCGGTACCCCGCGCCCGGCACGGTGACGATCACCGGCGGCTCACCGAGCTTGCGGCGCAGCGTCATCACCGTCACACGCACCACATTGGTGAACGGGTCGGTGTTCTCGTCCCAGGCCTTCTCCAGGAGCTGCTCGGCGGAGACCACGCTGCCCTCGCCCCGCATCAGCACCTCCAGCACCGCGAACTCCTTGGGTGCCAGCTGGATCTCCCGGCCGTCCCGGGAGACCTCGCGGCGCCCCGGGTCCAGCCGGATACCGGCCCGCTCCAGCACCGGCGGGAGGGCCGTGGTGGTGCGCCGCCCCAGCGCCCGCACGCGGGCTGTCAGCTCGGAGAAGGCGAAGGGCTTGGGCAGGTAGTCGTCCGCACCCAGCTCCAGGCCCTCGACCCGGTCGCTGACGTCCCCGGATGCGGTGAGCATCAGCACCCGGGTGGGCAGCCCCAGCTCCACGATCCGCCGGCAGACATCGTCCCCGTGCACCAGCGGCAGGTCCCGGTCGAGTACGACGACGTCGTAGTCGTTGATGTCGACGCGCTCCTGCGCCGCCGCTCCGTCGTAGACCACATCGACGGCCATGGCCTCTCTGCGGAGGCCCGTCGCCACGGCATCGGCGAGCAGTTGCTCGTCCTCGACGACGAGTACGCGCACGGCGCTGTTCCTTCCCTGGATACGGATGGGGGATCGTGCTCCCCATCGTGCCCCGGACCCCGGTAAATCGGCGGTAAGAGCAGGGGTGGGAAACCGGGCGCGGACTCCGGCACGAGCCGCCGGCACTTTTCCGGGGCGGTTGAGGTTTCTCTGAGGTTCCGGTTGGGGAGGACCTGAGCACCATCCACGATCACGCCCTGTGCGCAGGGTGCCACGACGCACCTCCGACGCAGTCCGGGGACCACGCCGTGATCGGGCACGCACCACTTCCCTCGGCACACCCCGTGCCACCGACCCGCGACGAGGGGGCACACCATGGACGCATTCACCGCAGGCATCCTGCAGCGTATACGGACCACCGAGTCCGACCTGCACCGCGCACGTGAATCCGGCGACGACTTCCTCGTGGACGTCGAGCAGTCGGAGTTGGAGGACCTCCGCCGGCTGGCCGCCGAGCACGGCGTGCAGGTCGCCTGACCGCCCTTCCGGTCCCGCCTTCGGTGATGCGGCCCTCCGGTCCGGGGGGCCGCATCGCCGTTCCCGGCTACTGCTCCGCGCCCGCCGCGCCGACCGACTGGTCGTGCCAGGCGCCCAGCTCCTCCAGCAGCGGCTGGAGGACCTCGAAGACCCCCGGCGAGGCCGCGACGGTGAGATCACCGTCGGCGGGCAGCCCCGGACGGCCGCCCGTGCGGGCACCGGCCTCCCGCGCGACGAGGTCCCCCGCGGCCAGATCCCACGGGTTGAGGCCGCGCTCGTAGAAGCCGTCCAGCCGCCCGGTGGCGACATCGCACAGGTCGATGGCGGCCGAGCCGCCACGGCGGATGTCGCGCACCCGCGGCACCAGCCCCTGGGCGACGGCGGCCTGGGCCACCCGCCGCTCCCTGATGTAGCCGAAGCCGGTGCCGATCAGCGCCTGGTCCAGCGGCGGGGACGGGCGGCACCGCAGGCGCCGGCCGTCCAGGTAGGCGCCCTGCCCGCTGACCGCCTGCCAGGTCTCACCGCGTACCGGTGCCGCCACCACCCCCACGATCCGCTCGCCGTGGTACTCGGCGGCGATCGAGACGGCCCAGTCGGGACGTCCGTAGAGGTAGTTGACGGTGCCGTCGACGGGGTCGATGACCCAGCGGACACCGGAGGTGCCCTCGCTGACGGCGCCCTCCTCGCCGAGGAAGCCGTCCTGCGGACGGTGCTCGGCCAGGAATCCGGTGATCAGCCGCTCGGAGGCCAGGTCCATCTCGGTGACCACGTCGATGGGGCTGGTCTTGGTCGCCGCGACGCCCAGGTCGGCCGGGCGGCCGTCGCGCAGCAGGGTGCCCGCGCGGGCGGCGGCCTCCTGCGCGAGGGCGAGCAGCTCGGCCTTGAGCGCGTCGTCGGCGGGTTCGGGTGCGGACTGCGGGGTGTCGGTCACGAGTGTCGATGCTCCTGTCGTGTTGACCGGGTACCGGCGCGGCGGTGGGCCGGGGCGGGCGGTCGGGCGCGCCCGGGGTCCGGGCGCGGGACTGTCACAAGGGCGGTGCGTCGGCGCCCGCCGCGGCCGGCTTCGGTGTCCGCGCCGGGCAGCAGCCGACCGGGCACACGTCGTGGCTCGGGCCCAGTGCGCCCAGCGCGCACCGGGCGGGCGCCTCGCCCCGCTCGGTGGCGGCGCGCTCCAGCACCAGCTCCCGCACCGCGGCGGCGAACCGCGGATCGGCGCCCACCGTGGGCGAGCGGCGGGCGGGCAGGCCCAGCTCGGACGCCTTGTCCAGGGCCTCGGTGTCCAGGTCGTAGCGGACCTCCATGTGGTCCGAGACGAAGCCGACCGGCACCATCACCACCCCGGGCGTCCCGTCGCCGTGCAGCTCCTCCAGGTGGTCGCAGATGTCCGGCTCCAGCCACGGCACGGAGGGCGGGCCGCTGCGCGACTGGTAGACGAGGCTCCAGGGGTGCCGTACACCGGTGCGCTCCCGGACGGCCTCGGTGATCAGTTCGGCGGCGTCGAGGTGCTGCGCGACGTAGGCGCCGCCGTCGCCGTGCGCCTCGACGGGGCCGGAGGTGTCGGCGGCGGCGGTGGGGATGGAGTGCGTCGTGAAGGCGAGATGCGCGCCGTCGCGCACCTCGGCGGGGAGGTCGTCCAGACAGGCGAGCACACCGTCGACCACGGGTTCGAGGAAGCCCGGGTGGTTGAAGTAGTGGCGCAGCTTGTCCACCTGCGGCGGACGCAGCCCCTCCTCGCGCAGCGCCGCCAGTGACTCGGCGAGGTTCTCCCGGTACTGGCGGCAGCCCGAGTAGGAGGCGTACGCGCTGGTCGCCAGGGTGAGCACCCGCCGGTGGCCGTCGCGGACCAGTTCGCGCAGGGTGTCGGTGAGGTACGGCGCCCAATTGCGGTTGCCCCAGTAGACGGGGAGGTCGAGGCCGTGTGCGGCGAAGTCCTCGCGGAGCGCCGCCAGCAGGGCCCGGTTCTGCTCGTTGATCGGGCTGACCCCGTCGAAGAGGTAGTAGTGGCGGCCCACCTCTTCGAGGCGTTCGGTGGGGATGCCGCGCCCCCGGGTGACGTTCTGCAGGAACGGGACGACGTCGTCCATCCCCTCGGGACCGCCGAACGACAGCAGCAGGAGGGCGTCGTAGGGGGCCGGGGAGGAGTCCGGCCCGGGGCCGGGGGGTTCGGTGGGCAGCGCATCGGACATGTCCCGATCCTCCCATCCGGGGGACGCGGCAGGCGCCCGGCCTCCGCTGCGCGGCGCACTGCCGGGCACCTGTGCGAGAGCCGTGAGTATGATCCCTCTCCAACTGGTGGGGACCCGCCGGTGCGGGGGCGTCGGCGGTCGTGGTGCGTTCCTCGGCCCCGGCCGCGCTCTCGGACGGAGCGCCGCGGCGAGAGGGGACGGTCACGGATGAGCGGGCGATCGGGTGTGCGGTCGACGGCGGACGGCCGGGCGGGAACGTGGCGGAACTGGGCGGGCAACGTGGTGGCCGCCCCCCGGCGGACCGTCTCGCCCTCCACCACGGAGGCGCTGGCCGAGGTGGTGCGCCGGGCGGCGGCCGACGGACTGCGGGTGAAGGCGGCGGGCACGGGCCATTCGTTCACCGCCGCCGCCGTCACGGACGGGGTGCTCATCCGGCCCGAGCGGCTGACCGGGGTGCGCGCCGTGGACCGGGCAGCGGGCACGGTCACCGTCGCGGCGGGTACCCCGCTGAAGGTGCTGAACGCCGCGCTGGCGGCCCGGGGCCTGTCGCTGACGAACATGGGCGACATCATGGAGCAGACCGTCTCGGGCGCCGTCAGCACCGGCACCCATGGCACGGGCCGCACCTCGGCCTCGGTCGCCGCGCAGATCACCGGGCTGGAGCTGGTGCTCGCCGACGGCTCCGTGGTCCGCTGCTCGGCGGCGGGGACACCGCAGGAGCAGGCTCTCTTCGCCGCCGCGCGGGTGGGGCTGGGAGCGCTGGGCGTGGTCAGTGAGATCACCTTCGCGGTGGAACCGGAGTTCCTGCTGACCGCGCGGGAGGAGCCGATGCCGTTCGACCGGGTCGTCGGCGAGTTCGATCAGTTGGTGGCCGAGAACGAGCACTTCGAGTTCTACTGGTTCCCGCACACCGAGAGCTGCAACACCAAGCGCAACAACCGCAGTACGGGTCCCGCGGCTCCGCTCACCCCGCTGCGGGGCTGGGTCGACGACGAGTTGCTCTCCAACGGCGTCTTCCAGGCGGCCTGCGCACTCGGCAGGGCGGTGCCCGCCACCGTCCCCGGGGTGGCCCGCGTCTCCAGCCGCGCGCTGTCGGCACGCAGCTACACCGACATCCCGTACAAGGTCTTCACCAGTCCGCGCCGGGTGCGTTTCCTGGAGATGGAGTACGCGATACCGCGGGCCGCGCTGGTGGAGGCGCTGCGCGCGCTGAAGGCGCTGGTGGAGCGCTCGGACTTCCGGGTGAGCTTTCCCGTGGAGGTGCGTACCGCGCCCGCGGACGACATCCCGCTGTCGACGGCGAGCGGCCGTGAGACGGCGTACGTGGCGGTGCACATGTACCGGGGCACCCCGCACGAGGCGTACTTCAGCGCGGTGGAGCGGATCATGACGGCACACGCCGGCCGCCCGCACTGGGGGAAGCTGCACAGCAGGGACGCGGAGTACCTGGCCGGGGTGTATCCGCGCTTCGAGGAGTTCACGGCCCTGCGCGACCGCCTGGACCCGGACCGGGTCTTCGGCAACGACTATCTGCGGCGCGTGCTGGGCGACTGACGTGCCCGTGCCGGGCACGGGCGCGGGCGCGGGCGCGGGCGCGGGCACGACGGAACGACGGAACGGGCCGTGCCGCACATCCGGAGCGATGTGCGGCACGGCCCGTCGAACTGCCGGGTCCCTGCGGGGTGCTAGCCGGGCTGCTGCCCCTGCGGCAGATCGGCACCGGAGCCTCCGGTCTCTCCCCCGCCGGTTCCGGCACCGCCGTCCTGGCCGCTGTCCGAGCCGCTGTCACCGGTGCCGGTGTCGCCGCTTCCGGAGTCACCGCCGCCGTCGGTGCCGTCCGGCTGGGAGGGGGACGGCTCGGGGGCCGGCGTCGATCCGCCCCCGGTGTCACCGGAGTCGTCCCGCCCGCTCTCGCCGCCGTTCCGGTCGCCCGGGTCGGGCGACCGCCCGGAGCCGGACGGGTCGGTGGTCGGGCGCTGCCCGTCCTCCGTACCGTCCTGGTCCGGACTCGCCGGGGGCGCGTCCGGGGAGTCGTCGCCGGTGGACGAGTCGTGGCCCGGCCGGAACACGTCGCTGAGGGAGGTGCCCTTCCCGCCGGAGACGCTGTGCCCGGAGAGCGCCTCGTAGAGCGTGATGCCGCCGATCGCGATCACGAACACGAGCACGGCGGGCAGCAGTGTGCGCCGCCGGCCGCGCCACTTGGTGCCGTGCGTGGTGGCCGCGGTGAACTCCCCGTCACCGGGGGCCGCCGCGGCGTCGGCCGCCCCGTCCCGCGCGGGCGCGGACCGGTCGGCGCCCGCGAGCACCCGGGTGGCGTCGGCGGGGAGCGGTGACCGCGCCGGGTCCTGGCTCCGCAGTACCCGGGTGGCGTCCGCGGCGTCCCGGGGCGGGACGGCTTCGGCCCCGGAGCGCAGGGCCCAGGTCAGGTCGTCGCGCCGCAGCGCCCGGGTGGCGTCCGCGGCGTCGGGCTCCGCGCCGGGTCCGGTGCCGCGCCCCGCCCCCTGCCCCCACGTGGTGGTGACGGGCCCGGTGCCGTGCAGCACGTCGGCGTTGTGGACGGCCTGGGTGGAGTGCCCGCCCTCGTCGTCCTTCCAGCCGGCGGCCGGGTCCCGTACCGGGACCTGCCGCGCCTTGGGCGGCACCGTGACTTCCTTGATCTGCTCGCCGGTCCTGCTGAAGAAGTGCTGGAAGACCGGGCCGCCGCTGGTAGCGACGAGGCTCATCACACCGGCGCCCAGGAAGGTGCCGTACACCCCGAGTTGCCCGGCGGCGAACGCGGCCGCCACCGCGGCGACCGCGCTGCCCAGCACCTGGGCGACGCTCAGCTCCAGCCGTTTTCCACTCCTGCCCTCCTCCTGCTCGGGGGCTCCCCTGCTGGATATGGATTGCTTGTCACTCTTGTCCATTTACCGCCCTTGATCGCACACTCCAAGCACTGTGCACGATTAGGGGACTTTCGAGCGAAGGTCAGGGTTCCATTTCGGGTGGTTCTGTGACGCTTCCCACCCCCGTATCCAGGCCAAATGGACTCTTGGGGCGTCAACTCCCTTACTCCGGAGCAACTTCGGTGGCGCGGCGGTCCACCCGGGTGGCCCTAATGGAGTAGTGTGACGAGCCCTGGTCTCGGTTCTGACCCGGCGCTGGCTGCACACGGTGACCACCTCGATCACCGTGCGTTGTGAGGAGGTAACCGTGCCGTAGCGGCGGTTCCGGGCAGTTCCACACGATTCGAACAACGATCTGGAAACAGCCTCGGACCCCGAGGAAGTCGGCAAGGTTGTGGCAGGCTGCACCCGGGCAGGCCACACTCGTCTAGCGGGAGCAGCGACGCACGTGACGTCGGCAGGCACCACCCGGGAGGTCCCCATGCCCGAACTGCGTGTCGTGGCCGTCAGCAACGACGGCACACGACTGGTGCTCAAAGCTGCCGACAGCACGGAATACACGCTTCCGATCGACGAGCGGCTGCGCGCCGCCGTCCGGAACGACCGGGCACGGCTGGGCCAGATCGAGATCGAGGTGGAGAGCCACCTGCGGCCTCGGGACATCCAGGCGCGGATAAGAGCCGGTGCCTCCGCCGAGGAGGTCGCCTCCCTCGCGGGGATCCCGGTCGACCGGGTGCGCCGCTTCGAGGGCCCGGTGCTCGCCGAGCGCGCCTTCATGGCCGAACGCGCCCGCAAGACCCCGGTGCGCCGCCCCGGCGAGAACGTCGGCCCGCAGCTCGGCGAGGCCGTCGCCGAACGGCTGCTGCTGCGCGGCGCCGACAAGGAATCCGTGCACTGGGACTCCTGGCGGCGCGACGACGGCACCTGGGAGGTGCTGCTCGCCTACCGCGTCGCCGCCCAGCCGCACTCCGCGACCTGGACCTACGATCCGCCGCGCCGTCTGGTGCAGGCGGTGGACGACGAGGCCAGGGCGCTGATCGGCGAGACCGACGACACCCCGGAGCCCAGCTTCCCGTTCGTGCCCCGGATCGCCCGGCTGCCGCGCGAGCGCCCCGACCGCGGCGAGCGCTCCGGCCGGCCCGAGCTGGAGCCCGCCGCGCTGGCACCTGCGCCCGGCGACGAGGACGACCATGCGCTGTCCGACGCCGAGGACGGCTCCGGCACCCCCGACTCGCTGACCAGCCTGCTGGAGGCGGTGCCCAGCTTCCGGGGCGACCTGGTCGTCCCGGAAGCGCAGCCGGGTGCGGTGGAGGACGAGGACGAGGAAGCCGCCGCCGTGGCCGAGAGCGCCGCGAGCGAGCGGGACCGCGAGGAGGAGCAGGAGGCCGTGGAGCCGCCCGCCCCCGCCGCGAGCGCCGGTTCCGCCTACGCGGATGTGCTGATGCCGCGCTCGGTGACCGCGCACCGGGACCGGCTCAAGGGCAACACCGACCGGCAGGCCGAGGCCGACGGGGTCCGCCCGGGCCGCCGTGCCGCGGTGCCGAGCTGGGACGAGATCGTCTTCGGCACCCGCCGCAAGAAGGAGTAGGCGACAGGCCGGGCCCAGGGTCCCTCCCGGCGCGCGCCGGGGGGGCGATCCGAGCCGGACCGTCCCCCCCCGTTCCGTCCGCCGCGCCGGGTGACCGCGGGGTGTGCTCAGCCGCGCTCCGGCCCGGTGGCCACCGGACGGCCGCCTCCGGCCGTCCACTCGCTCCAGGAACCCACGTACAGCGCCGCCTCGATCCCGGCGAGCTGGAGGGCCAGCACTTCCTGGGCCGCGGAGACGCCGGAGCCGCAGTAGACACCGACCTCCGTGCCCGGCCCGGCGCCCAGCGCCGCGAAGCGTTCCGCGAGGGCGTCCGGGGAGCGGAAGGCACCCGTGTCGGTGAGGTTCTCCGTGGTGGGGGCGGAGACCGCACCCGGGATGTGCCCCGCCACCGGGTCGAGGGGCTCGACCTCTCCGCGGTAGCGCTCCGCCGCGCGGGCGTCCAGCAGCACCCCGCGCCGGGCCAGGGCCGCGGCCTCGTCGGCGTCCAGGGACGGCAGGCCGCCGGGGGCGGGCGTGAAGTCGCCGGGCACCGGTTCGGGGGTCGTGGTGCTGAGCGGCAGCGGCTCCCCGCTCCCGGGGTCGCGGTGGCTCTGCCAGGCCGCCAGGCCCCCGTCCAGCACTCTGACGTCCGGGTGGCCCGCCCAGCGGAGCAGCCACCAGCAGCGGGCCGCGGCCCAGCCGCCGCCGGGACCACCGGCGTCGTAGACGACCACGGGGCGGTCCGCCGTCACTCCCGCACGCCGCATCGCCGAGCCGAAGACGTCCGGTGCGGGCAGCGGGTGCCGGCCGGTACCGGCCCCCGCCGGAGCCGCGAGCTCGCTCTCCAGGTCGATGTAGACGGCACCGGGCAGATGGCCCGCACGGTAGGCGGGCAGACCGGGCGGGTCGCCGGGCTTGTAGCGCACGTCGAGCAGCACGGGCGCGGCGTCCGCTGCGAGGTCGCCGGCGAGCGCCGTTGCGGAGATGATGGCTGTCATGGCGCCATCCTCGCGCAGGTCCGCTCCCCCGGGGTCCCGGGGTCGGTGACGGCACACGGATCGGGGATTCTCCACCGGAAGCGGCAACAGCGGCGCGGCCGGGGAGCGCGGCACGGCGGATGGTGACAGCATCTGCACTGGCGAGTAGTCACGACGCCGCGGCAACGAGGCCGCGGCACTTCCACCCGCACGACCGCATCGATGATGGTCAAGGAGCGAAGCAGATGACCGAGGCAGCGACTCGGCTGCGGCACACGCCCGGCGCGCCCGCGTGGGCGAGCCTGATGGTGCATGGACTGGACGCCGGCAAGGAGTTCTACCAGGGCCTGTTCGGCTGGGAGTTCCGGGCCGGACCCCGGCAGCTCGGCCCGTACGTGCGCGCGGTCGCCGCGGGGCACGAGGTCGCGGGACTGGGCAAGAAGGCGGACGGCAGGCAGCTCCCGGTGGCCTGGCTGCCGTATCTGGCGACCGACGACGCGGACGACACGGCCGCCGCGGTCCGTTCGTACGGTGGCACGGTCGCGGTGGGCCCGCTGGACGCGGAGCAGGCGGGGCGGATGGCGATCGTCTCGGATCCGCACGGGGCCCCGTTCGGCCTGTGGCAGGACGTGCACGTGCCGGGTCTGGGCACGGCACCGCGCGGGATGGCGGGGGCTCCGGTGTGGTTCGAACTGGTCACGCGGGAGACGGGCCGGGTGGTCAAGTTCTACCAGGCGGTGTTCGGTTACGACGTGCAGAGCGTCGAGGCGCCGGGCGCTGACTATCTGACCCTGTGCGTGGCGGGCGTTCCGGTGGCGGGCATCCAGGGCGTGGGCGACGCGCTGCCGCGGGACCGGGGGCCGCACTGGCGTACGTACTTCGCGGTGGCGGATCCGGACGGGATGGCGGGACGCGTCGAGAAGCTGGGCGGCGGTGTGGTGCGCGGCCCGGGCGACTCACCGTACGGGCGCGTGGCGACGCTGGCCGACCCGGAGGGCGCGCACTTCAGCGTGATCCGGCCCGCCGCAGCGGATCGCTGAGCCCGCGCCCCGGCGGCACCTTCGCCCCGGCGGCTTCGTCCACCGGGAGGACGTCGGGCGAGAGCGCGCCCGCCCCTGCCGTGGCGGCCGTCAGCCGTCTGCGGTGGTGGCGCCTGCACAGGACTTCGTAGCCGACTTCCCCGCTGGGCTCGCCCACGTCCCCCACGACCACCTGAGCGCCCTCGACGACCATGCGGCCGCCGACGGTGCGCGCGTTGTGCGTGGCGCGGGCGCCGCACCAGCACAGCGCCTCGACCTGGAGGGTCTCCATCCGGTCGGCCAGTTCCATCAGCCGCTGGGAGCCGGGGAAGAGGCGGGTGCGGAAGTCGGTGGCGATACCGAACGCGTAGACGTCGATCCCCAGATCGTCGACGACGCGGGCGAGCTGCTCGACCTGCTCGGGCGAGAGGAACTGCGCCTCGTCCACGATCACGTAGTCGGTGCGGCCGCCCGAGGTCAGATGGCGGACCAGGTGCCGCTGGAAGTCGAGTTCCTCGGCCACCTCCACGGCCTCGGCGACCAGCCCGAGCCGGGAGGAGAGCCTGCCGGTGCCCGCGCGGTCGTCGCGGGTGAAGATCATGCCCTGCAGGCCGCGCGCCGAGCGGTTGTGCTCGATCTGGAGCGCGAGCGTGCTCTTTCCGCAGTCCATCGTTCCGGAGAAGAACACCAGCTCTGGCATGGGGGGTCGGGCCCTTTCTCGGTTCGGGTTCCTCGGGCGTGGGCACATGGGGGCGCCGGGCGGGCGCACCGGACGCGATGCGTCAGGTGCGGACCTCCAGCAGCGGGACGAGTTGCTCCGCGGACGTCGCCGAGCCGTGCATCCCGATCAGCTCGGACTCCTTGGGTTCGCGCCGGGTCGCCACCACGGCGACGTCGTCGCGCATCGCGGCGATCACGTCGCCGATCCTGCCGCGCACCCGCGGTTCGACCCCGGGGCCGAACCAGCCGAGGCCGACGGCCTCTTCGCGGGTGGCGACCCACGCCTGTTCGGCCAGCACCTCGCGCCAGACGGCGTGCACGTCACCCGCCGCGCCCGGCACCGCGTACACGTGCCGCATCCGGCCCTCGCCGCCCAACTGCGCGACCCCGGCGCTCAGCTCCCAGTCCTCGTCGAAGTCGATCCGCGCCTCGGGCCCCTGCGGGATGTCGACCATGCCGTGGTCGGCGGTGACGTAGAGCACCGAGCGCGGGGGCAGCTGCTCCGCGAGGCGCTGCGCGAGCCGGTCGACGTACATCAGCTGGCCCCGCCAGGCGTCCGAATCCATGCCGTGCCGGTGCCCGTTCCCGTCCAGCTCCGCGTAGTACGTGTAGACGAGGGTGCGATCCCCGGCGGCGAGGCGCTCGGCGGCCAGATCCATCCGGTCCTCGGCGGACAGCCGCCCCAGGAAGGTGCCGCCGGAGAGGGCGATCTTGGTGAGCGGCGTGTGCTCGAAGTGCGGCGCCGTCACCTGGCAGACCTCCACCCCGGCCGCCGCCGCCTGCTGGAAGACGGTCGGGTACGGCTGCCAGACGTGCGGCTCGGTCCAGGGCTGCCAGCGGAGCTGGTTCATCAGTGCGCCGGTGGCCGGGTCCAGCACGGTGTAGCCGGGCAGCCCGTGCTCCCCGGGCACCCGCCCGGTCCCCACCGAGGCCAGCGAGGTGGCCGTGGTGGAGGGGAAGCCGGAGGTGATCGGCTCGCCGGTGCCGGCGGTGGAGCCGGCGAGCAGCGAGGTGAGGAACGGCGCCTCGTCGGGATGTGCCCTGAGCGCCTCCCAGCCCATCCCGTCCACCAGGAACACGCAGGCCCGGTCCGCGGCCGGGAGCCGCAGTCCGGCGGCCAGGCCGGGAACGCCGAGACCGGCGGCCACCGACGGCAGCAGATCGGCCAGCGAGCCGGAGCCGTAGCGCGGGACGGGCGCCGTGCGCGGGTCGAGCGGGCCGTCCGGTACGGCGCCGCCGTACCCGGCCCCGCCGGACGCCGAGGTGGCGGCCGGGTACCGGAGCGGGTGCGGGATGTTCTCAGCGGTCACTGCGGGGGTCCGACCCGGGTGGTTCCGGCGGTGGCCTCGGACAGCGCCTGTGCGAAGGCGAGGGTCTGGCGGACGGTGTCGGGACCGTCGCCCGCCTCGCTGACCCGCAGCGAGAGGTCGTCGGCGGTCGCGGATCCGGTGTAGCCGTGGTCGGCCTCGCAGTTGGGGTCGCCGCAGGTGGCCGGCTCCATGTCGAGCCGGGAGACGGCACCCCAGCCGATGGTGAGGACGACCTCGCGGGGCAGGGTGCCCGGTGTGTAGGACTCCGGGTTGGCCACCACCCGGGAGAGCACCACCGAGGAGATCCGCTCCAGCTTCACGGACTCGGTGGAGGTGGTGGCGTAGGGCGAGGGCGAGGTGCCGTCCGCCGCTTGCTCGTCGGTGTGGCTGACGAGGAAGCGGGTGCGGGTGAGCACCAGGACCGTGACGTGGCGGCGGACCTCGTTGGAGTCGAACGTCGTCTCCTGGTGCACAAGGTATGAGGCCACGGGCTCGCCACCCACCGCCGCCTCGACGGCCTCGGCTACGAGGGCCGGGTAGTAGCCGCTGCGTTCGATCGCCTCACGCAGCCCCTGCGTCGTCGTACCGGTCTTCGCCATGACAGCCATCCTAAGGGCCGTACGGCGGGCTCGGCCCGGGCCGCTCCCCCCGGTACGCTCCCGCCGCGCCGTCAGTACGCCGGAAGCCTGCGCGCCCCCAGGTCGGGACGCCTTCCCGGGTCGGCGACACGGACGGAGGCGCTCAACACTGTCACACCGCGCGGCGCCACCACCACCGGGTCGAGCTCCACCGCGACGACCTGCGGATGATCGTCCATCAGCAGCGAGACCCGCAGCAGCACCTCCTCCAGCGCCGCGGTGTCGGAGGGCTCGGCCCCGCGCCAGCCGAACAGCAGCGGCGCGGAGCGGAGCGCGCGGACGAGCCCGGCGGCCTCCTTGTCGGTGACGGGCACCAGCCGGTGCGCCGTGTCGCCCAGCAGTTCGGAGGGCGGACCGGCCAGCCCGAAGGAGAGCACGGCGCCGATGGCCGGGTCCAGAGTGCCGCGAACCAGGGTGCCCACGCCGCGCGGCGCCATCGCCTGCACCACCGGACGCAGCTCCTCGGGGGCGCCGAGCCCCTCGACGAGCTCCCGGAAGGCCCGGCGCAGCCCGTTCTCGCCGGCGATGTCCAGTCGCACGCCGCCCAGATCGGCGCGGTGCCGCAGATGCGGGGCCGTGGTCTTGAGCGCGACGGGGAAGCCGAGGGTGCGGGCCGCCTCGACGGCCGTGTCGGCGTCCGGAGCCGCGAGGGTGGGCTGTACCGGGATGCCGTAGCCGAGCAGCAGCCGGGCCGCCTCCTCGCCGGTCAGGGCCCGGCCGCGGCCCGGTGCGGCCGGCGTCGCCTCGGCCAGCAGCGCCGTCGCCGCGGACTCGTCCACCTCGAGGTCGGGCACCTTGCCGGGGCTGCCGGCCTCCGCGCGCCAGCGCGCGTAGCGCACCGCCTCGGCCAGGGCGCCGGAGGCGCGCTCGGGGGTCGGATAGGAGGGCAGGCCGCGCTGGGCGAGCGCTTTCTGCAGGCCCTCCATTGCCAGGTGGACGACCGCGACCGGCTTGCGCGGGGTGCCCTCGGCCGCGGCCGCCTCGACCGCTTCCCGCAGCGCGTCGGCGAGGGCCTCGACATGGCCGCCGGGCGGGGTCCTCGGCTCGACCGGTCCCGCGCTGTCCGGCAGCTCGGTCGGCACGGTGGGGACCACGGTGACCAGCACGGCGTCGGCTGCCGGGTCGGCGAGCGCCGTGCGCAGCGCCCGGCCGAACGCGCCGGGCCCCGCCGAACCGGGCAGCGCCACGACCGGACGGGGCTGCAGCCCGTCGGCGAGGCAGGCGTCGTAGGCCAGCAGGCTCATCGCGTCGGTGTTGCCGAGGATGCCGACCCGCGGGCCCGCCGGGGGCGGCTGCTCGATCAGGAGTACCCCGGTGTCCAGCAGCTCGGTGAAGGTGTCGACCATCAGGACGCCCGCCTGGCGCAACAGGGTGCGGACCGTGGCGTCCGGGGTGCGCGCCGCGGGCGCCGCGTGGCCGGGCGGGGGCGTGCTGCCGCGCTGCCGCGAGCCCTTGACGACGACGACCGGCTTGCGGGCCGCGGTGCGCCGGGCGAGCCTGGTGAACTTGCGCGGGTTGCCGATGGACTCCAGGTACATCAGGACGACGTCGGTGGCCACGTCCTCGTCCCAGTGCTGCAGGAGGTCGTTCCCGGAGACGTCGGCGCGGTTGCCCGCCGAGACGAAGGAGGAGGGCCCGATGCCGCGCCGGTCCAGACCGTCGAGCAGCGCGATGCCGATGGCCCCGGACTGGGTGAAGACGCCGATGCCGCCGCGCTCGGGCATCCGCAGCGCCGGGGTGGCGTTCAGCCGCACGTCCTCACCGGTGTTGATCAGTCCGAGGGCCCCGGGGCCGATCAGCCGCATGCCGTAGGAGCGGGCGAGCCGCACCAGCTCGCGCTGCTCGTCCCGGCCGACCCCCTCGGAGAGGACGACCAGCCCCTGCACGTCCGCCTCGCCGCACTCGGTGACCGCCCGGTGGAGCTGGTCCGCGGGGACGGCCAGCACGGCCAGGTCGACGTGCTCGGGGATGTCCCGCACCGAGCGGTGCGCCGACACCCCGGCCGGCGGCACGGCCTCCCGCGGGTCCAGCGCGTGGTTGACGGCGTGCAGCCGCCCGGCGAAGCCGCCGGTGCGCAGGCTGTCGAGCACCGCGCGCCCGGCGCCGCCGGGACTGCGGCTGACCCCGACGACCGCGACGGAGCCGGGGGCCAGGAGACGTGCGACGGAGCGGGCCTCGGCGCGCTGCTCGCGGGCCCGCATGACGGCCAGCGAGCGCTCGGTGGGTTCCAGGTCGAGGGTGAGGCGGACGGCGCCGTCCTCGAAGCTGCGCTTCTGGAAGTAGCCGGCGTCCGTGAACACCTTGATCATCTTGGTGTTGGCCGGCAGCACCTCGGCGGCGAAGCGGCGGATGCCGCGCTCCCGGGCCACGGCGCCGATGTGTTCGAGGAGGGCCGAGGCCACTCCCCTGCCCTGCTGGTCGTCGCGGACCAGGAAGGCGACCTCGGCCTCGTCGGCGGGCTCGCTCGCGGGGCGGCCCAGGTGGTCGATGCGGTCGTAGCGCACCGTCGCGATGAACTCGCCGCCGATGGTCGCCGCGAGTCCGACGCGGTCGACGTAGTCGTGGTGCGTGAAGCGGCGCACGTCGCGGTCGGACAGCCGCGGGTAGGGCGCGAAGAAGCGGTAGTACTTGGACTCGTCCGACACCTGCTCGTAGAAGCTGACCAGCCGTTCCGCGTCGTCCGGGGCGATCGGCCGCACCCGGGCCGTACCGCCGTCGCGCAGCACGACGTCCGCTTCCCAGTGGGCCGGGTAGGCGCGCTCCTCGGGACTCGGCATGAGGCCAGCGTACGGCGGAGGGAGGGCGCGTGCTCAGGGGTGTGCGGAGGCGTCGTATCGTCGGCGGCCGGAGCACCGTCTCCCGGGACCGCCGTCGCCGGTTCACGGCGGACTCGGGCGACCGTGCAAGACTGGTCTAGACAACCTCGTACGACTCGAAGGGCAACACCATGGTTGAGCGCCGCGTCACCGTCGGCTGGGCCGAGGGGCTGCACGCCCGCCCCGCCTCCATCTTCGTCCGCGCCGCGTCGGCGACCGGAGTGCCGGTCACCGTCCGGAAGGGCGAGGGCACCCCCGTCAACGCGGCCTCGATGCTCGGCGTGCTCGGCCTCGGTGCCGAGGGCGGCGAGGAGATCGTCCTGGCCTCCGAGGCGGACGGCGCGGAGGACGCTCTGGACAGGCTGGCCAAGCTGGTCGCGGACGGGCTGGAGGAGCTCCCCGAAACGGTCTGAGGACCTGTCGGCACCGGGCACACCTCCTGCGGCCGCCGGAGCGCGAGTCCCCGCCGGCCCCGGATGCGGGGCCGGCGGGGACTCGTGCGTCAGGGCGGGAACCCGCGCGTCAGAGCTTCACACCGTGCTTGCGCAGATAGGCGACCGGGTCGATGTCCGAACCGTAGTCGGGACCGCTGCGGGCCTCGAAGTGCAGGTGGGGGCCGGAGGAGTTGCCGGTCGAGCCGGAGAGCCCGATCTGCTGCCCCGAGGTGACCTGCTGGCCGACCGAGACGCCGATCGAGTTGAGGTGGCCGTACTGGGTGTACGTGCCGTCCTTGTGCTTGATCACGATGTTGTTGCCGTAGGCACCGCCGTTCCCGGCCTCCACCACCTCACCGGCGGCCACCGAGTGGACCGGGGTGTTCATCCCCGCGTGGAAGTCGATCCCGGTGTGGCTGCCGGACGACCACATGCCGCCGCCCTGCTGGTATCCGGTCGAGACGTAGGAGCCCTCGACCGGCAGCACATAGGCGTTGAGCTTCGCGCGCTCCGCCTCCCGCGCGGCCTTGCGCTTGGCCTCGCGCTCCTTCTCCGCCTTCTCGGCAGCCGCCTTGCGCCGGGCCTCGTCGGCCTTCCGCTTGGCCTCCGCCTTCGCCTCGGCAGCCGCCTCCTTGGCCTCGGACTCGGCCTTGGCCTGCTCGGCCCGGAGGGCCTGCGCGGACGCCTGCTCGTCCAGCGTGTCCGAGATCGGGCCGCCGACGGCCTCGGTCACCTCGGCGTTCTGCTGGAGTGGCACGTTGTTCTGGCCACCGCTCGCGGCGAAGGCGGGGGAGGCGATGGACCCGACGACGCCCACGGTGGCGAGGCCGGCTATGCCGGCCGCCCCGCCCGCGGTCCTGCGGGCCTTGCCCGGACGCCTGTGCTTGCCGGTGGCACGGGTGAACGCCATAGGGCGGCGTACTCCTTTCCTTCCTTCTCGCCTACCGGGTTAGCTGACGGGTTCGGAGCAGGAAGGTCTCCTACGGACCGCCTCTTGCGAGGCCGTCCGATTCACCCCAATGGGACGTGGGTCCCCGGTCCCCCTCGGCCGCTGCCTCGGGGATTCGGCGATCGCGGTCCGTCGGCCGCGGGTGCGGTCACTTCTGACGGACAGCGGCAACGACGCTAATCGGGGCCAAGTCCGGGCGGCAAACGAATCCCTGGCTTTGTCATCTACGCCACACTCCAACTCGCCAGCAACCACGACGAAAGCGGACATCGCAGCGGGCCCGGAAGGAGCAATTCCTCCTCCCGGGCCCCACTTCCTGCCCCGGTACCGCGCCCGTCGGCCGGGCTCAGCCGCCGGTGACCACCTTGACGTCGCCGATGCCCAACTCCCGTACCGGATCGGCGATCTGGGACGCGTCACCGACGAGCACCGTCACCAGCCGGTCGGCGGGCAGCGCGCTGACAGCCGCCGCCGTGGCCTCCACCGTGCCGGTCTCGGCCAGTTGGGCGTAGAGCCGGCCCTGGTAGTCGTCGGGCAGGTGCTCCTCGACCTGGTCGGCCAGCGTCTCCGCGACAGCCTGGGCCGTCTCGTAGCGCAGCGGAGCGACCCCCACCAGATTCTGCACGGCCACGTCCCGCTCCTCGTCGGTCAGCCCCTCCGCCGCCAGCGTCCGCAGCACCTGCCACAGATCGGCCAGCGCGGGACCGGTCACGTCGGTGGCGACCGAGCCGCTGATGGCCAGCAGCGCGGCCCCGCTGCCGTCCTCCGCCGAACGCAGCACATGCCCGAACGCGCGGACGCCGTAGGTGTAGCCCTTCTCCTCGCGCAGCACCCGGTCCAGCCGGGAGGTGAGGGTGCCCCCCAGGCAGTAGACGCCCAGCAGCTGCGCGGGCCACACCCGGTCGTGCCGGTCCGCTCCGACCCGCCCGATCAGCAACTGCGTCTGCACCGCACCGGGCCGGTCCACGATGACGACCCGGCCGGTGTCGTCGGCGGTGATCGGCGGCATCGCACGCGAGTCGACCACAGCACCCGTCCAGCCGCCCAGCGTCTCGGCGAGCGCCGCCTCGACGCCGCCGTCGCGGAGCCCGTCCAGATCGCCGACCACCACGGCGGTCGCCGTCGCGGGGCGCACATGGGCCTCGTAGAAGGCGCGTACCGCCGCCGCGTCGATGCGCCGCACCGTCTCCTCGGTGCCCTGCCGGGGCCGCGACATCCGCGCCTCGGCCGGGAACAGCTCGCGGGAGAGCTCCTTGGCCGCGCGGCGGGCGGGATTGGCCAGCTCGTGCGGGATCTCGTCCAGCCGGTTGGCCACCAGCCGCTCGATCTCGCTGTCGGGGAACGCCGGGGCGCGCAGCGCGTCCGCGAGCAGCCCCAGCGCCTTGCGCAGCCGCGACACGGGCACCTCGAGCGACACCCGCACACCGGCGTGGTCGGCGTTCGCGTCGAGCGTGGCACCGCAGCGCTCCAGCTCCGCGGCGAACTCCTCCGCCGTGTGCTTGTCCGTGCCCTCGCTCAGCGCCCGGGCCATGATGGTGGCGACACCGTCCAGCCCCTCCGGCTCGGCGTCCAGCGGCGCGCGCAGGTCCACCTCGACGGCGACGACCTCCTGGCCGGGCCGGTGGCAGCTCAGCACCGTCAGCCCGTTGGAGAGCGTGCCGCGCTCGGGGGTGGGGAAGGCCCACGGCTTGGGAGCACCGCCGGCCGGCCGGGGATGGAACTCCATGCTCTCGCCTGCCGCCGCCGCGATGCCCGCGGGGCTCGTGCTCGCCGGTGTCTCGCTCACTGCCCGGTCTCCTCGTCGTCGTTCGCCAGCGGTTCGTACACGAGCACGGCACGGTTGTCCGCACGCAGCCGCTCCGCCGCCACCTGCCGCACCTCCTCGCGGGTCACTTCCAGGACGCGCCGCACCGCGGTGAGCGCGAGCTGGGGATCGCCGAAGAGCACCGCGTACCGGCACAGTTCGTCGGCCCGGCCGCCGACCGTGCCGAGCCGGTCCAGCCACTCGCGCTCCAGCTGGGCCTGGGCCCGCTCCATCTCCTCCTCGCTGGGCCCCTCCTCGGCGAAGCGGCGCAGCTCCTCGTCCACCGCCACCTGGATGTCGGCGGTCTCCGCGCCGCTGGACGCCTTGATGTCCAGCCAGCCCAGCGAGGGGGCACCCGCCAGCCGCAGCAGGCCGAAGCCGGCCGCCACCGCCGTGCGGTCGTGCCGCACCAGCCGGGTGTAGAGCCGGGAGGACTCTCCTCCGCCGAGCGCGGTCAGCGCCAGGTCGGCGGCGTCCGCCTCGCGGGTGCCGTCGTGCGGCAGGCGGTAGCCGTTCATCAGCGCGCGGGAGGGCACGTCCTCCTCGACGACCTCCCGCTGCTCCTCCCCGACCGGGTCCGGGAGCGCGCCGTCCCGCGGGGGGCGCTTGCCGTCGTGGCCGGGGATGGAGCCGAAGTACTTCTCGATCCAGGCCAGCGTCGTGTCCGGGTCGATGTCGCCGACCACCGAGAGGACGGCGTTGTTGGGCGCGTAGTAGGTACGGAAGAACTCCCGGGCGTCCTCCAGGGAGGCCGCGTCCAGGTCGGCCATGGAGCCGATCGGGGTGTGGTGGTACGGGTGGCCCTCGGGGTAGACCATGGCCGTCATGCGCTCGAACGCGGTGCCATAGGGCACGTTGTCGTAGCGCTGGCGGCGCTCGTTCTTGACCACGTCGCGCTGGTTCTCCATGGACTCCTCGTCCAGCGCGGCCAGCAGCGAACCCATCCGGTCCGCCTCCAGCCACAGGGCGAGCTCCAGCTCGTGGGCGGGCATGGTCTCGAAGTAGTTGGTGCGCTCGAAGCTGGTCGTGCCGTTGAGCGAGCCGCCCGCACCCTGCACCAGCTCGAAGTGCCCGTTGCCCTGGACCTGGGCCGAGCCCTGGAACATCAGGTGCTCGAAGAGGTGGGCCAGGCCGGTGCGGCCCTCGGCCTCGTGGCGGGAACCGACGTCGTACCAGAGGCAGACAGCGGCGACGGGGGTCAGATGATCCTCGGAGAGCACCACCCGCAGGCCGTTGGCCAGCCGGTGCTCCGTCGCTGTCAGCCCACCGGTGGCCGGCGGGGGCGTGGCCGTGTGACCCATGGGCGTGGAGTCCCTTCGCTCGCGGGATGTCCCGGCCCGACGCCGGGAACTGCCGCCGCCGCGCGTCTCACGCGACCGGCGGCCCTGTCACTGTATGCAACCACGCCGACAAGGTGCGAAGTTCCCGTACGGTCTACCGAGCGACCGCCCTGTCAGTGCGGCGGTCCACAATGGTCGGCCGGGACCCGTCCGGTCGGCCGACCGCAGGGCCCTTACCAGTCACAGTCGACAGCACAAGAGCGACAGCACGAAGCCGAAGGAGCCGCAGCCGCGATGGCCCGCCGCAGTAAAAGCCGTACACCGGCACCGGAGCCGGGAGAGGACTTCGAGGAGCGCATCGTCGACATCGACGTCGTCGACGAGATGCAGGGCTCCTACCTGGAGTATGCGTATTCGGTCATCTACTCGCGCGCGCTCCCCGACGCCCGCGACGGGATGAAGCCCGTGCAGCGCCGGATCCTGTACCAGATGCACGAGATGGGGCTGCGCCCCGACAGGTCGTACGTGAAGTGCGCGCGTGTGGTGGGCGAGGTGATGGGAAAGCTCCACCCGCACGGCGACTCCCCCATCTACGACGCGCTCGTGCGCATGGCGCAGGACTTCTCGATGCGCCTGCCGCTCGTCGACGGTCACGGGAACTTCGGGTCGCTGGGCAACGACGATCCGCCGGCGGCGATGCGGTACACCGAGTGCCGTTCCGCGCCCGCCGCCGGGCTGATGGTCGAGTCGATCGACGAGGAGACCGTCGACTTCGGCGCCAACTACGACGGCAGCGAGGAAGAGCCCGTCACGCTGCCGGCCGCCTACCCCAACCTGCTGGTCAACGGCTCCTCGGGGATCGCGGTCGGGATGGCGACGAACATGCCCCCGCACAACCTGGGCGAGGTCGTCGCGGCGGCCCGGCATCTGATCAAGCATCCGGGTGCCGACCTGGAGACCCTGATGGGCTTCATCCCCGGCCCCGATCTGCCGACCGGCGGCAAGATCGTCGGCCGGGAGGGCATCAAGGACGCCTACGTCTCCGGACGCGGCACCTTCAAGATCCGCGCGACGGTGTCGATCGAACAGGTCACCGCCCGGCGCAAGGGCATCGTGGTCACCGAACTGCCGTTCGCCGTCGGTCCCGAGAAGGTCATCTCGAAGATCAAGGACCTGGTCAACGCGAAGAAGCTGCAAGGCATCGCGGACGTCAAGGACCTCACCGACCGCGAGCACGGGCTGCGGCTGGTCATCGAGGTCAAGAACGGCTTCAACCCGGAGGCCGTCCTCTCCCAGCTCTACAAGCTGACGCCGATGGAGGAGTCCTTCGGCATCAACAACGTCGCGCTGGTCGACGGCCAGCCTCTCACCCTCGGCCTCAAGGAGTTGCTGGAGGTCTATGTCGACCACCGCTTCTCCGTGGTGCGCCGGCGCAGCGAGTTCCGGCGCGGCAAGCGGCGCGACCGGCTGCACCTGGTGGAGGGCCTGCTGGTGGCGCTCGTCGACATCGACGAGGTCATCAGAATCATCCGGTCGAGTGAGAACGCCGCCGAGGCGAAGGCCTCGCTCATCTCCCGGTTCGGCCTCAGCGAGATCCAGACCCAGTACATCCTGGACACTCCGCTGCGCCGGCTGACCAAGTTCGACCGGATCGAGCTGGAGGACGAGCGGGACCGGCTCAAGGGCGAGATCGAGCAGTTGACGCGCATCCTGGACTCGGACGCGGAGCTGCGCAAGCTCGTCTCCTCGGAGCTCTCCGGCATCGCGAAGAAGTACAGCACGCCGCGCCGCACCGAGCTGCTGGACTCCGCCGAGGCTCCCGTCGTCTCCGTTCCCCTGGAGGTCGCCGACGACCCCTGCCGGGTGCTGCTCTCCTCCACCGGCCTGCTCGCCCGCACGGCCAACGGCGGAGCCGAGTTCGACCGGGCCCCCAAGCGTGTCAAGCACGACGTGATCGTCTCCGCCGTGCCCGCCACCACCCGCGGCGAGGTCGGCGCCGTGACCTCGACCGGCCGCCTGCTGCGGCTCCAGGTGGTGGACCTGCCCCAGCTCCCGGAGTCGACCACCTCGCCCAACCTGGCGGGCGGGGCGCAGATCTCGGAGTTCCTCAGCCTGGAGTCCGACGAGACACTGATCTGCCTGACGACGCTGGACGAGTCCTCGCCCGGACTGGCGATCGGCACCCAGCAGGGCATCGTCAAACGCGTGGTCCCCGACTATCCGGGCAACCGCGGCGAACTGGAGGTCATCACCCTCAAGGAAGGCGACCGCATCGTCGGAGGCGTCGAACTGCGCACCGGTGAGGAGGACCTGGTCTTCATCACCGACGACGCGCAACTGCTGCGCTTCCAGGCCGGCCAGGTGCGGCCGCAGGGCCGCCCCGCGGGCGGGGTCGCGGGCATCAAGCTCGCCCAGGACGTGCAGGTGCTCTTCTTCGGCGCCGTCGACCCGGCCTCCGAGGCGGCGGTGTTCACGGCCGCCGGTACGGAGGGCACCCTCGACGACTCGTTGAGCACGGCGAAGCTCACCCTGTTCGACCAGTACCCGCGCAAGGGGCGCGCGACGGGCGGCGTGCGCTGCCAGCGCTTCCTCAAGGGCGAGGACCGGCTGCGGATGGCCTGGGCCGGCACCACACCCGCGCTGGCGGCGACCAAGAGCGGCGCCCCCGCCGAACTGCCCGAGCCCGACCCCCGCAGGGACGGTTCGGGGCTGCCGCTGAAGAAGTCGGTCGCCGCGGTGGCCGGGCCCGTGTAGCAGAACGTCCGGCGGTACGGCCCCGGGGAGCTCGATGCCCGGGACCGGCGGAGACACATCGGGGCCCGGGGCCGGAGGCGAGTGGCGCAGCCACCGGCACCGGCCCCGGGCCCCGCGGTCTTGCACGGCCGCGGCGCGCCTTCGCAGGCCCGTTCGCCGGTCAGCGCGGCACCGTCCGTCCTCCGGCGTCCGCGGTGCCCGTTCCGGGCCACGCGCCGGTCCGGGAGGGCGGCCTTCCCCCTGCGGGGCGGGTCAGCGCCCTCCGGGTTCCGCCGTGGACAGCCTCTCCGGTGCCCTGCCCTCCGTGACACTCAGCTCCTGGGTTCCCACCACGGACAGCAGTTCCAGCTGCTCGGCTCCCCGGCTTCCGGGCGGAGCGGTGAACCACAGCAGGCGCTGGCGTCCGTCCTCGCTGAGGAGGTTGTAGCAGTCGAGTTCGATGACGCCGAGCATGGGGTGGACGATCCTCTTGTGGTCCATGCGGCGCACCGCGACGTCGTGGGTGTCCCAGAGGGCCGCGAACTCCTGGCTGCGGCGGCGGAGCACGGCGACCATCTTCGTGACCTGCGGGTCCCGGCCGCGCCGGGCGGCCGCTGCCTGGAGGTCGGCCACGAACGCCCGGGAGTGCTGCGGATGGTCCGCGGGCGGGTAGATGTCGCGCGCCTGCGGGTCGGTGAACCAGCGGTACACGAAGCTCGCCGACGGACCGCGCCGTGCCGGGGACTCACCGAGCAGGGTCGAGGCCAGGTCGTTCTCCACCAGGGTTTCGTGCAGGTCGGTGATGACGCGTGCGGGCGTGTTGGACAGCCGGTCCAGGAGTCCGAGGAGCGCGGGCTGCACATGTGCCGATGGTCCGTGCAGCGACGGCGGGACCGGCCGTTCGGCCAGGTGGAACAGGTGGTCGCGCTCGTCGCCGTTCAGGCGCAGGGCTCGGGCGAGGGCGGCCAGGGTCTGGGCGGACGGCTGCGCCCCGTTCTTCGTGCTGCCGCGTTCCAGCTCGGTGTAGTAGTCGGCTGACAGTCCCGCCAGCTGAGCGACTTCCTCGCGGCGCAGCCCGGGGACGCGCCGCCGCGGGCCCTGGGGCAGACCGACCTCGGCGGGACGGATGCGGTCGCGGCGTGTCCTGAGGAAGGCGCCGAGTTCAGGGAGGTTCACCCCTCCATCGTCGCTCGTACGCCGGAGCGCAGCCAGGGGGTGGCATCCCCTGGGTAGACGCAGCCCTGGTCAGGGCCGGGCGACCGGCCGATCGTGGAGGACCCAGCAGGGCAACGGCAAGGCCGCGGCCCGCCCCCGACCACCACAGGAGTCAGCCATGCCTGCCCCCACCGCCCTCGACGGGACCGCTGCCTCGGCCCAGCCCTCCGACTCACCCCGTGTCGCGATCGTCACCGGCGGCTCGCGCGGCATCGGCCGCCGGACCGTCAGCCGACTGGCCGCCGACGGATACGCCGTCGTGGTCGGCTACGCCGGCAACCGGAACGAGGCCGAGGCAGCCGTGCGGGAGGCCGTCACCAGTGGTGGCCGGGCGACTGCGGTACGCGCCGACGTCGCCGACGAACACGCGGTCGCAGCCCTGTTCGACACGGCCGAAGCAGAGTTCGGCGGGGTCGACGTCGTCGTGCACGCGGCCGGGCGGATGCACCTGGCACCGATCGCCGAGCTGGACCTGGCCGACCTGGACGACCTGCACCGCACCAACATCCGCGGCACGTTCGTCGTCGTCCAGCAGGCCGCCCGCCGGGTGCGCCCCGGCGGTGCGATCGTGACGTTCTCGACGTCCGTGGTGGGGCTCGCCTTCCCGGGCTACGGCGCGTACGCCGCCGGCAAGGGCGCGGTCGAGGCGCTGACGCTGATCCTGGCCCGGGAGCTGCGGGGCCGGGACATCACCGCCAACACCGTCGCGCCCGGCCCCACGGCCACCGACCTGTTCCTGGACGGGAAGGACGAGGAGACCGTCGCCCGCCTGGCCGCCCAGCCCCCGCTGGAGCGCCTCGGCACTCCGGCCGACATCGCCGAGGTCGTGGCGTTCCTGGCCGCACCGGCCGGCCACTGGATCAACGGACAGGTCCTCCGCGCCAACGGCGGCATCGTCTGAGCCGGGCACCCGGCCCCCGCGCACCCACGCACCCGCACACCCGCACACCCGCACACCCGCGCACCCGCGCACCCGCGCACCCGCGCACCCGCACAGCCTCCAGCCGGGACGGCAGCGAAGTGCTCTCCGCGGCCGCCGACCGCAACCGCGCCGGCTTCTTCCACCGCACCGGACTGGACAGCCTGCTCACCGCAGGCACATCCCTGTGACGCCCCACCGAGAAGAGGAACGACCAGCCATGCCCTTCGCGAACTTCAAGGTCCCCGAGAAGACCCTCACCCCGAAGCAGAAGGAGGAGATCGTCACCCGCACCACCGAGCTGTACGTCGAGCTGTACGGCGAGCGCGCCCGCAACAACACCATGGTGCTGGTCGAAGAGGTCGCCGACGGCGGCTGGGGCATCTCCGGCAACGTGCTGACCCTCGCCATGCTCGGCGAGGCGGCGGCCGACACCGGCGACGCCTGACCGCACCAGCGGCCGCCATGCGGCCATGGCAGCACCCCGAAATGGAGGGCCGCCGGGTCGGGCATCCGGCGGCACGGCCTCGTGCCTCCAGGGGTCGGTGAGGTCGGCGAAGGCCTTGGCCGTGTCCCCGTACCCGATCGGTCGACGGTGTCCGCCCGGGTGCGGGGACGGGACACGGCAGCGGCGCCCGGGGGGAGCCGGTCGTCCCTGTTCGGGCAGTTCGCGGCCGCGTCCGCGGGGACACCGGCTACCCGGCGAACTCCTGGACGGCGCCGGGCTCGTCGTACGGGTCGGACTCGTACTCGCCGTACAGGCCGTACGGGTCGGGCGCGGCGTACGGGCGCTCGTCGCCTTCGTACCCGCCGTCGTCCTCCGGGGCGCGGTCGACGAAGCGGAGCACTCCCCACAGGGCCTGTTCGTCCGGGGCTTCGGGGCCGGCGGTGCAGGCGTGGAGACCGCGGAGCAGCGCCGCGCCGTCCACACCGGAGCCGATCAGCACCAGTTCCGTCCCACGCTGCCCGGACCGCGGCCCGGGCTCGGGGGCGAAGCGGAGGAAGCCGCCCACCGCGTGCACCTCGTAGCGGTGGTCGGGATCCGCCGCGCCGAAGTCCACATAGCCCTTGATCCGGTACAGGCCGACGGGCCTGGTGTCCAGGAACTCCAGGAAGCGGCGCGGATCCAGCGCCCGCTCCGAGGCGAACTCCACCGACTCGTAGAGGTCGTGCAGATGACCCTGGTGACCGCCGCCGGCCTCGCACAGGCGCCCCGCGGCGGGATGCTCGTGTCCGTGCCCCTCATCGGAGCACCCGTCGTCGTCATCGGTGCCGTACAGCAGCGAGTCGAACGAGAGCTGTTCGACAGGCGGCCGTTCCCGCCGCACCCGGTCGAACAGCAGCGACGGATCGACGCGGCCGAAGGAGGCGGGCACCACGGGCGTGCCGGGGCTGAGGCGGTGCAACTGGGTGCGGAGAGCTTCGCGCTGGTCGCCGGTCACCCGGTCGGCCTTGTTGAGGACGAGCAGGTCCGCCGCACCTGCGTGACGCTCCAGTTCGGGATGGCGGGCCCGGACGGACTCGAACTCCGCCGCGTCGACGACCTCCACGAGACCGCCGTAG
>NZ_ALAP01000102.1 GCF_000280905.1 Streptomyces sp. AA1529 | reverse complement strand
CCGTCGGCGGCACCCGACGAGCCGGCGGACGAACCGGCCAGGTGAGGCGGGCGCCGGGCGCGCTACGGGCCCCGGCCGTTCCCCGCGCACCGCGGGGAACGGCCGGGCGACGGCGTCAGTCGCCGGTGTTGGTCGCCCAGACCGGCCGCCGGGCGCTGTTGTAGACGACGACGTTGCCGTCGTCCTGGATGGCGAGGTAGGCGCCCTTGTGCCAGGTGCCGGCCGCCCAGACCGGCTTTCCGGCGCTGTCGTAGACGACGAAGTTGCCGTCCTCCTGGAAGACGGCGCAGTTGCCGCGGCTCCAGGTGTGCGGCGCCTGCCAGACGGCACGGCCGTCCTTGTACAGGACGAAGTTGCCGTCCTGCTGCATCCGCAGAACGGCCCGGCCGTTGCCCGAGGTCCACGCCTGGTTCTTGCAGATGGTCGCCCGCGGCCGGATGATGTGGTCGCTCATGACCCGCCCGACCGCGGCCCGTTCGGCCGCCCGGACCGGCGCGGCCGAGACTCCCGGACTCGACGGGGTGGCCGCCTGCGCGCTCCCCGCACCCACGAAGGCCAAAGCCGCCGCCACCGCGCACACCGCTCCGCGCATGTTCATCGCACACTGCTCCTTCACCGAAATGCACCGGAATACCGATGCAAGGTGCAACTGATGCGCAAATCATTGCTTTTGCTCGACGGCGGCGTCGAGAGCCTCCCCCAAGCGCCATCCCAATGAGCTAGCGCGCGGTTCCAAACCCGGCATCCCCAGCGCATCGCGGCACACACCGCCCGAGGCCGCTCCTTCGGCACGCCGCCGGAGAGCGCTCCACCTTGCCCGCGGCGGCGGGACGCGAACGGGGTGCCGACACTCCTGTCGCGCACCGAACCGCCGCGGCACGGGCACGGGCAGCACCGGCCGGGAGGACACACGTGCCACGCTCCGTGCGGGTCCCGGCGCACAGCGGTGCGGGGCCGTGCGGTGTGCCACAGGGCGCACGGTGCGGACGGGATGTCATGGCATACTCCACCAAAAGTGCTCTCACCGCTCCGGCAGCCACCCGTTGCGGACCCGGAAGCCGGCACCTGGCGGAAACGCCGGTCCGGAGGGCCCGGCGCTCCGGCGCCCGGCCGGGCCGTGCCATCGGCACCCCCGCAGCAGCCCGGTCCGGAAGCCGACACCGACGACGCGGTCGGCCACCGCCGCCATCCCCCCCACCCCCCACACGTACCGCCGGGCGCCCGCCCGGCGCGCACCGGTCGAGGCTCTGTCCCCGGGCCCGAGCGGTGCCCCGGCGCCACCGTCCCGGCGCCGCGTCCCAGACAGGGAGTACCACCCCCATGAACACCCGCCGTACCGTTCTCGTCACCGTCTCCGCGCTCGCTGCCGTCGTCGCCGCGGGCGGGGGTGCCAACGCGTTCGTCGAACACGAGGCGCAGCAGCGCGCCACCGAGGCCGTCCGCGCCGAGCTCGGCGACTCGGCCAGCGGCGTGCACGCCGAGCTCACGGACCCGCTGGCCGGGTTGAAGACCCTGACCGGCCGGGTGGGGACCGTGCACATCAGCGCGGACGAGGTCCGGCGCGAGGGGACGTCCTTCGCCGTGGACGCGGCCCTGCACGGCGTGTCCACCGACGGCAGCGCGCACTCGGGGTCGGCCACCGTCACGGTGGGTTACGACGAACTGGCCGAGCAGCTGCCCGAGCCGGTGCGGGACATGAAGCCCGGCACGGATGGCAGCCACCTCACGCTCTCGGGCCCCGTGGGCGGTCTCGGGATCCCGGTCACCGTGCTGAACACGGTCTCCGCCTCTCCGGACGGGGGCCTGACCATCACCCCGAAGAGCGTGCGCGTCATGGGTCAGCAGCTGCGGATCGACACGCTGACCTCGCTGCCCGGCATGGACGGGTTCGCCGACCAGCTCGGTCCGCGCACCGTCGGCCTGCAGGACGAGCTGCCCGAAGGCGTCCGGCTCACCGGTGCCGAGGCGGCCGAGAAGGGGCTCGCGCTCAGCTTCGACCTCTCCCCCGGCATGCTGCGCTCCTCCGGCGGCGCGAAGGCGTAGCCGAGCGGACACGTGCCCGGGGCCCGGGCGACGGAGCGTCCGAGTGCGGCGGCGAGGCCGCCGGGGCGCCGTCGGCAACCGGCCGGGGCGCGGATGTCAGGGGTCGACGAGTTCGACCTCCGCCGACACCGGGCAGGAGCGCATCGCCTCCCGCACGAGGCCGTTCCGTGCCCGCGGATCGACGTTCGGGAGCGCGACCTCGGCGCGGGTGGTGAAGGAGTAGCGCAGCGCGCCTTCGTGGCCGAGGGCCACCTCCGCGCGCACCCGGCTGCCGCTCAGGTCGGCGCCCGTCTCGCTGCCGACCACGCCCAGTGTCTGATGCAGGCAGGACGCCACCGCGGCGGCGTAGAGCTGCTCCGGGCTCCATTCCGTCCCGTCGTGGGCAGCCTGCGGGCCGGGAGGGGCGGCCACCGGCAGTTCCCTTCCGCCCTCTTCCACGTGCACCCGGTCGCCGTCCGGCGAGGAAGCGTCGCCCTTCACCGAGTAGGCCGCGGTGGTGTGGAGCGTGTGGTGCGACATCAGGGTCTCCTTCCGCGGCGGATCGGACCTCCTCCGCGTCCGGCGGGCCGTTCCGACGGCGGGTGCGCGGCCCGCCGTCGGCGGCGGAGAGCGGGGTGCGGCCGTCCGCTGCCTCCCGCGGTCCTCCGTGGCCGCCGGGCCACGTCACACGCCCGGTGTCCGGGCCGGGTGTCCGCCGCCTTCCGGGGTCACCAGGACGTGGCGTGCGAAACCTCGGCGCCCGGCCCCGGGCCCTCGCCACGCGGCGGTCCGTACCGCCGGGCGGCGCCCCGGCACAGCGGCGGGCGCCGGAGCGCCGTCGGCGGCGGACGGGGAGCCGTCCGCCGCCGACGGCCGGGAGCGGCGTTCGGCTCAGCAGGAGCCGAGGTCCTCCCAGACGCCTCCTCCCCCGCCTGTGCCGGGCTCGTCGCCCTGCGTCCACCACTTGGCCTTCCAGGTGTGGCCGTCGTGCGCCACCACGTCACCGCCGTGGTAGACGGTGGAGGCCGCCCACGCGTCGCCGGAGCACTCGCCGGGCTCCCCGGGATCGCCCGGATCGCCGGAGCCGGGTTCCACCACGGTGGTACCGCGCCTCAGGTCCCCGGTGAGCCCGTAGGTCGTGCCGTCGATGGTCACCGTCCAGTTGGACGGGGTCGAGACGGGCAGGTAGTAGACGAAGTCGAGCGAGATCGAGCCGCCGGGCGGCACGGACTGCCAGCCCGGAACCTTCAGTGAGACCCGCTGGAAGTCGCCGTCGAGTCCGCCCTTGTTGGGCCCGCTGTGGCCGCTCTTGATCACCTTCGCGCCGAAGCCGGACTGGTCCTTGGCGTTGTCCGGGGCGGAGGTGCCGTAGTCGAACTGGAACTCGGTTCCACCCGGCAGCGTGCTCCCGGTGTTGTTGGTGATCGTCAGCTTCGGGCTGATGGGGTAGTTGGAGTCGCCCAGCGGGAAGTCCCCGAAGGAGACGTCGATGTCGACGGCGTCGGTGGGCAGGTCGGTGCCGGCCCGCCGCGCACCGTACGGGGCGGCGGACTTGAACGCGTCGTACATGACGGTCGTGAGCGTGTCGCCGCTCTCGTACTGGCCCTTCTCGCCGTTCCAGCCGTAGTCGCCCGCCAGTTCCCAGACCATCGTGCCGCCCAGGCCGCGGTCCACCACGTAGTCGGCCTTCGCCGCGACCGACTGCTCGTCCTCGGTGGAGAGGAAGACCTTCTTCTTCTCGTTCCACAGCCAGGGCGCCACGAGCGTCGAGTCGTAGTGCCGGGTGTAGGTGCCCTCCAGGGAGGTGTCGGCGGGGAAGCCGTAGTCGGTCACATAGTCACCGACGACGCCCTTCTCCAGGTTCTTGGCGTGCCACATCGGGTTCGACCCCGCGGGGGACTCCTCCCCGTCCGTGTCCTTGTCGTGCCACAGGTTGTCGATGCCGACGGCGCCGTCTCCGCATGTGCTGAGCCCGGACCCGGCGGGGCAGTCGGACGAGGGCGCGGTGCCCCAGAGCCCGTCCGTGCCGCCCTGCACGTTCTTGTGCCCGCGGGTGTAGTAGGGCAGTCCGATGTTGATGCGGCCCGCGGGCATCGATCCGCGGAAGTAGTGGTACGCCCAGTCGGTGTTCAGATAGCCGATGCCGCCGTACTGCGAGGTGTTGTAGACCCCGGCGGCGGCCAGTTCGCCGTCCTTCCCGTCGTCGAAGAGCGAGGCGTTCGGACCGACGTACTTGTTCCAGGCGCCGTGCAGGTCGTAGGACATGATGTTGACGTAGTCCAGGTACTTCTGCATCTGGTACGTCTCCATGCCGCGCAGCAGCCATCCGGAGGCCGGTGCGGCGGCGGTGAGCAGGTAGTGCCGCCCGTCCTCGGCCCCGGCCCGGTCGAGCTTCTGGCGCAGCGTCTTCATCAGCGCGTCGTAGCCCTTCACCAGGCCCGCGCGCCGCGGGTTGGCCAGCGACCAGTCCAGCGGGTTGCCCGCGTCCTTCATGCTGGTGGCGTACTCGTAGTCGATGTCGACGCCGTTGAAGCCGTAGGTGCGGACGAAGTCCACCGCGGAGTCGGCGAACGTCTCGATGCCGGTGCGGTTCACCGAGCCGTCGGAGTTCGTGGCCATCTTGTAGAACCCGCCCGAGGCCACCCGCTCCCCGTCGTCGCCGAGGTAGCCGCCGCTCTCCGCCCAACCGCCGACGGAGATCATGGTCTTCACGTTCGGGTGCTGCTTCTTGAACTTGTTGAGCAGGTTGAAGTGGCCCTTGTAGGAGTACGCGGGATCCATCTCGGCTCCCGGGACGCCGGGCCAGGTCATTCCGGTGGCCGGGTTGTCCGCGTTGTCGGCGCCGACCGAGATCCGGTCGTCGCCGCCGACGTGCGCGAAGGCGTAGTTGAGGTGGGTGACCTTGTCCCATGGGATGTCGTCGACGAGATACGCCGGCTTGCCGTCCTTGCCCGTGCGCCAGCTGCTGAAGTAGCCGATGACGCGGCGCTGATGGTCGCTGCCCATCTTCTCGCGCCCGTTGCCGTCGTAGACCGAGCAGTACGGGACGTCGACGCCCGGTGTGGAGTAGAGGCCGTCGGGACGGCAGGACTCGTCCGCGCCGGCCGGCGCGGACGCGGAGTCGGTACCGGAGGGGGGTGCGGCGTGCGGTGCGGCTGCCGCGGGGGCGGTGAGACCGCCGAGCAGCAGCGCCGCGGTCGCGGCCGCGACCGCGGAGAGCGCGGCTCTCCCGCGTCTGAGCGGGGTTCTCCCGCGTCTGGGGGACACCATCTGATTCCTCCTGGGGGGTCGGTGTCGCACCGGGAGGCGGCCCCGCGACGTGCCGCCTCCGCGAGGCCGCCACAGATGAAGGTGACGCAGACCTTAAGTGGACTAGACCAGTAGGTCAATAGGTCTGTACCAAAGAACCGACCCGTCCGAACCGGCGCCCCGGCTCCGGCGCTACACAGGAAAGGTGACCGGGAGATGGTCCAGCCGGGTCTCCCAGGTGGAGGCCGTGTCGGTGAGCTCGGCGGGGTCGACGGCGGGCCGCAGACCGGGCAGCCGGTGCACCAGTACCTCCACCGCCGTCTCGATGATGGCCTGCCCGATGGCCTGCCCCGGACACTCGTGCGGGCCGCTGCTGAACGCCAGATGGGCCTGGTTGCCGCGGACCGCCGTGCCGGTGCGCGGCCGGATCTCCGGGTCCAGGTTCCCCGGCCCCAGTCCGAGGATCAGCAGATCGCCCGCCTCGACCTGCTGGCCGCCCAGTTCGCAGTCGGCGGTGGCGAACCGGCCCGGGAGCACGGCCAGCGGCGGGGCGTTCCACATCGTCTCCTCGACGAGGGCCGTGACGGTCAGCTGCCCGCTCACCAGATCGGCGAGATGGGAACTGCTGCTGAGCACCGCCTGCAGCACCCGGGCCAGCAGATTGCTGGTGGTGGTGTGGGCGGCGATGAGGACGAGGCGGAGGTGATTCTGCACCTCGTCGTCGTCCAGGCAGGCGGGGTGCTCGATCAGCCCGGTGGCGAAGTCGGGCCCGGGCTCGGCCCGCTTGTGCGCCGTCAGACCGGCGAGCACCCGCATGATCCGCTCGTTGTGCTCGACGGCGCCGTCGCCGCCCCGCATCATCCGGGCGCAGGACGCCACCAGCTGCTCCCCGTCCGACTCGGGCAGCCCGAACAGCCGGGTGAGCACCAGCATCGGCAGATGTTCGGAGAACTGCGGGACCAGGTCGGCGCGGCCGGTGTGCGCGAAGGCGTCGATCTGCTTGTGCGCGAAGTGCACGACGTGGCGGCGTATCCCGCGGTTCGCGACCGTCGCCATGCTGTCGGTGACCGCGCCGCGCAGCCGCTGGTGGGGCTCCCCGTCCTGGGAGAGGCAGTCGGGGCGCCAGCCCAGCATCGGGATGAGTGGCGACATCTCCTCGATCCGCCCCTCCTGCCAGTCCCGCCACCGTCGCGAGTCCCGGCTGAACTGGCCCGGGTTGTCCAGCGCCCGCCGGTTCTCCCGGTAGCCGAGCACCAGCCAGGCACGCACGTCCCCCTCCAGCAGGACCGGCGCCACCGGCCCGTACTGCTTGCGCAACCGTGAGTAGGTCGCGTACGGATCGGCCGTGGACTCCGCCGCGTACAGCCGCGTCGCCGCACCGGTGTGCCCCACCGGGCAGCCGGCGGGCGGGAGCGGCGCCTCCAGGCGCGTACCGTCGGAGGGCTGGGCGTTCATCGGGACTCCAATACGGCGGCGGAGCGTTCCTTGACGTGGCGGATGAGCGTGATCAGCACATCGCGGCTCGACACCCGGTCGCGTGCGTCGCAGTCGACGATCGGGGTGGCGGACGAGACGGCCAGAGCCTCCCGCACCTCCTCGGCCGGGTGGCGGCGGGCGTCCGGGAAGACGTTGACGGCGATGACGAACGGGACCTCCAGGCGCTCCATCTCCTCGATGGCCCGGAAGCTGGACTGCAGGCGGCGGGTGTCCACCAGGACGACCGCGCCGAGCGCGCCCTTGAACAGCCCGTTCCACAGGAACCAGAACCGCTCCTGGCCCGGCGTGCCGAACAGGTAGAGCACGAGCTGCTCGTTCAGGCTGATCCGGCCGAAGTCGAGGCTGACCGTGGTGCTCTTCTTGTCCGCCACCCCGACCAGGTCGTCGACTCCGGCGCTGGCCTGCGTGAGCGTCTCCTCCGTGGTGAGCGGCACGATGTCGCTCACCGAGCCGACCATGGTCGTCTTCCCCGTGCCGAAGCCGCCGGCGACCATCACCTTGACCGACCGGCTCCCCTGGTTCAGCGCGTCCGCCCGCTGCGGGAACGCCGGCTGGTCAAAGCCGTTGAAGTCCACTGAGTACCTCCTCGAGAAGCGCGAGGTCGGGGCCGGGGTCGCCCGTACCTGCGATCGGATCACGGGCTTCCACCCGGCCTGCGCCCAGCAGATCGGCCACCAGCACCGCGAGGATGTTGAAGGGCAGCCGCAGATGCGCGCCCAGTTCGGCCACCGACAGCGGGTCGCGGCACCAGCGGAGGATGGCGTCGTGCTCGGGCTGGACCCCGGGCTCCGGCGCGGAGCGGGCGACGAGCAGGGTGGCCACGTCGAGGGTCGCCGCTCCCCCGGGGGCGCTGCGGCCCCCGGTGAGTACGTAGTAGCGCTCCAGCCCGCCCGGGCCCGAGCCCTGCCGCGGCTGGGTCATCCAGGCTGCCCCTGCCGCGGCACGGTCCCGAGGAGGTCCCCCATCCTGCGGGCGCAGTCCCTCATCTGGTGTCCGAGCAGGCCCTGGTCGAGTCCGGACCTGGCGAGCACGCCCAGGTATGTCTCGGTTCCCGCGCGGACGACGAACAGGTGCCCGCCGTCCACCTCGATCCCGGCGAGCCGGAGCCGGCCGTTCTCCTTGGGGAACTGCTCGGCGACCGGCTGGGCCAGCGACTGCAGGCCCGCGACGATGGCGGCGAACCGGTCGGCGTCGTCCGGGTCCGCGCCGTAGGAGGTGATGGCCTTCCCGTCGGAAGAGGCCACCAGCGCGAAGCGGATCTCCTGGATGCTCTCCGCCAGTTCGCGGAGCGCCCAGCTCAGGTCGGTCTGGTGCTGCGTCATGTGGCTAGTCACCCTCTTGTCGGTCATCGAGGCGGTCGTGCGGGTCGGGGGCGGAGGAGGGGCCGCTGCCGGAGACGAAGGCGGCCAGCCCGGCGAACGACTCCTCCGGCGGTACGCCGGGGTCCTCGGCGGCCGGGGCGCGCATGCCGTGCCGGACGCCGGGTCCGTCGGCGGACTGCTTGCTCCGTTTGGGCAGACCGCCCGGCGTGGTGCCGCCCGGCGGCGGCTCCTCGTCCGGCACCTCGTCCGCCGGCGGGCTCACCGGGACCGGATCGGGCCGCCGCCGGGGGATGGCGGCCCGCACCGAGGACGGGTCGGGGTAGCGGGGCTGGTCGAGGGGCTTGAAGTACTTGTGCGGCACCACGACGACGACGGCGGTGCCGAGCCACGGCGAGTGGTCGAAGGTGACCGTGATGCCGTACTTGCGCGCGAGGTTGCCCACGACCCGCAGGCCCAGCTGGGCGTCCTCGGCCAGTCCGCCCGGACCCGAGCCGACGGCGACCCCGTCCAGCAGCCGCAGCGCCTGGCGCCGCTTCTCCTCCTTGAGCCCGGTCCCGGCGTCCTGGATCTCGATGCCCAGCCCGTTGGGGACCTCCCGGCCGGAGACGATCACCGTCTCGGCCGGGGGCGAGTACCGCGTCGCGTTGTCCATCAGGTGGGCGAGGATCAGCGTGAGATGGTCGACCAGGCTGCCGTCCACGCCCAGCTCGGGGAGGCTGCGCAACTGCACGCGCTTGTACTCCTTGATGCGCGCCATGCCGCCCCGGGCCACGCTGATCAGCGGCTGGTGGGTCTGCCACTGCCTGCCCGGCCGGTCCGCTCCTCCCAGCACGACGATGCTGGCGGCCAGGCAGTCGGCCGGGCCGATCTCCTGGTCGAGCTGCATCAGGTCGCGCGCCACGGTCGGCAGGTTGCCGTGCACGCCCTGCATCTCGTGCAGCTGGGCCCGGATCTTGCTGGTGTAGACCTGCATCCGGCTGCCGATGCTGACCACCGACTGGCGGGCCGAGGTGCTGCGGTCGAACTCCTCCTCGATGGCGATCATGGCGGACCGCAGGATCTTCCGGAAGGTGCCGCGGAACTCCTCGGGCACCTCGGGATCCTCGGCCAGCGGCCGCAGCAGGTCGTCCATCGCCTCGCCCCGGCGCAGCGCGTCGATGGCGGCGGGCAGGAACTCCTCCGGCAGCCGCAGCAGCTGCACCCGGTGCCGCTCCGTGACGTCGGTCAGCCGGGCCTGCAGGCCCGACAGTTCGGTGGCGTACTTCTCCTCGACCGAGGCCAGCCACCGCTCCCACTGCTCCTTGTCCCGCATGGCCTGGTCCCGGTGGCTGCCGATCGCGTGGCGGAACCGGCGTTCGCAGTTCAGCAGGCGCTCGACGCACACGGCGGTGGCCGCGGTGGCCACCGCTCCGGCGATGAGGACCGCCGGCTGTGCCCCGGCCGACCCCGCGACCACCGCGACGGCCGTGGCCACGCATATCGCTACGGGAAGTGCCCACCACGCGTACCAGGCAGCGGGCAGCCGGGCTGCGGGTGGGGTCGTGGCAAGTTCCATCTGGGTCCTCAACCAATTGCTCGGACGGGGCGGGTCGGAATCGCTCTTCGTGCGGCCGGGTCCATGACCGGAGGCGGCCCTCACCGAGTGGTCCGCCGACACTTCCACTTCCTTTCGAAAAGTGCTCCTGAAGCGGTGTGACGGCAGGCCGCAGCTCCGGGAGCGCGCCAACCCGCCGGGAGTCGGGGAGTTTAGCCAGGTGCGGGGCCGCCCCGCAGGAGATGCCATGTTCCGCCATACATCCCGGATTTGCGTTCGAACAGCCCTGGGTGAAATCCGGTTGCCTTCGGCGGGGGCGGTCCCGGCCCCGGAATGCCGCGGTGGCCGACGGGCGATCCGCTCCGACCTGCGGGCGGGGACAGGCGGGAGCTCTTCGCCTCGCGCGCTGCGGGTGTCATATGCCACCCGCAGTCACCAGCGGAACGGCCGGGATTGTTCGAACAGTTCTCCACGGCAACTTGTTGATGATTCTTGAACATCTACTCACGTAGGAGTTCTTTTTCTGGTCTACTTTGACCGTCCTGGACCAGTCACATGAGCCAGGCACATACCGCGTACACACCCCGGATGCATCCGACGATTATGGGGAGACTCTCCTGGTACCGGCAGGGCGTCCCGCCGGCCGCGCGGCCCACCCCACGGAACCCGCGGCCGGAAGGGCTCTGCTGCCTGCCGACCTGCTTCGGACAGGTCATCGGCGAACGTCCGGACCGGCACCCTCGCCCGAGGAGGGCACCGAGCCACCGCATCCGTGCGCTTGTCATGCGCACAGCACCACCGTGGGCGAACCCACGAGCAGGAGGGATTCACCGATGGAACGAAGCGCGACCAGTGGCGAACTGGCAAACATGATCAAGAATGTGATCAAGAGTTCTACAGCCGATTTCAAGCAACGCGAAAAAGCCGGCATCGCGCGTCGCGACACGGCGGTCCACCGGGAAGAGCGGCGCCGCACCACCTTCTCCGTGGAAGGCGCGTTGCGCCGACCGCCCCGGGAATTCACCGCCCTCGACGAGCACGGGGCGGAGCGCCTGCGCCGGCTGGAGGCGGGCCTCGCCGTCGTGCAGGAGGACTTCCCGGGGATGGAGACCGGCGTCGCCCTGTGCCGGCTCTCGTGCGCGTTACTGGAGGGCGCCTGGCACGAACGCGCCGCGGGCCCGCAGGCACCGGCCGACGACGGCGCGTGCAGCTGTGCCCTCTGCGCCCAGTTGCCCGAGCCGCTCCCCCGCGGGCTGGAGGACTACGACTGGCGCAGGAGCGACGGACGGCCGCTGAGGGTCAAGACCTGGCCCGAGCGGAGGGAACTCGACAGCGTGCTGACCGGCGGCTGGGTGTGGACCCGGAAGATGAACGACTCCGAACGGGACCTCGGCCTCCGCTTCCGGCACCAGGACGACATCCTGGTGCTCCACGAGTACAAGCGGGTCGAGGCGGCGATCGAGGTGTCCGAGAGCGCCCGGCGCGTGCGGCGGGGGCTCGCACGGGACCGCACGAGCAACGGGGCACGCGCTCTGCTGTGCGGGCTCTACGCCGCCCACAAGCGGTCGGTCGACGAGCACTGGCTCGACCGGCATGTGGCGGGCACGGTCGCGCTCCCCCAGCGCACGCCGCTCGACAAACCCTCCTACTCCCTGCTCCAGCTCATGGACTGCCTGTTCTGGCACGTCTCGCCGGACGAGGAGCTGTGGCAGGAGGAGCATCTGGCGGCGCTGGTCCTGTGCCGGGTGCTCAACGACATGACCGACGTACGCGCCGACGCGGTCACCGGCGAGGCCAGCAACTTCTGGCTGAGCTCCATGTCCACCCACGACAAGGCGCTGTACGGCGCCTGCGTCCTCGCACTCCTCAAGTACGGGTGCCTTCCGGAGTCCCACGAGCTGCGCTGGAACTCCTGGCTGATGAACACCACCGTCGTCTGGGAAGGGCTGACGGGCCGGCACGCCCTGTGGTTCGACGGGATCACCGACGGCCTTCCCGCACGGGAGGACTGTCTCCTGTGCGGCATCGAGCCGAACGCCTGCACCGGCCTGCTGACCGAGGGGGTGGCACTGGAGGTCGGCGACATCCCGCTGGTGGAGCACCTCGGTGCCGCGGCGGCCGCGCTCTCGGCGCGCTGCCGCCGGGAGCAGCCCGCGGTCTGGCGGCTCTTCGACCGTGAACTGGCCGCCTTCGAGGCGCTGCACGGGGAGTGGCGCGGCAACGTCGGTTCGGTCTGGGAGATCCTGCGCCGCACCTACGTCGCCGGGGTCCGGGCGTGTCTGGCCGGCGGCCGGGGTGCCCGCGCGGTCCAGACGGACTCCGGGGAGGTGGGTGCGGATCTGTTCCACACCCTGCACCGGCCGCCCGCCTGCAAGGAGGACACGGCCCTGCTCTCCTACATGTTCGGCTGCGCCCATCCGCACTTCCTGTGGAACGCCCAGGGCTACGCACCGTCCGCGGTCGCCGGCGACTGGCTGGACGGCTGAGCCCCGGCCTGCGGGCATCGGGCAACGCGCAGGCCGCGGTGCCGGTGGACGCGGGTGCCGCACCCGTCGCCGGTCCGGCGCCGCACCCGGCAGCCGCTACCCCGCGCCGGGCACCGCTCAGCACGATGCCCCGTCCTCCGGCCCAGGAGGGCGGGCGGGTCCGCACAGCGCGGCGGGGAGCGGAGCGGTGAGCCTGGAGTGGACGGTGCCGATACCGCCGTCCTCGAAGCCGAACTCGTGGCCGAGGCGGGAGCCTGCTGTGCGGGAACCATTCCACATCTCCACGCCCGCGGAATTCGCGGGCTCGATCCTTGTGAGATGTCCGCTCCGTCTCCGGAGAAAGCAGAGCGGAGAAGCAAGCCGAAAGACGTGGAACAGAGCAGGTTCGGAATCCCGAACTGCCCGGCACTGTTCCTCGGAAACGTTCCGGATCGGAGCTGCATCAGAGAACCGCAGCCGCACGGACCTGTCACCGTCTGACTCCTGACATGTGCGGGACGAGGCCGTGATCGGAAACCGTGCCCGGCCATCGCACCGGTCGAACTGGGAACAGGCTGCTGCGCTTCCGGGCGCAGCGCGCCCGGTCCGGAAACCTCCGATGCTCCCCGGGCCGAGGCAGTCGACGACCCGGTCTGCTGTCGCGGCGGAACCGAGCGGCGTGGTACAAGAATTCCCGATCCGGACCCAGCACCGAAGGAGCGACCGGACACATGGCGAGCCGCCCGCGGCACTCCCTTCGCCAGGCATTACGGCATCTGGCTGTCCTGCGGGAACGGAATTTCCGCATCTTCTTCATTGGTTACACCACCTCGATGCTCGGCACCGCCATGGCGACGGTCGCGCTCGCGTTCGCCGTCCTGGAGGCCACCGGCTCGCTCTCCGACCTCAGCTTCGTGATGGCGGCGCGCATCGTGCCGCTCGTCGCCCTCCTGCTGGGCGGAGGAGTCCTCGGCGACCGGCTGCCCCGCCGCCTGATCATGCTGTGCTCCGACTGGCTGCGCGCATTGACCCAGGGTGCGTTGGCAGTCCTGCTCCTGACCGGCTCGGTCCGGCTGTGGCAACTCCTCCTGCTGGCCGCGCTCGGCGGCGTCGGCGAAGCCTTCTTCAAGCCCTCCTTCGACGGACTGGTGCCGCACGTGGTCTCCCCCGCGCGGTTGCCGGACGCCAACACCATGATCGGTCTGGGCAACTCGGTGGCCGGCGTGGCGGGCCCCGCACTCGCGGGGATACTGGTGACGCTGGCCTCCCCCGCCACGGTGCTGATGGTGGACGCCGGAACCTACGCCCTGTGCGCCCTGTTCCTGATGCGGCTGCACGTCCCTCCGTCGCGGGCGGCGGTCGTCGGCACCGGCGTGCTGCGCGAGCTGCGCGACGGCTGGGGGGTGTTCACCGCGCACCGGTGGCTGTGGACGGTGACGCTGCAGTTCACCATGTTCAACTTCGTGGTCTGGGCGCCGTATCTGGTGCTCGGACCGGCCGCCGCGGACGAGAGCTACACCGGAGCCGGCTCGTGGGGCGCGATCGTGGCGGTCTACGGCCTCGGCTCCGTCCTCGGCGGGCTGCTCCTGCTCGGCCGGCGGCCCTCGCGACCGCTACTGGTCACCACCCTGGTCACGGTGCTGTGGGCGGCCCCCTCCGCCGCACTGGCCGCCGGGGCGCCGCTCGGCGTGGTGTGCGCCGGTGCGCTGTGCGCGGGGGTGGCCAACTCGGTCTTCAACGCCCTGTGGATGACGACCATTCAGCAGTACGTGCCGCGTGAGGCGCTCTCCCGGGTGATGTCGTACGTGTCGTTCGGTGCCTACTCCATCGGCCCGCTCGGCCTTGCACTGGCCGGACCACTGGCGGAGCGTACGAGCATCTCGACAGTGCTGGCCGTCGGGGTCTGCTGGCAGGTGGCCGCCAATGCCTTCGTCCTCTGCCTGCCGTCCGTGCGCGGAGTGCGGCTGATCAGCGCGACGGGTAGCGCACCGCCCGCAAAGCCCGCCCGGGAGCCCACGCCCCAGGGCGGCCCCCCGGCCTGAGCGTGCGCTTCCGGGCGGCCGGACGAAGTCCGCCTCCCCTCCCGCGGGGCCGCGCGACGTCCGCACGTATGTAGCCGGCACCGGGCAGTTCTTCGGCAAGCTTCTCACCGGCCCCGGTCGAGCTGCTCGAATTGACGACACGCATCCCGCTTTCCGTCAGACGGCGGGCCACGGCAGCGCCGATCCCGGAGGAAGAGCCGGTGACCGATGCGATTCGACGTTTCTTCTCCATCTGCTTCCGGTCTCCTCCGCCGCGCGCCGCATGGAATGTGCGCAGGACCCTGACAGGGCTCCGGGAAAAGGAAGGGTGGAATTGCGGCTACCTCGGGAACGCGACCGGGGCCGCTGCGGGCGCGGGAGCCGTCTCAGGAGGCGCGCCCAATGGTGCCCGGCCGCAGCCCCCGAGATACGGCGGCTCACCGGGAGGGGAACGGCTGCGCCCAGGGCTCGTCCTCCAGCAGCAGCCCGTTGGCCAGGCAGCTGATGGTCCGGTACCAGCCGATCAGCACGAGGAGTTCCAGCAGTTGCGCGTCCATGTAGTGGGCCCGCAGCGCGGTCCAGGCGGGGTCGGACAACCGTGCGGTCTCGTGCAGTTCGTCGACCGCGCCCATCAGCGCCGCCTGCCGGGGCGTGAAGACCGGATCGGTTGCCGCACCGGGGGCGGCGCTGGCACGCAACTGCTCGGGGCCGAGTCCGGCCTGCCGGGCGAGGGTCGCGGCGTGCACACCCCATTCGTAGGCGCAGTCCGCACGTGCCGTCACCCGCGCGATGACGAGCTCCCGGTCGACGGCGTGCAGTGAGCCGTGGCCGAGCAGACCGGCGCCCAGCGCGAACATCCGGGAGGCGAGCGCGGGGTTGCGGTGCAGCACCCGGAAGAGCGCGAGGGGCTCGTGCGGCACTCCCGGGGGCATCCAGCGATCCAGTGCCCCGGCGATGTCGGCGGGGTACGGAGGAGTGAGCGGTTCGATACGCGGCACAGCGCCTCCCTGCTTCGAATTTCGAACCACTATCCTGCTTCGACAGCCGAAGCACAAGGGAAGGGAGCCAGGAGTGGACACGGGAGCCGCAACACCCCGGCCCGGTACACCGGTCCGCGGATCCGCGTCGGGCCGCCCGATCATGGCCGCCCTCGATCTGCTCGGACGCCGCTGGACCATGCGGATCGTCTGGGAGCTCAGCCAGGGCCCGGCCGGATTCCGGGAGCTCCAGCGCCGGTGCGAGCGGATGTCCTCCAGCGTGCTGAGCACCCGGCTGGAGGAACTGGCCCAGGCCCGGCTGGTCACCCCGCGGGATGACGGATACCACTTGACACCGCTCGGCGAGGAACTCGTCGGCGCCCTCCGCCCGCTCGGCGACTGGAGCCGCCGGTGGGCGGCGGCAGGCGGCGCCTGAGGCGCGCGCACGGCAGGCGGGCCCCGCACGGCCGGGAGACCACGGTCGGTCACCCCGGCGTTCCCCGGCAGCCGCCACCGCGGGCGGCAGCAGCCCGCGGCGCAGCTCCCGGGGCGGTGACGGGCCGCCAGAAGGCGGGGCGGATCATGCAGTTGGATGGTCAGCAGGACGCCGGACGGTTCTTCCGGCATCCGGAGTTGCGCAGAGGGGCGGCGAAAGCTCATGAGGCTCTGTTTCCTGGTCGAGGAGCGGTACCGGGAGGACGGAATGCCGACGGCGGTCATCCGCCGGCTCAGGGCCTGGGGCCACTGTGTGGACGTGCTGCGGCCGGGCGTCTCGCTGATCCGGGTCTCGGAGGACATCCGGGCCGGCAGCCACGACGCCTGGGTCCTCAAGACCGTGCCGCACGGCCCCGGGCTGACGCTGCTGGAGGCCGCCGCCGCGGTGGGGCTCACCACGGTCAACGACGCGCGTGCGGTCCGCGGTGTCCGGGACAAGGCCCTCGCCGCGGCGGTGGGCCGCAGCCGCGGACTGCCGGTACCGGTCACCTACGCGGTGGCACGGCCGGAATCGCTGGGGGAGATCCCCGCTTCCGATTTCCCCCTGGTGGTCAAACCCGCCGACGGGAGCGCGGGCCGTGCCGTCCGGCTGGTGGCCTCGCCCGATCTGCTGCCGCCGCTGTGCGACGAGCTGGCCGGTGAGGGGCTGCTGATCGCCCAGCCGTATGTGCCCAACTCCGGTACGGACCTGAAGGTGTACTGCGTCGGCGGAGAGATGTTCGCCACCCAGCGCTGTTCACCGCTGCACCCCGAGCTGTCGGTAACCGAGCAGCAGGTGCCGCTGAGCGCGGAGGTGGCCGCTCTCGCCGCCGAGACGGGAAGCGTGTACGGACTCGACCTGTACGGCGTGGACGTGCTGCTCGGCCCCGAGGGCCCGGTCGTCGTCGACGTGAACGACTTCCCGAGTTTCCGGCAGGTGCCCGACGCGACGGCGCGGGTGGCGCGGGCGATCCTCGCCCTGGCGCACGAGGGGAGCGCCGGGCCCCCGCAGGCGGTGCTGCCGACGCCGCCCGGGGGGACGTTCGGCCCGGAACCGGCCGCTTCGCAGGTCGCCGCGGTCGGTGACCTGCGGTGAGGGTCGTCCTGATCACCCCGCGGCCCGACCATCCGCTGCTGGCCGCCGCCACGGCCCTGCTGCGTCCCGACCACCTGGTGGAGGTGATCGATCCGTCGGCTGCGGACGCCGCTCCGCAGCCGGCCGGGCCGGAACGCCCCCTCGCGGACGTCTGCCTGCTCAAGGCCCGCACCCCGCGGGCACTCGCCCTGGCCCACGCCCTGGAGCGGCACGGTGCGGTGGTGCTGAACTCCGCCGCGGCGACCGCGCGCTGCCAGGACCGGACGCGGATGGCGGAGCTCGCCCACCGGGCCGGATTGCCGTTCGCGCCGAGCCGGACGGTGGGCGCGCTGCGGGAGCTGGCCGCGCTGCAACCGAGGTACCCGGTGGTCGTCAAGAGCCGGTACAGCAGGCGCGGCGACCTCGTCGCCCGGGTCGACGACGCCCGGCAGATCCGGGCGCTGTGCGGCACATGGGGCTCCGAACCGGTCGTGGTGCAGCCGTTCGCGGCGAACGACGGCTGGGACCGCAAGCTCTGGGTGATCTCCGGGCGGCTCTTCGCCGGGCTGCGCCGCTCGGAACTGGCCGGGGACGACCCCGCGGGACCGGCGGGCCGCGAGCCGGCCGAGCCCCTCGCCCCCGGCGACGTGCCGCGCGCCTGGTACGACCTCGCGCTGCGGACGGGCGCGGCCTTCGGCCTGGAGGTGTACGGACTCGACCTCGTCGACGGCGACGGGGGCCCGCTGATCGTGGACATCAACGCGTTCCCCGGGATCCGCGGCCAGGCGGAGGCGCCGCGCGCGCTGGCCGACCTCGTCCTGCGCAGGGGTGCCGCCGCCCGGGACACCTCCGCGGCCGGGTGCCGCCCCGGGCGGTGAGCGGCGGCGCCGGGCGCGTACGGCGGCGCCCCCGCGGCCGGAGGCAGGAACACCGGCCGCGCGCTCAGACCAGCGGCGAGCAGCCGGGACACGCCACTTCCGGCCGGGCGTCGGCAGCCGCAGGGCGGCTCGCGGGACGGCTCGTCAGCCGGCGGCGTGCGCGCCGGACCCCGTGTGCAGGCGGTGGTGCAGAGCCCGCACCTCGTCGAGGAGTTCGGGCACCGGCCCCTCCACGACGGCGTCCGGCACCACCCGGGTGACCGGCAGGGCGGCGACCGGCGCGGCGGGGACGCCCCATGCGGCGAGCCACTCGGCCAGTTGCGCACCGGAGGCCACATAGACGATCCGCCCGAGGCCCACCCACCCGTGGGCGGCGGCGCACATGGCGCAGTGCTCGCCCGAGGTGTAGACGGTGGCCGCGGCCCGCTCCGCGGGGGTCAGGTGCTCCGCGGCCCAGCGGGCGAGGGCGAACTCGGGGTGCCGGGTGCGGTCGCCGGAGGCCACCTGATTGCGGCCCTCCCCCAGCACTGTGCCGTCTTCCCCGACCAGTACGGAACCGAAGGGCTCGTCGCCCGCCTCCAGTGCCTCCGCCGCGAGGGCCACGCAGCGCCGCAGGTGTGGAAGGTCGTCGTCGTTCGTCACGCGGCCACCTTAGCGATCTCCTCGGCCCGCGGAACCGCCCGGCGGGCCGGCCGGCGTACGCCCTGCCCGCCCGCGCCGCGGGGCAGGGCCGCCGTCGCGGGCCGGGCACGGCCGCGCGCGCAGGGCGCGGAGGCTACGGCGTCCCGGTCAGGCGCAGTCGGGTGCGCGACGAGGCCGAGGGAGGGAGGCGGTCGGTGATCCCGGCGAGCGAGGTCCCGGCCAGGCTGCGCCGCCACGCCTCGTGGGCCTCGGCCATCTTCTCGGCGAGGATGCAGGGGCTGCGGCACTCCTCGCCGGGCTGCCCAGCGAGCGGCTGTCGGCCCCGTTCGAGCAGGCGGATCCGCAGCGCGGCCACTGCGGAGCAGGGCGCCCGGTGCGGAGCGGTCGGCCGCTGGATTCCCGCCGATGTATTGACGGCCATTCACTCGACCCCCAGCATGAATACACCCATGCAGAACCGGCCGGGCGGCTGCGGGAAGAGCCGCCCTGACCGGTGGAGGAAAGGTGCGGCCGATGGCGGGAGTGGTGGAGCGGCGTTCGATCGACGTCGTCCCGGACGCGGAGCGACACGGCAGGGCATTCAGCCAGTTCACCCTCTGGCTGGGGGCCAATCTCCAGATCACCGCCGTGGTGACCGGCGCCCTCGCCGTCGTCTTCGGGGCACCGGCCTTCTGGGCGGTGGCCGGTCTGCTGCTGGGCAACCTGCTCGGCGGGGCGGTCATGGCGCTGCACTCCGCGCAGGGGCCGCGGCTGGGGCTGCCGCAGATGATCTCCAGCCGGGCCCAGTTCGGGGTACGGGGCGCGGTGGTGCCACTGGCCCTGGTCGTCGTGATGTACATCGGCTTCTTCGCCAGCGGAAGCGTGCTGGCGGGCCAGGCCGTCGGCGAGCTGACACACCTCGGCGAAACCCCGGGCATCGTGCTGTTCGCCACCGTCACCGCCGTGGCCGCAGCCGTCGGATACCGGATCATCCACGCGCTGGGCAGGGTGGCGAGCCTGGTGTGCGCCCTGGCCTTCGTCTTTCTCGGCGCCCGGCTGCTGGAGCGCGCGGACCTGTCCGGACTGCTGGCCGAGCGGGAGTTCTCCTTCCCCCTCTTCCTGCTGGCGGTCTCGCTCTCCGCCTCCTGGCAGCTGGCCTTCGGCCCGTACGTCGCCGACTACTCGCGCTATCTGCCGCGTTCGACCTCGGCACGCGCCACGTTCTGGTGGACGCTGGGCGGTTCGGTGCTCGGCTCCCAGTGGTCCATGACCTTCGGCGCCCTGGCCGCCGCGGCGGCCGGTCCGGCGTTCGTCGGGCACGAGGTGAGCTATGTCGTGGGACTGGGCGGCGCCGGACTCATGGCCTCGCTGCTCTACTTCGTCATCGCGCTGGGAAAGCTGACCATCAACGTCCTCAACACCTACGGCGGCTTCATGTCGATGGTGACCGGCGTCAGCGGCTTCCGGGGGCAGCGCGAGCTGGGCCCGCGGGCCCGGGCCGGATACATCGCCGTCATCATGGCCGCCGGCACAGCGGTGGCGCTGGTCGGGAAGGACAGCTTCCTGACCTCCTTCAAGGACTTCCTGCTCTTCCTGCTCACCGCGTTCACGCCGTGGTCGGCCATCAACCTGGTCGACTACTACCTGATCGCCAGGGAGCGCTACGACCTGCCGGCGCTCAGCGACCCGCACGGGCGGTACGGCGCGTGGCGCTGGAGGGCCCTCACCGTCTACGTCATCGGTCTCTGCGTGCAGTTCCCGTTCCTCGCCACGCACTTCTACACCGGACCGCTGGTGGATCCGCTCGGCGGCGCGGACATCTCCTGGCTGGTGGGGCTCGCCGTGCCCGCTGCCCTGTACTGGCTGCTGTGCCGCAACGACACGGCGCACATCCCGGAGCGGACCGTCCTGGCCCCGCCCGGCGACGGCGGCCCCGCGCCGGAGGCCGCGCCGCTGGCCGCACAGCCGCCCGGGTGAGGACCGCCGGGCCGGGACGCCGCCCCGGAGGACGTGCCCGGAGGCAGCCGGCCCGGAGCGCGTCCCGCGCTTCCCGGCAGCGCCCCGCGCCGCTGCGCGGCGGGCGGATCCGGTGGTCAGCCGGGGGGCGAAGGGTTCGGATTGCGGATCGTCCGCCGGAGCGGAGCATGGGGAGGGGGCGGGCGGTGCCGGCTGTGCGCGCCCCGTCCCGGCCCGCGGGGGGATCCGGCAGCCCAGGAGAGGAACACTCCATGCCCGTGCTCACCACACGCGACGACGTCGAGATCTTCTACAAGGACTGGGGACAGGGACGGCCGGTGGTCTTCATCCACGGCTGGCCACTGGCCGGGGACGCCTGGCAGGACCAGCTCAAGGCGGTGGCGGACGCGGGCTACCGCGGTATCGCGCACGACCGCCGCGGCCACGGGCACTCCACCCCGGTGTGGGACGGATACGACTTCGACACCTTCGCCGACGACCTCGACGACCTGGTCACCGGCCTGGACCTGCGCGAGGTCACGCTCGTGGCGCACTCGATGGGCGGCGGCGAACTGGCCCGCTACATCGGCCGGCACGGCACCTCCCGGATCCGCTCGGCGGTCCTGCTCTCGGCCATCCCGCCGGTGATGATCAAGTCGGCGGACAACCCGGAAGGCGTGCCCGACGAGGTCTTCCAGCAGATCAAGAACGGCATCCTCACCGAGCGCTCGCAGTTCTGGAAGGACACCTCCGAACAGTTCTTCTCCGCCGACCGGCCGGGCACCAGGGCCACGCAGGGCAACCGGGACGCCTTCTGGTACATGGCGATGGCGGAGACGATCGAGGGCGGCGTGCGGTGTGTGGACGCGTTCGCCTACACCGACTTCACCGAGGACCTGAAGCGGTTCGACGTACCGACTCTCGTCGTCCACGGCGACGACGACCAGGTGGTCCCGATCGACGCCACCGGCCGCAAGTCCGCGAAGATCGTGCCGGACGCGGAACTGAAGGTGTACGAAGGCGGCAGCCACGGCCTGGCGCTGGTACCGGGCCACAAGGAGAAGTTCACCGCGGACCTGCTCGACTTCCTCCAGCGCTGAGCGCGGACCTGCTCGACCTCCTCCGACGCCGAGCAGCGGGACCCGCCGGCCGGGTCCGTGGTTGCCGCCCCGGTTTCCCGCCGGGGCGGCAGCCGCGTTCCGAGGGGCCGCCCGGGGCCGTGAGCCGTCTCACCGCGCGGCGTCGGGCCCGCCGAATCCGGGGCTGTCGAACCCGGGGGACGAGAAGCGGGGACCGGCGCCCCGCAACCCGGCCCCTTCGGATCCGGCGGGGGCGCCGGGTCCCGCGGCGTCGAGCAGGCGGTGGTGGAGGTAGGGCAGCACGGCCCGCTCCAGCAGCGCCGCGCGCCAGGCCGCACGTGCCGCTTCCTCGGCGGCGGACCGGCGGGCCGGCCCGGAGCGCCTGCGTGCCGTGACGGCGAGGCGGCCGAGGCCCAGCGAAGCCGTCACGGCCGCGACTCCCGCTCCGGCCCAGCCCGTGACCACCAGCGAGGCACCCGCGGCCTGTTGCACACCGGCGAACATCAGGAGATAGCCGAGCACGAGGAAGATCAGCGCTGCCGCGCCCGCGGTCAGCGGGACGAGGACGGCGAGCGCGGCCACCAGGTCGCCGCCCGGCCCGGCGGCGCGGGGGGCCGCGTCCGACGCCGCTTCGGGCGAGCTGCCCACCGCCCGGGCCCGGCGCCATTCCCGGTGCTCGGCCGCCGCCTGCGCCCAGAGGTCCTCCACGGCCTCGTGGGCCCAGCCCCGCAGCCGCTCCGCGGCCGCCGGGGGCGCACCGCGCAGCGCCTCGCCGAGCGCTCCGGACCGCAGGGCCTCCTCGACCACCCGCGCGTACTCGGCCCGTTCCTCGGGTCCGATGGGGGAACCCGTCTTTCCCGCGATCGGCGGCGCTCCCATTACTCTTCCTCTCGAAGTACCGACGGTGACCACGAAAATCTACAGACGTGTAGAAGATACTGGGTGAGCGGCACCACGGCCACACCGCCGCCCGGAGGGCGGATCCGTGCGGCAACTCCCCCGCAGGGCCCGCGGGGAGCAGCGGAAGGAGCGACACGTTGGTCGGCACAGACGGCATCGACGGCACCGACGGCACGGCGCGGGAGCCGGGGCGCCGGCGCGGGCAGGGCGAACTGGAGGCCGTCGTCCTGGAGGCCCTGCACGGCGCCGGCGAACCGGTCACCGCCGCCTGGGTGCGGGAGCGGCTGGGCGGCGACCTGGCGTACACCACGGTGGTCACCATCCTCACCCGGCTCCTGGCCAAACAGGCGGTCACCCGGCGGAAGTCCGGCCGCTCGTTCCTGTGGTCCCCGGCGGCCGACCCGGCGGGACTGGCGGCCAACCGCATGCGGCAGGTGCTGGACGGGCAGAGCGACCGCGGAACCGTACTGACCCGCTTCGTCTCCGGGCTGTCCGACGACGACGAGCGGCTGCTGCGCCGCCTGCTGCGCCGCACCACCGGCGACGGCACCCGCGCCCGCGGCGCGGAACCCGAAGGCGAGTGACCCGTGGGGTTCTTCGTCCTGCTCCCGCTGGTGCTGCCGGTGACCTCCTGGCCCGCGGCCCGGCTCGCCGAGCGGCATCTGCACCCCCGCGCGGCGACGCGGCTGCTCACCGGACTCGGTGTACTGCTGGCGCTGTCCAGCACCGTCTGCCTGGGGCTGCTGGTCGTGGTGGGAACGGCCCAGCTTCCGGGGAACCCGCTGCCCGACGCCTGGTCCGACCCCGAGGTGCGGGCCGCGGTCCCCTACGACGAGGCGCTGGGCCAGGTGTCGATCCCCGCGCTCGGGCTGCTGCTCGCGGCCGGCACGGCCATTTTGGTACGGCACGGACGCACCAGGCGGCGCGCGAGGCGTGCGCTGCGGGGGCTGCGCCGCTCGCCCGTCGCGGTCCTCCCGGACAGCGCCCCCTACGCCTTCGCGCTGCCGGGCGGACGCGGCAGCCGGGCGCGCATCGTCGTCTCCACCGGGATGCTGGAGGCGCTGGAGCCGGCCGAGCGGCGCGCCCTCTTCGCCCACGAGCGCGCGCACCTGACGGCCCGCCACTCCCGGATCCTGCTGCTGGCCGAACTCGCGGCGGCCGCCCACCCCTTCCTCCGCCCGCTGCGCACGGCCGTCGCCTTCGGCGTGGAGCGCTGGGCGGACGAGGAGGCCGCACAGGAGGTCGGCGACCGGGTGCTGACCGCCCGTGCCGTCGGCAAGGCCGGTCTCCTCGCCCGGCGCAGCCCCGCCCCGACGGTGCCCGCCGCCGCGGGCGGCGGACCGGTGCCCAGGCGGGTACGGGCACTGCTGGCCCCCGCGCCGGCCGCCGGGCTGCTGCCCCCGCGCGGGACGGCCGCCGGACTCGTCGCCGGGCTGGCCGCCTGGTTCGCCGCCGCCGGAGCCGCCACCTCCGCCCTCTCCTCGGCGAACGCCGCCATCGCGCTGGCCGTCATCCTGCACGCGGCCACTCCGCTGTGAACGACGGGCGGCAACCGCCGACGGCCCGCGGCGCGGGCGCGGCCGCAACCGGCCACCGCAGACCACGGGCTCCGCGACCGGCGCCGCCCCGGATCAGCCCGCGACCGCGCCCCCGCCGGCGGCGCGCTTCTCCGCGGGGGCCCTGGGCCGGACCTGCGCGACCAGGTGCTCGGCGAGGGTGTCCAGGACGGCGGCGGCCTCCTGCCCGCCGCCCAGCACCAGGTAGTTGAGCGTGAGCCCGTCGATCACCGAGGTCAGATAGCGCACCAGGGGCTCGGCCGGAACCCGGAGCACGAGATCGAGTTCCCGGCACAGGTGGTCGATGAGCTGCCGGTTGGCGGCGGCGTACTGCTCGTACTGGCGCTCGGCCAGGTACTCGAAGCCGGGCCGGCGCAGCGCGTACTGGGTCAACTCGTAGGTGAGCATGTGCTCGGCGGGGTGGGCGCGCACATGGTCCCAGTACGTGCGCAGCGCGGCGCCGACACTCTCGCGCAGGTCGCGGCCCGGCCGGAGGTGCTCGGCGACCGGCGTCACCGAGTGCGCGGTGATGGTGTGCATGACGTCCTCGACCAGCGCCTGCTTGGAGTCGAAGCAGTAGTGGAAGACGCTGAGCGAGACCCCGGCCTCCGCGCAGATGGACCGTGTGGTCGCCTTCGCGACGCCGTCCCGGGTCATCACCCGGATCGCCGCCTCCACCAGCTGCCTGCGCCGCTCCGCCGACGGCAACCGTCCCATGGTCCCCTCCTCCTGAGGCCGGGTCCGGACCCGTGGAGCCTCTCGTCCGGATCGTGCCGGGCCCGCGTTCCCGGCACGCCCGGGCGCGGCTGCCGCCGCCCCGGGAGTGCTCCGCCGGGGCTGCCGCGCCGTGCGGGTCCGCGCACCGTACCCCGCTCCCCCGCCCGGGGCGCGCTCGCGGCCGCCGGCGCCGTGCACGGCACGGCCCCGCCCGGCGACGGGTTCCGGCGGCATCCGCACCGCGGTGAAGACTCTGTGGACCCGATGTGAAGGGGCGGGGCGCAGGGGCGGCGAAGCGGCGCGGGCATGCCGGATTTGACGTGCTCGCGACGGATTTGCGTGGCGCGGGAGCGGACAGAGCACGACGTGAGGATCCGTCAGACCCCGCTCCGGTTCAAGCGTCCGGGACGATTGACCTGATATTCCGGCGGCTGCATCCTTCCGGTCACGGGACGCGGGCGGCCCGGCCGCGGCCGGCCCCGTCGAGCAGCGATCGCCTGAGGGGGCGTCAGATGCGAAAACGGTGGACCGGTCTGGTCACGGCAGCGTGTCTGGTGGTGACCGCGGCGCCCTCGCTCGCGGTCGCCGCTCCGGCTGCCCCGGCACCGCACGAGCGGACCGCCGCGGCGTCCGGGGAGGTGACCGACTACTGCCGGGGGCAGTGCCACGACATCCTGCCGCCGGGCGAGAACGGCTCGGCCACCGCGGCCCAGATCATCCTGAACAAGATCACCGGCGCCAAACCGAAGCACACCGACGACCAGTTGGGCCCCTACGCCGATCTGGTGGACGAGTACGCCGGACTGACCAACGGAAAGCTCAGCACCTTCTTCAACGACGCCTCCTTCGGCGTCCCCGACGGCCAGGTCGAGAGCCGGAAGCGGCCGGGCGGCCGCGACGACGTCACCATCACCCGCGACAAGTCCGGGATCCCGCACATCAAGGGGACGACCAGGTTCGGCACGGAGTACGGCGCCGGATACGCGGCGGGCCAGGACCGGCTGTGGATGATGGACGTCTTCCGGCACATCGGCCGCGGCGAGCTGACCTCCTTCGCCGGCGGCGCCGAGGGCAACCGGCAGCTGGAGCAGCAGTTCTACCTGGGCGGCGCGTACCGGGAGAGCGAACTGGCGGCGCAGGTGGACCGGGTGCGCGACTCAGGACCCCGGGGCGAGCAGGCGTACAAGGACGTCACCGCCTACCTCAAGGGGCTCAACCGGTACATCAGCGACGCGAAGAAGGGGCTGTACTTCCCCGGGGAGTACGACCTGACCGGCAACGCCGACATCTTCACCGGCGACGGGATCGCACCGTTCGAGGCGACCGACCTGGTCGCCATCGGCACCGTGATCAGCGCGCTGTTCGGCTCGGGGGGCGGCAACCAGGTCGCCGCCGCACTGGTCAAACAGGCGGCCGAGCACAAGTACGGGAAGGAGGAGGGGGAGAAGGTCTACCGGGCTTTCCGGATGCAGGACGACCCCGAGGCCGACCTCACCCTCCACGACGGCCAGCGGTTCGACTATGCGGCCTCTCCGGAGAACCCCCGCGCGGTGGCCATGCCCGACCCGGGTTCGGTGAGCAGGCAGCAGGTGGTCTACGACCCCACCGGCTCGGCCGCCGACGGACAGGCGGCGAAGCGGAAGTCGGACACGGGCGCAGTGGGCACCGGCGCGGCGGCCGAGTCGGCGCGGGAGCGGTCGGCCACCTCCGACGCCAACCTCCGGCGCAAGCCGGAGCTCGCCCAGGCCAAGGGCGCACTCTCGGACGGCGTGCTGCCGAAGGACCTCTTCGCCCGCAAGCACGGCATGTCGAACGCCCTGGTGGTGTCCGGCAAGCACACCGACACCGGCAACCCGGTGGCCGTGTTCGGCCCGCAGACCGGCTACTTCGCGCCCCAGCTGCTGATGCTCCAGGAGATCCAGGGTCCCGGGCTCAGCGCCCGCGGCGCGGCCTTCGCCGGGCTCAACCTGTACGTGCAGCTCGGCCGGGGACAGGACTACGCCTGGAGCGCCACCTCGGCGAACCAGAACATGACCGACACCTACGCCGTGGACCTGTGCAACACCGACGGCAGCCCGGCGACGAAGGACTCCGACGGATACCTGTTCCACGGCACCTGCACTCCGATGGAGAAGCTGGTCCGCAAGAACGCCTGGAGCCCGACCGTCGCCGACGGCACCAAGGCCGGCTCCTACAAACTGGTGGCGCACCGGACGGCCTACGGAGTGGTCCGCTACCGCGCCACGATCGACGGCGACCCCGTCGCCTACACCACACTGCGCTCCACCTACCGGCACGAGGTGGAGACGCTGATCGGCTTCCAGATGTTCAACGACCCGGAGGCGGTGACCGGCCCCGAGAGTTTCCAGGAGGCCGCGTCCAGGATCGGCTACACGTTCAACTGGTTCTACGCCGATGCCCGGCACACCGCCTACTACAACTCCGGCCTCAACCCGACCCGCAGCCCGGGCGTGGACCCCAACCTGCCCATCAGGGCCGGTGCGAGCACCGAGTGGCGGGACTGGGACCCGGAGACCAACACCGTGCCCAACACGCCGGACGCGGAGCATCCGCAGGACATCGACCAGGACTACTACGAGTCCTGGAACAACAAGATCGCCAAGGGGTACACGGTGGCGGGTTTCGGCGACGGTCCCGTCTACCGGAGCAATCTGCTCGACCGCCGGATCAAGTCCCTGATCAGCGACGGCGGGAAGGTCTCGCGGGCCTCGCTGACCCGCGCCATGGAGGACGCCGCGGTCACCGATCTGCGCGGCGAGGCGGTGCTCCCCGAACTGCTGAAGGTCATCGGGACCGGGAAGGTCACCGACCCGGAACTGAAGGAGGCCGTCGACGGCCTGCGCGGCTGGCTGGAGGACGGGGCGCAGCGCAAGGAGACCGGGCCGGGCACCCGCACCTACGCGCACGCCGACGCGATCCGGACGATGGACGCCTGGTGGCCGCTGCTGGTGGAGGACGAGTTCCGCCCCGGCCTGGGGCCGGATCTCTACGGCGCTCTGACGGACGCCCTGCAGATCGACGAGACGCCCTCCACCCCGGGCGACGGGGTGGCGCACAAGGGCTCGTCCTTCCAGCACGGCTGGTGGTCCTATGTGCACAAGGACCTGCGCAAGGTGCTCGGCGAACAGGTGCCGGGGGCGGCGCCGAAGACGTTCTGCGGCGCGGGCGACGTGGCGCAGTGCCGGCACGTCCTGCTGAGCACCCTGGAGGAGGCCGCGCGCACCCCGGCGAAGAGCACGTATCCGGGTGACGACGTGTGCGAGGCGGGCGACCAGTGGTGCGCCGACTCCATCCAGCAGCGCCCCCTGGGGGGCATCACCGACGACCTGACCAACTGGCAGAACCGCCCGACCTACCAGCAGGTGGTGCAGTTCCCGGCCCACCGGTGAGGTGACCGGGAGGCGGAGGCGAGGGGGTACCGGCCGGGCCGGTGCCCCCTCGCCGGTGTGCCCGCCCGGCGGCACGGTCACTCGATGACGAGTTCGACCGGGATGTTGCCCCGGGTGGCGTCGGAGTAGGGGCAGACCTGGTGCGCCTGCTCGACCAGCGCGCGGCCCGTCTCGCGGTCGAGACCGTCGGGGAGCTCGACCCGGAGCGTGACGGCGAGCGCGAAGCCCTCGCCCTGCTTCCCGATGGTGACCTCGCCGGTGACGGCGGCCTCGGAGACGTCGGCCTTCGCCTGGCGGCCGACGACGCCGAGGGCGCTGGCGAAGCACGCGGCGTATCCGGCGGCGAAGAGCTGCTCGGGGTTGGTGCCCTGGCCGTCGCCGCCCATCTCCCGCGGCGGGGCGAGCTGGAGGTCCAGCCGGCCGTCCGAGGCGACGGCACGCCCCTCCCGGCCGTGTGTGGCGGTGGCGACTGCGGTGTAGAGCGCGTCCATGGAAAGACCATCCCTCTCGACGATGTACCGCGGTGCGGCCGCTCCGGCCGCCCGCGAGCACAATAGAAGCACACAATTAAATTGTGCACAACCAAACTCCTCGGGCCGGTAGGCTGGGGTCATGAACCAGGTGCCGACACCCCCGGACGCGGTGGAGGAGGACTTCCTCCGGCTGGACCGCCAGCTCTGCTTCTCCCTCAACGCCGCGTCCCGCGCGTTCGGCAGCGTCTACCGGGTCCTGCTCAAGGAACTCGGCCTCACCTATCCGCAGTACCTGGTGATGCTCGCGCTCTGGGAGCACGGCGAGATCTCGGTGCGGGACCTGGGCGCGCGTCTGCGGCTCGACTCCGGCACCCTCTCCCCTCTCCTCAAGCGACTGGAGGCGGCCGGACTCGTCCGGCGCGAGCGCTCCGCACAGGACGAGCGCTCGGTCCGGGTACACCTCACCGAGGACGGCGGGCAGCTGCGCGAGCGCGCCCTGCGCGTCCCGCGCCGGATCGCCGCGGCAGCGGGCTTCGACGCGGCGGAAGCAGCCGAGCTGCGCACCCGCCTCGACCGGCTCACCCGGGCCCTGGACGCGGCCGCCGAGGACGAGGCGGCCCTGCTGGAGGACGCGTCCGGCGCCCGCCCGGCGGCAGGCCGAGGCCGCACCCCGGCTGGCCGGAGCCGTCCGCGCTCGGCATCATGAGTACATGATCTTCATCGCCGTACGCTTCACCGTCCGCCCCGAGTACACCGAGGAGTGGCTCTCGCTGGTGGGCCCCTTCACCGAGGCCACCCGCGCCGAGCCGGGCAACCTCTTCTTCGACTGGTCCCGCGACGTCGCGGAGCCCCGCCGGTTCACCCTGCTGGAAGCCTTCGCCGACGACGCGGCCGCAGCCGCGCACGTCGGGTCCGACCACTTCGCGGCCGGGCTGGAGACGATGTCCGCGGCGATCTCCCGGACGCCCGAGATCATCAATGTGACCGTTCCCGACCAGCAGGGCTGGGGCGCCATGGCGGAACTGGCACCCAGGGCGTGACGCGCCGTCGCCCGGCCCCGCGGGGGCCGGGACGGTGGACACGGGCCGGTGCGGCGCGCGGGACCGCCGACGGCACGGCGGGGGTGGGGCCCGCCGGATCAGTGGTGGAAGCCGGTCGCCTTCCGCTCGTCGCGCTCCAAGGGACCCGGCTGCCCTCGCAGCTCGGGCAGGGACCGGTCCAGCGAGTCGAGCAGCAGGTCCGCCAGGTCGGCGGTGAAACCGTTGCGGCAGACCACGCGCAGCACCGAGAGATCCTGCCGGTTCGCCGGGAAGGTGTAGGCCGGCACCAGCCAGCCGTGCTCGCGCAGCCGGCGGGAGACGTCGAAGACGTTGTAGGCGGTGACACCGGATGCCGTGGTGAAGGCGAACACCGGCAGCTGGTCGCCCCGGGTGAGCATCCGGAAGTCGCCGAGCGCGGCGATCCGCTCGGCCAGGCTGCGGGCCACGTCCCGGGCGGCCTGCTGCACCGCGCGGAAGCCGGTCCGGCCCAGCCGGAGGAAGGTGTAGTACTGCGCCGCGACCTGCGCGCCGGGCCGCGAGAAGTTCAGCGCGAACGTGGGCATCTCGCCCCCGAGGTAGTTGACCCGGAAGACCAGTTCCTCGGGAAGGCTCTCCGCGTCGCGCCACAGCGCCCAGCCCACCCCGGGGTACACCAGGCCGTACTTGTGCCCCGAGGTGTTGATGGAGGCCACCCGCTCCAGCCGGAAATCCCACACCAGGCCGGGGTCGAGAAACGGCGCGACCATGGCACCGGACGCCCCGTCGACGTGCACGGGCACGTCGAGCCCGGTCCGCTCCTGCAGCGTGTCCAGCTCCGCGCAGAGATCCTCCACGGGTTCGTAGGAGCCGTCGAAGGTGGAGCCCAGGATGCCCACGACCCCGATGGTGTTCTCGTCGCAGAGTTCGGCGGCGCGCTGCGGGTCGAGGTGGAAGCGCTCCCCCTCCATGGGCACCACCCGCGGCTCCACCTCCCAGAAGTTGCAGAACTTCTCCCAGCACACCTGCACGTTCACACCCATGACGAGGTTGGGCCGGGCACCGGTGCGGAACCGGTCGGCGTTGCGCCGGGTCCAGCGGCGCTTGAGGGCCAGCCCCGCCAGCATGCAGGCCTCGCTGGACCCGGTCGTGGAGCAGCCCACCGCACGCTGCGGGTCCGGCGCGTGCCACAGGTCGGCGAGCATCGCCACGCAGCGGCGCTCCAGTTCGGCCGTGCGCGGGTACTCATCCTTGTCGATCATGTTCTTGGCGCTGCACTCGGCCATCAGCGCCTCGGCCCGCGGCTCCATCCAGGTGGTGACGAAGGTCGCCAGGTTCAGCCGGGCGTTGCCGTCCAGCATCAGCTCGTCGCGCACCAGTTCGTAGGTGGTCTCGGACGGCATCGGCCCGTCGGGCAGCCGGTCCACCGGGGGCACCGTCTCCATCGTCTCGGCGGGGTCGGCCACCGCGTGGAACGGATTGACCGACAGCGTCCCGCGCCGCGGGTCGGCACGGCGATCCGCACCATGGTGGACAGCCACAGGACTCCCTTCGCCGGACGCCGGTGGAGTGGAGGGGAAGGCGGACCGGCCGGGTTCGCCTGCCAGTCCGTATTCGAGCGCATGCGGAGGCCCGATTTCCAGCACGCCGGGCGTGTCGGGGCCGGAAAGGTCCGAGTGGTCGAGGAGGTCCGGCCGGCACGGCCCAGCACGCGCCCCGCGCCGGCCGGGGTCTGCCGCACGTCCCGGGCACGGGGGCAGCCGTCCTCAGGGGGCCCCGTCCCCGCGCTCCTTCTCCTGTTCCAGCAGCGCGTCCAGATCGCGGAGCCGCTCCAGTCCGCGGACCGGCTGCGCCATCCGCGCGTTGTGCGCGAACGCCTCCCGGTGCCGGTGCAGGAAGGACCAGTACCCGGCGGTGTAGGGGCAGGCGCGGTCGCCCACCCGCACGTCGGGCCGGTAGGCGCAGCCCGCGCACAGATCACTCATCCGGTTCACATAGGCGCCGCCCGAGGTGTAGGGCTTGGTGGTCATCCGGCCGCCGTCCGCGTACTGCGACATTCCCACGACGTTGGGCAGCATGACCCAGTCGTAGCCGTCGACGAAGCTGCGGTGGAACCAGTCGGTGACCGCGGCCGGGTCCCAGCCGCGCTGGAGCGCGTAGGAGCCCAGCACCATCAGCCGGGGGATGTGGTGGGTCCAGCCGGTGTCGCGGACCTGGGCCAGCACCGTGTGCAGGCAGCGGGCCTCGACGGCGTCCGCGTCCAGCGCGGCGAACCACTCGGGCAGCGGGGCCCGGTGCCGCAGCCGGTTGGCACGCCGGTAGCCCTCGCCGAAGTACCAGTACAGCTGCCAGACGTACTCGCGCCAGCCGCAGATCTGCCGGACGAACCCCTCCACGCTGTTGAGCGGGGCCTCCCCGGCCCGGTAGGCCCGCTCGGCCCTCTCCAGCACCTCCCAGGGGTCCAGCAGCCCGAGGTTGAGCGAGGAGGACAGCAGGCTGTGGCTGAGCACCGGATCGGCCGCGAGCATGGCGTCCTCGTACGGCCCGAAGGTGGGCAGCCGGTCCGCGAGGAAGCGGCGCAGCGCGGCGAGCGCCTCGCGGCGGGTGGCGGGGAAGCGGCGCGGCCCGTCGCGGCCGACGAAACGGACCTCCCCCGTGCGCTCCCAGGTGTCGAGGTCGTGGCGCACCTCGTCATCGATCTCGTCCTCGCGGGGCCGGTAGGGCGCCGGCACCGGAAGCGTCGCACGGTCCCCGGGCGGGGGTTCGCGGTTGTCGCTGTCCAGGTTCCAGCGGCCGCCCAGCGGCTGGTCGCCGTCCATCAGCAGATCGTGGTCGCGGCGGACCCACCGGTAGAAGCCCTCCTGCCGCAGCCGGGCGCCCGCATGCCCGTCCGCCCAGGTGCGGAAGGCTTCCTGGTCGACCAGGAAGCCGCGCGCCGGCAGGAGCGCGACCTGCGGCAGGCTCTGCACCAGCCCGAGGGCGGCGCGCGAGGTGGGGTGGTGGACCGTGGCGCTCCGGCCGCCCAGGGCGGTCCGCAGTCCCTCGCGGTAGGTTTCGGCGCGCACATAGGTGACCCGGTCGCCGAGTTCGGCGGCGCGGTGGCGCATCGCGGACAGCAGCAGGTGCGCCTTGGCCCGGTGGAAGGACCGGCGGCGGAACACCGCCCGCGACTCGATCATGACCAGTGGCGCGTTCCCGGCGGGGCCGTCCGGGCCGGGGGTGAGGAAGTGCGGGCCGAGCTGGTCGCCGAAGAGCCAGTGGGCGCGGGGAGAGGTGGGCACGGGGAATCAGCTCCGGTTCACTTGCCGCGCGCACGCAGGAAGCGGCCGGAAGCCGCCGCGAGGTCGGCGATCCGCTCGGGGTAGTCCAGAGCCGCCCGCTGCCGATCGTCCAGTTTCCACGGCTCGTGGACCGTACGGCCGGCCAGCTGCGCCAGTTCCGGTACCCAGCGGCGGACGTAGTCGCCCTGCGGGTCGTACTTCTTGGCCTGGGTGATCGGGTTGAGGACGCGGTTGGGTCGGGTGTCGGTGCCGGTGCCGGCCACCCACTGCCAGTTCATCTGGTTGTTGGCCATGTCCCCGTCCACCAGCAGATCGAGGAAGTGCCGGGCTCCGACGCGCCAGTCGATGTACAGGGTCTTGGTGAGGAAGCTGCCGACCAGCAGGCGGCCCCGGTTGTGCATCCAGCCCTCGTGGCGGAGTTGGCGCAGGGCGGCGTCGATCACCGGGAACCCGGTGGCGCCCTGCTTCCAGGCGGCGACCTCCTCCGGTGCCTCCTCCTCGGTGCGCCAGCGGTCCTGGTGCGAGCGGTACTCGGCGTGCCCGGACCGCGGCCGGGCGCAGAGCACCTGGTGGTGGAAGTCCCGCCAGGCGAGCTGACGCACGAACGCGTCGGCGCCGGCGCCGCCCTTCTCGCGGGACCTGGCGACGAGTTCGACGGGCGAGAGGGTGCCGAAATGCAGGTGCGGGGACAGTCGCGAGGTGGCGTCTCCGGCCAGGTCGTCGTGCCGCTCCTCGTAGGAGTCCATGCCGGAGCGGCGCCAGTCGGTGAACCGCTTGCGGCCCGCGGTCTCGCCGCCCGCCGGGACGCCGGGCGAGACCTCCCGCACCGCCGCCCTGGCCGGGATCTCCTCCCCGCGGACGTCCTCGATCCCGGGGACGCGCCGGGGCGCGCCCAGGACGTCACGCTGGTGGTCCTTCTCCCAGCGCCGGAAGTACGGGGTGAAGACCGCCATGTGGTCCTTCCCGGCGGGGGTGATCTCCCCCGGAGCCACCGCCGTGACCACCCGGTCGTGCACCCGCAGCCTCCGGCCCGCCGACTCCAGGGCCGCGGCCAGCCGCTCCTCCCGCCGGCCGGCGTAGGCGCTGACGTCGGCGGACATGTGGACCTCGGCGGCACCGGCCTGGTGCGCGACCCGGCACACCTGCTCGACGACGTCCCCGCTGCGCACCACGAGGCGGGAGCCCCGCTCCCGCAACTGCCGGTCGAGGTCGGCCAGGCAGTCCGCGAGGAACGCGCGCCGGTTGGGCACGGCGTACCCGGCGGCGCTGATGGCGTCGTCCCGGACGAAGAGCGGGACCACCGCGTCGCCGGCGGCGAGGGCTTCCCGCAGCGGCGGGTTGTCGCGCAGACGGAGGTCGCGGGTGAAGAGTACGACGGAGACGGCCATGTACTGCTCCTGTGTCGGTGGTGGGGCCGGGTCTCCGCGGGGCGCCGGCCGCCTCCCGGCCGGCGCCCCGCGGAGGCCCGGCGGCCCAGCATCTCGCGCCACCGGTCGCGCTGTTGACAGGCGGCCCGCGTGTCGGCTCGTCGTCCCCGGCACCCGGCACCCGGGCGGGGCCGACGGCGCGCACGCCGCCGGGCGCCCCGCCCGGCGGGCCGGCTACACGACGGCGCCCGAGTCGTTCCCGGCGCGCCGCCGTTCCGGCACCGACCGCCGCGGTTCCGGCCGCCACCGCTCCAGCACCGCGGCCAGCGGTGCGGCCGTGAGCGCCGTGGACACCATTCCGAGCACCACGCCGGCCAGCAGCGCCACCGAGAAGTCGGTCAGCGAGTCACCGCCCAGCAGCGCCAGCGCGACGAGGATGAACAGCGCCCCCATACCGGTGTTCACGGTGCGCGGCAGGGTGCGCAGCACGGCGGCGTCGGCCAGGTCGGGCAGCGGCCGGGAGCGGTCGGCGCGGCGCATGGAGCGGAGCCGGTCGAGGACGACCACGGTGTCGTTGACCGAGTATCCGACGACGGTCAGCAGCGCGGCGAGGAAGACGCTGTCGACCGGTTTGCCGAGCCAGGCGAACAGGCCGACGACCAGCAGCACGTCCTGCACCATCGCGGCGACCGCGGCGGTGGCCAGCGTCCAGCGGAACCTGACGCTCAGATACAGCAGTTGGGCGCCGACGGCGAGGGCCAGCGCCAGCAGCGCCTTGTCCCGCAGCTCGGCGCCGAGGCTGGGGCCGACCGTCTCGTCCCGCTCGACCGTGATCCGGCCGCCGACCTCGCGCAGTTCCTGCTGAATGCGCGCGCTGCCGCCCTCGCCGAGCGCTTCGGTGCGCACCGAGACCCCGCCGTCGCCCGCCTCCCGCACCACGGCGCGCGGGAAGCCGGCGTCGGCCACGGCCTGCCGTGCGGTGTCGGCGCCGACGGGCCGGCCGGTGCTGTACTCGATCAGGCGGCCCCCGGTGAACTCCACGCCGAACTCGAGGCCGCGCAGTCCGATCCCGGCGAGGGCCGCCAGGACCAGTCCGCCCATCACGCTCAGCCACAGGCCGGGGCGGCGCGCCAGCCGCGGCTTGCGCGAGGCCAGCCAGCCGCGCAGCCGCGAGCGGCCCGCCAGACCGGTGATCCCGGGGTGCCGCCGCACGCCGCGGCGCCGCACGGCCCACTCGGCGAGCACCCGTGTGACGACCATCGCGGAGACCATCGAGGCCAGCACGCCCAGCGAGAGCGTCACGCCGAATCCCTTGACCGGCCCGGTCGCGAACACGAACAGCAGCCCGGCGGCGAGCAGTGTGGTGACGTTGGAGTCGATGACGGCGCTGTACGCCTGCCGGAAACCGATCCGCAGCGCCCGCGGCAGATCCCGTCCGGAGCGGCCCTTGTCCGGCCGCGTGGCGGGGCGGCCGTAGTCCTCCCGGGCGCGTTCGAAGACCAGGACGTTGGCGTCGACCGCCATGCCGATGGCGAGGACGAATCCGGCCAGTCCCGGCAGCGTCAGCGTGGCTCCGAGAGCGACGAGTGCCGCGTAGGAGAGCAGGCCGTACACCACGAGGGCGAGGGTGGCCAGCCCGCCCAGCAGGCGGTAGACGAGGGTGAGGAACAGACCCGTGCACATCAGCCCGACGACCGCTGCCTGAGCGCTCGCCCGGATGGCGTCGGCGCCCAGCGTGGGACCCACCGTCCGCTGCTCGACCACCTCGACGGGTACGGGCAGCGCGCCGCCCTTGACGAGGGCCGCCAGGTCCTTGGCCTCCTCGTCGTCGAAGCCGCCGGTGATCTGCGTGGAGCCGCCGGTGATCCCGGTGCGGCAGGGGACGCTGTGCTGGATGTGCGGTGCGGAGACCACGCGGTCGTCCAGCACGATGGCCACCCGGCGCTGCGGGGCGTCCGGAGCCCGGCAGGCGGCCCGACCGGTCAGCTCCGCCCACCGGCCGGAGGCACCGTCGCGGAAGTCGACGGTCACGTTCCAGCCGCTGCCCTGCTCGGTGTCGAACCGCGCCGCGGCGTCCCGCACGCCCTCGCCGGTCAGCGCCGCCGGCCCCAGCCGGAGGAAGGCGCCCGCGGCGTCCGGGTCGCGCAGGGTCCTGGCGCCGCCGGGATCCTGCCCGCTGCGTTCCTCGGCGGGCGCGCGCCGGTCGGTGACCTGCTCGACCGGGTGGAAGGTGAGCTGGGCGGTACGGCCGATCACCTCGGCGGCCTCCCGGGGGTCCTGCACCCCGGGCAGTTCCACGACGATCCGGTTCTCCCCCGCCCGGGACAGCGAGGGCTCGGCGACGCCCAGCGCGTCGACGCGCTTGCGGAGGACCTCCAGCGCACGGTCGGTGGCGGCCCCGTCGGCGCGCACGCCGGGACCGTCCCGCGTCTGGAGGACGAGATGGGTGCCGCCCTTGAGGTCCAGCCCCAGCCGGGGCGGGGCGCTCAGGGCGAAGAAGAGCGAGACTCCTACGGCGACGCAGGCCAGCAGCGCGCGCCACAGCGGCGCGCGGGACCGGCGCTGGGCACCGGCGGCAGAGGTACGGCGGGGCGTACGGGACACGACCACTCCAGGCTGAAGAGGTACCGCGCGCTGCGCGGTACGCGGGGCAGTCGGCCGCCCGCTCGCACCCCGGGAGCCGCCTCGGGGACGACCACGGTGGAACGCGCCGCTGGGCGCCCGGGG
>NZ_ALAP01000101.1 GCF_000280905.1 Streptomyces sp. AA1529 | reverse complement strand
CCGTCCGGTTGCGCCGCCGGTGCCGCCGATGCGGGCGTCAACCACGGGGGTGAGCGGACCCGCCCCGCGCGGTCCGGTCGTCCGCCGTGCCGGTCCCCGCGGCCGGGGGCCGGCCGTGGTGCGGCAGGGCGGCGCGCAGCGGACCGCCCAGTGCCACCGTGCGGTGGCGGACGAACTCCTCGTGCCGCCGCTCGACGTGCTCCGGCTCGTAGCGGTAGTTGACCATCGCGCCGAAGGACTGCCGCCAGGCTTCCGGCGCGTCGTTCGCCGGCCAGTTGGCCTGCCAGGCCGCGGCCCCGTTGCCCAGGTGGAACCGGGCGACCGGGTCGAGCGGGCGCCCGTCCTCGTGCCGTTCGACGGCGATGTACCTGGCCAGCACCGGGAGCAGCCGGGAACGTGTCCGTGCGGACCCCGCGGCAGCGGGATTCCGCTGCCGCTCCGCGGCCTCCAGCTCCTCGAGCAGCGTCCGCAGTCCGTCCTCCCGCCGGGCCCGCTCGGTGAGCCAGCGCCGGAAGCCGGGGACGGGCGAGAGCGTGGCGAACTGCCGCAGCTGCGGCAGCTGCTCCCCCACGTCTTCGATGACCTGCTTGATGAGGAAGCTGCCGAAGGAGACTCCGGCCAGGCCGTCCAGGGCGTTGTTGATCGAGTAGAGAGCGGCCGTGTCCGCCTGCGCGGGGTCCAGGACCGGTCCGGGCTCCAGCAGGGGCGCGATGCTGTCCGGCATCCCCCGGACGAGGGCGACCTCCACGAAGATCAGCGGCACGTCCCCGGTGGCCGGGTGGAAGAAGGCGTAGACGCGGCGGTCCTCGGGCTGCAGGCGGCGCCGGAGTTCGGCCCGGCTCGCCATCGGATGCACCTTCTCGCCGCGCAGCAGGTACTGGTGCAGTTCGTCGGGCGCCTCCCAGCCGACCTCCGACATCCGCAGGAAGCCGCGGTTGAACCAGGAGGTGAGCAGGTGGTGGAAGTCGTGGTCGAGGGGCCGCAGCCGCGGGTCGGAGCGCATCAGCCGACGCAGATCCGCACGCATGCCGACCAGGGCGAGGGTGGCGCCGGGAGCGTGGTTCATCCGGCGGAGCAGCAACTGCCGCGGCGGCTCGACCTCGTCGAAGAGCTGGACCAGTTCCTCCGCGCCCCGGGATCCGCGGCTGCGGGCCTCCTCCCATCTGCGGAAGGCGGTTCGGATCCGGTCGGGTGAGGCGTCGTAGGCGCTGGTGACGCGGGTGAAGAACGCCCGCTTGCCGTGGTCGTCGAGTTCGCCGTAGGCAGCGAGGGCGGCTGCCGCCACCGTGCGCATCGAGGCTTCGCCCGCGTGCCCCATCAGCACCTCGCAGGCCGCCGACAGCCGGTCCAGGTGGCGGTGGCGGAGGTCTCCGCCACCGCCACCTGGACCGGCCGCCGGGGTGCTGTCCGGGCGGCTGCCGGAGTTGCGGAACTGCCCGGTCAGCAGCCTGCCGTCCTGAGGTTCCATTCCCGCCCTCCGCGTGCCGTCGACCCCGTGTATGCATCATGGGGCGTGATGTATATAACAGCCGCACCGTAAAGCACATGAGTAAGGCGCGCTACCCCCTGGGCGCCACGGATGACGGGATAACCTGACCGTTCGGAGGTGCGCATGGCTCGAGTCCCGGAATCCCAGCGTGTACGGGACGCGCTGGAGAACGCCGTCGTCGACGGCCGCTACCGCCCCGGCGAGCGGCTGGACCCCGCGCGGCTGGAGCGGGAGTTCGGCTGCTCCCGCACACCGGTCCGGGAAGCCCTCCAGGCACTGGAGCGGTCCGGACTGGTGCAGATCCGCGCCAAACAGGGCACGTACGTCACCGAGTTGAGCGTCTCCGAACTGGCCGAGCGGTTCGAAGTCATGGCGGAACTCGAGGGGATGGCGGCGCGGCTCTCCGCCCGGCGGATCGAACAGGAGGCGCTGGACGAGTTGGAACGCGCGCTGCGCGAATGCGAGGTCCACGCGCTGGCCGGCGACGCCGACCGCTACTACTACGCCAACGCCTGCTTCCACGGCATCGTCTACGACTCCTGCGGCAACGAATATCTGCGTCAGCAGGTACACGCGCTCAAAAGAGTCCTGCAGCCCTACCGACGGCTGCAGTTGCGGGTGCCCGACCGCATGCGGCGCTCCCTGACCGAGCACAGCCGGATCGCCGCGGCCATCGCGGCCGGCGACGCGGAGACCGCCGAGAACGCCGCGCGGGACCACGTCCTGGTCCAGGTCAAGGAGTTCAGCCAGTTGATACGGACCTGGAGGCATCTCAACCAGTCCGCATCCGCGGCCGGTTGAGCCCGTCCGCGGTCCCCGCCCCAACGGCGCCGCGGGCTCGGTCGGACTACGGGCCCGGTCCATGTGCCGCCGTGAGCGAGCGCCGCGCGAGCGGACGCCCCGGGCGGCACAGGTCAGCGCCGTGACGGGCCGGGGTGTTGCGAACGGTCCGAGGAGCGGCCCCGGAAGGCCGCCCCTCGTGGCACACGCAGCACCGCCGTCGCTCGGCCCTCCCGCGGCGGAGCCGCGCGGTGCGGCGGAAGCCGCCTCACCGCGCGGAAGACCGCACCGGCCCGGCGGCCCGGCGGAGGAGCTGCCGGACGCCGCTCACTTGTCCACGGCGAAGCGCATCAGGGACTGCTCGTTGCCCTGCTTGACCTTCCCGGTCTCGTTGATCACCTTGAGCTTCCAGCCGGTGCCGACCCGCATCGCCTTGGCCACCGCACAGGCGTTGTCGTCGGTGAGCAGGCTCGGCCAGATGTCGGCGACCTGCTGGGAACTGCCGCCCGTCGCGTCGTACACCTTGAAGCTGATGTTCCGCGCCCGCTGGAACGCGCTGCCCCGCTTGTAGGCGGCCGCGACGAAGACGATCGAGGTGAGGTTGGACGGGATCCGTTCGAACTCGACGGTCACCGTCTCGTCGTCCCCGTCCCCATGACCGGTCTGATTGTCGCCCGTGTGCAGCAGCGATCCGTTCCCCAACGGGTCGAGGGAGTCCAGACCCGCTATCCGCACCGGGTCCGGTCCCTGCATGGCGATCGCGATCAGGTCGAGGTCGGTGCCCGCCTTGCGGCGGATCTTGCCCAGCACCCCTCCGCTGCTCCCGGCGGTGGGGTCCCAGGACGCACCGATGGACAGGTGCGTGACGCCGTCCAGATCGGCCGGCTCGTCTTCCTTCGTCAGCGTGATCATCCGTAAGCCTCCAGTTTGGGACGGTGGAGCCCGGGCGACTGCTCCGGCTCGCTTCTCGGCCGGTGGTCTTGACAACCGGCGTCTACAGCACTGTAGAACTGCCGGCCGCGCGCGAAGGTTCCGGCCCCGCAGGAAGACCGACCGGACCGACGAGACCCGATGCGCCCCCGCCGGCCGGCACGGTGTCAGCCGAGGAGGGCCGCCGTGCGCGACGACGACTCCGTACCGCAGGGGCAGGGCCGGTACTCCAGCCCCAGTTCGCCGTCCACGGCACGACTGGAGCGGGTCGCGGCGTCGCTGACCGCCCGCCAGGAGCCGTACTTGGCGTGCAGCTGGTCAGCCGTGGGGCCCAGCGGGTTGCCGTACTTCTCCTGGTTGCGCTCCTCCAGCCGCCTGACCTCCTCCGCCGACATCCCGGCGCGGGTGATCTCCTTGGCCTCGTTGCGCATCCGCACCAGCTCCCGGGCGATCTCCTCCTCCGAGCGGCCCCGGGCGCGCATCGCGCACTCCCTGCGCTCCATCTCGCCCAGCAGCGCGTGGTAGCGCATCCGGACCTCGCGGGACTCGGCACGCTCCTCCGGAGTCTCGGCCCGGATCATGCACACGACCTTCTCCGGGCTGGTGCACGGGCCCGGGTCGGGCGGCTCCTGGGAGAGCGGAGCCACGACGACGGAGCCGCCGCAAGTGCTCCCGGGGCACGCGGCGGCCGGGGTCGCGGCCGCCGCCCCGAGAGCGGCCTGGGCGATCAGGACGAGCGGCAGCGCCCGGCGGGCGAGAGAGCGAAGACGTGAGGACGACATGGCCGCATCCTGACGTCCGGCGCCCGGGCGGGGGCGGATTGGACCCACGGGTTCCCTCGTTCGGGGCGACATCCTCATCCCCGCAGGTGACGGGGGGCTGTACACCCGCGCTTTCGGTGTCCATCGGACGCGGTGGTGCGCCCCGGACGGGAGACACCGGGGCGCACGGGCACGGTGCGGCGCGGTCCCGCTCGTCGGGCTCCCGGCAGGTGCGGTGCGCGTCGGTATGAGGCTCTGCCGGATGCGCCGTTGTGCGCCGTGGCCGCACGAATCCGCGCAGAAGCTGCACGGAGCGGACCGAACTGGCCGATGATGGTGATCATTGCTGCCGCAGATGAGGAGGACACGATGGACGAGGCAGGTCACCAGGTTCCGCAACCGGGGACGAAACCCCACACCGCCCGCCTGTACGACTACTTCCTCGGCGGGAAGACGCACTACGCCGTGGACCGCGAAGCCGCGGTGCCCGCGCTGTCCGCGAATCCGCACGCGATGGTCGCCGCCCGGCAGAACCGGGAGTTCATGCACCGGGCGGCCCGGTGCGTCGCGCAGGACCTGGGCATCCGCCAGTTCCTGGACATCGGAACCGGCATTCCGACCGAACCCAATCTGCATCAGGTGACCCAGGCGATCACCCCCGAGGCACGGGTTGTCTACTCGGACAACGATCCGATCGTCCTCGCGCATGCCCGTGCGCTGATGAGCAGCACGCCGGAGGGGAAGACGGACTACATCGAGGCGGACATCCGCGAACCGGAGCGGATCCTGGAACGTGCGCACCAGACCCTGGACTTCGATGCCCCGATCGCCCTGTCGGTGGTGGCACTGCTGCACTTCATCCCGGACGAGGACGATCCGTACGGACTCATGCGCCGGCTGCTCGCAGCGCTGGCGCCGGGCAGTGCGCTGGTGCTCTCGCACGCGGCGCTCGACATGGACGACGGCCGGATGGCCGCGCTGGCCGAGCACTACCGCAAGGCGGTCACCCCCACCCAGTTCCGGACCCGCGAGGAGACCGCGCTCTTCTTCGACGGCCTGGACCTGCTGGATCCGGGCATCACTCCCACCTGCGAATGGCGGACGGACCTCGACCTGGGGCCGATACGCCAGCTCCCCGGCACCATCTCCGCAGCCGAGGCCGGGGTATGGGCGGGAGTGGCGGTGAAACGCTGAGCGCGGACGCGCTCCGTCAGACACCGGGCGCGGACGCGCTCCGTCAGACACCGGGCGCGGACGCGCCGCTCGGCCCCGCCACCACCGATCCCGTCCGGCCCGGCCCGGCGGAGGACTGCGCGGTCACCGCCGGAAGGGGCGGTGCTGCCGCGGCGTCCGGCCGGGACCGGGCACCCGTCCGCGGCGGACGAGCAGGGTGAGCCCTCCGGCGACGGCCACTCCCACGAGGTTGACGAGGAGTTGCAGCAGCGACCCACCGCAGCGCCGCCAGTCCTCGGTGACGGCGGCGAGGACGGCGAATCCGGCGGCGGGCACGGTGGTGACCGAGATGAACACGCCCACCAGCGCGCCCGGCTTCGCCGAAGTGAGCGCCAGCATCCCGGCGACGCCGGCGAGCAGCGCGACGACGACGGAGTACGGGCCCACCTGGTAGATGAACGACACCTCGTGCAGACCGGTCAGGTCGGCAGGCCCGAACAGCCCCGCGAGCCGGCCCAGCCACGCGAACGCGGCGGTGACCAGCATCGCCAGCGGGAATCCCACTCCGAGCGCGAGCGCTGCCCGGGCCGCCAGGCCGCGCCGCCGCACCGCGAGGGCGACCGCGAGCGCGGCCAGCGGGCCGAAGTCCGGGCTCACCACCATGGCGCCCACGATGGTGATGGCCGAGTCGGTGAGCACCCCGACGGTGGCCAGCAGGCAGGCGATCGTCAGGAAGGCGAGGAAGACGGGGTTGAGCTGGCTCTCCTCGCCCGTGGTGTCGATGAGCTCGTCCCAGATGACGGCCTCGGCCCCCGCCCCGGGGACGGCCTGTTCGGCGGCCTCGGCGGTCTCGGAGACCATCGTGTCGATCTGCTCGAGCGTGATCTCGCCCCGGCGGTGCACGCCGTGCTCGGTCAGACGGTGCAGCACCCGTTCCACGACCTCGCGGGCGATGGCCGCCTCGATCAGGTCTCCGGTGGGCTGCTTGCCGACGCCTCCGGCGACGGTGAGGTGCGCGACGCCCGGTTCCGCGCCGAGGAGGTCGACCACGGCTTCGCTGTCCTGGGACTCGCACAGCACTCTGATGCGCATCATGTGTTCAGCATCCCGGCGGGTCATGGGGATTCGGCCGACGAGGAAGGGGTGAGTCGCCGCGGTGGCGGGCGCCGCCGGGACCGCGCGTCATCTCATCAGCAGCAGGCCCTCGACGAAGCCGACCACCGCGAGGCCGCAGAACGCCCAGCCCACGACTCTCCGTTTCAGCAGGGCGTACCGGTCCTCGTACTCGCGGCGCAGGGAGACGGCACGCTGCGCGGTCTCCCGCAGGGCGGTACGGGAGGTGTCAGCGAGGGCATCGGCGACGCGTCGGACCACGTCCTCGCGTTCCGCCCCGGTGAGCCAGTCCAGCGGGGCGACGGTGTGTTCGGCGCGCGCCCTGGCGTCGCTCAGGTGCCGCTGCCACAGCAGATAGCCCTCGATCCGCCGGACACCCTCGCCGATCTCTCCTTCGGGGGATTTCCCGGTGCCCATGGCCTGTCTCAGCCCTCGGCGTCGGGCAGCTGCCCCCGGGCGTGCCGGGCCGGCCCGGAGCCGGTCGCCTGGGGCCGGTCGATGTTCTCGCTGTCGTCGAGTGCCGAGATGCTCGGATGGTGGAAGTCGAAGGCCGGCGACTCGGACCGGATCTTGGGCAGGGTGACGAAATTGTGCCGGGGCGGAGGGCAGGAGGTGGCCCATTCGAGAGAGCGGCCGAATCCCCAGGGGTCGTCCTCGTGGACGTGCTCGGCCGTCCTGGCGGTCTTCCACACGTTGTAGAGGAACGGGAGCATCGAGGAGCCGAGGAGGAAGGACCCGATGGTCGAGAACGTGTTCAGCGCGGTGAACCCGTCGGCCGCGAGGTAGTCAGCGTAGCGGCGGGGCATGCCCTCGGCACCGATCCAGTGCTGGACCAGGAAGGTGGCGTGGAAGCCCACGAACAGGGTCCAGAAGTGGATCTTCCCGAGGCGTTCGTCGAGCATCCTGCCGGTCCACTTGGGCCACCAGAAGTAGAACCCGGCGAACATCGCGAAGACGACGGTTCCGAAGACGGTGTAGTGGAAGTGGGCCACGACGAAGTACGAGTCGGAGACGTGGAAGTCCATGGGCGGTGAGGCCAGCAGCACGCCGGTCAGGCCGCCGAAGAGGAAGGTGACCAGGAAGCCGACCGACCACAGCATCGGGGTCTCGAAGGAGAGCGAGCCCTTCCACATGGTGCCGATCCAGTTGAAGAACTTCACCCCGGTGGGTACGGCGATCAGGAAGGACATGAAGGAGAAGAACGGCAGTAGCACGCCGCCGGTCACGAACATGTGGTGTGCCCATACCGTCATGGACAACCCGGTGATGGTGATGGTGGCGCCGACGAGTCCGACGTAGCCGAAGACCGGCTTGCGCGCGAACACCGGAAAGATGTCCGAGACGATGCCGAAGAACGGCAGCGCGATGATGTAGACCTCCGGGTGCCCCCAGAACCAGAACAGGTGCTGCCACAGCAGCGCACCGCCGTTCGCCGCGTCGAAGACGTGTGCCCCGAACTTGCGGTCGGCCTCCAGTGCGAACAGCGCCGCGGTCAGGATCGGGAAGGCCATCAGCACCAGCACGGCGGTCAGCAGCACGTTCCAGGTGAAGATGGGCATCCGGAACATGGTCATCCCGGGGGCGCGCATGCAGATGATGGTGGCGAGGAAGTTGACCGACCCCAGGATGGTGCCGAAGCCCGAGAACGCGAGCCCCATGATCCACATGTCCGCGCCGACAGCCGGTGTGTGCACCCCGTCGGAGAGCGGGGAGTAGGCGGTCCAGCCGAAGTCAGGGGCGCCCTGCGGAGTGAGCAGCGAGCCGAGCACGATGAGCGAGCCGAAGAGGTACACCCAGTAGGAGAAGGCGTTCAGCCGGGGGAAGGCCACGTCTGGCGCCCCGATCTGCAAGGGCATGATCCAGTTCGCGAACCCGGTGAACAGGGGCGTCGCGAAGACGATCAGCATGATCGCGCCGTGCATGGTGAAGGCCTGGTTGTACTGTTCCTGCGAGATGATCTGCAGGCCGGGACGCGCCAGCTCCGCGCGCATGACGAGCGCCATCACACCGGCGATCAGGAAGAAGAGGAACGATGTGGTGAGGTAGAGGCTGCCGATCGTCTTGTGATCGGTTGTCGTCAGCCACCGCACCACGGTATGGCCAGGACGCCGCTGACCGGACGGGCGCGAACCGGACGGCCGCGAAACCAGCGAGGTGGACATGTCTGCTCCTGGCGGGTGAATATCGATCCACTCGTGACTCAATGCATGCGATAGCACACCCTAAGTGACCGGACCGGAGTCTCCGGCCCTCTCCCCCGCGTGTCTTGCCGCCCCCGCGTGCGCACTTCCGCCCGAGCAACGGTTCGACGCTCCTGACGACTTCCGGCTGCACGGTGCCTGCGCACACAAGAACCCGACATGCGCGCGGAGTTCACGGACGCGCCGACGCGAGGACGGACCAAAGCCGCACCCCGCCCCTCCCGTGATCGGCCGGCCCGGGCAGCCGGAGAGCTGGTGGCCGCCGCACGTCGCGGCATGCCGCCTTCCGGGACTGCGGGCGGGAAGGCGGGATACACAGGGGCACGTCCGAGAGCTGATGCACCCTCGGTCCGGTCGATGGCGGAAAACCGACGCGACATTGGCATGGACCTGTCCGTGATCCCTCGCTAATCTGCGCAGCGGCATCTCCCGGGATCGTTCCCAGGCTTTGCTGTTCCACCCCCACGACATGCTGGAACAACGAAAGGCCGACCCATGAGACGCACCAGAACCCCGCGCGCCCTCCTGTCCGCGCTGCTGGCCGGCGGAGCCCTCGTGGCCGCGGGTCTGCTCCCGGCGACGGCAGCGGACGCGCAACCGCAGACCGACAAGACCCCCGCGTCGGACGGCGTGCTGAACGCCATGCAGCGGGACTTCGGCCTCAGCGAACAGCAGGCCGAGAAGCGGCTGGCCGCGGAGAAGCAGGCGCGGACCACCGAGAAGCAGGCCCGGCGAGCGGCCGGGAGCGCCTACGCGGGCTCCTGGTTCTCCCCGAAGACCGGAAAACTGACCGTGGCGGTCGCCGACCGCGAGAAGGCAGCGGCCGTGCGGGGCGCCGGCGCGACCGTGGACCTGGTGGACCGCACCGCGGCCCAGCTCGACGCCGCGAAGAAGCGTATCGACGCCCTCGACGCGCCCGGCGGCGTGAGCAGTTGGCGGGTCGACTGGAAGACCAACCGCGTCGTGGTCGAGGTCCTCACCTCCCAGCAGACTGACAACGATGTCAAGGCGTTTCTGGCCCGGGCCCGCAAAGCGGGACCGGTGACGGTGCGCACGACGGACCACACTCCGTCGACCCTGTCCGCCGGCACGGTCGGCGGAGACCCCTACTACACCGGCAACGTCCGCTGCTCCATCGGCTTCTCGGTCCAGGGCGGCTTCGTCACCGCAGGCCACTGCGGCGGCGCCGGCCAGGCGGTCAACGGCTGGGACGGCTCCTACATCGGCAACTTCCAGGGCTCCTCGTTCCCCGGCAACGACTACGCCTGGGTCAACGTCGGCAGCGGGTGGTGGACGGAGCCGGTCGTCCTGGGCTGGGGCACGGTCTCGGACCGGCTCGTGCGCGGTTCCGCCGAGGCACCGGTCGGGGCCTCCATCTGCCGCTCGGGGTCGACCTCGCACTGGCACTGCGGCACCGTGCTCGCCAAGAACGAGACGGTCAACTACAGCCAGGGCGCCGTCCACCAGATGACGAAGACCAGCGTGTGCGCCGAGGGCGGTGACTCGGGCGGCTCCTTCATCAGCGGTGACCAGGCACAGGGCGTCACCTCCGGCGGCTGGGGCGACTGCTCCGGTGGCGGTGAGACCTGGTACCAGCCCATCAACGAGATCCTCAACCACTACGGTCTGACGCTGCGCACCGCCTGACCTTCCGGCGGCCGGCAGCCCGAGGGGCGGCGCGCGGGACCGCCACGGCACACCGTGGCGCGGCCTCGCGCGGCGTCCGTCGGACATCCCGGGAGGGGCACCCACGGGGGGTGCCCCTCCCGGGGCTGCCCCTCCGCCCCCGGCGCCGGAACACTGCCGGCGCCGGCGTAGCGCAGCCGGGCGAGCCAGGATCGGGACGACCGCGCTCGCGGCCGTCGGAGTGGGCACACGGCTCCGGGGAATGCCGGACCACGGTGCCGTCGTTGTCCCTTTCGTGGCTGATTCACCGCACGATCCGGCACTCTCCCCGGCGGCCCGGGCCGCGGCGCGGGAGCGGCTCCTGACGGAGCGCGCCGGCACCGAGCAGCGGATCGCCGCACTGAGCCGGGAGTTCGAGCAGATCGTCGAGGCGAACGCGCTGGTGGCGGTCGACGACGAGCACGACCCCGAGGGATCCAGCACCGCATTCGAGCGGGCGCACGTCGCCGCGCTGCTGGCCCGGGCGCGGGAGCACCTGGTGGAGGTGGACCGGGCGCTGGAGCGCCTGGAGCGGGGCGGGTACGGACGCTGCACGGAGTGCGGGGAGCCGATCCCCGAGGAGCGCTTGTCGGCACGTCCCGCGGCGGCCACCTGCGTGCGCTGCGCGGCCGCACGACGCACCTGACACAGCGGTGCGCCCGGTGAGGCCCCGGGCACTCCTCATCTCCGAGCGTCCGAGTCCGGCACATTCCACAGCAGCGCATGGTCACAGGTCGGAAACAGTGTCCGCCCGCACGGTGAACAGAAGAGTTTCAGGGTGCACTCATCTCTATGATCCGATTGGCTGACTCGCAGTCACACATCGAACGATCGCCCGGTTCGACAGGTTTCCCTGCCGTCCGCGCTCACAGTCACGGGGAAGTACATGCGCTCTGTTCGTGCCATACCCGCCACAGCCGCACTCGTCGCGGCGCTGATCCCGTTGACCGCCTGCGACCCCGCGGCGGACACCTCGGCAGACGGCGGCAAACCGTCCTCGGCGAGCCCCGGAGCGGCCGCGGAGGACGGGAAGGACAGGAAGGACGGAAAGGGAGACTCCTGCCCCGCCCCGGCACCGGGACACAAGGTCATCTGGGTCCACCACGTGGAGGGCGCCATGAACACCGTGGTCGCCAAGGAAGCAAAGGCGGAATGCCGGGCCGGTTCCCAGGAAGGAGCTTCCTACCATCCGGTCGGGGAGTTCGAGAATTACCGCCCGGCGTCCGGAGACATACGGATCACGGTGATCAGCAAGAAGGAATCCAAGCAGAAGAAACTCACCGCGCGGGACGGCGGTATCGCACATGTCAAAACCTGTGCCGACCCTGACGGAAAGCAATTCGACGGCGGTCAGCGCAAGGCGGACACCAGCGACTGCTGGGGGCTGAACTTCTACGATGTGAAAATCGACTCCGCGGACCGCATCACCAGTATGACCGAGGTCTACTCCTCGTAGCGGAGCCGCGGGGCGGGGCCACCGCATCACCTCGCCGGCAGCAACCGGGCGGCGGTCGCGGTGATGGTCTCGACGGCGTGGGTGAGAACGGGGATCTCCCGGGCGCCCAGCCGGGTGACGGCCATGATGCGGCGGGCCGGCGCCGGCTCACCGTGCAGCGGGAGGCGCGCGACCAGCGCCTCCTCGCCCAGCTGCGCGAGGCGCGGGACGAGGATGACGCCGAAGCCGTGGGCGACCAGTGCGGTGCCGGTCCCCCACTCGTCGGCATGGTGGGCGATCTGCGGGGTGAATCCGGCACTCATGCAGGCGGCCAGTACCAACTGGTGGTAGCTGGTACCGGGGTTGCCCAGGATCCACGGCTCCCCGGCCGCGTCGGCGAGCGTGACCCGTTCCCGCCTCGTCAGCTCATGCCCCTGGGGGACGATCAGGTCCAGCGGGTCGTCCAGCAGCGGCTGCTGGTCGAACCGCTCGTCCGTCAGCGCCGGGGAGTCCGAGGTGACGACCAGCAGGGCCAGGTCGGCCTCTTCCGAGAGCAGCAGGTCGAAGCACCGGGCGGGTTCGGCTTCGACGAAACGCACCGTCAGATGCGGATAGCTGTCGCGCAGCCGCGCGGCGGCGGGCGGCAGCAGCCGGCTGGCCGCGGTGGAGAAGCCGCACAGCGTGACCCGGCCCGCGGGCTCGGTGCCGAGGGAGGCCAGCTCGGCGCGGGCCAGCTCCCACTGCTCCTGCAGGCGCTCCGCGTGCCGCAGCAGGACGTGGGCCGCGTTGGTGAGCCGGATGCCCCGCCCCTGATGCACCACCAGCTCCGTCCCGACCTCGGCGGCGAGTTGCCGCAGTTGGTAGGAGACGGCGGAGGGCGTGTAGTGCAGCGCCTGGGCCGCGGCGGTCACCGTCCCGTGCCCGGCGACCATCTGCAGGATCCGGAGCCGGTGGTCGATCATGCGATCAGTGCGCACGGGCCGGTGCCGGACCGCGTCCGCCACGGGCCCGCGTACCCGCACAGCCCGCGGCGGCCTCCGCGGTGCGCGGGCGTCACCGCCGGTCCGGACACGGGCCGGCTTCCGGTGCTGCTCAACGCGCTCCCTCGATTCCCGGCCCGTTCCCGCGCGGCCGTCCGTCCGGGGCCGGGTACCAGCCGGCCGTCAGGCGTCGATGACCAGGTCCTCCAACGGTGTCGCACAGCACAGGAGGATCTTGTTCTGCGCGCTGTCCCGCGGCCGGAGGCCGCCTTGGTGCCGCATGGTGACCGACCCCCGGTGGAGTGTCGTCACGCAGGTGCCGCACAGGCCCTCGCCGCACGACGAGGGAAGGGTGATCCCGGCGCGGGCCGCGGCCTCCAGAACCGGGGTCCCGGCGTCGCACTCGATGGTCGCTCCGCTGCGGGACAGTTCCACGGTGAACCGCGGCGCGGACCCGGAGTCCTCCGCGGAGCGGACCGGGTCGGGGCCGGACGCGAGGGCCGAGGCGAGCGCATGCCCGGGTGCGGGCGCGGGCATCGGCGCTGACGCGGGTGCGGGTCCTGACGCGGGTGCGGGCGCGGGTCCGGGTGCGGGCGCCTCGAAGCTCTCCTCGTGGTAGCGGGCCTCCGGATGGCCCGCCGCCTGGAGTGTCCGGCGCACGGCCCGCATGTAGCCCGCCGGTCCGCAGCAGAACACTTCGCGTTCCAGGAGATCGGGGACGATCTCCCGGAGCATCCCGAGGGAGAGGCGTCCCCGGTGGCCGTGCCACCGCTCGGTCCTCCCGTCGTCCTCGCAGACGTGGGCGACCCGGATGCCGGGCGCGGTGGCCGCCATCAGCGCGAGTTCCTGCCGGAAGGGGATGTCGGCGGGGGTGCGTGCGCTGTGCACGAACGCCACGTCCGCCGGGGAGGCGAGATCGTACAGGGTCCTGGTCATCGACATCAGCGGCGTCACTCCGCTGCCCCCGGACAGGAACAGGTAGGCGGACGCCGGATGCCGGGCCGTGGAGAACCGGCCCATCGGTCCCCTGGCGCGGACGACGGCCCCGGGGGCGAGGACGTCGTGCAGCCAGTTCGACACCCGGCCGCCGGGCACGCGCTTGACGGTGATCGCGGCCAGGTGCGGACGCGTGGGCGGCGAGGAGAGCGTGTAGCAGCGGGAGAACTCCCTGCCGTCGACCTCGAAGGTGAAGGCGAGGTACTGGCCCGGGTCGTGCCGGAAGACCCCGGGACCGGCCGGTTCGAACGCGAAGGTCTTGGTGTCGTGGTTGACGTCGTGGACCTGTTTGCAGACCAGCACGTGATCCGCCGGACCCTCCGTCGCGACGTCCGCCGGGCGGAGGGCCGCCGGCTGCCGCAGCGCTTCCCGGCCGGGATCGGTGAGCACATCGTTCATCGGTTCAGCTCCTCGCGCAGACGGGCGGTGTACCAACTGCAGAACGCCTCGACCTGGTATTCCGTCGGGGCGTAGGGGCCCGGCCGGTACACGGGGTCGGAGACCCCGCGCTGGGCCAGCGCGACCAGCCGCGCGTCCTGCTCGTTCGTCGCGCGCCAGACCCGCTGGAGGGTGTCGAGGTCGTAGTCGACTCCCTCCTGGGCTTCCGGATGGACCAGCCAGGTGGTGCGCAGCAGCGTCCGGTCCGCGGCGAGCGGCAGCACGCTGAAGGCGATGGCGTGGTCGGCGAGCACGTGGAACCACGAGTTGGGCTGCAGGTGCAGGGCGAGATGCCCGAGGCGGGCGGTGGGCAGGTCGCCCAGGAGCCGTCGGCAGGCGGCCGTGCCGTCGGGGGTGAAGGACTCACCGGCGAGGTCGAGCGCGTCCCGCTGGATGCGGAAGCCGGTGCCGCGGCCGTCCAGCTCCTCGATGAGCGCGTACGGCAGGCCCAGTTGCTCGTAGGTGGCACGCAGTTCCGCGTCGGCCCGCAGGTACCGTTCGTGCGCCGGGCGCAGCCGCGGGGGAAGGTCCGCCTCGGAGTAGCCGTAGGTGGGGAAGAAGGTGCGCAGCAGTTCGGGGTGCTCGTCGCAGTGGTAGCACTCGCGGTTGTTCTCCATCACGAGCTTCCAGTTGCCCTCCTCCACGAGTTCGGTGCGGGCCGCCACCTTGGCCCGGCGCAGGTCGTGGGGAAGGAGGTAGGGCTCGATGCGCGAGGCGACCTCGTCGAAGTCGGCCGGGGGCTGTTCGGCGAGGCAGACGAAGACGAGCCCCCCGACGCTGCGCAGGTGCACGGGGGCGAGGCCGAAGCAGTCGCGGTCGAAGCCGGCGGGCTGGGAGGGTGCGTGCAGCAGTCTGCCGTCCAGACCGTAGGTCCACTTGTGGTATCCGCAGACCAGGTTCCCGGCCGAGTCGTTCCCTCCCTCGACGAGGCGGGCGCCCCGGTGCCGGCACACGTTGTGGAAGGCGCGCAGTTCCTCCTCGTCGTCGCGGACGAGCAGCACCGAGTACGGCCCGATCTCGACCGAGGTGCGGTCTCCCGGCTCGGGCAGCTCGGCGTCGACGGCCACACAGATCCACTGGCGGGCGAAGACGGCGGCGATGTCGAGGTCGAAGAACTCCCGGTCGGTGTAGAACGGGCCCTCCAGGCTGCGCCCGGGAACCCGTCGTGCCACCGCGTCGTGGATCCGGTCGGTTCGCGTGGCGGGGGTGCTTTCCAGTGAGGTCACGTTTCTCCCTTCGGCGCGCGCCGAGGCGGGCTCCGGCGCACGATCGGCGGCGCCGCACCGGTGGGGCCTGCGGCCCGGTGTCGGCGGCGGAAGCAGCGGCGCCGGATCACATCGGCAGGCAGAGGCGCAGGCCGTCCAGGACCGCGGAGTGGATGTTGCGGCTGGTGACGGCGTCACCGATGCGGAAGAGCTGGTAGCGGCCCGCGGGGTTGGCGTCGGCCGGCTGCGGCTCGCCGGCCAGCAGCGCACGGTGGTCCAGCCGGCCGAGGTTGCGTGAGCCGGGGAGCAACTCGTGGTGGAGGTCGGCGTTGGGCAGCGTGCCGTGCTCCACCACGACGTGCTCGACGGTCCGTTCGGCCTCCGTCGCCGCGTACTCGCTGCGCAGCGCCGCGGCGAGCCGGCCGTCCCCGGTACGGTGCACGGAGGTGAGCCGGTGCGCCAGTGTGGTGCGTACCTCGTGTTCGGCGAAGACCCGCAGGTAGGGGGGCGCGTTCATGCTGCCGACGTCGGGAGCGGGCATCCGCTCGGGGGTCACGTACTCGACGGGGACGTCCTGGCGCGCCAGCACTTCCACCGCGTCCAGCGCCGGGTAGGCGCCGTTGTCGTCGTAGACCAGCACCCGGCCGCGGGGGCGCAGGGCGCCGCTGAGCACGTCCCAGGTGTCGGACACCAGTTCGGCGCCGCCGGCGAGGAAGGAGGCGTCGGGTGTGCCGCCGGTGGCGATCAGGACGAGGTCGGGCTCTTCGGCCAGTACGTCCGCCGCCTCGGCCAGCACGCCGAACCGCAGTTCGACGCCGAGCACACCGCACTCGGCGACGCGCCAGTCCACGATGCCGAGCAGGTCCCGCCTGCGGGGGTTCGCGGCGGCGAGGCGGACCTGGCCGCCGGGCTGGTCCGCCGCCTCGAACAGGACGACCTCGTGGCCGCGTTCGCCCAGCACCCGGGCCGCCTCCAGCCCGGCGGGGCCGCCGCCGACGACCACCGCTTTCCGCCGCGCGGCCGCCGCCGGGACGGTGTGCGGCAGCCGCAGTTCCCGGCCGGTGGCGGGGTTGTGCAGGCACTTGGTGTCCCCGGAGTCGTAGATCGCATCCAGGCAGTAGCTCGCTCCCACACACGGCCGGACCCGGTCCTCGCGCCCTTCGGCCACCTTGGCGACCAGGTGGGGGTCGGCTATCTGGGCCCGGGTCATGCCGACCAGGTCCAGCTGTTCCTCCCGCACGGCGTGCCGCGCGGTGGCCACGTCGGCGATCCGTCCGGCGTGCATCACCGGGATGTCCAGGCTGCGTTTGACCTCGGCGGTGAAGTCGAGGAACGGCGCGGAGGGCGTCCCCATCGAGGGGATGACCCGCGAGAGCGAGGCGTCGCTCTCGATCGAGCCCCGGATGGTGCTGACGAAGTCGACGCCGTCCGCGAGGTAGTCGCGGAGGGCGCTCAGCGCCTCGTCGAAGCCGAGTCCGTCCGGCCGGTCCTCGTCCAGCGACATGCGGATGCCCACGACGAACTCGGGACCGACCGCGGACCGGATCGCGCGGATCACCCGGCGCGGAAAGGCCGTGCGGTGCGCGAGCGTTCCGCCGAACCGGTCGTCGCGGTGGTTGGTGGCCGGGGAGAGGAAGCTGTCCAGGAGGTGGCCGTAGTGCTGGATCTCTATGCCGTCGAGGCCGCCGGCCCGGCAGCGGGCGGCGGCGTCCGCGTAGTCCTGCACGACGCGGTCCAGGTCCCACGGCTCGGCCTCCTTGGGGAAGGCGCGGTGGGCGGGTTCCCGTACCGGCGAGGCGGACAGCACGGGCAGCCAGTCGCCCGCGTAGTTGCTGGTGCGCCGTCCCAGATGGGTGATCTGGCACATGACCGCGGCCCCCGCTTCGTGCACCTCGTCGGCCAGCCTGCGGAAGCAGGGCACGATCTCGTCGCGGTAGAGCAGCAGGTTGCCGAACGACGGCGGGCTGTCGGGTGACACGACCGCCGAGCCACCGATCATCGTCAACCCGGCCCCGCCCCGGGCCTTTTCCACGTGGTACATCCGGTAGCGGTCCCCGGGCAGGCCGTTCTCGCCGAACGCCGGCTCGTGCGAGGTGCTGACCACTCTGTTGCGCAGCGTGATGTTCTTGAGAGTGAAGGGTTGGAGCAGGGGGTCGGTGACTCGCGTTCGCATGACACTCCTTGTGAACCCGTCGGGCGGCCCGGGGGATGTCGCCAGGATGTCCGCGTGGTCGCGGCGTTCCGTCCCCTCGGCGTGCGGGCGTGCGGGAACGGAGTGCCGGACCGGACGCAGCGTGCCGCAGCCGTGTGCGCCCTGAGCGGTACACCCCCAGCGTGGGGGCGGCACTCGTGGCGGACAATCAAGCGGAGTCACAGGAAACCGTGCAAAGCGCCTGCATGATCGACAGGTGCGGTGTCCCTTCCCGGAACACACCGGACCTGCTAGGGGGCCGCACCGGCCCCTGCCGCCGTGGGGCTGCGCGGTGGCGGCGGAGCCGGGTGCGGGCCCATCGGTCAGGCGCCCGCCCGCCCGGGGGCGACCTTCTCGATCGCGGCGGCGAGGATGTCGACTCCGGCGTGGAGTTCGTCCTCCGTCACCGTCAGCGGCGGCGCGATGCGGAAGACGCCGCCCATGCCGGGGAGCTGGACGATGTTGAGGTGCAGTCCGCGGTCCAGGCACTCCTGGGTGACCGCCTGCCCGGCCTTGTCGGCGGGGGTCCTGCGCTGCCTGTCGGTGACCAGTTCCAGGCCCTGGAGCAGGCCGCGGCCGCGGACGTCGCCGACGATTTCATAGCGGTCGTGGAGGTCCTCCAGCCGCGCGGTGAGCTGCCGGCCGAGCGTGGCCGCCCGGTCGGCCAGTCCGTCGCGCCGGATCACCGAGAGCACCGTGGCCCCCACGGTCGCCGCGAGCGGGTCGGAGACGTGCGTCGTGAAGAAGAGGAAGCCCCGCTCGTGGCACACCCGCTCGATGTGCTCGCCGGTGAGCACAGCGGCCACCGGCAGGCCGGAGCCCAGGGTCTTGGAGAGGGTCAGCAGGTCCGGGACGACGCCGTCGCGCTCGAAGGCGTACATCGTCCCGGTGCGGCCGAGCCCGGTCTGGGCCTCGTCGAGGATGAGCAGCATCCCGCGCTCCTCGCACAGCTCCTTGAGGCGGGCGAGGTAGCCGGGCGGCAGCTCGATGATGCCGCCCGAGGAGAGCACCGGTTCCACCAGACACGCGGCGAGGCTCCCGGAGGACTGCTGGTCGACCAGGGCGAAGCCGTACTCCAGCTCCGCCTCCCAGTCGTAGGAACCGTCCGGGGTGCGGAACGGGGACCGGTAGGCGTTCGGCGTCGGCAGGGAGAAGTTGCCGGGGGCCGGGGGCCCGTAGCCGCGCCGCCCGGCAGAGTAGGTCGCCGACGCGGCGCCGTGGGACATGCCGTGCCAGGAGCGGTCGAAGGAGACGATCTCGTACCGGCCGGTGTAGAGCTTGGCGAGCTTGATCGCCGCCTCGTTCGACTCGGCTCCGGTGCTCAGCAGCAGCATCTTGCCCAGCTCGGGCGGCAGGGTCTCGGCGAGCGCCGCGGCCAGGTCGAGGACGGGACGGCTGAGCATGCCGCTGAAGAGGTGGTCCAGCGTCCCGATCCCCTTCGAGACCGCCGAGACGATGTCGGGGTGTGAGTGGCCGAGTACGGAGCTCATCTGGCCGGAGGTGAAGTCCAGTATCGCGTTGCCCTCGTCGTCGTAGACGTAGGCTCCGGCGGCGCGCTCGACGACGCGTGGGCTGAAGGGCGCGCCGTAGCGGATCAGCAGGCGATCGGCATCTGCCCAGAAGGGGGTGTCCATATGCACTTCCTCACCGACGGGCGCCTCGCGGAGGAGGCGCCGGTTTCCGACACACACCACCATCGCCTCCGGACATCGCCCATAACAAGCAAACAAAACCGAGGGACCATTCGGCAGCGACTTATGATGAGTCCATGCTCAGCGCCCGCCGCCTGGAGATCCTGCACGCCGTGCTCGCGGCCGGATCGGTCAACGCCGCAGCCCGGAACCTCAACTACTCGCCGGCGACGATCAGCCAGCACCTCGCCGCCCTCGCCAGGGAGACCGGGCTGGTGCTGTTCGAGAAGGAGGGCCGGGGGATCGTCCCCACCGACGCCGCACTCCACCTGGCGGAGCAGGCGCAGAGCATACTCGCGGACTTCGCCCGGCTGGAGCGCACCGTCGCGGACCTGCGCGCGGGCCAGGGCGAGCACCTGGCGCTGGCCTGCTTCGCCTCGGCTGCGGAAGAACTGATCCCCGAGGTGGTGCGCGCGGTCCGGGAGCTGCGGCCGAACATCACCACGGAGGTCAGTCTGAACGAGCCCGTGGACGGACGCGGCCGCCGCCGGCCGGACCTCGACATCCGGACCGAACCCGTCGACGGAGCCGAGATCCGGCTGGAGGGGTACCGGCGCCACGAGCTGCTCACCGAGGAGCTGCTCGCGGTCCTTCCGGCCGCGCATCCGCTGGCGGGCGCACACTCCCTCGCGCTGGGCGAGCTGCGCACCGAGCCGTGGATCGACCACGACATCTACGACAGCCCGACCGGGCAGATCATCCTGGGCGCCTGCACCGCGGCCGGGTTCGCGCCGCGCTACGTCGCCCGGCTCGACAACCACCACGCCGCGCTCAGCCTGGTGCGGGCCGGCATCGGCATCACCGTCCTGCCCCGGCTGGCGGTGCCCGATCCGCCCGGCACGCTGGTGGCCGTACCGCTGACCCCGGCGGTCAGGAGGCGCATCGTGCTGCACGCACGGCTGCATCCCCGCCGCGGGGGCCTCGTCGCGGCCGCGGCCGCGCGGCTCCGCTCGGTGGCCGGGCACTGGGCGGCCGGGCACGGCGAGGGGGCTCCCGGCGACGGCGGGGACTGACCGCACTGCACCCCGGCCCCGCCGGGGAGGACCGGAACGGGCCCGGACCGGCGAGGCCGGCCCGGGCCCTGCTGCCGGGCGCCCGTGTCGGGCGCGCCGGCCTGCCGTGCTCAGCGCAGGTCGAACCGGTCCAGGTTCATCACCTTGTCCCAGGCGGCGACGAAGTCGAGCACGAACTTCTCCCCCGCGTCGTCGCTCGCGTAGACCTCGGCCAGCGCGCGCAGCTCCGAGTTGGAGCCGAAGACCAGGTCGGCGCGGGTGCCGGTCCACCGGACCTCGCCCGTGGCCGCGTCCCGGCCCTCGAAGGTGCTCTGGTCCTCGGAGGTGGCCCGCCACGTCGTGCCGAGGTCGAGCAGGTTGACGAAGAAGTCGTTGGTCAGCTTGCCGGGGGTGTCGGTGAGCACGCCGGGCTTCACGGAGCCGGAGCTGACGCCCAGGGCGCGCAGACCGCCGACGAGGACCGTCATCTCGGGGGCGCTGAGGGTGAGCAGGTTGGCCCGGTCCAGCAGCAGGTACTCGGCCGGCAGCCGGTTGCCCTTGCCCTGGTGGTTGCGGAACCCGTCGGCCGTGGGCTCCAGGGCGGCGAAGGACTCCGCGTCGGTGTGCTCCTCGGTCGCGTCGACCCGGCCCGGCGCGAACGGCACCTCGACCACGTATCCGGCGTCCCGGGCGGCCAGCTCGACCGCCGCGCAGCCGCCGAGGACGATCAGGTCGGCCAGCGAGACCTGCCTGCCGCCGGAGTTGAACTCCCGCTGGACGGACTCCAGGGTGCTCAGCACCGCGGCCAGCTCGTCGGGGTTGTTGACCTCCCAGCCGCGCTGCGGCTCCAGGCGGATGCGGGCACCGTTGGCGCCGCCGCGCTTGTCGCTGCCGCGGAAGGTCGAGGCCGACGCCCATGCGGTGGTGACCAGTTGCGCCACGGTCAGCCCCGAGTCGAGCAGCCGGGCCTTGAGGTCCGCGATGTCCTCGGCTCCGAGGGCGTCTGCCCCGGCCTCGGGCAGCGGGTCCTGCCACAGCAGGGTCTCCTCGGGGACCTCGGGGCCCAGATACAGCGACTTGGGTCCCATGTCGCGGTGGGTGAGCTTGTACCAGGCACGCGCGAAGGCGTCGGCGAACTCCTCGGGGTTGCCGTGGAAGCGGCGGGAGATCTGCTCGTAGACGGGGTCGAAGCGCAGCGCGAGGTCCGTGGTGAGCATCGACGGGGCGATCTTCTTCGACGCGTCGTGGGCGTGCGGGACGGTTCCGGCGCCGGCTCCGTCCTTGGGCCGCCACTGCTGGGCACCGGCCGGGCTCTCGGTCAGCTCCCACTCGTAGCCGAAGAGGTTGTCGAAGAAGGCGTTGCTCCACCGGGTGGGCGTGGCGGTCCAGGTGACCTCCAGCCCGGAGGTGATGGCGTCCGCGCCCTTGCCGGTGCCGTAGGAGTTGCGCCAGCCCAGGCCCTGCTCCTCCAGCGAGGCGGCCTCGGGGTCGGCGCCGACATGGTCGGCCGGGCCCGCGCCGTGGGTCTTGCCGAAGGTGTGGCCGCCGGCGATCAGGGCGACGGTCTCCTCGTCGTTCATCGCCATCCGGCGGAACGTCTCCCGGATGTCCCGGGCCGCGGCGACCGGGTCCGGATTGCCGTTGGGGCCCTCCGGGTTGACGTAGATGAGGCCCATCTGCACTGCGCCGAGCGGGTTCTCCAGCTCCCGGTCGCCCGTGTAGCGCTCGTCGCCCAGCCAGGTCCTCTCCGGGCCCCAGTACACGTCCTCCTCGGGCTCCCAGACGTCCTCGCGGCCGCCGGCGAATCCGAAGGTCCTGGCCCCCATGGACTCCAGCGCGACGTTTCCGGCCAGGATCAGCAGGTCGGCCCAGGAGAGCGCGCTGCCGTACTTCTTCTTGACCGGCCACAGCAGCCGGCGGGCCTTGTCCAGGTTCGCGTTGTCCGGCCAGCTGTTGAGGGGGGCGAACCGCTGCTGGCCCGCCCCGGCGCCGCCGCGCCCGTCGCTGATCCGGTAGGTGCCCGCGCTGTGCCAGGCCATCCTGATGATGAAGGGGCCGTAGTGGCCGAAGTCGGCCGGCCACCAGTCCTGCGAGGTGGTCAGCACCTCGGCGATGTCCTGCTTGACGGCCGGGAGGTCGAGGCCGGCGAAGGCCTCCGCGTAGTCGAACCCGTCGCCCAGCGGGTCGGCCACGGCGGGGTTCTTGGCGAGGATCTTCAGATTCAGCCGGTCGGGCCACCACTGGCGGTTCCCGCCGCCCTGTGTCGGGTGAGGGGCGCGCGCGACCGGGCAGCCCTCGCCCTCCGCCTTCGCGTCCACGACGATCGCCTCATGATTCTCAGACATGGGATCCCTCCGGATTCGGCGGACCACGGCCCAGGAACTGCCCGACGACGACGGTCTTTTCCTGCTGTGTCCTGCCCCTTGGCTGTCGCTGGAGCCGATCCTACGATGGACGAATTCCAAGTCAATACGACAACCACTGCGGGATTCCCTCCGGCGGTGGACTGTCGGGGGACGAATGGGCTGGTGGCATGAGTGACCTGCTGGAACGGCTTCGCCGACGCGGCTGGCGGATGACCGCCCAGCGCCGGGTTGTCGCCGAGGTACTCGACGGCGAGCACGTCCACCTCACCGCGGACGAGGTACTGGCACGGGCGGCCGCCAGGCTGCCGGAGATCTCCCGCGCGACCGTCTACAACGCCCTGGGCGAGCTGGTGCTGCTCGGCGAGGTCCGCGAGGTGGCCACCGACGGCCGCGCCAAGCGCTACGACCCCAACGCGCACCGGTCACACCACCATCTGGTGTGCTCCGACTGCGGCACCATCCGGGACGTCCACCCCGATGGCGACCCGCTGGCCGACCTGCCGGCCTCCGAGCGGTTCGGCTTCACCGTCTCCGGCGCCGAGTTGACCTACCGGGGCCGGTGCCCCGACTGCGCCGCCCGGGCCTGAACCGGCGCCGAGCCGAGCACGGCCGGCCGGCGCCGCACCCGGCGTTCAGGGGCGCTCAGGGGCGCCGCCCCGCGTTGAGGGTGTCCACAGCGGCCGCCGCGTCGCCGAGATTGGCGAAGTCGACGGCGACGAAGTTCACCGGGTGGTCGCGCTCGGCCTCGCAGCGCCGGGCCCGGTCGAGGACGAATCCCTTCGCGTTGACCTCCCGTGCGTCGATCCGGCTGCCGCCGCCGCTGGTGATGAAGTGGTTCATCAGGAAGAGCCGCTTGCCCGTCCCGCCCCGGTTGGGCGCGCACGACATCTTCTCCGGGGAGGAGAAGGCGTAGGGCGTCTCCATTCCGTACCGGTAGAAGTTGCGGTACCAGGGCGCGGGCCCGTCCGCGTGCTCGGCGAAGACGACCAGGCGCTTGTCGTCCTCGATCATCTTGCCCAGCGTCGGCCACTCCGCCTTCGGGTTGTCGTCGGGGGTGAACAGCAGGTCCTCCAGGCCGGCCTTCCGGAACGCGGACTCCGTCTGCTTCCCGGTGATGCCGTCCTGCACGATCAGCGTCACGACCTCCCCCGGATGCTCGTCGAGCCAGGCGCGGATGTCGCGCAGGGTGTCGACGAGCGGGATGGCGCCGCCGCGGCAGACGGCATGGCACAGCCACAGGCCCGGTTCGGTGGGGGTGGCCTCGTCGATCAGTCCGGTGATCTTGTCCCGCATCTCCGGGGCGAACTCGGAGACCTTCAGCCGCTCGGCGATCTGGTCGGGCCGCTCCCAGGTGTGGGTGTCCACCAGCAGCGCCCGGGCGCCGTTGTCGAGCTGGGCGGTGATGTCGCCGTCCTGGAGGGGGCTGATGAAACGGTCCGCGGTCGTCGACATCGAGTTGTGGGTGGCGACGTAGGCGGCCTGGTCGTAGCGCAGGTCGCAGGCGCGGGCCGAGCCGTTGCACAGGGCCTGCTCGGAGCCGGAGCCGCTCGCGGCGGCCGGGACGAAGGTGACCCCCAGCACCACCGCGGCGGTGGTGACCGCCGACAGACCGGCCAGCATCCCGGTACGGCCCCTGGTGGACAGCGACTGCGCGGCCCGGGGCCGCCGCCGTACGTAGGAGAGCGCGGCCAGCAGCGCCCCGATCGCGACCGGTGTGAGGGCCGCGGAGGCTCCGGCGGCGGTGAGCGTCTTCAGCGCGGTGCTCTCCAGATCCTCCACCAGCACGGCCAGCGAGGGCGGCCAGGAGCCCGGCGCCGTCCCCCACAGGCCGTCCGCCTTCCACTGCACCAGCCGGAACAGGCCGGCCGTCAGGAGGCCGCCCGCGACCATGCTCCAGCCGACGACGCGCAGCCGGCGCAGCCGGCGGCGGGGTCCGGTGAGCCACAGGAAGGCGACGGACAGGGCCCCGACGACGACGGCGAGCGGGTAGACCCAGCCCAGTGCGAGCCGGGTGAAGCCCCGTGCCTCCTCCAGCGGGCCGGTGTACACGCCCCCGCTGTCCAGGTCCTTGACGACGTCCCATCGGCCGCCCTCGGTGATGCGCAGCAGTTCCCGCTCACCCTCGTCGGCTCCGGCGCCCGCGCGTCCGCCGATCACGTGCGGTCCCACCGCGGCGAGGGCCGTGGCGACGTCCCCCACCCCGAGCGCGCCCTCGATCTGCGGGCGCAGGGTCTTGCGCTGCTCCTCGGGCACGGCGGAGAGCAGCAGCTTGCTGATGTCCCGCACCGCACGGTCGCTCAGGTCGACGGTGGGCAGGTCGGCGGGGCGCCGTCCGGCGGCGACATCGTCCAGCGCCGCGTCGATGCGCTTCACGGCGGCCGGGAAGTCGGCCTTGTCGCGGCCCTGGGCCTGGGAGACCAGTCCGCCGAGGTACACCTCGGCGAGCTTGTCCATGTTCGCCAGCACCGGGGAGAGGTCGACCGAGACGGAGAGGGTGTCCTTCTCGCCTCGGAGATAGCTGGTGACCTCGGCGATCTGCTCGTCGGTGAGCTCGCGCACCGTCGCCGGGGGCAGGACGGTCTTGAGGTTCGCGGTCACCACGGACTCGGGCACCGGCAGGCGCGCCAGCAGGCTGCGGGTGACCGGCTGGGCCTCGGGGGCGACGAGCACTTCGTCGTAGAGCCGGTCGTAGGCCCGCTCCTCGTCCAGGACGTGCTGGTAGTAGCCGCGGTCCAGGACCGTGTTGCGCAGGGTGCCCACCGTCGCCAGCGCCGCCACGCACAGCGCCGCCAGCAGCGCCGCCAGCGGTCGCACGACGCGCACCCAGCGCGCCCGGCGCCATGCGCCGGGCCGCGTGGGGGTGTTGGGCCGGCCGGTCGCCGAGTCGGGCTTCTCCTCGTCTCGTTCCGTGTCCGGGGCAGTGTCGTGCGTGTTGCGCGGCACCCGTACTCCTGGGGGTCGTCTGCTGTTCGTGCGGGCCTCGGCGCGGCCCGGGGGCGGTGCGCCGCTGCGGTGCGGAGCGGCGGCGCGGGGAGCCGCGACCAGGCTATGCGCCGCGGCCGCTGGTGTGTTCCCCGGGCCGCGCGGGGACGGACGGGGCGTCGGGGCCGGTGGCTGCGGGAGGGGTGCCGGAGCGCGTCATGGCTGTCGTCTACCCCGCGGACGCGGCGCCATGGCCCCGGACACCCGGACGGTCCGCCGGGGGCGCCGGGCTCCCGTCGCCGGGGTGCCGGGCCGCGGGAGTGGCGGGCCGGCTGCCGCGCTGTCGCCGAGGCCGCCCGCGCCGCTCGGCGCCGAGCCCCCCGGACGGCGGCGGGCAGCCCGGGGTGGCGGCCGCGCCGGGCCGCCCCGCGACCACAGGGCACGGGCGGCGAGGTGTGACCCAGAACACGTACGAAACCGTTTCGTTTCGCTATCCCGAATGGCGTACCGTTCTCCGTACGAAACCGTTTCGTTCGGAACGGGAAGAGAGGGAGGCATGACGGAGAGCACAGCGACGCGCCGCAGCCGGATCACCCCCGAGCGCGAGGCCGAGCTGTACGAGGCCGTACTCGACCTGCTCCGGGAAGTCGGCTACGACGCCCTCACCATGGACGCCGTGGCGGCCCGCACCCGCTCCAGCAAGGCGACCCTCTACCGGCAGTGGGGCGGCAAGCCGGAACTCGTGGCGAAGGCGGTCCGGCACAGCAAGCCGGGCCGGACCGGCGACCTCGACACCGGGTCCCTGCAAGGCGACTTCCACGCTCTCGTGGCACGCGAGGACGACTGCGCCATGGAACAGAACTCCGCGCTGATGCGGGGGCTGTTCATGGCGGTGCACCACAACCCGGACCTGCTGCAGGCGTTCAAGGAACTGCTCATCGAGCCGGAGATGGCGGAGTTCCAGCGGGTACTGCGGCGGGCCGTCGACCGGGGCGAGGTCCGGGCGGACAACCCGGCGCTGGAGTACGTGGTGCACATGCTGATCGGCGCCTTCGCCACCCGCGCGCTGATCGACGACCAGCCGCCCACCCAGGCGTTCCTCGCCTCCTACATCGACGCCGTCGTGCTCCCCGCCCTCGGCGTGCCGGCTCGCTGACGAGCCTGCCCACCACCCCGCCCGTTCCCTCCACCTGACGTCACCGCTCACGTCGTCGGGCTGATCGACCCTGCCCTCACACCGCACGACAGACCGGGAGTACGCCGTCGTGGCCACGTTCCTCTACAAACTCGGACGCCTCGCCTTCCGGCGACGGCACCTCGTCGCCCTGTTCTGGGTGGCGCTGCTGGCAGTCGCCGGGATCGGCGCGGCCGGTGCGCCCGCCGCGGGCAGCACCTCGTTCTCGATCCCCGGCACCGAGGCCCAGAAGGCATTCGACCTGCTGGAGCAGCGCTTCCCCGGGAGCAGCGCCGACGGCGCCACCGCCCGCGTGGTCTTCAAGGCACCCGCGGGCGAGAAGATGACCGACCCCGGCAACAAGGCGGCGGTCCAGCAGACGGTCGAGGAGCTCTCCGGCGGTCCGGAGGTCGCCTCCGTCGCCGACCCCTACCAGGCCAAGAGCGTCAGCCGGGACGGCACCACCGCCTACGCCTCGGTGGCGTACGAGTCCTCCGGCATGGAGCTGGCCGACTCCACCCGGGACGACCTGCGGGCGGCCGCCGCGGACGCGCGCGAGACCGGACTGACCGTCGAGGTCGGCGGGGACGCGCTCACCACGACACCGGAGACGGGAGCGACCGAGGTCATCGGCATCGCCGTCGCCGCCGTGGTGCTGATCATCACCTTCGGCTCGCTGCTCGCGGCCGGACTGCCGCTGCTCACCGCGCTGATCGGGGTCGGCACCGGGGTCGCCACGATCACCGCACTGGCCAGCACGCTGGAGCTGGGGTCCACGACCTCCACGCTGGCGATGATGATCGGACTCGCCGTCGGCATCGACTACGCGCTGTTCATCGTCTCCCGCTACCGCGCCGAACTGGCCGAGGGCCGCGACCGCGAGGAGGCCGTCGGCCGGGCCGTGGGCACCGCCGGCTCGGCGGTGGTCTTCGCGGGGCTGACCGTGGTGATCGCACTGGTGGGCCTGGCGGTCGTCAACATACCGATGCTGACCAAGATGGGTGTCGCGGCGGCCGGCACGGTCGCCGTCGCGGTCCTGATCGCCCTGACGATGGTCCCGGCCCTGCTCGGCTACGTCGGCCGCCGGGTGAAGCCCGCGGGCGAGAAGAGCCGGCTGCTGGGCGGCGGACGGGCCGCGCGGAAGGCCGCCTCCGGCGCGGAGCGGCCGAACGCGGGGACCCGCTGGGCGCGCTTCGTCGTGCGCCGGCCGGTGACCGTCCTGCTGCTCGGGGTGGTCGGCCTCGGGGCCGCGGCGATCCCGACGTCCGCGCTGGAACTGGGGCTGCCCGACGACGGTTCGCAGCCGACGTCCACGACCCAGCGCCGCGCCTACGACCTGCTCTCGGAGGGCTTCGGCCCGGGCTTCAACGGCCCGCTGACATTGGTGGTCGACGCCGAGGCCAGCGACGATCCCAAGGGTGCGGTCGCGGCCGTGACCGGGAACGTCAAGGGCCTGGACGACATCGCGGCGGTCACCCCCGCGAAGTACAACCGGGCGGGCGACACCGCGATCGTCACCGTGGTCCCCAGCTCCGAACCGTCGTCCGCGGCGACCGAGAGCCTGGTCCACGGCATCCGCGGCACGGGTCCGGACGTGAAGGCCGGCACCGGCGCCGAGGTACTGGTGACCGGCTCGACCGCGATGAACATCGACGTCAGCCAGAAGCTCGACGACGCACTGGTCCCGTATCTGACCCTCGTGGTGGGCCTGGCGTTCCTGCTGCTGATCGTGGTCTTCCGGTCGATCCTGGTCCCGCTGAAGGCGGCCCTCGGCTTCCTGCTGAGCGTGCTGGCGGCGCTGGGCGCGGTCGTCGCGGTCTTCCAGTGGGGCTGGCTGTCCGGCCTGATGGGCGTCGAGCAGACCGGCCCGGTGATGTCGATGATGCCGATCTTCATGGTCGGTGTCGTCTTCGGACTGGCGATGGACTACGAGGTGTTCCTCGTGACGCGGATGCGGGAGGCGCATGTCCACGGCGAGGAGCCGAGCCAGGCCGTGGTGACCGGCTTCCGGCACGGCGCACGGGTCGTCACGGCCGCGGCGGTGATCATGATGGCCGTCTTCGCCGGATTCATCGGCTCCAGCGAGTCGATGGTGAAGATGATCGGCTTCGGCCTGGCCACCGCGGTCTTCTTCGACGCGTTCGTCGTCCGGATGGCGATCGTCCCGGCGGTCCTGGCCCTGCTGGGCAAGCGGGCCTGGTGGCTGCCCGGATGGCTGGACCGGGCGCTGCCCGACGTCGACATCGAGGGCGAGGGCCTGCGCTCCGCTGCCGACGGCAGCGGAGCGGGTCCGGACGCCGACGACGACCGGGAGCTGGTCCGCACCTGAGATCCGCCGCGGCACCCGGCCGGGAGGGCTCCGTGCAGACGGGGCCCTCCCGGCCTTCCGGTGCGGGAGAGGGTGCGCGGCCACGGTTCGGCGTCGTCCGGCGCGCCGGACACATGTCGAACAGGTGACACCTGCATCCGCGCTGTGCCCGGCCGGTGCGGCACCCGCGTGCTGCTGGGACTTCCGGCGCGGAATCCGCAGTTCGCGATGGGTGCTCGACAGGGCAGCAGGTGCCGCGGGGCCCGCCGGTGGGGACGGCGGAGCGGGACGCCCGCCGGGGCACGGGAAGCGCTCGGCGTCATTCCTTGAACACAAACCGGTCTGGACCAAAGCCTTGACGGGCAGGTCCGACGCACTTACAACAAGTCATCAAGAAAGCCCGCGGCCTGCCGTACACGGACGATTCACGGACGCGCTCCGTCGAGGATTGCTTGTCATGCGCAGGCCCAACGTCCACTCCCCCCACGAAAGGACGGGCTGACGTGAGACTCTCCCGCCGAAGCCGCATCGCCGCGTGCGGCGCCTCCCTGCTGTGCTGCCTCACCGCGGCACTGCTGCCCGGCACGGCGTCCGCCGACGCCGCGGACTCCCGGCACGCCTCCGGCGGCACCCGCGCGGTCGCCTTCGCCGACGAGTTCGACGGCCCCGCGGGCGCCCCGGTCGACAGCGGCAAATGGCAGACCGAGACCGGTGACAACGTCGACAACCACGAGCGCCAGTACTACACGGCGGGCACCGACAACGCCGCACTCGACGGCAACGGACATCTGGTCATCACCGCCCGCAAGGAGAACCCCGGCAACTACCAGTGCTGGTACGGCAGGTGCGAGTACACCTCGGCACGGCTGAACACCGCGGGCCGGTTCACCCAGACCCACGGCCGCGTCGAAGCCCGCATCAAGGTGCCGCGCGGCCAGGGCATGTGGCCGGCCTTCTGGATGCTCGGTGACGACATCGGCAGTGTCGGCTGGCCCGACTGCGGCGAGATCGACGTGATGGAGAACGTGGGCTTCGAACCGGGCACCGTGCACGGCACCCTGCACGGCCCCGGCTACTCCGGATCGGGCGGCATCGGCGCCGGATACACCCTGCCCGGCGGCGAGGCGTTCGCCGACGGCTTCCACACCTTCGCCATCGACTGGTCACCCGGCTCCGTGAGCTGGTCGGTGGACGGTAACGTCTACCAGACGCGCACGCCCGCCGACGTGGGCGGCAACCGCTGGGTGTTCGATAAGCCGTTCTTCCTGATCCTCAACCTCGCCGTGGGCGGCTACTGGCCGGGCGACCCGGACGGCTCCACGAACTTCCCGCAGCAGATGACCGTCGACTACGTGCGGGTCAGCACGGGCGACTAGCCCGCACACCCCCACCCGGTGCCCGCGTCTGCGCACAGACGCGGGCACCTGTGGCGCGCGGGGCCCGGGAGGGACGGCGCTCAGAGGCCGGGCCGTTCGCGTCGTCGCGGACTCCGCCGCGGGGCGGGAACCGTCATTGTCGGGCGGCTGCGCGGGCCACGTCGCCGCGTCCCGGGCCGGCGCCCTGCGAGCCCGGGGCGCAGTCGCACTCCCCCGCTGCGCGCAACCCGCCACCGCACCGCGGAGGCCCTTGGCCACCACGACCGGACAGCCACCCGCCCGGCCACCGGAGCCGGGGAACCAACCCCGGGGCGGGATCGCCTGCGAAGCCGGGCACGGCGCCGCGTCCGGAACCGTCTCCCGGGCATGCCTGGACGAACATCTGAAGGCGACGGCTGAAAGCGTGCGGAGAGCCGTATCCGACCGCGCCGCCGATCGACCCGACCGGCTCGCCGGTGCCGCGGAGCCGGCCGGACGCCGGGGCGATGCGCCACTCCATCGGGCACGCGCCCGGCGTCCGGCCCGGGCCTGACCGGAAACCCCCGGACAGCGTCGCCACGGAGACGCTGTTTGCGCACACTCCCCGGGAACAGCGCCCGGAAGGCGCCGTCCACGCCCTGCCGGCACGCCTCGGGGTCCGACCGGCACCGAGCGCCTCCCGGCAGCCTTGACGCGCCAAGCAGGTCCGTCATCTCTCCCCCCGGCCGGCGCCCTGTCGCCGTAGGCGGGACACGGGGCCCACCAGGGTCCGAGGCAATGTGTTGACGCGCCGTGACGCGCCGCCCATACTGGCGGCCAAATCGATTTGGCCCCTGTGATCCGGCCACCGTCCGGGCCCGGATACGCAGGCGGAACCGAGCGAGCCGAATCCGGAACGGAGCCCAACCGTGTCGCTACGCAACGCTCTTCACCCTGGCCCGGACCCCGCCGCGGCAGGCGCCGCCGGCCCACCGAGACACCCCGTCGACGACCCCCGCCCGGTGCACCGGATGCTGCTGTTCGGCATCCAGCACGTGCTGGTCATGGCCGCCACACCCATCTCCAGCGTCTTCCTGGTCAGCTCGACCCTCCACCTGACCCCGGCACTCACGGCCAACCTGCTGTCCGCCGCCTTCGTGCTCTCCGGGCTCGGCTCGCTGCTCCAGTCCCTGGGCCCCTGGGGCTTCGGGGCACGGCTGCCGTTCGTGATGCTGCCCGGCGGCGCCCCGCTGATCCTCTTCCTCTCCATCGCCGACCAGCACGGCCTGCGCACGGCCTGCGGCGCGGTCATCATCACCGCCGTCTTCTACTTCGTGGTACTGCCGGTCTTCTCCCGGCTGCTGCGGTTCTTCCCCACGCTGGTCATCGGGACGATGATCGTCATCGTCGGCGTGAATCTGGTGAAGGTCGGCGCGCTGCTGGTCACCGGGCGCCCCGGGAGCAGCGACTTCGGCGAGCCGGGCGCCCTGCTGCTCGGCCTGGCCACGGTCGGCTGCACCGCGGCGGCCTACGGACTGCTGCGCGGCACGCTGCGTCAACTCTCCGTGCTGCTCGGTCTGCTGGCCGGTACCGGGCTGGCGGCACTGCTGGGCCGGGTGCATCCGACCGCGGCCGACGGCGGGGCGCTGCTGCACGTACCGGAGCTGATGCCGTTCGGCACACCGCAGTTCAACCTGCTCGCCTCCGTGCCGCTGCTGGTCTACAGCCTCGCCTCGATGGCCGAGGCCACCGGCCAGACCGTGATCAACAGCGAGGCCGTCGGCAAGGAACCGGACGCCCGCCGCGACGCGCCGCGCACCATCCGCGGGGACGCCGTCATCTCGCTGGCCGGCGGCTTCTTCGGGCTGCCGCTGATGGTCACCAGCGGGGAGAACATCGGCATCGTGCGGATCACCGGAGTCCGCAGCCGCTTCGTCACCGTCGCCGCGGGCCTCGTCCTGATCACCATCGGCTTCCTCGCACCCGTGGCCTGGCTCGTCAACGCCATCCCCGCACCGGTCGTGGGCGGCACCGCGCTGGTCGTCTTCGGAGTGATCACCGTGCTGGGGGTGCACATGCTCGGCCGGAGCGGCCTGGACGACCACACCAACACCTTCGTCGTCGCCGTCGCCCTGGCGCTCGGGCTGCTGCCCATCCTGGTGCCCGGTGTGTACGACCACCTGCCCCCGAACCTGCGGATCCTGCTGGAGAGCGGGGTCGCGGTCGGCGCCTTCAGCGCGGCCCTGCTGCACGCGCTCTTCCACCGCGTGCCCTGGCGCACCCGTCCCGCCGCGGAGACGACGGAAGCCCCGGAGACAGCGCACACGGCGGAGGCCACGGACACGGCGGGGACGGACACGGCGGACACGGCGGAGGCCGCGCAGCCGGCGGGCACCGGCGCGACCGCCACCGCCGGGGACGGATCCCCCGCCCGTTGACCTCGCGACCCTCTCCCCGCCGCGGCGTCTGCGGCCCCGGCGCCTCGAACACCTCGGACACCTCGAACACGGACACCTCTACAGCAAGGACACCATGCACCCCCTGCACCTTCCCGCGCCCGGCTCCCTCGCGCGGAGCGACGGCGAGCCCCTGCTGCTGGCCCCCGAAACCGTGCTGCTGCCCGGCGGACCCGCCGCCGAGCACGCGGTCGTCGTGGACGGCGGCGAGTTCACCGCTGTGGGCCCGGCCGCCCGCCTGACCCGGGAATTCCCGCACCTGACGCCGGTCCGGCTGCCCGGCACCGCCCTGCTGCCCGGCTTCGTCGACGCCCACCACCACCTCACCCAGAGCTTCGGCGCCGCACTGGCGTTCGGCGAACCCTCGGAGATCTTCCGCCGGGTGTGGGTACCGCTGGAGGGGGCGCTGGACGAGGAGTCGGCGTACGTGGCCGCGAAACTCGCCGCCCTGGAGGCGCTGCGCGGCGGGTTCACCACCGTCGCCGAAGCCGGGACCCGCGCCCCGGTGGACGTGGACGTCGTGGCGAACGCCGCCCGCGACGCGGGACTGCGCTGTGTGCTCGGGCAGATCTGCAACGACGCCGACCAGAGCGCGGACAGCGGGAGCACCGGCGCGGCCCGGGAGGTGCGGGCCCGGGCGGAGCAGCACCTCGCGCGCTACGCGGGCGACCCGCTGGTGCATCCTTCGCTCGCCGTCTCCATACCGGAAGCGGCGAGCGAGCCGACCCTGCGCGCCATGGCGCACCTGGCCGCCGAAGCCGGAGCGGTCCTGCAGATCCACGTCAACGAGCATCTCGCCGCAGTCGAACGCTCGCTGCTGCGGCACGGTGCGCGGCCCCTGGAGCATCTGCACGAACTGGGCGTGCTCGGCCCCCACCTGCTCGCCGCGCACGCCACCCTGCTCACCCCGCACGAACTCGCCCTCCTGCGCGACACCGGAACCGCCGTCAGCTACAACCCGGTGGCCAGCGCCTGGAAGGGCAACGCCGTGGCACCGGCACTCACCATGGCCGAGGAGGGGATCCGGTTCGGGCTGGGGACCGACGGCACCCGCGGGGACGCCTTCCGGCTGCTCGACGCCGCCGAGACCGCCCAGCGCCTCACCCACGGACTGGCCGCCGGGGACTCCTCCTGCGGCGGCGGCCGGACCTGGCTTGAGCACGGCACCCGGCTGGGCGCCGACGCCGTCGGGCTGGGCGGCGGACCGGGGCCGGGAGCCGGGGGCGTGCGGACGGGGCTGGTGGCCGCGGGTGCCGCCGCCGACTTCCTGCTCGTCGACCTCACCGGGCCGGAGATGTGCCCCTCGCACGACCTGCCCTGGGAACTGGTGCGGCGCGGCAACCGCGACCAGATCAACGCGGTCTTCACCGCGGGGCGGCTGCGTCTGTGGTACGGCCGTCCCGTGGACTGGGACGGTCCGGAACTGGTCGCACGGGCCCGGGAGTCGGCCCGCGCGGTGGTGGACCGGGCACCGGTGGTCCGGGTACACCGGCCCTCGACGGAGGCCGTGCGATGAGCGCGGGCACCGAGGCCGGCGGCGGCGGACGTCACGGCAGGCGACGACACACCCCGGTCGGCGGCGGCCGGCACCGCGCGGTCGGCGGCAGCCGACGACACACCGGCCCGGACGGCCCCGCCCGCGGCCACCGGATCGCGGAGGTGGTCCGATGAGCGGCGAACTCCTCGCGCTGCTGGCGGCGACGGTGGCCGTCGCGGCCTTCGTGCAGGGCGCCGGCGGCCTCGGTTTCGCGCTCATCGTGGCCCCGGTGGCCGGTCTGGTGGACCCGGAACTGCTGCCGGTCTTCCTGCTGGCGTCGATGATTCCGCTCAACCTGTACGTGGCCTGGCGGGAGCGGTCCAGTCTGGATCTGCGCGGGGCCGGCTGGATCACCGGTGCCCGGTTGGCGGCCACCCCGGCGGGGCTGCTGCTGCTCACCGCGATCCCGGAACGCGGCCTCGGCCTGTTCGTCGGAGCCGCGACCGTGCTCGCCGCCCTGGTCAGCCTGGCGGCACCGGAGTTCGCTCCCGGCCGCGGCGCCTATCTGGGCGCGGGACTGGTCACCGGTATCACCGAGACGGCCACGGGGGTGGGCGGCCCGCCGCTCGCGCTGGTGTACCAGCACCGGCCGCCCAGCGAACTGCGCTCCACGGTCGCCGTCTGCTTCCTGGTCGGGGAGATCGCCTCCCTGGCACTGCTGTTCGCGACCGGGCGCGGCCGGGCCGACCATCTCGGCACCGTGCTCTGGGTGCTGCCCGCGCTGGCGGCCGGCGCCGCCCTGAGCCGGTTCGTGCACCACCGGCTCGACGCGCGCCGCCTGCGGCTGGCCGTGCTGGCCTTCGCGCTGGTCTCCGGGCTGGTGCTGATGCTGGGGATCTGAGCGGTCCTAGACGCCGTCGCCGGGCCCGCGGCTGGAGGAGGCACGTGTCACCAGCGTCGGGTCCGGCGCCCGGACGGGAGCGTACGGCGCTTCGTCGCGCAGCCGCCGCAGCAGCAGTTCGACCGCTGCCGCGGCGGCCTGTTCGAGGTGGAGGTCGACAGCCGTCAGCGCCGGTGCGCAGGTCCTGGCCCGCAGGCCGTCGTAGCGGGTGACGATCATGACGTCGTCCGGGACGGTGCGCCCGCTCTCCCGCACCGCCCGTACCGCGCCCACCGCGAAGGCGTCGACCAGTACGCACAGCGCGTCGGTACGCGGATGGTCGCGCAGCAGTGCGGCGACCGCCTCGTAGCCCGCCTGTTCACCCCCGGACTCCTCGGCGACGGCCGTCACCGGTCGCCATCCGTACCGCTCGGCGGCCCGCGCGTAGGCCGCCCGCGCGTCCACCGCGGAGGTCCGGGTTCCGGCAGCCGTGACCAGGGCGGGGTGCCGGGCTCCTTGCCGGGAGAGGTGGTCCAGCAGCAGTGCGGCGACCGCCTCGGCGTTGAGGTCGACATAGGGTTCGCCGTCGGCGCCCGGCGGGCGGCCCAGCGCCACACACGGCAGCCCGCGCCGGGTCAGCTCGGCGACGACCGGGTCCGACTCCCCGGGTTCCACGACGATCGCACCGTCGACGTCCACCGTCGCCAGCCCGGCACCCGACTCGCCCGGCGGCAGCAGCACCAGCGCGAAGCCGTGCGCGAGTGCGTGCTCGGCGGCGGCCGCCGCGACCTCCATGTAGAACCCGAGCCGGGAGGGTCCCCCGGCCACCGCCAGGGGCATCGAGGACAGCAGCGCGATGGTCTTGGCCTCGCCGCGGCGCAGCCGCTGGGCCCGCAGATTCGGACGGTAACCCAACTCCTCGGCCACGCGTCTGACCCGCTCGCGGGTGCGGGGGTCGACCTTGCCCAGCCCGTTGAGCGCGTGCGAGACCGTGGTGCGGGAGACGGAGGCGGCCCGCGCGACATCGGCGATCGTCGGCTGACGCGGTGCGGAACCCGGGCGGGGGCTGGCCATCGGTGCGAGAACTCCTCACGGTCTGGGTAGGGCCTCAGTCTCCCTGATCGGCTGCCGCGGTGGTACGCCCTCCCGGCCGGAACTGCACGGTGCGCCGTCGACGGCGGGGAGCGCTGCGCCGCCCGGCGGGCGGTGGGGGCGACGGGGCGTCAGGGGCTCGAGGGTGCAGTGTGCAAGAACGGATGGGCGAGGACAGGCGGGCGAGCCCCCTGACGGAGTCTCATTCCAGATGTAACGAAACACACAGGCCGCGACGTCATTAATCAGACAAGCTGCCTGTTTCTTCCGGCCGTCGGGGTCCCGCCCACGGACCCCGCCGGGCCGCGCACCGGCACGGCCCGGCCGGCCCCCGGCGCACGTGCTCTGACCTCCGGCGACGCCACGCGCCGGGAGCGGGTGAGGCCGGCCGGCCACCGGATCCGGCGGGCCATCACCGGGTAGGCGGGGCGCAGGAACCCGGCCAACCCCGCGCACCGGATGCCTCCGCCCGCAGCCGCGGCCCGGAGCGCGGCCGTTGCCGCAGCGGGGCGGGAATGGAACCGGACCCTACCCTTACGAGAGGCGAGAATCGGTCCCGGACGGCAAGGATCCGACCCGCCCCACCCGGATGCGGGAGGCGCCTTCCTCATGACCGTGCATGTGACAGCCAAATAGGAAACCCGAATATGGCCGGATTCGCCTCCCGAGTCCTTGACCATGAAATTGTCACCCGGATACGTTTCCGTCACATGCATAGACTCCATACGACCCCTGCTGCGGGAACGGCGCCTCGGCGGCGGGGAATCCAGGTGTCATTCCGCGCGTAATATGAAGCGCCCGGCAGGGCTGCTCACGCGGGGCGAGCGCCCCAGGAATCGCACCCGAAAACGCTTCGGTGCCCACTGTGTCGTTTTTCAAACCGCGAACGGGGTGATGGAACTGTGGACGTTGAAGTTCTCGGGCATGTTGCGCTGAGGACCTGGGGCAGCACCAGGACGCCGAGCGCACCCAAGGCCAGGCAGGTGCTCGCCCTCTTACTCGTCAACGCGAATCGGCTGGTCAGCACCGATGCGCTGATCGAGGAACTGTGGGCCGAGCGGCCTCCCCGGAGCGCACTGAGCGCACTGCAGACGTACATATTTCAGCTTCGCCAAATGCTGGGGGAGCTCCTCAAGAATGCGTCCCCGAAGGATGTACTGGTCACCACGCCAAATGGCTATGAATTCCGTATCGCACCGGAGAAGGTAGACCTCCAGCGCTACGAAAAACATCGCCTGGCCGGGCAGCACGCCTTTCAGTCGGGCGATCATCCGGCGGCCGTGGAACAGTTCCGCGCAGCGCTGAACATCTTTGCCGCGCCGCCGCTGGCCAACGTACGGCGGGGATTGCATCTGGAGGCGGAGATCGTGCGGCTGGAGGAGAGCCGCAGCGGCGTCCAGCAAACCCGGATCGAGGCGGAACTCGAACTCGGCCGGCATCACGAGGTGCTCAGTGAATTGAGCGGCCTCGCGTCCCAGTACCCGCAGCACGAGGGATTCCACCGCCAACTGATGCTGGCGCTCTACCGCTGCGGCCGGCGTCCCCAGGCGCTCAAGATCTTCAACCAGCTCCGGCAGTCGCTGGTGACCGAACTGGGCCTGGAACCGTCCCGGGAGTTGCAGACGCTGCAGCAGGCGATCCTCTCCGCGGATCCGCGGCTGGACAGCGCACGCTCGACCCCGTTCCCGGGACGGACCAGCGATCCCCCGCCGCTGCGGCTGAAATGGCCGGCCGCCAACCCCTGGAAGGCGTGACCGGCCGCGGCGGCCGGCACGCGCGCTGCCGCCCCCCGCGGGCCGGGCGCTTCTCCCGGCCCGCGGACTCCGGCCGGAGGGTCAGGTCCGGGGCAGGTCGTCCCGGTGGACCTGCCGGTGCCTGATGAACAGCCGCCCGGACTGCCGCACCAGCTCGTCCTGGCAGGTGCAGACGAACTCCAGCTCCGGGGCGCCACCGACGACGGTCCTGCTGATCAGCGCGTACATCCGGGCGACGAGCACTCCCGAGGCGTCCTCGTCGACCTCCAACGTGGTGACGCAGTGGCGGCGCAGGACGCCCTTCTCCTCCAGCTGCCGCGCGGCCGCCGCCGCGTTCCGGGCGATCTCGTCCCGGCCGCGCTGCGGTTCGGCCCGCGCGTTGGTGGCGAACACCGCGTCCGGGATGAAGTCGCCCGTCCAGTCCGCCACCCGGCCCTCGTCCATGGCGCGCATGTGCCGGCCGTAGAACTGCTGCACCTGGACGAACAGCGCACCGGCCACCGGACTCTCCTCCACCTCGTGCGGGACCTGGGTCGTCAACGCTTCCTCCTCCGCCTCGGCTCGCACTGCTCCTGCTCGCAGCGACCGTTCCAGGCCGCTCTCCACGCCCGGTAAAGCGCGGGGCTCGCCCCGGGCAACGGCCGAGACCGTGCGGTGACCCCCCGTTGCTCCGCGCACGAGCCGCCGCTGGTGCCCTGTCCCAGGACCAGCGGTGGCGCCGGCCACCACCTGACGCGACGGAGGCCAGCAGCATGGAACCGGCCCCTCAGGCCCAGACCGCACCGATTCCCGCCGCTCGGGGTCCCCGGACGGTGCCGCGGTGGCAGAACCTCGCCGAACTCGTCCGGGAGGCGGCCCGGCTGTACGGGGACAGGGAGTTCCTGCGCTGCGGCGGTGACACGCTCACCTTCCGCGAGGCCGACGAGCGCACCGACCGGCTGGCCGCGGCACTGCTCGCGCACGGGGTGGAGCCCGGGGACCGGATCGCGCTCCTGATGGAGAACTCCGCCGACTGGCCGCTGTGCTGGCTCGCCGCCGTCAAGGCCGGTGCCGTCACGGTGCCGGTGAACAGCCGCTGCGGCGCGTCCGATCTGGCCCATCTGCTCACCGACTCCGGGGCCGCGCTGCTGCTGGCCTCGGAGGCCTGCGCCGGCCTGGCCCACCGGGTCGGCGCAGGCCTCCGGCAGCGCTGCGCGGTCCGTACGGTGCGGGAACTGGCCGCCGCGGCGGTGCGCTGCCCCGGCGGCCGGGTGCCGGGCGCGGGGCGGTGGCATTCCGACGACACGGTCAACTTCCAGTACACCTCCGGCACCACCGGCTTCCCCAAGGCGTGCGTGCTCAGCCACGACTACTGGCTGCGCACGGCCTGGGGGATCGCCGCCGCCTCCGGCCTGGGCGCCGACGACGTGGTCCTGACCGCGCAGGCGTTCTCCTATGTGGATCCCCAGTGGAAGGCCGTGATGTGCCTGATGCACGGCATCCCGCTGGTGGTGCTGGAACGGTTCTCCGCATCGGGCTTCTGGCCCGCGGTCCGGAAGCACCGGGCCACCGTCACCTACGTGCTGGGCAGCATGCCGATGCTGCTGCACAAGCAGCCGCCCACTTCCGGCGACCGGGACCACGCCATGCGCCTGGTGCTGTGCTCCGGCATTCCGCGCGAGCTGCACCGCCCCTTCGAGGAGCGCTGGGGCGCGGCCTGGCGCGAGGTGTACGGCTCCACGGAGAGCGGACTGGATCTGATCGTGCCGCCGCACGACGCGGCCTGTACGGGCACCGGCGGGCTGGGCTGCCCGCCGCCCGGCAAGGAGGTCATGGTCGCCGACGAGCGGGGCAACCCGGTGCGGCCGGGCCGGACCGGCGAGATCCTGGTCCGCGGCAGGCCCATGATGCGCGAGTACTGGAACAGCCCGCAGAGCACCGGGCGTGCGTTCCGCGGCGGCTGGTACCGCACCGGGGACCTGGGCTGCACCGGCCCGGACGGGGACATCCGCCATGCCGGGCGGCTGAAGGACGTGATCCGGCGCGGGGGTGAGAACATCGCGGCGGCGGAGGTGGAGAGCGTCCTCGAAGCGCATCCGGCCGTGCTGGGAGCCGCCGTCGTCGGCATCCCCGACGAGCTGTTCGGCGAACTGCCCAAAGCGTTCCTGCTGCTGCGCGACGGCTACCGCCCCACCGGGGCCACGGTCCGCAGCGTCCTGGCGCACACCCGGCGGCAGCTGGCGAAGTTCAAGGTGCCGGCCTATCTGGAGTGCGTCGAGAGCTTCCCGATGACGCCCTCGGCACGGGTCCGCAAGAGCCGGCTGCTGCGCCCCGGCACGGACCAGCGCAGCGGTGCGTTCGACGCGGCGAAGGACTCCTGGACATGAGCGGCGTGAGCGGCGTGGTGCGGCTGCGCAGCCCGGAGGAGCTGGCGGTCGCGGTCCGGGACGATGTCGCCGTACTGACCCTGAGCCGTCCGGAGAAGCTCAACGCCCTCTCCCGGGACATGCGCCGCGATCTGGCCGGACTGCTGCGGTACTACGGCGACGGCCGTCTGGTGCGCGGAGTGGTGGTCACCGGCCGGGGGCGGGCCTTCTCGGCCGGGATGGACCTGCGCGAGGCGACCGCCGGGCAACTCGACCTGCCGGCCGAGATGGATCTGTTCAACGACGTCTCGCGGGCCGCGCTCGGCGCCGAGGTCCCGGTGGTGGCCGCCGTCAACGGCCTGGCCGTGGGCGGGGCGGGCGAGCTGGCGCTCAGCTTCGACGCCCGCGTCGCCGCGCCCTCGGCGGGCTTCGTGTGGCCGGAGAACGGTGTCGGACTCACCGTCTCCAACGCCGCCAGCCTTTTCCTGCCCCGGCTCGCGGGCGCCTCCCGCGCCCTGGACCTGCTGCTGAGCGGAGCCCGCGTCGATGCCCGGCAGGGACGCGGCCTCGGCCTCTTCGACGACGTCGTGGAGACCGACGCGCTGGTGCCCGCCGCTGTCGGGCTGATCCACCGGTGGAATCCGCCGGGCTCGTCCACCGCCGCACATCTGCGGCTGCTGCGGCCCTCTCCGCACCAGGTGGAGGAGGCGATGGCACGCGAGAGCGCAGCCGTGCGGCAGGTGCAGGCGAGCGGGATCGCCCGGGCGGGGCTGGCCAGGGCGCTGGCGGGTCCCGCGGGATGACCCGCGGCCGCAGCGAGGCCCGGGCGCGGCGGGGCCGCGGGCACGGTGCCCGCGGCCCCGCCGGTCCGCGCGGACGCGTCAGTCGGACACTTCGACGACGAGCGCCGCCGCGGTGTCGCCCGCCGCGCAGCCGGTGAACAGCCCCAGGCCGCCACCGCGCGCCCGCAGGACGTGTGCGAGCTCGGTGATCGTCCGCAGACCGGTCGGGCCCTGCGGGTGTCCGAAGACGAGGCTGCTGCCGGTCGTGTTCATGGCCTCCGGCGGTATCCCGGTCTCCCGGGCGAAGTAGAGGTCGTTCACCGCGAAGGGGTTGTGCGTGTGGACGGCGTCCATCGACTCGCACTTCAGCCCGGCGGCGTCCAGCGCCGCGCGGGCGGCCGGTACGAGCGCCTTGGGCATCCGGGCCGGTTCCACCCGGGCGTGGCCGGACGCCACCAGCCGCACGACCGGGCCCCCGCCGGCGAGTTCGCGGGCCCGCGGCACCGTGGTCACCAGCGCGCCCGCGGTGCCGTCCGCGGGGTGGGTCTGCGCGGCGGCGGTGTGTGTGCCGCCCGTGCGGACGGGCGGCAGTTCGCCGGCGGCCTCGGAGGAGACGGTCCGTATCCCCTCGTCGGCCGCCAGCCGTACCGGCCCGTGCTCGGCGTCCTCGGCCTCGACGGCGATCATCCAGGCGCGCTGGAAGGCACGGTCGTCGGCGAGCGCGGCGGTGTACTGCTCCGAGCGCAGCACGGCGAGGGCGTCCAGCTCCCCGCGGGTGAATCCGCACTCGGCCGCGACGGCCTCGGCGGTGGCCAGCATGCTGCGGCCGGTGACCGGATCGCGGGAGAAGCTGTCCCGCACCCAGTTCTCCCGCACCGGGCCGCGCTCGGACCCGGCCGCGGGCCAGGCCAGCTCCGGGCCGTTGCTCGTCCGGTCCGCGGTGACCACCAGTTGCGGACCGGTCCCGGCCGACACCGAGGCGGCGGCCTGGTGCAGTGCCGCGACGGAGGTGGCACACGCCTGGCTGAGCATCGGGCCGGAGACACCCGGCATGTCCAGCCGGGCCGCCAGCGTCGTGGCCCCGTAGAAGATCGCGGGCTGCGGAACCGTCCAGCCCAGCACCAGGCCCTCGACGGCGGCACGGTCCACACCGCGCTCCGACAGCGCCCGGTCGGTGACGGCCACCGCCGCGTCCAGGCTGGAGATCCGGGACAGCGCGCCGCCCCAGCGGGCGAAGGGAGAGGACCACAGCGCCCGCAGCGGGACGGCCGCATCCCGGTAGACGGCTGCCGAGGTCATGCGCCCGGCCTCTCGCGCGGAAGGTCGTCCGGCGCCTGCGTACCGGTCCGTGCGCTGTCCGCCGCCCGGGCCGCGAACAGCGCCACGCTGCCGCGCACTTCGATCCAGTGGCTGGTGAAGTTCTCCTCCAGCGCCCGGTGCAGCCAGCGCACGCTGTCGTGCTGGTTGTGGAAGGAGCCCTGGCGCTGGTACAGGAGGTTGAAGCGGCGGGAGAGGGCGGTGTGCCTGACGCCCCCGGACAGCACGGTGCTGCCGAACAGCACGCCGCCGGGCGCGAGTTCCCGGCTGAGGTGCTTGAGGACGAGTTGCTTGCCACCGGGCGGCCGGGGCAGGCAGTGCAGCACGTAGTTGCAGGCGATGGACGTGAATCCGCCGGCACCGAGTCCGGACAGCGGCTCCAGCAGGTCGGCCTGCACGCACCGCGGGGTGTAGCGGCGCAGGCGGTGGGCGGCGAACCGCAGCGGGTCGGGGTTGAGGTCGAGCAGGGTCAGTTCGGGATCGCCGCCCGGGGGGAAGCGGCAGTGGTCCAGGTAGTAGCCCGAGCCCGGACCGACCTCCAGGTGGCGGGAGGTGATCCACTCGTTGTAGTGGTCGAGCAGCCGGTCCTTGGGGCAGCGCCAGAGCACCCGGTTCGAGGCGTGCACCACGACGGCGTCGTACAGCCGCAGCCGCCGGTGCTCGTAGTAGGGCTGGCCCTCGAACCCGAACGCGGAGGACTCGGGGGATACATCGATGGTCATACGGGGGTTCCCTCTCCGGACGGCGGATCGAGGCGTCAGTGGCTTCCCAGTCCGCCGCAGACGTTGAGCGCCTGCGCGGTCACCGAGGCGGCGGCCGGGCCTGCCAGGTAGCGCACCATGCCGGCCACCTCCTCGGGTGTGGAGTAGCGGCCGATGGGGATCTTGGACTGGAACTCGGTGAGCACCTGCTCCTCACTGATCCGGTTGAGCTCGGCGTAGCTGGTGCGTACCTCCTGGGCCATGGGCGTCTCCACATAGCCGGGGCACACCGCGTTCACGGTCGGGCCGCCGGCCAGGGCCAGTTCCTTGGCCAGCGCCTTGGTGAAGCCGATGACACCGGCCTTGGCGGCGGAGTACGGGGCGCCGTAGGGCACCCCCTGCTTGCCGCCCGTGGAGGCGATGTTGATGATCCGCCCGGTCGGCTGCTTGATGGCCTCGCTGGCCCGGACGACCTCGCGCGTCACCCAGAACACGCTGTTGAGATTGGTGTCCATGACATCCAGCCACAGCTCGTCGGGAATCGCGGCCGTCGCACCGCCGCCGCTGCGACCGGCGTTGTTGACCAGGATCCTCGGCTCGCCGTGCTCCTCGGCGCACTGCTCCACCATGGCGTGGACCGCGCCGCGGTCCCGTACGTCGCAGGCGTAGCCGGCCACGTCGAACCAGTCGTCCTCCATCTTCAGCGACCTGACGGCCGTGTCCAGCTTGCCGGTGTCGCGGCCGGTGACGACGACCTTGAGCCCGTCCTGCAGCAGAGCCTGCGCGATGGCCAGACCTATGCCGCTGGTGCCCCCCGTGACCAGGGCGACGCTCGGGGACTCGGTGTGTGCGGGCATGGCGAAGCCCTCTCCCTTCGTCGGGGCGGCCGGAGTGTGCCGGCCCGACAGCGAGACTCCGGGCACCCGATGCAGCGCCGGTCCAGGCCCGCGCAACAGGGCCACCGGGGCCCGGCAAGCCGCGCTGGAGCGGCGCGGGAGCGGCGGTTGCCCACTGCTGGAGCGGCGCCCCGCAGGGTCTCGGAGTGTGAGCCGACACATTGTCATTACTGGCCTGAGCGTCCTTGCGCCCGGTTCGACGGACACCGAGGGCTTCTGGAAGATGATCACTGCGGGGCGCAGCGCCATCCGCAGGACCACAGCCTTCGATCCGACCGCGTTCCGCTCGCAAGCGGCGGGAGAGATCGACCTCGACCCCCTGGCATGCGGGTTCGGCCACCGGGAGATCCGGCGGCTGGACCGGGCCGGGCTGCTGGCGGTGACCTGCGCCAGGCGGGCGGCCGCGGAGGCCGGGATCGCCGCGGGGAGCGGCCTGGACCCCACGCGTCTGGGGGTGAGCGTGGGGAACGCGGTGGGATCCGCCACGAGCATCGAGAACGAGTACGTCGTCCTCTCCGACGAGGGACGCGAGTGGCTGGTCGACCAGAGCTACCAGTCCCCGCACCTCTTCGACTACTTCGTGCCGGGCTCCCTCGCCCGCGAGACGGCCTGGACGGTCGGCGCGGAGGGGCCGGTCTCCGTCGTCTCGGCCGGGTGCACCTCCGGCATCGACGCCCTCGGCCACGCCTGCCAGCTGATCCAGGAAGGCAGGGCCGAGGTGATGGTCGCCGGCGCCACCGACGCTCCCGTCACCCCGATCGCCGTGGCCTGCTTCGACGCGATCAAGGCCACGACCCGCCGCAACGACGACCCCGAGCACGCCACCCGGCCCTTCGACCGGACCCGGGACGGATTCGCCATCGCCGAGGGCGCGGCCATGCTCGTCCTGGAGGACAGCGAGCACGCGCGGCGGCGGGGCGCCGAGGTCTACGGGACGATCACCGGGTACGCCGCGCAGTCCAACGCGTACCACATGACCGGGCTGGCCCGGGACGGCGACGAGATGACGCGCGCCATCGGGCTGGCGCTGGACGAGGCCCGCGCCGACCCCACGTCCGTGGACTACGTCAACGCGCACGGCTCGGGAACCAAGCAGAACGACCTGCACGAGACCGAGGCGTTCAAGAAGGCGCTGGGCGGCCACGCCTACGACATCCCCGTCAGCTCCATCAAGTCGATGATCGGGCACTCGCTGGGGGCGATCGGCGCGATCGAGGTGGCCACCTGCGCGCTGGCCATCCGGGACGGCGTGGTGCCGCCCACCGCGAATCTGCACGAGCCGGACCCCGAGTGCGATCTGGACTACGTGCCGCTGGAGGCGCGCGAACGCGCCCTCGACACGGTGCTCACGGTCGGCAGCGGCTTCGGCGGGTTCCAGAGCGCCATGGTGCTGGAGAAGTGGCGAGGAGGCCGCGGATGAGCAGGAGTGCGAGCACCGACGTGCTGATCACCGGGCTGGGGGTGACCGCCCCCACCGGGCTGGGGCCCAAGGAGTACTGGAACGCCACGCTGGCGGGCGGCCAGGGCATCGCGCCGCTGCGGGAGTTCGACCCGGAGCCGTACACGGCGCGGCTGGCCGGTCAGATCACCGGATTCGACGCGGCGGCGCACCTGCCCGGGCGGCTGCTGCCGCAGACCGACCGGGTCACCCGGCTCGCGCTGGTCGCCGCCGAGCAGGCGCTGGAGGACGCGCAGGCGGACATCGGCGAGCTCGGCACCTACGAGTGCGGTGTGGTCACCTCGAACGCGACCGGCGGCTTCGAGTTCTCGCACCGCGAGATGCGGAAGCTGTGGTCCAAGGGGCCCCAGCACGTCAGCGTCTACCAGTGCTTCGCCTGGTTCTACGCCGTGAACACCGGCCAGATCTCCATCCGGCACAAGATGCGCGGCCCCGGAGGGGTGGTGGTGGCCGAACAGGCGGGCGGACTCGACGCGATCGGGCTGGCTCGCCGCACCCTCAACCGCGGCCGCGGCCGGCTCATGCTCACCGGAGGGGTCGAGTCCTCCTTCGACCCCTGGGGGTGGGTGTCGCACCTGGCCTCCGGCGCGGTCAGCACGGCCACCGATCCGGCCACCGCCTACCTGCCGTTCGACCGGCGGGCGGAGGGCTATGTACCGGGAGAGGGGGGCGCCGTACTCGTCATGGAGGCGGCCGACCCGGGGCGCGCACGGCCGGGCCGGGCCCCGTACGGAAGGATCACCGGCCACGCCTCGACCTTCGATCCGGCCCCCGGGGTGCCGCGGCCGCCCGGTCTGCAACGGGCGATCGAACTCGCGCTCGCCGACGCCGGCCTGCGGCCGGACGCCGTCGACCTGGTGGTCGCCGACGCGGCCGGAGTACCCGAACTCGACGCCCGGGAGGCCGCGGCCCTGCGCGCCGTCTTCGGCCCCTTCGGCGTCCCCGTCTGCGCGCCCAAGACCATGGTGGGCCGCCTGATGGCCGGCGGCGGGCCGCTCGACGTGGTGTGCGCCCTGCTCGCGCTGCGCGACGGCGTCATCCCGCCGGCGGTCAACATCGGCGAGCCCGCCGCGGACCACCGGATCGACCTCGTGCGTGACGAACCGCGATTCGGCCCGCTGTCCACCGCGCTCGTCCTCGCGCGCGGTGCGGGCGGCTTCAACTCCGCGGTCGTCGTCGAGCGCCCGCCGTCCTGAGGCCCGCCCCGCTCCCGGGCCTCCCCCCGATGCTCCCCGCAGTCCGCTGAAGTGCCCCCGTACGCCGATCCGCCGCCGAGAAGGGACCCGCTCACATGCTCAGCCTCGACCAGCTCCTGGAGATCCTCGCCGAGTGCTCCGGCGACCAGCAGGCCGCCGCGCACGGCGAGGAGGTCCTCGACCGCGAGTTCGACATGCTCGGGTACGACTCCCTGGTGCTGCTGGAGACCTCGGCCCAGCTCAAGCACCGCCACGACGTCGACATCCCCGAGGACGTCATCCGCGACCTGCGCACGCCGCGCGCCGTCCTGGACTACGCCAACGTGCCCGCCGAACGGGACTGAGGCGCACCGGTACCCCTCCGCGCCTCGTCCCGCCCACCACCGTGCCGCAGGAGCCAGCAGATGGACGCGCCGACACCGACCACCCAGCGCCCGCGGGTCGTCTTCACCTTCCCCGGCCAGGGCGCCCAGCATCCCCGGATGGCCGCCGGACTCTACGGCGTCTCACCGTCCTTCACCGCCGCCATGGACCACGCCTTCGAGGCGCTGGGCCCCAGCGGGCGGGCCCTGCGCGCGGGCTGGCTGGCGACCGAGGCGCCCGCCGCGTTCGACGACATCTCCTACGCCCAGCCGCTGTTGTACGCGGTCGACTGCGCACTGGGAACCATGCTCGCGAAGGCGGGTCTGCGCCCGGACGCGGTGCTGGGGCACAGCGTGGGAGAGCTGGCGGCCGCCACCCTGGCGGGCGTCTTCAGCTTCGACTGCGGGCTGCGCTACCTCTCCGAGTACATCGGGGTCTACCGGCACGCGCCACCCGGCGGCATGCTGGCGGTGGCCGCCGCTCCCGAGGAGGTCGAGCCCCATCTGGGGCCGGACGTCGTCATCGGGGCCGTCAACGGCCCCCGTCAGGTGCTGCTCTCCGCTCCGGAACCGGCCCTGGGCCGAGTGGAGAACGCCCTGCGCCGGGCCGGTGTCACCTGCTCCCGGGCACGCGCCCTGCAGCCGTTCCACCATCCGGTGATGCGCCGGGTGGCCGCCGCGCACGCCGACGCGCTCACCCGCCCGCCGCTGCGCCCGCCGCACACCACCGTGTTGTCGGCCTACACGGGCCACACGCTCGACGAGGCGACCGCCACCGACTGGCGGTTCTGGACCAGCCAGCCGGCCGAGCCCGTGCTCTTCGGCCCCACGCTCCAGCGCCTGCTGAGCAGGGGCCGGCACCTGCTGGTGGAGACCGGTCCCGGGCAGAGCCTGACCGCCCTGGCGCGGCGCACCCGGGCGGTCGCCGACGGCGACACGGAGGCACTCGCCCTGCTGCCCGCCCGGGCCGGCGCCCCCGACGACGACGTGAAGTCGGTGCGGGCCGCACTGGAGCAGCTGGCCGCCGGGCCGGGCGCCCCCTCGGCGCTGTCGCCGGACTTCTGAACTCCCGGCCACACCCCGGGACCACGCCCCGCAGCAGCGCTGCAGAAAGGGAGACGCATGCACTTCCCAGAGCTCGACCCGTCCGACGTGGCGGCGTTCCGTGCCGCATTCCGCGGTGAGTTGGTGTGGCCCGGAGACGCCGACTACGACGAGGCCCGGCGCATCTGGAACGGCACCGTCGACCGCCGTCCCGCACTGATCGCCCGCTGCTCCGGCACCCAGGATGTGGTGGCGGCGGTGGGGTTCGCCCGCCGCAGCGGACTGGTCGTCGCGGTACGCGGCGGAGGCCACAGCATGGCCGGGCACTCCACGTGCGAGGGCGGGATCGTCATCGACCTCTCGCCGATGAACGGCGTCCGGGTCAGCCGGCGGCGGCAGCGCGCCCGGGCGCAGGGCGGCTGCCTGCTGGGCGCCTTCGACACGGCGACCCAGGCGCACATGCTCGCCACACCGGCCGGCGTCGTCTCGCACACCGGCCTGGGCGGACTCGTACTGGGCGGCGGCTTCGGCTGGCTGAGCCGCAAGTACGGGCTCTCGGTCGACAATCTGGTCTCCGCGCAGGTCGTCACCGCGGACGGCAGTGTCCTGACGGCGAGCGAGGAGGAGAATCCGGATCTGTTCTGGGCGGTGCGGGGCGGCGGCGGAAACTTCGGGGTGGTCACGGAGTTCGAGTTCGGCCTCCACCCGGTGGGCCCCGTCCGGTTCGCCAGCACCTACTACTCGCTGGACGAGGGGCCGCAGGTCATCCGGGCCTGGCGGGACCACATGGCGACGGCACCCGACGAGCTGACCTGGGCCCTGTATCTGCGCCTGGCACCGCCGCTGCCCGAACTGCCGGCCGAGCTGCACGGCAAACCGGTGATCTGCGCGATGAGCTGCTGGATCGGCGATCCGCACGAGGGCGAGCGGCAGCTGGAGGCGATCCTGCCCGTCGGCAAGCCGCACGGGCTGACGAAGGCCACGCTGCCCTACCGGGCCCTGCAGGCGTACTCCTTCCCCGGCGCGGTCGTGCCCGACCGGGTCTACACCAAGAGCGGATACCTGGCCGAGCTGGACGACGCGGCCATCGACACGGTGCTGGAGCACGCGGCCGACATCGCCTCCCCGTTCACCCAGCTCGAACTGCTGTACCTGGGAGGAGCCGTGGCCCGCGTCCCCGACGACGCGACCGCCTTCCCCAACCGCCGCACACCCTTCGTGATCAATCTCGCCTCCGCATGGCGGGACCCGACCGAGGACGCCCGCCACACCGCCTGGGCCAGGGACGGCTACCGGAAGCTGGCCGACAGGCTCTCCGGCGGCTACGTCAACTTCCTCAACCCGGGGGAGGCCGACCGCACGCGGGACTCCTACGGCGAGAAGTACCAGCGGCTGCGGGCCGTCAAGACCCGCTACGACCCGGCCAACCTCTTCCGCCTCAACCAGAACATCCCCCCGCACGCCCCCTGACCGGCGCGCCGCGTGCGCCCTTCGCCGTACCACCCCTGCCCCGGATCCGGTTCCGCCGGACCCGGGGCAGGGGCACACCCAGCCGCGTTCCGCCCGACGCCCCCGAACAGGAGCCGCCATGACCGCCGACCACCGGAACCTCTCGGCACTGGTCGACCGCACTCTGGAAGCCGGTCTCAGCGACAAGGCCGCCCTCCTCGGGCCGCAGGGTGCGGTCGGCTACGGCGAACTGCACCGGAGGATGTGCGGCATGGGGCGCGCCCTGCGCGCGCTCGGAGTGGAGCGCGAGCAGCGGGTGCTGCTCGTCCTGGACGACTCACCGGCCTTCTTCACGGCCTTCCTGGGTGCCGCGCGGATCGGTGCCGTGCCCGTCCCGGTGCCGCTCACCTCCCGGACCGGCCCCGAGCAGATCCGCTTCTACGCCGGTGACAGCTATGCACGGGCGGCCGTCGTGGAGGCGGAACGGTACGAGGAACTGGCCCCGGTACTGCGGGAGACGGGCGTGACCGTGATCAGCGGCGGGCCGTCCGGGGCGGCGGACCGGCTCTGCCTGCCGGACCTGGTCGAGGCCCACGAGGGCGCGCTGGATCCGGCGACGACGCACTCCGAGGACCCGGCGCTGTGGCTCTACAGCTCGGGCTCCACGGGCAACCCGAAGGGGGTGGTCCACCTGCAGCGGGACATCGCACCCGTGTGCCGGCAGTACGCGGGCGAGGTCCTCGGCCTGACCGGGGACGATGTTCAGCTGTCCACCACGAAGCTCTTCCACGCCTACGGCCTGGGCAACAGCCTGCTGTTCCCGCTCTGGTCCGGGGCCACGAGCGTGCTGCTGCCCGGCTTCCCCGCACCGCACCTGGTGCTGGAGTCGATCGAGCGGTTCCGCCCCACGGTGCTGTTCTCCGTACCGGCCCTGTACAACGCCATGCCGCGCTCCCCCGAAGCCGGCCGCCGGGATCTGGGCTCGCTGCGGCTGTGTGTCTCGGCGGCCGAGACGCTGCCGGTCCACGTCTGGCAGCGGTGGCGGGACCTGTCCGGGCTGGAGGTGCTGGACGGGGTCGGCTCCACCGAGATGCTGCACGTCTACTGCAGCAACTCCCCGCGGGCGCTGCGCCCCGGATCGTCCGGCAGGGCCGTGCCCGGCTACCGGATCCGGCTCGTCCGCCCCGAGGGCGGCGAGGTCGAGGGACCGGGCAGCGGGGAGATGTACGTGCAGGGCGGCAGCATGATGGACCGCTACTGGCATCGGGCCGACCGGACGCGCGCGGTGCTGCACGGCACCTGGTACCGCACCGGTGACCGCTACCGCCGCGACGAGGACGGGTATTACTGGTTCGAGGGCCGCGCCGACGACATGCTGAAGGTGTCCGGACTGTGGGTCGCGCCCACCGAGATCGAGGCCGTCCTCCAGGAGCATCCCCAGGTCGCCGAGGCGGGCGTGGTCGGTGTGGACACCGAACGGCTGACCCGGATCAAGGCGTTCGTGGTGCTGCGCCACGCCGAGCAGGGCTCCGAGGATCTGGCACGGCGGCTGCGGCAGTGGTGCGAGCACCGGCTGCCCAGCCACCAGTTCCCGCACCTGGTGGAGTTCGTCGCGGCCCTCCCCCGCACGGCGACCGGGAAGATCCAGCGCTTCGCCCTCCGGAACCGGGAGGACGCCGTGGCGGACGGCGCCGCCGGGCACGCGGAAGCCGCCCGCGCCGGATGACAGGCGCGGACGGCCGCAGTACCCGGGCGCCGGCGGCTCAGCCGGGGGCCGCGGCGGCCCGCGGGCTCAGGTGCAGGCCCGCGAGGCGCAGCCGTCCGGCCCCGCCGGTGACGATGAGCGTGAAGCGGAAGGCTCCGCTGGCGTCGGCGTCCCCGTTCACGCTCTCCTGGGTCTGCGCGGCCACCACCACGGCCGTCCCGCCGAGGATCCGGATGCGCAGGTCACTCACCTCGAAGGAGGAGTTGCGCACGGTTCCCGACCGGTAGCGCTCCAGCCACTGCTCGCGGCTGCGGATGAACCCGCGGGGTCCGACGCCCGTGAAGTCGTCCGCGAGCAGTCCGTCCAGTGCGGTGTGGTCGCCGCGTTCCTCGGCCGTGCTCCAGTCCCGGACGAAGTCCGCGACCGCCTGCTCGGACAGAGTCGTACTCATGGCTCTCCTTCCCGCCGGGTGCTCAGTGCACCGGCGCGGCGTCGGCGGCGAACCCGTCGCCCGTCAGCTCCGCGGCCAGTTGCTCGACGTAGTCGGTCAGCGTGACGTCCCGGTCGAGGAACGGCACGATCGCGCGGGTGCGTTCGTAGAGCGGCCGGGTCCAGGACGACAGCTTGTCCGCGCCCCGGATGTCGACCGCCTGGCAGGCGCAGAGCAGTTCGAAGGCCACGACGTAGGCGGTGTTGGCCACCACTTCGCGGGCCCGGCGTGCGGCGACGAATCCGAAGGAGACGATGTCCTGGAAGTCCGCGGTGGTCGTGAGGGACTGCACGGACATCGGCACGGTCAGGGTGCGGGTCTCGGCGGTGATCGAGGCCGTCATGAACTGGCCGCCCATCAGCCCCAGCCGCAGGCCAGGATCCTCCCGGCAGAGGAAGGCGGGCAGCCCGTTGCTGTTGCTCTTGTCCAGGAAGCGGTCGACGCGCCGGTTGGCGAGGTTGGTCACGGTGGCCAGTGCCAGCGTCAGGTGGTCCATCGCCATCGCCACGTACTGGCCGTGGAAGTGCCCGTTGTGGAACACCTCCGACTCCTCGGGCAGCACGATCGGGTTGTCGTTGGAGGAGTTCAGCTCGTCCTGCAGGGTCGCGCCGATCCGCTCCAGCACGTCCACCACGGGACCGAGGATCTGGGGCGTGCACCGGATGGAGTAGGCGTCCTCGATCGCCAGCGAGCCCGCCTTGGCCTCCGTTCCCATCTCCCCGACCAGGGTCTGCTCGGTCTCCAGTTCGTTGACCGCCAGTCGCGAGTCGGCGAGCCCCTCCCACAGCCGCGCGGCCACCGCATGCTGGCCACGGTGCGGTTTGACGCTGTGCACGCGCGGGTCGAAGGGCTTGGTCATCCCCGCCAGGCCCTCCGCGGAGAGCGCCGACACCTGCTGGTACGTCCCGACCAGCCGATCGGCGGCCCGCAGCACCATGGTGCCCAGGCCGACCATGCCGGAGGTGCCGTTGATCAGCGCGAGGCCGTCCTTGTAGCCCAGCTCCATGGGTTCCAGACCCGCCTGGTCGAGGGCCTCCTGTCCGGAGAGCGTCCGGCCCCGGTGGCGGGCCTTCCACTGGCCGGCGCAGACCAGGGCGATCGCCGCCAGCGGGCCCAGGTCGCCGCTGGTGCCCAGCGACCCCTTCTCCGGGACGCACGGCACGATCCCGGCGTTGAAGACGGCGACCAGCTTCTCCAGGTTCGCCGGTGTGATCGCGGAGTTGCCCCGTGCCAGGGAGACGATGCGGGAGAGCATGATGGACCGCACGGCGGTGTCGTCCAGGTGGGCACCCACGTTGGTGGCCACGGCGTTGAGCAGGTTCTCCTGGAGCTGCCGCGCCCGGGAGACCGGGACCAGATGGTCGACGAAGCCCCCCATGCTGGTGTTGACGCCGTAGATGACGCGCTCGTCCTGGACGAACTTCTCCAGGACTGCCCGCGAGGCACCGACCCGGTCGCGGACGGGCGCGGACAGCCGAACGGGGGTCCGCTGCCGCGCCACGTCCTCGAGCTGGTCGAGCGTGACGTTCGTGTCGAGCTCTATGACGAAGGTCATGAAGTTCCCTTAGCGGCCGGAAGATCGGTGGACCCCGCGCACGAGCTGCCGGCCCGTACGACGGGACACGTGCCGCGGCACGCGGGCGGCCTCCTGGACGCGGCCAGGCGGTTCCGCACGCGGTGCGCCGCACCGCCTTCACTCAAGCGCCCCGCGCTCCACGCCGAAGCAAGGCGGTCTTGAGCCCCGTCCAAGGCCGGCGCCCGCCCGCGCGCCGCCGGTGCCCCGGACGCGCGGGGAAGGGCGACGGTCCCCGCCCCCGCCCGGCCCGGGGACGCCGGTCCCTCCGGCCGGCGCCCGCTACGGGGCGACGGGCGCGCCGGTGTCCGCGTCGGTCACCGTGATGGCCTCCACCGGGCAGCACTCCGCGGCGTCCCGTACCGCCTCCTCGGCATCGACGATCTCCGCCACGGGCTCGGCACGGCCGTCGTCGGTCATCCGGAAGCGGGCGCAGGCACCCGCACAGGCGGCCGATCCGATGCACTGCTCCGCGTCGACCGCCAGCCGCCAGCGCGGGGCCGCGGGCTCCCCCGTCACCAGCGCACCGGCAGCGTCCTGGGGCCGCGGACCTGCATCCCCGTCTTCCACTCGATCTCCCCCTCACCGACCGCCGGCCGCAGGCCCGGCAGGCGGTCCAGCAGCGCGCCCAGGGCGACCTGGAGCTCCATCCTGGCCAACTGGGCGCCCAGGCAGTGGTGTACGCCGTGTCCGAAGGCCAGGTGCGGGTTGGGGGACCGCTCCCAGTCCAGCGTGCCCGGGTCGCTGAACACCCCGGGGTCCCAGTTGGCCGCCACGGTGGGCGCGAACACCGTCTCGCCGGGCCGCACCCGCCGCCCGCACAGCTCCACCTCCTCGGTGGCCACCCGCGCCCGGAAGCTGCCCGAACCCAGGGGGATGAACCTGAGCAGTTCCTCGACCGCGGCCATCGGCATCCGCCCGTCCGCATCCGGTCGTGCCGCGCCGTCGGGCTGCTGGAGCAGCAGATAGGTGCAGTTGGCGAGCTGGCTCGCGGTGGTCTCGTGGCCGGCGATGAGCAGATCGCGGGTGAGGAGGACCAGTTCCTCCTCGTCGAGCCGCCCCTGCCGGCTGTCGCAGATGTCCACCAGCGCGCCCAGCAGGTCGCCGGCCGGCTCCTGCCGCCGCTGCCGTACCAGCGTCGCGAAGTAGTCGGCCAGCGCCTCGGTGGACGCCGCCATCTCGGCAGGGGTGCACGCGGTGGTGGACAGCAGCGCGTCGGACCAGCTCCGCAGTTTCTCGCGGTCCTGCCGGGGCACGCCGAGCAGATCGCAGATCACGGTGACGGACAGCGGCAGCGCGAAGGAGGTGACCAGGTCCGCGGGCGGGCCGGCGGCCTCCATGGCGTCCAGCAGCTCCCGGGCGATCCGTTCCGTGCCGGGCCGCAGCTCCTCCACCCGGCGCTTGGTGAACACTCCGGCGACGGTCTTGCGCAGCCGGGTGTGGTCCGGCGGGTCCAGCGACATCAGGACGCCTTCGCCGGCCGGGTCCGGCTGGATCCGCGGAGCCCGCTCGTGCAGCGTCCCGGCTCTGCCGAACCGGGGATCGCCCAGCACCGTCCTGATGTCCTCGTAGCGTGTCACCAGCCAGGCCTCGCCGCCGTACGGGAGGCGCACCCGGCTGAGGGGTTCGGATTCGCGCAGCGCCGCGAAGAGCGGCTCCATGGACAGGCGTGCGGGGGTCTCGAAGGGAAAGTCCCGTACCTGCCGGCTGTGGGTGGTCACTGACTCCTCCTGTGCGTCGAGGGGGACGTGCGCGCCGTCCACCCGGCCGGCCCGAGGCCGGCGGGAGGCCCGGCGGGAGGCCGTGGTCCCGGCCCGGCGCGTGACCGGGACCCGCCGTCGGACGGTGGTCGGCTGCTCAGGGGCGGACGGGGGCGGCGCCGAACAGTCGGGCCAGGTGGTAGCGCAGCACGTCGCGGGCCTGGTCGGGGGTGCGCTGTCCGACCAGAACGCTGGTTCCGACGCCGTGGCTCAGGCTCAGCAGCCGGGCGGCCTCCGCATCGGGATCGAGGTCGCTCGCGAGCTCTCCCGCGGACTGCGCCGTGCCGAGGATCCCGGCGAGCTGGCGCTCCAGCCGGTCGGGGCCCGCGACGAAGGGCTGCGCGGCCAGCTCGGGGTCGGTCATGGCGAGCACGGCGTAGGACATCCACACGAGGCGGAAGGTGTGGCGTGCCTCGTCGGCCGGCAGCGCCTCGTCGACGAAGGCCTCCAGACAGGCCCGGGCCGAGTCGGGATCGTCCAGGGCCGCGAGCCGCTCGGCCCACCGCTCGTGGCTCAGCCGCTCCAGCCGCAGCAGCGCGGCGTGCAGCAACTCGGCCTTGGTGTCGAAGTAGTACTGCACCAGGTTCAGGGACATCCCCGCCTCAGCGGCGACCGCGCGCAGCGTCACCGCGTGCAGCCCGTCGCGTGCGGCCACCCGGACCAGGGCGTCGGCGATGTGCGCCCGGCGCTGGGTGTGGTCGACGCGTTTCGGCACGGTGGCCCCTTTCCGATCGGCGCGTTTTCATAGTACCGCTGTACTATAAAGTCCGGGCGACGATGGGGAAAAGACATGGGACAACGCGAAGGCCGGGCCGCCGGCGGCCCGGTGGAGGGCGCGGAGCGGGCCGGGGTCCTGACGAGCCGCCAGACGGCGCTGCTCTGGCTGGCCTGCGCGGCGCAGTTCATGGTGGTTCTGGACGTGTCGGTGGTCAACGTCGCACTGCCGTCCATCCGGACCGCTCTCGGCTTCGACGCCGCGGGACTGCAGTGGGTCGTGGGGAGCTACGCACTGGTCTTCGCCGGCTTCCTGCTCCTGGGCGGCCGCCTCGCCGATCTCTTCGGCCGCCGGAGGGTGTTCCTGTGGGGCCTCGTGCTGTTCTCCGCCGCCAGTCTGGTGGGCGGCCTCGCCGTGGCGCCGGGCCTGCTCATCGGGATGCGGGCCGTCCAGGGGCTGGGCGCCGCGGTACTGGCCCCGGCCACACTGACGGTGCTGACCACCACCTTCGCCGAAGGCGCCCGCCGCACCAAGGCGTTGGCGATCTGGACGGCCGTCAGCTCGGCCGGCGGCGCGGCGGGCAACCTGATCGGCGGCGTGCTGACCGACACGCTGTCCTGGCGCTGGATCCTGCTCATCAACGTGCCCATCGGGGCCGCGGCCGTGCTGGCGGCCGTGCGCCTGCTGCCCGCCGACACCGAACGCAACGGCTCCGGACGGCTCGACATCCCGGGCGCGGTGCTGGCCACCCTCGGGGTCACCGCGCTGGTCTACGGCGTCAACCAGGCCGGGAAGCACAGCTGGGGCGACCCGACCACACTGGCGGGACTGGGACTGGGTGCCGCGGCACTGACGGCCTTCGTGTACGCGGAGGCCCGGTTCGCGGCGGCGCCGCTGATGCCGCCGCGGCTGGTGCGGCTGCGGCCGATCTGGGCGGGCAACGTCACCATGCTGCTGGCCGGGGCCTGCTTCATCCCCATGTGGTACTTCCTCTCGCTCTACATGCAGGACGTCCTCGGCTACGGAGCCCTCGCCACCGGGGTCGGCTTCCTGCCGCACACCCTCGTCGGCATCGCGGCCGCGCGGCTGGCTCCGGTCGCCATGCGCCGCACCGGCGCCCGTGCGCTGATCGTGCTCAGCGCCCTGCTCGCCGCGGTCGGTTTCCTGTGGCAGAGCCGCATCGGGGAGCACAGCGGCTACTGGGGCGGCCTGCTGGGACCCGCGATCGTGATGTCCGCCGGGATGGGCTTGCTGATCACCCCGATCACCACCACCGTCACCTCCGGGGTGGAGGAGCAGGACGCGGGTGCGGCCTCCGGGCTGATGAACACCACCCGCCAGCTCGGTGGGGTCGTGGGACTCGCCGCCCTCGTCACCCTCGCCACCGCACACGCGGGTGGGGACCTGGCGTACCGGTCGGTGTTCGCGGCGAGCGCGGCGGTGTGCGCGGCCGTGGCGCTGATGGCCTGTGCCCTGCCCGCGGCGCATGCGCCGGAGCCGGCACCGGTCGGG
>NZ_ALAP01000100.1 GCF_000280905.1 Streptomyces sp. AA1529 | reverse complement strand
TCGTCGAATCCGGCCACTGGGCCCCCACTCCGCTCGGATCAGGCTCGCGGCACCCGGTGCCGACCCGGCGCAGGTCCGGTGAGGTGCCGCCGACCACGCCAGATGGCTTCCCAACTGCCGCGGTCGGCACACATCTTGCCTCAGGGAGGGCGCCGGCAGCGACCGCCCGCACGAGTGGTTCCCGGCTGCGGCCACCGGTGGGGCCTCCGCGTCTCACCGCGCCGCGGGGCCGCCCTCCGCGTCGAGCACCCGTGCCGCGTGCTGCCGCGGCATCGGCTCGTGCCGTGCGTACCCGCGCGAGAACCGGCCGGTGCCGTGCGACATCGACCGCAGGTCGACCGCGTACCTGCCGATCTCGATCTCGGGAACCGAGGCACGCACCACCGTGCTGCCGGCATCGGCCTGTTCGGTGCCCAGCACCCGGCCGCGCCGGGAGGAGAGGTCGCTCATCACGGCGCCCACATAGTCGTCGGGGACCACGACCTCCACCTCGGCCACCGGCTCCAGCAGCGCGATCCCCGCCGCCGCCGCGCACTCGCGCAGCGCGAGCGCGCCCGCCGTCTGGAAGGCCGCGTCCGAGGAGTCGACGGAGTGCGCCTTGCCGTCGACGAGGGTGATCCGGACGTCCACCAGCGGATAGTCGGCGACCACCCCCTTGGCCGCCTGCGCGCGGACGCCCTTCTCCACCGAAGGGATGAACTGGCGCGGTACCGCGCCCCCCACCACCTTGTCGACGAATTCGATCCCGGAACCCGCGGGCAGCGGCTCCACGGTGATCTCGCAGATGGCGTACTGGCCGTGCCCGCCGGACTGCTTGACATGCCGCCCGCGCGCCCGGGCGGTCGCGGCGAACGTCTCGCGCAGCGCCACCCGGTGCTCGACGGTGTCCACCCGCACCCCGAAGCGGGACCGCAGCCGCTCCAGCGCGACGTCCCGGTGCGCCTCACCCATGCACCACAGCACGAGTTGGTGGGTCTCCGGGCTCTGCTCCAGCCGCATCGTCGGGTCCTCGGCCACCAGCCGGGCCAGCCCCTGGGAGAGCTTGTCCTCGTCCGCCTTGCTGTGGGCCCGGACGGCGACGGGCAGCAGCGGGTCGGGCATCCGCCAGGGAGCCATCAGCAGCGGGCGTTCCTTGGCGGAGAGGGTGTCGCCGGTCTCGGCGCGGCTGAGCCTGGCCACGCAGGCGAGGTCGCCCGCGATGGCCGCGTCCAGCGTGCGCTGCTGCTTGCCGAACGGCGCGGACAGCGCGCCGATGCGCTCGTCCTCCTCGTGCGGCGGACGGCCCTCCCGGTCCGGGGCCGCGGCGCCGTGCCCGGCGACGTGCACGGTGTCGTCCGGGCGCAGGGTGCCGGAGAAGACGCGCACCAGGGAGACCCGGCCCACGTAGGGGTCGGAGGAGGTCTTGACGACCTCGGCGGCCAGCGGTCCCTCCGGATCGCAGCCGAGCGGCGGGAGCGACGTGCCGTCGGCCGCCGTGACGGCGGGGATCCCGTGCTCCTCCGGGGTGGGGAAGCCGCCGGTGATCAGTTCCAGCAGTTCCACGGTGCCCAGCCCCTGCCGCGCACTCCCGGCGGCGGGGCGGCGGCCAGCACGGGGTGGAACGTACCCCGGGCCACGGCCTTCTCCAGGTCCTCGACGAGTGTCTTGGTGTCGCAGTCCTCGCCGGCCAGGTAGCGGTCCATCAGGGACTCGTCCTCGCTCTGCGCGATGATCCCCTCGATCAGCCGGTTCCTGGCCTCCGCGACGAGCTGCCGATGTCCCTCGTCCGGGTCACGCTCGGTGCGTTCCCCGCCCGTGTAGTCGAACAGCCGGCCGGTGAGCAGTCCGATCAGACCGGTGACCGGGGCCGTGCCGTCGGAGCGCCGAGCGCCCGGCGCCGGCAGGTAGAGCGGAACGACGGTGTCCGGGTCGTCGCCGCCCAGCTCCCGCCGGCAGCTCGCGGTCATCTCCTCGAAGTCGGCGCGGGCGGCGTCCAGATGGGTCACGACGATGGCCCGGGGCATGCCGACGGCCGCGCACTCCTGCCACAGCAGCCGGGTGGCTCCGTCCACCCCGTCGGTGGCCGAGACCACGAAGAGGGCGGCGTCCGCGGCGCGCAGCCCGGCCCGCAGCTCCCCGACGAAATCCGCGTACCCCGGGGTGTCCAGGAGGTTGACCCGGATGCCGTCCCAGCGCAGCGGCACCAGCGAGAGCTGCACGGAGCGCTGCCGCCGCTGCTCGATCTCGTCGTGGTCGGAGAGCGAGGTGCCCTCCTCCACCCGGCCGGCCCGGTCGATCGCGCCCGAGGCCAGGGCGAGGGCCTCCACCAGCGTCGTCTTGCCCGCTCCGCTGTGGCCGACCAGCACCACGTTCCGAATCGAGCCGGGGTGGTCGGCCGCCGTCGCCCTGCCGGCGGCTCCGGGGTGCGCGTGCGCTCTCTCGGCCATGTGTCCCGCCTTCCGGTCGTCACCTGCTGGAGCACGCTGGGGGGACCGAGCGGTCGCGGAGGACCGCGGTCCTTCGAGCTTTGCACCGCCGCCTGCGGGCGTCCATACGTGGAACACGGCACTACCCGACCGTGTGCGCCGGGGGCCGCCGCCGCGTGACTACGATGGGCCACCCGGTGGCCACACCGTCATCCGGCTCACTCTCGACGTACCAGGGACGGTCATGCTGAACAAGTACGCGCGTGCCTTCTTCACGCGTGTTCTCACCCCGTTCGCCGCGCTGCTGCTGCGCCGGGGTGTGAGCCCCGACGCCGTCACCCTGGTCGGCACCCTGGGAGTGATGGCGGGAGCCCTGGTCTTCTACCCGCAGGGCGAATTCTTCTGGGGCACCGTCGTCATCACGCTGTTCGTCTTCTCGGACATGGTGGACGGCAACATGGCGCGGCAGCTCGGCCGCTCCAGCCGCTGGGGCGCCTTCCTCGACTCCACGCTCGACCGGGTGGCGGACGCGGCCGTCTTCGGCGGGATCGCACTGTGGTACGCGGGCCGCGGCGACGATCTGGTGCTGTGCGCCGTGACGCTGTTCTGCCTGGCCAGTGGGCAGGTCGTCTCCTACACCAAGGCGCGCGGCGAGAGCATCGGACTGCCGGTGGACGTGAACGGCCTGGTGGAACGCGCCGAGCGGCTGGTGATCACGCTGGTGCTCGCGGGCCTCTCCGGCTTCGAGGCCACCTTCGGCGTGCCCTACATCGGTGTGCTGCTGCCGGTCGCGCTGTGGGTGGTGGCCGTCGGCAGCGCCGTCACGCTCGGCCAGCGGGTGGTGACGGTGCGCCGGGAAGCCGCCGAGGTCGCCGAGGCCGAGGAGCGGAAGGCCGCAGCGGGCGACGCGGCTGCGGGTGCCGCGCAGGACGAGGCGGAGGAACCCGGGAGGACCGCTTGAGCGCGCTGCGCGGCCGGCTGACCGACGCGCTGTACGGACTGGGCTGGGCGGGCGTCCGGAAGCTGCCCGAGCCGGCGGCCGCCGGACTCGGCCGCAGCCTGGCCGACACGGCGTGGCGGCGCCGCGGCAAGGGCGTGACGCGGCTGGAGGCGAATCTCGCCCGGGTGGTCCCGGACGCCTCCCCGGCGGAGCTGCGGCAGCTCTCCCGCGCCGGGATGCGCTCGTATCTGCGCTACTGGATGGAGTCCTTCCGGCTGCCCGCCTACAGCGAGCGGCACATCCTCGACAGCGTCGACGTCGAGGACGCGCACCTGCTCCACGACGGGCTCGCCGCCGGACGCGGGGTCGTGCTCGCGCTGCCGCACATGGGCAACTGGGACCTGGCCGGCGCCTGGGCCGTGACCGCGACCCGCACCCCTTTCACCACCGTCGCCGAGCGCCTCGAGCCCGCGACCCTCTACGACCGGTTCGTCGCCTACCGCGAGAGCCTGGGCATGGAGGTGCTGCCGCACGGCGGCGCCTCCGCGTTCGGCACGCTGGCCCGCAGGCTGCGCGCGGGCGGCTTCGTCTGCCTGGTCGCCGACCGCGATCTGTCCGCCGCCGGGATCGAGGTCGACTTCTTCGGCGAGGCCACCCGGATGCCCGCGGGCCCCGCGCTGCTCGCCCAGCAGACCGGTGCGCTGCTGATGCCGGTGACGCTCTGGTACGAGGCGCCGCCCAGGATGCGGGCCAGGGTCCACGAGCCGATCCCGGTACCGCCGATCGAGGGACGCCGGGAGCGGGTCGCGGCCATGACGCAGACCCTCGCCGACACCTTCGCCGCGGGGATCGCCGCGCACCCGCAGGACTGGCACATGCTCCAGCGCTTCTGGCTCGCCGACCTCGCACCGGCCGCGGAACGGGAGCGCCGATGAGGATCGGAGTCGTCTGCCCCTACTCGTGGGACGTGCCCGGCGGGGTCCAGTTCCACGTCCGCGACCTGGCCGAGCACCTGATCCGGCTGGGGCACGAGGTGTCGGTGCTGGCGCCCTCGGACGACGAGACGCCGCTGCCCTCCTACGTCGTCTCGGCCGGACGCGCGGTCCCCGTGCCCTACAACGGTTCGGTGGCGCGGCTGAACTTCGGCTTCCTGTCGGCCGCCCGGGTCCGCCGCTGGCTGCACGAGGGCCGCTTCGACGTGCTGCACATCCACGAACCGGCCACGCCCTCGCTCTCCCTGCTGGCGTGCTGGGCGGCGCAGGGCCCCATCGTCGCCACCTTCCACACCTCCAACCCGCGCTCCCGCGCGATGATCGCGGCGTATCCCATCCTCCAGCCGGCGCTGGAGAAGATCAGCGCCCGGATCGCGGTGAGCGAGTACGCGCGCCGCACCCTCGTCGAACACCTGGGCGGCGACGCGGTCACCATCCCCAACGGGGTGGACGTCGGCTTCTTCTCCCGCGCCGAGCCCGAGCCCGCCTGGCAGGGCGGCCCCGACGGCCGCACGATCGGGTTCATCGGCCGGATCGACGAGCCGCGCAAGGGCCTGCCGGTGCTGATGAAGGCGCTGCCGGCCATCCTGGAGGCGGCACCCGGCACCAGGCTGCTGGTCGCCGGACGGGGGGACGAGCAGGAGGCGGTGGCGCAGCTCCCGGCCGCCATGCGCGGGAGCGTGGAGTTCCTCGGCATGGTCAGCGACCAGGACAAGGCGCGGCTGCTGCGCAGCGTGGACCTGTACGTGGCACCCAACACGGGGGGCGAGTCCTTCGGGATCATCCTGGTGGAGGCCATGTCGGCCGGTGCCCCGGTGCTCGCCGGCGACCTGGACGCCTTCGAGCAGGTGCTCGACGGGGGAGCGGCCGGAGAGCTGTTCCCGGTCGGCCGCGCCGACGCGCTGGCCGACTCCGCCGTACGCCTCCTGGCCGACCCCGCACGCCGTGGTGACCTGCGTGAGCGCGGCTCGCGGCACGTGCGGCGGTTCGACTGGTCCACCGTCGGTGCCGACATCCTCGCCGTCTACGAGACGGTCACGGACGGCGCCGCCTCCGTCGCCCCCGACGAGCGCACCGGGCTGCGGGCCCGGTTCGGCCTCGCGCGGGACTGAGCCCCGGGACCGAGATGCCCACCCTCACCACAGTCATCTGGATCGTCGTCGCGCTGCTCCTCGTGGGCGTCTATCTGAGCTGGACCGCCGGGCGCCTGGACCGGCTGCACGCGCGGATCGACGCGGCCAGGGCCGCGCTGGACGCGGCCCTGCTGCGCCGCGCCTCCATCGCCCAGGAACTCGCCACCGCCGGCGTCCTGGACCCGGCGGCCTCCATGGTGCTGCACCAGGCCGCGCACGGCGCCCGGCAGGCCGCCGAGGACCAGCGCGAGGTCGCGGAGAGCGAGCTGAGCCAGGCGCTGCGCGCCGTCTTCGCCGAGAGCGCCCAGTTCGAGGCCGTCCGGGCGGCTCCGGGCGGCCGGGAGACGGCCGCCGAGCTGAGTGCGGCGGTACGCAGGGTGCCGATGGCGCGCCGGTTCCACAACGACGCGGTGCGTGCGGCCCGGGCGCTGCGGCGGCACCGTACGGTCCGCTGGTTCCGGCTGGCCGGGCACGCGCCCTTCCCGCTGGCGTTCGAGATGGACGACGAGCCCCCGCTGCTGCCCGCCGACCCGGGCCGGGGGCCCTCCGCGGAGTGACCGGCCCGGCCGGGGGGCCGGGTGCGCTCACGGCGCCCGCGGGCCGTGCGAGCAGTACAGGCCACAGCCCGGCGATTGGCCCTTTTCGCAGGCCGCCCTGTTCGAGAGGGTGGGCTCGGACCTGAGCGGTCCCTCGAACATCACCCCTTCAGCGAGGTCGAACGTGTCAACTCCGTCCACCGCCACCGACTCCGCCGCGGCACAGCGTCCCGAGACCGGCACCGCCCGCGTCAAGCGGGGCATGGCCGAGCAGCTCAAGGGCGGCGTGATCATGGACGTCGTCACGCCGGAGCAGGCGAAGATCGCCGAGGACTCCGGCGCCGTCGCCGTGATGGCCCTGGAGCGCGTGCCCGCCGACATCCGCAAGGACGGCGGCGTGGCCCGGATGTCCGACCCGGACATGATCGAGGGCATCATCGAAGCCGTCTCGATCCCGGTGATGGCCAAGTCCCGGATCGGCCACCTCGTCGAGGCGCAGGTCCTCCAGGCGCTCGGGGTCGACTACATCGACGAGTCGGAGGTCCTGACCCCGGCCGACGAGGTCAACCACAGCGACAAGTTCGCCTTTACCACGCCGTTCGTCTGCGGCGCCACCAACCTGGGCGAGGCCCTGCGCCGGATCGCCGAGGGCGCGGCCATGATCCGCTCCAAGGGCGAGGCGGGTACCGGCAACGTCGTCGAGGCCGTCCGGCACATGCGCCAGATCAAGAACGAGATCGGCAAGCTGACCGTGCTGGACGACAACGAGCTCTACGCGGCGGCCAAGGAGCTGCGGGCGCCGTTCGAGCTGGTCAAGGAGGTCTCGGCGGCAGGCAAGCTGCCGGTCGTGCTCTTCTCGGCGGGCGGTGTGGCCACTCCGGCGGACGCGGCGCTGATGCGGCAGCTCGGTGCCGAGGGCGTCTTCGTCGGCTCCGGGATCTTCAAGTCCGGCGACCCGGCCAAGCGCGCTGCGGCCATCGTGAAGGCCACCACGTTCTACGACGACCCCAAGATCGTCGCCGATGCCTCCCGGGGCCTGGGCGAGGCCATGGTCGGCATCAACTGCGACACCCTGCCGGAGACGGAGCGCTACGCCAGCCGCGGCTGGTGACCCGCCCGGTGCCGCGCCGGGAGGCCCCGGCGCGGCCCCCGGCCTGCCGCCCGCACCAGGCTCCGCCCGGTGGACAGCCCAGCGACGAAGAAGGACCGCACCGTGACCGTGTCTGCGCCGACCATCGGCGTGCTCGCCCTGCAGGGCGACGTCCGCGAGCATCTGGCCGCCCTCCGGGCGTCGGGCGCCGACCCTGTGCGGGTCCGGCGTCCCGAGGAACTCGCCGCAGTCGACGGTCTGGTCATCCCGGGCGGCGAGTCGACGACGATCAGCAAGCTCGCGGTCACGTTCGGCCTCATGGAGCCGTTGCGCGAGCGGGTGTCCCGGGGGATGCCGGCCTACGGCTCCTGCGCCGGGATGATCATGCTCGCCGACAAGATTCTCGACCCCCGCTCCGGGCAGGAGACCGTCGGCGGCATCGACATGATCGTCCGGCGTAACGCTTTCGGGCGCCAGAACGAGTCCTTCGAGGCGGCGGTCGACATGCCGGCCGTGCCCGGCGGTCCGGTGGAAGGGGTCTTCATCCGTGCCCCCTGGGTGGAGTCGACGGGAGCCGCGGCTGAGACGCTGGCCTCCTGCGGCGGCCACCCGGTGGCCGTCCGGCAGCGCCATCTGCTGGCCACCGCCTTCCACCCGGAGCTCACCGGTGACCAGCGGGTGCACGCGCTGTTCACGGAGATGGTGCGGTCGGCACACTGAGTGGCTGGCGGTAGGATCTCCGCGTCGAGAAGTAGTTGGGACTGTGAAGGAGCGAGGCTGTGTCCGGCCACTCTAAGTGGGCTACCACCAAGCACAAGAAGGCCGTGATCGATGCCAAGCGCGGCAAGCTCTTCGCGAAGCTGATCAAGAACATCGAGGTCGCGGCCCGGATGGGCGGGGCTGAGGTGGAGGGCAATCCGACCCTCTACGACGCCATCCAGAAGGCGAAGAAGCAGTCGGTTCCCAACAAGAACATCGACAGCGCGGTCAAGCGCGGCGCGGGCCTGGAGGCCGGCGGCGCCGAGTACGAGACGATCATGTACGAGGGCTACGGCCCCAACGGTGTCGCCGTGCTGGTCGAGTGCCTGACCGACAACCGCAACCGCGCGGCGTCCGACGTCCGGGTCGCCATGACCCGCAACGGCGGCTCCATGGCCGACCCGGGTTCGGTCTCCTACCTGTTCAACCGCAAGGGTGTCGTCATCGTCCCGAAGGGCGACCGCTCCGAGGACGACGTCCTGGCCGCCGTCCTGGAGGCGGGCGTCGAGGAAGTCAACGACCTCGGTGAGAACTTCGAGGTGATCAGCGAGGCCACCGACCTGGTCGCGGTGCGCACCGCGCTCGTCGAGGCCGGGATGGACTACGACTCCGCCGAGGCCAGCTTCGTCCCCAGCATGCAGGTCGAGCTGGACGAGGAGGGCGCGCGGAAGATCTTCAAGTTGATCGACGCGCTGGACGACAGCGACGACGTGCAGAACGTCTTCGCCAATTTCGACGTGCCCGACGATGTGATGGCGAAGGTCGACGCGTGAGCGGCGACATGGCGCTGCCGCGTGGGCGGCGACACGGCGCTGTCGCGTAAGCAGTGACACGGCGCTGCCGCGTGGGCGGCGACGCGGCGCCACCGTTCGAGCGGTGGCACGGCACCGTCGCCCGAGCGGTGGCGCGGACGCGACGCGGTGGCGGCCCGCGCCCGCGGGCGGCGCCCTGATCGTCGGCAACGGCTCCGGACGGCCCGGCGGAGACACCTCCGCCGGGCCGTCGGTTCTGCGTTCTGTCGGTGCTTGCCGATAACCTGCGGGAACACAGGGACGATTGCGCGGGACGTGCGGAGAGGGGGAGGGCATTGCGTGTGCTGGGGGTCGACCCCGGGCTGACGCGCTGCGGTGTCGGCGTGGTCGACGGGGTGGCCGGGCGGCGGCTGACCATGGCGGGCGTCGGCGTGGTCCGCACGCCCGCCGAGGCGGAACTCCCCGACCGGCTCGTGCTGATCGAGCGCGGGCTGGAGGAGTGGCTGGAGGAGCACCGCCCCGAAGCCGTCGCCGTGGAGCGGGTGTTCAGCCAGCACAACGTCCGCACGGTCATGGGCACCGCGCAGGCCAGCGCCGTCGCCATGCTGTGCGCGGCCCGGCGCGGACTGCCCGTGGCGCTGCACACGCCGAGCGAGGTCAAGGCCGCGGTGACCGGCTCGGGGCGGGCCGACAAAGCCCAGGTCGGCGCGATGGTGACGCGCCTGCTGGGGCTGTCCGCCGCGCCGAAGCCCGCCGACGCCGCGGACGCACTGGCTCTGGCGGTCTGCCACATCTGGCGGGGCCCCGCGCAGAACCGGCTGCAGCAGGCCCTCGCCGCCCGCCGTCCGCAGCCCGGCAGTCCGCAGCACCGTACGAAAGGCACCGTCCGATGATCGCCTCCGTCTCGGGAACCGTCGCCGCGCTCGGCCCCGACTCCGCCGTGCTCGAGGTCGGCGGGGTCGGCATGGCGGTCCAGTGCACCCCCGGCACCCTCGCCGGGCTGCGTACCGGCGAGCAGGCCAGGCTCGCCACCTCGCTGGTCGTGCGGGAGGACTCGCTGACCCTGTACGGCTTCGCCGACGAGGACGAGCGGCAGACCTTCGAACTGCTGCAGACCGCCAGTGGGGTCGGGCCCCGGCTCGCCCAGGCGATGCTCGCGGTGCACAGCCCCGACGCGCTGCGGCTGGCCGTCTCGGGCGGCGACGAGAAGACGCTGACCGCCGTGCCCGGGATCGGGAAGAAGGGCGCGCAGAAGCTGCTGCTGGAGCTGAAGGACCGGCTCGGAGCGCCGCTGGGCACGGTGCCCGCCTCGCGGGCCGCGGCCGGGGCCGCCGCGGGCTGGCAGGAGCAGCTGCACGCGGCGCTGGTCGGGCTGGGGTACGCCGCCAAGGAGGCGGACGAGGCCGTCACGGCCGTCGCGCCGCAGGCCGAGGCGGTTGCCGCGGAGGGTGCCGAGCCACAGGTCGGTGTGCTGCTGAAGGCCGCCCTGCAGTCCCTGAACCGGGCACGGTGACGTGATGAGCTCCGAGGAACGGCTCGTCGACGCCGAGGTCGACGGTGACGAGCAGGCGGTGGAGGCCGCGCTGCGCCCCAAGCAGCTGGGCGAGTTCATCGGGCAGCCCAAGGTGCGCGAGCAGCTCGACCTGGTGCTGCGCGCCGCGCGCGCCCGCGGGGGCACCGCCGACCACGTCCTGCTGTCCGGGGCCCCCGGACTCGGCAAGACCACACTCTCGATGATCATCGCGGCGGAGATGGGCGCCCCCATCCGCATCACCTCCGGCCCGGCCATCCAGCACGCGGGCGATCTCGCGGCGATCCTCTCCTCCCTCCAGGAGGGCGAGGTGCTCTTCCTGGACGAGATCCACCGGATGTCCCGCCCGGCCGAGGAGATGCTCTACATGGCCATGGAGGACTTCCGGGTCGACGTGATCGTCGGCAAGGGGCCCGGTGCGACGGCCATCCCGCTGGAGCTGCCGCCCTTCACGCTGGTGGGTGCCACCACCCGGGCCGGGCTGCTGCCGCCGCCGCTGCGGGACCGTTTCGGCTTCACGGCGCACATGGAGTTCTACGAGCCCGCCGAGCTGGAGCAGGTCGTCCGCCGCTCCGCCGAGCTGCTCGAGGTGCGCACGGACCCGGAGGGCGCGGTCGAGATCGCCGGGCGCTCCCGGGGCACGCCGCGGATCGCGAACCGGCTGCTGCGCAGAGTGCGGGACTACGCACAGGTCAAGGCGGACGGCGTCATCACCCGTGCGGTGGCCGGCGCCGCGCTGGAGGTCTACGAGGTGGACGGGCGCGGTCTGGACCGGCTCGACCGTGCCGTGCTCGGGTCGCTGCTGAAGCTGTTCGGCGGCGGTCCCGTCGGCCTCTCCACGCTCGCCGTCGCGGTCGGCGAGGAGCGTGAGACAGTGGAGGAAGTGGCCGAGCCGTTCCTCGTGCGCGAGGGGCTTCTCGCCCGCACTCCGCGTGGCCGCGTGGCCACTCCGGCCGCATGGGCTCACCTGGGCCTCACCCCGCCCCAGCAGTCCTCGGGGCCGGTATCCGGAGGGCCGGGACAACAGGGCCTGTTCGGAGCGTGACGGCGCGGAGACTCGTCGGGCGGGGAACCTCGGTGCCATGCTTGACGTTGTTCCATCGGCGAAGGCTCGCTTAGACTCCGCCGACGCCCTCCCTCACCGGAGGCTTGCCCACCCCGAATACCCAGGCCGCTGAGACGCGGCCATGCGAAGGAATATCTTCCGCCGTGGATCCTATTGCTCTGCTCCCGTTCATTGTGATCATCGGGGCCATGTTCCTGATGACTCGCTCCGCCAAGAAGAAGCAGCGTCAGGCCGCCGAGATGCGTGACCAGATGCAGCCTGGCACGGGCATCCGCACCATCGGGGGCATGTACGCCGTCGTCAAGGAGATCCGCGAGGACAGCGTCCTCGTGGAGATCGAGCCCGGCACGCACGCGCTCTTCGCCAAGAACGCCATCGGCGCCGTGCTCTCCGACGAGGAGTTCGACCGCATCACGAACGGTCCCGAGGGCGAGGAGTTCGACGTCGACACCGTCGTCCCGGACGACGCGTCCTCGCTGACCCGGGACGAGGACGACGCCTCCTCCGACGCGAAGCCCGACCTGCGGAAGAAGGACGCCGACGGCGACGCCGCCGGGGAGGCCGGGAAGCAGGAGGGCGAGGAGTCCGCCGACGCGTCCGACGAGCCGAAGGGCGCGGACGCGGCGAAGGCCGACACCGCCGAGGCCGAGGACGCCAAGCGGGACGAGGACGCCGACTCCAAGTAAGGTCAGCGCCGCCGGACTGGGGGAGAGGACCGGGTCCGGCGGCGTAGCACGTCCACAGACCACTTCGCGCGCCGCTGTGCCGCGCCCGGCCGAACTCGCGGGGCGGCACGGGCGGTTGGACAGGGAGAGACGAGAAGGTGGCAGCACCGAAAAGGGGTCGCAGGGCCTCCGGCGCCAAGGGGAGGCCATGGCGCTCCCTAGGGCTGATTCTGGTGATCACGGCCGGGCTGGTCGCGGGGATGTTCGCCTCGGGCCACAAGACGCCCCGGCTGGGCATCGACCTGGCGGGTGGCACCAGCATCACCCTCGAGGCGAAGAATCAGCCGGGCAAGCCCGACGCGATCAACAAGACCAACATGAACACCGCCGTCGGCATCATCGAGCGGCGCGTCAACGGTCTCGGTGTGACGGAGGCCGAGGTCCAGACCCAGGGCGACCGGCACATCATCGTCAACATCCCCAAGGGCACCAACTCCAAGCAGGCGCGCGAGCAGGTGGGCACCACGGCGCAGCTCGCGTTCCGGCCCGTGCTGACGCTGGCCCAGGTCGGGAAGTCCCAGCAGCCCCAGCCCTCCTCGTCCCCCTCGCCCTCCGGCTCCGGCAAGCAGGACAAGAGCCAGGACCAGAAGGACGAGAAGCAGCAGAAGGACGAGAAGCAGCAGGGCGACCAGGCGAACCCCTCCTCCGACTCCTCCGACTCTCCCGGCCAGGGCCGGGCCGTGACCGAGGGGCTGACGGCGAAGACCGCCACGACGGACAAGAGCCCCACCCCCTCGGCGAGCGAGTCCGGCGGCAAGAAGAGCCCGCAGCCCACGGCGCCGCCCCAGCAGCCGCAGCAGCCCGGCGTCCCGGCCGCGCTGGCCAAGCAGCTGAACGCGCTCGACTGCACCACCAAGGAGGCCCGCGCCAAGGCCAGCGAGAAGGCGGCGAGCACCAAGGGCTCCGAGCCGATCGTCGCCTGCGACGCCAACGACCCGATCAAGTACGCGCTCGGGCCGGTCGCCGTGCAGGGCAAGAACGTCAGCAAGGCCAAGGCCGTCTTCGACCAGCAGCGCGGTCAGTGGATCGTCCAGATGTCGTTCAGCGACAAGGGGTCCGACCAGTTCGGTGAGATCACCGGCAAGCTGATGAAGAAGCCGCAGCCGCAGAACCAGTTCGCCATCGCGCTCGACGGCCAGGTCCAGTCGGCCCCGACCGTCAACCAGAAGCTGACCAACAACGCGGAGATCTCCGGCAGCTTCACCCAGGAGTCGGCCGAGGAACTGGGCAACATCCTCTCCTACGGTGCGCTGCCGCTCTCCTTCGAGGAGTCGGACGTCACCACGGTGACCGCGGCGCTCGGCAGCGACCAGCTCAAGGCCGGACTCATCGCGGGCGCCATCGGGCTCGCGTTGGTGATCGTCTACCTCGTCGCCTACTACCGCGGCCTCTCGATGATCGCCATCCTCAGTCTGCTCGTCTCGGCGGCCATGACGTACTCGATCATGACGCTGCTGGGGCCGGCGATGAGTTTCGCGCTCAACCTCCCCGCGGTCTGCGGTGCCATCGTCGCCATCGGCATCACGGCCGACTCGTTCATCGTCTACTTCGAACGCATCCGGGACGAGGTACGGGAGGGCCGCACGCTGCGGCCCGCGGTCGAGCGCGCCTGGCCGCGCGCCCGCCGCACCATCCTGGTCTCGGACTTCGTCTCGTTCCTGGCCGCGGCGGTCCTGTTCATCGTCTCGGTGGGCAAGGTGCAGGGCTTCGCCTTCACCCTCGGTCTGACCACCGCGCTCGACGTCGTCGTGGTCTTCTTCTTCACCAAGCCGGTCATGACGCTGCTCGCCCGCAAGCCGTTCTTCTCCGACGGGCACCCCTGGTCCGGACTCGATCCAAAGCGGCTCGGAGCCCGGCCCCCGCTGCGGCGCGGCCGCGGCACCGTCAGCACCGACCCGAAGGAGGTCTGAGGTGTCCCGTCTCGGCACTCTCGGCGCCCGGCTGTACCGCGGTGAGGTCGGTTACGACTTCGTCGGGCACCGCAAGCTCTGGTACGGCCTCTCGATCCTGATCACCATCACGGCCATCGTCGGGGTCGTGGTCCGCGGCCTGAACATGGGGATCGAGTTCGAGGGCGGTGCCGTCTTCACCACGCCCAAGACCTCGGCCTCCGTGCAGCAGACCACGGAGGCCGCCGAGCGGGTCTCCGGGCACACGGCCATCGTCCAGGAACTGGGCGACGGCGGTAAGCGCGTGCAGATCGCCACCGTCGACACCAAGACCTCCACCCAGGTCAAGGAGGAGCTGGCCGACGAGCTGAAGGTGAACCCGGAGAAGATCGACGCCCAGCTGGTCGGTCCCAGCTGGGGCGAGCAGATCGCCAACAAGGCGTGGCAGGGGCTCGCGATCTTCATGGTCCTGGTGGTGATCTACCTCGCCATCGCCTTCGAGTGGCGGATGGCACTCGCCGCGCTCATCGCGCTGATCCACGACATCACGATCACCGTCGGCGTCTACTCGCTCGTCGGGTTCGAGGTCACCCCGGGCACGGTGATCGGTCTGCTGACGATTCTCGGCTACTCGCTCTACGACACGGTCGTGGTCTTCGACGGCCTGCGGGAGAGCAGCAAGAACGTCACCAAGCAGACCAGGTACACCTACAGCGAGATCGCCAACCGCAGCATCAACGGCACGCTGGTGCGTTCCATCAACACCACCGTCGTCGCGCTGCTGCCGGTGGCCGGTCTGCTGTTCATCGGCGGCGGCATGCTCGGCGGCGGCATGCTCAACGACATCGCGCTCTCGCTGTTCGTCGGTCTGGCCGCCGGTGCCTACTCCTCGATCTTCATCGCGACCCCCCTGGTGGCCGACTTCAAGGAGCGCCAGCCCGAGATGAAGGCCCTCGCCAAGCGGGTGCGGAACAAGCGGCTCAAGGCCGCCGAGCGGGAGGCGAACGAGCCGGACGACGACCCGGGCGAGGACCCGGGCGACGAGCCGGGCGACGGCGGAGGCGGGGGCGGCGTCCGCCCGCCGGTCTCCGTGGACAACGGCCGCGGCGGCGGTCCCGCCGCCGCGGGTGCGGGAGTCGGGGGCCAGCGCCGGCAGCCGGCCTCCCGCGGCCGGGGCCGCGGCAGGCCGTCCGGAAAGCGCAGGTGAGCCGATGAGTGCCACGGATTCCTCGCCGTCCTCGCCGTCCTCGTCGGCCCTGCCGGTCCCCGCCGAGGTGCGGGAGCTGCTCACCAGCCGGATCCACGACGTGCCCGACTACCCCAAGCCCGGGGTGATGTTCAAGGACATCACCCCGCTGCTCGCCGACGCCCGGGCGTTCGCCGTCCTCACCGACGCGTTCGCCGGGCTCGCCGAGCGGCTCCGGGCGACGAAGATCGTCGGCCTGGAGGCGCGCGGCTTCATCCTGGGCGCCCCCGCCGCCGTCCGCTCGGGCATCGGTTTCGTGCCGGTGCGCAAGTCCGGCAAGCTCCCCGGCGCCACCCTCTCCCAGGCGTACGACCTGGAGTACGGCAGCGCCCAGATCGAGGTGCACGCCTCGGGGCTCGCGGAGGGCGACCGGGTGCTGGTGATCGACGACGTACTGGCCACCGGCGGCACCGCCGAGGCGTCCGTCGAGCTGATCCGGCGCACCGGTGCCGAGGTCGCGGGCGTGGCCATACTGCTGGAGCTCGGCTTCCTCGAAGGGCGGGAGCGGGTGGAGCGGGCCCTGGCCGGTGCGCCCCTCGACGTCCTGGTCAGCGTCTGAGCCGAGGTCCCCGACCGACCCCCGGCCCCGGCCGGCGCCAGGCGGTCACCCGATACGGTTCGCCCGGGAGTGCCCGGGCCGGGCCGGCGAGGGTGGCCGCCTGCGCCGTCCTCGCGGGGCCGGCCGCCCGGCCCGCGGCGGCCGGGGGTCCACCGCTTCGCCGTCCGGGAGGGCCCGGTCCGGCCGGGGTGGCTACCATGGCAGTCCGACCTGCGGTCCACCGAGGAGTGCTCTTGCCAGACGAGGCCCAGCAGCTCACCGCCGCTCAGCGCCAGGAAGCGGAGGCCGCCGGCGAGGCGGACCGGCAGCGGTCCGGCGCCGCGGCCGGCGGCGGGCTGCCCTCGAAGAGCGGGAACGGCGGCCGCTCCGGTGCACAGGACCACGCCGGGCAGCAGTCCGGCACCCCCGCCGCTCCGGCGCGCGGCGGCAAGGGCGGGGACCGCGCCAAGGGTGCCGAGAACGGCGCTCGCGACCGTGTGGCGCCCGCGCGCGCCGTCTCCGGAGTGTCGGGCCGCTCCGGCTCCTCCAACCGCGTACGCGCCCGTCTGGCGCGTCTGGGCGTGCAGCGGTCGAGCCCGTTCAACCCGGTGCTGGAGCCGCTGCTGCGGATCGTGCGCAGCAACGACCCCAAGATCGAGTCCTCCACGCTGCGCCAGATCGAGCGCGCCTATCAGGTGGCCGAGCGCTGGCACCGCGGCCAGAAGCGCAAGAGCGGCGACCCGTACATCACCCACCCGCTGGCCGTCACCACGATCCTCGCCGAGCTGGGCATGGACCCGGCCACGCTGATGGCCGGGCTGCTGCACGACACGGTCGAGGACACCGAGTACGGGCTCGACACCCTGCGCCGGGACTTCGGCGACCAGGTGGCGCTCCTGGTCGACGGCGTCACCAAGCTGGACAAGGTCAAGTTCGGCGAGGCCGCCCAGGCCGAGACGGTGCGCAAGATGGTCGTCGCGATGGCCAAGGACCCCCGCGTCCTGGTCATCAAGCTCGCCGACCGGCTCCACAACATGCGCACGATGCGCTATCTCAAGCGCTCCAAGCAGGAGCAGAAGGCCCGCGAGACGCTGGAGATCTTCGCCCCGCTCGCCCACCGGCTGGGCATGAACACCATCAAGTGGGAGCTGGAGGACCTCGCGTTCGCGATCCTCTACCCCAAGATGTACGACGAGATCGTCCGACTGGTCGCCGAGCGGGCGCCCAAGCGGGACGAGTACCTGGCCGTCGTCACCGACGAGGTCCAGGCCGACCTGCGGGCGGCGCGCATCAAGGCCACCGTCACCGGGCGGCCGAAGCACTACTACAGCGTCTACCAGAAGATGATCGTCCGCGGCCGGGACTTCGCGGAGATCTACGACCTGGTGGGCATCCGCGTCCTGGTGGACACCGTCCGCGACTGCTACGCCGCGCTGGGGACCATCCACGCCCGGTGGAACCCGGTTCCGGGGCGGTTCAAGGACTACATCGCGATGCCCAAGTTCAACATGTACCAGTCGTTGCACACGACGGTCATAGGGCCCGGCGGCAAGCCCGTCGAACTGCAGATCCGCACCTTCGACATGCACCGCCGCGCCGAGTACGGCATCGCCGCGCACTGGAAGTACAAGCAGCAGGCGGTCGCCGGCGCCTCCAAGGTCCGCACCGACGCGCCCAAGGGCGCGGGCAAGGGCGGTGCCGCGGACGAGACGGTCAACGACATGTCGTGGCTGCGGCAGCTGCTCGACTGGCAGAAGGAGACCGAGGACCCCGGCGAGTTCCTGGAGTCCCTGCGGTTCGACCTGTCCCGCAACGAGGTCTTCGTCTTCACGCCCAAGGGCGACGTGATAGCGCTCCCGGCGAGCGCCACCCCCGTCGACTTCGCCTACGCCGTCCACACCGAGGTCGGCCACCGGACGATCGGCGCCCGTGTCAACGGCCGGCTGGTGCCGCTGGAGTCCACCCTCGACAACGGCGACACCGTCGAGGTCTTCACCTCCAAGGCGTCCGGTGCCGGGCCCTCGCGGGACTGGCTCGGCTTCGTCAAGTCACCCCGCGCCCGCAACAAGATCCGTGCCTGGTTCACCCGTGAGCGGCGCGACGAGGCGATCGAGCAGGGCAAGGACGCCATAGCGCGGGCCATGCGCAAGCAGAACCTGCCCATCCAGCGCATCCTCACCGGCGACTCGCTGGTCACTCTCGCGCACGAGATGCGCTACCCGGACATCTCGGCGCTCTACGCCGCCATCGGCGAGGGCCACGTCTCCGCGCAGCACGTCTGCCACAAGCTGGTGCAGGCGCTCGGCGGCGAGGACGAGGCCAAGGAGGACATCGCCGAGACCGCGCCGCCGATGCCCGCGCGCAGCACCCGGCGCCGCTCCAACGCCGACCCGGGCGTCGTCGTCAAGGGAGCCGGCTCCGACGTGTGGGTCAAGCTGGCCCGCTGCTGCACACCCGTGCCCGGCGATCCGATCATCGGGTTCGTCACCCGCGGCAACGGCGTCTCGGTGCACCGTGCCGACTGCGTGAACGTCGACTCCCTCACCCGGGAGCCCGAGCGGATCCTGGAGGTCGAGTGGGCGCCCACCCAGTCCTCGGTCTTCCTGGTCGCCATCCAGGTCGAGGCGCTGGACCGCTCCCGCCTGCTCTCGGACGTCACCCGGGTGCTGTCCGACCAGCACGTCAACATCCTCTCGGCCGCGGTGCAGACCTCCCGCGACCGGGTCGCCGTCTCCCGCTTCACCTTCGAGATGGGCGACCCCAAGCACCTCGGCCATGTGCTGAAGGCCGTCCGCGGTGTCGAGGGCGTCTACGACGTCTACCGCGTCACCTCGGCCCGGCGCCCGCAGTAGTCCGGGGCGCGGGGCCCCGCAGCAGTCCGGCGGCAGCGCGAGCGGGGCGCGGGACCGGCGCGGACGGGCGGGGCCGCCCCGGCGCGGACGGAAACGGGCGCGCGCCTCGTAGCAGGCAGGCGAGGCGCGCCGGGACAGCAGTGCGCGGGGCGGCGGGGCCGGTTGCCCCGCCGCCCCGCGCGAGTCCGGCGGGAGTCCGCCTCAGCCGCCGAACTCCTGCAGGCCCTTCTGCGCCTGGTCCAGCAGCGCCTGGCGGCCCTCCAGCTCGCGCTCCAGCTTGGTCACCTTCGCGGTGTTCCCCGCGGTGCGGGCCTTGTCGATCTGGCCGCGCAGCTTGTCCACCGCGTCCTGGAGCTGACCGGTCAGCCCCTCGGCGCGGGCCCGCGCCTCGGGGTTGCTGCGCCGCCACTCGGCCTCCTCGGCCTCCTGGATGGCCCGCTCGACCGCGTGCATCCGCCCCTCGACCTTCGGCCGCGCGTCCCGCGGCACGTGCCCGACGGCGTCCCAGCGCTCGTTGAGCGCGCGGAAGGCGCTCCGCGCAGCCTTCAGGTCGGTGACCGGCAGCAGCTTCTCCGCCTCGGCCGCCAGCTCCTCCTTGCGCGCGAGGTTCTCCCGCTGCTCGCTGTCGCGCTCGGCGAAGACCTCGCTGCGCGCCTGGAAGAAGACGTCCTGGGCGCCGCGGAACCGGGCCCACAGATCGTCCTCGTGCTCCCGCTGCGCCCGTCCGGCGGCCTTCCACTCCTGCATCAGCTCGCGGTACTTGGCCGCCGTGGGGCCCCAGTCCCGCGAGCCGGAGAGCGCCTCGGCCTCCGTGACCAGCTTCTCCTTGCGCTGCCGTGCCTCCTCGCGCTGCGCGTCCAGCTGCGCGAAGTGCGCTTTGCGGCGCTTGGAGAAGGCCGAGCGCGCGTGCGAGAAGCGGTGCCACAGCTCGTCGTCGCTCTTGCGGTCCAGCCGCGGCAGGCCCTTCCAGGTGTCGACCAGCGCCCGCAGCCGCTCCCCGGCGGCCCGCCACTGCTCGCTGCCCGCCAGCTCCTCCGCCTCGGCGACCAGCTCCTCCTTGGCCCGGCGCGCCTCCTCGGCCTGCTGCACCTTGCGGGCCCTGCGCTCCTCACGGCGCTTCTCGACGCCCTCGGTGAGCTTGTCGAGCCTGGTGCGCAGCGCGTCGAGGTCGCCGACGGCGTGGTGCGCGTCCACCTGTTCGCGCAGGTGCGCGATCGCGGCCTCGGCGTCCTTGGCGGCCAGATCCGTGGTCCTCACCCGGCGCTCAAGCAGGTCGATCTCCACGACCAGACCGTCGTACTTGCGCTCGAAGTAGGCGAGGGCCTCGTCCGGCGAACCCGCCTGCCAGGACCCGACGACCTGCTCGCCCTCCGCCGTACGCACGTACACAGTCCCCGCGTCGTCGACGCGGCCCCACGGGTCGCTGCTCACAGCGCCTCCTCCACAAGATGCCCGGCGGGACTGTGGCCCCCCGGCATCGTTCACGGTTCTCGTCACAGCCAACATAGGCGACCGGCGCCCGCGCTGTCCGCATCCGGCGAGCGGCGAATTGCCGGTCGGGAACGGTACCGCGCGGGCGGCGGCCGCGGGCGCTCCACCCGGCGGGAGGCCGGGGGAGCGTCAGGACTTGTGCACCGTGGCCTTGTCGATCACCACGGTGGCGTTCGGCCGCCCGTCGCCCTGGGCCCGCATCGGGGTCAGCCCGGCCCCGGCGATCTTCTTCAGCACCTTCATGCCGGAGTCGGAGACCTTGCCGAACGGTGTGTACTTGGCCGGCAGCTCGCTGTCCTCGTAGACGAGGAAGAACTGGCTGCCGCCGGTGTCGGGGCCGCTGTTCGCCATCGCGACGGTACCCGCGGGGTACTTCGCGCCCTTGAGGTTCTCGTCGGGCAGCTCGTAGCCGGGCCCGCCGCTGCCGGTGCCGGACGGATCGCCGCACTGCAGCACGGACAGCTGCTGGGGCGGGCCGGTCATCCGGTGGCAGGCGGTGTGGTCGAGGAATTTCTCGCCCGCCAGGAAGTCGAAGGAGTTGACCGTGTGCGGGGCCTCGCCGGCGTCCATGGTGATGTCGATCTCGCCGCAGGTGGTGCTCAGCTGCATGGTGTAGGTCGCCGACTCGTCCACCTTCATGGCCGGCTCCTTCTTCCACTGCTTGCCGGTCGGCTTGCCCTTGGCCGGCTTGTCGCAGGGGTCCGGGGCCTTGCTGGTGGGCGGCGCCGAGGGCTGGTCGGCGGCGCTGTCGGACTCGTCCTTCTTCTTGTCGCCGTTCAGCCCGCCCGAGGCGGCGTAGGCCCCGCCCGCGGCCAGCACGATCACCAGGCCGAGGGTGATCGTGATGTTGCGTATGCGGGCCCTGCGGCGGGCTGCCTCCCGCCGCTTGAGCTGCCGCGCGTACTTCTCACGGGCGAGCTGCTTTCTGCGCTGCTCACTGCTGACCACGGTCTCGTCTCCTTCGAGGCGTCTGGCGAGGGCGTCTTCGAGGCGTCGCACCTGCGGGACCTCACGTACCGTATACGCCACCCTCACGGGTACGCGCCGCCCGCTACTGGTTGGCTCCGCGCACACCCGCGCCGGTAGGCTGGCAGCTCCTGACCGGCGAACGGCCTGCCCGGCCGCGTCGCCGCTCCCGCTGTCGGACGAATGAAGGACGATCGTGCTCGTTGCCGGGTTCCCCGCCGGGGCCTGGGGGACCAACTGCTACCTGGTCGCCCCCGCCGCCGGCGAGGAGTGCGTGATCATCGATCCGGGCCACCAGGCCGCGCAGGGCGTCGAGGAGGCCGTCGCCAAGCACCGGCTCAAGCCGGTCGCGGTGATCCTCACGCACGGCCACCTCGACCATGTGGCGTCCGTCGTCCCGGTCTGCGGCGCGCACGGCGTACCCGCCTGGATCCACCCGGACGACCGCTACATGATGAGCGACCCGGAGAAGGCGCTGGGGATGACGATCGGGCAGCCCCTGATGGGCGAGCTGACCGTCGGCGAGCCGGACGACGTGGCGGAGCTGGCCGACGGCGCGGTCCTGGACCTGGCGGGGCTGGAACTGGGCGTCGCGCACGCGCCCGGCCATACCAAGGGGTCGGTGACCTTCCGGATGCCCGGACAGGCGGATGTCCCGCCGGTGCTGTTCTCGGGCGACCTGCTGTTCCCCGGCTCCGTCGGACGCACCGATCTGCCCGGCGGCGACCCGGACGAGATCCTCCGCTCCCTGGCGCGCGTGTGCCTTCCGCTGGAGGACGAGACCGTGGTCCTGCCCGGGCACATGCACCAGACGACCATCGGCCGCGAGCGTGCCACCAACCCCTTCCTGCGACAGGTGGCGGAGCACGGCCCGGGAGGCGGCGGCAGCGACGCCGCGGCCGCCCCGCGACGAGGAATGTGACGAGAAGCCGCATGAGCACCTTCAAGGCCCCCAAGGGCACCTACGATCTCCTGCCGCCCGACTCGGCGAGGTATCTCGCCGTGCGCGAGGCCATCGCGGCGCCGCTGCGCCGGTCCGGCTACGGATATGTGGAGACGCCCGGGTTCGAGAGCGTCGAGCTGTTCGCACGCGGGGTCGGCGAGTCCACCGACATCGTGACCAAGGAGATGTACACCCTCACCACCAAGGGCGGCGACGAGCTGGCGCTGCGCCCCGAGGGCACCGCCTCGGTGCTGCGCGCCGCGCTGGAGGCCAACCTGCACCGGGCGGGCAACCTCCCGGTGAAGCTGTGGTATTCGGGCTCCTACTACCGCTACGAGCGCCCCCAGAAGGGGCGCTACCGCCACTTCTCGCAGGTGGGGGCCGAAGCGGTGGGCACCGAGGACCCCACGCTCGACGCCGAGTTGATCGTCCTGGCCTGCGACGCGTACCGCTCGCTGGGGCTGACCGGTTTCCGGCTGCTGCTCAATTCGCTCGGCGACCGCACCTGCCGCCCCGTCTACCGTGCTGCGCTCCAGGACTTCCTGCGCGGTCTCGACCTGGACGAGGACACCCGCGCCCGGATCGACATCAACCCGCTGCGGGTGCTGGACGACAAGCGGGAGAGCGTGCGGCGGCAGCTGACCGGCGCGCCGATGATGCGCGACCACCTGTGCGCGGAGTGCGAGGCGTTCCACGAGGAGGTGCGGGCGCTGCTCACCGATGCGGGCGTGCCCTTCGAGGACGATCCCCGGCTGGTGCGCGGACTCGACTACTACACGCGTACCACTTTCGAGTTCGTTCACGACGGCCTCGGCGCGCAGTCCGCCATCGGCGGCGGCGGCCGGTACGACGGCCTCTCCGAGATGATCGGCGGCCCCGCGCTGCCGTCCGTCGGCTGGGCCCTGGGAGTGGACCGCACGGTCCTGGCGCTGGAGGCCGAAGGGGTCGAGCTCGAACTGGCCCCGGCCACCGAGCTGTTCGCCGTGCCGCTCGGCGACGAGGCGCGCCGTGCGCTCTTCCGGCTGGTCACCGAGCTGCGCCGGGAAGGTGTCGCGGCGGACCTGGCCTACGGCGGCAAGGGCATGAAGAACGCCATGAAATCGGCCGACCGCTCCGGGGCCCGGTTCGCGCTGCTGCTCGGCGACCGCGACCTCGCCGAGGGCGTGGCCCAGCTCAAGGACCTCGCCAGCGGCGAGCAGCAGGCCCTCCCGCTGGACCGGGTGGTGGCCGAAGTGCGAGCCGGGCTGCGGTGACCGGCGGGCCGGTTGGGGCAGAATGTGCCCCAACCGGCCATGACCTGATGACGGGACGAGAACGGCTATGACGACGACGGCACCCCTCGACGAGGCGCACACGGGCGCGAACGCACCGAAGGGGGGTGCCGTCGGCGCGAGCAGGGCCTTCGCCTGGATGCTCATCGTCACCGCAGCCGCGGGGCTGCTCGCGGCCTGGGTGATCACGCTCGACAAGTTCGAGCTCCTGGAGGACAAGGACTTCAAACCGGCGTGCAGCATCAACCCGGTCGTCGCCTGCGGCAACATCATGCAGAGCGACCAGGCTTCGGCCTTCGGCGCACCCAACCCGATGATCGGGCTGGTGGCCTACGGCATCGTCATCTGCGTCGGCGTCACCCTGCTCACCCGCGCCTCCTTCCCCCGCTGGTACTGGCTGACCTTCAACGCGGGCTGCCTGTTCGGCGTCGGCTTCGTGACCTGGCTCCAGTACCAGTCGCTGTACACCATCGGGAACCTGTGCCTGTGGTGCTGCCTGGCGTGGGTCGCGACGATCATCATGTTCTGGTACGTGACCGCGCACAACGTCCGCAGCGGATTCCTGCCGGCTCCCGCGGCGGTGCGCGGCTTCGCGGACGAGTTCCCGTGGGTGGTGCCGGTGCTGCACATCGGGGTGATCGGCATCCTGGTGCTGACCCGCTGGTGGGACTTCTGGACCGGCTGAGGCCGGAGCCGCCCGGCCGCGGCGGGCCGGACGGCGCGACTGTCGGCGGGCTGACTTAGGGTTTCCGTCGTGGAGCCCGACCTATTCACCGCAGCAGCAGAGGACCGCCAGGCGAAGGACCCGTCGGCCAGCCCCCTCGCGGTCCGGATGCGCCCGCGCACCCTGGACGAGGTCGTGGGGCAGCAGCATCTGCTGCGCCCCGGATCTCCGTTGCGCCGCCTGGTGGGGGAGGGCGGCGGCGGCCCGGCCGGAACCTCCTCCGTGCTGCTGTGGGGACCGCCGGGCACCGGGAAGACGACCCTGGCGTACGTGGTCAGCCAGGCCACCGACAAGCGGTTCGTGGAGCTGTCGGCGATCACCGCCGGGGTCAAGGAAGTACGCAGTGTCATCGACGGCGCGCGCCGCGCCTCCGGCGCCTACGGCAAGGACACCGTCCTCTTCCTCGACGAGATCCACCGCTTCAGCAAGGCCCAGCAGGACTCCCTGCTGCCCGCGGTGGAGAACCGCTGGGTGACCCTGATCGCGGCCACCACCGAGAACCCCTACTTCTCGGTGATCTCCCCGCTGCTGTCCCGCTCGCTGCTGCTGACGCTGGAGCCGCTGACCGACGAGGACATCCGCGGGCTGCTGCGCCGCGCCCTGGCCGAGGAGCGGGGCCTGGCGGCCCGGGTGACGCTCCCCGAGGACTCCGAGGCGCACCTGCTGCGGATCGCCGGGGGCGACGCCCGGCGCGCGCTGACGGCGCTGGAGGCGGGCGCCGGCGCGGCGCTCGCCAAGGGCGAGTCCGCGATCTCGCTGGCCACGGTGGAGGAGGCGGTCGACCGGGCCGCGGTGAAGTACGACCGTGCCGGGGACCAGCACTACGACGTGGCCAGTGCGCTGATCAAGTCCATCCGGGGATCCGACGTGGACGCCGCACTGCACTACCTCGCGCGGATGATCGAGGCCGGCGAGGACCCCCGGTTCATCGCACGACGCCTGATGATCTCCGCCAGTGAGGACATCGGGCTGGCGGATCCGACGGCGCTGCAGACGGCGGTCGCCGCGGCGCAGGCCGTCGCCCTGATCGGTTTTCCCGAGGCGCGGATCACCCTCGGCCAGGCCACGGTCGCGCTCGCCCTCGCACCCAAGTCGAACGCGGCCTACCTCGCGATCGACGCGGCGCTGGCGGACGTCCGCGCGGGGCTGGCCGGACCTGTTCCGGCGCATCTGCGGGACAGCCACTACCAGGGCTCGCAGCAGCTCGGCCACGGCGCGGGCTACCAGTACCCGCACGACCTGCCGGGCGGGATCGCGGCGCAGCAGTACGCGCCGGACGCGGTGCACGGACGGCGGTACTACGAACCCACCCGCTACGGCGCCGAGGCCCGCTACGCCGACATCGCCGACCGGGTCCGCGCCCGGCTGCGCGGCGAGGAGGACTGAACCGCGGGACGGGACGGACGGGACGGACGCACCACGGCCCGCCGCGTCCGCCGGCCG
>NZ_ALAP01000099.1 GCF_000280905.1 Streptomyces sp. AA1529 | reverse complement strand
GCCCCGGACAGCGGGCCGTCGGCGCGGACACCCGCCCGGCGCTCCGGCTGAGGAGCCGGCCCGTCCCACCGAGCACGCCGGGTCTCGACCCGGCCACGCACCGAAACGGGAAGAACGGCATGAGGAAGAGCGGAAAATCGACTGCGCTGCGTCCTGCACGCCAGGACCCGGCCCGGGGTGGCGCTGCGGGAGGCCGGGCGCGGCGCGCCGCGCCCGGGCCGGGCCGCACCGGCGAGCGGCGCCGAGCGGGTCGGGCCCTCGGGCTGATGACGGCTGTCCTGCTCTGCGGCACGGCCGCCGGAGCGCCTGCCGCGGCGGACAGTGCGGGGGCATCCGTCGCAGCCGACAGCGCCGCGAAGGCGACGGCCCGTGCACCGGTGGGCAGCTCCCATGTGGTGTGCAGATCGCACGACCGTGCCCTGGCGCACGAGCTCTCCGGGGCGGTCGCCGCCGCTCTCCGCCCGCGCCACAGCTCGACGGCGGTCGCGCTGTACGACCGCTCGTCCGGCACCACGTGCGGATTGCGTGCGAGCGCCGCCTATGACTCGGCGAGCGTCGTGAAGGCCACCTTGCTCGGTGCGCTGCTGCGGCGTGCCGAGGAGGACCACCGCGCGCTCACTCCGCAGGAGAAGAAGCGTGCCACTGCCATGATCACCACTTCGGACAACGACGCCACGAGCGCGCTGTGGGGCCAGGTCGGGCGCGGTGGCGTGCAGCACTTCCTGGACCTGGCCGGTATGCGGGACACCGAGCCGGGCCCCCGGGGCAGCTGGGGGCTCACCCAGGTCACGGCCCGGGACGAGGTCAAGCTGCTCGAGTTGCTCACCTCGGGCAACCGGGTGCTGGATGCCGGATCCCGTGCGTACGCGCTCGGCCTCATGGGCGAGGTCGTTCCCGGCCAGCGTTGGGGCACCCCCGCCGGTGCGCCGAAGGACGCCACGGTGCAGGTGAAGAACGGGTGGCTGCCGCGTGCCACCCATGGCTGGCGGGTCAACAGTCTCGGGGCGTTCACCGAGGGCGGCCACGACTACGGAATCGCCGTGCTGTCCCAGGACAACAGGACGATGGCCGAGGGCGTCGACACCGTCGAGGCCGCGTCCCGCGCGATCCACCGGCGGCTGGCCCGCTGAGGTCCCCCGCCGCAGGCCCCGGCGGTCGAGGCCGGGCCGGCGGACGTTCCGTGCCCGTTCGCCGGGGAATCCCCGCACGACGGCCTCCGAGGAACCCCGCGGTCTTCAGCCTCGTACCGAGGGACCGAACGCCCGTACAGGAGTCCCGATGACCGGCGGCACACACCACCACCGTGTCGGACGGGGCCGGGGCGCCCAGGGGCCGGCCACCGGCGGGCAGCCACCCGGTGCGCGCCCGGTCCGAATGCCCCAGTCTCCGGGAGACCGGGGCATTGGGGAGTTCCGGGGGATGCGTCTCCGTGCTCGACGGCGGAGGACTCGCTCATGACCGTGCCGGGCGGTCGTCCGCGGTGGGCCTACTCCGTGCGCAAGGCGGCAGCCGTCCGCATCCGGGCCGCCCACCGGGCCGGCAGCAGCGCCCCGAGGACGGCGACGACCAGTCCGCCCAGACACAGGAGCACCAGCTCCGGCGCCTGATACACGGCGAGCACCGTGTCCGGCAGCCGCAGGCCCGCGCTGTCGGCCATCGCGGGCAGCACCCAGCCGTGCAGGGCCATCCCCAGGGGCACCCCGAGGACGCCGCCGGCCAGGCCGGTCACGACGACCGAGGTGAGGACCATGCTGGTGGTCTGGCGCGGAGTCATGCCGAGCGCCTTGTGGATGCCCAGCTCGCGGACCCGCTCGCGGGTGTCGAGGAGCACACCGCTCAGTACGCCGAGCGCGGCGACCGCGACGAGCAGCAGGGTCAGCAGCGCGGACAGGGAGTTGAGGGTGACGACCATCTCGCTTCCGCCCTCGGAGCCGCCCACGTCGGCGGTCAGGCCCAGCGGGCGCAGATCCTCGTTCAGAGCGTCCGTGTAACTGCCCGCGTCCGTGCCGGAGGTGACCGCGATGTGGTGGGCCGTGGGCGCGAGGCCCGGTTCGGCGGACCTGAGCGTCGCGGCGTCCGTGAGCACCTGCATGCCGTCATGGCGGGGGTCGAGGATCTCGCCCACGATCCGCACGGTGACGGGCGCCCGGCGGCCGTCGAGGGTGATGACGTCGCCCACCCGCCGTCCGGTCGCGGTGAGGAATCCGGTCGGTACGACGGCCTCCCCGGGCTTGTGGAGCCAGCGTCCGGCGACCATCGCGTACCCGGCCCACGAGGCATCACCGGTGAACGCGGTGACACGGGTCGAGCCGGACACACCGGCCACTGTCACCGACGTGGTGGCCGTGCCGAAGTGTGCCCGGGTGCCGGGCTGTTCCTCGATCACCTTGCTCGGGTCGGCGGGCCGCTTCTCCGTACCGGGGACAGCGGGGTGGAGGACTCCGATGGTGACATCCGCGGCGTCATGGTCCCGGGCCGTCATCACCTCTCCGAGAGAGGAGCCCAGGCCCACCGTGAAGGTGACGGCGACGGCGCCGAACACGATGGCCGTGCCCATGGCCAGGGTGCGGGCGGGCCGGGCGAAGGGCCGCGTCAGGCCGAGCGCGACCGGACGGGGCACGGGCAGCCGTGCCGCCAGGCGTGCCGCCCGCCGGCCGCGGACTGCTTGCCGGTCGCGGCCCGTGGCGAGGGCGTCGACGGTGCGCAGTCGGCCGGCCCGCCAGGCGCCGGCGCAGGCGGTCGCGGTCACCAGACCGAGCACCCCGGCGATCACGGCCGCGTCCACCCACGGCTCCACCCCCAACCCGCTGGTGCCGTAGACGTCTTCGGCGTCGGACAGGATCGGGACGGCGAGCAGATGGCCCGTCACGACGCCGAGCGCCGTGCCCATGAGCGTCGGCAGCAGGGCCTGGCCCAGGTAGGCGCGTACGACCTGGGCGGGAGTGAAACCGATCGCCTTGAGGATGCCGATCCTGCGGATGCCGGAGCCGACCGTGGTCGCGACCACATTGCCCACGATCAGCACGGACATGACCAGACCGAGCACCCCGAACGCCATCAGGAAGGGGACGTAGAGCGCGGTGTCCCGTTCGACGTGCTTCTTCACGGTGAGCCAGGACTGGGACCCGGCGACCGCCTTCGCGGGCAGCTGTGCGGTCACCGCCTTGCGGCCGGCCGCGACCTGGTCGGCGGTGTTCGCCGCGGCGAAGCGGTAGAGCATCTGGCGGCCGGTCGGCTGCCCGTGCGGGGTGAGGGCGGTGAGCTGGGCCGGGGTGACCCAGGCTTCGGCGGTGCCGGTCGCGGAGCGGGCCGCGCCGACCACCTCGAGGGCCGGACTGCCCGGCAGATCGGGGAAGGTGACCTGCCGGCCGATGACCGGGGAGCTCCAGCCGCCGGCCGGCAGCACGATCTCGCCCGGGCCGGTGGCCCATCGGCCCGCGGTCAGGACGAGGCGGTCGACGTCTCCGCCCGGCTCGGCTCGTCCGACCACGGTCATCGGCGGCGCGGGGAAGCCGTCGGAGAAGCGCGGGGTGAGCACAGTCGTACGGAAGGGACCCGCCGCGGCGCTCACCCCGGCGGCGTCGCCGGTGGCCCGCAGTTCGGCGTCGCCGGTGCCCGGCGCGTACTGCACGGACAGATGCGCACCGTCCTGCCGCGCGAAGGCAGCGTCGAACGGCCCGCTGGAGGCGGCGAGCAGCGATCCGGCGAGTACGGAGGAGGCCACGGCGATCAGCACGGCGAGCGCGATCACCGCAGTCTGCACGCGGCGCCGGCCCACCCCGGAGCGGACGACACGGCTCAGGGCGCCCGCGCGACCACGCAGCGGCCCTCGGCGTGCGGCGCTCAACGGACCGCCTCCGCACAGGAGTCGGCAGCGACCCTGCCGTCGGCAAGATGGATCGTGCGGGTCGTGCACGCCTGGGCCAGGGCCACATCGTGGGTGACCAGGACAACGGTCTGGCCGTCGGCATGCAGAGCGCGCAGCAGCTCGCTGACGTCCTCGCCGGATGCCGAGTCCAGGGCCCCGGTCGGCTCGTCGGCCAGCAGCAGCGGCGGCCGGTTCATCAACGCCCTCGCCACCGCGACGCGTTGCCGCTCACCCCCGGAGAGCCGGCCGGGACAGGCGCGGGCATGCCGGTCGATCCCCAGGCTCTCCAGGAGCTCGGCCGCCCGCCGGTGTGCCGGGCCGCGTGCCGTACCGGCCAGTTGGGCGGGCAGCATCACATTGTCGGCGACGGTCAGATCGTCGAGCAGATGGAAGAACTGGAACACCATCCCGATCTTGGCCCGCCGGAAGCGGGCCGCCGCCGCTTCACCGAGCCCGTCGACCCGTACGCCGTCCACCGTGACCGTCCCCGCGTCCGGCCGGTCCAGGCCCGCGATCAGATTGAGCAGGGTGGACTTGCCGCTGCCCGACGGCCCGAGAATCGCGACGGCCTCACCGGCCCGCACGGTCAGGGAGGTGTCCTGCAGGGCGGGCAGTCCCTCGGAAGCTGTGTCGTGGCGGCGGCTCACGTCACGCAGTTCGACCACTGGCGTGGTGGGCATGGGGTTTCTCCTCGAGTCCGTATGTTCCGCCCGGCTGGGCCCGACCGACGCTAGGAGCGGGGAGAGCCACGCCGCGTCGGCAGCCGGACCCATGTCGGCGGAACGCGAGGACGACATCCCGGCGGGGGTCCTCCTCGGGGAGTAGTCGTGGGGCGTACGGGAGTGATCTGCGGGGACGATGCGAGGCGCAGGGCTGCCCGGCGAGAATGGCCCGATGGACACAGCGCCCGTGGCAGCCAGGCTGAGCGACGGCATCGCCCTGCTGCGGCGACCGACCGGTCCGCCGCCCTGCCCTGCCCGGCGCAACCTGGTCTTCGACGCGCTGCTCGCCCTGGGCGTCGGCGGCGCCGTACTCCACTGGGCCGTGCACAACGGCGCGGAACAGCTGCGCAACTCCCCTGACGGCATCGCCACGCTCGTGCTCGGCTCGGAGGCCGGCATCGAGAGCGCCGTGGTGGCACTGACGGTTCTCGCCTGGGCGCCCTTGCTCCTCCGCCGCCGATACCCCCTGGCAGTGCTGTGGATCGTGACGGCCGCGGCAGTGCTGACGCCGGCCGGCGCGCAGCGGATCACCTTCTACGCGATCGTCATCGCCGCCTACACGGCCGCCGTCTACAGCCCCTACCGGGCCGCCGCCCTGCTCAGCCTGCCGGTGACCGTGATCACCATCGGCACCGACGAGCACACCCGCATCATGGGGGCGATGACCTCGCCGCCCATCGTCCCCACCCAGTACGTCCCGCTGCTCATCCTCATCCCGCTGATCTTCGCGGCGAACGGTATGCGCACCTGGAAGCTGCGTACCGCCGCAAGCCAGGACCGGGTGTCGGCCCTGGAACGCGAACGCGCCGAGGAGCTGCGCCGCGCCACCGAGCAGGAGCGAGCCCGCATCTCCCGGGAGCTGCACGACGTCGTCACGCACAACGTGAGCATGATGACCATCCAGGCGGGCGCCGCCCGCAAGGTCATGGACCTCGCTCCCGACGAGGCCCGCGAGGCCCTCCTCGCCGTCGAGGCGGCCGGCCGCTCGGCGCTGGCCGAACTGCGCCACACCATGGGCCTGCTCACCATGAACGACCCGCAGGACCCCGACCGGCCGACCGCCCCCGACCTGACCCCACAGCCGGGGCTGGACCAGTTGGATTCCCTCGTCGACCGCATGCGCCACACCGGGGTCCCCGTCACCCTCACCACGTCCGGCACCGCGCGCGACGTACCCTCCGGTATCGGACTGACCGTCTACCGCGTCGTCCAGGAAGCCCTGACCAACATCGTCAAGCACGCCCACGGAGCGCAGGCGAAGGTGGTCGTCGACTACGCCGACGACCATCTGAAGGTCGAGATCGCCGACACCGGCGGCGCCCCCTCCGCCACTGCGGCCACCGGCAACGGCCGCGGCCTGCTCGGCCTGCGCGAGCGCCTGTCCGTCTACGACGGCGCCCTGCACACCGGGCGCCGGCTGACCGGCGGCTACCGCGTCAGGGCCCACATCCCGCTGCCTCCTGCGGAGACCGTGTGAGTGCGCCGCTGCGTGTGGTGGTCGCCGACGACCAGGCGCTCGTACGCACCGGCTTCCGGTTGATCCTCCTGGCCGACGGCATCGACGTGGTGGCCGAGGCGGCCGATGGCGAGGAAGCGGTCGAGGCAGTGGCCCGCACCGGGCCCGACGTCGTCCTGATGGACATCCGCATGCCCGGGCTGGACGGCCTGGAGGCCACCCGCCGCATCCTCACCGGCGCCCCCGAAGAGCCCCGCGTGATCATGCTGACCACCTTCGACCTCGACGACCTGGTCTACGCCGCGCTCGCCGCCGGGGCCAGCGGCTTCCTGCTCAAGGACGTCACCCCCGAGCACCTGGTCGCCGCCGTCCGCTTGGTCCGCACCGGCGACGCCCTGCTCGCACCGGCCATCACCCGCCGCCTCGTCGAGCGGTACGCCCACACCGGCGCCGCGCCCGCCCCCGACAGTTCCCCGCACCGCGACCTGGAAGTGCTCACCCAGCGCGAACTGGAAGTCCTGCGCCTGCTGGCCCAGGGGCTGAGCAACGCCGAACTCGCCGAGCGTCTCTTCCTGTCCGAGACGACCGTGAAGACCCACGTCGGCCGCATCCTCGCCAAGCTCCGGCTCCGTGACCGCGTCCAGGCCGTGGTCACGGCCTACGAAACCGGACTGGTCAGCCCCAAGACGGCCGGGTAGGCGCCGTGCCGAGGATCCGGCCTGCCCCCATGCGGGGCGCGCGGGGCTTCCCGGACACCGTTTCGAACTGCGGCCAGTCGCCACGCTGCCCCGCCGCCACCACGATCGAAACGGACTTGCGGTTCTGTCCTCGTCCGCGAATCCCGGACCAGCCGACGCGGGGACACCCGGCCGGCCCGCCGACGGGCAGGGGCAAGGCCCCGGGTGTCAGAGGGAGTCGCCGAGGGTGTCCGCGAGGCGCTGCCGTACCGCGCGCGAGGCCGGGAGCAGGGAGACGGCGACCGCGCCCGTCACCACTGCCGTCACCAGGAGGAGCAGGACCGCGGGCGGGGGGTGCTGGGCGATCCCGGCGCCGATGCCGCTGGAGCGGCCTTGCAGGTCGATCAGCCATCCCGACACCAGGACACCCGCCGCTGTGCCGACCAGGGCCGCGGCCAGGGCGGTGAAGCTGGTCCCGGCCACGATCACGGCGATGATCTGCCGTGGCGTCAGTCCGATGGCCCGGAGGGCGAGCAGGTCCCGGCGCCGGTCGCGTACTCCCGCGGCGATCGTCGTCGACAGTTCGGCCAGGCCGATCAGTGCCAGCACGGTCACCAGTCCGCCCAGCACTCCGTGCACGGGCAGCAGTTCGTGCACCGGGTTGGGGATCTCGCGCACGTCCACCGGGCCCTCGGCCGCCGAGGAGAGTCCGGCGGCGACGGCGGCGGGGTCGGCGTCCTGGTCCAGGACGAGGTGGTAGAAGCCGGGGTGCGGAGCGGCACCGCCCGCGCGCAGCGTGTCGAGGGTGGTCGAGATGACCCGGCCGTCCTCCTCCGGTTCGATGCTGCGGCCGACGAGGTGCAGCACCTGCGGACGGCCGCCGACCGTCACCCGCACCCAGTCGCCGACCCGCACGTCCAGCAGGTCGAGCAGGCCCTGTCCGGCGACCGCCTCGTGGGACCTGTGCGGGGCACGCCCGTCGGCGATGGTGAGCGGATAGGGGTCCCGGTCCATGCCGAGGCCCCGCAGCGTGATCGTGCTGGTCTGGCCGGGTACCAGTGCCTTGGCCTCGGCCCCCGGGTAGGCCGCGGTCACCTCCGGGTGCCTGGCGACCATCCGCGCCACGGCGGCGTCGTCGAGTTCGTCGCCGCGCACGGTGAGCGCGGCGGGGATGCCCACTTTCTCCGGGTTGTGCTCCAGCCGGTCCAGGGTGGTCCAGGCGCCCAGCACGATGGTGATCAGCAGCAGGGGGACGGCCAGCCGCGCGACCGCGGCGCAGGACCGCGCACGGGAGTGGAAGGCGCCCCGCCACCCGAGGACGAGCGCGGGCGGCAGCCGCAGCCCGAGAGCGCGCCGTACGGTGCCGGGCATCCGGCGGACGGCGGGGGTGGCGGGCCGGGCGACCGGTACCGGCGGGACCCGGCCGACCCGCCAGGCGGCGAGTGCGGTCGTACCGGTGATCAGGAGCAGCGCGCCGAGCGGGATCGCGAGCGGAACCCAGGCGTGTGCGGGAAGCGCCTGCCACAGCCGCATGGCTTCGCCGAGCCGTCCGGGCATCCGCGGCCCGAGGAATTCGGTGAGCAGGGCGCCGCAGGCCACGCCGAGCAGGCCGAGGGCTGCGTGTTCGAGGAAGAAGGTGCGGATGAGCTGGCCGGGGGTGAAGCCGATGGCCTTGAGGATCGCGATGTCCCGCAGGTGGCCCCGGATGCTGGTGCTGATGGCTCCGGCGACGGCGAGCGAGGCCGCGAGCAGCGCGCTGAGGCCGAAGAGGCCGAGGAGCAGGCCCAGGAGCCGACCGCCGCCCTCGGCTTCCTCGCGCGCCTGCTGCCAGGTGGAGACGGTGACGATCCGGTCGTCGCCGAGTTGGGTGACCGCGCGCTGGACGACGAAGTCGGTGTCCTCCGGGTCGTCGAGCCGCAGCCCGATGGTCTGCCCGAGCTGGTCGTCCTCGTGCTCGATGTGCGGCAGGGTGTTCGGCAGCACCCAGCCGATGCCGGGGGCGCGGCCGGGGCTGTACCTCTCCTCGGCGGATTCCGCGACGCCGGTGACGCGCAGGGCGTGCGCGGTGCCGCGGGAGTCGTGGACGCGCAGCACGTCACCGGGTTCCGCCCACAGGGCGCGGGCCAGCGAACTCTCCAGCACGATGCCCTCGGCCGGGTGCGTGGGGGCGCGCTCGGCGGGAGCCGCGCGTATCGCGTGCGGGCTGCGGTGCGCCGCCTGCGGGGACGTGGCCCCGGCGTCCGGTGCGGCGGTACCGGCCGGGGTCCGCCGACCGGTGCCGGCCGCGTCGCTCTCCTGGAGCCAGCGGCCTTCGGTGATCAGTGGGCGGGCCACTTTCGGCGGTTCGGGGCCGGCACCGCGGAGCTGGATCCTCGCCCTGGTGCCGCCGAGCTCCGCGGTGGCGGACGCGGTGCGGAACGCGCGGGAGGCGGACTCCACTCCCTCGAGCCCGGCCAGTGCGCCCGCGTCGGCCTCGGTCGTGGTCTGGATCCAGATGTGCGCGCCGTTGGACTCGGTGAACACCCGCTGCCAGGGGCTGGCCCCGTACGCGAGGAACGCGCCCGACAGCAGCAGCGACATGGTGACCCCGGCCGTGGCGAGGAGCAGGAACAGCGCCTCGCCACGGCGCGCCCGCAGATCGGCGCGCACCCAGCGCGCCATGGCCCGCACCGGGTCAGCCCTTCAACTTGAGCGTGCCGGACACGCCACCCGCAGGCCGTCCGGACGAGGATCCGCCGCCCAGCGCCGCGTCGTCGACGATCCGGCCGTCGAAGAGGCTGATCACCCGGTCCGCGGCGCTGGCCACCCGGGCGTCGTGGGTGACCAGCACGATGGTCTGGCCGCGCTGGTGGTAGCGGGACAGCAGCCGCAGCACCTCCCGGGTGCCTTTGCTGTCCAGGCTGCCGGCGGGTTCGTCGGCCAGCAGCAGGCCGGAGCGGTTGACCAGCGCGCGGGCGAGTGCGACACGCTGCTGCTCCCCGCCGGACAGCTCGCCGGGTGTGCTGTTCTCCCTGCCTTCCAGGCCGAGGTCGTCGAGCAGTTCGGCGCGCTTGGCCCGGGCCTGGCGCGGGGTGCTCCCGGCGAGCAGCGCGGGCAGTTCGACGTTGTCGGCCACGGTCAGGTGGGAGATGAGGTTGAAGAACTGGAAGACGATGCCGATGCGGCGTCTGCGCAGCACGGCCCAGCGCGCCTCGCTGTAGGTGTCGACCCGCTCGCCCTCCAGCCAGATGCGTCCGCTGTCGGGCCTGTGCAGTCCGCCCAGCAGGTGGAGCAGGGTGGACTTGCCGGCCCCGGACGGGCCGGTGATCGCGACGAACTCGCCGCGTTCGATCCGCAGGTCCACGCCCCGTACGGCTTTGACGGGGGCGCCGGCCTCGGTTCGGTGCATCTTGACCAGGTCCTCGGCCAGCACGACCGGGGTGGCGGCCTCGGCCGGTATGCCTTCGCCGTCGGCGGCCCGCGCCCCCCGAACCTCGCGGCTCATTCCTGCTCCTCCAGCTGTTCCAGCTCCTCCTGGCAGCGCTCGAGCCAGTCGAGATCCGCCTGAAGGTGCAGCATCGCCCCTTCGATGAGCAGCTGTGCGACCCGGTTGTCCCGGTCCTCGGCCGCGGCGAGTCTGGAGAGATCACGCATGGCGTTGAGGTAGTGGCGGCGCTGCTTGTTGATGAGGGTGACCTGGTCGGCCATCCCCGTGCCGGGGGCGGCGGCGAGCTTCATGAAGAACTCGTCCCGTACCCGGGGTTCCTCGGTCGGCTCGTCGAGCCACGCGGCCACCGCTTCCCGTCCCGCGTCCGTGAGCTGGTAGGTGCGCTTGTTCGGCCGGCTCGACTGTGCGATGTCCTCGCCTTCGATGAGTCCGGCCTTCTCAAGTCTGCCGAGGGTGACGTAGACCTGCCCGATGTTGGGCTGAGGGTACGCGGCGCCCAGGAGCTTCTCAAGAGCCTGCTTGAGTTCGTATCCGTGGGCCGGGCCCCTGGCGAGCAGCGCCAGCAGGGTCAGACGCACGCTCGCCCTCCTCCGTGGTCGCCGTCATCTTCGCGTCAGCCGTCCGCTCCCTGGTTGTGAGCCGGATCGCCCCCGTATCCGTCCGCGACGTCTAGTATCGCGCATGCCTAACAGGTATACAGGGGCGGACGCCGACGAGGGCAGGTCGGCGCCGGTGCGCCAGGGAGGAACCTATGCGGTGGAGGCGAGCCGCGGGTAGGGGGCTCCTGGCCGCGGTGCTGGTCCTCGCGGGGTACACGGGGGCGGGCGGCCGGGCCGGTGATCCGGCGGTGGGCGCCGCCGGGGCGGGCTCCGCGGCGGGCCGCGGCCCGCTGACGCTGGTGACGGGCGGAGATCTGACCGGCTATCTGCGCGGGGTCCTGGACGACTGGAACCGCGAGCATCCGGCCGAGAAGGTCACGCTGGTCGAGTTGCCGGAGGGCGCGGACGAGGTCCGCGCGCAGTTGGCGACGAGCCTGCGCTCGGGCAGCGACCGGTACGACGTGCTCAACATCGACGTCGCCTGGACTTCCGAGTTCGCCGCCGCGGGGTGGATCGCCCCGCTCGACTCCGGCCGCTTCCCGCTCGAGCGGTTCCTGCCGCCCGTGGTGGACACCGCCACCTTCGGCGGGCGGCTGCACGCGCTGCCCTATGTAACCAACGCGGGCCTGCTCTACTACCGCAAGGACATCCTGGAACGGGAGGGCGAGGCGCCGCCGCGCACCTGGGCGGAGCTGGAGCGGCTCGCGAGGACGGTCGCGCCGAAGTACGGACTGGACGGCTACGCGGGGCAGTTCCTCCCCTACGAGGGGCTCACGGTCAACGCGGTCGAGGCCGTGCGGTCGGCGGGCGGCTCCTTCCTCGCGGACGAGGGGGAGCGGGTCACGGTCGACTCCCCCGCCGCCCGGGTCGGTATCGGCTTCCTGGCCCGGGGCGTGCGGGAGGGGTGGATCCCGAAGGAGGCGCTCTCCTACAAGGAGGAGGAGTCCCGCCGCGCCTTCCAGGAGGGGAAGCTGCTCTTCCTGCGCAATTGGCCGTATGTGCACAAGACGGCCGGCGCCGCCGGCTCGAAGGTCGCGGGGAAGTTCGGTGTGGTGCCGCTGCCCGGGCCGGACGGGCCGGCGGCCGGGGTGCTGGGCGGCTCCAACCTCGCCGTCAACGCACGTTCCCGGCACAAGGAGTCGGCCGCGGCACTGTTGAGCTATCTGACCAGCGAGAAGGTCCAGCGGCGGGTGCTGACCGAGGGGGCGCTGCCGCCGGTGTGGGCGGACCTCTACACCGATCCTGCGCTGGTGCGCCGGTATCCCTATCTGCCCACGCTCCGCAAGAGCGTGCTCGCGGCGCAGCCGCGGCCCAAGAGCCCGCGGTACGAGCAGGTGAATCTGGCGGTGCAGGCCGTCGTGCACGACGCGATGGCGCAGCGGCTGACGCCGAAGCAGGCGGTGGCCCGGCTGGAGCGGGAGCTCGAGGCGATCGTCCGCCGCGGCTGAACACCCGCACCGCGGTTCCCTCTCTCCACTTGCGGCTACTTACGCGTTCAGTAGCACCAGACCCAGGAATCGTTGGGCATACCTGGGCAATCGCCGCACGTTACTGCGGAGTTTCACGTCAACTCATTGACACCTGTTCGACATGGCTACATAACATGCATGCATAACGTGCGATCAACGAGAACAGGCGCCACGCATGCACATAGCCACGGCCACCACGTCCCGGCGCTGGTGGCGCGATGCGGTGATCTACCAGGTCTACGTCCGCAGCTTCCTCGACAGCACCGGGGACGGCGTCGGAGACCTGGCCGGGGTCCGGGCCGGACTCCCGTACCTCAAGAAGCTGGGTGTGGACGGAGTCTGGCTCAGCCCCTTCTATCCCTCGCCGCACCACGACCACGGCTACGACGTCGCCGACTACCGCGACGTGGACCCGCTCTTCGGCGACCTGCGGGAGTTCGACCTCCTGGTGGCCGACGCCCACCGGCTCGGCGTGCGCATCGTCCTCGACATCGTCCCCAACCACTGCTCCAGCCGGCATCCCTGGTTCCGCGCCGCGCTCGCGGACCGCCCCGGCGGACCGGACCGCGCCCGCTTCCACTTCGCCGACGGCCGCGGACCGGACGGCGCGCTGCCGCCCAACAACTGGCGCGCCATGTTCGGCGGCCCCGCCTGGTCCCGGGTGACCGACCCGGACGGCCGCCCCGGCCAGTGGTACCTGCACCTGTTCACCCCCGACCAGCCCGACCTCAACTGGCGCGACTCGCGGGTCGGCAGCGAGTTCACCGACGTGCTGCGTTTCTGGCTGGACCGCGGGGTCGACGGCTTCCGCATCGATGTCGCCGCGGGTCTGTTCAAACACCCCGCGCTCCCCGACTCCCCCGACCCCGAGGCGGACGAGCGCGCCCGCGACTCGGTCAACCCCCTGGCCTGGAACCAGCCCGAGGTGCACCAGGTGTGGCGCGACTGGCGGGCGGTGTGCGACGAGTACGCCGCACGCGACGGGGCCGACCGGCTGCTGGTCGGCGAGGTGTCGGTGCCGACGGCCCGCGAGCACGCCGAGTACGTCCGCGCGGACGAACTGCACCAGGCGTTCTTCTTCGACCTGCTCAGCGCCGAGTGGGACGTGGACGCCTTCCGGAAGGCCATCTCCGAGGCGCTCACCGACATCGCGGGCACCGGCTCCACCGTCACCTGGGTGCTCAACAACCACGACCAGGTCAGGACGGTCACCCGGTACGCCGGCGAGAGCACCACCGTCGGCCCCGCCCGCGCCCGGGCCGCCGCACTGCTGATGCTGGCGCTGCCCGGCGCCGCCTACATCTACCAGGGCGAGGAACTGGGCCTGCCCGAGGTGGTCGACCTGCCCGACGAGGTGCTCACCGACCCGATCTACCTCAGGACCGGCAGCCGCCGGCACATCCGGGACGGCTGCCGGGTGCCGCTGCCCTGGTCCGGACACGCCTCGCCGTTCGGCTTCACCACCACCGACAGCACCGCCCGGCCATGGCTGCCGCAGCCCGCGTGGTTCGCCGAGCACGCCACCGAGCGGGCACTCGCCGACACCCGCTCCTTCTGGCACCTCTACCGCGACGGGCTGCAACTGCGCCGCAGCCTGCCGCAGCTCGGCGAGGGAAGCCTGCGCTGGCTGGAGACCGAACCCCAGGTCCTGGCCTTCGTGCGCGGCGACGGCCTGGTCTGCGCGGTCAACTTCGGCCTCGACCCGGTACCGGCGCCCGTCACCGGAACTCCGCTGCTCGCCAGCGGGGACTGCCCACCGGGAATCCTGCCCGGCTCCACCACCGCCTGGTGGATCAGCGATCTGCCCGACCACTCCGCACACTCCCCGAAGGGAAACACACCATGAGCAGCACCCGCACCAGACGACGGACAGCGGCGGCCACCGCCGCGGCGCTCGGCCTCGCCCTCACCGCGACCGCCTGCGGCGGCAGCGACGGCAGCTCCGGCTCGGGCTCGCAGGAGCTGAAGGGACAGACGGTCACGGTCGCCGGGGTGTGGACCGGCACCGAGCAGAAGAACTTCAAGAAGGTGCTGGACGCCTTCTCCGAGAAGACCGGCGCCACCACCAAGTTCATCTCCACCGGCGACAACGTCTCCACCGTCGTCGGCAGCAAGATCGAGGGCGGGAACGCACCCGACGTGGTGATGGTGCCGCAGCCCGGCGTGCTCAAGCAGTTCGCCGGCAAGGGCTGGCTCCAGCCGCTGTCCGCCAAGGTCCGGGACACGGCCGAGAGCAACTTCGCACCGGTGTGGCAGGACTACGGCACCATCGGCGACAAGTACTACGGCCTCTACTTCAAGGCTTCCAACAAGTCGACGGTCTGGTACAGCCCCGACGCCCTCTCGCAGGCCGGCGTCCAGCCTCCCAAGAGCTGGGACGCGATGCTCAAGGCCGGGCGTACGGTCTCCGACTCCGGGCTGCCCGCCTTCTCCGTCGCCGGTGAGGACGGCTGGACCCTCACCGACTGGTTCGAGAACATCTACCTCTCCCAGGCCGGACCCGAGAACTACGACAAGCTCGCGGCGCACAAGATCTCCTGGACCGACCCGAGCGTGGTCAAGGCCCTGACCACCCTCTCCGAGCTGTTCGAGGACAAGAAGCTGGTCGCCGGCGGCGGCAAGGGCGCGCTGCGCACCACCTTCCCCGAGTCCGTGGAGCAGGTCTTCGGCGACGACCCGAAGGCCGGGATGGTCTACGAGGGCGACTTCGTGGGCGCCACCATCTCCGGCGACCTGAAGAAGAAGGTCGGCGAGGACGCGAAGTTCTTCCCCTTCCCCGCGGTGGCGGACGGGAAGCCGCCGGTGGTCGGCGGCGGTGACGCGGCCACGGTCCTCAAGTCCGGCAAGCACCGCAAGGCCGGGATGAAGCTCGTCGAGTTCCTCGCGACGCCCGAGGCCGCCGAGATCTGGGCCGGGGCCGGCGGCTTCCTCTCCCCCAACAAGAGCGTGAAGCCGGAGGCGTACCAGGACGACGTCACCCGCAAGACCGCCGACTCGCTGATCAAGGCCGGGAACGCGGTCCGGTTCGACATGTCCGACCAGGCCCCGGCCGCCTTCGGCGGCACCGCCGGCACCGGTGAGTGGAAGCTGCTGCAGGACTTCCTGCGCGACCCGTCCGACCCCAAGGGCACGGCCCGCAAGCTCGAGGCCGCCGCGGCCAAGGCGTACAAGGACTGAGGCCCGGATGCCAGCCACACCTGTGCAGGCCCCCGACCGCCCGGCACCGCAGCCGGGCGGGCCGGGGCCGGCCGCCGGCGAACCGAAGGACAGCCCGCGCCGCCGGGCCGCGCGCCGCCGGCGCCTGATCGCCCTGCTCTTCCTGCTCCCCGCGCTGCTGCTGCTCGGGGCCCTCGTCGCATACCCGATCCTCTTCACGGCCGGGCGCAGCCTCTTCGACGCCTCGGGCACGCGCTTCGTCGGCGTGGAGAACTACACGGAGATGTTCCGTGACCCGGCCACGCTCAAGGCGATACGCAACACCACCATCTGGGTCGTCGTCGCACCGCTGCTGCTGACCGGGCTCGGTCTGATCCTCGCCGTGCTGACGGAGAAGATCCGCTGGGCCACCGCGTTCAAGCTGGTGCTGTTCATGCCGATGGCGATCTCCTTCCTCGCGGCGGGCATCATCTTCCGTGTCGTCTACGAGCAGGACCCCGACCGGGGTGTGCTCAACGCGGTCGCCGTCGGTGTGCACGACACCTTCGAGGAGAGCGCCGGCTACCCGACCGCGCGCCCCAAGGACGCCACCGTGCTGGCCAAGGACAAGGGCGGCGCGTACACGACGAAGGACAAGGCGTCGCCGGGCAACACGGTCAACCTCGGCCTGGTCGGCGTCCCGCCCAAGGACCTGCCCCAGGACGCCGAGCCCGCGCGCGCCGCGTCGAAGGCCACCGCCGGCGGCGGGGAGCTGCGCGGTGTGGTCTGGGTGGACTTCACCCTCGGCGGCGGTGGCAAGCCGGGACAGGTGGACCCGAAGGAGAAGGGCCTGCCGCGACTGGCGCTGGAGGCGGTCGACGCGGACGGGAAGACCGTGGCCGAGACGACCACCGCGGCCGACGGCTCCTACCGCTTCCGGGATCTCGCGGCCGGCGACTACGCCGTCCGGCTGCCCGCGAAGAACTTCGCCGAGCCCTACGGGGGCGTGGAGTGGCTCGGTCCCACTCTCATCACCCCGGCGATCATCGGCGCCTACCTGTGGATCTGGACGGGCTTCGCGCTGGTGCTGATCGGGGCGGGACTCTCCGCCATGCCGCGGGACGTGATCGAGGCCGCCAAGATCGACGGCGCGAACGAATGGCAGATCTTCCGCAGGATCACCGTGCCACTGCTGGCACCCGTGCTCGGGGTGGTCTTCGTGACCCAGGTGATCAATGTGATGAAGGTCTTCGACCTCGTCTACATCATCGCCCCCGGTCCGGTGCAGCAGGACGCCAACGTCCTGGCGCTGCAGATGTGGCTGGTCTCCTTCGGCGGCGGCAACAACCAGGGCCTGGGGAGTGCGCTCGGCGTCCTGCTGCTGCTTCTGGTGGTACCCGCCATGATCCTCAACATCCGACGCTTCCGCAGGAGCAATTCATGACCGCCCTCCCCACCCCGGCTCCCACCAGGCCCGGGCGAGCGCGGCCGGTCACCTGGCTGCTGCGGCAACTGAGCCGCGGCCTGGTGCAGTTCCTCCTCGTGGTCGTCGGACTGCTGTGGCTCACCCCGGCCTTCGGGCTCTTCATCGGCTCCCTGCGGCCGGACGAGGACAACGCGGCCAGCGGCTGGTGGAACGCTCTCACCGACCCCGGCAGCCTGTCCTTCGAGGGCTACAGCGCGCTGCTGGAGAACTCGGGCATCGTCGACTCCTTCTGGAACACCGTCCTGATCTCGGTGCCCGCCACGATCAGCGTCGTGGTGGTCGCGGCGCTGGCCGGATACGCCTTCGCCTGGCTGGACTTCCCCGGCCGGGACGCGATCTTCCTGGTCGTGGTGGGCATGCTCGTGGTGCCCGTCCAGGTCGGCCTGCTGCCGGTGGCCAAGATGTTCGGCGCGGTCGGGCTCTTCGGCACGATCCCGGGCGTGGTCCTCTTCCACGTCGCCTACGGGCTGCCGTTCGCCGTCTTCCTGCTGCGGAACTACTTCGCGGAGATCCCGCGCGAGATGCTGGAGGCCGCCCGGATGGACGGCGGCAGCGAGTGGCGGATCTTCGTCCGGCTGGTGCTTCCGCTGGGCCGTCCGGCGATCGCGTCCCTCGCGATCTTCCAGTTCCTGTGGGTGTGGAACGACATGCTGGTGTCGCTGATCTTCGCCGACAGCCAGTCGCAGCCGCTGACGGTGGCCCTGCAGTCGGAGATGCGGCAGTTCGGCAGCAACATCGGCGTGCTGGCGCCCGGCGCCTTCCTGTCCCTCGTCGTGCCGGTGGCGGTCTTCTTCGCCTTCCAGCGGCACTTCGTCCAGGGGGTCATGGCGGGCTCGGTGAAGTGACCGGCAGCTGAGCGGACCGCGGCAACCGGCCGGAGCGTACCGGGCCGACCGACCGGTTGCCGGCCTCGCTCAGCCCGGCCAGTGCCCGCCACCGGCCGGGCCGGACGTCCTTGCGGGGCCGCGGAGCGCCCCCGTACGTCGCCCGCACCCGGAACTATTCGGTTGCCCCCGCGCTGTCCGCTCGGGTAGGAAGCTCGCGTGCTGAGAGGACGAACGGTCGGGCTCAGGGCCCGGCACGAGGAAGACATCCCGGTCCTGCGGGCCGAGCTCTACGACGACGTGGTCAACGCCGCGCGGGCGGAGGGCGGGCCCTGGCGGCCGCTCACACCCGGCACCAAGGACCCGCGGCTCGTGGTGGACGACACCGCGCAGGGGTGGGTCCAGTTCTCCGTGGTCGAGCTGGAGGGCGGCACCCTCATCGGCACCGCGACGCTGTGGGACATCGACACCCACCACCGCTCCGCGCACATCGGCCTGGGGCTGCTGCCGTCCGCACGCGGCAAGGGCTACGGCACCGACGTGGTCGCGGCGCTGTGCCACTACGGCTTCGTCGTGCGCAGCCTGCGGCGACTGCAGGTCGAGACGCTGTCGGACAACACCGCGATGCTGCGCTCGGCCGAGCGCAACGGCTTCGTCCGGGAGGGCGTGCTGCGCTCGTCGGCCTGGGTGCTGGGCGAGTTCCTGGACGAGGTGGTGCTCGGGCTCCTCGTCGAGGACTGGCAGGCGGAACCGGAGACCCGGTAGGGGCGACCGGATCCCTGCCGGCCGGCAACGGCGGCCGGCAGGGATCGGGGCCTGCTCTGCGGTGCGGCCCGGTTCACCCGGGCCGCCGGAGCCCCGCCCGGTCCGTCAACGGCCCTGGAGCGCCTTGACGTTGTCGCCGAAGGTCCAGTTCTTCGAGCCGTCCCAGTTCAGCGACCAGGTCATCAGGCCCTTGAGCCGGCCGTCGTAGTGGTTCCACGCCTGGGCCACCTGGGAGGGCGCCATGTGGCCGCCGCCCGCGCCCGGCTGCGCGGGGAGGCCGGGTACCTGCTTGTCGTAGGGCACGCGGATCGTGGTGCCCTGGATCACCAGGCCCTTGTCGAGGCAGTCGGTCTGCGCGGTGAAGCCCTGGACGGTGCCCGCGGAGTAGGAGTCGCCGCTGCAGCCGTACATGCTGCCGTTGTAGTACTGCATGTTCAGCCACCACAGCCGGCCGTTGTCGGCGTACTTCTTGACGATCGGGAGGTAGGCGCCCCAGATCGAGCCGTACACGACGCTGCCGCCGGTGACATACGCCGTCTCGGGCGCCATCGTCAGGCCGAACTGCGGCGGCATCCGCTCCAGGACGCCGTCGATGATGTGGACGAGGTTGGCCTGCGAGGTCGAGAGCCGGCTGATGTCGCCGCTGCCGGTGAGGCCGGTTTCGATGTCGATGTCGATGCCGTCGAAGTTGTACTCCTTCAGGATCGGCACGATGGTCTCGACGAACCGGTCGGCGACGGTGCGCGAGCTGAGGTCGATGCCCGCCGTGGCACCGCCGATGGACATCAGCAGCGTCTGGCCCTGCTCCTTGGCCCGGCACATCTCGGCCGGGCCGGCGACCTTGACGGTGGAGTCCATGCCGTCCTCCCACAGCACGGTGCCGTCCGAACGGATGACAGGGAAGGCCGCGTTGAGGACGTTGTAGCCGTGGGAGCGGATCCGGGAGTCGGTGACGGGGGTCCAGCCGAAGGGCGGATGGACGCCGTTGGCGGCGCCGTCCCAGTTCTCCCAGTAGCCCTGGAGGACCTTTCCGGACGGCTTGCCCTGCACCGGGCAGGTCTCGGCGGCCCGGCCGTCCGGCGCCGCGGAGTGCGGGCGTTCGGCCGCGTGCGGGGCCGCGGCGGTGAGGAGCTGGACGACACAGGCGAGCACCACTCCGATACCGAGCAGATACCGGGGGCGTCGTCTTCGCGCGGGCGCTGGGTGCATGGCGTGTTCCCTCCGCCTGGTGTGGGGTTCCCCAAAGAGTTCTGCGGTCCAGACCATTCGTCAATAGGTCTGGACCGCAACGCGCTGAGTGCGCACCGATTTCCGCTCCCGCCGATGAACCGTTCGCCGCTCACCTGCATCGAACACACCAGGCGCTGATCCCGGTCCTCGGGCAGCGGATACGGACAGAGCAGACGGAGTGGCGGTGGACGTGAGGAACGGGACGGCGGACGACGGTCGGACGGCGAGCCGTGGCCGGGAGCGCGGGGACGGTGCGGGACACCGTGGCCAGGCAGGAGGGGACGGTGCGGGACACGCGCCGCGACGCGGCGTGCCGTGGACGGCGTCCGCCGTCCTGTACGGCGACGGACGCCGGCTGTTCGGCCTGGCGGCGCGGGCCGCCGGACTGGCAGCGCCGGGCGGCCTGCTGGTCACGGCCCTCGGCTTCCTGGTCGCCTGGCCCGCGTTCACCGAGATGCGCCGGGGAGCGATCGCGGCCCGCCGCATGGAGGACTCCTACGCTCCGTCCGGACTCCTGGTCCAGGACCTGTGGCTGATCACCCTGGCCGGACTGCCGTTCCTGGTGCTGCTGCTGCACCTGGGCTGCGCGGCCGTGCAGACCGCCGCCTCCCGGGCGGTGGCCGACCGGGAGGGCGGCCACCGCCCGGAAGGCACCCGCGGACGCACCGGCTCCCCCGCCACGGACGTCTCCGCGCACCCGGCCGGCGGGCGGGAGCGCGGACGGTTCGGCGCGGTACTGGGGTCGTATCTGCTGCGCGCAGCGGGCGTGTGGGCACCGCTGGTGACCGGAATCCTGGTGTCCGAGTACTTCACCACCACCCTGTTCAGGGAGTACACGGCGATCGTCCCCAAGTGGGAATACCCCACCCGGTTCGCGCTGCTGCACGACGGCGCACCCCTGCTGGGCCTGGCGATCACGCTGGTACTCCGGCTCGGCTGGGCCCTGGCTCCGGCGGCCGCGGCCGCGGAGCAGCTGGGCCCGCTCGGCTCGCTGCGCCGGTCCTGGTCGCTGGTGTGGGGCGGGGCCACCGCCTGGCTGCGCACCCTGGCCGCCGCGCTGCCCCTGGGAGCGCTCACCGTCGGCGCGTACCTCCTGCTGCACGCCGCCGCCCGGCCACTGCGCCCGGGGGCTTCGGCCCTCTTCCTGGCGTGGGGCACGGACAACACCTACACCGCCTACTGCGTCGGGATCCTCGCCCCGATCGCCGCCGCGCTGCTGCTGACCGGGGTGCTGACCCTGCCGCCGGCCCATGTGGTGCTGGCCGTGCTCCGCCACCGGCTCGCCCGGGCGCGGGAGCGGCGGGCGGCGGGCACCGCGGCCGGCGCCCCGGGCCGGGAGTGAGACCGGGGGCCGGGTACGTCCGCCCGGAACACGCCGGAGGCCGCCCGCCGCCGCCCGACCTCTGCTGCGGATGCGGAATGCACCACTGGATGGTTGTCTGAGGCTTATGTCCGATGCCCGGGTGCGCGCGAGCGGCGACCAGGCACCCGACCCGGTGGACCGGCACCGGTGGTGGGCCCTGATCGTCATCGGGATCGCCCAGCTGATGGTCGTGCTGGACGCGACGATCGTGAATGTCGCGCTGCCCTCCGCGCAGCGCGAGCTGCACATGTCGGACAACAACCGCCAGTGGGTCATCACGGCCTACACGCTCGCCTTCGGCGGGCTGCTCCTGCTGGGCGGGCGGGTGGCCGACCTCGTGGGCCGCAAGCGCACCTTCGTCATCGGGCTGATCGGATTCGCCGTCGCATCCGGACTCGGCGGCGCCGCGGGCAGCTCCGGAATGCTCTTCGGCGCCCGCGCGCTGCAGGGCGTCTTCGCCGCGCTGCTGGCCCCCTCCGCGCTCTCGCTGCTGTCGACGACGTTCACCGACCCCCGGGAGAGGAGCAGGGCGTTCGGTGTGTACGGCGCCGTCGCCGGCGCCGGGGCCGCCATCGGGCTGCTGATGGGCGGAGTCCTCACCGAGTATCTGGACTGGCGCTGGTGCCTGTACGTCAACATCCTGTTCGCCGGGGCCGCGGTGCTGGGCGCACTGACACTGCTGCACGACCGTCCCGGGCACGCGGAGGCGCGGCTCGACCTTCCCGGAGCGGTGCTGGGCTGCGGGGGCCTGCTCGCACTCGTCTACGGAGTCAGCGAGGCCGAACCCCGCGGCTGGGGCAGCGCGATGGTGCTGGGGCTGCTGTGCGGCAGCGGGCTGCTGCTGGCCGCCTTCGTGCTGTGGCAGGGCCGGGCGCGCACTCCGCTGCTGCCGCTGCACATCGTCAGGGACCGCAACCGTGCGGGCAGCTTCCTCACCATGGGCATGGCCACCCTGGGGATGTTCGGGGTGTTCCTGTTCCTGACCTACTACATGCAGGGCATCCTCGGCTACTCGCCGCTGCGCACCGGGCTGGCCTATCTGCCGATCAGCGGCGCGATCATCCTCGGCTCCACCCAGATCTCGGCCCGGCTGCTGCCGCTGGTCCCGCCGCGGCTGCTGATGGCGCCGGGCATGCTGCTGGCGGCGGCGGGCATGGCCGTGCTGACCCAGCTGGACACCGACTCCTCGTACGTCAGCCATCTGCTCCCCGCCGAACTGCTCCTGGGTCTGGGCCTGGGCTGCACGTTCATGCCGGTGATCTCCACGGCGACGCAGGGCGTGGCAGCGCACGATTCGGGGGTCACCTCGGCCACCGTGAACACCGCGCAGCAGGTGGGCGGGTCCATCGGCACCGCGCTGCTCAACACCGTGGCGACCAGCGTCACCAACCACTACGTCCGCGATCATCTGCACGATCCGCGGATGCGCCGGACGGTGGTCCGGGAGGGCGTGGTGCACGGATTCACCACCGCGACCTGGGTGGCGGTGGGCGTGATGCTGCTCGGCGCGGTGCTCGCCGCGGTACTCGTGAACATGAGGCCCATCAGGTCCGAGCCGGCCGCGCCGGCAGCGCCCGGCCCGGCCGCGGGGGGCTGAGCCCCCGGCGGCGGACGGCGGACCGGTGGGAACCGCCGGGGTCGAACGGCACGGCGTGCCGGTTCAGTCGCCGCGCCGGGCCGCCCAGACGGTGCGTACCGTACGGACCGCGAGGTCGCGGCGGCGTGTGATGCTGTGCGGGCCACCGGTGTCCAGCAGCCGGTCGAGTGCGGCGAGGTCCTCCGCGGGGAGCGCGTCGGCGAGACTGCCGCGCATGCGTCGCAGGCTGCTCAGCGCATAGGCGGCAACGGCCTCGTCGCGGGAGCCGGCGATGTTCACCTCGAGGGTGCGCTGCCCGTCGAGGGCGAATCCGGCGGCGGTCAGCTTCGGCCCCCAGTCGGCGCCGCGGTGTGGCATGTGCGCGGCGTGGTACCGGTCGTTCGCCGCGTGGCAGCGCTCTTCCAGGCCGGGCTGGTCCTCGGGCGCGTCGGGCGGCAGGAAACGGGGGAAGCCCGCCAGCTCGACCACGGCGAACAGCCCGCCGGGCGGCAGGGCGTCGTGGATGCGGCGCAGTGCGCGCTCGGGGTGGGCCATGTGGTGCATCGAGGCGGAGGCCCACACCAGGTCCGGGGTGCCCAGATCGGGCCAGTCGGCGTCGTCCAGGTCGGCGCGCACCGGGTGCACGCGCTCCGCCACACCCTGGGCGCGGGCCTTCTCCCGGAGGCGTCGCAGGTGCTCGGAGGAGGAGTCGACGGCCGTGACGTGGGCGTCGGGGAAGCGGTCGAGGAGGGCGAAGGTGCCAGCTCCCGTGCCGCAGCCGAGGTCCGCGATCCGGCGCGGGGGCGCTTCGACGGGCAGCCATGCGGTGATGGTCGCGAGGTGTTCGGCGAGGACCTCCGCGTCCAGGTCGAGGAGCTCGGCCTGGTCGTGGTCCTGGGGCTGGTGGGCGTCGGAGGCGCCCCGACGGGGCGCGGACGAGTGGGTGTGGGGCATGCCGCCACGCTAGGACGGTCATGCGAGTACGGCACGATTCCTTTCCGGATACGCAAGAAGCGGGCACCGGGGGCTGCCGGACGCGCAAGGCCACCCCTGCGAGGCGGCGGACCCCGGCGGACGCTATGCGCCGCGCTCGCCGCGATCCCGCTGGTGCCCCCGGCGGGCGTCCCGGTCGAAGATCCCGAGGACCTCGCAGGGGCCGCCGTCGGCACCGATGGCGTGCGGCAGCATCGTGGGAAACTCCGCCGCCTGGTTGGTCTCGACCCGCAGGCGGCGGTTTCCCAGCAGCAGGACCGCGGTGCCGGAGAGGACGACCAGCCATTCCCGGCCGGGGTGCGCGCGCATCCGGGCGGGGTTGTCGGGCGGCGGGTCGGTCATGCGCTGGCGCACGACGGTCACGCCCGGGTCGCTCTTGAGCGGCCACTGCAGCATCCCGTGCGCGCTGTCGACGATCGGGCTGGTGACGACGTCGTCGGAGGCGGTCTCCACCAGCTGGTCCAAGGTGGTGTCCAGGGCGCGGGCCAGGGTGACGAGGGTGTCCAGCGCCAGCCGGCGACGGCCGTTCTCGATGCGGCTGAGCGTGGACTGGCTCAGCCGGGCGCGGGTGGCCAGTTCTTCCAGGGACCAGCCCTGCGCCACCCGCATCGCCCTGATGCGTTTGCGTACCAGGCTGTCCAGCTCGCCATCAATTTGCGTCATAGGCAACATCCTATGCTGAGCGTGCAACGTCTGGTTAGCGTCGTCCACAGCGGGCCCGGAGCGGCCGGGCCCCGTACCTGAAGGAGGGCACGCCCCATGCCTGGAACGACTGCCGGGACCGGCCCGCTCTCGGGGGAGACCGTCGACACGCTGGTGATCGGCGGCGGCGCCGCGGGGCTCAACGGCGCCCTGATGCTCGCCCGCTCCCGCCGCTCGGTCGTCGTGGTGGACAGCGGCACGCCGCGCAACACGCCGGCCGAGGGCGTGCACGGCCTGCTGGGCCTGGACGGCGTGCCGCCCGCCGAGCTCTACGCGCGGGGCCGGGAGGAGGTGCAGCGCTACGGCGGCGTGCTCGTGCCCGGCGAGGTGGCCGGCGCCGAACCGGCCGAGCCGTCCGCCGCGGGCGACCCGCGCTTCACCGTCACCTTGGCCGACGGCCGCACACTGACGGCACGCCGACTGCTGGTGGCCACCGGGCTGCGGGACGTGCTGCCCGACGTCCCCGGGCTCGCGGAGCACTGGGGACGGAGCGTGGTGCACTGCCCGTACTGCCACGGCTGGGAGGTGCGCGACCAGCCGGTCGGCGTCCTCGCCACCGGCCCGGCCTCCCTCCACCACGCGCTGCTCTTCCGCCAGCTGACCGAGGATCTGGTCTACTTCACCCGCGGCACCGGGCTGGACGCGGACACCCGGGCGCGATTCGACGCCCGCGGCATCCGCGTCGTCGGCACCCCGGTCGAGCAGGTCGTGCAGGACGGCGACGGCGGCATCGCCGGGGTGCGGCTGACGGACGGCCAGGTGGTCGCCCGCCGGGTGCTCGCGGTCGCGACCTCGATGCGGGCCCGCGCCGAGGGCCTGACCGGTCTGGGCCTGCCGCTGGAGGACCTGCCCGAGGGGATGGGCCGCCGGTTCACCGCGGACGCGGCCGGAGCCACCGCAGTGCCCGGGGTGTGGGTGGCGGGCAACGCCGCCGATCCCACCGCCCAGGTGGGGGCCTCCGCCGCAGCGGGGGCGCTGGCGGGCGCCCGGATCAACGCCGACCTGGCGGCCGCCGACACGGACGCCGCCCTGGCCGCCGCGGGAGCCGGCACCGCCGCGGCCTGACGACGGCCGCGCGGCGCCGCACGCCCCGAGCCGCTCCGGCGGCCGGACCCGGCCCACTCCCCCGGCGGGCCTGCGGGCCGGTGGGTGCCGTGCGCCGTCGGGCAGTCGGCCGGTCGCTCCGCACCGGGACGCCGAAGCCGCGTGGCTGCTCGCGTGCGCCACCGCGTGAGGGCGGTACGGCGGCCGCACCACCCCAGCGTGTCACCAGCCCCCGTCGTCGAACTGGTCCAGCAGCGCGTCGGCCGGCAACTGCTCGGCCGGGCGCGCGGAGCCGCCGCCGCGCAACTGCTGCTCGGTCCAGATGACCTTGCCGCCGGGGATGTAGCGGGTGCCCCAGCGCTGGGCGAACTGGGCGACGAGGAAGAGACCGCGGCCCCCCTCGTCGGTGGTCGAGGCGCGGCGCAGATGCGGGGAGGTTCCGCTGCCGTCGGAGACCTCGCAGATGAGACTGTCCTCGTCGTGCAGGAGGCGGACCTGGATCGGCTCCTTCCCGTAGCGGATGGCGTTGGTGATCAGTTCGCTGAGGATCAGCTCGGTCGTGTGCCCGATCTCCTCCAGGCCCCACTCGCGCAGCCGCGCCGCGCACTCGGCGCGGACCGGGGCGACGGCCGCCGGGTCGGGGTCGACCTGCCACTTGGCGACCTGGTCCGGGGCGAGCCTGCGGATGCGGGCCACCAGCAGGGCGACATCGTCGGACGGGTGGGCCGGCATGACGGAACCGGCGACCGCGCGGGCCGTCTCGTCCGGCCCCGCGCCCGCGGTCTCCTCCAGCACGGAGCGGAGGATCTCCAGACCGGTGTCGATGTCCCGGTCCCGGCTCTCGACCAGACCGTCGGTGTACAGCACGAGCTGGGCGCCCTCGGGCAGGTGCAGCTCCGTGGTCTCGAAGGGGTGGCCGCCCAGACCGAGCGGTGGGGAGGCGGGAACGTCCGCATAACCGACCGTGCCGTCCGGGTACACCACCGCGGGGCAGTGGTGGCCGGCACGGGCGAGGGTGCAGGAGCCCGTCACCGGGTCGTACACGGCGTACAGGCAGGTCGCTCCGGCCACTCCCTCGTACTGCCGCCCGCTCGGGTCGGCGTCGCTCTCCTCGTCGTCGATGCGGGCCACCAGCTCGTCCAGGTGGGCGAGCAGTTCGTCGGGGGGCAGGTCGAGGGTGGAGAAGTTGTGCACGGCGGTGCGCAGCCGCCCCATCGTCGCGGCCGCGTGCAGTCCGTGCCCCACCACGTCGCCGACGACCAGCGCGACGCGGGTGCCGGAGAGGGGGATGACGTCGAACCAGTCGCCGCCCACCCCCGCCTCCGCGGGCACGTAGCGCCAGGCCGCCTCCAGGGCCGCCTGCTTGGGCAGTCCGCGCGGCAGCAGGCTGCGCTGCAGGGTCACGGCCATGGCGTGCTCGCGGGTGTAGCGGCGCGCGTTGTCGATGGCCACCGCGGCCCGCGTCGCCAACTCCTCGGAGAAGGAGACGTCGTCCTCGTCGAAGCCCGGCGAGTCGCCGCTGCGCCAGAAGTGCGCGATGCCCAGAATCACTCCCCTGGCCCGCAGCGGGACGGTGATCAGCGAGTGGACGCCGAACTCCAGCGTCCGCCGCGCGCGCTCCGGGTCGTGCCGCAGCCACTCCTCCGCGTGGTGCAGATCAGCCTCCAGCACCGCCCGCTCCGCGTCGAGCGCGCGGGCCTGCGGCGAACCCGGCCGGAAGACGATCGCCTCCCCGACCTCGTACAGCGGGAGTCCCTCCGGCCGTTCGCCGACCGCCACCCGGCGCACCCGGCGCTGTGCCTGCGGGGCCGGTTCCTGGCCGCGCACCACCTCGTCCAGCAGGTCGACGGCCGCCAGGTCGGCGAACCCGGGCACCGCCACCTGGGCCAGCTCCCGCGCCGTGCGGGCCACATCCAGCGTGGTGCCGATCCGCACCCCCGACTCGTACAGCAGCTTCAGCCGCTCCCGCGCCACCTGGGCACGCCCCGACACGGCCGACAGCTCCGTGGTGTCACGCAGCGTCACCACACTGCCGAGCGCGCCCCCGTGCCGGGAGGTGGGGCGTATGTTCACCGCCAGCAGCCGGTCCCCGGACAGCAGCACCTCGTCGGTGACGGGCTCACCCGACACCAGCAGCCGTGCGATGCCCTCGGCCAGGTCCAGTTCGCCCACGTGCCGCCGCTCGGTGCCGGGAGGCAGGTCCAGCAGCCGGCGGGCCTCGTCGTTGGCCAGCACGAGGCGCCCGTCGGCGTCGAGGATGAGCACGCCCTCCCGCACCGCGTGCAGCACGGCGTCGTGGTGCTCGTACATCCGCGTCATCTCCGCGGGCCCGAGGCCGTGCGTCTGGCGCAGCAGCCGCCTGGAGACCAGGGCCGTCCCGCCGATGACGGCCACCAGGGCGACACCGCCCGCGCCGAGGATGATCGGCAGCTGCTGGTCGGTCATGCCCGCGACGTTGCGTACCGCCAGCCCCGCCGACGACAGGCCGACGATGGTGCCGTCGGAGTCCCGGACGGGCACGACGGCTTGCACGACGTTGGTGTCCCCGCCGGTGCGGGGGCCGGTGACCCGCTCCACCGTGGTGCGGCCGCGGAGCGACGGTTCGATCGTGCCGACGAACTTCTTCCCGATCAGCGACGGATTGGGCTGGGTGTAGCGGATCCCCTTCCGGCTCATGAGCACGATGAAGTCGACACCGGCGTCCTTGCGGGCGGCCTCGGTGCGCGGCTGGAGCTCCCTGGCCGGATGCGGGCCCCGCATCGCCTCCGCCACCCCCGGGGCGTGCGCGAACGCCTGGGCCACCGCGACCGACTTCTCGCGGGCCCGGCTCGTGGCGTCCCGCTGCGCCTGTACGACCTGGGCCGCCACCGCCGCGGCGACCAGCAGCAGCACGAGGACGACCTGCAGCACGAACACCTGACCGGCCGCGCTGCGCAGGCGGAGCAGCGAACGGCCCTTGTCCGCGGAGCGGGTGGCGGGCCGCGGCGGCCGGTTCCCGGGGCGGCGGAGAGGCAGCTTCATGACTCATTCCTAACACCGCGCCCCGTCCACCAGTGCCCCTGTGTCCCACTGGCCGCGTCCGCGAAGCGTCTCGGGCGCCTTCCGCGGTGACCGGACAGCGTGCTGCACGCCTCTTGTCGGAGCTCGGCCGCTCCCCCATGATCGGCGCCATGGCAGTCACGGGGGCGGGTGGCGCGGCAGCTTCGCCCCTGCCGCGCCGGGTGCGCGTCGGGTACGGCCTGGGGCCGCTGTGCACGGGCACCTGCTGCACCGCCACCGGGAGGACGACCCGGCGGCGCGGCTGCCCCCCCCCCCGGCGGCGCCCGCACCCGGCCCGTCCCCGTCCGCATCCACATCCGCGCAGAAGGAGCCCGGCCGTGCCGACTGATCCCATCCGCCCGCCGTCCGAGGGCCGGTCCGCGCAGCAGGTGCTCGCCGAGCTGCGGACACTGCGCGAGGCGGACGCGCCCACCCGTGGCGGACGCACCTTCGCCTACGTCTACGACGCGGGGCGCGCCGAGGTGGACGGACTCGCGGCCGCCGCCTACACGGAGTTCGCGACCGTCAACGGCCTCGACCCGACCGTCTTCCCCAGCGTGGCGCGGCTGGAGAACGACGTGGTCCGCGCGGCCACGGCGCTGCTGGGCGCACCGGGCACCCAGGGGACGTTCACCAGCGGCGGCACCGAGAGCATCCTGCTCGCCGTGAAGGCCGCCCGGGACCAGGCCCGTGCGGTGCGCGGCATCACCGCGCCCCAACTGGTCCTGCCCGCCACCGCGCACGCCGCGTTCCACAAGGCCGCGCACTATCTGGGGCTGGAGGCGGTCACGGTTCCGGTCGACCCGGCCACCTTCCGCGCGGACGCCGGCGCGATGGCCGCCGCGCTCACCGACCGCACGGCGCTCGTGGTCGCCTCCGCCCCGTCGTACGCGCACGGGGTGCTGGATCCGGTGGCCGAGATCGCCGCGTCGGCCGCCGCGCGGGGCGTGCTGTGCCATGTCGACGCCTGCCTCGGCGGGTGGCTGCTGCCCTGGCTGCGCGGCACCGGGCACCAGGTGCCCGCGTTCGACCTCACGGTTCCCGGCGTCACCTCGCTCTCCGTCGACCTGCACAAGTACGCGTACACCGACAAGGGGGCCTCCGTCGTCCTCTACGCCGATGCGGAGCTGCGCCGCCACCAGTACTTCGCGCACGCGTCCTGGCCGGGGTACCCGGTGGTGAACCCGACCGCGCAGGGCACGAAATCCGCCGGTCTGCTGGCCCAGGCATGGGCGGTGCTCCAGCACGTGGGCGAGACGGGCTACACCGCGCTGGCGGCCCGGGTCGCGGAGGCATCGGAGCGGCTGCTGGCGGGGCTGCGCGGGATCGACGGGGTGCGGGTGCTGGGCGAACCGGTCGCGGGGGTGGTGGCGTTCACCGTGCTCGGCGGGGCAGGCGGCGCGGAACCGGATCCGGGCCTCGTGCTGCACACCGCCGACGAGATGCGCGCTGCGGGCTGGTACCTGCAACCCCAGCTCTCCTATGCGGGCATGCCGCCCAACCTGCACCTCACCCTGACCCCGGCGACCGTGGACCGGGTGGAGGGCCTGCTCGGGGATCTCGCCGCCGCGCTCCGCACGGCCCGCCGGCTGCCGCGCGCCGCGGTCGACCCGGGGCTCGCCGAGCTCGCCGCCGGGCTGGATCCGGACCTGCTCGGGCCGCAGGAGGTCGAGGCCGTGCTCGCCCATGCCGGACTGGACGGCGAGGGTGGGCTTCCGGCCCGGACGGCGCCCGTCCTGATGCTCCTGGACGCGCTGCCCGGGCCGCTCAAGGAAAGGCTGCTGAAGGAGTTCCTGGGCACCGTCTTCAGGGTGTGAGGGGCGGCTCCCCGCCGCGGGGCGCGGCGGTCCTGGTCCTCCCCCGCGGCCCGGAGCCGGGGCTCGGTGCGTCAGGCGCCGACCACGTGCCAGTGCTCGGTGAGCCGGCCGTCCGCGACCCGGTAGGTGTCGGCGAACGGCACCGGGCGCTCGCCGCCTTCGAGCGTGGACCGTACGGCGACGTAGCCGCCCGCCGCGATCGCCTGGTGCGGGCGGAAGGCCGCAGCGGGCCGGGCGTTCCACAGCGCGGTCAGCTTCGCGGCGACACCCGTCCTGCCGGGGTCGCCCTCGGAGTCGTGGTCGACGAAGTCCGGTGCCAGGAAGCGCCGGACGGCGGAGATGTCGCGGTCGCCCGAGAGCACGGTGGAGAAGAAGTCGAGGACCAGCTCCGCGTCCCGCCGCGCGCTCTCGGTGTCAGCAATGATCACACCACAAACGTAGCAGGGGATGACCAATCGGACCTGTTCGCGGTCGCCTTGCAGGCGCGCCTCGGCGGCCCCCGAACAGCGCTCCCGGCCCGGGAGCCGGTCGCCGGCCCGGGCGCCGCCGCCCGGGCCGGGAGCGGTGCGGGCGGGCCCGTCAGCGGGCCGGGTACGGGAGGAGCGCCAGCTCGCGGGCGTTCTTGACAGCGCGCGCCACCTGCCGCTGCTGCTGGGCGGTGAGGCGGGTGACGCGGCGGGAGCGGATCTTGCCGCGGTCGGAGAGGAACGTGCGCAGCAGATCGGTGTCCTTGTGGTCGACGCGGGTGATGCCCGCCGCGTCCAGCGGGTTCGGCCGGGGGGTACGGGCCCTGCGGGCGCCGGGGCGCTGAGCCATGGGAGGTTTCCTTTGCTTGCGGGGATGCTCGGGCTTGCGGGGGTGCTGGCGGACGTCAGGGAACGGGGTCGAGGAGGGCGTCGAAGGCGGGCGGCAGGTGCTTCCATGCCTCGCGCCCCGCGGCGAACTCCGCGTCCGTCAGCAGGCAGGACTCCAGGACCTCGGCCAGCCCGTCCCGGTCCAGGCCGGGAGCGGTGAAGACGAGGTGCTGGCAGCGGTCGCCGTGCTCGGGGTGCCAGTCCAGCGCGGCGGCGGCGCGGCGCACCGGGGGCACCCTCTCCCAGGCGGCGTCGGGGAGGGCGGCCAGCCAGGGGCCGGCCTCCTCGACGCACAGCGCCCCGCCCGCCGCGTCCCAGGACAGGAGGGTGTCGGGCCGGTCGGCGAGCCAGAAGCGGCCACGGCTGCGCGCGGCGGCGCAGGTCAGCTCCTCCAGCGCCTGGTAGAGCCGTTCGGGATGGAAGGGGCGGTCCCGGTGCCATACGCAGGTGGCGACGCCCGCCTCGTCGGCCGCCTGTGGCAGCAGCGCGCAGGCCGGGTGCTGCGCGGCCGCGGCGGCCTCGGCGTCGAAGCCCGCCAGGGCTGCCGCCACCAGTTCGCCCGAGGCGGCGTCCACCTGGCGTGCCGTGGGGTGCAGTTGGGCCAGCAGCGCCCGGTCCTCCTCGTCGGCGGGCCACTCCTCGTCCTCCACGAGTGCCAGCACGGCGGCGTATTCGAGCTGCCTGGCCCAGGTGTCGGCGACGGTGCGCCGGTCGGACGGTGCCGCGGCGAGACCGGCCTCGGCGAGATCGTCGCCGTTGGCGAGGAAGGGCAGCACCAGGGCCGGGTCGATCGCCGTGATGACGCCGGTGAGTTCCAGCACGCCGTGGCTGTGCGCGGCGACGACCTCGGCCATGGCCTTGGGTTCCACCGAGTCCCACAGTTCGACGACGGCGCAGCGGGTGACGCCGTCGCCGGCCAGCCGGGTCAGCTCCGGGATGAGGTCCTCGCGGAGTGCGCAGCACGCGCAGTCGTTCACCAGCGGGGCCTCGGAGGCGCTGTGCAGGCCGTCGCGGTCGCGGACCGTGCGCAGCACCGTGCCCTACGGCCCGGCGGCGAGATCGTGGTGCAGGGCGACGCTGCCGGGCATCGAGCCGAGCAGCCGCCGGACGACCTCGGTGCGGGCTTCGGCGTGCAGTCCGCCGACCAGGACGACGGGGAGGGTGCGGTCGGCGGCCATCAGCGGGCTCCCCGGCGGCCGTAGCGGCGTTCGAACCGCTCGACCCGTCCGGCGGTGTCCAGGACGCGTGCGGCCCCGGTGTGGAAGGGGTGGCTCGCGGAGGAGATCTCGACGTCGACGACGGAATAGGTGTTGCCGTCCTCCCATGCGACGGTCGCGTCGCCGGTCATGGTGGAGCGGGTGAGGAAGGCGAAGCCGGCGCTCTTGTCGCGGAAGACGACGGGCCGGTAGGCGGGGTGGATTCCGGGCTGCACAGCGGTGTCCTTCTGCTGGGTCGGGTGGCGGGTGTGCGGCAGGGGGTCAGCGGGTTTCGCGGAAGTCGACGTGCCGGCGGGCGACGGGGTCGTACTTGCGCAGCGTCAGGCGGTCGGGGTCGTTCCGGCGGTTCTTGCGGGTCACGTAGGTGTAGCCGGTTCCGGCGGTGGAGGTGAGCTTGATGATCGGGCGGAGTTCGTCGCGTGCCATGCGAGCAGTATATGGAAATGGTTACCATTACCAAGTCTGTTCCACCGAGAGAAAGGTCTCCCGTGTCCGCCCACTGCCAGTTGACCGGCGCACAGCCGGTGTTCGGCAAGTCCGTCTCCCACTCGCACCGGCGCACCAGCCGGCGCTTCGACCCCAACATCCAGCGCAAGCGCTACTGGCTCGCGAGCGAGAACCGCCACGTGCGCCTCACGCTGAGCACGAAGGGGATCCGGACGGTCGACGTGATCGGCGTCGCGGCCGCCGTCGCGCGGATCCGCGCACGGGGAGGAAAGGTCTGATGGCCAAGCAGAGCAAGATCGCCAAGAACGAGAAACGCAGGGCGCTCGTCGCGCGGTACGCACGGCGCCGGGCCGAGCTGAAGGAGATCCTGCGCGACCCGGCCGCCACACCGGCCGAGTACGGGGCCGCGCTCCGGGAACTGCGGCGGCAGCCGCGGGACGCCGGCGCGACGCGAGTGCGCAACCGGGACGGCGTCGACGGCCGCCCCCGCGGCCACCTGCGGGCCTTCGGACTCTCCCGCGTCCGCATGCGCGCGATGGCACACGCGGGCGAACTTCCGGGAGTCACCAAGTCCTCCCGGTGACCCCCGCCTGAGGGGCGTCCCGCCGGGCCTCCCCGCATCCGGGGGGGGCGCCCCTCACCCCGGGCCGGCGGCAGCGGAGCGGTCCCGCGCGGCCCCTGCTCGGGGTCGTACGGGACCGGCGCCCGGGCAGTGCCCGACGGATCCGCCGCCGGCCCGCGGCGTGCACGGGCCGGCGGCGCGGGGCCGGGCGCCGGGTCAGCGGGCGAACTTCGCCACGGCGGCCGGGGTGACCGGCGTGAAGAAGTTGACGAGGTTGCCGTCGGGGTCGCGGAAGAGCAGCGCCCGGTTGCCCCAGGGCATGGTGGTGGGCCCGGCGACGAACTCCTCCACCAGGCCGCCCAGGTTGCCGTGCACCCGGTCCACGTCCTCGACGAGGAACTCGATGATCACACTGTGGTTGGCGGCGGGACGAGCGGAGTCCGGTGCGAACATCGGGACGGTGCGGGTACTGCCGATCGCGAGGGTGGCCCTGGGGGTGACGAGTTCGGCGAAGTCCTCGGTCGCCCAGGCCGCCGACACCCCGGTGGCCCTCTCGTAGAAGGCGACGAGGCGTGCGACGTCGCCGGTGATGATGCGGATCGAAACGAAGTCCACGGTGTTCTCCCTGGTCGGTGAAGTGCCGGTGAAGCGGCTGCGCTGCGCACGCTAGGACAGATAGCGGACGGAATCGGTCCGGTATGCGCGCTAGGCTGCCGCCATGTCTCGACCCACCGGGCGCGTGCTGACCCTCCTGGAACTTCTGCAGTCGGGCGGCATCCGGTCGGTGGCCGAACTCGCCGACCGGCTCGGCGTCGACGACCGCACCGTGCGGCGGTACGTGGGCCAGCTGATCGACCTGGACGTGCCCGTGGAGACGGTGCGGGGCCGCTACGGCGGATACCGGCTCACCCCGGGGCACCGGTTGCCTCCGCTGATGCTCGGCGACGACGAGGCCCTCGCCGTGCTGCTCGGCCTGGTCGCCGGGCGCCGGGCGGGACTGACGACGGCGGCGGGCACGGCCGGCGAGACCGCGGCGGCCAAGGTGCGCAGGGTGCTGCCCAGGCATGTGGCCCGCAGACTCGACACGGTCCTGGAGTCCCTCGCCTTCACCTCCGCACCCGGTGAGTTCACCACCCCGGACGCCGAGGTCCTGCTGACCGTCGCCGACGCGGTACACCACCGCCGGCCGCTCTCGCTCGGATACCGCGACCGCCACGGCCGGCGCAGCGAACGCACCCTGCACGCCTACGGCATCGTCGCCCACGCGGGCCGGTGGTACGTCACGGGCAGGGATCCCGGGATCGGGCAGGACCGGACCCTCCGCCTCGACCGCATCGAGGGCGCCCGGCCCCTGCCCGGCACCTTCGGGATCCCGGCCGGGACCGACCCGGCGCAGCGCGTACTGGACGGCTTCGCGACGGCCGAGTACCGGTACGAGGTGGTCCTGCGGATCCACGGGACCGTGGAGCAGATCCGCGCCGGTCTGCCCGCGTCGGTCGCGCGCCTGACGGAGCCCGCGCCCGCGAAGGGCACGGACGCTCCGGCCGAGCGGTGGCTGCGGGCCGAACTGCGGGTGGCGGAGCTCGACTGGCTGCCCGCCGTCCTCGCCTCGCTGGACCGGCCGTTCGTCATCGAGCGCCCCGCGGAGCTGCGCGACCTCGTCACGGCGCTCGCCGACCGCCTCACCTCCTGCGCCCGGAACGCCTGATCCCCGGGACGCCCGGCCGCGACCGGCCGGCGCGCCCCGTCCCGCGGGCGCGGTGGAAGGTGCCCGCACCGCCCGGAACACTCCCTCCGGGAACGGAGAACGCGCCTCCGGAAGCGGCGAGTTGCGCGGACCGGCACCGGAATCGCGCCGCAACGGACCGCCGCACGCACCCCGTTGTGAACTTTTTCCCGGCCTCCGGCATCGAAGTCGTAGGGCACGGGGCGGTCCGGACAGTGACTCCCCCGCATCCGGCATGGACACACGATGGGATGATCAGGGCGTGGCGGCGATGAGCGAACGAGAGCAGCATGCGGTGCGGGCGGCCCGGAGGGCCGCGGGGGGCAGGGCCGGAAGGTCGCGCGGCACCGGGGGCGCGCGGCTCGCGGCCGGGCTCACGGCCCTGCTCGCGGCGGCCCTGCTGACCGGATGCGGCGAACAGGCGGCTGACGCACCCGAGAAGGTGGCCGGCGAAGCGGCCCCCGTGCCCGGCGACTCCTCCGAGGACAGCTCGCGGAAGGAGAGCGGCACCTCCCCCTCACCCTCGTCCCGCGCCCGGGACGAGGGCAGCGAGAACTCCGGCAAGGAGACGTCCGGTTCCTCGGGGAAGAGCGAGGGCGCGGGCTCCTCCGGAGGGCAGGGCGGTGCCGATGGCGGGACGCCCGAGATCGGCCCCTGCAAGACCTCCGGACTCGACTTCAGCACCTCCCCCGGCATGGCCCGGGGCAGCCTCCTGGTGAACCTCGAGAACACCACCGCCACGGCGTGCACGATGCACGGATACCCCGGGGTCGACCTGCAGAGCCCGGCGGGCACCATGAACGCCGCCCGGAACGGCGTCGCCGCCCCGACGGTCCGCGTCAGCCCCGGCGAGTCGACACGTTTCACCCTGCACTACCCGCCGAACGACACCGGCGGCAGCGGCGTGGACGTCACCGGCCTCGTGGTCACTCCGCCGAACGAGACCACCTCGCAGACCCTGCCGATCAGCTTCAACCTGCCGGTCTCCGAAACCACCGAGTCCGGGGTAACGGTCGGCCCCGTCGGCGCCGGGAAGTGACGGCACCGGGCGCCGCCGGACGGGAGCACCGCGCAGCCGCGCGCGAGCCCGTCCGGCAGCGGGGCCCGGTGCCCGCGCCCTCCGCCGGCGGCCCGGGCTCCGCGACGGAACGGACCTCCGGCGACGGCAACGGCGACGGCCCGGGCGCATCGTCGCCGGAGCCGGCGGCGGAACCGGCGGGCCGGGCGGCGTGACCGGGCCGGAGACGGCTCAGACGACCAGGACCCGGCGCCCGCGGGTGTGGCCGGCCCGGCTGTCGATGTGCGCCGCCGCGGCCTCGGCGAGCGGGTAGGACTTCTCGACCGGGATGTGGAGCTTCCTCTGCGCGATGAGGCGGCCGGCTTCGGCCAGGGCCGCCGGGACGCTCCCGGCCGTCCCGGAGAACCGGACGCCGAGTTCCGGTGCGGTGAGATCGGCGATGGAGACGACCTTCCGCGCGTCCCCGGTCAGTTCGACGAGTTCGGCCAGGACGCCCGCACCGGCGAGATCCAGCGCGGCGTCGATGCGGCCGAGCCGCCGGACCCGCTCCGCCCAGCCCGCGCCGTAGGAGGTGGCGGTTGCGCCCAGGCCGCGCAGATAGTCCTGGTTCGCCGCCCCGGCCGTGCCGATCACCGCGATGCCGCGGTCGCGGGCGATCTGCAGCACGGCCGAGCCGACTCCCCCGGACGCGCCGCTGACCAGCAGGGTCTGCCCGGGCCGCACCCCGACCTCGCGGATGATGCGCAGCGCGGTCTCCACCACGGAGGGGTATCCGGCCGCCTCCTCGAAGGTCAGGCCCTCGGGTATCCGGGCCCAGGCCGTCAGCACGGCGAACTCGGCGTAGGTGTCGGCCCCCTCGCCGAACACCGGGTCGCCGGCCTCGACGCCTTCGACCCCCTCGCCGACCTCGTCCACCACTCCGGCGGCGTCCAGCCCGACTCCGGCGGGCAGTTCGATCGGATGGGCGCGCAGGGTCTGTCCCTCCCGGATCCTCCAGTCGACGGGGTTCACGCCGGCGGCGCGCACGGCGACGCGCACCTGGCCGGGGCCCGCATGGGGCTCCTCGGCGTCCACGAGGCGCAGCACTTCCGGACCGCCGAACTCGGCGAAGCTCACTTTTCTCATGACGACGAACGTAACACTAACCGTTAGTTTTTCGAAACGGTTAGGGTTTCGCATCTGGTAGCTTCAGCGCATGACCACGCCGCCCGGACGCCGCGAACGCAAGAAGGCGGCGACCCGCCAGAAGATCGCGGAGACCGCCCTCCGGCTCTTCCTGGAGCGCGGGTACGACGCGGTGGGCATCCGCGAAGTCGCCGCCGAGGCCGACGTGGCCGTCACCACGCTCTTCTCCCACTTCGCCTCGAAAGAGGCGCTGGTGTTCGAGCAGGACGCGGACTTCGAGCAGCGCCTCGTCCGGGCGGTCACCGACCGGGCGCCCGGGGAGCCCCTCGTCCCCGCGCTGCGCCGGGAGATCCACGCCCTGGTGCGGCACTGCACGGCCGACAGCGCCTCCCCGGTCTGGCACATGATCGACTCCTCGCCCGCGCTGCGCACCTACGAGGAGTCGATGCGGTTGCGCCACGCGGAGTCGCTGGCGGCGGCCATGGCGGCGGACCCGGACCTGGCCCGGACCAGCACAGCCTGCCGGACACTCGCCAGGTTCACGGTCGACGCCTACTCACTGGCCCGCGAGTCGGCCGATCCGCAGGCGGCGGTGGACGAGGTCTTCCGGATGATCGAGGCGGCCTGGGCGGCCACCTGACCTTCCGCGCCCGCCGCGTACCGGCCACCGGTGCGGCAGCTCAGCCGCGGTAGACCTCCAGCGCGATCCGGACGAACGAGCGGATCAGCGGATTCCGGTCGCCCTCCTTCCACGCCACCACCACACGGCTCGGCGGCAGGTCCGTCAGCGGCACCACGGTCAGCCCCTCAGGAGGCCGGTGGTCCAGGAGGGTCATGCCCACCGTGCCGTTCCACAGGACGGCCTGCCGGCACTCCTGGACGGTGCGCACCACCGGCCCCTCACGGCGCTCGCCCCCGCTCCAGTACGCCTGCCAGCGGGAGTCGGTGCCTGCCGGGAAGACGAACCAGCGGCGGTCCGCGAGCTCGGACGACCGCAACCGCCCGCGGCGCGCCGGCGGATCGTCGCTGCGCAGCAGCGCCCCCACCGGATCGGCGCGCAACTCGCGCACGGCCAGGCCGGTCTCGTCGAACGGGGCGCGGGTGAGGGCCAGGTCCACCAGGCCCCGGTGCAGCCCGCAGGTGGGATCGCTCAGATCGGTCTCCCGGAGCCGGACCTCCAGCTGCGGACGGCGCAGGCGGCAGGTGGCGGCCAGCTGCCGCACACCGGGGTCGGTGCTGTCCCCGAGGAGCCCGACGGTGAGGACGTCGGCACCGGACGCCGCCGCCACCCGGGCCCGGACCCGGTCGGCCCCGGCGAGCAGCGTCCGCGCCTCGTCGAGCAGCACCTCTCCCGCCGGGGTGAGGGCGACACCCGAGGACGACCGGTGGAACAGCACAGCACCGAGTTCGGTCTCCAGCTGTTTGATCGCCCGGCTCAGCGGCGGCTGGCTCATGTGCAGCCGGGCGGCCGCCCGGCCGAAGTGGAGTTCCTCGGCGACCGCCACGAAGTAGCGCAGCGTGCGTAGCTCCATCCTGCGACGATACCCCCGCGGTATCGCATGCGCTGAACGGGTCTTGGACGCGGGCGGCGCCCCGCGGGTGGAATCGGGCCATGGCTGACGAACCGACGAACAGCGCCCCGGCAGCCGACCCCGCGGTATCGGTGGTCGGTCCGGACGAGGGCGAGACGATCGCGCTGGGCACCACCCGCCTGCGCATACTCGAGGACGGCAGCACCACCGGGCACCGGCTGGGGATCGCCGAGTCCGTCCTCGCACCCCGCACCGCCGGCCCGCCGCAGCACCGCCACGCGGAGCACGACGAGGGCTTCTACGTCGTCTCCGGCACCGTGCGGTTCACGGTCGGGGAGCAGGAGCACGACGCACCGGCGGGAACGCTGGTGATGGTCCCGCCGGGAGCCCCGCACACCTTCGCCAACGTCTCCGACCGGCCGGCCGTGCTGCTCAGCACCTTCACCCCCGACCTCTATGTGCAGTACTTCCGGGACCTCCGGGACCTGAGCGCCGAGGAGACGTCGTCACCCGGGGCACACATCCGCACGATGAGCCGGTACGCCACCGAACCGGCCACCGACTTCGCCCCCGGCACAGGCGGTCCGAAGTCCGCACGCCCCTCCCCTCGATGACGGCATGTCACTTTCCACCGACCGTCCCGGAGCGGAACTGTGAACGTCGCATACCGGCTCGTCGCCGGTCCCCTCGCGCTCTTCTCCCTCTACGGGGGCGGAGCGAAAGCGGTCCGCAGCCGCGCGCGGCTCCGGCCGAGGATGGCCTGGGTGGACAGTGTGCCGATGCCGGCCGTCCGGGGGATCGGGCTGCTCGAAGTGCTCGGTGCGCTCGGGCTGGTGCTGCCGCCCGCGACCGGCATCGCACCCTCGCCGGCCCCGGCCGCCGCCCTGGGATTCACGGTCCTGCAGATCGGTGCGATCGGTGTCCATCTGCGGCTCGGGGACCGCAGGATCGCGCTCGACCTCACGCTCCTGTGCGCCGCTGCCACCACCGCCTGGCTGGGGACTGCACGGCTGTGAGCACCGCTCCGCGGTCCGGCGGCGGGCGGGACCGTGCACGGTCCGGCCCGTGCACGGTCCGCGACGGCGCACCGTCAGCGCGCCAGCAGCTCCCGGACCGCCCCCGCGATCTCCTCGGGCGCCTCCTCGGCCATGAAGTGCCCCGCGCCGGTGAGACGGTGGTCGAGGTCGGGCGCCCACGCCTGCCACACCTGCGCTGCGTCGTACCCGAGCCGCGCTCCCCAGTCCTGCTGGACGACGGTGACGGGCATCGCGAGCTGGGAACCGGCGTCCAGGTCCGCCTGGTCGTGGTCGACGTCGACACCGGCGGAGGCCCGGTAGTCGGCCACGATCGAGGGCACCGCAGCGGCACTCGCCCGCAGGTACGCGCTCCGCACCGGATCCGGGATCGCCGCCCGGTCCCCCGCCCAGGCGTCGAGGAAGGACCCGAAGAACGCGTCGGCGCTGTTGGCGATCATCGTCTCGGGCAGTCCCGGCGGCTGGGCCATCAGGAACAGGTGGTAGCCGACCGCGGCCGGGACCCCCTGCAGCACGTTCCACATGTCCAGCGTGGGCACGACGTCGAGGATGCCGAGGTGGGTGACGGTCTCGGGATGGTCCAGCCCGGCCCGGAAGGCGACGAGCGCGCCGCGGTCATGACCGACGAGCGCGAACCGGTCGTGCCCCAGCGCCGCCGCGGCGGCGACGATGTCGGCGGCCATGGTGCGCTTGGCGTACACGTCCGCGGCCGCGGGCGCCGGCTTGTCGCTGGCGCCGTAGCCACGCAGGTCGGGGCAGATCACCGTGTGCTCGGCGGCCAGCAGCGGCGCGACGTGCCGCCACATCAGGCGGGTCTGCGGGAAGCCGTGCAGCAGCACCACGGGGGTGCCGCTGCCGCCGGTGGCGACGGAGAGCTCCACGCCCTCCGCACCGGGCACGCGGAGGTGGTCGAAGCCGGGCAGGGCCGGCGGGGCGGGTGTCATAAGGGTCCTTTCCCCAGGTCGGGCGACTGACCGGACCACGGTGCACCAGCCCGATGAGCAGCCGATCAGTACGGCGCGGCGGAGCGGAGCCGTCGGGCGCAGGATGGGGGCATGCGGATCGATGTACTGGGCCCGGTGCGGGCGCTGCGCGGCGACGGCACCCCGATCGCGCTGGGCGGACCCCGGCACCGGGAGGTGCTCGCCCGGCTCGTCGCCGCCGAGGGGCGGATGGTGGCCACCGACACCCTGGTGGCGGACCTGTGGCCCGAGCCCCCGGCCCGCGGCCCGGGTGCGCTGCGCACCTTCGTCGCCGCCCTGCGCCGCGCCGTCGAGCCCGACCGGCCGCCGCGCACCCCGCCGCGGATCCTGGTCACGGAGGGTTCCGGCTACGCATTGCGGCTGCCGCGCGAGGCCGTGGACGCGCACCGGTTCCAGGACGTCCTGGAACGCGCCCGCCGCTCCCCCGGCGAGGTCGCCGCGCTCGGCGAGGTCCTCTCCTCCTGGCGCGGACCGGCCTACGCCGACCTGCCCGACGCCGCCTGGGCGCAGCGGGAGCGCGCCCGGCTGGAGGAGTTGCGGCTGCAGGGGATCGAGCTCCGGGCCGGCCTTCTCCTCGACGCGGGGGCGAGCGGCGGACTCGTCGCCGAACTCGGCGCACACTCCGACGAGCACCCCTGGCGCGAGGCGGCCTGGGCGCTGCTGGCACGCGCCCTGCACCGGGACGGACGCCAGGCCGACGCGCTGGCCACGCTCCGCCGGGCCCGCACGATGCTCGTCGAACAACTGGGGCTCGACCCCGGAACCGAACTGCGGCGGCTGGAGGCGGAGATCCTCGACGGATCCGCGTCCCTCGAACCGGCCCTCGACCTCCGCTCCGGGGCCGCTGCCCGGCTCGGCCCCCGTACCACCGTGGAACTGGCCCGCACCCTGGCCCTGGCGGGCAGCGACGCGCTCGTCCTCTCGCGGCGCGACCGGCTCGCCGCCGCCCGGGCCGCCGAGCGCACGGGGGACACCGAACTGACCGCCCGGGTCGTCGGCGCCTACGACGTGCCCTCGATCTGGAGCCGTGCCGACGATCCGGAGCAGTGCCGCGCCGTCGTGGCACTCGCCGAGCGCACGCTACGGGCCCTGGGACCCGACGGTCCTCCCGCGCTGCGGGCGCGGCTGCTGGCCACCGTCGCCGTCGAGAGCCGCAGCGGCGACCTGCGCGGGGCAGCGCTGCGGGCCGGGTACGAGGCCGCGCACCGGGCCGAGGCGCTCGCGCGGGGCCTGGGCGATCCCGCGCTGCTGGCCTTCGCGCTCAACGGCGTCTTCCTGCAGTCCTTCGGGCGCCCGGGGCTCGCGTTGCGGCGGGACGCCATCGGTGCCGAACTCGTCGCCCTGGCCACCCGGCACGAGCTGCCGACCTTCGCCATCCTGGGCCGGCTCATCCGCCTGCAGTCCGCCTCGGCCGTCGGTGACCTGGCGGGCGCCGCCGGGCACGCGGCCGCCGCCGAAGCGGTCGCCGCCGTCCACGAGGCCCCGCTCGTCCCGGTCCTCACCGCCTGGTTCCGGGCCCGGGCCGCCGCAGCGCGGAGCACCGGACCCGACGGGCCGTCCCCGGCAGCCGCCGCGGGCGCCTACCGCGCCGCCGACGGTGCCCTGCGCACAGCCGGGATGCCGGGGCTGCACCGCGGCCTGCTGCCGCTCGCGCTGCTCGGTCTGCGTCTGCTGCACGGCCGCCCGGCCCCCGCCGACCCGCAGCTGGACTGGGGACCGTATCTGCCCTGGGCGGCGCCGCTCGTGCTCCTCGCCCGGGAGCGTCCGGCCGAGGCCCGCGCGGCCCTCGCCACCGTCCCGGAGCCGCCGTACGACCACCTCCAGGAAGCGCTCTGGTGCCTGACCGCGCACGCCGCCGCCCGCCTGGAGGAGCCCGGCACCGCCGCGCGGGCCGCAGCGGCGCTGCGGGGTGCCCGCACCGAACAGGCAGGTGCCGCCAGCGGCGTGCTCACCCTCGGGCCGGTCGAGCGCTACCGCGCGGCGGCCGAAGCGTGCGCGGGCCGCGCCGGAGGGTGACCGGGGAGGCCTCCGGAACGCGGCCCGGATCAGTTGCCCGCGCCGAGGCCCGCCATGAGTGCGGACGGGTACCGGTCTCCGCGTGCGGCGCCCGGCGGCACGGCGCGCTCGATGGCGGCCAGGTCCTCCGTGGTCAGGGTCAGTTCCGTCGCGGGGAGCGCCTCGGCGAGTCGCTCGCGGGTGCGGGCGCCGACCAGGGGGACGATGTCGTCGCCCTGGGCGGCCACCCAGGCGATGGCCAGCTGCGCGACGCTGCAGCCCTTGGCCTCCGCGACCCGGCGCAGCGCCTCCACCAGGGTGAGGTTGTGTTCCACGTTGCCTTCGGAGAACCGGGGGCTGGAGCCGCGCATGTCGCCGGGGCCGGCGGTGCGGCCGGGGGTCCAGTGTCCGGAGATGAGCCCGCGGCCGAGGACTCCGTAGGCGGTCAGGCCCACGCCGAGCTCGCGCAGGGTGGGCAGGATGTCGGCCTCCACCGCGCGGGAGATCAGCGAGTACTCGATCTGCAGGTCGGCGATCGGGTGCACGGCCTGCGCCCGGCGGACCGTCGCCGCGTCGACCTCCGAGAGGCCGATGTGCCGTACGTGTCCGGCGTCGACCATCTCCTTGATCGCGCCCACCGTCTCCTCGATCGGTACGGAGGGGTCCAGCCGGGCCGGGCGGTAGAGGTCGATGTGGTCGGTGCCCAGCCGGGTCAGCGAGTAGGCGAGGAAGTTCTTCACCGCCTCCGGCCGGGCGTCGCATCCGCCGAAGCCCGCGCCGGGCCCGCGCAGCATGCCGAATTTGACGCTCAGTGTGTAGGTGTCCCGGTCCCGGCCGCGCAGCGCCTCCGCGAGCAGCAGTTCATTGTGTCCCATGGCGTAGAAGTCGCCGGTGTCGATCAGCGTGACGCCTGCGTCCAAGGCGGCGTGCACGGTGGCGATGCTCTCCGCCCTGTCGGTCGCACCGTAGGCGCCCGACATACCCATGGCACCCAGGCCCAGGGTGGAAACGGTCGGGCCGGTGCTGCCCAGGGTTCGTGCCTGCATCGAGCTTCCCCTTCGTCGCGTTCGACGTGTTCGTGGTGTCCGGTCCGTCGTGTTCGTCGTCGACCGGCTTCCCACTGTGCTCCGGCAGCGCGGCTCGCGGGAGCGGAGCGTGCATCCTGGGAGCGGCGCTCCCTGGATCGGCGCATCCGCCGAGAGGACCATGGAGCCATGCAACGCGAACAGCTCGCCGCCTTCCTGCGCCACCGCCGCGAGGCGATCGACCCGGCCGAGGCGGGCATCGCCGCCGGGCCCCGGCGCCGCACCGCCGGTCTGCGCCGGGAAGAGGTGGCCGGGCTCGCCGGGATGTCGGTGGACTACGTGGTCCGCCTCGAGCAGGGACGCAGCAGCCGCCCCTCGGCCGGGTTGCTGGAGGCGCTGGCCCGGGCGCTGCGCCTGTCCGACGACGAGCGCGAGTACCTCTTCCATCTGGCCGGGCACCAGCCCGCGCCCGGCGACGGGGCGGCCGGACAGGCCCGGGCCGGCCTGGTGCGGATGCTCGGCCTGCTCGGCGGCACCCCGGCGCTGGTGCTGTCCGACCTGGGCGAGGTCCTCGCCCAGAACCGGGCAGCCGTCCTGTTGACGGGCGATCACACCCGCCGCTCCGGCGACAGCCGCTACCTCGTGTACCGCTGGTTCACCGATCCCGCCGTGCGTGCCGTCCATCCGCCCGAGGAGCACGCGCACCACTCCCGTCAGCTCGTGGCGGACCTGCGCGCGGCCGTCGGCCGCCGGTACGGGGACCCCGCGGTCACCGGCCTCGTCGACCGGCTGCGGGACGCGAGCGAGCACTTCGAGCGGCTGTGGGACGAGCACGAGGTGGCCGTCCGGCGCGCCGACCGCAAGACCCTGCTCCATCCGCGCGTGGGCCGGCTGCTGATGGACTGCGAGACCCTGGTCGCCCCTGACCGGCTGCAGCAGTTGCTGGTGCTCACCCCGGCGGACGCGGAGGCCCGCGAGCGGATGGAACTGCTGTCGGTGCTCGGTACGCAGACGTTCCCCGTCCGGGCCGAGGACTCCTCGCTCCGGTGAGGCGGCGCCCGCGCACCGGGCGTGGCCCCGGGGCTCCCCAACACCCCTGACGCAGAGGCGTGTTGTCCGCACGTACCGCTGCGGGCGGGAGGTGCGGGCGGGGGTCGACACCGGGGGGAAAGGGCTCCAGGATGGACCGGCGGCGTGATCACGGGGGAGGACCGATGAGTGACGCGGACAGCGGTGCGGTGGCGGTCGTCGGCATGGCGGGGCGCTTCCCGCAGGCGCCGGACACGGAGGCGTTCTGGGAACTGCTGATCGGCGGGGGCGACGCGGTGGGGCCGGTGCCGCCCGAACGCTGGGATCCGGCAGCGGTGTTCGACGCGACCCGGGAGATCCAGCGGGTCGGCGCGTTCCTGGAGGACATCGACGCGTTCGACCCGGTCTTCTTCACGATCTCACCGCGCGAGGCCGAAGTGCTCGACCCGCAGCAGCGGTTGATGCTGGAGACGACCTGGCGGGCCCTGGAGGACGCCGGTGCACCCGCGTCCGCGCTGCGCGGCTCCCGCACCGGCGTCTACGTCGGCGGGCTCTGGCACGACTACGAACTGCTCCGCAAGGACCGGGGCGCCGCGGTGACCCAGCACAGCATCGTCGGGAACTCACTGGACATCGTCTCCTCCCGGGTCTCCTACCACCTCGGACTGACCGGGCCCAGCCTGACGCTCATGAGCAGCTGCTCCTCCTCCCTGGTCGCCGTGCACCAGGCCTGCCAGGCGCTGCGCTCCGGCGAGATCGAGGGAGCCCTGGTCGGCGGCTCCAATCTGATGCTCACGCCCGAGGTGACGGTCGGCCTCACCCACTTCGGCGGCCTGTCCCCCACCGGCCGCTGCCACGCCTTCGGCGCCGCCGCGGACGGGTTCGTCCGCGGCGAGGGCGTCGCCGTGGTCTACCTCAAGCGGCTGGCCGACGCCCGCCGCGCGGGCGACCGGATCCGCGCGGTGGTGGCGGCCAGCGCGGTCAACAACGACGGCGGCGGCGAGAGCCTGGTCACTCCGCATCCGGCCGCGCAGCGCGACCTGCTGCGCGGCGTCTACGCCTCCGGCCGCATCCCACTGGACCGGCTCGCCTACGTCGAGGCGCACGGCACCGGCACCGCACGCGGGGACGCGGCCGAGGCGCAGGCGCTCGGCGAGGTGCTGGGCGCGGCCCGGCCCGGCCGTGCGCTGCACATCGGCTCGGTGAAGACCAACATCGGCCATCTGGAGCCGGCCGCCGGACTCGCCGGACTCGTCAAGGCCGTCCTGGCGCTGGAGCACGGCACCGTCCCGCCGAGCCTGCACGCGCAGGTGCCCAACCCGGCCATCGACTTCACCGGGCTGAACCTCGCCGTCACCCGGGACCCGCTGCCGCTGGAGCCCGGCAGCTTCCTCGGCGTCAACTCCTTCGGCTGGGGCGGCACCAACGCCCACGCCGTCGTCACCACGCCGCAGGCCGCGACCGCGCAGCCGTCCGCCCGGGCCGCGAGACCGGCTCCAGCCCGGACGCCCGAGCAGGACCGGACCCCGGAGCAGGACTCCCGGGCCGTGCGGGAGGAGCCCGGCGCGGCGGCGCGGCAGGAGGCCGGTGAGCCGTTCCTGCTGCCGGTCAGCGGGCACACCCCCCGGGCGCTGGAGGAACGGACCCGCGGCATCCGGGAGCAGCTGGCCGCGGGTACGTCGGCACCGGAGCTGGCGCGGGCCATGGCCTGGCACCGGGACCACTTCGCGGAGCGGTGCGCTCTGCTGGGCCCGGACCTGGCGGAGGTGGCGCGGGGCCGCGCCCGGCGGCGGGGCAAGGTCGCCTTCGTCTTCCCCGGCCAGGGCGCCCAGTGGGCGGGCATGGGCGCGGGCCTCTACGGGCGCGACGCCGCGTTCACTCGGGCCATGGACCGCTGTGCACGGGCGCTGGCCCCGCATGCGCCGCGCGACGTACGCGAGATGGTCACGGGCGGCCCGGCACCGCGGGACGTGGCCGAGGTGCAGCCCGCGCTGTGGGCGATGTCGGTGTCGCTGGCCGCGGCGTGGCGGGCGGCCGGGGTGGAGCCGGATGTCGTCGTCGGGCACAGCCAGGGCGAGATCGCCGCCGCCACGGTCGCCGGTGTGCTCACGCCGGAGGACGGGGCGCTGGTGGTCTGCCGCCGCAGCGGCCTGCTGCGCGAGATCGCCGGCGGCGGGCGGATGCTGGCCGTGGACCTGGCTCCGGACGCGGCACGGCAGGCCGTCGCGGGCTTCGAGGGACTGGTCGAACCGGCGGTGTACAACGGGCCGCGCTCCTGCGTGCTGTCCGGCGACGCCGACTCGGTGCTGCTGCTGCGGGAGATCCTGGAGGCCGACGGAGTGTTCTGCCGGCTGGTCGACGTCGACTACGGCTCGCACAGCCCGCAAGTCGATCCCCTCCTGCCGAGGATCCGCGAGGCGCTCGCAGCCGTCGCGCCGGGCCCCGCGGACACACCGCTGCTCTCCACGGTCGGCCTCACCCGGCTGCGCGGGCCGGAGGCGGATGCCCGCTACTGGGCCGAGAACCTGCGCCGCCCGGTGCGGTTCGCCGAGGCGGTGGACACCCTGATCGACGAGGACGTCACCCACCTGGTGGAGGTCAGCCCGCATCCGGGACTCGGCGCGGCACTGCGCCAGCTCGCGGAGGAGCGGCCGGAACCACCGGTGGTGCTGGGCACACTGCGCCGCGACGAGGGCGAACACCCGGACCTGATGCGCGCGTTCGCGGAAGCCTACGTCTCGGGCCTGCCCGCGCTCGGACCGCGCCCGGCGCGGCGCCCGGACGCCGTTCCGCCGCCCTACCCCTTCCAGCGGGAGCGGTACTGGGTCGCGCCGGGACGGCACAGCGGAGTCCGCAGCGGGCGGCTGGTCCCGGCCGAGGTGCCCTCGACCGCGGGCGGCGTGCGGGAGAGCGCCGTCGAACTGGACACGGGCACCCACCCGTGGCTGGCCGACCACCGGGTGCACGGCACGGTGCTGTTCCCGGCGGGCGGCTTCCTGGCGCTGCTCCACCAGTCGCTGCACGGCGGGGCGCACGAGTCCGGATCCGCCGGGCGGGGGACGCCCGTGCTGCGGGACGTGCAGCTGACCGGCGCGCTGGCGGTGGGCGAGGAACCGGTCCGCACCGCCCTCGTCCAGCGCCCCGGCCCCGGGGACTCGGGCGCGCTGGAGGTGCGGTCCCGCGAGGCCGGCTCGACCGGGCCCGCACCCGGCGCGGAGGCGGATGCCGGGTGGACGCGGCACTGCCGTGCGACAGCCGCCCGCGACAGCGCCCCGCCGGCCGGCGGGTTCCCCGCACACCTGCTGGGCGCCGCGCCACTGGACGCGGACGGCTTCTACCGGGACTGCGCGGCGAGAGACCTCGACTACGGACCCGCCTTCCGGCCGATCGCCGGCGGCCACGTCGCCGAAGCCGCTTCGGGAACCGGACGGGAGGCACTGGTCCGGCTCGAACTGCCTCCCGGCAGCCGCTCGGGGGCGCTGTCGGGGACACCGCACCCGGTGCTGTGGGACGGCATGCTGCAGGCCGCGCTGGTCGTGTGCGACGGTCCGGTCCTGCCGCGCCGGGTCCGGCGGGCCGCGGTCGCGGTGACGGACGCCGACGCCCTGTGGGTGCACGCCCGGCCGGGCGCGGGGGGCGAGGTCGACCTGGCGCTCTTCGACACCGGGCAGCGCCCGCTGGGACGGCTGGAGGGAGTGCTGCTGACGGCGCTTCCCGGCGGCGCCGGCGACGCCGCGGAGACCGGGCGGCTCACCTACCGGATGCGCTTCGTGCCCCGGGAGCGGCCCGCCGCCCCGGCTGCGGGGCCGGACGGCGCGGCCGGGGACGGCGGGCTGCCGGGCAAGGTGGTGGTCCGCGGGCGGCCCGGGGTGCTGCCGGACATGGCCGGGGAGGATCCGGCCGGGGCGGACACCGTGGTGTTCGTCGCGCCGCAGGAGGGCCGGGACGGGCTGCTGGAGCTGGCACGGCTGGTCGGCCGCTGCGCGGACGAGAACCCGTCCGCGCGGCTGGCGGTGGTGGTCCGCCGGGGCGACCCGGACGCCGGGCTGTACCCGGGGTTCGTGGCGGTCGTGCAGGCGGAGTACCCACAGTTCGGGACGCGGCTGATCGAGACCGACACGTTCGACGCCGACCTGGTGGCGGAGCTCGCCGCCACGGAGGACCGGGTCGTGCTGTCCGGCGGCGAGCGGCTGGTGGGCGAGCGGGTGAGCGGAGGTCCGCCCGCCGCCGACCCGCCGTGGCGGACGGGCTCGGGCGCCCAGCCGTTCCGGCTGGGCACTCCGCGGCCGGGCGACCTGTCGGCGCTGTGCGCCCGTCCGCTGGAGCGGCCCCGGCCGGGCCCCGGACAGGTCGAGGTGGCGGTCGAGGCCGCGTCGCTGAACTTCATCGACGTGATGAAGGCGATGGGCGTCTACCCGGACGACCACTCCCCCGGCCGGGAACTGCTCGGCCTGGACTGCGCGGGCACGGTGACCGCGGTCGGTCCGGGGGCCGGCGGCGTGGCGGTCGGTGACCGGGTGGCGGCCTGCGGCTTCGGCGTCCTGGCCTCGCACGCGCTGGTCGAGGCCCGGCACACCGCCCGCATTCCGCGGGAGTTGACCGCGGCGCAGGCGGCGGCGCTGCCGATGGTGCTGGTCACCGCCTGGTACGCGCTGATGGAGGTGGCCCGGCTGGAGCCGGGCGAGACCGTGCTCGTGCACTCGGCCGCCGGCGGGCTCGGACTCGCCGCGCTGCGCGTGGCCCGGCTCGCGGGAGCCGAGGTGATCGCCACGGCCGGTACCGAGGAGAAGCGGGAGCAGCTGCGCGCCGGGGGCGTGGAGCACGTCTTCGACTCCCGCACCCTGGAGTGGGCCGAGGGGGTGCGGGCCGCGACCGGGGGGCGCGGCGTCGACGTGGTGCTCAACTCCCTGCCCGGGGCGGCGATTCCGCTCGGTCTGGAGGCGCTGGCCGAGGACGGGCGGTTCGTGGAGGCCGGGAAGCGCGACATCCATCGGGAGACATCCGTCGAACTGGGTGCCTTCCGCAAGGCGGTGTCCTTCACCGCCGTGGACGTCGCCGGGCTGCTCCGCCGCCGCCCCGAACGGTTCGCGGCGCTCCTGGCCACCGTGTGGGCGCGGGTGACGGGCGGGGAACTGCGGCCGCTGCCGGTGCGCGAGATGCCCTTCACGCAGGCCCAGGAGGCCTTCCGCACGCTCTCCCACGGGCGGCACACCGGCAAGCTCGTACTCACCGAGCCGATCCCGAGCGGAGGCGGCACGGTTCCCGTCGCCCCGCAGCCGCTGCCCGGGGGACGGTTCCGGGCCGCGGGCAGCTATCTGATCACCGGCGGGCTCGGGGCGCTCGGCATGTCGCTCGCCGAGTACCTGGCCGCCTCCGGAGCCGGCGCCCTGGCCCTGGTCGGGCGCTCGGCGCCCCGGGACCCGGAGCGGGTCGAGGCGCTGCGCGAGCGCGGCGTGCGGGTGGGGGTGTGGTCGGCGGACGTGGCCGACGAGGCGCGGATGCGCACGGTGCTGGCGGAGGTGCGCGCGCAACTGCCGCCGCTGCGCGGGGTCTTCCATGCAGCGGGGGTGCTGGCGGATGCGACCGTGGCGAACCTGGACGGCGCGCTGCTGACGCGGGTGCTGCGGCCGAAGGCCGACGGAGCACGCGTCCTGCACGAGCTGACCGAGGGGGACGCGCTGGACCTGTTCGTGCTGTTCTCCTCCGCCGCCGCGTTCGTGGGCACAGCCGGGCAGGCGGCCTACGCGGCGGCGAACAGCGCCCTGGACGCGTTGGCGGCGCAGCGGCGGGCGGCGGGGCTGCCGGCGCTGAGCGTGCAGTGGGGGCCGGTCTCCGGAGCCGGGATGGCCACCGGCACCGGGCGCGGGGACCGGCTCGCGGCGCGCGGGCTGGGCAGTGTCCCGGCCGAGGTGTGCTGGCGGGCGCTGCGGCGGTATCTGGAGTCGGACGAGGCGCAGGTGGCCTGCCTCGACCTCGATCCGCGGCACTGGCTGGAGTCCTACCCGGCGGCGGCCGCGCTGGCGAGCTGGCAGCCGCTCGCCGGGACCGGCGGAACGGTCGCGCCGACGGAGCTGCGGAGCATCCCGGCGGCGCGGCGGCGCGAGGTGGTGGAGGCGGAGGTGCGCCGTACGGCGGCGGCGGTACTGCGCCTGGCGCCGGAGAAGCTGCCGCACGATGTGCCGCTGCGCGCACTCGGGCTGGACTCGCTGATGTCGCTGGAGCTGCGCAACAAGCTCGAGGCGTTCCTGGGGGTGCGGCTGAGCCCGACGCTGCTGTGGAAGTACGGCACCCTGGCCCGGCTCGCCCCGGCGCTGACCGCGCTGGTGGAGGCCGGACCGGAAGGGGAGGCGGGGGCGGGGCCCCGCCCCCCGGCCGCCCCGGCTGCGGACGAGGCGGGGGCCCATGGGTGACGGGCCGGTCCTCGGGCCCGCGCAGATCCGGGACCTGATCGCCGCATATCTGCCCGATCCGCCGGGCGTCGACCTCCTCGACGTCGGGCCCGGCGGGCTGGTGTTCGTCGCGGACCCGGCGGGGCTCACGGTGCGGCCCGGCGGCACCGTCTCCGGGCCCGCCCTGTTCGCGTTCGCGGACGTGGCGGGCTATCTGGCGGTGAACGCCTATCTGGGCGGGACGCCGTCGGCGATGCTGACCTCCAGCAGCATCAGCTTCCTGGAGGCAACCGCGCCGGAGCGGCTGCACGCGCGCGTCGTGCCCGAGCGGATCGGCCGGCGTACGGCGGTCGTCTCGGCACGGGTCGAGAGCCCGGACGGGTGCCCCGTCGCCCTGGCCACGCTGCACTTCTCGTTTCCGGGGAGGCGGAGCCGGCCCGGTGCGGGCGCGCGCTGAGGGCGGGAGCGGACGCCCGTAGGGCGGTGCGCCGGGCGGCGGTGCGTGCGCGTTCAGCGGCTGGAGTAGGTCGTCCGCTCCCACGGGTAGCCCGGCAGCGCGGTCATGCCCGCGCGGACCGGACGCTCCTGGGCGGTGCCGTCCGCGCTGCCGGGCGGGGGGTGCTCGGCGGTCTCCAGCATCCGCACCCGCGGATGGTCCCGGCCCGCCGCGAGGGCGCGCAGCGCTTCCGCGGCCTCCTCGGAGCCCGCCGCGGTGATCCAGGCGGCCCGCCGCAGCCGGGTGCGCCCGTGCTGCGCGGTCGTGGCGAAGGCCGCGTATCCGTCCCCGGCGGACGCGCCGTCCCCGGACTCGGCCAGTCGTCGCGCGTACCGGCCCGCCAGGGTGCGCAGGGCCGCTTCGGTGTGCGCGTACACCGGGAATCCGGCGGCCGGTGCGGGAGCCGGTACGGGCCCGGCGGTGGGACGGGAGAGGACGACGTGCGCGTTGGTGCCGCTCATCCCGAAGGAACTGACGGCCGCGCACCGGCCCGCCGACGGCTCCCAGGGCCGGGTCTCGGCCGGTACCGTCAGACCGCTGCCGTCCAGGCGGATCCGGGGGTTGAGCGTCTCGAAGTGGGCTTGGCGCGGGATCTGCCGCCGCTCCAGACAGAGCAGCGCCTTGATCAGGCCGAGGATGCCGGCGGCGGCCTCGGCATGGCCGAGGTTCGCCTTGACCGATCCGACATGCCAGCTGCGCCCCGGCGAGTCCAGGGCGGCCCGGGCGGCCTCGATCTCGATCGGGTCGCCCAGCGGGGTGCCGGTGCCGTGCGCCTCCAGGTAGCCGATGTCGGCGCCGGTGAGGCCGGCCGCGGTGAGAACGCCCTCGATCAGGGTCTGCTGGGCCAGTACGTTGGGTGCGGTGAACCCGGAGGAGCGGCCGTCCTGGTTGACTCCGCTGCCCTCGATCACCCCGAGGATCCGGTCGCCGTCGCGCTCGGCGTCGGCCAGCCGCTTGAGCACGACGGCACCGGCGCCCTCGCCCCGGACGAACCCGTTGGCGCGCGCGTCGAAGGGGCGGCACCGGCCGTCGGGCGAGAGCGCCTCGGTGCGCTGGATCTCCGCCGTCGACCGGGGCGCGAGCACCAGGTTGACGCCGCCGGCCACGGCCACGTCGCAGTCTCCGGCCGCCAGCGCCCGGCAGGCCGTGTGCACCGCCACCAGCGACGACGAGCACGCGGTGTCCAGCGCCAGTGCGGGGCCCCGGAGGCCGAGCGTGTAGGCGAGCCGGCCGGCGGCGAAGCAGTGGCCGTTGCCGATCAGCCAGGAGGCGTTGGGTTCGCCCTCGTCCCACAGCCGGTGGTCCTGGCCGGTGATGCCGACGTAGACCCCGGTGCGCTCGGCGACGTCCTCCGGGGGCAGGGCGGCGTCCTCGAACGCCTCCCACACCACTTCCAGCAGCAGCCGGTGCTGCGGGTCGAGGCTGCGCGCCTCCCGCGGCGAGATGCCGAAGAAGCGGGCGTCGAAGCCGAGGACGTCGGGCAGATAGCCACCGCGGGTCAGCAGCCCTTCCCAGCCGCCGGGGAAGGCGCGGCGGCGCTGCTCGGGCAGTTCGCCCACCAGGTCCTGCCCCGCCGCCAGCGCCTGCCAGTAGGCGTCGCGGCCGGCGATGCCGCCGGGGGCGCGCAGACCGGTGCCGACGACGGCCGTCCGCTGCGCTCCCCGCAAGGCGGCCAGCTCGCCGCGCAGGGCGCGGATCGTCTCCATGGCGCGGCGCAGCGGCCCGGCGGGCGCCTCCGCTGCCGCGCCGGGCGGGTGAGCGTCCGACTGCTGGGAAGTTGACATCGGCCGCGACGCTAGCAGGTGGCGGCCGCGGTTCCAGCCCCGCGCCGGTCGGTCGAACTTCCCGTGCACAGCGTCCAGTTGGTTCAAGACATCCATATCCCGGTCCTGGATGTCAAGGCTGTTCCTGGCAGCGCGCGTTGTGGCACTGTGTGCTCGAGGGACAACGGGGGGTCGGTTCGGGCCGTGCGCCGCGTCGTGCGGCTGTCGCGATCGTGCTGCTTCCCGCACGTCGGCACGAGGCAGAGCTGAGAGGTCGCTTATGACGATCGCGGTCCTGGACGACGAGGAAGTCGTGGTGCGCACCCCGGACGAGTTCCACCGGATGCCCCGCGACTACCAGAAGATGCTGATCAGTCAGGTCACCATCAACACCGAGGGTGAGCTCTCGGGCGGCGACGACTATGTACAGATGTTCCTGCCGCTGGCGCCGGACGCCGAGGAACGCCAGGTGTGCGCGGAGCGGGCCGCCGAGGAGTACGACCACTACAAGATCGGCAAGCGGGTGCTGGCCGATCTCGGCATCGACACCACCTACATGGAGACCCAGGCGGTCTCCGAGCGGATGCTGTTCGCGGACGAGCGGATGCACTCCTGCACCACGTGGGCCGAGCGGGGGGTGTACTCCTACATCGGCGAGGAGACCGCGATGGTGATGCTGCGCGAGTTCGCGGAGAGCAGCTACAAGCCATGGGCGGAGGCCGTCCGCACGATCATCCTGGACGAGAAGATCCACATCGCGCACGGCGCGCGGGTCTGCCGCAACCTCGCCGCCACCGAGGAGGGCCGCGCCGAACTACAGGCCGCGCTGGAGCGGCTGTGGCCGATGTTCGTGGGCATCTTCGGCAGTGCGAACACCAAGCGCTCGAAGCTGGCGGTGCGCTACGGGCTGCGCAGGACGACCAACGGCGAGGCGATCGAGCTGTGGCGGCAGAAGGTCGGTCCGCGAGTCGCCAACCTGGGCCTGCGCGTGCCGGAATGAGCCGGGAGGCAGCCATGACCACAGCAGTACACATCACCCCGCGCCCGCCCTCCCGCGCGGAGGCCAAGGCACGGCTGCGGGGGCATCTGGCCGACCGCCCGGATCTCGCGGCCCGGCTGAAGGACGTGCGCAGAATGGGGACGCGGGTGCGCGGATGCGAGGTGCATCTGACGACCACCTGCAACATCCGCTGCAAGGGCTGCTGGTACTTCGAGGGCGGCTTCGACACGGCGGTCCGGGAGACCTCCGACCCCGGCCTGATCCGGGCCTTCGCGGAGAAGCTCGCCGCGGACGGGGTCACCCAGGCGACACTCATCGGCGGCGAGCCGACCCTGGTGCTGGACCGGGTGCGCCCCTTCGTCGAGCAGCTGCCGTATCTGACGATCTCCACCAACGGGCTGCGTCCGCTGCCGATGGACGGCTTCGAGAACGTGGCCGTCGGCATCAGCCTGTTCGGCGGCGGGCCACTGGACGACGAGCTGCGCGCGCACCGGCCCAACGGCTCCTCCTTCACCGGGCTGTTCGAGAAGGCGCTGGGCCACTACCGGGACGATCCCAGGGTCACGTTCGTCTTCGCCCTCTCGGAGGCGGGGCTGCCGTACATCGAGCCGACGGTGCGGGCGATCCGGGACAACGGCAACCAGGTGACGTTCAACTTCTACAGCGAGCACGGCTCGGACAGTCCGCTGCGGATCGACGACGAGCAGCGCACGCTCGCCGAAGCGCTGCGGGTCGCGGAGGCATATCCGGAGGCCGTGGTCGCGCACCCGTACTTCATCGAGACGCTGATCACCGGGCGCACCCACTGGGGCGGCCGGTTCGGCTACGACGTGTGCCCCAGCATCAGCGTCGACCTGCCGGAGCACGAGCAGCGCGTGGCCAACGGCAATCCGGTGCTGGACGGTTTCGCCGTGTACGGCGCCGACTACGAGACCCTGCAGTTCTGCTGCACCTCGGGCGACTGCGACGGCTGCCGCGACAGCCAGGCCGTCTACAGCTGGCTGATGGTCAGCTTCCACCGGTTCCTCGACAGCGTGCAGCGGTTGGAGACCTGGCTGGACCTCGCCGAGAGCTACTGGCGCCAGTGGTACTGGGCGCAGTCGCACGCCCCCGCTTTCGCCCGCTGAGGCCCGCCCGACCGACCCGCGGCACCGCCGCCCTGCCCTCTCCCGCCCCCTCCTTCCGCTCGCCCGACACAGCACCGCACCACACCAAGGAGCAGCCATGGCCGAACCCGTCACCGTCGAGACCGTACGGGACCTGATCCGCACGGAGTTGGTCGACTCCGGAGTCGAGGAGGAGACCCTCACGCCCGACGCCAGGTTCGACGATCTCGACATCGACTCGCTCGACGCAGCGGAGCTGATGTCGACCCTCAAGCGGGAGTACGGCGTCACCATCCCGCGGCCCGAACTGGCGGAGGTCACCGTGGACCAGCTCGCCCGGCGGGTCGTGGAAGCGGCCGCGCGTTGACGGTCGCGGTCGCCGTCACCGGCGTCGGTGCGGTCACCCCGCTCGGCGTCGGTGCCGCCCGGCTCGTCTCGCGGCTGGTCGCGGGCGGAACCGGGATCGACGGCGGTGAGGCGCGGTGCACGGATTTCGACGCGCGCGACCACCTGACGGCACGCGACCGCAAGCGGAACGCCCGGTTCGCACAGTTCGCCCTCGTCGCCGCCGACGAGGCGGTGCGGCAGGCGGGCTGGGACGACGGACTCCCCTACCCGGCCGAGGACGTCCGCTGCGTGATCGGCAGCGGCCTGGGCGGTGGCCCCGAGGTCCTGGCGGCGCGGACGGCGAGCCCGCTGACGGTGCCGCTGATGATGCCCAACAGCGCCGCAGCGAGCCTCAGCCGCCGCTACGGCATCCGCGGCGAGTCCACCGCTCCCTCCGGGGCCTGCGCAGCCGGCGCCCAGGCCATCGGTCTCGCCGCCGGGGCGATCCGCCGGGGCGAGGCCCGGGCGGTGCTCGCCGGCGGCGCCGAGGCCGCCTGCGTGCCGCTGGTGCGGGAGTCCTTCGCCCAGGCCGGCGCCCTCTCCCCCACCGGGCGCTGCGCCCCGTTCAGTGCGGACCGGGACGGCTTCGTGATGGGCGAGGGCGCGGGAGTCCTCGTCCTGGAGGACGCGGCCGGGGCCCGTGCCCGGGGCGCCCGCGTCCTGGGCCATGTCCGGGGCTACGGGGCCGGCTCCGACGCCCACCACGTCACGGCCCCGCCACCGGACGGCGCGCCGGCCGCGCACGCCGTCTCGCAGGCGCTGGCCGACGCCGGTGCCGCCCCCGAGGACCTGTGCTACCTCAACGCGCACGGCACCGGCACCCCGCTGAACGACGCGTCCGAGATCCGCTCCCTGGAGCTGGCCCTGGGAGCGGCCCTGCCGTCGGTACCGCTCTCCTCCACCAAGGCCGCGACCGGCCACCTCTTCGGTGCGGGCGGCGCGGTGGAGGCCATCGTCACCCTGGCCGCGCTGCGCGACCGGCTCGCCCCGCCCACTCTCGGCCTGGCCGCGCCCGACCCGGAGCTGGGGCGGCTGTCGCACATCCAGGCCGCCCGCACGCTGAGCGCCGGGCCGCGCGGCCGACTGGGGCTGTCCAACTCGCTGGGCTTCGGCGGCCACAACAGTGTGCTGGTACTGGGGGCGCCGTGAGCACGTACGACCTCACCGGCCGGCGGTATCTGGTGACCGGGGTGACCAACCAGGAGTCCATCGCCTGGCATGTGGCGGCCGCACTGCAGCGCGCCGGTGCCGAGGTGGTGCTCAGCTCCTTCGGCCGCACGGCGCGGATCGCCCGCAAGGCCGCGGCCCGGCTGCCCCGCGAGCCGGACGTGCTGGAGCTCGACGTCACCGACGAGGGGGATTTCGCCCGCCTGGCCGAGGAGCTCCAGGCGCGTTGGGGCGCCCTGGACGGGGTGCTGCACAGCGTGGCGTACGCGCCCGCCGACGCGGTGAGCGGTGCCTTCCTGGAGACCCCGGCGGCCGGCGCGCTGCGGGGCTTCCAGGTCTCGGCCTACTCGCTGCAGCGTCTGGCGGCCGCCCTCGCCCCGCTGCTGACCGCCTCGCAGCACGGGGGCAGCGTCGTGGGGGTGACCGTGGACAGTTCCCGGGCCCTGCCCGGCTACGACTGGATGGGCGTCTTCAAGTCGACCCTGGAGGCGGTGGCCCGCTATCTGGCCGCGCATCTGGGTCCGCGCGGGGTGCGGGTCAACCTCGTGGCCGCGGGGCCGCTGGAGACGCTCTCCGCGCAGGGCATCGGCTCGTTCGAGGCGCTCGCCGAGCACTACGAGCGCTGGGCGCCACTGGGCTGGGACCGCACCGATCCGGGGCAGGTCGTGGGCGCGGTGCTCTTCCTGCTCTCCGACCTCGCCGCACACACCACCGGCCAGATCGTGCACGCCGACGGCGGGCTGCACGCCGTCGCGGGCGGAATCGGCGAACCCCCTCGGTGACGTACCGCTTAACGGTCATTAACATCGACCGGGTGACGTCGGTGTGCGGCGTCGGCAGACACGAACATCGGCGGCGGTGCCCGCACCGCGACAGCCGCATCGGCGTAAGGAGTTGGCCGTGGCCTCTGACTTCCCCCTCACCAGGACGACGAGTCCCGTTTCCCCGGCGGAGCGGCAGGAGATCCTCGCGGCGCCGGGCTTCGGCCGGTTCTTCACCGACCACATGTCCACGGCCACCTGGTCGGCCGGGCGCGGCTGGCACGGCCACCGGGTCGGCCCGCTGGAGCCGTTCTCGCTGCACCCCAGCGCCGCCGTGCTGCACTACGCGCAGGAGATCTTCGAGGGACTCAAGGCCTACCGGCACGCGGACGGCAGCGTGTGGCTCTTCCGCCCCGAGGCCAACGCGCGGCGCTTCGCCCGCTCCGCGCGGCGGATGGCCCTGCCGGAGCTGCCCGAGGAGGACTTCCTGGCGGGGGTGGAGGAGCTGATCCGGGCCGACGAGCCCTGGGTGCCGACGCCGAGCAACGAGGAGAGCCTCTACCTGCGGCCGTTCATGTTCGCCTCCGAGGCGTTCCTGGGGGTGCGGCCCGCCAAGGAGATCGTCTTCTCGGTGATCGCGAGTCCGGCGGGCTCGTACTTCGAAGGCGGCCTCTCCGGGGTGACCCTGTGGGTCAGCGGCACCTACACCCGGGCGGGCAAGGGCGGTACCGGCACCGCCAAGTGCGGCGGCAACTACGCGGGCAGCCTGGCCGCACAGCTGGAGGCCGAGGAGCACGGCTGCGACCAGGTGCTGTATCTGGACAGCGCGGGCGAGGGGTACCTGGAGGAGTCGGGCACGATGAACCTGTGCCTGGTCACCGCGGACGGCAGGCTGATCACCCCGGCGCTGGGCACCATCCTGGAGGGGGTCACCCGGGACACCATCCTCACCCTGGCCGCCGAGTCCGGACTGACCTGCGAGGAGCGCCAGATCACCCTGGATGAGCTGCGGTCCGGAGCCGCCGACGGCACCGTCACGGAGGTGTTCGCGGCGGGGACGGCGGCGGTGGTCACCCCGATCGTCGGCTTCAAGGGCGACGGCTACGCCTTCGCCATCGGCGACGGTGAGCCGGGCAAGCAGACGGCGGCCCTGCGCGCGCGGGTGCTGGACATCCAGTACGGCCGCGCCGAGGACACCCACGGCTGGCTGCGCCGGGTGCTCTGAACCCGGGTCGGGGGCGGGAGGCGGGCAGCCCCGCCTCCCCGCCGCTCCTGTCCCGCCCGGGAGGCGCATGCTCCGCCGGGCTTCACGCCGCAGCGGAGTGCCGCTGCACGTGGACGGCACGGCTGAGGCGGCGGCCCACCAGGAGGTATCCGAGCAGCGCACCGGTCGCGTTGAGGAGCACGTCGTCCACGTCGAACGCCCGGCCGGTCACCCACACCCCCTGCACGGTCTCCACCAGCAGCATCACCACGGCCGTGCAGAGTGTCACCTTCAGGAAGCCGCGCAACTGCGGTGCCATGACCGGCAGCAGGACACCGAAGGGTGCTCCCAGCAGGATGTTCCCGCCCAGCTGCTGGACGACGGCGAAGACCTCCGGCTGCTCCAGGTAGTCGCGGATCGAGGCACCGGGCCGCAGGTTGGTGTGCGTCAGGCTCTCCGCCGCCTGCGAGGGTTGCAGCGTCGCGCGGGAGAGCAGCGCGGCGAACAGCACCATCGCGGCGAAGGCCAGCAGTACGGCAAACGCCCTGCCGAGAGCGCGGAGCATCCCTCCGCGGGGCTTTCCGGACGACACGGAACCCTTGACATGAACGCTTTGAGTCATGCGCCACCACTTACCCCGGGCCGCCGCGCGCACGCTCTCAGCGGCCGCGGCGGCAGGCGGCCCGGTTGCGGCGCACGACATCCGGTCCGGCACGACCGGACGTGCCGCACCCGGCCGGACGTCGGCCGGCGGCGGGAATCGGCGGAGGCCGTGTCCCCGGCGGCCGACCGGAGTCGGCGGCCGGGCCGGCGCACGAGGCCGCTCCGTCACTCCAGCCAGGCGCCGTCGCGCAGCAGCTCACGGCCGCGCAGTTCGTTCGCCTCGCGCCACGCCTGCACCCGGCGGGGGATGATGCGGAACCAGCGGTGGCAGGCGGCCGCGGCGCGCGGGTCGAATCCGGTGCGGGCCGCGAACCGGTCGGCCCGCTCCCGCGGCAGGGCGTCGAGGTCCAGCACCTCCACCACCCCCTCGATCATGGTCACATCGCGGGTGGGGCCCAGACCGAGCCGCGCGGTCCGGGTGGCGGCCAGATTCCGCCCGGTCGGGCTGCCGGCCGGAGTCGACACCAACAGGGCCTCGCCGTCCCAGTCGAAGGACAGCGGTACCAGATACGGGATACCGTCCGGCGAAGCGCTGGCGACCCAGACGTCGACATCGCCGCCCAGCCGGTGCTCGGTGTCCCGGCGGCGCCGGGCGCGGGTACGGGGCGCGGCGCTCATCGGTCCTGCAGCAGGCCGAGGAGGTTGCCGTCCGGGTCGACGAGAGTGGCCACCAGGCGGCCGGCGCCCACATCGTGCACGGGCTCCTTCACCACGGCGCCCGCCGCGGTCACCTCGGCGAGCCCGGCCTCGATGTCGGTCACGTGCCAGTAGGCCAGCGGTGCGGTCAGGCCCTGCGGGCCACCGTCCGGGATCAGGCCGAGGTGCTGGCCCCCGGCATCGAAGCCGACGTAGTGGGGGCTGTCGTTCTGTGGCGGGACACCGAGCAGCGCGGTGTACACGGCCTTGGCCGCCGCCAGGTCGGACACGGGGTGCAGCACGGTCTTGACGCCGAGGGTGGCAGAGCCGCTCATGGTCGCTCCTGTGGTCGCGGGTGGATCGCTCCGGTGGCCCCGGGCCGATCGCCGTGTCGGCAGCCTCTCCCGGAGGTGGTCGCGGCCACCTCCGTGCCGGCCACGGAAGCCGCCACGGATAATGAGTCGGTGTCCACTCCAGTGATCTCGGCCCGCGAGGCCGAAGTACTCGGTCTGCTCGGGCAGCACCTCAGCAACGCGGAGATCGCCGCGCGGCTGTTCATCTCGGTGCGCACGGTGGAATCGCACGTCTCGGCGCTGCTGCGGAAGCTGGAGGCGCCGGACCGGCGTGCCCTGTCCCGGCGGGCGGGCGAGTCGGCGGGTGCCGGGCGGTCCCGCCCGGCACCCGCCCTGCCGGCGCCGCTGACCGCGTTCGTCGGCCGCGCGCGGGAGTGCGCGGAGCTGGCCGGCGCGGTCGAGGCGCATCGGCAGGTGACCGCGGTCGGGCCGGGCGGGGTGGGCAAGACCCGGCTGGCGCTGGCGGTCGCCGCGGAGATCGCAGGCGACTTCGCCGACGGCGTGTGGTTCTGCGACCTGGTACCGGTCACCGACCCGGGCCGGGTGGCCGCGGCGGTCGCCGCGGCCCTGGGGGTGGGAGAGCAGCCCGGCTCCGGCGTCGAGGACACGGTGGTGGCGGCGCTCGCCGACCGGGAGGCGCTGCTGGTGCTGGACAACTGCGAGCAGATCCCGGACGGGGTGGCGCCGTTCGTGGAGCGGCTGCTGGTGGCCTGCCCGCGGGTGCGGGTGCTCGCGACCAGCCGGGCCCGGCTGCTGGTGCCCTTCGAGTGGGTCTTCCCGGTGCCGCCGCTCTCGCGGGTCGGCGGGGGCGATTCGGACGCCGCGGCCCTGTTCGTGGAGCGGGCGGCGGCGGTGGGCCGGGCGTGCGACCCGATGGCCGGCGACCAGGTGGCGGCCCTGTGCGAACGGCTCGACGGTATGGCGCTGGCGATCGAGCTGGCGGCGGCGCGGTGGGCCACGCTGGGGCTGGACGGTCTGACGGCCGGTCTCTCCGACCAGCTGCGCATCCTGTCCGGCGGCCCCCGCGCCGACGGCAGGCACCGGTCGGTGCGGGCCGTGCTGGACTGGAGCCACGAGCTGCTGGAGCCGCAGGACCGGGCGCTGCTGCGGCGGATCTCGGTGTTCGCCGTGCCGTTCACCGCGCAGGCGGCGGCCGAGGTGGCCGGGGCCGCACCGCTGGATGCGGCCGGGGTGGCCGACGGGCTCGGCAGGCTCGCCGAGCAGAGCCTGCTGACCGTGGCGCGGTCCGGGACCGGCACCCGGTACCGTGCCCTGGCGACGATCCGCCAGTACGGGGCGGAACGGCTCGCGGAATCCGGTGAGTCGACCGCGATCCGCTCCCGCCATCTGGACTGGTGCCTGGCCGCGGCGGGCGAACTCGCCCGCTCGGCGGACGAGGGCCGCAGCGCCCGGTTCGACGCCCTGGCCGAGGAGTTGCGGGCGGCCCTGGCCTGGGCGGCGGAGCGGCCGGAGCGGCGCGCCGACGCGCACCGGCTCGCCCTGTACGTGGCCGAGTTGGCCTTCGCCCGCAATCTGCTCGACGAGGCGCAGCAGCGGTTCGAGCAGGCGGCCGGGCTCGCCGGGGACGCTGCCGGGGCCGCGGCGCTGCGGAGCGCGGCCGGGGTGGCCGGCTGCCGCGGAAGCGGGGACCAGATGTTCCGCCTGCACCGGGCAGCCGCGGCGGCCGCCCGCCGGGCCGGGGACGCCGCAGCCGCCGGCCGGGACCTGGCCACCGCGGCCACCGTCGCGTACCGCTTCTCCAGCACGTTCGCGCGTATTCCGGCGGTGAGCGAGACGAAGGCGCTGCTCGCCGAGGCGCGGGAACTGTGCCCCCAGGGCGACCCGGCGAACGATGCGGCACTCGCGCTGGCCGAGACGGCGGTGGTGGTGGACGCGTACGGCGCGGTCCAGGGAGACGCGGACAACCTCGTGCGGAAGACGGCCGCATATGCCGAACGGACGGTCGAGCTGGCCCGGCTGGCGGGTGATCCGGTGGCCGAGTCCGCTGCTCTGGACGCGCTCTCGGGCGCCCGGAGCTGGGCCGGGGACACCTTCGCCACCGCCGCCGCGGTGCGGCGCCGCATCGAGGTGCTGGACCCGCTGCCGCGCACCCCGGCCGCCACGCACGAGTTGGTGGACGCCCTGGCGATGGCCGCGGGTACGGCGCTGGGGGCGGGCGAGCTGCCGGAGGCCCGCCGCCGGGCCGGGCAGCTCGCGGACCAGCCGCTGCTGGCCGAGGTGGGCCATCACGCCACGTCCTGGCTGCTGGTCGCGGACGCGTTCGCGGGCCGCGGCTCCGAAGTGCTCGGCGGCAGCGTCCGGTTCCGCGACGCGTGGGAGCGCAGCGGCCGGCAGCGGTCCTCCTCGCTGGGGCCGGCTGCGGCCTCGGTGGCGATGGTCCACGGACTGCGGGGCGACACGGAGGCCCGGGCGGAGTGGCTCGCCGTCGTCGAGGAGGCCGGCACTCCGCAGGAGTACCGGCGCGGCTACGGCGCGGTCTGCGACGCGGTGGTCCTGCTCCACCAGGGAGCCGCGGAGGCGGCCTGGGAGCGGGTGGCACCGGAGCCGGACCAGGTGTGGAAGTGGGTCTGCTGGATCTGGCTGCACTGGTACGTGGGGCTCCGCACGGAGGCCGCGGTGCTGGCCGGAGATCCGCAGGCCCGCCGGCGGGTCGAGGCCGCCCGGCGCACCGTCGCCGGCAACCCGGTCGCCTCCGCCCAGGTGGACCGGGCCGAGGCGCTGCTGGACGGGGCCCCGGAGCGGCTGCCGGCCATCGCCACGGCGTTCGAGGCGGCGGACTGCCGCTACCAGTCGGCTCGCACACTGCTGCTCGCCGGAGGCGAGCACGCGGCGGCCGGATCGGCCGCGCTCGCCGCCCTCGGCCTCGCGGCACCCGCGGCCTCGCGGTAGCCGCCGGGACACGCGCCCGGGGGGGGCGGGCGGCGCGGACGCGGCGTCGGCGGACCCGCCGTTCGTCCGGCCGCCCGGGTCCGGCCCGGTGTGCGCCGGGCGGGCCTCTCAGCTCACCGCCCGCTCGACGAGAGCGGCGATCCGTGCCTCCACCTCGGGCGTCACCTCCGTCAGCGCGAAACCCGCCGGCCACATCGGCCCGTCGTCCAACCGCGCCTGGTCGCTGAACCCGAGAGTGGCGTACCGCGCCTTGAACTTGGCCGCGCTCTGGAAGAAGCAGACGATCTTTCCGTCCACCGCGTAGGCGGGCATCCCGTACCAGAGCTTCGGTGCGAGGACCGGTGCGGCGGCCGTGACGACGGCGTGGACGCGCTCGGCCATGGCCCGGTCCGAGTCCTGCATCTCGGCGATCTTCACCAGGACGTCCCGTTCGGCCTCCGCGGCCTTCTCGGCCTGCGAGGCGCGGCGCGCCGCCTTCTTCCGCTCCTGCGCGTGCTCCTTCATCGCGGCCCGCTCCTGTGCCGTGAATCCCTCGTAGGCGCTGGTCTTGGTGCTGGTCATGGCCGGCCGTCCTCGTCGTCGTGGGTCCTGTCGGCCGGTGTCACTCCGCGGCCGCGCTGTGGTCACAGCCTCTCCCCGGCAGCACGCGCACGGCATCCGTGCTCAGCACGGAGACCGCCACGCACGGGCGTGCGTCATGGGGCGGGCCTGTTGTGCCCGAACCGAGGTGGTGCAACGAGCCTCGGTGTTTCGTGACGGTAAGGAGCGGCGCGGCCGGGTCTACTTTTCAGTGCGGCTGGACAGGGCCTTGCTGAGGGCGTCGAGGATCGAGGCCTTCGCGGAGGAATCACGGGGAAGGACGAGGCTGAGCACGGCCGTGATGATGAGGGTGACCCGCACCCCGTCCGCCACGTCGGGCGCTTGCGCCACCGCTGGAATCCAGGGCAGCGCGACGGCGGCGGTGAGGAGGACGACCGGGGGCCACACCGCAGCCGCGATCCTGCGCAGCCGGGAGAGGGCGGTCACCGGCGGAGCCGCGGCGGTCAGGGTCTCCCAGTCGTCATCGATCAGCGCGAGCACTCCAGCCCAGAGGGACTCGGTGACGATGTCGAAGGAGGCTGGACCGCCGGCCCGGGCTATGGGCGTCCGGTGCTGCCGGATAACGGCGGCCAGCCGCAACGTGTCGGCCCGGGCTGGCCCGCGCCCGTCTGGGAAGGGGCGCGCGGGCAGTGCGGTCTCCGCCTTGCGGGCCGCCTTCTCCAAGGCACGTTCCACCGCCTTTCGTGAGCCTTCCTGGAACCAGGTGCCGCGGTGGGCGTGCGTGACTTCGCAGACGTCGACCAAGCCGAGGAGCAGCAGGTCATAAGGTCGCAGGACGGGGCGGACGACCCACTTGATCAGGGCGAAGCACATCGACATCCAGCCCGAGACGAGCAGGACGATTGCCAGGGTCAAGAGCACGGCCTGAGCGCCCTTGGCGGCCAAGCGCACCAGGGCATCACGGGCGGTGGGCCAATGTCCGCCGTGGACGTCTCCCGAGTAGGCGAAGAAGAAGAGAGAGACGGAGACGAGGCCGAGGCCGAGGGTTTGGAGTAAGGCCATCCGTCCGCCGTGCAGGCTCCGCCCGCGGGGCGGACGTAGGTACATATGCTGGGTCCGCAGCATCATGACGCCCGCCACGACAAGGAAGCCGAAGCCGAGCCACCGGAACGCGGAGTGGGGCCCGGGGGCGTCATGCGTGTTGATGACATGGTTGAGCCAGGGGAGCCCAAGGGACACCTCGTCGTGCCCGTGGACTGCCACCAGCCGGATGATCCAGGGAAACGCGGCGGCGAGGAGGAGCCCTCCCGGGATGGCAAGCGGCCACCATTCTTTTGTGACCTCCTCATGGATGGCTCGGCGGGCAGCGGCCCTGGCCACCGCCCTACCGACGAGTGCGGTCTCCTCCGCGTTCAGTGCAGCGCCGTAGGAGGCTGTTACTCGGTTGCGGTACCGCGCAGCCTCCGCGCGGACAAGGTCGATGGACGACTGACTCACGGCTGCTCCTCCCAGGGCAGATGAAGCAGGAGAACCCCAGCACTATGCCCGCCTGAGCTTCCAATGACGCACGGTTCGGTACCTCTGACCAGTGGCACACACCATCCGGATGCAGATACCCGGCGCGCCCTCGCCCCGATCACCCCGTACCCCGTACGAGGCCGACGCCATGCACCGCGACAGCGTCGCGACACCAACCTCGTGAAAGCGCGAGACGGGAAGCACTGGAGATCAGCCGGCGAGCACGCAAGGACAGAAGGCTCAGCGCCGACCCAGCCCGACCGCTGAGCGACGACCCGAATTCGTCCTGTCGTTCCATGAGCTGTGTCTGGTGAAGCCGGCCAACGACGAGGGCTGGTACCCAGGAAGTCTGAACAACGATGGACGTGTCGACTGTTGGGGCGTCGACGACAACTTGCACGAGGCGCTTCGCGGTCTGTCGCCCCGTCGGTCTCGCTCCGGGTCAACGAAGCGAGGACCGTCTCAGATTCCGTCTCGCCCAGCCCCGTTCACGGCCGTTCAGGCGAGGCCCGGAGTCGCCACCGTACCGCGGCGAACCGCCGATGGACCCAGGTGAACGCCCCCGGACGACGTTCCCCGCCCCACCACCACAGTTACGGGGCGGCACCGACGGCACCCGTCGAGGGAGCCGGGCTCACCCCTCGGCCGCGGTCCGGGGGACGGCTCGCAGGGCGGCCAGAGCGGCCAGTTCGGCCGGGGTGCGCGGGGCGGACGCGGCGTCCTCCAGCATCTCGTACGCCAGCAGCAGCTCCCGCGCGGCGATGCCCCAGGGCAGTCCCAGACCGGCCTCGCGCAGCAGTTCCGGGCGTGCGAGGACGGCGTCCACCGGGCCGGAGCGCACCCCGCCCGGGGTGAGCAGCGCGGCGTCGTCGGCCCAGCGCAGCGCGAGATCGACGTCGTGCGTGGCCATCACCACCGTGGTGCCGCCGTCCCGGAGCTCGCCGAGGGTCGCCAGCAGCCGCTCCTGGCCGTCGGGGTCGAGCCCCGCCGTCGGCTCGTCCAGGATCAGCACCCGCGGCCGCATCGCGACCGCGCCCGCGATCGCGGCCCGTTTGCGCTGGCCGTAGGAGAGCAGATGGGTGGGCCGGTCGGCGAGTGCCGCGATGTCCAGCGCGGTGAGCGCCTCCTGGACGCGCTCGTGCACCTGCGCGGCGGGCAGCCCGAGGTTGAGCGGCCCGAAGGAGACGTCCTGGGCGACGGACGCGGCGAACAGCTGGTCGTCGGGGTCCTGCACGACGAGCTGCACGGCCGTGCGGAGCCGGGTGAGGCCCTTGCGGTCGTGCCGGACCGGGTCGCCCGCCACCGCCAGTTGCCCGCTCCGAGGCCGCAACCCGCCGCTGAGCAGCCGCATCAGGGTGGTCTTGCCGCTGCCGTTGCGGCCCAGGAGGGCGAGGGCGCGGCCCTCGTGCACCTCGAAGTCGAGGGCGCCGAGCACGACCGGGCCGTCCTCGTACGCGAAGGACACGCCCCGCAGGGCGACCAGCGCCGACTCGTTCATGACAGCGGGCTCTCCAATCCGAGGGTGGCTGCGGTGACGGCGGCGAGCAGCAGCAGGCTCGCGGCGGTGAAGCGGGGGGAGATGCGCGCTTCGGGCACCAGGACGTGCAGGGTGCCCTCGTAGCCCCGTCCGGCGAGGCCGGCCTGGAGCCGGGCCGCCCGGTCGAAGGCGCGTACGAAAGCGATCGCGCCGAGCCCGGCCGCAGAGCGCCACTGCGCGGACCGGGTGGTGTGTCCGAGCCGGGCGGCCTGCGCCTCCCGCACGCGGCGCACGGAGTCGAGGAGCAGGAAGCCGGTGCGGTACGTCATCAGCGCGACGTCCACCACGGGCGCGGGCACCCCGGCCCGGACCAGACGCGGCAGCAGGTCGGACATCGGTGTGGTGAAGGCGAACAGGAGCACGCCGAGCGAGGCCGCGGAGGTGCGCAGCAGCAGCCCGCCCGCGCGGGCGGGGCCGCCGTCGGCAAGCGAGACGAACGCGTCCGGCCCGCCGACCTGGAACAGCAGAGTGACCGCTCCGGTCACGCAGAAGCCCAGCGGCACCCGGTAGGCCCGCCAGAGCCTGCGCGCCGGCACCCCGGCCGGGCCCAGCAGCACGGCGAGCGCCGTCCCGAGCACGAGTGCGGCGCCGGGCCAGGGCGGCAGCGAGATGGCCAGGACGGTCAGCCCCAGCCCGAGCACGGCTTTGTCCACGGGGTGGCGGCGGCGCCAGCGGCTGCTGTGCGCCGCCGCGTCGATGGGCAGCACAGCGGATCAGACCCGCCCGGTGGCGGACTCGTCGGCGCCGCTGTCGCTGCGCTCGCCGGCCTGCCGCGCCCGGGCGGCCCGCTGCTCCCCCTGGCGGCGGCCCCGGCGCAGTCCGAAGTAGTAGGCCAGGACGCCCGCGCCGAGGGCGGCCTGCAGCGCGAAGAGCGCCGACTCGATCTCGCCGGAGGGTGGTTCGTACAGCGGCGAGAACCACGGCTCGTAGTCCGGCTCCAGCTCGGTGATGGCCGTCTCGGCCTGCGCGTCGGATCCGGTGAACGGCTCTTCCTTGTCGTCGCCGAGCCCCAGGGCGAGCGGCAGGACGGCGAGTGCCGCCACGAGGACGAGCAGCAGCGCGTTGATCCTGGTGTTGCGCTTCATCGTGCCGTCGCCTCCGTCTCGGTCCGCTTCCGCCCGCCCGACAGGAGCACGCCCAGCCGGGTCAGTTCGCCCTTGCTGGACTGCACCAGCAGCCGCATGACGAGCACCGTGAGAAGTCCCTCGCTGATCGCGAGCGGGACCTGGGTGACCGCGAAGATGGAACCGAACTTGCCCAGTGCGCCGAGGAAGCCGCTGCTCGGGTCGGGGAAGGCGAGCGCGAGCTGCACGCTGGTGACGCAGTAGGTGGACAGGTCGGCGACGAAAGCGCCCGCGAACACTCCGACCATCAGCGGCGCGCCGAAGCGCCGCAGCAGCCGGTAGGCCGCGTAGCCGGCCCACGGCCCGACGATCGCCATCGAGAAGACGTTGGCGCCGAGCGTGGTCAGTCCGCCGTGCGCGAGCAGCAGCGCCTGGAACAGCAGCACGATGGTGCCCAGCACGGCCATGATCGGCGGCCGGAACAGGATGGCGCCCAGACCGGTACCGGTGGGGTGGGAACAACTGCCGGTGACCGATGGCAGCTTCAGTGCCGACAGGACGAACGTGAAGGCGCCCGCGGCTCCCAGCAGCAGCGTGCTCTCGGGATGCTCCCTGACCTCACGGGTCAGGGACCGGGCTCCGTGGACGACGAACGGCGCCGCCGCGACGCCCCAGGCGACCGCGTGCGCCGGAGGCAGAAAACCCTCGGCTATGTGCATGGCTCAGCAGACCCTCTCCAGCACCTCGTGGATGGACGACGTGCCTTGGCCGGTCTCCTGGCTCACGGGTACACCGCCCGCACTCCGCCTTCCCGGGTCCGAGGACCCAGTGGCTGCCCGCAAGGGCCGGAGCCGGCATTCCCGATCACAGTGGCGAGGGCCGCACCGGTATCGCACCGGATTTCCCGTTCACCAAGGCGTGGCGACACTAGTCGCACACACGCCAGGTGACAAGCCGGGGGCAGGGAGTGCGAAAGCGGAGGTCACCTCGGCGTCCCGGGTCGCGCACCCCGGCGGCCGGGCACCGGCGCGCAACGGCACGGGCGTTCACGCGCGTGCCGAGTGGGCGCGCGGCGCCGGCCGCGCACGTGCGCGGCGCACCGGATCGGGGGCGGCGGGCGGCAGCGTCCGGGAAGCCGGGAGGCGCGCGAAACGCGGCGGTTCGCCCGGAGAGGTCCGGCTGCGCGGCTCGTCCCCGCGCGGCACCCGCCGAGCCGGAACCCCCGGTTCAGGCGGCTGACGCCTGCGGGCCATCGGCCGGCCCGCCCGCGGCGCTACTCATGACCCGGCGGGACGTGCTCCCGAAGGACGCCGGGCGAGCCCCACCGCCCGGGAACCGGGGTCCCGTGCCGCTGCGAGAAGGCCGGGCCCGCACGGATCCGGCCCCGCCCACCGCACGGCCCGGTCCGTCGGGCCGGGCACGAGCCCGCTGAGGAGACACCACCGATGACGACCTCATCCACGGCAAGGGGAAGCGCCGCCTACACCGCGGCCGTCGCCGATTCCGCGGCCGAGGTGCGAGCCGCGCAGCGGCTCCGCCACCAGGTGTTCGGCGAGGAGATGGGGGCCGCCGCCGGGTCCTGCCCGTCCGGCCTCGACATGGACGCCTTCGACTCCGCCGCTGACCATCTGATCGTCACGGACACCGCCACGGGCGATGTCGTCGGCACCTACCGCCTCCTGCCCCCGGGAAGGGTCCGGCACTCCTACGCGGACGGCGAGTTCGACCTGGCGGCACTGGCGGGGATCCGCACGTCGATGATCGAGGCCGGGCGGTCGTGCGTGCATCCGGACCACCGCTCCGGAGCGGTGATCAACCTGATGTGGTCGGCGCTGGCCCGCTACGTGCTTGCGTCCGGACACCGCTACCTGGCGGGCTGCGCCTCGGTACCGCTGGCGGACGGCGGACGGAGCGCGGCGCACACGTGGGCGCTGTGCGCCGCACGCCATGCGCCGCCCTCCGGCATGGAGGTCTTCCCGCACCGACCGTGGCGGCCGTCGGGGCCGGTGCGGACGGCGGAACCGCCCGGGCCCGGCTCCGCGCCGCTCCCGCCGCTGCTGCGCGGATATCTGCGGCTGGGCGCGTGGGTGTGCGGAGCGCCCGCCCACGACCCGGAGTTCGGCGTCGCGGACTTCTTCGTGGTGCTCGACATGGAGCAGTTGAACGAACGCTACCAGCGCTACTTCCTCGGGGAGCCGGGATGAACTGCTGGACGGTGACCTCCCCCTGCACCGTGCGGTGCACGGCGCACCGGGTGCCGCCGGTGGCCGCCCCCGTGCGGGCGAGCCGGTACACGGCACTGGCCGGGGCGCTGCTTTGGGGACTGGCCAGCGGTCCGCGCCTCGCCCGCGGGGAGGTGCTGCGCACCCGGGCCCGGGGGGTGATCCGGGCGCTCGGTACCACGCTGGAGGCCCCGGCACCCTTCTCCGGACCGCGCCCGGGCGAGACGGGTTCGCTGATCGTCTCCGACCACATCTCCTGGCTGGACGCGCTCGCGCTGCTGGCGGTCGAACCGGCGACCGCGCTCGCCAAACGGGAGGTGGCGCAGTGGCCGTTGCTCGGTCCCCTGGCGGAACGCGCGGGAGTGCAGTTCATCGACCGGGACCGGATCCGCACGCTGCCCGGCACGGTGGCGCAGGTGACGGCCGTGCTGCGCGGGGGCCGTTCGGTCCTGGTGTTTCCGCAGGGCACCACGTGGTGCACCGAGTCGGGCAGCGGATTCCGCCGCGCTCTGTTCCAGGCCGCCGTCGACGCCGGAGCACCGGTGCGGCCGGTGACGGTCAGCTACCGGCAGTGCGGCGAGCCCAGCACGGTGGCGGCCTTCCTCGGCGACGACACGTTCGCCGCTTCGCTGCACCGGGTGATCAGCGCCCGGGACCTGGCCGTACGCGTCACGCCGCATCCCGCGCTGCACCCGGCGCGGGACCGCCGTGCCCTGGCGGCGGCCGCGTACGCGGCGATCCGCGGCACCTGCGTGCCCGCCCATCCGTGAACCGTGCGGCTGCGCGGGACCGGTTCGGCTCCGCGGAGCGGCCGTGCGGCTCCGCGGGGTCGGGCGACGGACCGCGGCAGGCGGCGCCCGCGCGGCGGGACCGGCGCGCCCGGCTCAGCCGTCCGCGGGTGCCGCGGGGGCGGTCCGCCGCGGGGCGCCCAGTCGGGCGCGGACCGCGGCCGCGGCGCGGCGCGCCGACTCCAGGGCGCCCTGGATCGAACTGGTGGCGCGGTGGTCCCCGCACACGAAGACACCGGCGACCTCGACCGGCCGCCGGAAGGGATGCGGCGCGGACATGGAGGGCAGTGCGCGGGGCACCTCGTAGGTGGCCAGCGGCTCCAACTCGCCGAAGCCGGTGCCGTACAGCCGCGCGAGGCGCTCCCGTACGCGGCGTTCCTCGTCCCGGCCGCCCTCGCCGGGCACGACCGTGGTCGCCACGAGTGTCTGGTCCGGCGGCGCGTAGGTGGGGGCGGCCTCGCTGATCGGCACGGTGTTGGTCACCGGGGACGGCTCGGCGTCCACGACGAACGTCGCGTCGGCGTCCAGCGGGCCCCGCACGCGGTGGTAGTAGGTGGTCAGCCCGCGCCACCGCACCGGGGCGAGGTCCGGGAGGAGTGCGTGCGCCGCGTCCGCGTCGGTGGCGAGGACGACGGCGCGCGCGGTGAGAGTTCCGTGCTCGGTCACGACCCGGTCGGCGTGTACCTCGCGGACCGGGGTGTGCAGGTGCAGCGCACCGTCGTCGAGCCCGTCGGCGAGCTGCCGGGGCAGTGCCTGCATTCCGGCGCGGGGCACGGCGGCCCGGCCCCGTACGAACATGCGCAGCATCAGATCGGTGAAGCGACTGGAGGTCTCCTGCTCGGGGTCGCAGGTCACGCCCTCGAAGAAGGGGCCCAGCACCCGCTCGGTCGCCGCTCCGCCCAGTCCGCGGCGCTGCCAGGCAGCGGCCGACGGCAGGTCCGCGCGGCGCAGGAGTACGCGCGCGGGCAGGTAGGCGGCCGCGGCGGCGTGGGCGGCCAGCGCGGCTTTCGCGGAGAACGGGCCGATCGGCGCACGCAGCAGTCCGGGGACCGCGCTCATCCGCCGGCGCGGATCGCTCAGCCTCGCCCAGTGCCCACCGGTACGGATCCGGAGCGCCCGGGGCAGGGCGTGCAGCCGCAGCCGTTCGAGGTCGACAAGGTCGACCTGCCGGGCGAGCTGCGGATACCCGGTGTTGAGCAGTTGGAAGCCCCGGTCCAGCAGGAAGCCGTCCACCGCGTCGGTGCGGATGCGCCCGCCCACTCCGTCGGCCGCCTCCAGGACGACGGCCTCCACTCCGGCCTCCCGCAGCCGGCGCGCCGCCGCCAGCCCCGCGAGGCCGGCGCCTACCACGACGACGTCGCAGTGCCGGGGCAGTGGTCCGCCGGGCTGTCCGCTCGACGAGCCCGGTCGGCTGCGGGGTCGGGTCATCGTGCGGGCTCCTTCGGGCGGCGGCGCGGTGGCCCAGGACCGGTTCCCGCCCGCCGGGCGCCCGAAACCGCCGGGTCTCCCCCGCGGCCCCGGGCCGTACCGGGCCTCGCACCGCCCGGGTCGCGGGACGTCCCGTCTCAGGCGCCGCCGCTGCGCAGTTCCGCCAGCGCACTCGCGGTCAGGGGCCGGTGCGTGCTGTCGGGGTCGATGAGTACCACGGTGCTCGTGGCCGCGCGGGTGAGGGCCGTGGTGAGGCTGCCCTCGCCGAACTGGGTGCCGGCGCCCAGCGGGGAGCGTCCCACGGCGACGGTGGGGGCGCCCGCGTCGGCGGCGTGCCGTGCGAGGGCGCGTCCGGCGGCGGCGCGGTCGCCGACGCTGGTGAGGATCTGGCCGGTGGCGGCGACTCCCTGCGCGGCGAGCCGGTCGAGGTGTGCCGTGACGGCGGCGCGGGCCTGGTCGTGGGTCTCGGTCTCGACTGCCTGCTCCTCGACGACGGCGGTCTGCTGCACATGGACGATCTGCAGCGGACTGCCGGAGTCCCGGGCGAGCCGCGCCGCGGCCTCGACGACGGCCGCAGCGTGGTCGTGGGCCCCGACGGCGACGATGACCGGGGCTTCGGCGCCCGCGGTCTGCGGGCCGACGGGGGTGAGCGCGGGTTCGACGGACTCGCCCTCACCGGTGCGCTGTTCGGCCTGCCGGACCAGCCGGTGGCCGCTGGCCAGCACCGGGATGGCGAGCAGGAAGGCGGCCGCGCCGACGTAGAAGGGCACACCGAGGTCGGTGGCCTCGGCGATCTTTCCCGCCGCGTAGGGTGCCAGGCCGCCGCCGATGAAGCGCAGGAAGCCGTACGCGGAGGAGGCCACCGACCGCTCGACGGGCGAGACGAGCATCACCGCCTGGGTGGTGAGGGTGTTGTTGATGCCGATGAAGGCGCCGCTGGCGATGACGGCCACCACGACCACGGTGGGGGTCTCGACGCCGGCGGCGATCAGCGCCATCACGATGCCGAGGCCCAGCAGATTGGCGTAGAGGACGGGAGCGGTGCCGAACCGGGCCTGCAGCCGGGGCGCCACCAGCACGCTGAAGAGGGCGACCAGCAGTCCCCAGCCGGTGAAGACCAGTCCGAGTCGGTGGGCGTTCAGCTCCATCGGGTAGGGCGCGTAGCCGAGCATGGTGAAGAAGCCCCAGTTGTAGAGCAGGGCCATGATGCCCATCGTCAGCAGCCCGCGGTGCCGCAGTGCCTTGAGCGGCGCTGCGGGCGAGGTGGGGCGCCGGGGCCTTGGCGGGTCGGAGACGAACGCCAGGGTCGCGACCAGCGCCACGGCCATGAGCGCGGAGACGCCGAAGAAGGGGCCGCGCCAGCTGATGGCGCCCAACTCGCCGCCCAGCAGCGGGCCCACGGCGATGCCGAGGCCGAGCGCGGTCTCGTAGAGGATGATGGCGCCGCCGAACCCGCCGCTGGCCGAGGCGACGATCACCGCGAGGGAGGTGGCGATGAACAGCGCGTTGCCCAGGCCCCAGCCCGCTCGGAAGCCGACGATCCCGTTGATGGAGTCGGTGGCCCCGGCCAGTGCCGAGAAGGTGACGATGACGGCCAGCCCGATCACCAGGGTGCGCTTGGCGCCGACCCGGCTGGAGACCGCGCCGACGACGAGCATGGCCACGGCGGTGACGATGAGGTAGCTGCTGAACAGCAGGGAGACCTGGCTGGGCGAGGCGTTCAGGTTCTCGGCCAGGGCGGGCAGGATCGGGTCCACCAGGCCGATCCCCATGAAGGAGATGACGCAGGCGAAGGCGACGGCCCAGACGGCTTTCGGCTGCCGGAACGGGCTCGCGGCCGTTCCGGGTTTCACGGGATCGTCGTGCGAGGCACTCATGTCCGTTTCTCTTCCGCGCAGTCGGGGGCAGGGATCGCACAGGGGTCAGGGGCCGGTGGTGTCCGGAGCGGCCCGGGCCGGAGCCGGCCGGGTTCGGGACCCGTGGGGTCGGCACCGGCGGGGGTCAGGTCCGCGACCAGTGGTCCTGGATCGCGCGTGCCAGGGCCGGAAGTGCGATGTCCACCGCCTGCTGCTCCGGCTCCGCCAGCTCGTCGATCAGCTCGGTCAGGGCGCGGGTGCGCTCGGCCCGCCGCCGGCGGAAGACCTCCAGGCCGGTGTCGGTGACCGCCACCAGGACGCCTCTCCCGTCGCTCCGGTCGGCGGTGCGCCGCACCAGGCCCGCCCGCTCCATGCGGGTGACGAGCTGCGTCATGTTCGGCTGCGAGACGCCCTCGGACCGGGCCAGTTCGGAGAGGCGCTGCGCACCCTCGCGGCCCAGCCGGCCCAGCGCCGAGGAGGCCGCGGTGCTCAGTCCGCCCGCGGTCGCACTGTGCCGCACGTGGCGCACGATCTGCTCCACGGCGATCATCAGATCCTCCGGCGACACGTTCCGAGCAGCACCGGCACCCATAACCCGCTTATGCATAACCCTATTATGCATTTAGATGTAGACGGAATCAATCCCTCGGCCTGCTGGCACGCTCTCGTCGCCGTCCTCGCGAGGAGCAAGCCCGCCGGCGCGAGCCGTCCGCCCCGACCGCAGGTGGTCATGGGCCACAGCAGCCGGAGGGACGATCGGCAGGGCGTGGGATCCGAGAGCCGCCAGGGGCACGAGGCGGGAGCTGCGCCCGCCTAGAGGTGGAAAGGCACGCTGGTGACGACGACGCGGGGCAGGTGGCGCAGCGCGCGCCGCAGCCGCGGGGCGGTCCGATGATGCAGGAACTGGTGGCGGCGGTGGCGGGTGACGATCTCGGGAAGCAGCACGGTGAGGGTCAGGTCCGGCCTCGTCCGGTGGAGCGCGGCGATGTAGTGGATGAGTGGGGCGATGACCGCGCGGTAGGGCGAGGGGAGAATGTGCAGTGGCAGGTGGTCGCCCCACAGCTCCCAGTAGGCGCGAAACCGCCGGGTCTCCTCATCGGTGGTGCTGATGTGCAGGGCGAGGACCGGCTGGCCCAGAGACGCGGCGTAGGCGAGCGTACGCATGGCCGCCAGGTCCAGGGTGGCGACCGGGATCAGATACAGATGGCGGATCTCCTCCGGGATTTCCTCGCTCTCCTCGGCGACGGCCGCTGCCCGGACCGGGGCCGTCGGCCGGAAGGGCAGCGCGGCAGGAGCGGTCGGCAGGACCGTGGCGTACGGGCGCAGACGCAGCGCGGACCAGGCGAAGGCGTAATGGGCGTGGATGCGGCGGGTGATCACCAGGAGCCCCGCGATGGCCAGGAGCGAGACCCAGGCTCCGGCGGCGAACTTGCCGATGGCCGCGGACAGCAGGACCAGGCCGGTGAGACTCCCGCCGAGGACGTTGAGCGCCATGCGGCGCCGACGGTGCCGGGCGGCGGACCGACGCCAACGGACGGCCATGCCGACCTGGGAGAGCGTGAAGGAGAGGAAGACTCCGACGGCATACAGCGGGATGAGTGCGGCGGTGTTCCCTCCGAAGACGACCAGCAGCAGGGCCGCCGACGCGGACAGCAGCAGGATGCTGTTGGTGTAGGCCAGTCTGTCGCCGAGGCGCAGGAAGATCTTGGGCGCGTAGTCGTCACGGGCGAGCAGGGAGAGCACCCGCGGAAAATCGTTGTAGGCGGTGTTGGCCGCCAGCAGGAGCACTCCCGCGGTCGCCGCCTGCACGAAGACGTACAGGCCGCCGGAGCCGAAGTAGAGGTGAGCCAGTTGGGACAGGACGGTGGTGTGGGGACGGGGGACGACTCCGGTGAGATGGATGAGGACGACGATTCCGGTGAACATGACGGCCAGCAGAGCGATCATCGAACTCAGGGTCGTGCGGGCGTTCCGCCAGGAGACGGGACGGAAGACGGGGACGGCGTTGGAGATCGCCTCGATGCCCGTCATCGCGGTGGCTCCGGAGGAGAAAGCCCTGACGATCAGCAGGACGCCCACCGAGGAGGCTCCGGCAGCGGCCTGGGCCGGCTGCGCGGCTCCGGCAGGCGCTGAACCGCTCACCGCGGCACCGACACCGGCCGCGATCAGCACCGCCATCGCCGCGATGAACGCGTAGGTGGGAGCCGCGAAGAGCGCACCGGCCTGCCGGACTCCGCGCATGTTGCCCGCCAGCAGGACCATGACGACCAGCACGCCCAGGACGGCACTCCACGGATGCAGCGGGGGCAGGGCGGCCGTGATCGCGGCCACGCCCGAGGCCACCGAGACCGCGACCGTCAGCACGTAGTCCGTCAGCAGCCCCGCGGCCGCCACCAGCCCGGCGTTCGGCCCCAGATTGTCGCCGGCGACGATGTAGGAACCGCCTCCGTGCGGATACGCGCGGATGGTCTGCCGGTACGACAGACCCACGACGATCATGAGAACCACGATCACGGAGGCCATGGGAAGCAGATAGCCGCCTCCGGCCGCCCCGGCCAGCACCAGCACGGCCAGGAGCGCTTCGGGTCCGTACGCGACGGAGGAGAGGGCGTCCGCCGCGAGCACCGGCAGCGCGAGCGCCTTGCGCATCCGCTCGGTGACGAACGCCGAACTGCGCAACGGGGCACCCAGCAGCCACCGCCGCGTCCGCACCCGTACGGCGTCACCTTCCCGGGCCGGACCGCCGCGGGGCGGCAGCGGCGGCATGGACACCACCCGCGCGAAGCGGGAGGGCGTCATCTCCCGCCGCGAGGGGAAGGCCGCGAGGTCCGGATCGACCGGCAGCGCACGCCTCCACACCCGGGGCCCGGCGACCAGGGGCTCCCAGGACCGACCGATGGCCACCAGAGCCGCCTGCTGCTCGGAATTGAGTGCGGGCAGGACGGCGCCGGGCCCCGGCGGCCCGGTCCCTTCCTCGCTCGCTTCGGCCACGTGCCCAGGGTCCGGCCGGTGCGGAGCAGGAGCGGTCAGCAACACCGCGCCGTCCGCCATACGAGTCGGACGGCGCGGACCGCCGGATGCACCGGGCAGGGGCCGGCACAGAAGAGAGCGCCGACCCGTGCACGATGCTCCGCGCCGTGGGCGCCGTGTGACCGGCTGCGCCGGCCCCGCCGCCCTGCGCTCCGCTCCTGGCGCATGGGTGGCACATCCGTGGTGACGGGTTCGCCCGCACGCACCGGGCCCGCTGCTCCGTTCGGCGGCGGACGTGTTCCCCCGAACCGGTGGGTTCGGTCCCTCCCCGTCCGTTCGGGTCGCCCGACGAGGCGCCGGCGGGCCCAACATGACCCGGCATCAGCAACCATCCGGGCCCAGGCCCCGCAGAGAGAGAACTCTGATCATGACGCTTTCCCTGGCTCGCCTCGCGAGAGTGACAGGTACCGCGTTGGCGCTCACGACCGCCGTGTCCGTGACCGGAGCGCAGGCCGCCCTGGCCGACCCCCGGACACCGGCCCTGAGCACCGTGCAGGACACCCGCGCCGCGATGCGGGGCGAAGGATTCGCCCACGCCTCGTACCTGTTCTACGCCGACCAGGCCGACCGCGAGGGACACCGCCGAGTGGCCGAACTGTTCCGCGATGCGGCCGAGGTGGAGCTCGACGACCACTTCACCAAGGAGGCCGAGACGATCGCGTACGTGGGAAGCGACGAGGCCAACATCCGGCAGGCCCTCGAGGGCGAGCGTTTCGAGGCCACGTCGATGTATCCCACGTACGCCGAAGAGGCCCGGCAGGACGGGGACGAGGCCGCGGCCGAGCTCTTCACGGAGATCGCGGCGGACGAGGCCGAGCACCGCCGGCTGCTCGCCTCGGCGCTCGACGCGGTCACCACCGGAAGTGGCCGGGTGCCGGCGCCGCCGAAGACGGACCCGGTCGAAGTGCCGGCCGGGCTGCCGCAGGTGTCCTCCGCCCGGACCCGGGCCAACCTCGAGGACGCCATGCACGGCGAGGGGCTGGCCAACGCTTCCTACACGCTCTACGCCCGTCACGCACGCGAGACGGGTCAGAAGCAACTGGCCCGCCTCTTCGGCGGGTTGGCCGAGGTGGAACTGCACGAGCACTTCGCCGCCGAGGCCCGTCTGGACGGACTGGTCTCCGACACCCCGTCCAACCTGCGCACCTCCATCGCCGGCGAGACCTACGAGGCCGAGGTGATGTACCCCACCTTCGCGCGTCGGGCCGAGAAAGCGGGTGACGGGCAGTCCGCGGCGCTGTTCAGGGAGATCGCCGGGGACGAGGCCGGCCATGCCGCCGCGTTCCGGCACGCTCTGCACCACCTGGGCTGAACCGCACGCGGGTGCGGGGCTGTGCGGCGGAGCCGCCGGGTGCAGCCCCGCACCGTGCGGACGGGCCGCACCGCTGAAGACCGGTCCCGGAGCTCGTCGCCCGACCGGGGACCGGAAGGCGCGGCCTCCGGTCAGGGAGCGACGGTGGACGCGGTGAGCAGGTAGACGCCGTACCAGCAGGAGAGCGCCGTGGCGCCGGTCACGACCGGTATCAGGACCTGTTTTCGGGTACCGGAGGCCCAGCGGGCGGCGACGAACAGCAGGGGGAATGCGGGGATGAGGAAGCGGGGCCGGGAGGCGAAGTAGTGGGCGCCACCGAGTGCGATCACGACCAGCACAGTGGTATAGACCACCAATGGTACGGGGGGCCGCTCCCGGACCAGGAGGAAGAGCGCCACCGGAGCGGCCAGCACGACCACCGCGGCCAGGTACTGGGGGACCACCCCTCCTGTGGTCACGAGGCGGAGGAGGAAGCCGAGGTTGTAGCGGCCGAAGTCGAACTCGGATCCCCACGCCCGCTGTACGGCGAAGTAGCCCGTCGGTGAGCCGGTGCGTACCGCGACCCAGGCGACGTAGCCGAGCCAGCCCAGCGGCGCCAGTGCCAGAGCCGCCCAGGGCCCGGGGCTCCGGCGCCGGGCCGGGTCACGCCACATCATCAGCACGGCGGCGGTGATGACGGCTGCCGCCGCGGCGAAGCCGTTGGGCCGGGCGAGCCCCGCCAGCAGTGCGAGGGAACCGGCCCACAGCCACCGTCCGGTGAGGATCGCGTAGAGGGCCCAGGCCGACAGGGCGGTCATCAGGGACTCGACATAGGCCATGGTCTGGATCAGCGCGTTGGGCCACAGACCCCACAGGATGACCAGCCAGGTCGCCGTGCGGCGGTCGTGGAGGGTGCTGCCCACGGCATGGATGCCCCAGGCTGCGGCCAGCGCCGAGAACCAGCCGAGGAGGATGCCCGCCCGGGGCACGCTCAGCGGCAGCACGGCGGTCAGTGTCCGCTCCAGACCCGGCAGCAGCGGAAAGTAGGCCAGATCGCTGAACCGGGAGCGGACGACTGTCCCGTAGCCGTGTTCGGCGATCGACGCATACCAGCGTGCGTCCCAGGTGTGACCGAGCAGGGCGACGGGGTCCTTGCCGGTCGTCCAGGCGTAGACCGCCAACGCGAGGATTCCGGTCAGCCGTACCGCGCCGTAGACACCGAGCGCCGGAACGGCGGCGGAGAGGATGCGGCCGGTCGGTGCCCATCGCCTGGCGGCGCGTCGCAGAACCGCCGTGGAGTCGGTGGCCATGGCGCCTCCGTCAGCCGGGGGCGTCCGGAACCGTGCGGAAGGCGGGCGGTAGCCCACCGACCGCTTCCGGGACCTCCTCGGCCGCTTGCAGCACGTCCTTGACCGTGTCCAGGCCGCGCCAGTAGCCGCCGAGCCGGTAACCGAACAGCTTCCCGTCCCGGGCCAGCTGAGGGAAGGTGTGGTCCTCGTGGTCGCCTCTGTCGGGGAGCATTCCGACTGCCTCGGGCCCGAAGACGTACACACCCGCGTTGATCCAGTACGGCAGTTCGGGCGACTGGACGAATCCCCGGATGCGGTGGCCGTCCTCGTCCAGTTCGGCGACGCCCCAGTCCGAGCGATAGGGCGACAGCGCGACGGTGACCGCCGCGCCGCTGCGGTGGTGGAACCGGGACAGCTCCGGCAGTGCGAACACCGTGATCACATCGCCGTTGAGCACGAAGAACGCTGCGTCCGCGGCCGGCAGGTGTCCCGCCGCGAACTTCAGACCACCGCCTCGCCCCAGCGGTTCGCTCTCGACCGCGTACCGGATCTCCATGCCGAAGCGCGAACCGTCCCCGGCGTACCGCCTGATCGCTTCGTGCTTGTAGCCGCCGCTGATCGTCACCCGGGTCACCCCGTGGCGGGCGAGCCAGGCCAGTTGGTAGGCCACGATCGGGACGCCGCCCACCGGGACCATCGCTTTGGGCACATCGTCGGTATAGGGGCGCATCCGCGTCGCCCTGCCGCCCGCCAGAATCAGGGCCTGATCGATCGGGGCCTCGGACATCGGCATCCTCCGTTCCTGATGCCCCCCCGACAGCACATCTCCAGCGGCCGGACCGGTCCCGGACACCGTCGTCACCTGGGCCGGCCGGTGGCCGGCCGCACCCGGCGCGGCGGGCCGGCGACTGGGACGGAAGACCCACGTCCGGTAGGTGAGGAACCGGAAACAGGTCGCAGCCACGATCCCCACGGCTTTGGCCAGATTGCTCTGCAACGGGCTCTCCCAGCCGAGCCGGACCGTGGCGGCGTACAGCGTCCCGTTCTCGATGACGAGCCCGGCCAGGCTGAAGAGGACGAACAGGGCGAACTCCCGGACGCGGCGCCGCTTGTCCCGGTCGCGGTAGGTGAAATACCGGAATCCGAGATAATTGCCGACGATGGCCACGCCCGTCCCCACGAACCCACACCAGAACACACTCAGCGGGGTGAGGAGACGGCTCAGGTCGAAAACCGCGAAATTCACGGCGATCCCGACCCCACCGACGAGCCCGAACTTGAAGGCCTCCGATACCAGGGGACGCCAGCGGGGCCCTTCGGCGCCTGCACCCCCCGTACCGGATTCGTGCATGGCTGCTCCACTGATCACGATCGGTCCCCCACAGTCTGCGCGAGCGGGGCCGCACCCGCATCTCGGCGCAGCAGCACCGGTGCCCGGGGGCATCGGCACCGGACCGCGACCCCTCGGCGGATCAGGTCGCGGCGCCCTCCGCGGCTCTCCCCCGCCGCCCGAGAACCCGGTAGGCCAGCAGTTTGACCGGGTCGAGCAGCAGGAACTCCGCGAAGGCCCAACCCCACACGAGCACGGCCGGGCCCCAGCCGACGGGATGCATCAGGAACCCGGTCAAGGCGATCACCGTGGCGACGATCTGGGTGCCGATCACGGCGGTGAGCAGGATCCAGGAGGGTCGGTAGGACCAGAACGGACCGCGCGTGCGGGCGAGGAAGACGGTGAGATGTCCGCTGACCGACAACTTGAGGTAGACCAGGGTGCGCACCTGCGCATCCGGCAGTCCGAACGGCAGGTGGGTGGCCCAGACCAGCACGAACGTCGAGGCAAGGCCGAACAGGCCCAGGACGGCCGCAATCGCCATGACCTCGGTCAGATCCCAGCGTTCCGGCCTCGGGGAAGGCCGTACCCGGTCGTAGGCGATGGACAGCACGGCCGCGTCGTTGAGAATGGCCAGGAGGACCACCTGGACCGGCGTGACCGGGAAGAAGGCGAACGCCACGATCGTGGCGGTGACGAAGAGCACGACACGGAGCGTCTCGGTGATCCGGTAGATCGCATAGTTCTTCATCCGCCGGAACACCTCGCGGGAGCGGTGAACGGCCTCGACGATCGTCGAGAGCCCCGCCGCGAGAAAGACGATGTCGGAGGCCGCCCGTGCCGCGTCGGTGGCGCCGCAGACCGCGATACCGGCGTCCGCGCGGTGCAGGGCCGGAGCGTCGTTCACTCCGTCGCCGGTCATGCCGACGATGTGGCCGTGCTCCTGCAGGGCCTGCACGATGCGGTACTTGTCCTCGGGCACCACCTGCGCGAACCCGTCCGCCCCCTCGACCACGCGGGCGAGTTCCTCGCCCCGGAGCTGTTCGATCCGGCTCGACTCCAGGATTCCGGTGCCCAGGCCCACGCGTGCGCAGACCTCGCGCGCGATCTCCACCCGGTCCCCGGTCACCATCCTGACCTGCACGCCCAGCCGCCCCGCCGCTTCCAGGGTCGTCCGGGAATCCGCGCGCGGCGGGTCCTGCAATCCGATCATGCCCGTCACCCGCCACGCGCCGCCGTCCGTACAGGCGACGGCCATCGCGCGGTATCCCCGGCGCGCGAAGCCACGTGCCACCTCCTCGGCACGCCCCGCGAGCGCATCGTCCCCCTGCGCGAGGCCGAGCACGGCCTGCACAGCTCCCTTGGCCACGGCCCTTTCCGGCCCGGGGCCCCGTACCCGCGCGCGGGCGAATTTGCGGGCGGAGTCGAACGGCGTGAAGTCGAGGACCTCCCAGTCCGCGGGCCGTTCCGCCCCGCACGCCTGGAGGATCGCCTCGTCGACGGGATCGCCGCCCCCAGGCTCGGCGGTGAGGGCTGCCTGCAGCAGCACCTCTCCCTCGTCGACCCCCTCCGCCAGGACGAGGACTTCGGCCACGGCCAGTTCGTTGCGGGTGATCGTGCCGGTCTTGTCCGCGCACAGCACGTCCACTCCGGCCATTTCCTCCACCGCAGGCAGATGGCTGACCACCGCCTCCCGCTTGGCCAGATACCGGGCTCCGACGGCCATGGTCACCGACAGCACCGCGGGGAGGGCCACCGGAATCGAGGCGATGACCACGACCAGCGCGAACTCCAGCGTGCGGCTCACGCCGGTGCCGCGCAGCAGCGAGAGCACGATGATCACGACGACCAATCCGAGCGCGAGCAGACTCAGATACTTGCCGATGTCGACGACCGCGCGCTGGAAGTGGCTCACCGGAGCCGCCCGGCCCGCGAGCTGGGCCGTGCGGCCGAACACGGTGTCCGCACCGGTGGCCAGGACCCGCATCGCGGATCCGCCCCGCGACACCGCCGATCCGGAGTACATGTCGTCACCGACGTCCTTGACCGCCGGCAGTGACTCCCCGGTGAGCGCCGACTCGTCCGCCTCGCTGCCGCCCTCGACCACGACCCCGTCCGCGGGCACCACGCCTCCGCGGTCGATCCGCACCAGATCCCCCGGGACCAGCTCGGCGGCCGGAACCGTCGTCCACTCCCCGTCGCGCCTGACCCGCGCCACCTTCGCCAGCCGCTCGGCGAGGGCGGCGATCGCGTTCTGCGCCTGATGCTCCTCCCAGAACCCGACGACCCCGTTGAGGAGCAGCAGGGCCAGAATGATCGCGAAGTCCACCCAGCGACCGGTCACCGCCGTCAGCACCAGGGCCGCCTCGATCATCCACGGGATCGGTCCCCAGAAATGTGCCAGGAACTCCAGGAGGACGCTGCGTTCCTCCTCCTCGACGGCGTTGGGCCCGTAGCGCTCCCGCCGGGCGGCCGCCTGCGCGGAACCGAGCCCCTCGTCGGAGCCCTTGCCGGCATCGGCTCGCGCATCCTCCTCGGTGCGCTGATCGCGGACCGGCTGTCCGCCGACCCGCTGAGACGCCGCAGCACCGACCTCGTCACCGGCGGCAGAACCGGGCATCCGCGTATCCTCCCGTTCCCGCATGTCCGCACTCCGGCGGCGGGCCGGATCACACGGGGCCGAGGGCCCGCCGAGCCGCCGGCCGCTCCGTCGGACGCGTCGCCCCTCCCAGACTCGCAAGCGGGGCGGCGGACACCGCAGCGACGCGCCGACGCGTGCGTCCGAACGGCTCCGCGACGCGGTCGCCGGGTGCGCCGCAGCCGGGAGCAAGCGCGGCAACGGCACGGGGACGGCGGCGCCGGCGGTCGTGGGGGGCCGCTACGGGCGCTCGACCGCGCGCGAAGCGACCGGCGCCTGTGCCGCCTGCTCCGCGCGTTCTACCCCGCGCCCTCCGGCCCCGGGGCCGCCCCTGACCGGCTCGCCGCCTCGGGGCCGTGCCGGGCCGCCTGCCGGCGGGCGCGGTAGGCGGCGGCCTTGACGCGGTTGCCGCAGGCGTCCATACCGCACCAGGTGCGCCGCGCACCGCGGGAGCGGTCGAGGTAGAGGCGGGTGCAGCCCGCGCGGCCGCACTCCTTCAGCGGCACACTGCGGTCGGCGAGCACCGTGACCGCACTGCGGGCGACCTGGACCAGCGCGGAGCGCAGGTCCCCCGACCGGCGCAGACCTCCGTCGCCTAGTTCGACCGCGGGTAGGGGCCCGGCGGCGGCGGTGTTGACGACGTCCAGCTCGGCCGGCGCGAAGGGGCGGCCCGCCAGGCGGTCGAGCGCCAGCCGGTGGACCGCCTCCCGCAGCCGCAGCGCGGAGGCGAGGTCCGCGGCGTCGGCGGTCACATGATCGGGCAGCTCCTCGCACTCCAGGACCCACTGCTCAAGGGCGGCGGGGGCGTCCAGCAGGTCCACGGGCTCGTCCCGCCGGTACCCCACGGTGCCCACCAGGTCCAGGGCCGGATTGCCGCTGACGAATGCGAATCTCACATCACCATCTTGACCGGTGACGCGTTGCGGCGCAACAATCGCCGGACAGTCTCCGTCACCAGTTGAACCGGTGACGGAGGCGTCCGGTGCGCCGGACCGTCCGCCGCGCACGCCGTCCGCAGCCACGCGGAACGTGCGCGGACACCCGGACGGGCCGCAGGCGCACCGGTGTCCGTGAAAGCGCCGGGCCCACCGTCGGCCCGGCACCAGGGAGCAGGAGACCGGATGGCCGAGACACCCGACATCGAGGTCGTCGTATTCGACGTGCTCGGAACGATGGTCGACGAGCCCGGTGGCCTCCGGGCCGCCGTCCGCGAGGCGGTGCCCGGCACCGACGACGCGGCCGCGGACCGGCTGCTCACGGTGTGGCACGAGCACGTCGCGCACGAGCAGGACCGCATCCGGGAGGGGCGCCGCTCCTATGCGGGCACCGACGTCATCGACCGCGAGGCGGCACACCGGGTGGCCGACCGCGCCGGAGTCGCCGATCCGGCGGCCGTCGAGCGGCTGGCCACCGCGGGGCGGCGACTGCCCCCGTGGGAGGACTCGCAGACCGGGCTCGCCCGCATCGCGCGGCGCTTCCCCGTGCTGGGTCTCTCCAACGCCGGCCGCGCCGTGCTCCCCCGCCTCAACCAGTTCGCCGGCCTGCGCTGGCACCAGGCGCTGTCCGCCGAGGACGCCCGCGCCTACAAGCCCGCACCCGAGGTCTACCAGCTCGCGCTCGACGCGGCGGGCTGCCCGGCGGAGCGGGTGCTGATGGTCGCCGCCCACGCCTGGGACCTCCGGGGCGCCCAGGCGGCCGGGATGCGCACCGCCTATGTCCGGCGGCCGGCCGGGGATCCGCCGGCGCCGGGCGACACCTTCGACCTGCGGACGCAGGACCTGGAGGAGCTGGCCACCGCCCTCACCACCGGGTAGCGGACCCCGTGCCGGTGCTGCCCCGCCGGTCCGGCGGGGCAGCACCGGCGTCCACCTCACAGGACGGACGGGGACCTGCGCTCACGGCCCGGCGGCGCGCCTCTTCCCCGCGCACCACCGCCGGAGGGGACCGGCGGTGGGCGCACGGGACCGCGACGGCCGGCCGCCTCATCCGCCGACGATCGCCCGCAGCGTCACGTACAGCAGCGAGGGGCCGAGCAGGCAGCCCACGCCGGTGTAGAAGGTGGCCGTCATGGCGCCGTAGGGCACCAGCCGCTTGTCGGTGGCCGCCAGGCCGCCCGCCACGCCGGAGGTGGTGCCCATCAGGCCGCCGAAGGCCATCGCGGTCTTCGGGTTGTTCAGACCGATCATGGGGGCGATCAGCGGCGTCCCCACCATCACCACGACGGACTTCACCAGTCCGGCCGCCACCGAAAGGGCGATGACCTCCGAACTGGCGCCCACCGCCGTGCCGGTCACCGGACCGACGATGTAGGTGGCCGCACCGGCACCGATGGTCGCCATCGACGCGGCGTCCGTGTAGCCGAAGGCCGCCGCGACGACGGACCCCGCCACGAACGAGACGAGCACTCCCAGCAGGACCGAGAGCGCGCCCGCCGGTCCGGCCCGCTTGATCTGCTGAAGGTCGACGCCGTACGCGGTGGCGACGATGGCGAAGTCCCGCAGCATCGCGCCGCCCATCAGGCTCAGCCCGGAGAACGCGGCGAAGTCGGCCAGCCCGTCCTCGCCGCCGGTCGCCGCACCTCCCCAGTAGGCGAGCACCAGCCCGAGCAGGATGGCGATGGCGGACCCCTGCAACCGGCCCCGGGTCAGGGCCTTCGAGAGCCAGCCGGAGAGCATCATCAGTCCGCCGATCAGCGCGAAGGCCGCCAGGAGACCGTTGTCCTCGAAGACGGAGACGAGCGTGTCCATCTCAGACCTCCTGCTTTTCCTCGGCGGCCTGCGGCGGCAGCGGCTCCGCCGTCCCGCCCATCCGCCCCAGCACCGGTACCAGAGCGCCTCCCGCGACGAGCGCGGCGAGGCCCGCCAGGATGGCCATCGGACCGCCGGTGACCGCCTTGACCACGTTCTGGGTGGCGGCCATGGCGATGACGATCGGTATGTACAGCGCGCTCCAGAAGAGCACTCCCTGCTCACTGGGTTCGGGGAACCAGCCCTTCCTCCGGAGCCAACTGGTGGCCAGCACCAGCATGATCATGGCGAACCCGACTCCGCCGACGTTGGCGTCGACACCGACAGCGGCGCCGAGCACCTCACCGACGAGCGTGCCCGCGAGCATGCACAACGCCAGTGCTGCCACTCCATGGATAACCATCGTCTTCTCCGCACTGAGAGACTGTTGAAACCGGAAAATCAAGCGGCCGGGCCGACCGGCTCATCGGTCCGCTCGGCGGCCCCTGATGGGGCGTGGAACCCGCCGAGGCGGGACGCGCCGCGGGGTGTGGGGACATGGGGGGGGTGGCCGGCCAGGGGGTCAGGCGTCCACCCCGGCGAACAGGTCGCCGTAGCGTTCGCGCAGTTCGGCCTTCTGCACCTTGCCCATGACATTGCGCGGCAGCGACTCGACGACGCGTACGGCGCGCGGGTGTTTGAACCGGGCCAGATCGCCCGCGACGAAGTCCAGCAGTTCGCCCTCCCGTGGCCGCTGCCCCGGGACCGGGACGACGACGGCGACCACGGTCTCGCCGTAGTCGGGGTGGGGAACCCCGATCACGGCGGACTCCAGCACCTGCGGGTGGGCGTCGAGCAGTTCCTCGACCTCCTTGGGGTAGATGTTGTAACCACCGGAGATCACCAGGTCCTTGCTCCGGCCGACGATGCTCAGATAGCCGTCCTCGTCGAAGCGGCCCAGATCGCCGGTGACGAAGAACCCGTCGGCACGGAACTCCGAGGCGGTCTTCTCGGGCATCCGCCAGTAGCCGGTGAAGACGTTGGGGCCGCGGACCTCGATGCTGCCGACCTCGCCGTGGGGCAGTACCCGGCCGGTTCCGGCGTCCACCACCCGGATCTCGGTGCCCGGGAGCGGCCTGCCGACCGTACCGGGCTTGCGGGGGCCGCCGGTGCAGGGGTTGGTGGCGTTCATGCCGGTCTCCGTCATCCCGTAGCGCTCCAGGATGGCGTGGCCGGTACGGGCCTCGAACGCCGCGTGGTCGCTCGCGAGGAGCGGGGCCGAGCCGGAGACGAAGAGCCGCATGGCGGCGCAGGACTCCCGGGTGAGACGCTCGTTCCTCAGCAGTCTGGTGTAGAAGGTGGGCACACCCATCAGCACCGTGGCCGTCGGCAGCAGGTCAAGGACTTCGTCCGGGTCGAACTTCGGCAGGTAGTGCATGGAGGCACCGGAAGTCAGCGCCATGTTCGCCGCGACGAACAGCCCGTGGATGTGGAAGACCGGCAAGGCGTGGATCAGCCGGTCCTCCGCGGTGAAGCGCCAGCTCTCCAGCAGCGCTTCGCAGTTGGCGGTCAGATTGCCGTGGGTGAGCACAGCGCCCTTGGAGCGGCCGGTCGTGCCGGAGGTGTACAGGATCGCCGCCGGGTCGCCGGCAGCGGCCTCGTGTGCCTGCCGGGCACCGCCGTCGTCCGCGGCGTCGAGGAGGCTGCCGTCGCCGTCGGTGCCCAGCGTCTCGATCACGAGTCCGGTCGCTTCGTGGTGCGCGTGTGCGGCTCGGCGCCGCGGAGCGCACACGAGCACCCGGGGCTCGGCGTCCTGGAGGAAGTAGTCCGTCTCCGCACCGGTGTAGGCGGGGTTGAGCGGCAGGAAGATCCCGCCGATCCGCAGCGTCGCCAGATACAGCGCGACGGCCTCCGGCGACTTCTCCACCTGCACGGCGACCCGGTCGCCCGGGACGACGCCGTCGGCGACGAGCCGGGCGGCGATCCGGCGCACGGCCGTCGCGGTGTCGCCGTAGGTGAGGACCCGCCCGCCGGGCAGTTCGAAGAGGGCCTTGTCCGGCCGCCGCTCCGCCTGCTCGGCGAAGGCTCGGTGGATGGTCGGGAAGGGTGCCATCCGGGGTGCTCCTTTCAGTCGGTGTGCGTGGTCGCAGCCGCGCTGGACGAT
>NZ_ALAP01000098.1 GCF_000280905.1 Streptomyces sp. AA1529 | reverse complement strand
CGGCCCACCCCCTGCCCGGCGGCAATCTCCGCGGGCCCGGTGGTGCACTGCTCAGGCGCCGAATCGGCATGCCGCGGCTTCCTGCCCCGTGACGGCGGCAGGAAGCCGCAGCGTGTCCGGATGCCGGTGCGCCCCGGCATGGGACAGCGCTTCCGGAGGCGTCAGCGCTCCGCGCGGGCCTTCTCGTCCGCCTCTCCGCCCGCGCCGACGAGCCCGGTGGCCACCCCGCCGGAGGACTCCAGCCGGGCGGCGACGGCCTTCATCTCGCGCTGCCCGAGGGGACCGCCGATCAGCGGGGCGAGGTAGCCGCGGATGCCCTGCATCCCGCGCAGCCACCACTGCCCGTACACATGCGGGGACCGGCGCTCGATGCCCGCGACGAGCCGGTCGACGGCCGGGCCCAGCGGATAGGTCTTGTTGGTGGGCCACGGCAGCCGCTGCCGTACGTCGCGCATCACCTCGTCCGCGTCCGCGCCGCGCACCATGTCGGTGTCGGTCCAGCTCAGATAGCCGACGCCGACCCCGACTCCGCTGTGCCCGACCTCGGCGCGCAGGCTGTGCGCGAACGCCTCCACACCGGACTTGGAGGCGCAGTACGCCGTCATCATCGGCGCCGGGGTGATCGCCGCGAGCGAGGCGATCTGCAGGAAGTAGCCGCGCGACTCCTGCAGTACGGGCAGGAAGGCCCGGCCGGTGACGGCGCCGCCGATGAGGTTCACCTCGATGACCCGGCGCCAGGCGACCGGGTCGGAGTCCATGAACGGCCCGCCCGTGGCCACCCCGGCGTTGGCGACGGCGATGTCGACCTTCCCGAAGTGCGCCTTGACCTCGCGTGCGACCCGGGCCATCGCCTCGTGGTCGGTGACGTCGGCGTGCCAGTGCGCCGATTCGGTGTGCAGGGACGCGCTCACCCGCTCCAGTTCGTCCGGCTCCAGCCCGACGAGGGCGATCCTGGCGCCGCGCGCCGCCATCTTCCGCGCGAGCAGCGCCCCCACGCCGCGCGCCGCACCCGTGATGACGGCGACCTGCCCCTCCAGTGCGACCCTGCTCATGCGCTCTTCTCCTTCTTCTTCGACGGCTTCGCCGCGCGCCCGGCGGTGGCGAGGTGGTCCCGGGCGAGCCCGGCCAGGACCTCGGCGACCGTCCCGGGCTCCTCCAGCGGCGTCATGTGCCCGCGCCCTTCGAGCTGGTGCACGCCCGTGCAGTCCGGGAGCAGGGCGGCCATCCGGTGGGCGTGCGGGAGCGGGGTGAGGCGGTCGTGGGTGCCGGCGACGACGGCGGTGGGCGCGTCCAGGTGCGGCACCTTGGCCGACAGGTCGAGTCCGGCCAGCACCCCGCCCCACGCCGACCGCACCCGGGTGGGGCAGGCGTGCACGATGCGGGCGGTCGCCTCGACGGCGTCCCGCTCGGGCCGGGGCCCGAGCGTGCCGTAGGCGAGGGCCTTGCGGGTCAGCGGGGTGACGGGACCCAGCGGCGCGGAGGAGCCCAGCAGCGCGCGGTGCGCGACCGCGCGCACCCGCTCCGAGCGGAACGGCAGCACCCGGGCCTGCCCCGTCAGATGCTGCGCTCCGGTGCTGCACAGCAGCAGCGCGGCGCCGTGCTCGCGCAGCCGCTGCCGGCCCGCCGCTGCCATGATCGTCATGCCGCCCATCGAGTGGCCGCCGATGACGGCGCGCTCCCCCGGCTCCAGCGCCGCCTCCAGGACGGCACACAGGTCGTCGGCGAGCATGGCGGTGCTGCACGCCATCGGGGTCGCGGGGGCCGGGCTGCGGCCGTGCCCCCGCTGGTCGTAGACCACGACGCGGTGGCCGCCCGCGGTCAGGTCCCGGATGACCGGCGCCCAGAACAGCGTCGAACAGGTCCAGCCGTGGGCGAGGACGACCGCGGGGTCGCCGGCCCGGCCGTGCACCTCGACGGGGAAGCGCACCCCGTCCCCGGAGCGTGCCGTCAGCTCGCGCGCCGGCGCGGGCGGCGCGTAGCGCCCGGTGAGTCCCTGCAGAATGCGGCTCATCGCACGTCCTCCGCGGTGTCGCGGCGGGCCGCGGCGGCACTGCCGCTCCGCGCCGCAGTGGGCATGTCCTCCGCCGCGTGGAAGGCGCCGGTGGCCGCGCCCCGGTTCGTGCTCCCCGCGAGCAGCGGCGCCTTGCGGCGGGCCGCACCCGCGCCGCCGGGGCGCAGCACTTCGTACTCCTCCAGCCACACCTCCCGGGTGGCCTTGCGGAACTCGGCCGTGGTGCCGGGCCACACGGCCACCGGGCGGCCCTGCGCGTCCAGGTACCAGCTCGTGCAGCCGGTCTCCCAGACGCTGGAGGCGATGCGTTCGCGCAGCTTGGCGTTGTAGGTGTGCTGCGCGATCGGCCGGACGTCCAGTGCGGCCTGTTCGCCGCCGCCGAGGGTGTCCAGCTTCCGCAGGTAGTCGACCAGGTAGTTGAGCTGTGCCTCGATGATCAGCACCATCGAGCTGGTACCCAGGCCGGTGTTCGGCCCGATGACGAACAGGAAGTTGGGGAAGCCGGCCACGGTCGTCCCGCGCAGCGCGTTCATCCCGTCCTCGGCCCACGCCTCGGCCAGCGTCTCCCCGTCGGCCCCCTTGACCAGGTGGGCGAGCGGCATGTCGGAGACGTGGAAGCCGCTGCAGAAGACCACCGCGTCGACCTCCACCTCGCGGCCGTCCGCGGAGACCAGCGTGTTGCCGCGGACCTCCTTGAGGCCGGAGTCGACGACGTGTGTGTTGTGCTGCGCGAGGGCCGGATAGTAGTCGTCGGACAGCAGCGTGCGCTTGCAGCCGACGCGGTAGTCCGGCGACAGCTTGCGGCGCAGCTCGGGGTCCTTGACCGCACGCTTCATGTGCAGCTTGGAGATCTTCTCCACGGCGGGCAGCAGGTTCGGGTGGTTGGCGAAGACCTGCGTCTCCAGCTCCCGTACGCCCCACAGTGCGAAGCGGCGCAGCTTCTGGGTGGCGGGGAAGCGGGCGTGCAGTTTCCGCTCGGTGGCGCTGATACGGCGGTCGTTGCGCGGCAGCACCCAGGCCGGGGTGCGCTGGAAGACGGTCAGTTCGCCGACGACCGGCTGGATGGCGGGGATGATCTGGATCGCCGAGGCGCCGGTGCCGACCACCGCCACCCGCTTGCCCCGCAGGTCGTAGTCGTGGTCCCAGGTGGCCGAGTGGAAGACCTTCCCCTCGAAGGAGTCCAGGCCGGGGATGTCGGGCAGCTTGGGCTCGGAGAGCGGTCCGGTGGCGGAGACGACCAGGTCGGCCGTGAGCGTGCCCGCGGAGGTCTCCACCCGCCAGTGCAGCTCCTCCGCGTCCCAGCTCAGCTGCTGCACCTCGGTGTTGAAGCGGATGTGCTGGCGCAGCCCGAAGGTGTCGGCGACCTGCTCCAGGTAGGCGCGGATGTCCGGCTGGGGCGAGAAGCTGCGCGGCCAGTCGGCGTTGGGCGCGAAGGAGAAGGAGTACAGGTGCGAGGGGATGTCGCACGCGCATCCCGGATAGGTGTTGTCGTGCCAGGTGCCGCCGACGGCTTCCCGGCGCTCCAGGACGACGAAGTCCGTCGTCCCCGCGCGGCGCAGTCGTACGGCGGCTCCCAGGCCGCCGAACCCCGTGCCGATCACCGCCACCCGTACGTGCTCCTGCTCGTGCTCGGCCGCCATGCCGCCGCCTCCCGGATCTGTCGCGTGCTGCGTCGTGGGTGTCGCGTCCTGCCGCGCTCGCGCACCGCGGACCCCGAATCGTGCCAGTAATCACTGGCACAGTCATGAGAGTAGGGCAGTCGCATACTCATGGGTAGGGGTCGGCGCGAGGAAAGTTACCGGCGGTCGCACCGAGACGGCCGCGCCCGGCGCCCGGCCCGGAACCGCCCCCGACGCAGCGTCGTCCGCCCGCAGGACGGCGGAGACTCCGCCGACACGACCTAGGCTGGGAGACGTGGCGAGCGCGAACGAGCAACACACGACCGACGGAGCCGGCCCACCCGCCGAGGACCCGGCCGGTGGGCCAACCGCCGGGCAGCGGGAGTTCCGCGCCCACCAACTGGCCGCGGCCGCCGGAATCACCACCCGCACCCTGCGCTTCTACCGCGAACGCAAACTCCTCCCGCCGCCCCGCCGCGAGGGCCGCATCGCCTGGTACGACGACCACCACCTCGCGCGGCTGCGCAGCATCACCGCGCTGCTGGCCCGCGGCCACACCCTCGGCGGCATCGCCGACCTGCTCGACGCCTTCGAGAAGGGCCGCGACGTCCGCACCGCCGCCGAGGTCATGGGCCTGGACAGCGCGGTGGTCACCCCCTTCTCCGAGGAGATCCCCGTCCGGCTCACCCCGGAGGAACTCGCCGACCGCTTCCAGGGCGAGGTCACCCCCGAGAACCTGGCCGACTCCCTGGACCTCGGCTACGTGGCCGTCGACGGCGACGAATTCGTCCACACCAGCCGCCGGCTGCTGGACGGCTCAGCCGAACTGGTCGCCAAGGGCATCCCGCTGGCCGACGTACTGGCCGCGGCCCGCGAACTGCGCACCCAGACCGACGAGATCGCCGCCACCTTCGCCCGCCTCTTCCGCACCCATCTGCTGCCCCGGCAGCAGTCCACCGATCCGGCCGAGCTGAACGACCTGCTCACCCAGTTGGCACCGACCGCCAAACAGATCGTCGAGGCGGAACTGGGCCTGGCCCTGGACCGGCGGGTACGCGCCGAGCTGGAGGACTGGCTAGGCACCGGACAGCCGGACCGGCAGTGCCTTGATCCCGTGGATGAAGTTGGAGACTAGCCGGCGCACCTGCCCGGCCCCTCCCCCTGCTGCAGCAGCTCGTACGGCGGCAGCAGCCGCGCCGCCTCCTGGTGCAGAACACGCAACTGGAGGCGCGCGAAATGGGCACCCATGCACACGTGCGGACCCGCACCGAACGCCACGTGCGGATTGTGCGCACGGGCCAGATCCAGCGTGTGCGGCGCGTCGAAGACCCGCTCGTCATAGTTGGCGGACGCGTGGAAGACCACCACCTTCTCGCCCGCGCCGATCCGCCGCCCCGACAGTTCGAGATCCCGGACCGCGGTGCGCCGGAAACTGAGCACCGGGGTGTGCCAGCGCAGCAGCTCCTCCACCGCCACCGCCTGCGCCCGCACCTGCCCGGCCCGCACCAGCTCCCGCAGGGTGCACTGGGCGCGCGGATGCTGCGCCAGTGCGAGCAACCCGCCCGGGGCGGCACTGCGCACCGTGTCGTTGCCCGCAACCGTCAGCAGGAAGAAGAACATCTCCAGCTCGGCACCCGTCAAACCGTGCGCCAGCGCGGTCATGACATCGTCCGCCGGATGCGCACGCTTGTGGGACGCCAGCCGGCGCGCGTAGTCGAACATCTCCTGGAGCATGGCCGGCGACCGCGGATCGGCCGGACGGCCGTCCGGACCGAGCACGGTACGGGCCTGATCCGGATCCTGGTAGCCGATGATCCGCTCGGTCCACTCCAGCAGCAGCCCCCGGTCCCCGGTGGGCACCCCCAGCAGATCCGCGAGGTTCAGCAGCGCGAAGTCGTCGGTGACGGCGGCGACCAGATCGCAGCTCCCCCGCTCCCGCGCCTGCCGCAGCGCCCCCGTCAGCAGTCTGCGCGCCCGCTGCCGCACCTGGGCCTCGAACCGCTCCACGCGGCGCCGGGTGAAGGCACGGCTGACCAGAGTGCGCAGCCGGTTGTGGGCCGGCGGATCCTGGTTGAGCATCATCCGGCGGATGAACGGCAGATCCTCCGGCGCCGGATCGCGGATCTGGGTGGCGCCCTCGTACGAGGAGAAGTCGCCGGGCGAACGCAGCACCCGCAGCACGTCCGCGTGCCGCGTCACCGCCCAGAACCCCGGCCCCGCGGGCCAGCCCAGCACCTCGTACTCCGGCTGCCAGGCCACCGGCTCGCCGTCCCGCAGCGCACGGAACACCTCGTGCGGCAGCCCCCGCGCGTAGCGGCGCGGATCGAACACGTCCCGGTCGGGGGCCGGTGCGGCGGAGCCCGGGGCCGGTGCGGCGGAGCCCGGGGCCGGTTGCGGGGCGGGTTCCGGAGAAGCAGCGGCGGAGGCAGGGCCCGGTACGCCGGGTTCCGGAACGGCGCCGCTCACGCGCCCTCCCGCCCGCGCGGAGCGCGGACCCCGCCGGGGCCGCCGGGGTCGCCGGGGTCTTGGGGGCCGCCGTTCGGGGCCTCGCCGGGCCGCCCGTCGGCGCGCAGGAAGTCCTCCACCGCTCGCACGGTCTCCAGCGGCGTCTCGTCGAGCGGATAGTGACCGGCCGCGGGCAACTCCACCAGTTCGGCGGCCGTGTACCAGCGCAGCCATGTGGCGCGGACCACCTCGGCCGACAGCACGGGGTCGCCGTCCCCGACCACCAGCCGCACCGGCACCCGGCAGCCCCGCACCTCCCCGTGGAAGTCCTCCAGGGCCCAGGAGTCCAGCCAGCGGCGGAACGCGGCCGGATCGGTGCACGAGACCGACCGCTCGACCATCAGATCCAGCCAGGCGTCCGGGCGGCGGTTGCCCGTGGTGTAGTCGATGATCGCCCTGCGGTTGGCCGGGCGCCGCGCGGCCTCCGCGAACAGCACCCACTGCTCGCCCCGCAGCGGCACCCCGCTCGCCGGCACCGGCGCGATCCCCACCATCCGCCGCACCCGCCCGGGCGCCGCCAGCACCACCCGCTGCATCACGGCCGCGCCCATCGAGTGCCCGACCAGCGAGAACCGCTCCCAGCCCAGCGCGTCCGCCAGCGCCAGCACGTCCCGCGCGGCCTCACCCGCCGTACAGGCACCCGGAATGTCCCGCGCCTCCCCGTAGCCGCGCAGATCGGGGACGGCGTAGCTGAACGTGGCGCGGTCGAGCACGTCGAGCACCGGAGCATAGGCACGCCGGTCCGCGAACCAGCCGTGCACGGCGATCACATGGTGCGCACCGTCACCGATCCGGGTGGCGGGCAAGGCGACGGCACCGGCGTCCGCCCCCGTCCCGTCCGCTCCCGTCCCGTCCTCGGCTCCGCACTCCGCGGCAGCGTCCATGGCGGCCTCCCCTGGGGACGGCGGGGCCCTCGCCCCACCGGCTCCACGGTGGCCCGGCCCGTACCGGCCGCACAAGACCGCGGCATCCGCCGACGCCCCGGCCGCCCGTCGCGGAGTCACGAGCACCCGCCGCCGGCCGGGGAGAGGCGCGGACCGGTTCCGGAGACAGCCGGGCTCAGGCCCCGTTTCGGAAGCCGCCGGGCTCAGGCGCCGTAGTCGACGGTCACCGGCGCATGGTCGCTCCACCGCTCGGCGTGCGTGGCGGCCCGCTCCACGTACGCCTTCACCGCGCGTTCCGCCAGGCCCGGCGTGGACATGTGGTAATCGATCCGCCATCCCGTGTCGTTGTCGAAGGCGCGCCCCCGGTACGACCACCACGAGTACGGGCCGGCGACCTCCGGATGGAGCGCGCGCACGACATCCGTGCAGCCGCCGTCCTGCGGGTCGAGGACCCGGGAGAGCCAGGCGCGCTCCTCGGGCAGGAACCCGGAGCTCTTCTTGTTGCCGCGCCAGTTCTTCAGATCGGCCTCCTGGTGGGCGATGTTCCAGTCGCCGCAGACCAGCACCTCACGCCCGGCCGCCGCCGCCCGCTCCCGCAGATCGCGCAGATAGGGCAGGAACGCCGCCATGAAGCGCTCCTTCTCGTCCTGCCGCTCGGTGCCGACCTCCCCCGAGGGCAGATAGAGGCTCGCGACCGTCAGACCGGGCAGGTCCGCCTCCAGGTACCGGCCGGACTCCTCGAACTCGGGTGTGCCGAAGCCGACCCGCACGCTGTCGGGCTCCCGGCGGGTGAGCAGCGCCACCCCGGCCCTGCCCTTCGCCGAGGACGGTGCCCAGAAGGCGTGCCATCCCTCCGGATGCCGCACCGCCTCGGGCAGCTGCTCGGGCTCCGCGCGGACCTCCTGGAGGCAGACCACGTCCGCGTCGGTGGCCGCCAGCCACTCCGCGTACCCCTTCTTGGCCGCGGCCCGCAATCCGTTCACGTTGACCGTGCTCACCTTGTGCACAACATGCTCCTCATCGGTACGCGCGTCCTTCGCACCATATGCCGGTGCGGCCCGCGACCGACCGCGCCGTCGTCGCCGCCCCACGCCTGCGGCGCCCGCCCTCGGCGGTGGGCTGCCCTGCCTGTGACCGACGACACGGAGCAAGCGTCCGTCCCGCAGCGGCCGACCGGCCGGCCCCCGGCGCTTCCGCCCGCTCTACGATGCCCGCATGCAGATCGTTCCCGTCGGTTACGACCACCCGGACGCCCGGAAGCTCAGCGACCTCGTGCTCCAGGAGTACGCGCTGCGCTACGGCGATCCGGAAGGCGATGCGACGCCGCTGGACCCGTCGATGTTCCAGCCGCCGCGCGGTCTGTATCTGCTGGCCTACGACGCGCAACAGCGGCCGGTCGCGACGGGCGCCTGGCGGGCGCGGGACGCCGCGCACGGGCCGGACGAGGAGGACGAGAACTACGCGGACGGCGACGCCGAGCTGAAGCGGATGTTCGTCGTGCCCGAGGCGCGCGGCCAGGGCCTCGCACGCCGGATCCTGGCGTTGCTGGAGGACGACGCACGGGAGGCGGGCCGCGCCCGCGTGGTGCTGGAGACGGGGCTGCAGCAGCCGGAAGCCATCGCGCTGTACACGTCATCCGGATATATGCCGGCTCCCGCGAAGTTCGGCCACTACCGCTTCCACAGGGAGAGCCGCTGCTTCGTCAAACCGCTGCGCGGAACCCACTGACCGCACCGGAACCTGCGGGCCGTCCGACAACCCGGTCAACAGACGGGCGCGGCGCCCTCTCCGGTCACATCCCCGAACCCGTTCACATCCCCGGTCACGCCTCTGGCGAAGTCGGCGGCCTGTGCGATGCCGATCTCCTCGACGGAGACGACCCGCACCCCGGGCCCCACCGCGTCAGGCCCGCCCCCGGCCAGCCGCGCGGTCAGTGCCCGACCGGGCGGCAGCTCGATCCACCGGTCGGCGCCGGTCCCCCGCAGGGCCGCCGTGACGGCCTCGTGCCGGACCGGCAGCGCGACGGAGCGGGCCAGGTCGTCGAAGACCCCGTTGGCGTCGCCGTGCAGGCACAGACCGCTGGTGCCCGCCACGTAGGGCAGCGTGTGCGCCCGCCGCGGCACCGTGGCCAGGTGCTGTGCCATCCGGATGCCCAGATCGTGCAGGGGCTCCTCCGCCCGCTCCAGGAGTCCCGCGCGCAGCCGCACCGCCCGCAGCGCCTCCGGGAAGGTGAGGAGCCCCGCGACGACGGCCGCCGCGTAGCCGCCGAGCCCGTGGCCCGCCACGGCGGCCGGGAGGACCTCCTCGTCCTCGACCAGCGCCCGGGCACCGGCCACCCCGGCGACCAGCAGACTCACGTGCCGCGCCACCTCGGACCCGGCCAGCGCCTCGGCGGTGTCCAGCTCCGCGACCCCGCCCGGATGGTCCCACTCGGCCTCGGCCAGCACGGTCGCCGAGGCGGCCGTGTCCGGCAGCCGGTGCAGCATGCCGGCCCGCAGCGAGTCGGGGCCGGGGAAGAGGAACGCGACGCTCATGGGGCCACCCTCACCCGCCGCACCCCGCCGGTGCCAGTCGCAGCACCGCACGGATCGCGCGGCGCGGCACCGGACGGGACGGGACCGGTCGAGGATCCGGGCCGCGAGGGCTGCCGTCGGGACGAATCCGCAGGTCGCGCGGGTGCCGCCGGACTGGGGATGCCGGAGCCCGGGAGAGCGCGGATCGTGGGTCGTATGACGGAATACATCGTGTGCGCCGACTTCACCGACCGGGGAACCGGGCCGGCACAGCACGCGCTGGAGAAGCTGGAGCGGGCCCACAGCCAGGGTGCGCTCGACCTGCGGGAGGCCCGGGTGATCAGCCGGGACCCGAACGGGCACGCCGAGATCCTCGGCGAGGTGGACCACATCAGCGGCGCCGCGGGGTTCGCCGTCGGCAGCCTCGTCGGTGCGCTGGTGGGCCTGGTGGGCGGGCCGCGGGGTGCCCTGCTCGGCTTCACCACCGGGGGCCTGATCGGCGGCGGCCACGACGCCCGCCGGGTCGTGGAGACGAACGAGGGGCTGGAGGAGCTCACCGCGGAGATCCCGCCCGCGAGCACGGTGGTGGTGGCCGATGTGAAGGAGACCTCCACAGGTGCCGTGCGGGAGGCGCTGGGACCGGGTGTCAGCCACTATCTGGCGGCCGCGGTGCGGCAGGAGGTCGAGGACATCCTCTCGAAGCCCCAGTCGTGTCCCAACGCCTCCGACGCGCCCACCGGATCCGCGACCACGGGGCACGAGCCGGGGCGCTTCGGCGAGGGCGAGAGGGAACGGGCGAGCGGCCGCGAGACGCACTGGTGGCGGCGCTAGCGGAGACCGGCCGCGGTCGGCGGGGCCGACGGGGCGGATGGCGCCCGGAGCACCGGCGAGGCCGGGGCTTCGGGGGCGGGACCGAGTCCGGACGCCGGGCCCCGGTGGCATCGGCAGGGCGCGCGGAGCGAGGGAGTACCGGATGGGCCTGGCGTGGGGCGTACTGATCGTCTCCGGGTGCCTGGAGACGCTGTGGGCGACCGCTCTGGAGGCGTCGGACACTTTCCACCGGCTGTGGCCCTCGGTGCTCTTCCTGGTCGCACTCGCGGCCAGCATGGCGGGCCTGTCGTACGCCGTCTCGCAGATTCCGCTGGGCACCGCGTACGCGGTGTGGGTGGGGATCGGCGCCGTCGGCACGGCGCTCTACGGGATGGCCGTGCTGGGGGACGCGGTCTCCGTGGCACGGCTGCTGTGCCTGCTGTTGATCGTCGGCGGTGCGGTGGGGCTGAAGCTGCTGCCCTGAACCGGGCCCGCCGCCGCTCCGCGGCGCCCGGAGCGTGTCCCAGGGACGCCCTGACCGCCAATGGCCGTACCACTCGGGGACATTGTTTACATGCCCCTGCCATGCCGCTACGTTGACGCCCGACCACCGCCCCCGACACTCCGCGAGTCGTGCACCCCCCACCCCGTCCCTCGGGAAGGCAGGCACCCATGAGACCCACTCGCCACGCTCGGACCGCACTCCTCGGCGCCGCCGCGGCCGCCGCACTGGCGCTGACCGCGCCGGTGAACGCGCAGGCGGCACAGGCGTCCCCCGCGACCCAGCAGAGCCCCACGCGGGCCGCCGGGAGCCCGCAGCTCCTCGCGAAGCTGACGCACTCCCAGGCGACGTCCATCTTCCGGTCCGCCGGGATCACCTGGACGTCCAGCGGCGGCTGTTCGGACCGGAACAACTCCACCTGCACCTCGTTCCAGGGGCTCCGGTCGCAGACCGCGGACGGCGCCGTCACCCTCAAGAGGGCGTCCGGCTGTGCCGTCCGGCTGACCGGCGGCACGGAGACGGGGCACGCCTCCGGCACCTACAGCCACTGGAACGGCTACAAGCTCGACATGTCCCTCTCGAGCTGCCTGGACAACTACATCACCGGGGCCTTCACCTCCATCGGCGGCTCCAAGTGGAAGTCGGCCTCGGGCAACATCTACTACCGCGAGGGCAACCACTGGGACGTCACCTACTACAACTGCGGCGGCTGCTGAGCGGTACGCGCCGCGCCCTCCGGCAGCCCGGCGAGGAACTCCCGCACATGCCCGAGCCACACCTTGCGGTCCTGCTCGCCCAGGACATGGGCGCCGCCCGGGATCTCCACCAGGGCGGCGTCCGGAAGGGCGGCGGCGAGCCTGCGGGAGCTGTCGGGCAGGACGAGGCGGTCACCGGTGGGCACCGCCACCAGCGCGGGCACCCGGAGGTTCGCGAGATCGCCGCGCACATCGACCCGGCGCACCAGGTCGAAGTGGTCCACCGTGCCCGGCGGCAGCCCCTCCCGGGTCGCCGCGACGGCGTCCTCCAGCGTCTCGGCGGTGAGTGCGCCGAGTTCGCCGTCCGACAGCGCGGACTGGGTGGCGACGCGCGCGACCGCGTCCCACTCCCCGGCCCGCCCCAGGCGGGTGACGAGGGCGGCGGCGAACTCCAGGAGCGGGTCGGCCACCGCGAACCCGGCGGTCAGCACGAGCCCGGTCACCCGCTCCGGATGCCGCGCCGCGGCCCGCAGAGCGACCACCGTCCCCAGGGACTCCCCCAGCACGGTGAAGTGTTCGTGCCCCCGCGAGACCGCGGCCTGCACGAGGGCGTCCGCCAGCGTGTCCAGGTCGAGCGGCGCCGCCGCCCGGGGCGTGCCTCCGGCACCCGGGTAGTGCGGTCCGATCAGCGTGTGATCGGACGCCAGATCGTCCCGTACGTGCCCGAAGTTGGCTTCGATCCCTCCGCCGGCGCCGTGTGCGAGCAGCAGTGCGGGGCCGCTGCCGTGCACGTGTACATCCAGGGTCGGGAATGCGGCCGCGGCCGCGGTGTGCTTCTCGGTCATGCTCCAGAAGCTAAACTCCGACATCGGTGTCAGAGTCAAGCCGCGTCCGGGGCGGGATGCCTCCGGCGGCTCCGAGGAGGTCGACGTGCCGTGCGGATGAAGGAGATGGTGCGCCGTACCGGCGTCCACGAGCGGCTGCTGCGCTACTACGAGAAGCAGGGTCTGCTGAGCCCGCAGCGGCTGCCCAGCGGCTACCGCGAGTACCGCGAGACGGATGTCGACACGGTGCGCCGGGTGCGCTGCCTGCTGTCGGCGGGGCTGTCGACCTCGGCGATCGCGCAGATCCTGCCGTGCCTGCGGGACGAGGCTGATCGCCTCGTGCCGACCTGCCCCGACCTGGTGGGGCAGTTGCTCGCCCAACGCGACCGGATGACCGCGGAGATCGAGGCCCTGCACACCTCGCGCGGTCTGCTCGACGACGTCCTGGCCGCCACCCCCGACCGCCTCAAGCGGGCCGCTGCGGCGAACGCACCCGGGCAGGCGGGAGCGCCGCGGGCCGCGTAGCGGAGGCCACCGCACGGCACGGGGAGGCGGCGGGCCGGGAAGCGGCAGACGGGAGCGCCGCGCCCCGGAGCGCGGCGGCCGGGAAGCGGCGGACCGGACGCGGCGGTCGGCCGCTCGCCGCGCCGGGGCGGGCGGTGCCGGCGGAACGGATCAGCCGGCGGGGGGAAGCGGCCGGTACACCGAGATGCCGAACGACGCCGTGGCCTGCACCCGTTCCCCCAGTGCGGCGGCCCGCTCCCGCAGTTCCTCCGGCTCGACGTGCCGCGCGGCCGGTCCCATGGCGGCGAGGTTCGCCACGTCCGCGGCGGACAGTTCGAGGGGGTACTCCAGGTCCTCGGTCCGCTCCGGCGCGAAGTGCCCGGACAGGGTGCGCTCCAGGCGCTCGGCCTTGTCCGGGTCGACCTCCAGCAGGCCGAGCGCGCCACGCAGTTCCCGCAGATGCCGCCCGGTCGGCGTGACCACCACCAGCGCCCCGCGAGGCCCCAGCACCCTGCGGAACTCCGCGCCGTTGCGCGGCGCGAAGACGTTCAGCACGATGTCCGCGCAGCCGTCCCGGACCGGGAACGGCCGCCAGACGTCCCAACTGGCCGCGCCCGCACGCGGGTGGGCCCGTGCGGCCCGGCGCAGCGCGTGGGGCGACGCGTCGAGCGCCAGCCCGACCGCGCCGGGCAGGGCTTCCAGGACGGCGGCGAGGTAGTGCCCGGTGCCCGCCCCGGCGTCCAGCACCGTGCCCCCCGCGCCCTCCGCGGGGAGGCCGAGCGCGGCGGTGGTCCGGGCCAGCGCTCCGGTCAGCGGCGCGTAGTGCCCGGCTTCCAGAAAGGCCGTGCGGGCCAGCACCATGGCCGCGCTGTCGGCGTTCGCGGTGCGCTTGGCCCCGGAGAGCAGGCTGACGTATCCCTGCCGGGCGATGTCGAAGGTGTGCCGGTTCGGGCAGCGCAGCGATCGTTCCGCCACTGCCAGGGAGTCGCCGCAGACGGGGCACCGCACCGCCTCGACCAGTGCCCCCCAGGGGCCGCGGGGCGCCGGCTCGCGCCGCGCGGGCTGGTCGTGCGCATGACCGTCAGCGCGGCCGGCCTGCGCGCACTCTTCGTGCGTGTACGCGTCACGCGCGGCGGACGGTTCGGTCATGGGGCGGCAGCTCTCTCGGACGGCGGAGCCCCAGGCTACCGGCGTCCGGGAGAACTGCCGCCGGCTCCTCTTCCTGCCCGGCGGAATCGCGCATCCGCCGCAGCGAGCGGGGAGGCCACGCGCCGCATGGTGCGGTCGTAAATCCGGTGAAACGACATCCTGCACATCCGACTCTCTTCCGGCTGCTCCACGCAGGAGTGACATACGTGCGGAAAACCGCATACTCATAAGTCTGAGTACTGCACACAGGGGTTTCCGCCGGCTGGAGCATTCGTTGACCGGGATGTACCCGAGACGGTCATCCCCGTCATCCGCCCTCGCTGGTCGGCGCGGACGACCGGGGCGACGCGGCGTCGGTCACCACCAAGGGCGTCATGCGCGTGCGGGACCGGTCTCGACACAGTCGTCTGAACCTGCCCGCAGAGAAGAGAGTTCAGTCTTGACCGAGACGTCGCACTCGTACACGTCCTACGTACCCCCTGATCCGGACACCGGCTTCCCCGGGCGGAGAAAACCGGCTGAACCGGATGTGCACCCGGCCCACACCTGGGGGGCCGCGCCGGTCAGGAACGACAACGCCGTGCGACTGGACCCCACCGACACCGGGACCCTCGGGCTGACCCGTTTCGGCTCGCCGCACCCCGAGCGCGGCGAGCAGACCGACCACCACGGGGACCTGGACGCCGAACTCGCCCGGTTCCTCGACACGGTCGAGCAGGAGCGCCTGGCGGACTCCTCCGGTGCGGCCACCCGGGCCCGGCACCGCAAGGAACGCCCCCTGGAGCGGGCGAAGCAGCAGCAACAGCGGGGAGAACTGAGCTGGCGGCGGGTCCTGAGCGCCTTCTCGGTCACGCTCACCGCCATGATCGTCCTCCTGGTCAGCTTCCTGGGCGCCAAGGCGTCCTACCCGTCGCTCTACGACCTCGCCCAGGAGTCGGCGCCCCCGGGAGTCGCGCACGCCTGGCCGCTGCTGATCTACGCCCCCTGGGTCGCGGCCACGCTCTCGATTCTGCGCACCCGGGCCTACCGCCGCCGTACGGTGCACTCCTGGCTGGTCGTCCTCTTCTTCGCCGCCGTCGCCTCCCTGCTGTGCGTCGCCGACGCCCCGCCCACCCCGGCGGGCATCGCGGTGGCCGGCCTGCCGCCCATCACGGCGCTGCTCTGCTTCCACCAGCTCGTCCGACAGCTCGACCTGCCACCGGTCCCCACACACCCTTCACGGCACGCCCGCCCCACGCGCGGCACCAATCGCCACCGCTCGGCGGGCTGACCCCACGGCCCGCCGACCGGTGGTCACGGCATCGTCGACCCCGGCGGCGGACCGCCGCCCTGCGCACCCCTGCGTCGCCCCTGCCGCCGCGCTCCCCGGGTTCGTGCGCCACCGCCCGGCGGAGGCCCTCCGCACCCGGACCGCCCACTGCCGCCCCGGTGACTGCGGACCGGCAGGCAGGCGCCGTCGCGAATCAGGCGACCGTCCGCCCGCGCACAGGCCGACCGGGACAGTTCGCTCCCGGACACTGACCGACCAGCATTATCGGAACGGTGGTTCCTTTAAAGGCTTTCTCGTGCTACCTTCGCGGGCATAACGGAACACCAGTCCCGTTACATTCTCGGCGCCCCGCCCTGGACGCATCACGCATCCGCCGCACCGCCCGCCGCACCCTCGACCGCAGCGGTCCACCGGAAGGAAGTCCTGTCATGCCTACAACAACGCCGGAGTCGACCTCGCCGACCCCCGACGTCAGGGCGGTGCCGGAGCCGATGGCCGCACCCCGGCAGCTCACCGGGCGGCTGAAGGTGATCCTGGCCGTGCTGCTGGTCGCCCAGTTCATGCTGGCCGTCGACTTCTCGATCCTGAACGTCGCGCTGCCCGCGATCGGCGACGGGCTCGGCTTCCCCCTCGCCGACCTGCAGTGGATAGCCACCTCGTTCGCACTCGCCGCCGCCGGTTTCACCCTCTTCCTCGGCCGCATCAGCGACCTGGTCGGCCGCAAGAGGATCTTCATAGCCGGCCTCGCGCTGCTGGGCCTGTCCTCCCTCGTCGGCGGCCTGGCCACCAGCCCGGGGGTGCTCCTGGCCGCCCGCGTCGCCCAGGGCCTGGCCACGGCCGCCGCGACACCCGCGGGGCTCTCCCTGCTCACCACGGCGTTCCCCGAAGGCCCGCTGCGGCAGAAGGCACTGGGCATCAACGGCGCTCTCATGTCCGCGGGGTTCACCACCGGCGCCGTCCTCGGCGGAGTACTGACCGACCTGCTCTCCTGGCGCTGGGCGTTCTTCCTCAACGTCCCCGTCGCGCTCGCCGTCGTCCTCGTCGCGCCAGTCGTCATCCGGGAGCCCGCACCCGCCGCCCGGCCCCGGCTCGACCTGCCCGGCGCCCTCACGGTCACCGGCGGACTGCTCGCCCTGGTGCACGGCCTCACCCAGGCCGGCGAGCACGGTTGGACCGCCCCGCACGCCGTGGCCGGCCTCGCCGCGGGCGCCGCGCTGCTGGCCGCGTTCTTCGTGATCGAGCGCAGGGTGGCCCAGCCGCTGGTCCCGCTCAGGGTCCTGGGCCGGCGCAACGTCGCCTGGGGGAACGTGCTCGGGCTCCTCGCCTTCGCCACCGAGACCTCGCTGGTCTACCTGCTCACCCTCTACCTGCAGAAGACTCTCGGCTTCACACCGCTCACCGCAGGCGTCACCTTCGGCGTCCTGGGCATCGGCACCGTCCTCGGCGGACTCGCCGCGCCGAAGGCCATCGCCCGGACCTCCACCCTGACCGCCCTGGTCGGCGGCGGCCTGCTGCAGGCGGTCGCCACCGCCGCCCTCCTCTTCCTGGGCACCACCACCGGTGCCGCGCTGGGCCTGCTGCTGCCCGCCACGTTCCTCGGCGGCGTCGGCAACATGCTCGTCATCGTCGGCTTCATGGTCACCGCCACCAGCGGCCTCCCGGACGCCGAACAGGGGCTGGCCACCGGTCTCGCCTCGATGTCCCAGCAGGTCGGCATCACCATGGGCACGCCGGTCATGTCCGCCGTCGTCACCGCCGGCACCGCGGGCGCGACCACCGCCACCGCGATCCACCACGGAGTCACCACCGCCATCGCGGTCGACACCGCACTCGTCCTCCTCGGCACCGTCCTGGCCGCGCTCTTCCTCCGCACCCGCACGCCGCAGGACACGACGCACGCCTGACCCCGCCCCCTCGGTGCACCCGCACCTCCGACCGGACCTCCCGGCGACCGGGCCCTCCAGACCCCGAGACGTCCGGGTCCCGGCACCTCCCGGGGCCCGGACTGCCGCACACCCGCGGCCCCGACGAACCGGCACACCGCAACCCCCGCAACCCCCCGCCCCGGTGCCCGCACTTCCGCGCCACTTCGCCGAGCTGCGCGACGGCACCCACGCCGGACACCGACCGGTCGCCCGCCTGAGCAACGGCCCGGCCCGCGCCGCGCCGCCGGCTGATCACGTAGGCGGGTCGGGAGTGAAGGCGTACACGCGGACCGGATCGAGGTGCAGTTCGTGGGGGCCTATGCAGTCCGCCGCGAGGGTGGCCAGACGCGTTCCGCAGGCACATGCCATGTTGCGACCTCCGGTGCCGAGCGGCCCACAGCACCCCCAGTGGTCAGTCGAGGCCCCGGTCAACTGGACGGTGGACACGTCATCTGGATGAACGACGACGGAATTCCGGGGCCCGGCGGACACCGTGCCGGTCATGTCGGGCGGCATGAGGAGGGCGCGATTCCCGGAAGGCTTCGGGTGCCGGGAGTCCGGGGCCACGAAGGGTGCTCCCCACGGCTCGGGATCGACGGCGTAGTGGCCGCGCGGGACGGTCGAGGGCGCGAGCCAGGTCTTGCGGTCGCGGTCCCCGTCACTCACGGAAGCGTCCGGAACAGCGGGAAGCTTCTGAAGGTCCGGTGTGAGCCGGGCACCGCACTTCGCGCAGTGGAAGACCGTCATGCCGACCGTTCCACCTCACCGTCCCAGTCGGCCACGACCGCGTTTCCACCCGCTCCAGGACGGCACCGTCCTTCGCCGCGCTGCGACCGCTCTGCGACCGCTCTGCGACCGCTCTGTACGACACGAAAGAGCCCCCGCCGGATGACTCCGACAGGGGCTCTGACGTGTGGTGGACCTGAGGGGATTTGAACCCCTGACCCTCTCGTTGCGAACGAGATGCGCTACCGGACTGCGCCACAGGCCCTTGCGACAGATGAAACACTAGCACCCTCGCCGGGACGGGAGGAAATCCGTTCCCGGGCCTCCCGCGGAACCGTCCACGGCGGACTCACTCGTTGGCGGCGCGGGGTCGCCGTTCGCCTTCGTACTGGTCGAAGAGGGGTGTGCGGTCGCGGTCGGCGGCGGTTTCGTCCTCGGCCGCGGGGTGCGGCCCGGCGGCCGGGACACTGCTGGAGCGGGCCGAGCTCCAGGCGTCGGGAGCCTCCAGGTCGACGCCGCGCGTCGCACGGGGTGCCACCGGGGCACTGACATAAGTGGGCAGCGGTACGGGCACCGGGTCCCAGCCCTCGCCCTCGGAGGAATCCCTGTCCCGTGCGCGCTGCTGGTCGACCCACTCGGCGTGGTCGGTCTGCTCGACCAATGCGCGGCGCTCCGCCGCCTCCTGCTGTTCGGCCCGGGCCCGGGCCTCCGGGGGCGCACCCGCACGGTCAGCAGCGGGGGCTTCCGGACGTGCACCGCTGTGCTCGGCTCCGCGCCGGGGCGCCGCGGCCGGAGGGCCGCCGACCCGGGAGCGGCGCTCCTCACGGGGGTGCTGATCTTCGCCGTGGCGCCGGCCCTGGCGGCCGGTGGCGCCGTCGCCCTCCGTGCGCGCCGGGAGGCCCGGCTCGGTGTCGGTGTGCAGCGCCTCGGCCCGGCGGCGCTCCGCCGGTCCGGCGTCCTCGTACGGCCGTTGGGCGCGCAGACTGCGCGCCGCCGCTTCGGCCCGGCGCCGGTCCATGGTGAAGGCGAAGCGGCGCCGCTCCTGGACGCGGAGGTGGACGATGTAGACGCTCAGCAGGACGGCGGGGACGGCGGGCACCCACAGCAGGGCGAGTCCGCGGACGGCCGCCACGACCGTGCCCACGGTGAACGCGAGGAAGAGCAGCATCGTCGTGCGCCGCCGCCGCGCGAGCAGCTTGGCGCGCTTGGCCTGCTTGGCACGCCGTCCCGCTCCCTGCGCGGTCCGGGAGTCGGCGGTCTGCGGGCGCGCCGTCCCCGCCCGCTCGGCCGCGTTCGTGCGGGACCGGTCCGGACCGCTGCGGTCGGGGCCCTGCTGGTCGTACCGGGCCTCCCCCGGCTGCTCCGAGGGGCGGCCCGGTGCCCTCGCCGGAGCCGTCCCGGGCCCTGCCGCACCGTCGGTGTCCTCCGGACCGCCGTGGCCGCCGTGCGCGGCGGCGGTGCCCGGACGGCCGCTCCGGCTGCCCGGGCGGACCGTTCCGGTGTGCCGGCTCTCCGCACGGTGCGCGTGCACCGCGGTCAGCGCTTCGGCGCCGGGGGCGCCGACCATGGTCTTGGGGTCGGCGAAGGCCCGGACGTCCACCGCTTGCTCGGTGGCGGCGTCCGGGTCACTCCGGTACGCGTCACCGTCGGAGCCGTACGCGGCGGAGGGGCCGGGCTCGTGCTCGGCGCCGGCTCTCCGTGCGTACGGGTCGTCGGCCGCCCACCCCTCGCGGACGCGGCGCCGTTCCGCCTCTCTGGCGTAGCGGCGCTCCATACCGGCCTTGCCGGACAGCAGCCGGATGGCGGTGCTGAAGCGTTCCGTCGGACGGGCTTCGTTCAACTCGTCCTGGCGACGAAGCCACATCGGCACCAAGTAGGCGGCCCAGGCCCCGACGATGACTGCGTAGATGAGGCCACTGCTGCTCACCCTCACACGGTAGAGGGGATTACGTGAGCCCATCTGCCAAACAGCCCGGCGTGTTGCACGATCTGGCCGATCCGTCGAACTTTTTTTGTGACCGGCGGCCCGGGACTATGCGGAATCGGCCGGGAAATGGCCGGAACGCGCGGGCGCGGGAATCCCGTCTCTCCGACCGACCCCACAAATCGAACGTCTATTTTATTTCGGTGGAGTGGCCGGGCCTCGACCGGTGCCAGCGGGTCAGCAGGCCCTCCGGGACCTCCTCCACGGTCAGGGCGAACACCAGGTGGTCACGCCAGGCACCGTCGATGTGCAGATAGCGCGGCCGGATTCCTTCCTCTCGGAAGCCGAGCTTTTCCACCACGCGACGGCTGGGGAGGTTCTCGGGGCGGATGCAGACTTCGACCCGGTGCAATCCGACAGTGCGGAAGCAGTGGTCCACGACCAGCGCCACTGCCGTGGGCATGACGCCCCGTCCCGCCACCGCGCGGTCCACCCAGTAGCCGATATGGCCGGAGCACATGGAGCCCCAGGTGATACCCGCCACGGTCAACTGCCCCGCGAGCCGCCCCTCGTGCTCCACCACGAACGGCAGCATCCGGCCGGCCTGCGCCTCGGTGCGCAGATGCCGCACCATCTGGCGGAAAGTGGGGCGGCGCGGCGGCAGCTGGCCGGGCGGCGCGGGCGGAATCGTGGCCTCCCAGGGACGCAACCATTCCCGGTTGCGCTGGTTGACCTCCCGCCAGGCGCGCTGGTCGCGCAACTTTATGGGGCGGAGGGTCGTGGAACCGTCCGCCAGCTCGACCGGCCATGGGGCGTTCAGCGGGCGTCGTCCCCTCTGTGCCCGCCGGACCGCCGCGGGGAGACCGGCTCGGCGGGACGGTCCGGCTCGGCGGGGTGGTCGCCGCCGTGGATCTGGTCGACGGCATGCGGCAACAGCCGGGCCAGAACGGCCATCCCGTCCTTGACGCCGCCGGTGGAGCCCGGGAGGTTGACGACGAGAGTGCGGCCGGCCACCCCCGCGACACCGCGGGAGAGCGCAGCCGTGGCCACCTTCGCCGCTCCTTCGGCACGGATGGCCTCCGGGATGCCGGGGATCTCCCGCTCCAGGACGGAACGCGTCATCTCCGGAGTCCGGTCGGTCGGGGAGATGCCGGTGCCGCCGGTCGTCAGGACGACGGCGTAGCCCGCCGCCACCGCCTCCCGGAGCACCTCGCGGACGGGCTCGCCGTCCGGCACCACGCGCGGCCCGTCCACGGCGAACCCCATGGTCTCCAGGCCCGCCACGAGCAGCGGCCCGCCCTTGTCCTCGTAGACGCCCGCCGCAGCACGGTTGGAGGCCGTCACCGCGAGCGCGCGGTACGGCCGCGGAGCCGCGGAAGCGCTCGCGGCGGGGCCGTGGGATGCACGGTGGGCGTGCGGCGGTGCCCCGCCACCGTGGTCGTGCGCGGTGGTCCCGCCTCCGTGACGCCGGGCAGCGGTCTCCTCCCCGCGGCCGTGCGGGGCCGACCCGCTCCCGCGGTGCTCGGGACCGCTCATGCGCCCTCCTCGCCGGCCTCGTCGGCGTGCGGCTGCCGCGCCCAGTTCCCCGACGCTCCACCCGCCTTCTCCTCCACCCTGACATCGGTGACGACCGCGGACTTGTCCACGGCCTTCACCATGTCCACGACCGTCAGTGCGGCGACCGTGACCGCGGTGAGGGCTTCCATCTCGACACCGGTGCGGTCCGTGGTCCGCACCCGGGCGGCGATCTCCACGGCGTCGTCGGCGACCGACAGGTCGACCTCGACCCCGGAGACGGCGAGCGGGTGGCACAGGGGGATGAGTTCCGGAGTCTTCTTGGCGCCCATGATCCCGGCGATCCGGGCGGTCGCCAGAGCGTCGCCCTTGGGCACGCCCTCGCCCCGCAGCAGCGCGACCACCTGCGGTGCGACGAGCACCCGCCCGGTGGCGCGGGCCGAGCGCGCGGTGACGTCCTTCTCGGACACGTCGACCATCCGCGCGGCCCCGGACGCGTCGACGTGGGTGAGGTGTTGCTGAGGGCTGGTCATGGTTCTCCCGGTCCTGTGCTGTGCCCGGACACGGTACCGGCAGCGGCCGGTGCGCGGTCTGCCGCGTCCTGCCACGGTCAGTCCAGGGGAACGACGGTCACTTCGTCACCGGGGGCGACGCGGCCGGTCCCCTCCGGGATGTCGATCAGCGCGTTGGCGTGCGCGAGGGCGGCGATCAGGTGGGAGCCGGAGCCTCCGACCGCGCGGACCGTGCCCGCGTCGTCCCGCTCGGCGGACGGGGTGAGGTCGCCGCGGAGGAACTGCCGCTTCCCTTCCGGCGAGGTCAGCGCGGTGTCCCCGGCCAGCCGGGCGCGCACGCTGTGGCGCCGGACGGGCTTCTGGCCCATCAGGTGACGCAGCGCCGGGCGGACGAACAACTCGAAGGAGACATAGGCGCTCACCGGGTTGCCGGGAAGAGTGAGGATGGGCGTGCGGTCGGGCCCGATCAGACCGAAGCCCTGGGGCTTGCCCGGCTGCATCGCCAGCCTGCGGAACTCCACCGTGTCGCGCGCCGGATCGTCCGCGCCGTCCTCCTCCTCGCCGCCGCGGAAGGCGTCCACCTGGGAGAGCGCCTCCTTGACCACGTCGTAGGCGCCGACGCTCACCCCGCCGCTGGTGACGACGAGGTCGGCCCGGATGAGCTGGTCCTCGATGGTGGCGCGCAGCGTCTCGGCGTCGTCGGCCACCGCACCGACCCGGTAGGGGATGGCTCCGGCCGCGCGTGCGGCGGCGGTCAGCACGAAGCTGTTGGCGTCGTGGATCTGTCCGGGGCCCAACGCTTCGCCCGGCGCGACCAGTTCGCTGCCGGTGGAGAGGACGACCACCCGGGGGCGCGGGCGCACCACCACCGAGCCGCGGCCGACGGCCGCCAGCAGACCGACCTGCGCGGGCCCGAGAACGGTGCCGGCCCTGAGCGCGACAGTGCCCGCCTCGACGTCGCTGCCCTTGGCCCGTACATGCTGACGGGCGGCGACCGGACGGTGCACGCGCACCTGGCCCGCGGCGCCCTCCGGCGCGGCACTGTGCGCGGCCATGGCGTCCGCGGGGCCGCCGCCCGTGCCGCCGTCGGTCCACTCGACCGGGACGACGGCCTCCGCGCCGGGCGGCAGCGGCGCGCCGGTCATGATGCGGGCCGCCTCACCGGAGACCACGACCGGCAGTCCGGAGCTCCCGGCGGCGATGTCGCCGACCACGCTGAGCACCGCGGGGAACTCCTCGCTGGCGCCGCGGACATCGGCGGTCCGTACCGCGTAGCCGTCCATGGAGCTGTTGTCGAACGGCGGGAGCGCGGCGGGGACGATGACGTCGTCGACCAGGACGCAGCCCTGCGCGTCGAGCAGGTTCAGCTCGATGGGGTCCAGCGGGCGGACGCTGCGGAGGATGTCCTCCAGATGTTCCTCGACCGACCAGGTCTTGCTCACGACTCACATCTCCTCGGTGACGTATCCACGCAGCCACTCCCGGAACTCCGGGCCCAGGTCCTCACGTTCGCACGCGAGCCGGACAATGGCACGCAGGTAGTCCGCCCGGTCCCCGGTGTCGTAGCGGCGCCCGTCGAAGACGACTCCGTGCACCGGACCGCCCACCGACTCGTCGCTGGAGAGGGTCTGCAACGCGTCGGTGAGCTGGATCTCGCCGCCTCTGCCGGGCTCGGTCTTGCCGAGCACCTCGAAGACGGCCGGGTCCAGCACATAGCGGCCGATGATGGCCAGGTTGCTGGGCGCCTCCTGCACCGGGGGCTTCTCCACCAGGTCCGAGACCCGGACCACGTCCCGGTCGGAGGTGGCGGCGGCCGCCGCGGCGCCGTACAGGTGGATGCTGCCGGGATCGACCTCCATGAGCGCCACCACGCTGCCGCCGCGCTCCTCCTGCACCTCGATCATCCGCGCGAGCAGGGGGTCGCGGGGGTCGATCAGGTCGTCGCCGAGGAGGACGGCGAAGGGCTGGTCCCCCACGTGCGGGGCTGCGCACAGGATGGCGTGGCCCAGGCCGCGCGGGTCGCCCTGGCGGACGTAGTGCATGGTGGCCAGGTCGCTGGACTCCTGCACCCGGGCGAGCTTCCCGTCGTCACCCTTGTCCCGCAGGACCTGCTCCAGTTCGTAATTGCGGTCGAAGTGGTCCTCGAGGGGCCGCTTGTTGCGTCCGGTGACCATGAGCACGTCCGAGAGACCGGCCGTGACGGCCTCCTCGACCACATACTGGATCGCGGGCTTGTCGACGACCGGGAGCATCTCCTTGGGTGTGGCCTTTGTCGCGGGCAGGAAGCGCGTGCCCAGGCCGGCGGCGGGGATGACTGCCTTGGTGATCCGTGAGCGGGGAGTAGTCATGTCCCGCACCATAACCGGTCACTTGATGGGAAAGATAAGCGTCCACGGCGTTTATCGCGTTTGTTGGGTTTGTTGCGTTTCACGCGCGGAAGGAAAGGACGCTCCATGGGCGACCCGGAGACCGTCGGTGACAGTAGTAAGCGCGCATTGCGCCGGGCTGTCCTGCGGGTGAGGAAAACCTTGACCCCCGGTGACCTGGATGCGGCCGCGCACGCGCTGGCCCGGCAGGTACTGGAGCTGCCCGGCCTTCCTGCTGCCGCGACCGTCGCCGCATACGCGTCGGTGGGCAGCGAGCCGGGCACCGGTCCGCTGCTGGAGGCACTGCGCGAACGCGGTGTGCGCGTGCTGCTGCCGGTGCTGCGCGAGGACGACGACCTCGACTGGGCGGTCCACGAAGGCCCCGGGACGCTCGTCCCGGCCGGGCGCGGACTGCGGGAGCCGTCCGGACCGCGGCTCGGCCCCGAAGCGGTCGCACAGGCCGACGCGGTCCTGCTGCCGGGGCTGGCCGTGGACCGGGGCGGACTGCGGCTGGGGCGGGGCGCGGGGTGCTACGACAGGGTGCTCGCCCGGCTGGCGGCCCGCGGCGCGCAGCCGGTGTGCGCGGTGCTGCTGTACGACGGCGAACTGGTCGACCGTATCGACGGCGAGGAGCACGACCGGCGGGTGCCGACAGCCGTGACCCCGAGCGGCGTGCACCACTTCCAGGCCACGGAAGGCTGACGGGGCCACCCCACCGTCGGCGACCGGCCCGGGCCGACCGACCCGGGTGCGCCGGACGGACCGGGCGGGGCCGGCGCGCCGTCGGCCACTTGCGCGGCGCCGGCCCCTCCGACCGCGCCGACCGCGCCGACCGCGCCGACCGCGCCGACCGCACGACGGTGGCCCGGCACAAGCGGTACGTGCCGGGCCACCGTCGTGCACACGTCAGGGCGTGAGCGCCATCTGGTCCTCGGTCGCCTTGTCGACCGCCTTCTCGCTGTAGGGCCACTTGAGGAACTCGCCCTTGGCCCACTTGTCGGTCTGGTCGGTGTAGTGCGCGTTGTAGGCGTGCCCGGAGGCACCGGTGAGGTTGATCCACCGCGAGTTGTCCAGGTCGCCCATGTCGACGACCATCCGCATCGACGGCACCCAGATCACGTCGTATCCGCCGGCCGCGTTCCAGCCGGTGGCGTTGACGGCCGCCTCACCGCCGCCCAGGTCCCAGGGGCCGCGGTTGAGGAGCCACTGCATGAATCCGGGGCCGCTGGTGCCGATCGTCTGGTTCTTCAGCATCAGCCGGTGCAGCCTGCCCCAGCTCCAGGTGTCGATGTCCTTGCCGAGCTTGGAGGTGAGCTCCCAGCGCGCGTCCTTCATGGCGTGCGCCAGCAGGTCGTCGCGGTTCCTGTCGCCCTTGCGCACCGAGGTGTCGCGGGTCTTCCACCACTCGCTGTCCGGCTGCTTGAGCAGCTTGCGCACGACCTCGAACCAACGGTCCCCGCCGTCGGGCTGCGCGGAGTCCGCCGAGCGCTGCCCGCACTCGCGCACCAGCCGCTGGTTGCCGTTCAGGTCGTCCACCGGGCCGGAGTCGTCGGAAGGTGCGACGTACAGGCAGTCGCCCTTGACGCGCAGTGCCTTGGGGAGCTTGTCGCCGAAGGCCAGCTTGAGGAGGTTGCGCCAGACGGCGTTGAAGTAGGCGGCGGGCGCCGAGTCGGAGTCCTGGGTGTAGTCCCAGCCCTCCAGCAGCTTCTGCGCGTTCCGGACGTACTTGTCGCGGACCTCGATCTTCAGCAGGTAGGGCACCAGCAGCTTGGCGATCTCGCTGCTGTTGTCCATCTGCATCGTCTCCATGTCGTCCATGGAGATCTTCCCGCCGTCCTTGATCTTCGACTGGACGAGGTCGTCGATCCGCTGGCTGCGCGCGCCGTAGCCCCAGTCGTCGGTGAGCAGGTACGGGTACTTCTCGCGGTCCACGACGGCCTGGTTGGCGGTCACGATGTAGCCGCGCTCGGGGTTGTACTCCCACGGCAGGGCGCGCTGGGGGATGTATCCCTTCCAGCGGTAGCGGGGATCCCAGCCGGGCGCCGGGTAGCGCCCGTCGCCCTTGCCGCGCACCGGGATGCTGCCGGGGGCCTGGTACCCGATGTTGCCCTTGGTGTCGGCGTAGATGAGGTTCTGCGAGGGGACGGCGAACTCGCGGGCCGCCGCGCGGAAGTCGGAGAAGTCGGCGGCCCGGTTGAGCTTGAAGACCGCGTCCATGGTCTTGGAGGGCTCCAGCGCGGTCCATCGCAGGGAGATCGCGTAGCCGTCGCCGCGGTCGGGCGCCGCGTTGCCCACGGGGGCCGTGTCGCCGACCTTGCGCAGTTCCTTGTTGCGGTCCGAGACGATCGGGCCGTTGTTCGTCTCGCGGACGGTGATGGTCCGGTCCTTGCCGCCGGCGACCTTGATGGTCTCCTCACGGGTACGGTACGGGACCTCCTTGCCGTCGTAGAGGTACTTCCCGTCGCGGACCTTCTCCAGGTAGAGGTCGGTCACGTCGGCGCCGAGGTTGGTCATGCCCCAGGAGATGTGCTGGTTGTGGCCGATGACGACGCCGGGCATGCCGGAGAAGGTGAAGCCGGAGACGTCGTAGGGGCAGGACTTGTCCAGCGAGCGGCAGTGCAGGCCCATCTGGTACCAGACGGAGGGCAGTTGCGGCGCCAGGTGCGGGTCGTTGGCCAGCAGCGGCTTGCCGGTGGTCGTGTACTTGCCGGACACCACCCAGGAGTTGGACCCGATGCCGCTGCCGTTCGGCCCGAGCAGACCGGGGATCTCGTCCAGCTTGTCGGCCACCGCACCCATCTGCGTGGTGGCACCCTCAGCCGCCTCGCCGGCCCCCTGGGTGCTATCGGAGGCCCCGGGAGTCCCCGTGCCGCCGCCGGTGCCCGCAGCGGGCTGCCCGGTGTCTCCGGCGCCCGTCCCGGATCCCGTGCCCGTCCCGTTGCCCGTGCCCGTCCCGGTGCCGTTGCCGGTGCCGGTATCCGATCCGGCCTCGCCGCCCTCGGCCTTCGGGTCGAACTTCTTGGTGGCGGGGTCGACCGATCCCTGGCCCACGATCGGCTTGTTCCGGTCGACGGGGTACTCCGGGTACAGGTCCTCGATCTGGTCCTTGTCCAGGCGGCCGGTCATCAGCGCCCGGTCGACCTCGTCCGACATGTTGCCCCGCAGGTCCCAGGCCATCGCCTTGAGCCAGGCGACCGAGTCGACCGGGCTCCAGTCGGCGGGCTGGTAGTCCTCGCCCGCCAGGTCCAGCGCCGCGTACTCCACGGAGAGCGCGGAGCCCTTGTGGTCCTTGAGGTAGGCGTTGACCCCGGCGGAGTACGCCTTGAGGTAGTCCCTGGTCTCCTCGGGGAGTTGCTTGTACTCCTTCTCCGCCACCCGGCGCCAGCCCAGGGTGCGCAGGAAGGCGTCCGTCTCCACCTGTCCGTCGCCGAACATCTCCGAGAGCCGCCCGGAGGTCATGTGGCGGCGTACGTCCATCTCCCAGAAGCGGTCCTGCGCCTGGACGTAGCCCTGCGCCAGGAAGAGGTCCTTCGCGTTGTCCGCGTAGATCTGCGGGATGCCGCTGCCGTCCCGTTTGACGCTCACCGGTGCGGCCAGACCCTTGAGTTTGAGCGAACCGGTGGTCTGGGGGAAGGAGTCGCGGACGGTGCTGATGCCCCAGTAGGTGCTGCCGCCGACGCCGGCCACCAGCAGCAGCACGACGACGATCACGATGAGGCGGGCGCGTCGCGAGGTCTTCTTGGCGGGCATCGCTGTCCTTAGCGGGGCAGGGTGGACCGTTACGAGGGACCGGACGGGCCCGGTCCGTACGGAGCAACCATAGGCCGACCGTCCGCGCGCCCGGACAGCGAGTCACCCTCAGCAGATTCCCGCCGGGGCATATTCAAGTAATGGTAAATTGTTAGCTACCCAAACGAACTAGCCGCTGCCGGACATCGGTCCGGGAGCAGTGGCCCCGCCATGGTCGAGGCGTTAAGAACACGTCAGGAAAGCGTCAGGAGGCCGTCAGAACCATCGCGCGCACCCGCTCGTCCACTCAAGGAACCCCGCCCCGGCGCCGATTCCCCGCGTCCGGAGCACCCGACTCGTGCACTCAAGGAGAGAGCCCCGGCCAGAGAGGACCCGTGCCCTGACCGTCCACAGCCTCAACCAGCTCCTGCTCTTCAGCGCCCTCGTCCTGCTCGTCGCCATCGCCGCTGTCCGGCTCTCCTCCCGCAGCGGGCTGCCCAGCCTGCTGGTCTACCTCGGGATAGGCATCGCCATAGGGCAGGACGGCATCGGCTTCGGCTTCTCCGACGTCGCGCTGACCCAAACCCTGGGATACGCCGCCCTCGTGGTGATCCTCGCCGAGGGCGGACTCGGTACGAAGTGGCGCGACATCCGGCCGGCCGTGCCCGCAGCCGCCGTGCTCTCGACGTTCGGCGTGGCCGTCAGCGTGACCGTCACCGCCCTGGCCGCGCACTACCTGGTCGGCCTCGAGTGGCAGGCATCCCTCCTGATGGGCGCCGTCGTCTCCTCCACGGACGCCGCCGCGGTCTTCTCCGTACTGCGCAGAGTGCCGCTGCCCAAGCGGCTCACCGGCATCCTGGAAGCCGAATCCGGCTTCAACGACGCCCCCGTCGTGCTGCTGGTCGTCACCTTCTCCTCGTTCGGTTCCGAGCACCACACCTGGTACTTCCTGCTGGGGCAGATCATCCTGGAGCTCGGCATCGGGCTGGTGGTGGGACTGATCGTCGGCAAACTCGGCGAACTCGGCATGCGCCACGTGGCGCTGCCCGCCTCCGGCCTCTACCCCATCGCCGTGCTGGCCCTGTGCTTCCTGGCGTACGCGGGCGGCGCCATGGCGCACGGATCCGGCTTCCTGTCCGTCTACGTGGCCGCGCTGATCTTGGGCAACGGCAAGCTGCCGCACCGGCCCGCCGTGCGGGGTTTCGCCGACGGAGTGGCCTGGATGGCGCAGATCGGCCTCTTCGTCCTGCTCGGTCTCCTGGTGACCCCGCACCAGCTGTGGAAGGACTTCTGGCCCGCCGTGCTGATCGGACTGGCCCTGACCCTGGTCGCCCGGCCGCTGTCCGTCTTCCTGTGCCTGGACCGCTTCCGGCTGCCCTGGCAGGACAAGGTGCTGCTCACCTGGGCCGGACTGCGGGGGGCCGTGCCCATCGTGCTGGCGACCATCCCGATGGTCGCCGAGGTCAAGGGCAGCCAGCGGATCTTCAACATCGTGTTCGTGCTGGTGGTCGTCTTCACCGTCCTCCAGGGACCCACCCTGCCCTGGCTGGCGCGGAAACTGCGGCTGAACGAGCCGGACGAGGCCGCCGACCTCGACATCGAGTCCGCGCCCCTGGAGCGGCTGCGCGGGCATCTGCTGTCCGTGGCCATCCCCCCGTCCTCCCGGATGCACGGCGTCGAGGTCACCGAGCTGCGGCTGCCGCCGGGCGCCGCCGTCACCCTGGTGGTGCGGGACGGCGAGAGCTTCGTCCCCCTGCCCTCCACGGTGCTGCGGCACGGCGACGAACTCCTGGTCGTCACGACCGACCCGGTCCGGGACGCGGCCGAACGGCGGCTGCTGTCGGTCAGCCGCGGCGGCAAGCTCGCCGGCTGGCTGGGCTCCGGAGGGAGCACAGCGGTGCGGCGGTGACGGCCCGCACCGTCCCCGGGGCCCGATCCGCTCGTCGCGGGCCGGACCCCGGGGGACGGTGCGGGAGCGCCGGTGCACCGGACGGAGAGCGGTGCGGGCGCACCGGACCGAGGGCGGTGCAGGTGCACTGCTGCGGGGCTGGTCGGCGCTGCGGGCCCGTGCCGTCGTGCGGCCGGGGGCGACCGCAGGCCGTGCCGCGTGCTCGCGGTCTGCGCCTCCTGTTACCGAATACCGCCGCCGGCCGCTATCCTCACAAGGTAAAGATTCACCCCGACTCTGCCTGATGCAGAGCTGGCGCGACCGCTCGGCGGCCACGGTCCGGAAGCCCACCCTTGCACCGGACCGGGTATCTACCCCGGTCCTGCGCGAGAGGACAGCTCTCGGCGCGTCACCCTGAGCGCGCTACCAGGCGGCAGAAAGGCCCGGCCGTGGAATCCCCGGCCACCGAGACCGACACCGCACGGACCGACGAGAACACCGGGAACCGGCACTCCAAGCGCTCCTCCCGGCGCCCCGGATACGGGCAGCTGCTGCGGACCGAGGGAGCCTGGTCCTTTCTGCTGCCGGGCTTCCTGGCCCGCCAGCCCTACGCAATGCTCACCATCAGCATCGTCCTGCTCGTCCAGCACACCACCGGATCCTTCGGCCGGGCCGGCGCGGTGTCGGCGACGGCCGGCATCGCCATGGCCGTACTGGCGCCGCAGAGCGGCAGGCTCGCCGACAGGTTCGGGCAGGGCGCGGTCCTGGTCCCGCAGGCGTTCCTGCACGTCCTCACCGTCGGTGCGCTGATCGCCGCGGCCCTCCTGGACGCGCCGCTGTGGGCGCTCTTCGTGGCTGCCGTACCGGCAGGTGCGACCGCTCCGCAGATCAGCCCGATGGTGCGGGCCCGCTGGGCGTCGCGGCTGCAGGGATCCCCGCTGATGACGACGGCCGCCGCCTTCGAGTCGGTGACGGACGAGTTCACCTTCGTGGTCGGCCCGGTCCTGGCCACGGCGCTGTGCACCGGGGTGCATCCGGCCGCGGGGCTCGCAGCCGAGGCGGCCATCTCGCTGGTGGGCGGACTGGTCTTCGCCGCGCAGCGCCGCACGCAGCCGGTTCCGTCGGCCGCCGGGCGCCCGGCCGGGCGGGGCGCGGACACCGCGCGCGGACAGGGCGCGGACGGCCGGCCGTCCGCGCTGGCGGCGCCGGGCGCGCGGGTGCTCGTCGCGGCGCTGCTGGGCATCGGCATGGTCTTCGGCGGTATGCAGGTCTCGCTCACCGCGTTCACCGAGTCGATCGGCCGGCCGGGCGCCAACGGGCTGATGTACGGCGTGTTCGCCGCGGGCAACATGCTGGCCGCTGTCGCGGTGGGCGCGGTCCGGTGGAAGCGCGGGCCGCAGACCCGGCTGCTGACCGCCTACCCGGCGCTGGTGGCGGCCGCGGCGCTGGTGGCGCTGACCGCGCAGCTCGCCCCCTGGGCGGTCGCGCTGGGCGCGCTGGGCATGCTGACCGGACTGTGCGTGGCGCCCTGCATGATCACCTGCTTCACCCTGATCGAGTCGCTCGTCCCGGCGGGTGCCAGGACCGAGGCCTTCACCTGGCTGACCGGGGCGGTCGCGCTGGGCCAGGCGACCGGCTCGACAGTGGCGGGCCAGCTCGCGGACCGCGCGGGGGCCGGGGCCGGGTTCCTCACCCCGCTGATCGGCACCGGGCTCGCGCTGCTGGTACTGCTGGCCTTCCGCAAGGCGCTGCACCCCGCCCACGGCGGACTGGTCGCGGCACGTGGGCTGGGTCACCGAACGACAGTCGCGGTGGACTGACGCGCGGGAATGCTGCACTATGGACCGTTGTTAGCACTCAACGAGTGAGAGTGCCAGGAGGAAGAACGTGCCGACCTATCAGTACCAGTGCACCGAGTGCGGCGAGGGCCTCGAGGTGGTGCAGAAGTTCACGGACGACTCGCTGACCGAGTGCCCCGGCTGCCAGGGCCACCTCAAGAAGGTGTACTCGGCGGTCGGCATCGTCTTCAAGGGCTCCGGCTTCTACCGCAACGACAGCCGCAGCTCCTCGTCGAGCAGCAGCCCGGCCGCCAACGGCTCCTCCTCGGACTCGACCGCGAAGAGCGGCGAGACCAAGGGCTCGGCCTCCTCCTCGGACTCCTCGTCGTCCGGGTCCTCCTCGTCCTCCTCGGAGACGAAGTCCTCCGGGAAGAGCGAGAGCAAGAGCAGCAGCAAGGCGTCCACTTCGGCCTGACCGCCGCTTCGGCCTGAACCGCCATGTCGGCCCGGCTGCCACCGCGGACCGGGGCTGTGCCTCCGCCGCACGCGCCGGTGGGCCCGGCGCCGGACGGCACAGGCCCCTCCCGGTCGCCGTCGTCGCCCGGCCCGGCCCGGCCCCCTGCCCCGCATCCGGCGTGCGCCCTTAGGGTGACCGCATGAGCGAACAGGCAGAGATCGGCATCATCGGCGGTTCCGGCTTCTACTCCTTCCTCGACGAGGTGACCGAGGTCACCGTCGAGACGCCCTACGGGCCGCCGAGCGATTCACTCTTCCTGGGCGAGACCGGCGGCCGCCGGGTGGCCTTCCTCCCGCGCCACGGCCGCGGCCACCATCTGCCCCCGAACCGGATCAACTACCGCGCCAACCTGTGGGCGCTGCGCTCGGTGGGCGTACGCCAGATCATCGCGCCGTGCGCGGTGGGCGGCCTGCAGCCGGAGTTCGGCCCCGGCACCCTCGTGGTCCCGGACCAGCTGGTGGACCGCACCAAGTCCCGGCAGCAGACCTTCTTCGACGGTCAGGAACTTCCCGACGGCAGCGTGCCCCGGGTCGTCCACGTCGCTTTCGCGGACCCCTACTGCGAGGCGGGCCGCCAGGCCGGGTTGCGGGCGGCCCGCGCCCGGGGCTGGCAGGCGGTGGACGGGGGCACGCTGTGCGTGGTCGAGGGCCCGCGCTTCTCCACCCGCGCCGAGTCCCGCTGGCATGCGGCCCAGGGCTGGTCGGTCGTGGGCATGACCGGGCATCCCGAGGCGATCCTGGCTCGCGAGCTGGAGCTGTGCTACTCCTCGCTGGCGCTGGTCACGGACCTGGACGCGGGTGCGGAGGCCGGGGAGGGCGTCTCGCACGAGGAAGTGCTGCAGGTCTTCGCCGAGAACATCGGCCGGCTGCGCGAGGTGCTCTTCGAGGCGGTGAGCGAACTGCCCGCCGCCGACGAACGCAAGTGCGAGTGCGGCTCGGCGTTGGGTGGGATGGAGCCCGGCCTCACGCTCCCCTGACCGCTTCCGTCCCCCTCCCGGGGGACGGAGTTGTCCACAACTGCGCGGTCATCCACAGGTTTTCGGGCCTGTCGGCGGGATTCCGGCCCAGCGTCCAGGGTGGTCACCGAAGGCCGTGAACAGGCGGCTCTTCTCCCTGCGCCGGCTGGTGGTGAGCGTCGTGCCCGGATCCCGGAAACCCTTCCCGGAGGATCTTCCACTCCGTACGTGCCCGCGCGCTCCGGTGCCCGACTTCCCGCCCGTCCGGGCCGGGCACGGCGCTCGCCTCCCGCGCCCCGGCAAGCGGGGGCGGCGCCGGTTCCTCCCGGCCGCGCTCGCCGCCGGTGCGGCGGCGCTCGCCCTCACCGCGACGAGCAGCGGTCCGCCGCCGCGGGACGGAAGCGGTCCGGCGGTCTCCGGCCCGGCAGCGGAACGGCGGAGCGCCGGGAGAACGGCCCCGGGCGAGGAGGCGCGGGAGGCCCCCGTCTCGGCTCCCGTTCGGATCGCCGACGCGGCGACGGTCCGGCTGCTGAGCCCCGGTGATCGGATCGATGTGCTCGCGAGCACATCCAAGAGCACTTCCGCCCGTGTCGTGGCGACACATGTCCGAGTGGCCCAGGTGCCCGAGTACCGGGACACTGTCTCGGGCGACGGAGCCGAGGGGGCGCTGATCGTCGTCGTCGTCACCCGGCGGACAGCGGCGGCGCTCGCGGGCGCCGCGGCGAAGTCGCGGTTGGCGGTGACGCTGTGCTGAGCCGTCCGTCGTCCCCGCGGCTTCGGAGGCAGCGGGTCCGGTCGTGCATGAACCCGTGGGCGCGAGGGCAGGCGAGCACCCGGTCCCGTCCGCGGGCGCTGCCGGTTCCGTGCGCCGCCCTCGGTCTCCCGCTCGCAGTCAGCATCGTCATCTGGTTCTGGAAGAGGAAGTCCGTTGAGCAACGACACCCCCGCACCCGAGAAGAAGGGCGTACTGACCGGCTTCAGGGAGTTCCTGATGCGCGGCAACGTGGTCGAACTGGCCGTCGCCGTGGTCATCGGAGCAGCCTTCAGCAAGATCGTCGAAGCCGTCGTCAACGGCTTCATCAACCCCCTGGTCGGCGCCATCGGGACCAAGGACCTGGACAAGTACCGCTCCTGCCTGAAGGGCCCCTGCGAGGTCAGTCCGACGGGCGAGGTGACCTCGGGCATCCCGATCAACTGGGGTCCGGTGCTCAGCGCAACGCTGACCTTCGTGATCACGGCGGCGGTCGTCTACTTCCTCATGATCCTGCCGATGAACAGGTTCAACGAGCGCCGGGCGGCCAAGGCGGCCCCGGAGGAGACCGCTCCGGAGGAGGCGGGCAAGACCGAGGTCGAGCTGCTCACCGAGATCCGCGATGCCCTGCTCGCCCAGCGCGGAGGCGGGAGCGACCCCGCGGAGAGCCCTGCGTCAGCCGGTGCGGCCACCGCTGCGGACAGCCCGGTGGGCCCCCAGCGCGACGGGGGCGCCGGCACCCGGAAGTAGCGCCGGAGACCGCCGAGGAGGCACCGCACCGCCCTGCGGACAGCGGGAATCCCCGTTGTCCACGGAAGGGTCGCCGTCCGGGCCACGGCTGCTGCCCCGAGGGTCACAGTTCCCCGGCGGGCCACCGCTCCCCCAGGAGCGGCCACCGCCCGGCCGGGGACCACGGTCCGGAGGGCGGCGACTGCCCGCCGGAGGAGCACGGCGTCCGGAGAACGGCGGCGGCCCGTCGGCGCTCCCGGGGCGTAGCCGAGCGGGCTCAGAGGTGGTGGGGCGGTTTCTCGTCCAGGAAGCGCGCGAGGTCAGCGCCGACTCCCGCGGAGCCGCTGCCCGCGCCCTCGCCCCAGCCCCGGTCGGTGTCGTCGGCGGACGGGCGGGTCAGCGGGTCGTCGAAGACCAGCGAGGCCGCCGCTTCACGCGGGCTGCCGGGCCGGTCGGAGGAGTGCGGGTCGACGCTCATGGCTCAAGCGTACGGCCGTCGCACGTGGCTGCTGGTATTGATGCCCCATGGAGACTCACGGCGGCCAGGAGCCGCGCCCCGCGCAGGAGCAGCCGACCCGCACCCGGGACGCGCTGACCGACGTCCCCGGCTTGCGCGTGGGCCACGCCCAGCGCGACGGGGACGGCTGGCTCACCGGGACGACCGTGGTGCTGACCCCGCACGAGGGTGCCGTCGCGGGGGTCGACTGCCGGGGCGGGGCCCCGGGCACGCGCGAGACGGACGCGCTGGACCCGCGGAACCTGGTGGAGCGCATCCACGCCGTCGTCCTCAGCGGCGGCAGTGCGTTCGGCTTGGACGCCGCCACGGGCGTGATGAGCTGGCTGGAGGAGCAGGGCCGGGGTGTGCGGGTGGGAGCCGACCCTGCGCAGGTCGTGCCGGTGGTCCCGGCGGCGGTCATCTTCGACCTGGGGCGCGGGGGCCGCTGGACCGCCCGGCCGGATGCGGAGCTGGGCCGCCAGGCGGTCGAAGCGGCCGCGGCGACACCGCCGGGGGCGCCGGTGGCGGAGGGCAGTGTCGGTGCCGGGACGGGAGCCGTCGTCGGCGGCCTCAAGGGCGGCACGGGCACGGCGAGCACCCGGCTGGCCTCCGGGGCGGTGGTGGGCGCGCTGGTGGTGCTGAACGCGGCGGGTTCGGCGACGGACCCGGCCACGGGTGTGCTCTACGGCGAACTGGCCGACGGTCTGCCGCACATCCCGTCCGAGGACGAGCACACCGAGGCCGAGATACTGCGTTCGGAGGCCAAGGAGGAGACCGACCGGCGCGTCGCGGGGACGCTGCGGCCCGCCCTGAACACCACGCTCGTGGTGCTGGGAACGGACACGGGGCTCACCCGCGCACAGGCGCAGCGGCTGGCCGGGAGTGCCCACGACGGCCTGGCCAGGGCGGTGCGCCCGGTACACCTGATGCACGACGGCGACACGGTCTTCGCCCTGGCCACCGGGGCACGCGAACTGGGGACCGGCGAGTTCAACGAGGTGCTGGCGGCGGGTGCCGACGTGGTGGTCCGGGCCGTGGTCAAGGCGGTGCGGGCGGCGGAGGGGGTGGATGGGCCGGGCGGTGTCTTTCCGTCCTACAGCGATCTCTACGGTCCCGCGCTCTCCGGAGCGGACGAGGAGGGCTCCTCCGCGCAGGAGGAGGGTTCCTCCGCCGGGCACGAGGAGCGCGACGCCGGACACTGACCGGGTTCCCGCGGTCCCGGTCGGCCGGGACGCGACGCCCGAGGCGGCCGGCGGCACCGGCCGGTCCGGCCCGCCGGGCGGCGGGCCGGGAACCGGTGCCGCGGCGGGCAGGGCCGGGCCGGCCGTCCGACGGGACGGACGGACCGCCGGGCGGCCTCCGCTCAGACGCCTGCCGTTGCCCGCGGCTCCGCACTGTCCTGCGCCGGGCTGCTCCGAACCTCCGGCGACTGCTTGCGGGCACCCTTGAGGAGGAGCGTCGCCCCGGCCGTGACCAGGGTTCCGGCCGCGATGGCGACGAGGTAGAGCAGCGGGGAGCCGATCAGCGGCACGACGAAGATGCCGCCGTGCGGCGCCCGCAGCGTGCTCCCGAAGCCCATGGAGAGGGCCCCGGTGACGGCTCCGCCCGCCATGGAGGCGGGGATCACCCGCAGCGGGTCGGCGGCCGCGAACGGAATCGCCCCCTCGCTGATGAAGGAGGCACCGAGGACCCAGGCGGCCTTGCCGTTCTCCCGCTCGGTCCTGGTGAACAGGCTGCCGCGCACGGTCGTGGCGAGGGCCATGCCCAGGGGCGGGACCATTCCGGCTGCCATGGCGGCGGCCATCACCATCAGGCTGCCGTTGCCGGGGTCGGCACTGGCGATACCGCCGGTGGCGAAGGTGTAGGCGACCTTGTTCACGGGCCCGCCCAGGTCGAAGCACATCATCAGGCCGATGAGCAGCCCGAGCAGGACGGCGTTGGTGCCGGTGAGGCCCCCGAGCCAGTCGGTCATGGCCTGCTGCGCGGTGGCGATGGGCTTGCCGACCACCACGAACATCAGGGCGCCGACGAGCGCCGACGAGAGCAGCGGGATGACGACGACGGGCATGATGCCGCGCAGCACGGCCGGAACACCGACCCGCTGGACGGCCATCACGAGAGCACCCGCGAGCAGCCCCGCCACCAGCCCTCCCAGGAAGCCCGCCTCGATCTGGACCGCGACGGCACCGCCCACGAATCCCGGCACGAGGCCGGGCCGGTCGGCCATGCCGTAGGCGATGTACCCGGCGAGAACGGGAACCAGGAACCCGAAGGCGAGTCCGCCGATCTGGTTGAGCAGGGCGGCCCAGCTGTGGACCTCGGTCCACACGAAGTGGTCGGCGACGGACTTGGCCCCGGCGATCTCGTAGCCGCCGAGCGCGAAGGAGAGGGCGATCAGCAGCCCTCCGGCGGCGACGAACGGGACCATGTAGCTGACGCCGGTCATCAGCCAGGTCCGCAGCCGGGTGCCGAACCCGTCGCCCTGCGCGGCCCCTGCGTCCATGGGCGCGGAGGCGGCGGGCCGGGGTGGGTGCTCACCTCTTTCGGCCCTGTCGCGGGCCTCGCGGAGCAGTTCGGCGGGGCGGTTGATGGCGGCCTTGACCCCGACGTCGACGGTGGGCTTGCCCGCGAAGCGTTCCCGCTCCCGCACTTCGACGTCGTGCGCGAAGATCACGGCGTCCGCGGCGGCGATCACCGCCGGGTCGACCCGCTGGAATCCGGCCGACCCCTGCGTCTCGACGGTGAGCACGGTGTCGGCCGCGTCCTCCGCCGCCGCCCGCTCCAGCGACTCGGCGGCCATGTAGGTGTGGGCGATACCGGTGGGGCAGGAGGTGACGGCGACGATTCGGAAGGGCTCGGACGGCGCGGCGCCGGCTCCGGTCGTCCGGGGCTCCTGCGGCTGCTCCGGCAGCTCGGGGCGCTCCGGCTCCGGGCCCGCTGGATCCGCGCCCTGCGGCGCCGTCTGCTGCGCTTCCTGTCCGCTCGGCGCCGCCCCGGGATCGGGCTCCGAGGGCTCCTGGAGCTGCTCGTCCGCCGCGCGCGTGTCCGGGGCGGAGTCGCCGCGTATCAGTGCCGACGCCTGCTCCGGGTCCGCGGCGGAGCGGAGGGCTGCGGTGAACTCGGGGTCGGCCAGCCGGCGTGCGAGCGAGGACAGGATGGTCAGATGTTCGCTGTCCGCCCCGTCGGGCGCCGCGATCAGGAAGACGAGGTCGGCGGGACCGTCGGGAGCGCCGAAGTCGATCGGCTCCGGTGGGCGGCCGAAGGCGAGCGTGGGCTCGCTGACGTGGGTGCTGCGGCAGTGGGGGATGCCGATCCCCCCGTCCAGGCCCGTCGGCATCTGCGCCTCGCGGGCCGCCACGTCGGCGAGGAATCCGTCGAGGTCGGTGACGCGGCCCAGCGACACCATCCGCTCCGCGAGCGAGCGGGCGGCATCGGACTTGGTGGCGGCGGACAGGTCGAGATCGACGAGTTCCGCGGTGATCAACTGGCTCATCGGACGGCTCCGTTGACGTCGGGGAGAAGGGGAAGGTCCAGCGGGACGTCGGTGGTCACGGTGACCGCTTCCGGACGGATGTCGTCCGGTCCGGGCATCTGGCTGCCGCGGAGCTGCACGGCGGCGGCGCCGTGCGCCACGGCCGAGACCAGCGCCCGGGCCCGTGCGCCGCCGGCTGTCAGGAAACCCGCCAGCGAGGCGTCACCCGCGCCGACATCGCTGCGGACGGTGGCGACGGGAGCGGTCCCGAAATAGGTCCCCGTGGTGTCCACGAGGAGTTGTCCGGTGGCACCGAGGCTGGCCAGGACCGCTCCCGCGCCCGCCGCCCGCACCTCGTCGGCTGCCTTGACGGCGTCCCCGACGGTGGTGAGGGTGCGGCCGACGACCTCGGCGAGTTCCTCGGCGTTGGGCTTGACCACGTCGGGGCGCGCGGAGAGGGCCGCCGCCAGCGCAGGTCCCGAAGTGTCGAGCGCGACCTGGACACCGTTCTCACGTGCCCGGCTGACGACGGCCGCGTACCACGCATGGGAGAGGCCGCGGGGAAGGCTGCCGCTGCACACCAGCCAGCGGGCGCGGCTGCGGGCGGCCTCGGCCGCCAGCGTGTCCAGGAGCGCCCGGGACTCGGCGGGGCCGATGTCGGGCCCGGCGGCGTTGACCTTGGTCAGTGTGCCGTCCGGTTCGGCCAGGGCGACATTGACCCGGGTGGAGCCGTCCACCGGCACTCCGGCCACGGCGACGCCGAGTCCGCCGAGCAGTTGGGCGAGGAGGGCGCCCTCGGGGCCGCCGAGCGGCAGCACGGCCACGGTGGGGTGACCTGCCGCGGCCACCGCTCGGGAGACGTTGACGCCCTTGCCGCCCGGATCGACCCGGTCGGATCCGGCGCGCAGCACGGCGCCGCGGTCGAGCCCGGGAATCTCGTAGGTGCGGTCCAGGCTGGGGTTGGGGGTGATGGTGAGGACGGTCATGGGGGTCCAGAGGTTGGTGCGGCGTGCCGGTGCGGAAGGGAGGGCTCAGACCCGTTGGACCCGGGTGCCCTGGCCTTCGACGGCCCGTGTCTCGGCGGGGCTCAGGCCGGTGTCGGTGATGAGGACGTCGACCTGGGAGAGGTCGCCGAAGCGGGCGAAGTACTCCTCCCCCGCTTTGGTGGAGTCGGCCAGGAGCACCACGTGCCGGGCGGCCGCCATCATCGTGCGCTTGACTGCCGCTTCGGCCAGATCGGGGGTGGTGAGGCCGCCGTCGACGGAGAACCCGTTGGTGGCGAGGAAGAGCACATCGGCCTTGATCTCGCCGTAGGTCCGCAGGGCCCACGCGTCGACGGCAGCCCGGGTGCGGTGCCGTACTCTCCCGCCGACGATGTGCAGCTCGATCCCGGGGTGGTCGGCCAGGCGGGCCGCGGTGGGCAGGGCGTGGGTGAGGACGGTCAGCGAGATGTCGGCGGGCATGTCCGAGGCGAGCCGGGCCGTGGTGCTGCCGGCGTCGAGCATCACGCTGCCTTCCCGCGGGAGGTGCGCCAGGGCGGCCTGGGCGATGCGCTCCTTCTCCTCGGTGGCCGCCGACTCCCGGGCGGCCAGGTCGGGCTCGAAGTCGATGCGGCCTGCTGGGATGGCCCCGCCGTGGACGCGTCGTACGAGTCCGGCACGGTCCAGGGCCTTGAGGTCGCGGCGCACCGTCTCGGCGGTGACGTCGAACTCGGCGGCCAGGGACAGCACGTCCACCCGCCCCTGCTCTTCGGCGGTACGGAGGATGGCCTGCTGGCGCTCCGGTGCGTACATGTGGATTCAGGTCCGTTCCATGCCCGATCGTGTGACTTCTGCGTGAGACTACGACCGGTAACCCAGAAAGTAAACACACTCGGGCATTCTTTCGGGCGCGAACGGACCCGGGAACGGTGGAGGCGGCGGGAGGGCGGGGTCGGGGGGGGAGAGGGGAGGGAGGGGAGGAGGGGAGGCAGACGCCGGGCGCCCGGGGCGGACAGCAAAGAGCCCCGGTGCTCGGGGGAGGGCACCGGGGCTCGTCTGTGGGGGCGGCGACGGGGGCGGGCCGGAGAACCGGCCTGAGGAGTTACGCCGCCTCGTCGAAGCCCGTGTCATGGGCCATCTTCTTCAGTTCCAGGAGGGCATGCTTCTCGATCTGGCGAATCCGCTCCCGCGTGAGGCCGTGCTGCTTGCCGACCTCCGTCAGGGTGCGCTCACGGCCGTCGACCATGCCGTAGCGGGCCTTGATGATGGAGGCCGTACGGTCGTCGAGCCTGCCGATCAGGTCGTCCAGTTCCTCGCGGCGCAGCACGGTCAGTACCGACTGCTCGGGGGAGGCGGCCGAGGTGTCCTCCAGCAGATCGCCGAACTGGGTCTCGCCCTCGTCGTCGACGGACATGTTCAGACTCACGGGGTCGCGGGCCCAGTCGAGCACGTCGGTGACGCGCTCGGGGGTGGAGTTGAGCTCGGCGGCCACCTCCGCCGGCTCCGGGTCGCGGCCGTGTTCGCGGTTGAACTCGCGCTGGACCCGGCGGATGCGCCCCAGCTCCTCCACGAGGTGGACGGGGAGCCGGATGGTGCGGGACTGGTCTGCGATGGAGCGGGTGATGGCCTGGCGGATCCACCATGTCGCATAGGTGGAGAACTTGAAGCCCTTGGTGTAGTCGAACTTCTCCACGGCGCGCACGAGTCCGGCGTTCCCCTCCTGGATCAGATCCAGCAGGGGCAGGCCACTGCGCGGGTAGCGGCGGGCCACGGCCACCACGAGGCGCAGGTTGGAGCGGATGAAGACATCCTTGGCCCGCTCGCCCTCGGCGACGATGGCCTCCAGGTCCTCCCGGCTCGAGGTGGCGCTGGCCGAGTCGCTGGAGACCGGCTTCTCGAGTCCGTCGAGGATGCGCTGGGCGTAGACGCCCGCCTCTATCGCGAGAGACAGATCGACTTCCTTGGCGGCGTCCAGCAGCGGAGTGCGAGCGATCTCGTCGAGATACATGCCGACCAGGTCGCGGTCCGCGACTTCGCTGCCAGCGGTGCGAACACTGCTTGCCGTGTCGGAGACACCGGTGGTGTTCTCCTGACGACGGGCGACGGCACGGGTTGCCATGCGTGCTCCCTTGCGAGTGATCTGAAACTTTGGCCTGGTGGCTGTCGGACACTTCACGGGTGCCCGTCCTTCGTGGATGTCAACGGCTGGAATCCGGACTAAATTCCCAACCTGCGCAACATTTTTGGGATCATGCAGTAAACTGCGCCGCTACCCGGACGGACAGCACGGTGACTGAGCGCACTCAGGCGCTGGTCGGAGCGGTATGGAGCTGCTCCCGGCGGGCTCCCGAACCCGGTCCGCGGCTGCCGGAAGGCTGTCGTCGTCGACACCCTTCACCCGTGTAGACGGCTGATGTTCCCTGTTGGTTGCGTGCCCCTGCCCGCTCCGGCCCGCGGCACACCTGCGGCATCGGGGCGACGGCTCCGCGGGCCGCCCGACGAGTGCGCCCGGCGACACGAGTGGACACCCCGAGGGCCCCGCACGGCCCCGGAGGCGCCCGGCGGGCGCCTCCGGGGCCGGCGGCCGGGAAAACGGGAGCGGCCCCCGCGTCCCATCGGGGACACGGGGGCCGCGGCAGCCCGGTGGCCGGCACGGTGACCGGCGCGCTGGACTCTCGTCAGTGCATGGCTGCCAGCACCGGCTCCGGCTCGTCGCCGGGGCGGTCGCTGCCCGCCTCGCCGTCGAGCGTCTTGCCGGGGGCCGGGCTGCCGCCGCCGCGCGCGTTCACGAAGACCGTGACGATCGTGGCGGAGACGAGCAGGATGCCCACCGCCCACCAGATCGCCGAGGTGTAGCCGTGCACCATGGCCTCCAGCTTCAGCATCTGCTGGGCGGGCTTGGTGGTGGCCTCGGCGACGTGCGCGGTGACGTACGAGGTGGTGGCGCTCGCCGCGATGGTGTTCAGCAACGCCGTACCGATTGCGCCGCCCACCTGCTGCGAGGTGTTGACCATCGCGGAGGCGACACCGGCGTCGCTCGGCCGTACACCGTGCGTGGCCAGCGACATCGCGGGCATGAACGCCGTGCCGAGCCCGAGGCCCAGCAGCACCTCGGCCGGGAGGATCAGCGCCGGGTAGGAGCTGTCGACCTCCAGCTGGGTCAGCAGGAGCATGCCCACCGCCGCGGTCAGGAAGCCCGGCGCCATCAGCAGGCGGGCCGGTACGCGGGTCATCAGCCGCGCCCCGATCTGCGTGGAGCCGGTGATCATGCCGGCCACCATCGGCAGGAAGGCCACACCGGTGCGCACCGGGGAGTAGTCCTTGACCACCTGCAGGTAGTACGTCAGGAACAGGAAGAGGCCGAACATGGCGATGACCGCCAGGCCGAGCGACAGGTAGACGCCGCCACGGTTGCGGTCGGTGACCACACGCAGCGGCAGCAGCGGCGCCCGGAGCCGCGATTCGACCACGGCGAACGCGGTCAGCAGCGCGACGGCGGCGATGAACATGCCGATGGTGCCGCCCTCGCTCCAGCCGTCCGTCTCCGCACGGGTGAACCCGTACACCAGCGAGACGAGGCCGAGTGTGGAGAGGACCACGCCGGGGATGTCGAGCGCGGACCGGTTGCGGGTCCCGGACGGCTCATGGATGACGCTGATGGCACCGAGCGCGGCGATGGCCGCGAACGGGACGTTGACGTAGAAGGTCCAGCGCCAGTCCAGGTACTCGGTCAGTACACCGCCGAGGATCAGCCCGATCGCGCCGCCGCCACCGGCGATGGCGCCGTAGATGCCGAACGCCTTGGCGCGCTCCTTGCCGTCGGTGAACATCACCGCGAGCAGGGACAGCGCAGCGGGTGCCAGCAGTGCGCCGAACGCGCCCTGCAGGGCACGCGCCGACAGCATCATGACCTCGCCGTTCGCGGCACCGCCGAGGGCCGACGCGAGCGCGAAGCCGATGAGTCCGGTCACGAAGGCGCGCTTACGGCCCCACATGTCGGCGATCCGGCCGCCGAAGAGCAGAAGTCCGCCGAAGGCGAGGGCGTAGGCGGTGATGACCCACTGCCGGTTGGCGTCGGATATGCCCAGGTCGACCTGGGCGGAAGGAAGCGCGATGTTCACGATCGTCGCGTCGAGGACGACCATGAGCTGCGCGATGGCGATGAAGGCCAGCGCCTTCCATCGCCGGGGGTCGAGCCCGGCCTGCGCGTCGGCCGGAGATGGCGTTTCTGGCATGGATGTGCCTACCTCACGGTGCGGAATACGAAAAATGGGATGTCGGGGAGGCGCTGCTGAGCTGAGTGCTCAGCACGGCTCTCGTCTGGTGCGGGACTTGCGCCGCGGGGAGGTACGAGCCCCCCGCGCTCGTACCTCCCCAGGTGTCGGGAGTACGGGGAGTACTGGAGGTGTGGACCCGGGAGAGGAGGAAAAGTGAGCGGTGCGGCAACCGCTCGGCGCTGCGGCTACGGAGTTCAGTGGTCCTGTCGCAGTTCCTCCAGAGTCGCGGCGTGGCCGGGTAGTTGTGACTTGGCGGGGGCGCGCAGCCCGTCGAGGAAGAGCTGCACATGACGTTCGACGAAGCGTTCGATGCGCTGGCAGCCGACGCCCGGCAGCGGCCGGGAGAGCTGGCTGAGCGCGACCATCACGTCGCCGACGTCGATGTCGGTGCGCACCTCGCCCGCCTGCTGGGCCCGCCGGATGAGTTCCTGGGTGAGCCGTTCGACCCGGGTGCGAGCAGCCAGGGACTGCGGCTCCGTGGGGTCGAAGCGGCCGGAGAGCATGGGGCAGAGCGCGCCGATGCGCTCTTCCACCGCGGCGAAGACGAAGCGGCGCAGCGCCTCGAAGGAATCCTCCTCCTCGGCGAGCGCCTTCTCCGCCCGCCCCGCGATCCGCTCGGTCACGGCATGCATGACTCCGTGCACGAGCGAGTCCCGGTCGGGGAAGTGCCGGTAGAGGGTCGCATTTCCGACCCCGGCAGTGCGAGCGATTTCATCGAGGGAGGCGTCCGCCCCGTGGACGACGAACGCCTCGCGGGCCGCGGTGAGGATGCGCTCGCGGTTGCGCGCCGCGTCGGCCCGTCCCTTGGGAGCCGCGCAGTCGACGGTGACGCGCTTGGTGGCGTCGGTGGCGCTGCCCATCTGTGACTCCTTCGTTCCCTCGGGGGCTGGTGCGTGTGGTCTCGGTTGCTGCTGGTCGTGGGATCGGGTCCGGTTGTGCTCCTCGGTCGGCTCGGTGCTGCCGACGAGTGTGACGTGCGGGTGTGGCGCTGTGCGTCGTACCAGGGTTGGCATGACAGCAGTGCTTTGGTGGCACTGGAGGTGGTACTGCGGTCCTCCATCCGGGGACCTGGTCCCCGTTTTGCGGAGACGGCTATGTAAACGGGGACGCGATCCCCGGTTATTTCCCTGACTCCTGTGACTCACCTCACTCGCGCAACAACCGCCACACAGCCAACCCGTCCGGACGGGTACACGACCCCGACCCGGACCCAGACCACCCCGGCACCAGCACCAGCCCCGAACCACGGCAGCACCGGAGGACGAAGCCAGCGCGGCAGACAGCACAGGAGGCGCAGAAGGCGCAGAAGGCGCAGAAGGCGCAGAAGGCGCAGAAGGCGCAGAAGGCGCAGAAGACGCAACGAGACGAAGAACCGCACAAGAGATCCAACGGAATCCGACCCCGCACAAGAAGCATCGAGAACACGCCCCACGAAAGGACGGAGCGGCATGTCCAAGTCCACCCCGGTCAAGGTCGCGGTCATCTACTACTCCGCGACCGGCACCATCGCCACCCTCGCCAAGGAGATCGCCGACGCTGCGCAGTCCGCGGGAGCGGAGGTCCGGCTGCGCCGCGTCCAGGAGCTGGCGCCGCAGTCCGCCATCGACTCCAACCCCGCCTGGGCCGCCAACGCACGGGACACCGCGGACATCCCCGAGGCCACCCCGGACGACATCGACTGGGCGGACGCGGCGATCCTCGGCACCCCCACCCGCTATGGGAACGTCACCTCCCAGCTCAAGCAGTACCTCGACACCCTGGGCCCGCTGTGGGCCGAGGGACGGCTGGCCGACAAGGTCTACAGCGGCTTCACCTCGTCCTCGACCCTGCACGGCGGGCAGGAGAGCACGCTGCTCGCCCTCTACAACTCGGCTCACCACTTCGGCGGCATCATCGTCCCGCCGGGTTACACCGACCCCTCGAAGTTCGAGGACGGCAACCCCTACGGCACCTCGCACGTCGACGCACAGGGCCAGAAGCCGGTCGACGGCACCGCGCTGAAGGCGGCCCGTGTGCAGGCCGAGCGGGTGGTCCGGACCACGCGCGCGCTCAAGGCGGGGCTCGCGGAGGAGTAGGCCGGACGCCGAGGGCGCGACCGGGCCGGATGCCACTGGACTGGACCCAAGAAGTCCCGCGCGGCGTCTGGCCCGGGGCGGCGCCGCGCTGGGACGATGCTGCTGCATCAAGCGGTGACCTCCACATGACACGTGCTCCACCCACACATGCACAGGTGAGGAGCGTTCCGATGCAACAGCCCACCTCTCGCAGACACCTCCTCGCCGCCGCGGCAGGCACCGCCGCCGCGCTCGGCGCGACGGCGTCGCCCGCGAAGGCCGCGGCGCGCCCAGTCGGCAGCGGCGAGCTCTCCGGCGCCGTCCCCGGCCATCGGCACGGCCGTTCGGCGCATGCCTCCTCGGCCGCCGTCCACGCTCGTGCGGCGGCTCTGCTGCGCCGGATGAGCCTCGACGAGAAGATCGGCCAACTGTTCGTCGTCGAGGTCTACGGCGCGTCCACGGAGACGGAACACGACAGGAACCGCGCGCTGTACGGCGTACCGACACCCGCGGACGTGGTGCGGAAGTACCGCCCCGGAGGCGTCATCTACTTCGACGCGCGCCGCGGACCTGACAACGTCCAGGAGCCGCGTCAGATCGCGCGCCTCTCCAACGGACTCCAGGGCGCCGCCAGGCGGGCCGGGGCACGCGTGCCGCTGCTCATCTCCATCGACCAGGAGGGCGGCAGCGTCGTCTACCGGATGCTGGAGCCCGCCACCCAGCTCCCCGGCAACATGGCACTGGCCGCGACCCGCTCCACCCGCGACGCCTACGACAGCGCCGACATCATCGGCACGGAACTGGCCGCCGTCGGCATCAACCAGAACTACGCACCCGTCGCCGACGTCAACATCAACCCCGCGAACCCCGTGATCGGCGTCCGCTCGTTCGGCTCGGACACCGCACTGTGCGCGGAGTTCGTGGCCACGGCCGTACGCGGCTACCACCAGGGCGGCGTCGCCAGTGCGGCGAAACACTTCCCCGGACACGGTGACACCGATGTCGACAGCCACACCGGACTGCCGGAGATCAAGCACACCCGGGCCGAGCTGGACCGGATCGACCTGCCGCCGTTCCGCGCCGCCATCCGGCGCGGCGTCGACACGATCATGACAGCCCACATCGTCGTCCCGTCCCTGGACCCCTCCAGGAAGCCCGCGACGATGTCGCATCGGATCGTGACCGGGCTGCTCCGCGAGGAACTCGGCTTCACCGGCCTGATCGCGACGGACGCCCTGGACATGCGCGGCGCCACCGCGGACTTCCCACCCGACATCGCCCCCGTGCGCGCCCTCCAGGCCGGTTGCGACCAGCTCGTGCTGGCTCCGAAGCTGGACACCGCCTTCGGAGCCGTACGAGAGGCCGTGCGCTCCGGCGCCGTCCCCGAGGAGCGACTGGACGGCTCGGTGCAGCGGATCCTCGAGCACAAACTGCGGCGCAAGCTGTTCCCCGCGCCGTACGTCAACGAACGGCGCGCGGCCCGCACCGTCGGCAGCAGGCGGCACCGCTCCCGGGCCCGGCAGATCACCGAACGGACGATCACGCTGGTACGGAACGAGAACGGGGCCCTCCCGCTCCCCCGCGACCTGGGAACCGTCCTGGTCACCGGGTGGGGCACCGCACCCCTGGCCGCCCTCGCCCACGCCCTCGACGCCCAGCGCGGCCGGCGGACGACCACCATCGAGACCGGCACCCGACCGGACACCACGAAAATCGCGGAGGTGACCGAGGCGGCCCGCACACACGACGCCACGGTCGTCCTCGCCAACGCCGCCGCGGCAGGCAGCGAAGAAGGCGTCGCCCAGGCCCGACTGATCGACTCGCTGACCGCCACCGGCCGCCGGGTGATCGTGGCGGGCGTCCGCCTCCCGTACGACATCCGCCGCTTCCCCGAGGTCCCCGCCTACCTGGCCACCTACAGCTACGGCACCCCCTCCATGACCGCCCTCGCCCGCACCCTCTCCGGCGAAGTGGCCCCACGCGGCACGCTCCCCGTCCCCATCCCGGCCCTCGACGACCCGAACCGCGACCTGTACCCCTTCGGCCACGGCCTGCACTACTGACAGCACCCCCGCGGACACGACGACGTTGCCGACGCCACTCCCCCATCCGCTAGGCTAGGCGCGCGGATCTCCCGGATCCGCGCGCCTCCGTAGCTCAGGGGATAGAGCACCGCTCTCCTAAAGCGGGTGTCGCAGGTTCGAATCCTGCCGGGGGCACCAGCGCAAAGGCCCCGGACCGATCATGGTCCGGGGCCTTTCTGGCGTGAACATCTGGCTGCGCAGCGCCCAGGAGAGCAATCGTTGCGTCCACCGTCCAGGGGCTCCGCCGCCGAGAGCTCGGTCTCACATCGAGTGGCATGAGACCGAGCTGCGGACGGCTGCCGATTTCCGCCGGGGAGTCTCTCGGAGAGGATGCCGGCGCTCGTGGCCGACGGGGACGGCGGGGGTGTGCTCGGGCGTGGGGTCGGTGACGAGGTGCGGGCCGCCGCAGGTTCCGGGGGGCGGGTGTCCGCGGATCCGGGGCGAGGGGCTGCCGCATTTCGGGTGCGCGGTCGAGCGGTTGGGGCGCCCGGTAGAGCGGTGGGTGGTCGGGCTGGTGGGACCGGGGGTCAGGTGAGGGCGGTGGCCAGCAGGGCGAAGGCGGCGATGATGACGGCGACGCGGGCGTAGTGCCAGCGCCCCCAGCGGTTCAGCTGCTGCTTCCAGTCGGCGGGCCGGTTCTCGGGGGTCCAGGTCCTGTTCCGGTTGTTGATCGGAACGAGCAGCAGGACCGACATGGCCACGCTCAGGGCCAGTAGTCCGCCGGCGGTGACGACGAGGCCGGTGCCGTGGTGGTGCCACCCGGCGGCCGCCCAGACGGCGACGAGGACGAGCGAGCCGATGTACCAGACCGGCATCACCGCGCCGAGCATCCGGCCGCCGTGGGCGTGACCGAGCTGGCCGCTGTCTCCCGGGAGGGCGTTGAGGATCCGGCTCATGATGAAGGCGACGGAGAACTCCACCCCCACCATCACGCCGACGATCACGGTGGTGACGACCTCGAGTGCGTTGAGCATGGCGAACCTCTCGACATCTAGTGCTGCTAGCTGATGAGTCAACGCTAGACCTTCTATTGCTCGAATGTCTAGCGGTGCTAGGGTCGAGTCATGTCGGTACAGGAACGCAAGGAACGCGAACGGGCGGAGCGCGAGCACCTCATCGTGGCGACGGCCCGCGAACTCGCCGAGCAGCAGGGCTGGGAAGCGGTCACCACCCGCCGGCTCGCCGAGCGCATCGAGTACAGCCAGCCTGTCCTCTACAGCCACTTCCGCGGCAAACGGGAGATCATCGGCGCCGTCGCCCTCCAGGGCTCCACCGAGATGGCCGCCGCGGTGCGCGCCGCGACCGCCACCGCGGGCGGCCCGCGCGCCCGGGTCCGCGCCCTCGCCCGCGCCTACCTCGACTTCGCCGAACGCAACCCGGCGGTCTACGACGCCATCTTCCAGCTCGACGGCGGCCTCGCGTACGCACAGGAGGACACCCCGGAACCCCTCAAGGACGCCTTCGCCGCGCTGCTGGAGTGCCTCGGCGAGGTCGCCGGAGAGGGCGTCGCGCCGGGTCTGTTCACCGAGGTCTTCTGGGCGTCCCTGCACGGGGTGGCGACCCTGACGCGGTCCGGACGGCTGCCGCCGGAGGACACCGAGTCGAGGGTGGAGCTGCTGGTGGACCGGCTCCCCGTGGACTGACACGGCAGCCCGGCAGGCGCGCAGCCGGAGCCCCGGGCCCGTCGCCGCCTGCCTGCGGTCCTCTCGGCGCAGCCGCGGAGCCGGCCCCCTCGACCCGCACGCCACCCGCCCCGGAAGCCGCGGCGCACACCGATCACGACCCGACAGGTGCCGGTACGTACCGTCCGAGTTGCCGGACGTGGAGCGGAACAGCTCCACGTCGCTGATCCGGTACGGCCGAGGGCTGCTTCTTCGGCTGTGACCACTCGGCCCGGCCTGCCTCCGGGCGGCGCCCCGTTCCCGGAGCGGAGTTCCCCGGAGCGGAGCCCCCGGAGCGCCGGGGCCGGACCGAGTGGTGTCGCGGCGCAGCGGGCGCGGGTCAGGGGGGAGTGAGGGTGTCGAGTTGGGCGGCGAGGTCGGGGTGGGTGGTGGCCAGATGGGGGCGGGTGGCGGCCAGCGGGGCGATGAGTTCGGCGGGGTCGTTGTGGGCGAGTGCCGCATGGAGGTCGCCGAGCGGGTGGCGGGCGGCTGCGGGCAGGTCGGTGAGGGCGGAGATCTGGCCGGCGAGGCGGCGCAGGCCGGCTGCGTTGTGGCGGGCCCACGCGGTGGTGGTGCGCTTGGCGGCGCGGGCCTGTCGGGTGGCGGTGATGCGCTGTTCGCCGGTGGCGCCGGCGGGTCCGGGGCGGCCGCGCAGGTAGCGGCGTTCGGCGGCCTGGCGACTGGTGACACCGAGGGGCTGGGCGAGGTCGGCCCAGCTGGCGCCCGCGTCGCGAGCGGTTTCGATCAGGCCGGTCTCCCATCCGGCGAGCTGTTCGCGCACCTGCCGGAGCAGCAGCAGGGAGGCCAGGGCCTGCTCCGGTTCCGGTCCGGTGCCGGAGCTGTCAGGAGTCTCGTGCCGGGCGGTGTGCAGGGCGTCGTCTATGACATTGAGGGCCGCGGCGGCGGCCAGGAAGGACGCCGGGCTGTGGGCGTCGTTGCTGGTCGCGGGCGGCTGTTCTGCTGCGGTCATGGACACCTCCCTCGGAGGTCATCGCGTCGTTGACATCGTGCTTGTCATCTACTGGATGACATGCTACAACAATGACTGCGAGGCGCATTGGCAGCAACTGCCCGACCCTCTGGAGGTGTTCACGATGTTGATGCGCACTGACCCCTTCCGCGAGCTGGACCGGCTGGCACAGCACCTGGTGGGCCCGGGGACCTGGTCCCGGCCCTCGCCGATGCCGATGGACGCCTACCGCGAGGGCGACGAATACGTCGTGGCCTTCGACGTCCCCGGTGTCAGCGCGGACGCGATCGACATCGACGTCGAACGCAACATGCTGACCGTCAAGGCCGAGCGCCGGCCCGTGGCGAAGCCCGACGACGTGCAGATGGAACTCGCGGAACGGCCACTGGGCGTCTTCTCCCGGCAGATCACGCTCGCCGACACACTCGACACCGAGCGCATCCAGGCGGACTACGACGCGGGCGTGCTCACCCTGCGCATCCCGATCGCCGAGCGTGCCAAGCCCCGCAAGATCTCCGTCGGCGTCGGGACCGGCCGCAAGGAGATCTCCGGCTGACACCTGCCGGAGCGGCGTGGGAGGACGGGGCGGCCTCCCCCAGCACCCCGCCCTCCGCACCCGGTGAGCGAACCGACAAGAAGGGGAACGGCGGCCGGTGGCACTTCGGCCGCCGTTCTTTCGCCGCTGGGGGAGAACGCGGCGCACCGAGCGTGCGCGAACGACCGCGCGAAAAGCAGACATTCCCGTCTCACGCCCCGTCGGCCGTCGCCCACGAGCCCCGTCTCGTGGGCGACGATCACGAGCTGGGCGCGGTCTCGGGCACGCAGTTCGGCGCGCAGACGGCCGATGTGGGTCTTCACCGTGGCCAGCCTCGGGTGGAGGGGAATCGCCGTGACGCTGACGCCTACGCGCTCCGCTGGGGAAGAGCCATCGGCGGGGGCGACGGGGCCGCCGGATGGCGTGGGAAGGCGACCGTCGTCACCGGGGCACTCTCCCTGCTCCTCGCCTCGGCGCTGCCCCTGGTCGCTCTGGCAGGCTGCTTCGACGGCCACGCCTGGGCCCCGGTCCTCGTGTGCGACATCGACACCGGCGAGGGGAACCGGCGCGGGCGGGTGGTGGAACTGAGCCGGACCGGGCCGGGGGTCGTCGGCTGGGACCTGGCCGGGCGGGAGGCGGTCAACGGCGTCAACTGCGCCGCCTCCGGCAACCAGCAGGTGCGCGCTCCCTGGTGGCGAAGCTGACCCCACTCGGGCGGTCGCCCCGGCGCAGTCCGGACGGAGCGGACTCGCGGAACCGGGCACCCTAGGCGGCACCGGGGCGTACCGGTGGGAGGCACACCGGACAGTGAGAACCGGGCGGTGCACTGTTGGATTTTCCTCACAGTGCGAAGACTTCCCGACCCTCGACGACCGGTGGCGTCGTACCGTCGCCGCATGCCCGCAGACGGACACACAGCCCCGCCCTCCCTGCGCCGGCGGCGCAGGGCCGCCGCCACCCAGGAGATCCTGGACGCCGCCGAGTCGCACATCGCGGCGGAGGGCCCCGGAGCCCTGTCCCTGCGGGCGATCGCCCGCAGCCTCGGCATGACCGTGCAGGCGCTCTACCACTACTTCCCCAGCCGGGACGCCCTCGTGACGGCACTGGTCACCAAGGCGTACGACGACCTTGCCGACGCCGTGCAGGAGGCCGTCGACGCCGCGCCGGACGCATCCGAGGTGCCGCGCCTGGTCGTGGCGGCGGAGGGGTACCGGAGGTGGGCCATCCGCCACCCCGAGCGCTTCCAGCTCCTCTACGGCACACCGCTGCGCTACTACACGGCGCCCGCCGACGGTCCGACCACCCAGGCGATGCGCAGGATGAGCGACATCTTCCGGCGCGAGATGTTCGACGGGTTCACGACAGCGCAACTGGCGCAGGCCGACACCGCCGTCCCGGCGTCGCTCCGGGAGTTCCTGGAGGGCCTGCCGCTCGGCGGTCCGGACGCGCTGCCGCCGGCGGCGGCCGCTCTCCTCTTCAGCGCCTGGGGGCACATGCACGGCCTCGTCGTCCTGGAGGTGTTCGGGCACACCTCCTTCATCGGCGACCACCAGGCCGACCTCTTCCACATGGCGATGCGGAACCTGCTCGCGGACACCCACCGCCGGATTCCCGGCGTCGCCGGATCCTCCTGAGCCGAAGCCCTGCGGTCGCGGGGGCGGCACCGGCCCCATTGCCATGCACTGCCGTCGCTCGTCTCCGTCCCTCGTCTCCGTCCCTCGTCTCCTTCACGCGCTTCCGTCACGGGCTGCTGTCACGTGCTCCCGTCACACACCGGCATCGTCGGCAGACAGTGCGACATCTCGGGACGTGGCGAATAACCGATCGACATACAGATGGATATACAGATGGTCTCGGTGTGCATCCCCGCGCCGGGGACGCCGGTCTGGTTCTGCGGAGCTCTGCGCCGCACATGAGCACGGAGCCTTGAGCACAGGGAGATGCAAGTGCGAGTCGCTATCCGCCGTACGGTCCTGACCGCTTCCGCGGTCTCCTTCGCCCTTCTGGCCACTGCCTGCGGTGGTGGCGAGAGCGGCGACGAGGACAAGAAGGCGAAGGGCGGGGCGGGCGCCGAGAAGCCGGCGGCGAAGGCGCTGTCCGCCGGCAAGCTGGAGAAGCTCGTCGTCACCAAGGACGACCTCGAGGACCACGAGGTCAAGAAGCCGGGCAAGGACGAGGCGTTCGAGCCGGGCTCCGTCTCCGTCGAGAAGGCCGAGTGCAAGCCCGTCGCGCAGGCGCTGTCGGCCCTGCCGGCGGGCGACCCGGCGGCGACCGCGCAGCGGCTCGTCGTCCACAAGACCAAGGCCGCCGAGAAGGGCATGCCCTCGGTGGAGGAGCTCGGCGAGATGACGGAGAAGCAGGCCGAGGAAGCGACGCTCGACTCGCTCGACATCACCAAGACGCTGACCTCCCTGTGGTCCTACGACGCCGACGGGGCCGAGCAGGCGCTCGCCACGCTGCGGAAGGCCGGCAAGAAGTGCGCCGGAGGCTTCACGATGACCGCCGACGGCGAGAAGCAGCAGGTCACCAAGGTCACCGAGGAGAAGGTCTCCGCCGGGGAAGACGCGGTCGCCTGGACGATCGGCACCAAGCAGGACGGCTCCGCGGCCGACACCAAGGTCGTCGTCTTCCGGCAGGGCACCACGCTCGCCGGGTTCTCGTCGTTCAACATCGCGTCGGTCACCCGGGGCGAGGACTACAAGCAGCCGACCGCCCTCATCGACGCGCAGGCGGCGAAGCTCGGCTGATTCCGCAGCCGGGCCGCGCCGCCTGCACCGAGGTCATGGTGCGGGCGCCGGCGCCGGGTGCGCGGGGAGCCCTCCGGCGGAGTCCGGCGACGCGCAGGTCCGGCGGCCCTGCCGTCCGCACGGGCGGCAGAACCGTCCGTCGGCACGGCACGTTTCGGATGCGCGGGCGTGCCCGGGGCGTTCGCCGTCCCGGAGCGGCGGCCGGGCGCCGCGGATTCAGCCCCGCTCCTGCGAAGGCGCGGCCTGTGTGGGCGCGGCCTGCTGGGGCGGGGCGGGGCGGGGCCGGGGGCCGAGGTTCTGGGTGATGGTGGCGTGCAGGGCGGCGTGCAGGGCGGCGGTCGGCGTCAGGGAACCGGCCGGGGTGCAGGGAACGGCCCAGTGCGGCCCGGGCGGATGCAGGCGGCTGCTGGGCGGCACCGTCACCCAGCTCGCCTCGCCCAGCACCTGCACGGCGGCGAACTCGCAGAAGGACCACCCCTGCGCGCTCTCCGGCTCGACGAGCCAGTACAGCCTGCTGCCGTAGGGGTCGCGGATGACCGCACCGGACGCGGAACCGAGCCGGGTCAGCACCCCCTCCCCCAGGTAGGCGGGGACGCGCACCGCGTCCCACCACTCCCCGGCGGGTAACAGCACGGCATCCAGGCCCTTCGGCAGTGGCCACCACACGGTCACGGCTTCTCCTGTGCGTCTTCAGCGGCTTCGGCCTCTTCGGCACCACCACGGCGTGGCGCCGGTCGTCCCCGACGCTGTCGGGCGCGTTCCACGTTCCTCACGCTCTTCGCATCTCTCTCCGTGTGGTGACGCGTCTCCATGTGTGGGGACGCGACCCACTTTGCCGACGGCGCCGACCGGAAAGTGTCACCAATGTGTGACACTCCCGTCGCACACCGTGGCCATGAACACGTCCGCTGCCCGGTCCGTCACAGGCAGAGCCACGCGGCCATGTTGTCCAGCGAATCGGGTGTGCGGCGGCGCTGGGCCACCAGGCCGTTGATGGTCTCGCGTGCTCCGGGGTGGTATCGGGTCTGCTCCGGCGCCAGCCTGCGCGCCGTCACCACGGACTCCAGTGCCGCGTCGCAGTGGCCCGTCTCCATCTCGGCTCGCGCGCGGTCCACGTAGAAGTGCGCCCGCCGCGACATCGGCCAGCCGTTCGGCAGGCGGACGTCGCGGGACTTCTCCAGCGCCTTCCCGTAGCGCCGCAACTCGACCTGCGCGGACACCTCGTGCACAGCCACGTTCGCCGGTCCGAAGCTCAGCCAGTGCACCCGTCCGGCCTCTCCGGTGCGTTCGGCGTAGGAGGCCGCCTCCCGCAGGTGGCGCTCCACCGCGTCGCCGTCGTGTGCGCGGGCCGCGATCACGCTCGCACCCAGGTGCAACTGGCCGCGCACGACGAGGGTGTCGCGCGCCTCCGGCGCCGCACTGCCCGCACCGCCGGTTCCGGAGAGGACTCTGTGTCCCGCCTCGATCAGCCGCAGGCCGATGGTGTGCTCCCCCTCGCGGAAGTAGGAGAGTGCGCGCATGTACTGGCGCACTGCGGCCAACAGGGGGTCCGAGGCGCGTTCGGCGGCCCAGCCCACCCGGTCGAGCGCGATGGTGGCCAGGTCGTAGAAGCCGAGCTTGGTGGCGATGTCGTGCGCCGTGCGGTACGCGGATCCGAGCGTCTGCCACCGTGCCGTGCTGCGCTCCCGGTGGGCTGCCGCGGTGGCCTCCGCGATGAAGGGCGGCAGGGCGTGCGCCGCCTTGCTCAGCTGCGTGGCGCGCACCATGCGGCACAGGTCGTCGGCGCGGGCGGCGAGTTCGGCCGGCGGCAGGACTCCGGCGCCTTCGCCCTGCCCGCTCGTGCCGCGCAGTTCGTGCGCGTCGGTGAGGTCGTTCACGTCGTGCAGGTCGTAGAGGTCGAGCGCCTCGCGGATCGGACGGATGAGGGCTGCGAGGCGGTCCTGCTGGAGTTCGGTGACGTAGGGCTGGCCCGTCAGCACCGTCACGTCGATGCGCAGCACCCGCGCCACCGCCGAGACCAGGTCGGGCGAGGCGTTCTTGCGGCCTTCCTCCACCTGCCGTAACAAGCTGTAGGAGTACGGGAGCCGCGCGGCGAGCCCGCGCTGCGTCAGCCCGGCCAGCTTGCGCTGGTGGGCGATACGTACGCCCGCGTGTTCTTCGTGCTGCCCGCGCATCCGCGGCTCCGTTCCTCGATGGCCCCGGAAACGTACGCACGGTGAGCGGCAGCGGCGGATTTCAGCCGCGAGCACCACTCGATCGGGTGCAGTCGAGTTGCACGAGTGCGCCGCGGTGTGAAAACCGCGCCGGGGTGCACGAGCGGCGGCGGATGCCGTCGGCGTGCGGGCCGTTGCGGGCTGCGCGGCCGCACCGGTCGCAGGCTTCGTGGTGAAATGCGGCATGGCTTCACGCGTCCTGTACCTGCTCGGCTGCGCGGCGCCACCCGTGCTGCGGATCGCCGACGTCGTCCGCAGCGCCCAACGGGGCGGCTGGGACGTGTGCCTGGGGCTGACCCCCACCGCGGCCCACTGGCTGGCGGCAGAGCTCCCGGAGCTGGAGCGGCGGACGGGACATCCGGTGCGCTCCCGCTACAAGGTGCCCGGTGGGCCAGACGTCTGGCCGCCCGCGACGGCCGCCGTGGTGGCACCCGCGACCTTCAACACGGTCAACCAGTGGGCTCTGGGGCTCACGGAGAAGTTCGTCGTCGGGTTCGCCGCCGAGGCGATCGGCAAGGGCGTCCCGCTGGTGACGATGCCGTGCGTGAACGCGGCCTACGCCCGTCACCCGCAGTTCGCGCGCTCCCTCGAGACCCTGAGCAGCGCCGGAGTACGGGTGCTGTACGGAGCGGAGGGCTTCACCCCGAACCCGCCCGGCGAAGGCCGCCCGGACGCGTTCCCCTGGGAGTGCGCGCTGACAGCCGCGGCCGAGGCGGTGGCAGCCGCGCCCGGCCCCCGCGAGGCGGCCCCGGGGGAGACGGACGAGGCGCCTCCGGCGGAGAGCGGCGGAGCGGGCCGCCGCTGACCGCACGGGGTCACCGCAAGGGGGTCACCGCACGGGGTCACCGCGGGGAGGCGACCACCGGGAGGCGACCGCCGTGGGCGGTGCGGGCGGCGGCTTCGGCGGGCTTCCGGCGTGCCTCGGACGGGCTTCCGAAAATTCCGCGAAGAATCTTTCCCGGCTGCGATGAGTTCTGCCGTCGCGCGCCGTCCAACCTGTGTAGCGCCTTCCACCCCGCCGCGGGAGGAGGGACGGTCCCGAGGGGCGTCGCCGAGTGGCGCCCGAACGCGCGGAGCAGCGCAGAGAAGAGGCACACCATGTCCCGGAAGATCTTCGTCAACCTGCCGGTGAAGGACCTGGACCGCAGCGTCGAGTTCTTCACCGCATGCGGTTTCTCCTTCAACCCGCAGTTCACGGACGAGAACGCCACCTGCATGGTGGTGAGCGACGACATCTTCGTGATGCTGCTGGTGGAGCCGTTCTTCACGTCCTTCTCGCAGCGGGAGATCCCCGACACCGCGCGGACCAGCGAGGTGCTGGTGTGCCTGTCGGCCGACAGCCGCGCGGACGTCGACACGCTGGTGGACTCCGCTCTGGCGGCCGGGGCGGCGGCGCACGGTGACCCGATGGAGCAGGGCCCGATGTACGGGCGCTCCTTCACCGACCCGGACGGCCACATCTGGGAGGTCATGTGGATGGACCCGGCTGCCCTCCAGGGCTGAGCGGCGGCCTGCGGCCACCCGCACGGGTGGCCGCACAAGTGGCCGCACGGGTACCGGCCGCAGGTGCCCGCCGCCTCCGCGCGCCCCGCACGGGAGGCGACGGCGCACTTCGGCGGAAGCCCTCCACGGGTCAGCGGAAGTCCGCCACGTGGTCGCGGGCCCACTGCGCGAAGCTGCGTCCGGGGCTGCCGGTGAGCTGCTCGACTCCCGGTGACACCTCCGCGGGGACGTCGACCGAGCACGCGGCGAGCTGGAGCAGGACATCGGCGAACTCACCCGGCGTACCGGCGGCGATCATGTCGGCGCGGGCCTCCGCGTGCGGAATCTCCTCGAACCGCAGACTCCGCCCGGTCGCCTCCGCGAGGAGTCGGAGCTGGTCCTCCTGGGTCAGCGATTCGGGGCCGGTCAGCACGGGGGTGGGGCCGTCGCCCGCCAGCTCCCCGGTGAGCGCGAGGGCGGCGACAGCGGCGATGTCGTCCTCGTGGAGGGGCGCCGCGTGCGCTCCGGCGTAGGCGGCGCGCAGTACGCCGTCCCGCCGCAGGGACTCCGCCCACGCGAGGGTGTTGGTGGCGAACGCGCCGGGCCGCAGGTGGGTCCACGCCATACCGGCGGCTGCCGCGGCCTCCTCCACCTCGGCCTCCATCGTCCGGTGGTGCTCGGCGATGGGGTTGTCCGGCTCCAGCGGCATGGCCGAGGACACGACCGAGGACGAGGACAGGGTCACCACCCGCCGCACTCCGCGTTCGGACGCCAGCCGCAGCAGTTCGCCGGTGCCGCGCCAGAACGCGGCGGGGTTCAGGAAGACGGCGTCTGCGCCGTCCAGTGCGGCGCCGAGGTCGTCGGCCGCGACCGGTAGGGCGCCGTCGGGCAGCCGGGCGCGGTCCGGGGACCTCGTCAGACCGCGGACCTTGTGTCCTGTGGCGGTGAGGCGCTCGACGAGCGGTCGGCCGACGTTCCCGGTCGCTCCGGTCACCAGAATCATGCTGTTCCCCCTTGCTACGACGGCTCGTACGGCGCTGCCGACACCTCGGCGGCCGTACGGCGTTGGCTTCCGACACGGGGCCCGTTCCGGCTCCTGCGGCAGCGGGACGCCCCGCCACACATTCTTCAACCAACTGGATGAAGAAATCAACCGAATAGATGAACCAGCTGGAGCTGCGGCTACGCTGGACCTCGTGAGCGACGCATCCGCACCCCCGCCCGACTCCCGCCGCCCGCGCCGTGCGCCACGCGCCGAGGAGCGCAAGCTCGACCCCGAGCGCTCCTGCCGACGGCTGCTGGACGCGGCGATGGACGAGTTCGCCGCCAAGGGGTACGCCGGCGCCCGGGTCCAGGACATCGCCGACCGGGCGGGACTCAACAAGCAGTTGATCGCCTACCACTTCGGCGGCAAGGAAGGGCTGTGGAACGCGCTGAACCGGCGCTGGGCCCGGCGCGAGGAGACGTTCAACCGGCCGGACGCACCGCTGGACGAGGTGATGGCGCGCTATCTGCACCTGGCCCTCGACGACCCCCGCGGCCCCCGGCTGTCCGCCTGGACGGGGCTGACGGGCGCGGAGCCGGAGGCCGAACGCGAGGACCTGTCGGACATGGAACGCCGCAAGCAGGCGGGCGAGATCGCGGCGGAGCTCGATCCCGGCGCCGTCCTCCTGCTGCTGATGGGCGCCGTCGCCACCCCCGCGGTGACCCCGCAGACGGTCCGCTCGGTGCTCGGCATGGACCCGGCGTCCTCGGAGTTCCGGGAGTTCTACACCGAACAGCTGCGCCGGATCGTCCGCCGGCTGGCCGAGGGCGGGGGCCGGGACGGACACGGGAACGGGGACGAGCACGAGCACGAGCGCAGGAGCGGGGACGGGCACGGGAACGGGGACGAGCGCGGGAACGGGGACGAGCGCGGGAAGGGGCACGGCCGCGCGGGCGGAGGCTGAGTCCGCGGTCCTACGACCAAGGTCCGGGGCGGACCCCGGCATTCCGGCGCCGGAACCGGAGTTGTACCGGGCGAGGGGCCTACCGGGTACCGGACACCGGGCCCCGGCCCATACCCGATCCAGAAGGAGACACGGGATGCCGGTCCAGCTCAACCACACGATCGTGTACGCCAGCGACAAGAAGCGGTCCGCGCAGTTCCTCGCCGATCTGCTGGGCTTGGAGGTGCGGCCCCAGTTCGGCCCGTTCCTGCCGGTGGTCACCGCGAACGACGTGGCGCTCGACTTCGCCGACGCGGGGAAGAACCCGATCACGCCGCAGCACTACGCCTTCCTCGTCTCCGAGGAGGAGTTCGACCTCGTCTTCGGCCGGATCGAGGAGGCGGGGCTCACCTACTACGCCGACCCGACGCGCACCCGCCCCGGTGAGATCAACCGCAACGACGGGGGCCGCGGTGTCTACTGGCTCGACCCGGACGGACACGTCCTGGAGATCATCACCCGGCACTACGGCGGCGAATGACGGCCCGGGACGCCGTCCCCGCCGGCTCCCCGCAGCGATAGGCCTCGGTACGGCTCGGTACGGCTCAGTACATCTCGGTGCGGCTCAGTCGCCGGAGTCCCCGTCGTCCTCGTTCTCGGGGCACGGTGTACCGCGCGGCAGCTTGTAGGGGGCCGCGATCCGGTAGACCCCCGGGCGCGGCGCGTCCAGCACCGTCCAGGTGTCCAGGACCGGCTTGTCCTGCCCCTCCGGGGGCGGGCCGCCGAAGGTGGGCTCGGCCTTGCGCAGGCAGCCGTTGAGGTTCTCGCCGTCGTGGGAGGGCGGCGCCACCCGGTCGCCGTCCGCGTCGACGAGTCCGAGCCACGGCGAGTAGGGCACCCGCACGAGCACGCGCCCGCTCTCCCGCACCCGCACGGTCACGCTCTCCGCGTCGGCGCGCTCCACCGACGCGGAGGCGTCGACCAGCGGCACCGGATCCTTGACCCGGAAGAGCCGCCAGCTGTCGTCGGACCAGATCTCCTTCAGATACGGCTGGCCCTCCCCCACCAGCTTGGCCTCGGCGACGCCCCCGGCGATGTCGGGCGGGTCGGCGGGGAGGACGACGTAGTGCACGGCCCAGCGCCGCAGCCAGGCGTGGTAGCGCTCGGGGCTGAGGTCCTTCTCGTAGAAGAGCGGGTTGCGCTCCAGGTCGGCCTGCCGGTTCCAGCCGCGGGCCAGGTTGACGTACGGCGCGAGGGCCGACGCCTCCCGATGGCTGTTGACCGGCACGACCTCGACCCGGGCCCGGTCGGCCTCCGCCTTCCTGAGCTGGGTGAGCAGCGGTTTCAGCTCGCGGGACCAGTCGGTGTCGGGCGTGGTGTGCAGTACGTCCCAGGTGGGCTTGCCGATCTGCCAGCCGAACGTCACCAGCAGCGCCAGCGCCATGGCCAGTCCGCGGCGGGACTTCCACGGCTGCCATCCCTGCCCCACCACGATCGGCACGGCCGCCAGCAGCGCCACACCGCCGAACAGCAGCCCCAGCCGTTCCACATTGGAGCCGACCTGCGAGGGGATCGCCCAGGTCAGCACGATGCCCAGGGTGTAGATGGCGCCCCCGACCCGCACCGCCGTCCAGCTCCTGGGGACCAGCAGGACGACGGCGACGGCGCCCAGGACGGGGAAGATCAGCGACACGAACGGCATCGGCTGCACACCGGTGAACGGGAAGAGCAGCGCCGAGCAGGCCACGACCGCCGGGGGCGGGAGGGCGACCGCGAACATCGCGGCGGGCCGGCGGGCCAGCAGCAGCGAGGCGGCCACCACCTCCAGGAACAGCCCGGCGACCGGGCTGGCCGCCGTCGCCAGCGCGGCCAGCAGCACCGCGAGCGCCGCCCGCGTGTACCGCGCGGGCCGGCTCGCCCGCCCGCCGCGCCAGCGGGCCGGCCAGGTCCACACGACCGCCACGGCCCCGAGCCCGAACAGCACCCCGAGCGCGAAGGTGACCCGCCCGGAGGCGGCGTTGCACGCGAAGGCGAAGGCGCCCCACAGCGAGGGCACCAGCGGCCGAGACACCGTGCGGGCGAGCAGCAGCGACAGCAGGCCCGCCGACAGCACTCCGGAGACCATCAGCGTGGTGCGGACCCCGATGACGGCCATCAGGTAGGGCGAGATGACGCTGTAGGAGAAGGGGTGCAGCCCGCCGTACCAGGCGAGGTTGTAGGCGGAGCCCGGGTGCTCGCCCGCGAACTCGGCCCAGGCGTCCTGCGCGGCCAGGTCGCCGCCGCCGCTGGCGAGGAACCACAGCCAGAGCAGATGGAGGAGCACCGCGACGGCCAGCGTGATGCCGACGACGGGGAGCGGCCGGGTGACCGCTTGGCGGCGACGCTGCCGGGCCCCGCCCGGCGACGCGGTGTCCGTGCCGTGCCCGGGGGGCTCCGAGGCGGTGCGCGTCTCCGCGCCGGGCCCCGTCCCCGAACCGGTCCCGGAGTCCTCGCCGCCGGTCCCGGTTGCGGAGTCCTCGCGGCCGGCCGCGGCCCCGAAGGTCTCGTCCGTCCCGCCGCCGGAGGTCTCCGGGGCGGTTGCGGACCGGTCCGCAACCGCCGCGCTCTCGGCCGTTTCGCCTTCCGGCACCGGCTGCTTCCGCTCCGGGCGCTGCCCGGGAACGGGTGTGCGAACGGTGCCCGTGGCGTCGTCCACGCCCGGACTCCCGGCTATCTCACCGGCGCCGGGGTCAGGCTCCGACTCCGGCGTCCGCGATGGGTGCACAGTGGCCACTGCGCTCTCTCCCAGTCCTCCCCGTACGGATGTGCGGCACAGATCCGCACGACGTTACCGGACGACACCCCCGCGCTCGCCCCCTGCCCCACGCGCTGCGGCGCATACGCCGCGGGTCGCGCGGGGCTCGGGCGAGCCGTGAGCCGGAAATGCCGACCGGAACGGGGGACGCAGTGCGGCACGGAATGGTTCAGCCGACGCGGGCCAGCTTGTCCCCGAACCCGGGCTCCGTCAGGTCGTCCTGCAGCGCGACGGGCACCTTGACCTGGCCCGGACCGTCACCGGCGGTCAGGCTGCCGACCTTGGTGCCCGGACCGGCCTCGTGCGGGATCGCCTTCCCGCTGTCGGTCAGTGCGAGCTTCACCTTGAGGCCGGGCCAGCCCACGGCGGTCACGTCCTTGGTGGCCACCACGGGGGTCCGATTGCCCAACTGATCGTCCACATAGCCGACGACCTGGCCCTTCTCGACCACCTTCCGCGCGGTGAGCGCGTCCTGGCCGGCATCGATCAGCTTCTTGCTCGCTGCGAGCACGGTGTCCAGGATCGAGGGCTGGTACTGGCCCAGCACCGCGCCGATGATCAACTGCTTGGTGCCTCCGATCTCCTTCTCCGCCGCGAACAGCAGATTGCCGCCCGCCTTGGTCGTCGTGCCCGTCTTGATGCCCACGACACCGTCCATCGGAACCAGCCTGTTCCAGTTGGACTGGTTCTTGCCGTTGGCGTCCTGGTAGGAGGGCTGCCGCACCACCTCGCGGAACAGCGGGCTCTCCATCACCTTCTTGCCCAGCTTGACCTGGTCGGCGGCGGTGCTCACCGTCGAGGCGGTCAGTCCGCTGGGGTCGGTGTAGTGCGAGTTGGTCATGCCCAGGTCCTCGGCGGCCGCGTTCATCTTCTTCACGAACGCCTTCTCCGACCCGGCGTCCCAACGCGCCAGCAGCCGGGCCACGTTGTTCGCGGAGGCGATCATGATGGCGTCGAGCGCCTCGCGCTGCGTGATCTTGTCACCGGCCTCGACCTTGACGGTCGACTCGTTCTGCGCGCTCAGCCCCGCCTCGTCCTCGGCCTTCTGGTCGACAGGGATCATCTCGCCCTTCGAGCCCTTCTTGACCGGGTGATCGCGCAGTATGACGTAGGCGGTCATCACCTTCGCGACGCTCGCGATCGGCACCGGCTTCTGCTTGCCGTGGCTGCCGAACGAACCGAGACCGTCCACGTCGATCACCGCCTGCCCCTCGGAGGGCCAGGGCATGGCGGGCTCGGAGCCCTTGAAGGTGTACGTGCCGGAAGCCGTCATCGACAGCTCCGGATCCGGCAGCGGGCGCACCGCCTGCACGACGACGAAGACCACGACGAGGAGCAGCACCAGCGGCGTCCAGATCTTCAACCGGCGGGTGAAGGTGCGCATCGGCGTCTCGGGCGGCGGCGGGCTGTTGGTGAGCTGCGCCAGCAGGTCCAGCGGCTGCTGCTGACCGCCACCGCTCCCCGCCGCCTCCGGGCTGCCCGGCATCGGCTGCTGCCGGGTGCGCTCGGGCTCGCTCTCCGCCGGGCTCGGTGCCGGTGCCTGCGTGCCGGACGTGCCCGCGGCGGGCGGCGCGGCCGAGGCAGTCGCCCACGGGTTCGCCGTGGTGGCGGCGGGGGGCGCCGGAGGCGACGCCGGTCTGCCGGGAGCCGCCGCGGCGGCTTCCGCCTCCGGCGGGGCCGGCTGGGCGGCGGTCCGGGGCTCGTCCGTGGACCGGAGCGGCACGAACTGGCTGGTCCGCTCGGCGTCCGGCTCCGAGGCGCCGGTCCGGCCCTCGGCGGATCCGTCCCGCCGGGCCTCCCCGTCGCCCTTCGCGGCCTTGCGGTCCTCGTCGGCCTTGCCCTCGTCGGCCTTGCCGTTCTCGCCGGCCGTGTCGCTCTCGCCGCCCCGTGCGCGGGGGTCGGGGGCGCCCGCGGGGGCAGCCGAACCCTTTCCTCCGGGCTGCTCGGGCCGGGCCGCTCTCTTGCCGCCGTCGACACCGGCGGGCCCCTCGCCCGGCTTCGTGTCCGGCGTGCGGAAGACGGCGGTCGGCTGGTCGACGGCCTTCGCGCGGCCACCGTTCCCGGTGGCCCCGTCGGCCCCGTCGGCCTCGCCGCCGTCCCCGGCTTCTCCGGCGCCCTTGGAGGACCCGAAGAAGGCCGAGGTCAACCGCTCGGCACGGTCGGCGGCCGCGGTGTCGTCGCTCTTGTCCGCGGTGTCGCCTGCGCGCCGGACGACGCCGAACATGGCGGTCGGCGCGTCGCCCTGCGCGGCCGGTGCCGCCGCGTCGGCGCCCTTGTCCGCGGCAGCTCCCGAGGCGGTGCCCGCGGAGGCGTCCGCGGCCGTCTCGCCCTCCGGCTTCGGCCGGTGGGGCAGATCGGTGCCGGAAACACCGTCGGCAGCCTTCCCGGCCCTCCCGGCGGCGTCGCGGTCCCCGCCGTCCGAGGCACCGTCCGGGGCATCGCCTGCGCCGTCCGAGGTGCCGTCCGGCCGCTCCGGAGCGCTGTCGCCCGACACCCAGGCGGCCACGGCGGACTTCAGCCGCTCGTCCTTGGCGTCGCCCCGCGCCGCGGCGCCGTCGGAGTCCGCGGTCTCGTCCGGCTCCGCCGAATCCTCCGAGTCCGCAGCATCCTCAGCGGGCCCGGACGCCCCGCTCGGCTCGTCCGCTCCTGTCGTGCTGTCCGGCTCCCCGGCGGGGGGCGCAGGGGAGGGAATCACCGAGGGTGCGGCGTCCTGGGTCGTCGTACCCGCGCCGTTCTGCCCTGCGGAGCCCGGTGACGGCTTCTTTTCAGCCGTCTCGTCGGGTCGCGCAACCGACCCGCCGCTCCCCGTCGTCTCCCCCGACGACCTCTCCCGCTCCGACCTGTCGGGGGATTCGCCCGCCACCGATGCCTCCTGATGCTGCTGCTCGCCGCTCGCTATACCAGTTAACAGTGTCCTATGCACCGAGGGCGCCACCGGCGTGGCGGCACTCCCCCGGAGGGTGGCCTCCTGGGCCTCCCCTTGCAGCAGACGAGAACGACATACCTACTGGTTCCCTCCCATAAGGTCCGCGCACTCTCGACAGACCATTGTGAGAGGGGTCACCCTGTCATTCATCCACGCGGGGAGGCATGGATGGGCAGGAGCCGCAGAACAATTCCCGAGGAGCTGCTGCTGCTCGCCCTGGACCCGGCCACGGGTACCACGGCGCAGCCGCAGTCGCTCGACCTCGGCCTGGCCGGAGCGCAGCTAGTGGAGCTGGCTCTGGCCGGACGGATAGCCCCTGATGGGGATCGTATCGCCGTGGTGCTGCCACGGCCGACCGGAGATCCGACGCTGGACTCGGCGCTGGAACTGCTGCGCAGGCGCGGCAGCCCGGTGCGCGCGGTCCACTGGATCGGCGGGCCCCGGTTGGGGCTGCGCCAAACCTATCTCACACATCTGGAACGGTGTGGCATGGTGCACGCCGTTTCCGGCCAGATGTGCGGAGTGCTGCCGACGACGCGCTACCAGGCGACGGAGACAGCCATCAGCCGGGAGATCAGGGCCCGGCTCGACACCGCGATCCGCACCGGGGTCCCACCGGACCCACGGACAGCGGCGCTCGCCGCGCTGGCCCACGCGGTCGGACTCGGCAAGCACCTCTACCCCGGCAACGAGGGACGGTCCTGCCGCTCCCGGCTGCGGGACCTGATCAGGCACGATCCGATGGGCGGCCTCGTCGCGCACGCGGTGATGGACGTCCAGAACGGCGTCGGGGCGCAGCCGCGCCGAGCTCAGGCGAGCGCGGCGAGCGGACCCTCGCCGGGGCGCCCGGCCACGCGTGCGACGGCGTCCACCGCGGGTCCGGCCCGGCATCTGCCGGAGCAGCCCCGGCACATGGCGGGCGGCATGGTCCGAGCGGGAGCACGCTGACCGTCGCCGCTGTCCGGGCCGTTCCGTACGGGCCGGAGGCACGGCACCAGCCGGAGGCAGGGCATCCTCCGGAGCACGCACGGCACCACGAGCACAGCACGGCACCCGAGCACGCACGGCACCGCACGGGGGCGGCGGACGCCGCGCGCCTGCGGGGGCGTCCGACGCCCGCGGCAGGCCGCGGACCGCCGCGCGGGTCGTCGGTGCGGCTCGGAGCGGTACGGGTACCAGTACGCAGGCGCGGGCTCGCGGTCCGGCCGTCCCACGGCGACGACCGGATCCGCGTCCCCGCGCATGCGTTTTCGTCCCCCCACCCGCCCGACGCTGTACTCGAATCCGCACTCTCTGTTGTCATTTTCCAGCGCGAGCACACAGGTTGGTGGCAATCTGCTGGAGTAGTCGTACTTACACGGAGGTGCGGTCCCGTGGCGTCGAACGTCAACCCCACAGTCCGGCGTCGCCGACTCGGCCAGGAACTGCGCCGTCTGCGCGAGCAGCGGGGCATGACGGCGGAGGAGGTCGCGGACCGGCTGCTGGTCTCCCAGTCGAAGATCAGCAGGCTGGAGAACGGCCGCCGCAGCATCAGCCAGCGGGACGTGCGCGATCTGTGCGGCGTCTACGAGGTCGAGGACCGGCGGATAGTCGACTCGCTGATGCAGATGGCGAAGGAGTCGCGCCAGCAGGGCTGGTGGCACGCGTTCGGGGACATCCCCTACAGCGTCTACATCGGCCTGGAGACGGACGCCGCCTCGCTGCGCGTCTACGAGCCCCAGGTCGTGCCGGGCCTGCTGCAGACCCGGCCGTACGCGGAAGCGGTGGTCGCCGGTGCCCTCCCGGAGGCCGGTGCGGCGGACATCGAGCGCCGGGTGCAGGTCCGGATGCGCCGCCAGGAGCGCATCCGGGAGGACCGCACCCCGCTGCGGCTGTGGGCGGTGCTGGACGAGTCGGTGCTGCGCCGCGAGGTGGGCGGCAGGCACACGATGGCCGAGCAGCTCGAGTACCTCAACGAGATGTCGCAGCAGCCCCATGTGACGCTCCAGGTCATGCCGTTCTCGATGGGCGCGCATCCGGGCGTGAACGGGCAGTACGCCATTCTGGAGTTCCCGGAGGCGACGGACTCGACCGTCATCTACCTGGAGGGCGTCACCAGTGACCTCTACCTGGAGAAGGCGAACGACGTGCAGAACTACAGCGTCATGTACGAGCACCTGCGGGCGCAGGCGCTGAACCCGGACCAGACGCGCGAGTTCATCGAGGACGTGGCCAAGGAGTACGCGCGGGGCTGAGCGGAGTACGCGCGGGCTGAGCGCCGAGCGCGAGCCCCCGCGCACGGGGAGGACCGGGAACACGGTGTCGCGGAATGGACGGCCCGGCGGCTGGAGCTGCCGGGCCGTCCGGCATGTGCCGGGAGGAAGTGCAGAAAAAAGCGGGGAGGCTACACCGCAGCGCACCGCGATGTGAAGAGCTGCTTGGAATATGCCATCCGGTTGAGTGAACGACAACGTCGCGCGCCCGAATCGCCGCGTAATGTCGTTCGCACGTCAGGAACAACCCGGAAGAACCGGAGCAGACATGCCGATTCAGCAAGGAACCACCCATTCCTGGACCAAGTCCAGCTACTCCACGGGCAACGGGGCCTGCGTGGAGGTGAAGTCGCCGGCGGTGCGCACGGTGGCGGTACGGGATTCCAAGGAGCCGCAGGGACCCGCGCTCAGCTTCCTGCCGGAGGCGTGGGACGCGTTCGTGGCCCGTGTGAGCTCCGGGGGCTCCGCGACCGGCCTGGCCTGAGGCCGGCAGCGGCGGTCCGGACGGCGCCGGCGGCGGGACCGCCCCGTGCTGGACCGTGCCGCACCCGTGCACCGGAGCCCTCTCGACGGGCCCGCCCGTCCCGGCCGAGGGGGCTCGGCGCCGCCGGAGGAACCGGCGCGGGGTCAGCCGGACGGCTCGGGGCCGGCGGCCGGGGCCGCTCCCTCGTCCTGGAAGTGCCGCACGATCTGGGCCGCTACGGCGTGTGCCGCGCGAGTGGGCCGACGGCGCCGGGTGCGGGCGAGATGGACGGAGATGTGCGGGAGGGAGGGGCCGGGTACCTCGGCGAGGCGGCCGTCGCGCAGCGCAGCGGTGACATTGGCGCGGGGCAGGACGGTGAGCCCGAGCCCGGCCGCCACGCAGGAGCGTGCGGCCTCGATGCTGCCGAACCGGGTCAGCCGCGGCGGGGTACCGGCGACCGCGTGGAGGCGCGCGGCCAGTTGGTCGCTGTAGGAGCAGCCCTGCTCGTGGAGGAAGAAGCTCTCCCGTGCCAGCTCCTGCCAGGTCGCCGCCTGTTCGCGGCCGGCCAGCGGATGGCCGGGGGCGCAGAGCAGGACCAGGGGCTGTTCGGCGACGCGTTCGGCCGTGACGCCGGACTGGTCGACCACGTCCTCCAGCAGCAGGGCGCAGTCCAGTCGGCCCGCGCGCAGTGCCGCCACGGCGTCCGCGGTCCCGTGCGGCTCCAGGTGTACCTCCACCCGCGGGTGCCGGCGGCGCAGTGCGACGATCACCGCGGGCAGATGGGCCGAGCAGAGTGTCTCGCCGGCGCCGACCACCACGGTGCCGCTGACCGGGCCGTCCTCGGTGGCGGCCGCCAGCAGCCGGGACTCGGCCTCCAGGACCTCCTCGGCGTGGGTGAGCAGCCGCCGCCCCGCGTCGGTGAGCAGCGCTCCTCGTGCGAGCCGGTCGAAGAGCCGGGTGCCCAGCGTCTTCTCCAGGGATCTGATCTGCACCGTGACCGTGGACTGGGCGAGCCGCAGTTCGGCGGCGGCACCGGTGAAGCTCTCGGTTCTGGCGAGCGCGGCGAAGGTTTCCAGCAGCCGGGTGTCCATTCCCGGACCCTAGCAATGCCATCGAGATATTCGATCGCACTCATGCATAACTATCGTTGGTAATAATGACGTGCGGGTGCAAAAGTTCAGGCATGACTTCCTCAGCGGCCTCCGCGCCTTCCGCAGCCTCAGCGCCCTCCTCGGTCTCCGCGCCCTCCGCAGCCACAGCCGGTGCGGACGTGCTCCGCTACTCCGCGTTCACCTCCGACCCCGACGGCGGGAACCCGGCCGGGGTCGTCCTCGACGCCGCACACCTCGACGCGCGGCAGATGCTGGCGATCGCCGCCGAGGTCGGGTACTCCGAGACGGTGTTCGTCACCGCCCGCGACGACGAGCGGCGCCACTTCACGCTCCGCTACTTCAGCCCGCTCGCCGAGGTCGCGTTCTGCGGGCACGCCACCGTCGCCGTCTCGGTGGCCCTCGCCGGGCTGCTCGGCCCCGGCGAACTGGTCTTCGAGACGCCCGCGGGCGAGATCCGGGTGGCGACGGCGGCGGACGACGGCGGTGCCGTGCGGGCGGCGCTCACCAGCGTCCCCACCAGGTCGCGCCCCGCACGGGACGCCGAGGTGGACGCCACGCTCGCGGCGCTGGGCTGGGACCGGGGCGATCTGGACCCGGCGCTGCCCCCGCACGTGGCCTTCGGCGGCAACGAACACCTGGTGCTCGCCGCCGCCTCCCGGGCCCGGCTGGCCGACCTGGACTACGACTTCGACGCGCTGACCGGCATCATGCGGCAGCACGGCTGGACGACGGTGCACCTGGTCTGGCGGGAGAGCGACGAGCGCTTCCACGCCCGGGACCCGTTCCCCGTCGGCGGGGTCGTCGAGGACCCGGCCACCGGCGCCGCGGCGGCCGCCTTCGGCGGCTATCTGCGCACCCTCGGGCTGCTGCCCGCCTCGGGCGAGGTCGCCGTGCGGCAGGGCGAGGACATGGGGCGGCCGAGCGATCTGACCGTCCGCACCGCGCCGGACGACACCCGGGTGCGGGTCAGCGGCCACGCCGTGCCGATCGCCGGGTGACTCCGGCCGACAGCCTCCGGCAGGCGGGCTACGCGCGCGGGTAGCGGGTCAGCCACCCCGGGGAGGCGGTGCCGGGCTCGTGCAGCGCGGGGCCCTGGGTCATCTCCATGGCGAAGTCGTCGGCCAGTTCCAGGATCGTCGCGCGGCCCTCGATCTCGGCCACCCAGCCCGGCGGCAGTGACGTTTCCCCATGCATGGCGCCCAGCAGGTTCCCGCAGACGGAACCGGTGGAGTCGCTGTCCCCGCCGTGGTTGACGGCCAGCAGCAGACCGTGCCGGACATCCTCGGCGACCAGCGCGCAGTAGACCCCGATGGACAGCGCCTCCTCGGCCGTCCAGCCCTCTCCCAGCGCCGCCACCCGCTCCGGCGAGGGCATGCCCTGGCGCACGGCGCCCAGTGCGCGCTTGAGCGCATCGGTCGTCTCCTGGTGTCCCGGCCGGGCCGCCAGCTGCACCAGAGCGCGCTGGACGGCGGTGTCCAGGTCCTCGCCCCGGGCGAGGGTGTGGACGATCGCGGCGAAGGCCCCGGCGGCCAGGCAGCCGGTGGGGTGCCCGTGCGTCTGCGCGGCGCACTCCACCGCGAGTTGGAAGACCAGCCCCGGCTCCCAGCCGACCAGCAGCCCGAACGGCGCCGAGCGCATGACCGTGCCGCAGCCCTTGGACTCCGGGTTCTTCGGCTGCTCCAGGGTGCCCATGCGGGCGTCCGCCAGCCCGCTGAGGCAGGCGTTGCCCGGTGCCCGGCGGGCGTAGAGCCACTCCTGGCGGGCGAGCCAGCCGTCGTCCGCGCGGCGTTCGTCCGGGCCCCAGTCGCGCTGGGTGGCGGCCCAACGGCGGTAGGCGGCGTGCACGTCGGTCGGCGGATGCCACGCTCCGGTGTCCCGGCGCACATGGGCGCGGATGAGGCCGTCGACGGTGAACAGCGTCATCTGGGTGTCGTCGGTGACCGCTCCTCTGCGCCCGTAGGCGGGCAGATAGTCGGTGACGCCCTCCTGGCCGCACTTCTCGCGGATGGCGGCCAGTGAGTCGAACTCGACCCCGGCGCCGAGCGCGTCGCCCAGCGCCCCGCCCAGCAGGCAGCCGCGCACCCGGCTGCGGAAGTCCTGCTGTTCGGACCGGCCCCATATGGCCGTCACGCCACCGTCCCCGCCGCCCGCGCCTGTCACGATCCGCTGCCCCTCCTCCGTTCGTGGCCCCGCACTCTAGTCAAGGATCCGGCCGGACGGAGGAGGGCCGCGGGCGCCGTCCGGTCCCGGTCCCGGATTCCGGGCCGGGACCGGCGGCGCGGCGTCACACCAGCGGCAGCAGCTCCGGCAGCCGGCCGTCCGAGGCGTGCGCGGCGGCGACGCGCTCGGCCGGGACCGCGCCGTAACCGGTGGTGCGCGGACGCGCCGGGCGGCCCGCGGCGTCCGCGATGGCGACCAGGTCCTTGATGGACCGGTAGGAGCCGTAGGAGGAGCCCGCCATCCGGGAGATGGTCTCCTCCATGAGGGTGCCGCCCAGGTCGTTGGCGCCGGAGCGGAGCATCTCCGCGGCGCCCTCGGTGCCGAGCTTGACCCAGCTCGTCTGGATGTTGGGGATCCACGGGTGCAGCAGCAGCCGGGCCATGGCGGTGACGGCGCGGTTCTCCCGGGCCGTGGGTCCGGGGCGGGCGATACCGGCGAGGTAGACGGGCGCGTTGGTGTGGATGAAGGGCAGCGTCACGAACTCGCTGAAGCCGGCCAGCCCCTTCTCCCGCGCGGACTGCTGGGTGCGGGCCAGCAGCCGCAGATGCCCCAGCCAGTGCCGGGGCTGGTCCACGTGCCCGTACATCATCGTGGACGTCGAGCCCAGCCCCACCTCGTGCGCCGTCGTGACGACGTCGAGCCAGGTCGCGGTGGGCAGCTTGCCCTTGGTGAGGATCCAGCGGACCTCGTCGTCCAGGATCTCCGCGGCCGTGCCCGGGATGGAGTCCAGCCCCGCCTCCTTGGCGGCCGTCAGCCACTCGCGGACGGACATGCCGGTGCGGGAGGCGCCGTTGACCACCTCCATCGGGGAGAAGGCGTGCACATGGATGCCCGGGACGCGTTCCTTGACCGCGCGGACGATGTCGAAGTAGGCGGTGCCCGGCAGGTCCGGGTGGATGCCGCCCTGCATGCACACCTCGACGGCGCCCACGTCCCACGCCTGCTGGGCACGGTCGGCGACCTGCTCCAGCGAGAGGGTGAAGGCGTCGGCGTCGGTGCGGCGCTGCGCGAACGCGCAGAAGCGGCAGCCCGTGTAGCAGACATTGGTGAAGTTGATGTTGCGGGTGACCACGTACGTCACGTCGTCACCGACCGCGTCGCGGCGCACGTCGTCCGCCGTGCGGCAGAGCGCGTCCAGCGCCGGTCCGTCGGCGTGCAGCAGGGCGAGGGCCTGCTCGTCGGTGAGCCGCGTGGGGTCCTCGGCGGCCTGGCCGAGCGCCTCGCGCACATCCGCGTCGACCCGCTCGGGCACCATCCCGGGCGCCGCGCGCTCGCGCAGCTCCTCCCAGTCGCCGTACACCTCGTCGAAGTCGTCCCGGCGGTCACCGGTGCGGCCCTCGGTGTCGATGCTGCGGTGCAGATCGGTGCGGCCCATCGGGGTGAAGCCCTCGTCCGGCTCCTGCCAGGGCAGCCCCTGGGGGCGTACCCCGGCGCGCGCCAGCCCCGTCTCCGGGTCGGCCAGCGCCTGTACGTGCGGCAGCACCCGCGGGTCCAGCCAGGGCTCGCCGCGCCGGACGAACTCGGGGTAGACGGCCAGCCGCTCGCGCAGCTCGAACCCGGCCGTCCGGCTGTGCTCCGCGAGCTCGTCGATGTGCGGCCAGGGGCGCTCGGGGTTGACGTGGTCGGGGGTGAGCGGGGAGACGCCGCCCCAGTCGTCGATGCCCGCGTCGATCAGCCGCGCGTACTCGGCGTCCACCAGGTTGGGCGGGGCCTGGAGGCAGCCGGAGGGGCCCAGCAGCAGCCGTGCCACGGCGACGGTGGCGACCAGGTCGTCCAGTTCCGCGTCCGGCATGCCGCGCATCGCGGTGTCCGGCTTGGCGCGGAAGTTCTGGATGATCAGCTCCTGGACCCCGTGGTAGGCCCGCTGCACCCGGCGCAGCGCGAACAGCGCATCGGCGCGCTCCTCATACGTCTCGCCGATCCCGATCAGCACTCCGCTGGTGAACGGCACGTTGGAGCGGCCGGCGTCCTCCAGCACCCGCAGCCGCACCGCCGGCTCCTTGTCGGGCGAGCCGTGATGCGGGCCGCCCGGTTCGCTCCACAGCCGTTCGGCGGTGGTCTCCAGCATCATGCCCATGGAGGGCGCGACGGGCTTGAGCCGCTGGAAGTCCGTCCAGGACAGCACCCCGGGGTTGAGATGCGGCAGCAGGCCGGTCTCCTCCAGGATGCGGATGGCGACCGCACGGACGTAGGCGAGCGTGTCGTCGTACCCCTCGGCCTCCAGCCAGGCGCGCGCCTCGGGCCAGCGGTCCTCGGGCTTGTCCCCGAGAGTGATCAGCGCTTCCTTGCAGCCCAGTTCGGCGCCGCGGCGGGCGATGTCGAGGACCTCGTCCATCGACATGTACATCCCGTGCCCCTCACGGCGCAGCTTGCCGGGCACGGTGACGAAGGTGCAGTAGTGGCACTTGTCGCGGCACAGCCTGGTGAGGGGCAGGAAGACGCTCTTGGAGTACGTGATGACTCCGGGCCGCCCCGCCGCCGCCAGGCCCGCGTCCCGCACGCGGGCCGCCGACGCGGTGAGGTCCGCGAGGTCGTCGCCCCGCGCCTGGAGGAGCACCGCGGCTTCCGTCCCGTCGAGCGCGACCCCGTCCCGCGCCCGCTTCAGGGCCCGCCGCATCGCGTTGGCCGTCGGCGTCTGTCCGTGTGAGGTCATCCTCCGAGCGTAGCCCGCGACGCGGACGGCCGGGAGCGGGGTGACCTGCGGACTCCGGCGGTCCTCCGCGCGCCGGGAGGGGCCGGACGGCACGCCCGCGCGCTCCGGTACGCCGTGGCCCGGAGTCCCGGATCACAGGTACCGCGCTCGTCGTCCAGGGTGCGCAGCACCTTCACCTCGGAGCCCGAGGGCGCTGCGGGGCGGTCAGGTGCGGCCGCGCACCGAACAGCCGTCGTACTCGGCCTCGGCGCGCCCCGCCGGCGCTCGCGGACGCGGCGCTGCGGCGGCGCTGAAGGCCGGTGCCCGGTTGCGGGATCCCACAACCGGGTACCGGCGGTCTCCGTGTCACGGCGGGACGCGGACGGGTGCGTCGCACACGTGAAGGAAAGGTGAAGGGTCGATCACCGCCACCGGGAGGACTTGCGAAGTCTTCCGGGCAAAATCCGGCGGGTTGCCACCTGCGCAGGCGCTGACGTTCCATACGTGAAGGAGGAACGGGTGGTGCGGGGCTGCTCTTCCCGCCCGGGCCGGACAGCCCACGGCATCCGCATCTGTCGGCATGACGCGACGTCAGGCGGCGGCCTGTGCACCGGGGTCCGGGAACCCGGCGGATGGACCGCATGCCTGAGAATCGCTCAGGGGTGCTAGCCTCAGCGCCGCGTGGCGCCTTTGCGCTCGGTAATCAGGAGGACTGATTCCGCATCTGGCTGCGCGCGCTGCGCCACTGAGGGAACATGGCACGACTGCTGTTCACTGATCAGTTCGCGAGCAGTCCGCGGACTGGCCGGCCCGCACGACAATCCAATCGCTCAAGGACGCCGATGACCGAGATACCGGTGGCGCTGACCGTCATCCTGTCCGTGGGGACGGCGGCGGCCGTGGCACTCGCCCTCCTGCTGGCGCGTTCGGCGCGGGAGGCGAAGCGGCTGCGGCAGCGCTCCGCCGCCGCCGAGAAGGACCTGCAGGAAGCGCTGCGCCAGCAGGCGGCCTTCGCCGGACGGGCGCAGGCGACCGAGGCGGAGGTCCGGCACCTCGCGGCCGCCCGCGTCCCGGACCTGACCGCCGCGCTCGCCCACCCCAACGTCCCCGTACGGGGCCTGCTCGACCCGGGTTTCCAGGGCACCGAGCTGGACCGTGCGCTGACCGCGGTGCTGGAGCAGGTCAGCGACGCGGTCACCAAGGAGCGGCTGCGCGTGGACGGCGCGGCCCAGGCCTCCATGCGGGGCGCGACGACGACCATCCAGGCGCTGCTCTACCAGCTGCAGACGCGGCTGCAGACGATGCAGGAGCGCTACGACGACCCGTTCGTGGCCGAGGACCTGCTGGCCGCCGACTTCCTCAACGAACAGGCGCTGCGCCGCATCCAGTCCACCGCGATCGTCTGCGGTGCCTGGCCCGGGCTGACCCGGCAGAACTCGCACCTGGGCGACATCGTCGTCGGCGCGATGTCCCGGCTCAGCGGCTACGAGCGCGTCCAGGTGACCAACCAGCTCCGGGACCCGGTGGGCGTGGTGGCGCGGGCCGTGGAGCCCGGCGCCGTGGTCCTCACCGAGCTGCTCGCCAACGCGCTGCACTACTCGCACCCCGAGCTCCCCGTGGCGGTGACGATCCAGCAGGGCAACCGCGGGGCCTCGGTGATCATCGATGATGCCGGTGTCGGCATGCACGCCGAGGAGTTGGAACGTGCCCAGCGCATGATGTCCGGCCAGGAGAACACGCTCCTGACCGAGCTGGGCGACCCGCCCAAGACCGGTTTCGCCGCGGTGGGGCAGCTCGCCCGGCAGTACGGTTTCACGACGTCCGTGGAGCCGTCCCCGTACGGCGGTGTACGTGCCATCGTCCACATCCCCGGCGACCCGCTGCTGACGCTGCTCGACGAGGAGGAGCAGCCGATGTCCCCCATGGCCCCGGTGCCGCGCAGCAACACGAGCGCCGCCCCGCCGGTCCCCTCCGCGCTGCCCGGGCACGCCGTGCCGCCGCGTCCGCCCCAGGCCGAACCGGCGGCGGGCACCACCGCCTCGGCGTACGCGCAGTCCGGGCCGGACCCCGTCCAGCAGGACGCGCCCGCCGACGAGGACCTGCCGCGCCGCAGGCGCCGCAGGCCGGTGCCCGACGTCACCCTGGGGACCCCGTCGGGCACCTCGGGCCAGGCGCCGGCCGCCGAAGCACCGCAGTCGACCGGGCGGCACGCGCAGCCGCCGCAGGCCCCGCAGCAGCCGCAGGCGTCGCCGGAGCAGAGCGCGGAGCGCTGGGCGGCCTTCCAGCGCGGCACCAACTCGGGCCGCGCGGCGGTCGACGAGGGCACCGAGGCGGGTGGCGTGCGCCCGGCGTCCGCAGCACCGTCCCCCCGACACGGCTCCGCGGTCGCCGACGACCACTACGCCGATCCCCGTTCCGCTGAAGGGAATCCGCAGGAATGACAATCCCCGCACGCAGGGCACTCCGGGACGACACCTCATGGGTGCTGGGTCCGTTGCTGGAGCTGCCGCACGTCGTCCACGCGGCCGTCATCTCCGGCGACGGCCTCATCGAGGGGCGCTCGCCGCACCTGGAGCGGGACGCCGCGGAGGGTGTGGCGGCGATGCTCTCCGCACTCCAGGGCGCGGCCCGGACGACGACGGCGGCGTTCGCCGGGTCGTTCGAGGCACGGCTGCGCCAGACCGTGGTGGAGTCCGACCACGGCTGGGTCTTCGCCATCCCCGCGGGTGAGAACACCACGCTGGCCGTCTTCGCCGGCCCCGACGTGAACATGGGCGTGGTCACTCACCAGATGCAGGTACAGGTCGCGTCGCTGGGTGCGAAGACCATGAGCAGCCCGGCGAGGAACGACACGACCACATGACTCCGCCGCCCCGTGACGGCAGGCGCCTGGTGCCTGCGTATCTGGCGACGACCGGACGAGCCCGGCCCAGCCGCAACACTCTCGACCGCCTCACCGTGCTGCACGGCGCGGCGGATCCCGCGACGGTCTCCGGGCTCCGCCCGGAGGAGATCCGGCTGTTGGAGTTGCTGCGCGGCGGTGCGCTGTCGCTCGCCGAGGCCGCCGCGCATCTGCGGCTCCCGGTCAGTGTGGTCAAGGTCCTGGTGGCCGACCTGGTGGATGCGGGCCGGCTGATGGCCCGCGCCCCGATTCCCGACGCCGAACTGCCGGAGCGGCAGATTCTGGAGAAAGTTCTCAATGGACTCCGCACTCTCAAGTCCTCCTAGTCCGGAGACCCCGTCGGGCTCCGCGGCGCCGGCAGGCTCCATATACCTGGACGACAAGCCGCAGACGCTGGTGAAGCTGCTGGTCGCGGGGCCGTTCGGGGTGGGCAAGACCACCTTCATCCGCTCGCTGTCCGAGACGCAGCCGCTGCACACCGAGGAGGTGATGACCCGCACCGGCGCGCTGGTCGACGACCTGGCCGGGGTGCGGGACAAGACCACCACCACGGTCGCCATCGACTTCGGGCGGCTGACCCTGCCCGGGGATCTGGTGCTGTACATGTTCGGCACCCCGGGGCAGCGCCGGTTCCGCCCGCTGTGGCAGGACATCGCCCGGGGCGCGCTGGGCGCCCTGGTGCTCGCGGACACCCGTCGCCTCGCCGACTCCTTCGAGGTGATGGACATGATCGAGGAGGCGGGGCTGCGGTACGCGGTGGCCGTCAACTCCTTCCCGGACTCCCCGCTGCACCAGGCCGAGACCCTGCGGGACCACCTCGATCTGCACCCGGACACCCCGCTGGTGGTGTGCGACGCGCGGGACCGGAGCCAGTCGGCGGACGCGCTGATCGCCCTCGTCAGCCACGTCCTGGAAGCCCTCGACCAGCAACAGCAGAGCCAGCCGCAGCCCTCCCAGGAGCCTTCTTGAGCACCGTCCCAGCGCCGGGGCACCCGTCCTCCGGCCAGATGCCGCCGCCGCTCTCCCGGCCCAACCACGAGGTCACCCCGCTGTACGGGGAGGAGTTCGCGGCGGACCCGTACGCCGTCTACGACCGGCTGCGCAAGTACGGCGCCCTCGCCCCCGTGGAGATCGCCCCCGGGGTGGGCGCCATGCTGGTGATCGACTACCGGGCCGCGCTCGACCTGCTGCACGACTCCGCCACCTGGTCGAAGGACTCCAGCATCTGGCTGGACAGCGTGCCGGAGGACTCGGCCGTGATGCCGATGCTGCGCGGCAGACCCAACGCGCTGTTCACCGACGGCGAGACGCATGCCCGCTACCGGAAGGTGATCTCCGACAGCTTCGGCCGGCAGGAGCCGCACGAGATGCGGCGGGACGTCCAGGAGGTCGCCGACAACCTGATCGCGAACTTCGCGCGGGACGGCGAGGCGGACCTGATCGGGCAGTTCGCCCGGCTGCTGCCGCTGCTCTACTTCAACCGGGCGTTCGGCATGCCCGACGAGGAGAGCGAGCTGCTGATCCAGGGCATCATGGGCATGTTCGACAGCAAGACCCCCGAGGAGGCGGCAGCCGCCGACGCCGCCTACACCCGCTACGTCACCGAGCTGACCCAGCTCAAGCAGCGGCAGCCCGGGCAGGACCTGACGTCCTGGTTCATGCAGCACCCGGCCGGGCTGAGCGCCGAGGAGGTCGTCCAGCAGATCGTGCTGACGCTGGCCGCCAGCTACGAGCCGCTGTCCAACCTGATCGGCAACTCGCTCAGCCGGATGCTGGTCGACGACCGCTACTACGGCAACCTCTCCGGCGGTGCGCTCACGGCCCGCGACGCGCTGCACGACGTGCTGCGCAACGAGCCGCCGATGGCCAACTACTCGGCCCACTACCCCCGTCGCGACGTGTACTTCCACGGGGTGTGGCTGCGTGCGGGCCAGCTCGTGCTGGTCTCCTACGCGGCGGCGTCCACGCAGAGCGGGCGGTCCGCGCCGGGCGAGAGCACGGGCGCCGCCGGCTCCGGGGGCGGCGCGCATCTGGCCTGGGCGGCGGGCCCGCACGCCTGCCCCGCGCAGCAGCCCGCGCTGCTGATCGCGACGACCGCGATCGAGCGGCTCACCGCCTGGCTGTCGGACATCGAGCTGACCGTGCGCTACGACGAGCTGAGCTGGCGTCCGGGCCCGTTCCAGCGCGGGCTGGTCTCGCTGCCGGCGCGGTTCAGCCCCGTCAGCCCGGACCAGGCGGGCGTCCCCCGCTAGCGCGGCGGCGGCGCGGTCCCGCACGCACCGGCCCGGGCCCGTCCAGGGTCCGGGCCGCGGTGTGTCGGCCCTCGGCGCGAGCAGACCGCCGGCGCTGCCCCGGGCGAGGCGCTCCACACGGTCCGCGGGCGGGTGCCGCCGTCGAAGGAACGGGCGTGCAGCCGGAGTTCCCGCCGCCGTGGCGACTCCGGTCCGGCCTCCGGGTGCCCTGCGCCCGACACCTTCCGCGACCGTCCGTTGCCCCTCCGAATTCGAAGGGTTCGTAGAGAGGCCGCCACTCGGCTGACGGAATTGACGAGAACAAGGCAGACTGACCCGTGCGGGGAACGGAGGAGTGCGGATTCGCAGGGGGCACACCAATGGGCGCCGGGGACCAGGAACAGGTCGGAACGGAGCGTCGGGGGAACCAGCTTCACTTCACTGTGCTCGGTCCAGTCCGCGCCTGGCGCGGGGACCAGCAGCTGACCATGGGCTCACCCCAGCAGAAGGCGCTGCTGGCGGCGCTGCTGCTACCCGGCGGCCGCACCTGCACCGCCGAGGAGCTCATCGACGCCATCTGGGGCGAGGACCCGCCCGAGCGGGCCAAGGCCGCGCTGCGCACCTACGCCTCGCGCATCCGCAAAGCTCTCGGCTCCGCCGCCGGGATCCTGGTCAGCGAATCCGGCGGCTATGCCGTCCGCACCGGCCCCGAGGCCACGCTGGACGCGGAGCAGGCGCACGAACTCGCCGTGCGTGCCGAGAAGGCGGCCTCGGCGGGTGACCGTGAAGCGGCCCGCGAGCTGTACCGTTCCGCGCTCGCCCAGTGGGCCGGCGAACCGCTCGCCCACGTCCCGGGCCCCTACGCCGAACACCAGCGCGTCCGGCTCGGCGAATGGCGGCTCGGCCTGCTGGAGCTGCGGCTCGACCTCGACCTCCAGGTCGGCGGCCACGCCGAGGCCGTCAGCGAACTGACCGCGCTCACCGCCGCGCACCCGCTCCGCGAGCGGCTGCGGGAGCTGCTGATGCTCGCTCTCTACCGCAGCGGACGGCAGGCCGAGGCACTGGCCGTCTACGCCGACACCCGCAAGCTGCTCGCCGACGAACTCGGCGTCGACCCGCGCACCGAGCTGTCCGAACTCCAGCAGCGCATCCTGGAGGCCGACGACGAGCTGGCCTACCAGTCGACCGAGGACCCGTCCGCATCCGGCGCCGAGGCCACCCGGCCGGCGCAGCTCCCGGCGACCGTGGCCGATTTCACCGGCCGGGCCTCCTTCGTGGCCGAACTCGGCGACGAACTGGCGCAGACCGACGGGACGGTGATGGCGGTCTCCGCCGTCGCGGGCATCGGCGGTGTCGGCAAGACGACCCTCGCCATCCACGTGGCGCACGCCGCCGCCGACCGGTTCCCCGACGGCCAGCTCTACGTCGACCTGCAGGGCGCCGGAGCGGCCCCGGTCGACCCCGAGACCGTGCTCGGCTCGTTCCTGCGCGCGCTCGGCGTCGCCGACTCGGCCATCCCCAGCGGCACCGAGGAGCGCTCCGCGCTGTTCCGCTCGCTGCTGGCCGGGCGCCGGGTGCTGACGCTGCTCGACAACGCCCGGGACGCCGCCCAGGTGCGGCCCCTGCTGCCCGGCACCTCCGGGTGCGCGGCCCTGGTGACCAGCCGGGCGCGGATGGTCGACCTGGCCGGCGCCCACCTGGTGGACCTGGATGTGATGAACCCCGAGGAGGCCCTCGCCCTCTTCACCCGGATCGTCGGCGCGGAGCGGGTGCTCCCCGAACGCGAGGCCGCCATGGACGTGGTGGCGGCCTGCGGGTTCCTGCCGCTGGCCATCCGGATCGCAGCGGCCCGGCTGTCGGCCCGCCGCACCTGGACCGTCTCCGCGCTCGCCGCCAAGCTCGGCGACGAGCGCCGCCGGCTGGACGAGCTCCAGGTCGGCGACCAGGCCGTGAAGGCCACCTTCGAACTCGGCTACGGCCAGCTCGACAGCGAACAGGCCCGCGCCTTCCGGCTGCTGGGCCTCGCCGAGGGGCCGGACATCTCCCTGGACGCCGCCGCGGCCCTCCTGGACCGCGCCCCGGAGGAGAGCGAGGACCTGCTGGAATCTCTGGTGGACACCTCCCTGCTGGAGTCCGCAGCGCCCGGCCGCTACCGCTTCCACGACCTGGTGCGCCTCTTCGCGCGCGCGTGCGCCGAGCGGGACGAGCAGCCCGGCGGCGAGTGCGAGGCGGCGCGGGCCAGGCTGCTGGACTTCTGTCTGGCGACGGCGAGACACGTGTTCGCCTGGGACCATCCCCGCGACCGGACCGTCGACCATCTCGGCCCTCCGGTGGGCGAGGGGCTGGCGTTCCCCGGCCAGGAGAGCGCCCTGGAGTGGCTGTTCACCGAAGGCGAGTGCCTGATGGCGGCGATCGGGCAGGCGGCCTCCCTCGGAGCCCTGCGTCCGGCCGCCGATCTGCTGGTGGCCACCAAGGACCTCGCGGACTCCGGCGTCCACTCGCTCCGCTACGAGCGGGCGGCGGCAGCGGTACGGGAGGCCGCGGAGCGGGCGCACGAGGCCCTCCCGGGAGCGCGCGCGGGCATCATGCTGACCCATGCCCACGCGCTCGGCGGGCGGTTCCCGCAGGCCGAGGCGGAGGCGGTGCGCGCCCTGGACCTGGGCCGCTCCGCGGGCGACCCGCTCTCCTGCTCCTACGCGCCGAACGACCTCGGCATCCTGGCCACCTACCTCGGCCGGCACGAGGAGGCGGAGAGCCATCTGGAGGCGGCCATCCTGGCCTTCCGTACCGACGAGAACCGGCCCTCGGAGGCGAGCGCGCTGTGCAACCTCTCGCGGGTCCACACCGCGCTGGGGCGGCACGACAGCGCGGTGGAGCTGGCCATGCAGGGCGTGGCCGTCTACGAGGAGATGGGCAGCACGCTGCGGATGGCCAACGCGCTCTACACGCTGGGCTCCGCGCTGTCGGCGGCCGGGCGGAGCGAGGAGGGGCTGCGGCATCTCACGGAGGCGCGCGAGATCTTCCACGTCAGCCGGCAGTCCCGCTGGGAGGGCGTCACCCACTTCCGGATCGCCGAGGCGCACCTGCTGTCCGGGGACGCGGCCCGGGCCGCCGAACACGCCGAGCAGGCCATCGCGCTGCGCGTCATCGGCGGCGAGTGGCGGAAGGCGACGGTCCTCGTCGTCCTGGGCAAGGCGCTGGCCCGGCTGGGCCAGGCCCGGCGGGCACGGGCCTGCCTGGAGGAGGCGCTGGCCATCTTCGAGCCACTCGGATCGCCCGAAAGCGCCGAGGTCAGAGAGCTGCTGACGCAGGTGGCCGAGCACTGAGAGGCGCCTCGCGGCCTCGATTATCAGGCGTTCATCAATCGTTTATCGCTCTCGGCGATGCTCTTACTCAACGATCCGCCGCGTCGGGGGGCAGGCGGGTCAGGGGGAGGAAGCCGCTGGCCCCGGTACGGTGAGCGGCCGCAACAGACCCGTCCGGCGGTCCTCGGGGGAGCTGCCGGGCGGGTTTCCACCAGGGATTCAACGCCCTAGAACGAGGAGCTAGCCACCATGGCCACTCACGAGCAGACCGTGGACGAGCAGGAAGAGTCCACAACGGGGACCCAGAGCAACCACGACACCAGCACGACCGGCACGACCGGCACGACCGGCACGGAGAACAACCACGGCACCAGCACGCCGATGGTCGCCCAGAACAACCACGGCACCATCCTTCCTGAGGCGTCGCAGCAGCCCGGGACGTCCGGGGACTCCCGGATATCCGAGGAGTCCGGGGAGCCGGAGCAGGCCCAAGTCGGCGCCCGGTAACGAGACCATCACCGCAGGGGGAAGAAGCGCGGGTCGCCATCGACGGCGTAGAGGGGGAGTCGTCGATGGCAACCCGCGCCTTCACCGCCAGGGTGCGGGCCCGGGCCCGCACCCGGCGGCCACGCCCACCGGCGACCGGCCCGCACGGGACCGGTGCGGACCCGTCGCCGGTTGTCCGGGCAGAACGCCCGGAGTTGGGTACTGAACAGTCAAGGCACAAGCATTCGATCCCGAACCGACTTGGAGTCACCGTGAGTCGTGTAAGAAGCATTCTTGCCGCAACGGCGCTCGCCTTCGGCCTCGTCGGCCTGCTGGCGGGACCCTCTCTGGCCGCCACCGCCGATCAGCCGTCCGTGGGGCACCACCTGACCGCCGGTGCCGCCCACACGGAGAACAACCACTCCACCTGATCGCCGGTGCCGCTCACGCGGCAGAACGACCGCCGCACCCGGGCCGGGTGAGTACCCGGTCCGGTTCCGCGCCGGGGCCGCACCGTCCGCCCCGGCGCGGATCCGTCTCCGTGCCGGGCGCGTGTCCGCGCATACCCGGCACGGCGCCGTGGCAGGGTCGACCACCGGGCCGGGGCCCGCTGCGCGGCCCGGCCCGGACGGCGGCGCAGCAGCTCCGGATGCACGCGGATCCGTGTCCACAGGGTGTGGACATCGCGCAGCTCCACGGCACTTCTCCGAGCGCGGCGCCGCGGAGCCCGGCGGCAGGCTGCGCATCGGCGCGCCGTACGCACTGTTCCCCGGCAACCGGGCGGGGAAGACCGGCGGTTGACCTTGCCGGGCGAGGCGGTCGCCGCCGACGGGTGCCGACCGGCGTGCGGGCGGCGCAGCCCGGCAGGGTGCGGGCGGCGCAGCCCGGCAGGGTGCGGGCGGCCGAGACTGCCGGGTGCGACCCCCCACAGCGGCGGGTCGCACCTTCTACTGTTCCGGCATGCACAAGCGCGACCACGAGCCCGTCCTCATCCGCAGCCGCTGGGGAACCAGCCGGTACGTGTACAACCCGAGAAACCCGGTCGGCCTCGCCCTGATCGTCATCACGGTGTTCGTCGTTCTGGGCGGCCTGTTCCTGTGGGGGCACTCCACCCCCTGAGCGGCGCCGCCCCGAAAGCCGGCCGACCCCGGGGGCCGGCCCCGGAGGCGGTCGCCCCGGGGCCGATCGGCTCAGGAGACCGAGGTGACCTCGCACTCGCGGACCTTGCGCAGCTGGTCGGGGTGGTCCATCGGCACCTGGACCGTCTTGCTGCGGCCCGGGCGCACCACGGCGAAGGCCGAACCCGTGTCGACGATCTCGCTGTCGCCGTCGCGGAAGGCCACCTCGACGTCGAAAGTGCCCTTGCTGCCGCCGGAGTTGCGGACCCGCACGGTGGCACCGGGCTCGTCCCGGTTCTTCAGCTTCTTCCCCTTGGCCGCGGCGCACTCGGTGACGGTGCCCGAGCCCCTGGCCCGGTTCTGGCGGGAGCTGCCGGAGGTGGTGGTGCCGGAGCTGTCGTCGCTGTCGTAGTCGTTGTCGTAGTCGTTGTCGTAGTGCCGGCTGGAGCTGTGGCTGCTGGACTTCTTGCTGCTGCAACCGCCGCCGCCGTGCCCGCTGCGGCTCTTGCTGTGGCTCTTGCTGCCGCCGCGGCCGCCGGAGGACCGGGCCGGGCTGAAGCCGCTCAACGCCACCAGCACGAGCGTGACGGCGGCGATCAGCTTGAGATGACGCATCCGCTGCATATGGGACTCCCCCGAGACATCGTTCCGCGACGGTCGGTGCGCGCCGCGCGCACACGGCACCCGGGGCGCCAGGCACCCGTCCGGGCAGTTGTCGCGTGCAGTACAACTCCTATCATCGGCTCAGGACGCGCGCGGTGGCGAGGGGGTTCCCGGCGGCGTAGCGTCGAACGCGGATCACGCACCCGTGCGGCGCCGGGAGCGGCGCCGGAAAGCGAGGCGAGACCATGATCCGGAACCTTCTCGGGTCCCTGCTCGCCCTCATCGGAGCGGCGGCCGCCGTATACAGCCCCTTCCGACCGTGGTACGACGGCCGCCTCGGGCGTGATTTCCGCATCGACGACCTCTTCACGGGGACCGGCGTCACCACCGCCGGTGCGGCCCTGTTCACCGGGCTGTTCGTGCTGATGCTGGTCGTGGCGGTGGTGGCCGTGCTCGGCGTGCTGCTGCGCTCGCGGCTGACCGTGGCGCTGGCGGGCGTGCTGGGCCTGGGCGTCACCATCCTGTGGATGGTGCGGCAGGGACAGGCCGCCGGCAGCCTCTCCGCCGGCAACACCGGCGGGCTCGCCTCCGGGGCCTGGCTGGCCCTGGGCGGCGGATTCCTGCTGCTGCTCGCCGGGGCCCTGATGTCGGGCCGCCGCGCCGCGGCCCGACGACGGCACGCGGCCGAACCCGCGGCCGCTGCACCGCCCTTCCACGGGGCACCGGACCGCACCGAGGACACCCTGGAGCAGCCGTTCGTGGGACCTCCGCCGCCGGAACGGCCGCACGCCGATCCCCGGTGGCAGCAGCCCCCGCCGGGGCCGGGCGCGGGCGGGCCCCCTCCGCCGCCACAGGGGTACCCGGGGCCGCAGCCGCCCGAGCCGGGGGCACCGCCGCCGCAGCAACCGTACGGCGGACCCCGGGAGATGGGCACGGAGCCGCCGCTGCCCGAGGGCCCCGAACCGTACGAGCCGCAGCCCGGCACCCAGGGGGCCCCGCTGGACGAGCCGTACGAGCGGCGGCCCGGGGACGAGGGGCCGTCCTCCGGGAGCAGGCGGCCCGGCAGCCCCGGCGACCCAGGCGACGAGGACACCTGGCCGCACCGTGGACGGGACGCGGCCTGAGCGACCGCCCCACCCCGCTCCCGGCCCCCGGCGGGCTGTGCCCGGTGGTCGCCCGGGACGCGGACGGGGAGGAGCGGGTTCAGGCGGAGTGGCGGGCCTGGCCGGTGCCCTTCGTGGCGTCCAGCGCGTAGACGCAGCGGTCCTTGCTGCACGCGTACACCACCCCGCCGACGGCCACCGGCGAACCGGTGATCTCGCCGCCGGTCGCCAGCTTCCAGCGGAGCTGCCCGCCCACCGCATCGACCGTGTAGAGGCAGTGGTCCGCGGACCCGAAGTGCACCCGCCCGTCGGCGACGACGGGCGCACCCACCACGTCGGCGCCGGTCGCGAAGCGCCAGCGGGGTGTTCCGCTCACCGCGTCCAGCGTGTACAGGGCGCTGCCGCTGCCGAGGTGCACCAGCCCGTCCGCGGTGACGACCGGCTCGGTCGAGTGCCGCGGCTCGGTGGCGATCCGCCAGCGGTCGTGGCCCGTACCGGAGTCCAGCGCGTAGACGGTGCCCAGGTAGTCGGCGAGGTAGATGCCCCCGCCGGTCACCCCGGGGCCCGGTACGAACGCGGGCGGGCAGAGGAAGGCCGCCGGGGCGTCGAACCGCCACCGCTCGCGCCCGGTCGCGGCGTCCAGCGCGAACACCCGGGAGCCCGCACACACGTACAGTGCTCCGTCCGGCGCCGACGTCACCCGCACGGGAACCCCGCCGGTGGCGGAGGCGTCGCCCACCGGGTAGGTCCAGCGCTCCGCGCCGGTGCGCGCCTCCAGCACGTACAGCCGCCCGTCGGCCCAGGTGCAGACGGCACCGTCGGCGATGACCGGCCCCGCCTCCGGGGTCTCGAAGTCGGCCTGCGCGCCCGTCAGCTCCCACAGCTTCTCGCCGCTGGCCGCCTCCCACGCCTGGATCCCGCCGCCGCGGGTACCGGTGACCACGGTGCCGCGGTCGACCTGGAGCGAGTAGACCCAGCCGTCGGTGGCCAGCCGCCACCGCTCGGAGCCGTCGGTGGCGTCCAGCGCGTACAGGCTGGGCCCGTCCGAGGCGTGCACCCGGCCCCCGGAGACCGCCATCGACCAGGCGACCTCCCGGGTCTTGAACTGCCTGCGTCCGCTCGCCACGTCCAGCGCGTGCACCTCGAAGGAGGTCACGTACACCAGCTCGTCGGCGACCACGGGCGAGCCCCACACGTCGTTCGACATCCGGAACCGCCACGGACGCCAGCGCTGCGGACCGTCGGGGTGCGGGCCGCCGCCGGCCTGCCCCGGCCCCGCGGACGGCGGCGCCTGCGGCACCCCGGAGTGCTGCTGGAGCGGCGGTCCGGTGGGCGGGGGCACGGTCGAGGGCTGCCCCGGACCGTGGTCGGAGTTCCCGGCATGCCGCGGACCGGGAGCCCCGTAGGGGCGGGCCAGCGGGTGCGGCGCGGGCGGCGCCGGCGCCGCCGGTTCGGCCGACGACAGCGACGGCACCGCCGCCGAGGCGGGCCTGGGAGGCTGCTGCGCATACGGCTGGGCGGCGGCCTGCGGGGCGCCGTCCTGGCCGGCGGGCGGACGCACCCAGCCGGAGGTGGCGGCCGCCTCGGCGTCCCGGCCGGTCTCGTCGGGGCGCCGGGGCCCCGGTCCGATCGGCACCTGCGCGCCGGGCAACTGCACGGACCCGGCGCCGGGGGTTCCGGGCTGGGCGGCGGGACGCGAGACGACCGGCCCCGCGTCCGGGCCCTGGGCCGCGCCGGAGGCCGGACCACCCGGCACCCCGTCGGACGCGGAACCGCCCGGGACGCCGGACGGTCCGGTCGAGCCGACGGCCCGCGGCCCCGGCGGAATGCCCTGGTCCCACTCCGCCACGGCGGCGCCGGGTCCCGCCGGTCCGGAGGCCGCCGGGTCCGGTCCGCCGGCCGCGCGTCCGGCTGCGGGCGGCCCGCCGGGTCCCACGGACCCGAGGGCCGAGCCTCCGCCACCGGCCGCGGCCGCGCCGGGCCCGGGCCCGGACCCGGCGGGTGCCGCGTCGGCCGCGGCCGCGCTCTGCCGCCGCATCGTGCGGCCCCCTCTGCGGCGCTCGATCAGCGAGACGGCCGTGGACGGCAGCCAGGCCGACACCGTGCCGCTGTCGTCGCTCCCGGCGCCGAAGAGGTGCGGGGCGAGCTGCGCCTGCAGATCGGCGGGCGTGGGCCGCTCCTCGGCGGCCATCCGCATACAGGAGTCGATCAGCGGCCGCAGCGCTTCCGGCAGCCCCTCCAGGTCGGGCCCCTCGCGCAGCAGCATGAAGACCGTCTCCACCGGGTTGGCCCCGTGGAAGGGCGCGTGGCCGGTAGCGGCGAAGACGAGGGTGGAGGCGAGCGAGAAGATGTCGCTGGCCCCGGTGACGCTGCGGGAGTCCCGCGCCTGCTCGGGGGACATGTAGGCGGGGGTGCCCACGGCGACGTTCGTCATGGTCAGCCGGGTGTTGGAGACGCCCGAGGCGATGCCGAAGTCGATGACGCGGGGGCCGTCCTCCAGCACGAGCACGTTGGACGGCTTGAGGTCGCGGTGCACCAGGCCCGCGCCGTGGATGGACTGGAGCGCCTCGGCGACCCCCGCCGCCAGCCAGCGCACGGCCTGCACGGGCACCGGTCCGCACTCGGTGACTATTTCCTCCAGGGAGGGCGCGGGCACATAGGCGGTGGCCAGCCACGGCACGGCGGCGCGCGGGTCGGCGTCCACGACGGCGGCGGTGTAGAAGCCGCTCACGGCCCGGGCCGCCTCGACCTCGCGGGTGAAGCGCACCCGGAAGAGCTGATCCTCGGCCAGTTCGGTGCGCACCGTCTTGATCGCGACCCGGCGGCCGGACGCCGAGCGGGCGAGGTAGACCAGCCCCATACCGCCGGAACCGAGACGACCCAGCACCTCGAACGGGCCGATCCGCCGCGGATCGTGCTGTGTGAGCTGCTCCACCACTTGTCCTGCCACCTCCCCGTAGGGGCCGTAAAATCTGCCCGTTCCCACCCCGTGCAGCCTCTCACTGCCGTGCCGGACCTGGCGGTCCGGACGCTGATTCTTCCTGGCGAACGCCCCGGTTGCGAACCCGGGGGCGGCACGTACGTGTCGCCGCGGGCGGACAAAGGCCCGGATGGGCCGGAGAATCCGGCTTGCCCCCTCGCACGAGTATCACCCCGATTGCCCTCACCCCCGCCGGAGAAGTGAGCGCACCCCGTTTGCCCGCTGACGAATCGCGGGCCGATCACCCCTCGGTAAGCTGACGGCATGACAGGACAAGTGCGAACCGTCGACGGCCGGGTGGCCGGACGCCGCGGTCAGGCGACACGGCAGAAGCTGCTCGACTGCCTCGGCGAGATGCTCAGCTCCTCGCCCTACCGCGACGTCAAGGTCATCGATGTGGCGCGGAGAGCGGGCACCTCTCCGGCGACCTTCTACCAGTATTTTCCCGATGTCGAGGGCGCCGTCCTGGAGATCGCGGAAGCCATGGCCAAGGAGGGTACGGCCCTCACCGACCTGGTGGCCGGGCGCTCCTGGACCGGCAAGGCGGGCCGGCAGACGGCCGAGGACCTGGTCGAGGGCTTCCTGGGGTTCTGGCGCAAGAACGACGCGATCCTGCGGGTGGTCGACCTGGGCGCCGCCGAGGGCGACAAGCGGTTCTACAAGATCCGCATGAAGGTCCTCAACTCGGTGAACGGCTCCCTCGCCGACGCGATCAAGGACCTCCAGTCCCGGGGCAGGGTCGACAAGGAGGTCAACGCCGCCGCGGTGGCGGGCTCCCTGGTCGCCATGCTGGCCTCGGTGGCCGGGCACCAGAAGGGCTTCCAGAGCTGGGGCGTCAAGCAGGCGGAGCTGAAGCCGAGCCTGGCGCTGCTGGTGCACCTCGGGGTGACGGGGAAGAAGCCCGCCAAGTAGCCCCTCGCTTGCGTTCCGCCCTCTCCGACTGCCGCGCCCCTGCCGCGATGTCCGGCCCCCGGCAGCCGGCCCACCTCTCCGGGTTCACTGCGCGGATCGCCGGTCCAGGCAGGATGACCCGGCCTGCCGAAGTTGCTGCCCGCCGGCAGCCGCGGCTCCCCGGCCCCCCGGCCGGAGCGGACCCGCCCGTCGCGTGTGCGGCGGCCACCGGCTCCTGGCGCCCGATGTCGGTACGACACCGGGCAGCGGCTCCACCGTCCCCCCGCCGCCGTCTCCGGACCCGTACCGGACCCGGGCCGGAACTGTCGGTACCGGCTAGAACCGCTGGTACATGATGTGCAGCCCCACATACCCGTGCCGAGGGTGCAGGAACCCCTCCTCCAGGGTGGCGACGATCTCGAAACCGAGCGACTTCCACAGCCCCACGGCGGCGGTGTTGGTCTCCACCACGGCGTTGAACTGCATCGCCCGGTAGCCCTCCCGCCTCGCCCACTCCAGGGCGTGCTCCCCCAGTGCCCGGCCGACGCCCTTCCCCGCGTGGTCCGGGTCGACCATGAAGCTCGCGCCGGCGATGTGCGCGGCGCCGCCCATGTGGTTGGGGTTCATCTTGGCCGAGCCGAGCACCGTTCCGTCGTCGTCCACGGCCACGACGGTGCGGCCGGGCGGCGGGAGCATCCAGGTGCCGCGGGCCGTGTCCGCGTCCATGTCGCGGGGATAGGTGTAGGTCTCCCCCGCGGCGACGATACGCAGGAGGAAGGGGCTGATGGCCGGCCAGTCGGCCTCGGTGGCGGTTCGGATCTGCACCCGGCCAGCATGCGGCAGGTGTCCCCCTTCGCACCAGCGATTACCTCCGGAGCGGCTGTTCCGCGGCGGGCCGCAGGGCTGTCGCGGGCCCGGCCGGGCGGTTGTGTCCGGTCGACATCCGCAGTCCGGCTCCGCCGCGCACGAAGCGCGCCGACGCCGGTGCCGCCACGCGCTCGATGCGCCGCCGAGAGGGCCGGGGTGAACTCGTGGGGAGCGACGGGTCCGGGACCGGGCGTCCCCGCAACCGACGCCACGTGCTCACGCGGCTTCCGGGCACTCGCCCGCAGGAGTCGGCAGACCCGCCCTAGGATTGTGGTCATGCCCATGTCCGAAAGCGGCACACCCGTCCACATTCTCGGGGCCGGCCCCGGGGGCCTGGCCACCGCCGCGGCCCTCCGGGAGCGCGGCATCAGCTCCGTCGTACTGGAGCGGAGCGACGCCGTCGGCTCCTCCTGGCGCGGCCACTACGACCGGCTGCGCCTGCACACCACCCGGGCCCGGTCCGCGCTCCCCGGACTGCCCCTGCCCCGCGCGTACGGGCGCTGGGTAGCCCGCGACGACCTGGTGCGCTACCTGGAGAAGTACGCGGCGCACCACCGGATCGAACTGGCCACCGGCGTCGCGGTGCACAGGCTGGAGCGGGCCGACGGCCCGGAGGGCGCACCGGCCCCCGCGGGCGGCGCACGGTGGATCCTGCACGCCAACGGCGGACGGCGGCTGACCGCACCCGCCGTCGTCGTCGCGACCGGCTACAACCACACCCCCCACCTACCCGACTGGCCCGGCCGCGACGACTTCACCGGGGAACTGCTGCACGCCTCCCGCTACCGCTCCCCCGCGCCCTACGCCGGTCGCGACGTACTGGTGGTGGGAGCGGGGAACACCGGCGCCGAGATAGCCGCCGACCTGGCCGAGGGCGGCGCCGGACGCGTCCGGCTGGCCGTGCGCACCCCTCCGCACATCCTCCGCCGCTCCACCCTCGGCTGGCCCTCGCAACTCAGCGCGATCCTGGGCCGCAGGCTGCCGGTGCGACTCGGCGACGGGCTGGCCGCGCAGGTCGTCAGGGCATCCGGTCCGGACCTGACCCGGCACGGGCTGCCCCGCCCGGAGACGGGCCTCTACACCCGGGCCCGGCAGGGCGCCACCCCGGTTCTGGACGTGGGGCTCGTGGCCGCGGTGCGGCGCGGCAAAGTGGAGCCGGTGGCCGCCGTGGAGTCGTTCGACGGCGGCAAGGTGAGGCTCGCGGACGGCGAGACGCTCTCCCCGGAGGTGGTCGTCGCCGCCACCGGATACCGGCGCGGCCTGGAGGACCTGGTCGGCCATCTGGGAGTCCTCGACTCCCGCGGGCTGCCCCGCGCACACGGCCGCCGCACCCACGCGGCCGCCCCGGCCCTCTATTTCACGGGCTTCTCGAACCCGCTCAGCGGCACCCTGCGCGAACTCTCGCTGGACGCCCGCCGGATCGCCAGGGCCGTGGCGCGCGCCGCACGCTGAGCCGGCCGCCGCAGGCGGCGGAGCGGGCGCCGCGGGGGAAGCCCGGGTCCTCGCCGGCCGCCCCGCGCCTCCCGGTGCCGTGGACCCGGCTTCGAGGCGGGGTGGAGCACCGTGGTTACTCTGGAGTTGCCGTGCGCGTCGGCACGACAGCGAGGAAACGTCCGCAACTCTCGAACTGACGGAACATCAGGTGCGATGAATCCATGAGGGGACACGCTGGAATGGCAGCCACAGCGGCGCGCTATCTGCGCGCCGCGGGCGCACCCGCCGCCCGCGGCACCCGCAACACCCGGCCCGGCACCGGACGGTCCGGCGCGGACCGACCGGGCGCGGAGCGGCAGAGCACACAGCGGCCGGGCACCGGACCGGAAGCGGCATCCGGCACGCTCCCCGCGGCCGGTCTGCGCGCCGTGCGCGAGGGCGAGCGCGCCCCCGTCGATCCGGCCCACTTCCGGCGCGTGCTCGGCGGCTTCGCCTCGGGTGTCACCGTGGTGACCGCACCCGCGGCGGAGGACCCTGCGGAGCACAACCCGGCGGGTGGCTCCGCCACGGCGGAGTCCGGCGGGACGCCGGGGCCGGCCGGGTTCGCCTGCCAGTCCTTCGCCTCCCTGTCGCTGGACCCGCCCCTGGTGTCGTTCATGGTGGGCCGTACCTCCACCAGTTGGCCCCGCATCGCACGGGCCGGCGTCTTCTGCGTCAACGTGCTGGCCGCCGATCAGGGCGAGCTGTGCCGGGCCTTCGCGGTGAGCGGCGCCGACAAGTTCGCCGGGGTCCCGCACCGCCCCGCACCGGTCACGGGGTCGCCGTTGCTGGCGGGCGTGGCGGCGTGGATCGACTGCGAGATCCACGCCGTGCACACCGGCGGCGACCACCTCATCGTGGTGGGCCGGGTGCGCGCCCTGGACGCGGCCGAGGACGCCGGGGACCCGCTGGTCTTCCACCGCGGCCGGCTGGGCACCTTCGCACCGGCCGACGGCCGGGACTGAGCACGGCGGCCACGACGGCCACGGCGGCCCGGACCCGTCGCCGGTCGCCCGTCCCCGCCACCGGGACCCGCGGTCACCTGGAGTGCACCTCCAGCCCGGTCCGGCCGGGGGCGAGTTCCGGTCGCAGCACCAGATCGGCGTCGTAGTCGCCGCCCGCCTCGTACCGGAAGGGCAGCGGGGCGAGCGAGTCCAAGGTGCGCAGCCGCTCGCGCAGCTCCTCCTGGCGCTCTTTGACGTCCGCCGCGCCCGCCCGGTCGGCCCCGTAGACCACGAACGGCGGGAGCGCCGCCATGCCCGTGTACCAGAACGTGCCGTGGTGCAGCGGGAAGAGCACGTCGTTCACATACCCGTGGACGCCGCGCGGCCCGAAACCGGAGGCACGCGCCCCGACCGACGTGACGACCATGGCGCGCTTGCCCGCCAGTCCCCCGTCCCCGTACCGGCGGACGGCGCCCCGCGCGTCCCGTACGCCGAACGCGAAGCCCTGCACCAGCACCCGGTCGAACCAGCCCTTGAGGATGGCGGGCGGTCCGAACCACCACAGCGGGAAGTGGAAGACCACGGTGTCGGCCCACTCGATCTTCTCCTGCTCGGCCCGGATGTCCGCACTGAGCCCGCCCGTGACGTATCCGTGCTCCTGCGCGTCGCCGACCAGCAGCCGCTCCCCGGCCGGCGCCCTGCCGGGGAAGTCCGCACCGTCGACGACCGGCTTCCAGCCCATCGCGTACAGATCTGACTCCCGCACCTGGTGCCCCTGCTCCCGCAGCGCGGCGACGCCGGTGTCCCGCAGGGCGGCGTTCAGGGAGCGCGCCTCGGGATGGGCGAAGATCCACAGGGTCTTCCTCGGCGTCTCCGGCACCCCTGTCGCCTCAGCCGCCTCAGCCGCTTTCGTCGTCTTCGTCGCCCTCATCGTCTTCGTCGTCTTCGTCGTCTTCGTCGTCTGCATGCCACCGATCCTGCGTCCGGCCGGGGACCGGAACGAGTGGCCGGATGGACGACGAGTGCAAGAATCCGGCCAGCTCCGCGGGCGCCCTCGAACCGGCCCGCGGCACGGGAGCGGGCAGTTCGCGGCCCCGGCGACCGGGCCGACCGGGTGCTCGGGGGGCCCGGCGGATCAGGTGGCCCGAGGAGCACCGTGTGCGAGGATCAGGCCATGGCTGCCTTCACCCGCCCCGGACTGCACCGGGTGGCCGTGCTGGTCAGGCACGGAGTGCTGCCGATGGAGCTGGGGCTGGTGCACCAGGTGTTCGGCCGCGCCGCCACCGCGCAGGGCGACCCGCTGTACGAGGTCCTCACCTGCGCCGTCACCCCGGGAACCGTCCGTACGGACGCCGATTTCCCCATCCACGTCGCGCACGGACCCGAAGCGCTGGCGGAGGCCGACACGGTCGTCGTCCCCGCCACCCACGAGCCGGACGAGACGGAGACCGAGGGCACCCTGCCCGCACCGCTCCGCGAGGCGTTCGCACGGGTCCGCCCCGGCACCCGGGTGGCATCCATCTGCACGGGTGCCTTCGTCCTGGCCGCCGCCGGACTGCTGGACGGCAGGCGGGCGACGACCCACTGGATGTCCACCGACAGCTTCCGCACCCTGTATCCGGCCGTGCGACTGGACCCGGACGTGCTCTACGTGGACGAGGGCTCCGTGCTGACCTCCGCCGGCGAGGCGGCCGGGATCGATCTGTGCCTGCACATCGTGCGGGAGGACCACGGCGCGGCCGTCGCCAACACAGTGGCCCGGCGCACCGTCGTGCCGCCGCACCGGGACGGCGGGCAGGCCCAGTTCATCCGCCGCCCCGTACCCGAGCCCCGCCGCTCCTCCACCGGAACGGCCCGCTCCTGGGCCCTGGATCACCTGGACCGCCCGCTGACCCTCCGCGAACTCGCCGCGCGCGAGTCCATGAGCGTGCGCACCTTCACCCGGCGCTTCCGCGAGGAGGTCGGCGTCACGCCGCTGCGCTGGCTGACCCAGCAGCGCATCGAACGCGCCCGCCAACTGCTGGAGGAGACGGACCTGCCCGTCGAACGGGTCGCCGCACGCGCCGGCTTCGGCACGGCCGCCTCCCTCCGCCAGCACTTCCACGCGGCGCTGGGCGTCTCCCCCCGCGCCTACCGCCGGACGTTCCGGGCGGAGACGGCGGCGGCAGGGACCGCGGAGGCCGCAGAGGACGCGGAGGACGCGGCGTAGCGGATCGCGCGACGGCGGGCGACCGGCCGCGGGGCAGCGGACGGCTGCTGGGCCCGGCACAGTCGGGTGGCGGCGCTCCGGTGCGCGCCCCGAGCACGGCACGGGATACCGCCACCCGACTCCGGCGCTCGGGGACCCGTCCTCGGACGGAGGTCGGCGCCGGAACGCGACCCGCACTCGCCGAGGAACCTCAGGTACCTCGTCGTCCCCTCACGACGAATCGCTCCACCCAAGGGTGATCAAACCGGTACGAGACGTCAACACCTGGTCTGGACTTTGGGAGTTATGCCCGTATTGCCCGGCGCGCGCTCAGCCGAACGCGCCAGCGCCCGCACCGGCCACATTGACGCGCGCACCCACGTCCACCCCGGCACGCCGCTCACCGTTCGCCCGGGCCTCCCGACGGGTGCCCGGCTCCCGGCCGTTGGCCGGCCCGGGATCCGCCGCCCCCAGCGGCGCGGTGTCCAGCTCGCACCAGACACGTTTGCCGCCCGGCTCGTGCTCCCAGCCCCAGCGGTCGGCCAGACCCGAGACGAGTTCGAGGCCACGGCCTCCGGTGTCCTCTCCCTCGGCGAGGCGGCGGCGCGGCGCGCGGCTGCTCGCGTCGGCCACCTCGACCCGGACCGACCCGGCCACCTCGTGCGCGGCCCCGGCCGGGCAGCGCCGCGGCAGCAGCATGCACAGGACGGCCGGACAGCCGGTGTGCACCACCGCGTTGGTGACGAGTTCCGAGATCAGCAGAATCAACGTCTCGGCCAGCGGCTCATCGGCGTTCACCCCCGATCCCGCCAGCCGGGCCCGGGCCCACCTCCGGGCACGGGCCACCTCCGTCGGATCGGATCCGATCTCCAACTGCTCCAGAAGCACCTGCACCGCTCACACCATCCGAACTGGCGGACACATCGCCTCGCGTCTCCATGTAGTCACGGATTGTGACTCCAGCGAGAACAGCATGGTTGACTCGTAGTGAAGCCAACAAGCGCTTCAGGCATATTCCGGCGCAAAGGAGTAGACGCACGGCATACTGTGCGACGCCGAGCCCGGAGACTCGAACGACCGCGCCCGTATCTCGTGGACACCCTTGCTCCCCTTGGCCGTCGGGGCCGACACCGCTCGGCGGCGCGGCCCGCGCCTTCCGCCGGCGACCCGCCGCCGCCGTGCTCGCACCCAGGGAGCGTATCCGAGTGGAATACGATCTTCCGCTCACGGTGGCCAAGAGTCACACACAAGACAGTCATAACCCTGCGTAACGACCCTCACCCCCTGGGATGCCCCCGGGGTGCGGGGCCGCTGCGCGACGAGGCGATGTGCCGCGGCCATCCGGACCCGAACCGGAGGGGCGGGTGTGCGCGGTGGTGGAGCAGCCCGCGGGAGCGGCACGGCTCACGGTTCGGCAGGTGGCCGCGTATCCGCGCGCGGCGGGGCCGGCCACCTGCCCATTGCCCGAGCGGGTGGCGGTGCCGGAGAGGGTGGAGGCGCTGCCGCGCGACGGAACGCTGCGCAAGTGCTCACGTACGGGCTGCGGGAGCGGTTCCCGGGAGCCGCCGAGGCGGCCGGGAGGGAGGGGGAGCCAGGGGAAGGGGTGCGGCGGCGCGGGGCGGGGTGCGGGGGAACGGCTTCCTGCGCACGCGGTGCTGTCACACCGCGCGACGGGAGGATCACGCCGTGAGCGGGCCGGTGGTCGTGTGCGCGTCGGTGGCCGCGGCCAGATCCGGGTAGCAGTCGAAGAGCCGCCGTACGCCCAGCGCGGAGAGCACCCGGTTGACGTGGGAGCCGTCCTCGGCACCGCGCGCGGGCAGGATCAGCCGGAGCCGCCCCGCGCAGGAGCGCATCAGCCGGCGGGAGGCGATCAGGACGCCCACTCCGCTGGAATCGCAGAAGAGGACGTCGGACAGGTCGAGCACGAGGCTCCTGCGCCCTTCCGCGACGGCATCGTGCACATGCTGCCGCACCGCGGGTGAGGTGACCAGGTCCAGCTCACCGGAGACCCGGAGCACGGCCCACCCGTCCCGCTCCTCCTCCAGCACCTTCAACGACACGCCCCGCAACCCCTTCGTCGATCGCCTACAGCAGTCGGCTGCCCTGGCCCACCCCTCCAAAACTGGTCCCGGGGAACCGACCCTATGCGTTCCCCTGCTCTTACCCGCGGGAACCTGCGGGAACTTGTGGTCACGCCCCCATAACGCCGGACCGCAGCCACCCCTCCAATCTCTCACTTCCCACCCGGCCCACGCACAGCGTGACGCGATACACACCCTCGGCGACAGCATCGGGGCGCGCGTTGCGTCAAAAGGGGCGTGCGTTGTCGGCGGCTCGCACTACATTCGAGGGGTTGACGGGCATCACAGGAGCGGAAGGGAAACCGCCGGACGCGCCACCGCAGCGCGCGGAACGGACGCGGAGCGGAAGCGGACGGCGGAACCGGAGGACTGGGGGCCACCTTGGCGAACGACACATCACCGCGCTGGGACCGGAAGATGCAGCAACGGCTCGCGCGCGGTGAGGCCGCGGCGCTCGGCGAGCTCTACGACCGCTTCGCCTCCCTGGTGCACGGCCTCGCCCACCGGGTGCTGGCCGACGAGGCGGCGGCCGACAGCACGACGCGGGAGGTCTTCGCCTACATCTGGGAGCACCCGCGCGCCTTCGATCCACGCGAAGGACCCATGCGGGCCTGGGTGGCGGCGCTGACCCAGCGGACGGCGACCGCGGCACTCCGCCGGCAGCAGCGGCGGGACGCGGACCCGGACTCCCCGGAGCAGGCCGAACGGTTCGAGGAACAGGTCCGTGCGGCCGCAGCCGCGGCCCGGGCCGACTACATCGTCACCTCCATGCCCTCCTCGCTGCGTGCCGCCCTCGAACTGGCCTACTTCGAGCGGCACGACTACCGGCAGGCCGCGCGCACCCTCGGTGTGACCGAGGACGAGGCCCGGCGCCGGCTGCGGCTGGGCCTCCAGCTCCTCTCCTCCGCGATGCCCCGGCCCGCCGTGGCGCCACCCGGCACGGGGCACCGGCCGTGAGCCGGCCACCGGCCCGACCGGGTCCGGAACAGCCCGCCGGGCCAGAGCCGAGCGGGCGGGCGCCCGCGACCGGCACCGCGGACACCCCGCCCGGCCCGCACGAGCACCGGGTGCTCACCTCGCTGCTCGGGGCCTGGGCGCTGGCGGCCTGCTCCCCGGCGGAGACGGCCGCCGTCGAAGCGCATCTGACCGACTGCGCGCCCTGCGCCGAGGAGGCGCTGCGGCTGCGGGACGCGGTCGGCCTGCTGCATGCCGAAGACAGCCTCGATCTGGACCCGATGCTGCGCTCCCGGGTCCTGGAGGGGTGCCTCGACCGCCGCCCGGCCCGTATACCGACACCCGCCTGGGCGGCTCCGTACGACGCCGAGACGGCCCGGCTGGACGCACTGCTGCGCGACATGGCCGAGGCGGAGTGGCGCGCTCCGGTGCGGCTGCGCTGGTTCGACGGCGAGCGGCAGGCCGCGCGGGAGACGACCGTGGCCGGTGTCCTGGGCCATCTGCTCGCGGTGGACGGGCTGGTCGCGACGGGTATCGGGCTGCCCGACCCGATGCCCTCGGGCGCCCTGCCCACCGGTCCCGGCGCCGGACCGCAGACCCGGACGGAGGTCTACTGGGCGCTGGACGACGCCGGACAGCGCGCCCAGGCCGCCCGCGAGCGCTGGCGCGAGCAGAGCCACGCGCTGATCCGCGATGTGTCGTTCCTCGCCGCCGAGGACGCCGGCTCCGGCGGCGAGCGTCCCGCCGCGCCGGACCGGCGCGTGGACTACGGCGGCTTCACGCTCCCGCTCCGGGACGCCTTCCTGGACCGGGCCTTCGAGTGCTGGCTGCACGCCGGGGACGTCGCACAGGCCGTCGACTACCCGTACGAACCGCCCGGCCCGGCACATCTGAACCAGCTCGTCGACCTCGCGGCGCGGCAGCTGCCCGGGGCCATCGCGGCCCGCCGGCGCAGCGGTCTCGCACCGCCGGTGCGCGGTCTGGCCGCCGCCGGAGCACCGGGGCGCACGCTGCATCTGGAGGTCGAGGGCAGCGGGGGCGGCGACTGGTACATCCCGCTGGACTCCCCCGGCACCCGCGCCTCGCCCGAGCGCACCGTCGCCCACATCGCGCTGGACGACCTGGAGTTCTGCCAGCTCGCCGCGGGCCATGTCCCGCCGCTGGACGCCGCCGCGGGCCAGGACGGCGACCCACAGGCCATCCAGGACGTCCTCTACGCCACGGCCTCGCTCTCCCGCCTCTGACGGCCCCGGAACCGGAAGCGGGCCCGCCGGAAGCGGTGCCGGGCCGGGCCGTCCGGGCGCCGGGGCGGCAGGGCGCCGCGTCATCGGGGCGCCGGGGGCTGAGGCCGTCAGGTGGTCCGGCGTCGGATCGTCAGGTGAAGACGACGGTGCGGTGGCCGTTCAGCAGCACGCGGTGCTCGCTGTGCCACTTCACCGCGCGGGCCAGCGCCTGGCACTCCACGTCCCGCCCCACGGCCACCAGCTGCTCGGGGGTGACGTCGTGGCTGACCCGCTCGACCTCCTGCTCGATGATCGGGCCCTCGTCGAGGTCCGCGGTCACGTAGTGCGCGGTGGCGCCGATGAGTTTGACGCCGCGGGCATGCGCCTGGTGGTAGGGCTTGGCGCCCTTGAAGCTCGGCAGGAACGAATGGTGGATGTTGATGATCCGCCCGGACAGCCGCTTGCACAGGTTGTCGGAGAGGACCTGCATGTAGCGCGCGAGGACGACGAGCTCGACCCGCTCCTCCTCGACGAGTTCCAGCAGCCGCTCCTCGGCCGCCTCCTTGGTGTCCTTCGTCACGGGGATGTGGTGGAAGGGGATGTCGTAGGAGGCGACCAGCTCGGCGAAGTCGGTGTGGTTGGAGACCACCGCGGCGATCTCGACGGGGAGCGCACCGATCCGCGAGCGGAAGAGCAGGTCGTTGAGGCAGTGCCCGAACCTGCTGACCATCAGGACGACCCGCATCCGCTCCTCGGCCCGGTGGATCTGCCAGTCCATCCGGAAGGATTCACCGATGGCGGAGAAACTGGCGCGCAGCTTCTCCACGGTGGTGTTCCCGGTGAAGTGGACGCGCATGAAGAAGAGCCCGGTGTCGCGGTCCCCGAACTGCTGGCTGTCCTCGATGTTGCAGCCGGTCATGAACAGATAGCTGGAGACGGCGTGCACGATGCCCTGGTTGTCCGGGCACGAGAGGGTGAGGAGGAACTGACCCGGCTGCCCGCTCTCGGCGGCTCCGGCGGCTTCGGTGCCCCCGGCGGCTTCGGCGGAACGGTCGGGAGCGGGGTGCGACTGGCTCATGGCCCCAAGATTGGCACATCGCGGACGTGCTCCCGCATCCGGTGCGGGCAGCCGGTGCGTCCGGTCGCACCCGGCCCGTGGATCCCGGGCACGCCCGGCCCCCGGGCCCGGTCACGCCCGCCCGGTACCTCCCGTCACACCGCCCTGAGCGTGATCGCCAGGACCTCCAGCGAGCGGGGCGGCTCGTCGGGGTCGTCGCCGTCGTTGCCGGCCAGCAGGGTGTGCGCCTCCCGCGCGGCCCGGACGGCTTCCGGCCACTCCGGATGCTCCAGATACGAGGCGACCGGTGCGTCGGCGCCGACCTGGTGCATGATGCGCAGCACCCGCAGCACCGCCGCGTCCACCGCCTGCGCCTCCTGCACGTCACGGAAGATCGTCCCGACATACTTCTCCGCGGACCAGTTGTCCAGCCAGGTGTCCTCGACCAGGCGGTAGACGGCGTCCGTGACATCGCCGTATCCGGGACGTCCGGCCAGCCAGCACTCGTGCTGGAAGGTCTGGTCGGAGAGCATGTGCAGCGCGGAGCGCACGTTGCTGCGCCAGCGCCACCAGGGCACGTCGTTGACAGGCATGCCGTCCATGGTGGTGGAACGACGCCCACGTCGGGAAGACTTCACCGAACCTGCTTGCTGCATGGTCACCGACCCTACGTTCCGCCTGCCGGACGTCCGGGCGCGGGCCCTCGCTCCCCGGCGGCACCCGTGCGCGGGGTGCTCACAGCGAACCGAAGGGGCGCTCCTTGAGGCCGTACTTCTTCGCCGTCGGATTCCACAGTCCCGCGGCCTTCTTCTTGGCGGTGGTCGCGGAGCCGCTGGCGCGGTTGGCCGCCGCGAGCTGCCGCGTCGTCTTGGCCTTGCCCTTGTGGCAGCCCTTCTTGCCCGCCGCCTGGTCCGCCCAGGCCGCGTAGTGGTTGTCGGCGGAGGCCGAGGAGCGCCAGGCGCTCTTCAGCGCGGAGTTCAGCTCCGCGCTGTCGGGAAGCTTGTCCGTCTCCAGCTCGCCGAGCCGCCGCACCAGACCGGTCCGCTGCTTGGCGGCCGACCGCAGATCGGTGGCCGCTTTGCCCAACTGTGTGCAGTTCTTGATGTTCTGCACGGAACGGATGACCTGGGAGCGGCTGTTGTTGCTGTCGGCCAGCAGCGCGTCCAGCTTCTTGGCCTGCGCCTCGGCCGGGTCGGCCGGAGCGCTCGACTCCTCCCCCGCGGGAGCCGTGGACGCCTTCGGCTTGTCGCCGTCCGAACTGTCGCCGCCGTCCGCGAGGAGGAGGCCGACGACCAGCCCCACCACGGCGACCCCCGCCAGACCGCCGCCGATCAGCAGCCACGGAGGTGTGCGGCGGCGGCCGCGGCCGGCGTCCCGCCGCGCCGCCCGGCCACCCGGCTGCGGCTCGGACTGCTGCGAACCGGGCTGCGGATAGCCGTAGCCGCCGCCCTGCGAACCGGGCTGCGGATAGCCGTAGCCGCCGCCCTGGGAGCCCGGCTGCGGATAGCCGTAGCCGCCGCCGGGTCCCTGCGGCCCCGCCGCCGGGTCGAACACCGGCAGGTTCTGCGTGGAGCCCGGCTCGTCCCGGCCCGCGGGGGCCCGCCCCGGCCCGCCGGACCGCGGGGCGTCGGAGCGGAAGAGGTTCTCGAACTCGGGGAGGGGTTTGCGCGCCTCGGGCTCTCCCTGGCCGTGGCCTCCGCCGTCGGGCGGGCCCGCGTCGGCGGACATCGGCGGCAGCATCTGGGTGGCCTCGGAGTCGCCGCCCGCAACGGGCGCCATGTACTGGGTGGCCTCGCTGTCCGGACCGGCGCCCACCGGCCCGGCGGGCTGCGGCGGCAGCAGCTGCGTGCCGTCGTCGGGGCCGACGGCACCGCCGTGGCCGGCGGGCCCGCCGGGAGCGGCACCGGCTGCGGACGGCAGGTCCGCCGGGAAGGGCGGAAGCATCTGGGTGGCGTCGCCGTCCGCTCCCCCGGCCTGCGGCGGGCCGGGCGGTGCCGCGGGTGGCGCGGGCGGCGCCGCGGGCGCGGCATGCCACCCGGAGCCGTCCGTCGAGCCGGTCGACGGCGGGTATGCCGGCGGGTACGCCGGCGGCTGCTGGGGCAGCGCGTGGGCGCCGCCCTGCCCCGGCGACCCGTACGGATCGGCCGCTCCCGGTTGCGGATACCCCGCGCCGCCGTCCGGTGCCGGGGGGCCGTAGGCGTCCGGGCCGGGCCGGCCGTAGCCCTGGGCGCCCTCGGGCGGCAGTGCGCCGGGGCCCGGCGCCTGCGGTCCTCCCGGACCGAAGTCTCCGGGCCCGGGCTGCGGTCCCGCGCCCTCGGGCGGCAGCGAAGGGGGGTGCGGCGGGCGGGCGGGGGTGCCTTCCGGCGGCAGGGGCAGTGCGCCGGGGCGGTCGCCGTCCTGCGGGGCACCCCAGTAGCCGGGCCCGGCTCCGGCCTCCGGGGCCCCGCCCCCGGCCGCTTCGGAGCCGGGACCCCAGGGCTGGCCCCACGGCTGCCCGGCCGGCGGCTGCACACGGTCGCGCTCGGACTGGACCTGGCGCTGCTGCTGAGGAGTCCACGGGTCGCCGTTGGACGGCAGCACGACTCCCTCGTAGGGGGTCGTGGAGGCGGGCAGGGCGTCACCGGGAGAGCCGGGAGAGCCGGAAGTCCCGTCCTGTCCGCGTCCGTTGTGCGTTGTCACCAAGACTCCTCGATCGCATGGCTAGCGGAAGCGTCGGGTCACGCTACCGGGTCACCCCAACGGGCGACCACGCACCCAGATGTGCGGACACCCTTCCTTCACCTGATGTCGGCATGAAGCACCCGGAAGGGGATGCATGCGGCATTTCTTCGAGGGGTCCCGGACCTCGGTACGCACGTCGGCTCACGCGCCGGCATCCACGCCGGTGCATGTGTCGCGCCACATTCGGCTCACATGTGGGCGCCCGCTCCTCACGCCGCGGGGGTGGGCTCCAGACTCTCGTTGAACTCCCGCACCACGGGCTCCGCCCCGTACGGTTCCAGCCGCAGCCGGAAGTCCTCCAGATACTCCGCTCCCCGGTCCGACCGCAGCCCGGCCAGCAGCCGCGCGGCCTCGCCGGCCGTGTGGCAGCCGCGCTCCACCTCGCGTTGCTGGACCTGTGCGTCCGCCAGCAGGAACAGTCCGATCGCGCGCCGCCGCGCCCGCCCCTCCGGGTGGCCGGTGACGGCCTCCTCCGCGCGGGCCGCCGCACGCTCGGCCTGCCCCAGGTCGCGGTGGCAGTGGGCGAGTTCGTCCGCGAGGTAGGCGCGGTCGAAGTGCGCGATCCAGGGCGGGTCGTCGCCGGCCCCGGCGGCCGACTCGGCACCGTCCATCGCCGTCAGCGCACGGGACGCGGACCCCTGGCAGGCCCGCTCGTCCCCCATCAGTGCGTGCCCGCGGGCCTCCGCCGCGTGGAACATCGCCTCGGCCCGCGGCGTCACCCGCCCCCGCGCGCCCTCCTGTGCCGCGCGCGCCAACTGCGCGATCTCCCGCGGGTTGCCGAGCGACGCGGCGAGGTGGCTCATTCCCGCGGCGAGCACATAGCCGCCGTAGGCCCGGTCCCCGGCGGCCTGGGCCAGCCGCAGGGACTGGATGTAGTAGCGCTGCGCCAGCCCGTGCTGCCCGGTGTCCACGGCCATGTAGCCGGCCAGTTCGGTCAGCCGGGCGACGGCGGCGAACAGCGACCTGCCGACCGCCTCCTTGTAGGAGCCGGCCAGCAGCCCGGAGACCACGCTGTTGAGGTAGTGCACCACGACGGGCCGGATATGGCCGGCGCCGTAGCGGTGGTCCAGGTCGGAGAGCGCCTCGGTCATCGCCTGCACGGCGGCCACGTCCGGCTCGCCCACCCGGGCCCCGGAGGAGCGGGAGACCTGATGGTCGGGCTGCGTGATCAGCCAGTCACGGCTCGGCTCGACCAGTGCGGAGGCCGCCACGGTCGAACCCGTCAGGAAGTCCCGGCGGCCCACGTCGCTGCGCCACAGTTCGCAGACCTGCTCGACGGCGCCGACGACCGTGGGCGCGAACCGCAGCCCCACTCCGGAGGCGAGGTTCTTGCCGTTGGCCATACCGATCTCGTCGATCGTCACGGTCCGGCCCAGCTTGCGGCCGAGCGCCTCGGCGATGATGCCGGGTGCCCGGCCGCGCGGCTGCTGCCCGCGCAGCCAGCGGGCCACGGAGGTCTTGTCGTAGCGCAGGTCCAGTCCGTGCTCGGACCCGCACATGTTGACGCGGCGGGCCAGGCCCGCGTTCGAGCACCCGGCTTCCTGGATGAGCGCTTGCAGGCGTTCGTTGGGCTGCCTCGCGACGAGCGGCCTGGCGGCCATGAGATCCCCCTCCGTGGTTTCCGTGCTGACCGGGCCCGATCACTGCTGCGTGCGCGGCGCATATGCCCGTGATTCCCTCGAACCCCGCCCTTCACAGCGCAATGCACCGCAGGGGGACTACCCACCCAGGACCGCCCTTCTGGGTACGCGCCCCTACACATGCCCCTATGCGCCGTTCCGAGCGCGGGCTGCCCCCCCTGGGCTGCGGAAACAGCGACGGCTCGACCGGCGTATGCGCCGTCGTGCCCCGAGCCGCTCCGCTCCGCGCCCGTAACCCTTGCGGGGGACGAAAGTTGTGATGGTCGTGGAAGAGACCATCACGCTTACCTCGGATACCTCTGATACCTCGGATACCTCTGACGCCACCGGAGCGACCACGCGCCCGCGCATCCCGGGGCAGCGCACGGCACCGCAGGCCACTCCCCTGGAACACGCGGTGCGTTACGCCCAGGAGCGGGCCTGGGACGTCTTCCCCGGCACCTGGCTGGAGACGGTGGACGGCGTGCCGCGCTGCTCCTGCGGGGAGCGCACCTGCCCCGCGCCCGGCGCACATCCCGCGCGCGCCCGCTGGGCGGACGAGACGACGGGGAGCGCGACGACCGTGCGCCGGTTGTGGGCGACCGAACCGCGCGCCGCCGTGCTGCTGCCGACCGGACGCGCCTTCGACGCGCTGGAGGTGCCCGAGACGGCCGGCTGTCTCGCGCTCACCCGGCTGGAGCGGATGGCGCAGCCGCTGGGGCCGGTCACCTGCACCCCGGACGGCAGGATGCTCTTCTTCGTACTGCCCGGCGTCGCGGCGAAGGCGCCCGCCACGCTGCGCCGCCTGGGCTGGTCCCCCTCCGCACTGGACCTGCGCACCAAGAGCGCCGGGGACTGGGTGGCGGCGCCGCCCACCCGGCTGGGCACCCGTGGGGCCGTCCAGTGGGCCCGCGAGCCCAACGCCGCCAACCGCTGGCTGCCGGACGTCGACGAACTGCTCCCCACGCTCGCCTACGCCTGCGGCCGGGAGGCGGCGGGACGCGCGGTCCGCACCGCGCCGGACAGCGCGGCCCGGTCGGCGGCGGACGGCCCGGGCCGCACGGCAGCGGGGCCGGCCGGGCCGGCGGACCGCACGACGACCGGCTCGCCCACCGCCACCGGCCCCGCCCCGGGTGCACCCGGCGGCCCGCCACCCGGCCCGGTGCCGGGAGCGGGCCCCCGCGCGCACCCGGCCCGGAACGGCCCGGCCGCAGCCCCGTACCGGGTGGCCGGAACCGCCGCGGCGGCGCGTTGACGGACCCGGGGCCGAGTCACGGGCCGGGTCCGGGTCCGGGAAGCAGGTCCCGGGCCCCGGATCCCGCCTGCCCCCGCGGAACGCGGGGCAGCCGGTGGGGCGGACCGGTCAGGCGCCTGCGGGGAGGGCCGCCTGGAGGAAGGGCTCCACGACGCGGCGCCAGTCGTCGGGCTGGTCGTAGTGGATGAGGTGCCCGGCCTCCGTGACCTCCGCGTAGATGCCGCGCGGCAGCACCCGCACCATCTCCTGCGCCTCGGCGCGGCCCAGTTCGCCGTCGAGACCGCGGACGACGAGGGTGGGGCAGCGGACCTGGGCGAGTTCATCCCAGTGCGCGTCGTGCACCCACGCCTCGCGGACCCGCATCATCACCTCGGGGGAGAACACGGGCCGCCAGCCGTCCTCGCGCTCGGCCATCACCTCGGCGAAGAACTCACCGCGTGAGGCGCGGGAGCGCTCCAGCGAGGGGTCGTCCTCACCGAACCATCTGCGGACGTCGGCGAGGGTCGCGAAGGGCACCGGCCAGGAGGTGAACCACTCCTCCCACTCGCGCTGGGACTGCTCGCCGAGCGCCGAGGCCCGCATGTCACTGATCACCAGGGCCTGGACGAGGTCGGGCCGCTTGGCGGCGAGTTGCCAGGCGGTCAGCGCGCCCATGGCGTGACCGACGAGGGCGACGGGGGCGAGGTCGAGTTGTTCGAGCGCGGCCTCCGCGTCCGCGACATACGCCTCCCGGTCGTAGCGGGCCTCGTCCGGCTTGTCGCTCCGGCCGTGGCCGCGCTGGTCGAGGGCGACCGCGCGGTAGCGGTCGGTGAGCCAGCGGGCGGTGCTCGCCCAGTGCGACGCACGGCCCATGAGTCCGTGCAGTAACAGCACTCCGGGCGGTTTGCGGCGCTGTGTCCCGCCCCGGCTGCTGCCGGGCGCGCGGGACGCCGCACCGGGCCCGGGGGCGCTCCCGGCCACGGCCTCGGGACCGGCCTTGGGCGGGTCGGCGAACTCCCAGGCCGCCAGGTGGATTCCGTCCACACCCGTCACATCGATCCGTCGCACCATGCGTCGTGACACCCCCACTCCCGTGACCGCCGCGTCAGACTATCGAACCCTTATTCGAACAGTCGGGACTCACGGCGAATACCCCACCTTCGAGTGACATCGTCGCGGGGTTGCCCGTCCCTCCCCGGGGGAGACAGGAACCGGGAGGGCGGCAAACCCTGAGAGCTCGGGGCTCCGGGTCGCCGCGGGGGGACATGGGGAGGCGGGGCTCCGGAAGCCGAAGGCACCGGAGTCCCGCCTGCTCGGTCCGCCCGAGCGGGGCGCCGCAGAGCCCGCGGAACACTGCATCGATGGCTCCCCTCCCGGCAGCGACAGCGTCGCACGGTACCCACGCGACCGCTCATGTCCGGGCAACTCTGGTACGGCGGGGAGATTTTGGGAAGACGCCCCTCCCCGCGGGCGGCGCCCGGCGCTCAGCGGGCGGCAGGGCGCACTGGTCAGCGCCGGGGCGCGACGAACCGGAACCGGAGCATTCGCGGCCGGACGCGCCCCCGCGGCGGCCCGGCACACCGGGCCGCTGTCCCGGCACGAGCACGCCCAGTCCACGCGCCGGGCGACCGGCACGACCGGCACGACCGGCACGACCGGCACGGGCATCCTGGTCAGCGGGCAACGCCGGCACAGCAGGCCGCACGGCGCCACGACCCCGAAAAGCCGGCCCCGGCGCACCACCCGGACGCTCGACAGCGACGGCCGACGCCCGGCACCGGCCGAGGCCCGACGCCCGACGCCCGGGAGGCGACGCTCAGCGCTTGGCCACGAACACGTGCGCGGCGATGTCCGTGCCGAGCTCCGCCGCCTCGCCGCTGCTGCCCACCTGGACGCCGCCCGCGGAGCCCGCGTTCACACTGACGACCGCGCCGGGCTGCACACCGGCCCGCCGCAGCGTGTACATCAGCTGCGCGTCCATCTGGATCGGCTCGCCGATCCGGCGGACCACGACGGTCTTGCCGTCGCCGTCCGTCTCCACGTCGTTGAGGCTGACCAGGCCCTCGTTGAGGAACGGGTCGGCCTCGGCCGGCTCGCCCAGTTCCTCCAGGCCCGGGATCGGGTTGCCGTACGGCGACTCGGTGGGGTGCCGCAGCAGGTCCAGCACCCGGCGCTCGACCGCCTCGCTCATCACGTGCTCCCAGCGGCACGCCTCCGCGTGCACCTGCTCCCACTCCAGGCCGATGACGTCGACCAGCAGGCACTCCGCGAGCCGGTGCTTGCGCATCACGCGCTTGGCGAGCTGCCTGCCCTCGTCCGTCAGCTCCAGGTGGCGGTCCCCGGCGACCGTGACGAGCCCGTCCCGCTCCATCCGCGCCACGGTCTGGCTGACCGTGGGACCGCTCTGGTCCAGGCGCTCGGCGATGCGGGCACGCATCGGGACCACACCTTCCTCCTCAAGCTCCAGGATGGTGCGGAGATACATCTCCGTGGTGTCGATGAGTCCTGACATTGCGTAGCCCCTAGTCAGCTCGTGCGGTGGCCCTCGAGCAATTCTGACGCATCGCACCGACAACCGCGCCGTCCCGCCCGCGAGCCGGGACCGGCGGCAGGTGCCCGGCGGTTGACAGAAGAAAGGTCCGGACCTCAACGTGAGCGCCGTACGAACCGCAACGTGAGCGGCGTACTACACAACGGAACCGGGCCGCGGGGACCACGGACGAGGGCCGCGGGGACCACGGACGCGAAGGGCGCGCGATGGGCGAGAAGGCCGAGCTGCCGAAGCAGGCGCACAGGAAGCTGGCCGAGGACTTCTTCGACGCGGCCGTCGCGCTGCTCCAGGAGGTCAGGGACGGGGAGGCGGCCGGGATCGAGGCCGCGGGCGAGCTGCTCGCGCAGACGGTCGCCGAGGGCGGCCGGATCTTCGCCTTCGGCGCGGGCCACTCCTCGCTGCCCGCGCAGGACACCGTCTACCGGGCGGGCGGCCTCGCGGTGATGAACCTGCTCAACGTCCCCGGCGCGGTCGGCGTGGATGTGCGTCCCGCCACTCTGGGCAGCGCCCTGGAGCGGGTCTCCGGGCTGGCGGCGGCAGCGCTGGACTCCAGCCCGGCCCGCGCGGGCGACGTACTGATCATCATCTCCCTCTCCGGCCGCAACCCGCTCCCCGTGGAGCTGGCTCTCAACGCGCGGGCGCTCGGCCTCAAGGTCATCGGCGTCACCTCGGTCGCGTACGCGGAGCAGACCCGGTCCCGGCACACCACCGGCACCTTCCTCAAGGACCACTGCGACCTCGTCGTCGACAGCCGGATCCCGCTCGGCGACGCCGAACTGACCGCCGAGGGCGTCGACGCACCGTTCGCGCCCGCCTCCACGGTGGTGACCAGCGCGGTGATGCAGGCCATCGTCGCCACCGCCACCGGGGCGCTGGCCCGCAGCGGCGTGGAGCCGCCCATGCTGCGCTCCGGGAACGTGGACGGCGGACACGACTGGAACGCCCGCGTGATGGCCGAGTACGCGGACCGGATCTTCTACTGCTGACGGCCACCGCCGACCGCTGACCGCCATCGCCGACTGCTACCGCCGGCCGTGCTCCAGCACGCCGGCCAGATCGGCCGCGGCCGCCACGTGCGCGGCGATCTGCTCCGCGTAGTCGGCGTCCTCCCGGTCGAAGGGGCGGCGGCCCGCGTCCCGCAGGAAGGTGACCACGCCGAGCGACCGGCCGCGGCAGCGCAGCACCGTGCACAGTCCGTGCACGCTGCCCCGCGGCCACTTGCGCGACCGGGCCCACTCCACCGCATCCGGACCGCGGTGTTCGCCGCTGCTGGCCCGCACCGAGGTGCAGCGCTGGTACGCCTGGAGCGCCGGATGCCCTTCCGGATAGGCGACGGGGATGCCGCTGGCGGTGCCCGGTTCGATGAACGGCGGCCGACCGCGTTCGACCGCGGGGGTCAGCGCGGCCCGCACCAGCCGCGGGTCGCTCGGCGGCAGCGCGTCCAGCGAGGCGTCCCGGGCGCGCGAGGGCTCGGGGCCGGGGTCGGCGGCCAGGTCGAGCAGCGCGTGGTCGGCGAAACCGGCCAGCGCGAACTCCAGATGCAGGCAGGCGGCCTCGGCGGGATCGGCGCACTCGGCCGCCGCACGCGCCGCGCGGTGCAGCTGGCTGTCCCGGAAGCGGAGCTGGGCGGCCTCCCGTTCGGCCCGCTTCTGCGCGGTGACGTCCTGGAAGAGCCAGGCGACCCCCAGCGGCACGGGCTCCTCGGCCAGCGGCGACGCCAGCCGCAGGAAGCCGCTGCGCCAGCAGCGGCGGCGGGCCGACTCCGTGGGAACGGCGCCCGCGTCGTCCCCACGGGTCCCCGCGCCCGCGCGTCCGGAGCCGCCGCTGCGGCCGGGGCCGCCGGAGCCGTCCTGCGCGGTGGCGCCGTCCTCCTGACCGGTGTCCGCCCCGTCGGCAGCGCCGCCCGCGCGGTCGGCGGGCGGGCGCAGCGTCACCCAGATCTCGGCGGGACCGGGCGGCGCGCCCTCGCCCAGCACATGCTGGAGCGCGCCCTCCAGCTCCTCCATGCCCTGCTCCAGCAGCTCGCCGAGCGGGCGCCCGAGCATGGCGGCCCGGGCCGGCACCCGGAAGGCGCGGGCCGCGGACGCGTTGGCGACGGTGGGCCGCAGGTCGGCGTCGACCAGGACGACGCCCCACGAGGCGTCCTCCAGCAGCGCCTCGCTCAGCGCGATGCAGCGCTCCAGGTCGATCTGCGCGTGCACCTCGCTGAACGCGCAGTAGACCCCCTTGGGCCGTCCGTCGGCCCCGGTGACGCCGGAGGACTGGATGCGCACCAGCACCCGTCCGCCGTCCTTGGTCAGCAGCGCGAACTCGTGGACCTGGCGGCCGGGCGAGCTCATCGCACCGAGCAGCCGGCCCTCGACCTCCGGCGCGTCGGCCGGGCGCACCGCCCAGCCGGCCAGCCCCTTGCGGCCGACGGCCTCCTCCTGCGTCCAGCCCAGCATCCGCTCGGCCTCGCGGTTCCAGTGGGTGACCACGCCGTCGGCGTCGAAGGCGCACAGTGCCGCGTCCATGCCGTCGAGCAGCGCGGCGAGCAGGAGTTCGTCGTCGGGCCCGCCCTCGTCGTCCGAGGACGACGCGGAGTGAGTCTCGGGTCGAGCGGCCACCTCGGCACCCCCTTGTCGCTGTGGCTGTCCGTCGGTTGTGCGTCCGCCCGCAGGTCGCGGCGCGGCGCCCGTCGCGGAGCGCCACGACACGTGTACGGATCATTCAACTCGAACGTGACGGACCGCACAGCGGGTTCCCGGAAATCGTTGCCGCCCCGAAATTCGATTGCCGCCCCTCGGGGCGGTGCCTACGGTGGGGAGTACACAGGAAAGGAGGTGATCCGGCTGATGATCAATCACCGGACGTGTGAGGTGGCTGCGGCCTGAGGCCGACGCCACTAGCGTGACGCCGGTTCGCCGGCCAATCCACAGCAGTCACCCGGCCCGTGGGCTCGTCGGACTCGTCCGACCGACGCCGTCCGCCTCGCGCAGGCGGAGGGAGTCGCCCACGGGCCGTCTGCTGTTCTCCTGCCGTGCTGCCGCCCGCGCGGCCTGTCCGGCCGCCGCGCGGAAGTCCGGCGGAGGCCCGGCAGCGGCCCGGGCCCGTCCGGGCCCGGGGGCCGCCACGAAGCACGCGGGACCGGCAGGGGCGGGACCGCCCGCTACGGGCAGAGCCGCTCGATCTCCCAGCCGCCGTCCTCCGAGCGGCTGTAGCGCAGCCGGTCGTGCAGCCGGTTCTCCCGGCCCTGCCAGAACTCGACCGACTCCGGCCGCACCCGGTAGCCGCCCCACTGCGCCGGGGCCGGAACGTCCTCGCCCTCCGGGTAGCGCGCGGCCAGCTCCGCGTACATCCGGTCCAGCTCCTGGCGGGAGGCCACCCGCGAGGACTGCTCACTCGCCCAGGCGCCGAGCTGCGAGCCGTGCGGGCGGGTGCGGAAGTAGGCGGCCGTCTCGTCGCGCCCGGTGCGCTCCGCGGTGCCGGAGACGATCACCTGGCGGGCGATGCCGTGCCAGGGGAAGAGCAGCGACACATACGGGTTTGTCTCGATCTCGCGGCCCTTGCGGGAGCCGTAGTTGGTGAAGAAGACGAAGCCCCGCTCGTCGTGGCGCTTGAGCAGGACGGTGCGGGTGCTGGGGCGGCCGTGTTCGTCGGCGGTGGCGCAGATCATGGCGTTGGGCTCGTGCAGCCCGCTGGCGGTGGCCTGGGCGAACCAGAGCGTGAACTGCGCGAAGGGATCGGGCGCCAGCTCACTCTCGCTGAGCCCTTCGTCCCGGTAGTGGGCCCGCATCGCGGCGGGATCGAGGGTGGTCGGATCCGTCGGATCCGTGGTGGCGGTTGCGTCGGCGGGGTCGGCGGCAGCGTCGTCAACGTCATCGGCGTGAGGCACGCCGCTATCTTGCAGCATCCACCCCGGCCGCGGTCGGACAGTCTGCCCGGTGGACGCGGGTCGCACACCTGAACGCCCGGAATCGGGCCCTGTGCCTCATCTCACCCTCCCGCGCAGCTGCCGGAACCACCAGAATCCTGCCCCGGGAGCTGTGGCAGCCGTACACCAAGAGCTATCGTTGCCGCTCCGCCCAGCGTGCTCCAGGCCACAGGCAAGGGAGCGTGACCATCCGTCGGGGCGGGCATGACCGAGGTGACGGCCCGGTCCGTGAGCCGCGAGGTCGGCAGCGGAACCGTTCAGCCGCGCCCGCACCGCAGACCACGCTGCCTCAGCGCAGCTCACGCCGAATCGCTGCCTCAGCGCAGCCACGCCAGACCGCTGCCCCGAGCAGCCACGCCAGAGGTCGTCCGCCGTCAGCCCGCACTGACGGCGCTTCACGAGGGAGCCGCCAGATGTCCGACTTCGTACCCGGGCTCGAGGGAGTCGTCGCGTTCGAGACGGAGATCGCCGAACCCGACAAGGAAGGCGGCTCGCTCCGCTACCGCGGGGTCGACATCGAGGACCTGGTCGGCCACGTGTCGTTCGGCAGCGTGTGGGGCCTGCTCGTGGACGGCGGCTTCAACCCCGGCCTGCCGCCCGCCGAGCCGTTCCCCATCCCGGTGCACTCGGGCGACATCCGGGTGGACGTCCAGTCGGCGCTCGCCATGCTCGCGCCGGTCTGGGGCCTCGAACCGCTGCTCGACATCGACGAGCGCACCGCCCGCGACAACCTCGCGCGCGCCGCCGTCATGGCCCTCTCCTACGTCGCGCAGTCCGCGCGCGGCCAGGGCCTGCCGATGGTGCCGCAGAAGGAGATCGACAAGGCCGACTCGGTCGTCGAGCGCTTCATGCGCCGCTGGCGCGGCGAGCCCGACCCCAAGCACGTGGCCGCCGTCGACGCCTACTGGACCTCCGCCGCCGAGCACGGCATGAACGCCTCCACCTTCACCGCCCGCGTCATCGCCTCCACCGGCGCCGACGTGGCCGCCGCGCTCTCCGGCGCGGTCGGCGCCATGTCCGGCCCGCTGCACGGCGGCGCCCCCTCCCGGGTGCTCGGCATGATCGAGGAGATCGAGCGCACCGGCGACGCGGACGCCTTCGTCAAGCGGCAGCTCGACCAGGGCGAGCGGCTGATGGGCTTCGGCCACCGCGTCTACCGCGCCGAGGACCCCCGCGCCCGCGTGCTGCGGCGCACCGCCAAGGAGCTGGGAGCCCCCCGCTTCGAGGTCGCCGAGGCCCTGGAGAAGGCCGCCCTCGCCGAGCTGCGCGCCCGCCGCCCCGACCGGGTGCTGGAGACCAACGTCGAGTTCTGGGCCGCCATCGTCCTCGACTTCGCCGAGGTCCCGGCCCACATGTTCACCTCGATGTTCACCTGCGCCCGCACCGCCGGCTGGTCGGCGCACATCCTGGAGCAGAAGCGCACCGGCCGCCTCGTCCGCCCCTCCGCCCGCTATGTCGGCCCCGGCCCCCGGGACCCCCGCGCGGTGGACGGCTTCTCCGCCTGACCCCCGGCCCCGCACCCGCCGTCCCCGCCCCGCGCTTTCGCGGTGGCGGGGACGTCGTGTGCCGGCTCAGCGATGCGGGCGCCGCCCGACGAAGGCGACCCGCCCGGTCAGCCGCCGAGCTGCTGCTCCACCACGGCGACATGTTCCCGCAGTACCTCCACAATGGCGCCGAGGTCTCCCGCTGGGGGAATCGACCGGACATTGTCCACTCCGTTCTCCAGGGCCAAGGAGACGACCGCCTCGATCCGAGCGGGCCGGGGGACATATGCGTCTCGCAGCCACTTCGCGAACCCCGCACCGTGGAGGGGCGTTGCCGGCCTGAGCAAGACCGAGCCGGTCCGGGGGAAGGGCGTGCTCACGATGCCTTCCAGCCACTCACCCGGCATGAGCTCGATTTCGAAGCTGAGTGACTGCGCCTCACGGGGCCCCAGAGTACCCTCTTCTTGAGAGACCGAAGAGTCCGGGAAAGACTGACTCAGAGCCTGACTGAACCCGGAAAGAGTGAGGTTCCAGCCAGCGGCGTCCTCTTCGGGTGGGGTGAAGATGAAGTCGTACCGCAATGGTTCTTCGCTCATGCCCATATCTAGGGACTTTCCGCAACTGCTGGTCATGGGTGAGACGACCTTGTCTTGTTCGGCGGGTTCACGGTGCTCAAGCCGTCCTGAACAGCCCCGTGCACAGGGCTGGGCCTGTGCCACTTCAGCAAGCTGATCACCCGCTGCGCCGCGAAGGCGCAGATGCGGTCCGCGGAGGGCGACCGTGGAGCCTGTCGATGGCGGACCGGGTCCTGCTGGTCGCCGCGTAGTGACGAACGAACCTGACACTGGGCCTTTTCCAACCTGGTCCGGGCGTCGCGCAGTCGGGCTGACCGACACGGTGCGGACCGTGTCGGCGAAGGCATATCTCCTCCTCCGGGCCCGCCCCGTGCCGGTGCGCGGAACGCCCTACGGTGCCGCCGTGGCCTCGTAGTGCCTCTTGACCAGTTCGAAGGAGTTGAGGCGGTCCCGGAGGTCGTGGACCGGTGCCGTCAGCATCAGTTCGTCCGCTCCGGTCGAAACAGCCAGTTCTCTCAGCCGCCGCACGACGGTCCCGGGTGTACCACGCGCCTGCTGGGCACGGAAGGCGGCCAGCGCCTCCTCCTCCTGCGGTGTGAAGTGGTGGGCGGCTGCCTGGGCAGGGGTGGGGAACGGCTTCTCACTCGCGCCTTTGAGCAGCCCCGCCTTGACGACGTCCATCGGTCCGGCTCGCCAGGCGGCTTCCTCCTCCGTCTCGGCGCATATGGTCTCCACGCACACCAGCACCCGCGGCTGTTCGCACCAGCGTGAGGGTGTGAACGCCGCCCGGTAACGCTCCAGGAGCGGACCGGTGTTGTCGGGCCGGATATGGTGGGCGACGGCGACCGGCAGGCCGAGTTCCGCCGCGAGGGTGGCTCCCGCGGTGCTGGAGGCCAGTAGCCACGGCTCCGGCAGCGGGCCGAGCGCCACCTGGTCGTCCATCAGATGGGCCAGGGTCGCCGAGATGTCGTTCCGGTACTCCGCGTCCGTCGTCGGATCGGCTCCACGGCGCAGCGCCCGTGCGATGGCCTCGTCGAAGGTGCCTGGCCCGCGTCCGATACCGAGATCGACCCGGTCCGGGTGCAGGGCGGCCAGCGTCGCGAACTGTTCGGCCAGCAGCAGGGGCGCATGGTGGGGAGCCAGGACCCCACCCGATCCGAGACGGACGGTACGGGTGGAGGCGGCCGCGTGTGCGATCAGAACGACCGGTGGGAACGCGCCGATCGCGGGCGAATGGTGATGTTCGGCGTACCAGATCCGTCGGTAGCCCAGGTGTTCGAGGTGCTGTGCGAAGTCCACGGTGTCGCGCAGGGTTTCCACCGCCGCGGCGCCTGCTTGGACCACCGCGACTTCCAGTGCCGAAAGAGGTATGTCCACCATGTCGTCAGCATAGAGATCACGCGTGCACGACGAGGACCGGTGGAATCCGAAACGCAGGCGCCGGACGGGACATCCCCGCACCTGAACACCGACCGCAGGACATGAGAGCGGTGGTCTCCCGGCGACACCGGCCGTCGAGTCGGGGGACTTCGGGCCGTGGGATGGCCCGCGAGGCCGCCGCGGTTCGGTCAGGCGTCGATGCGACGGTTCCGGATGACGTGCGGTGCGCGCCCCGCTGCCCGTATCCGCAGAGCCGTGACGGACCAGTCGATCACCGGGGTGAGGCGTTCCGGTGTCGGCCAGTCGTTGATCAGCGCGAACAGCCGGAAGTACTCGTCTCTGCGCGGATCGCTCGCGGCTTTCAGGCGGCGCAGCGGCCACCGGTGCAGCTCGGCGTCATCGGGGGCGGCCGTGATCACGGCCGTGATCGAGCGCGCAGTGGGCGGTGAGGCGCCGGAGCAATTGTCACATCCTGTGGATCTGATCAGCGTGATCGGATTTCCCAGGCCGGCCGCTGGAGCTCATCGTTGTGGACGATGATGTCGGCGTGGTCCGTTGGGCGGGCCGTGGCGAAGTAAAGCTGCTGGGACGGGACGTAACGGTTGTGCCAGGCCCGCTCGATCTCGGTTGCGCTGGCTGCGGATCCGGCCAACGCTTCACCTCGGGTCTGGGCGCGATCTAGCGTCCGCTCGAACGTGACAGACACGAAGATGCTGAGGTCCCAACGGTCAGCCAGCTCCGGGCGCAGGAGGAAGACACCGTCGAAGAGCAGCACAGCGTCCGCGGGTGCTTCAGTGACAGGGAGGCACAATGCGGTGTCGGTGCCTCGGTCGTAGACCGCCTGCTGGAACTTTCGGTCACCGCTTGGGCCCAGCGGGTCGAGCAGGACCCGGCACATCGTGTCGTGATCGTGGCTGTCGAAGTAGCAGCCCTCGGGCGAGTACTGGCCGCGCTGATAGCGCTGCACCTTGGGGAACAGGAAGCCCTCGATCGTCGCGCGGATGACTTCGCGGCCCTGGGCGCGCAGGACAACGGCAAGTTCGTCGGCCAGTGTCGTCTTGCCAGCGGCAGGCGGCCCGTCAATGGCGACGCGCAACGGGTGCCCGGCCGTGACGGACTCAATCGTCTCGGCCAGGCGGCTCAGGAGTTCGCTGCGGGTGCCGTCGTCCATGCTGCCACCGTCCCTGGTTCGTGATATGAGCACACCCTATGGCCGGTCACGTGTGTCAGGCTGCTGCCGTCTCCTCTCGCTCGACCAGGATGCCGTTCTCGAACCGGGCGCCGGCACGGACGAGCGGGACCAGGTGGGCGCCGGTGATCGCACGCCAGCGCGCCTGGGCGGACTCGGCGAGCTTGAACACCATCGCCAGGGCCGCAGCGGGGCTGCCGGCCCCCCCCGGGTGACCTTGGTCCCCAGCTTTACCGTGGAGAACGTCGACTCGATGGGATTCGTGGTCCGCAGGTGCACCCGGTGCTCCGCCGGGAAGTCGTAGAACGCCAGCAGTTCGTCACGGTCGTCGGTCATCTTCGCGACGACCTTGGGCCACTTCGCGCCGTAGGCTTTCGCGAACGCCCCGATCGCCTTCTCCACGTGCACGCGGTCCTCGGCGTTGCAGATCTCCTGCATCGCCTTCGTCGCGCCCGACTGTGCGGACTTCGGAAGACAATTTGTCACATTACGGGCTTTGTGGACCCAGCAGCGCTGGTGGCGGGCGGCAGGGAACACCTCGGCCAGGGCCTTCCACAGGCCCATCGCGCCGTCGCCGATGACCAGCTCGGGGTCGCGCATGCCGCGGCGGCGGCAGTCGCGCAGCAGGTCAGCCCATGAATCGGTGGACTCCCGCAGTCCCTCGGCAAGTGCGATCAGTTCCTCGGTGCCGTCGAGGCGGACGCCGAGCAGGACCAGGACACACGAGTGGGCCTGTCCGAGCCGGACCTTGGGGTGCACGCCGTCCGCCCACACGTAGAGGAAGCCGCGGTCGGACAGGTCGCGGTCCTGGAAGGCGGCGTGGTCATCGCTCCATTGCTTCGTCAGCCGGGTCACGGTCGCGGGCGACAGGCCGGCCGTGCCGCCGAGGAACTGCTCCAGCGCCGGGACGAAGTCCCCGGACGACAGTCCGTGCAGGTAAAGCAGTGGCAGCACCTCCGAGACCTTCGGCGACTTGCGGCACCAGGGAGCCAGGATCTTGGAGGAGAACCGCAACGCGGGCCTATTCGGAGACCGTCAAAGGATCATTCGGGAAGGTACGCCCTCTGCGTTCCTCCCGGAGCCGATCCACAGGTTCCGAGCATTGCTCGAGCGCCGCGACGACAGGATCGACCCGGGGCGAGTCGGGGCGAGCCGGGGCTGATGTCGCGGTCGGCCAGGTTCTTCTCGACGGCGCGGAAGGAAGTCAGCAGCGCGTCGGCTCCCGGACCGGCGGGCATCCGGCCCTGTTCGAACTGCCGGTATGCCTCGACGGTCCGCTTGAGCTTCTCCTTCGCCGGGTGACCCTTGGAACGTGCCCGGCCCCACACCCGCCGTCCCCGCCCCGCGCTTTCGCGGTGGCGGGGACGGCGGCGTCTGTCCTGGTAGTGCTCAGTCCCGGTAGTACGGGGTGACCGAGACGGTGCCGTCCGAGTTCACCATGCAGGCGTAGCCCTCGATCCAGCCCGCGTTCTGCAGTTCGTCGCCGACCTCCTGGCAGTCCTGGATGCTGGTGCCGGGAACGACGATGTCCTCGCCCTGGTGGACCGCCGGAGCAGCCTGGGCCGCACCGACGGCGATTCCCGAGAAAGCCAGGAGACCGGCACCGACAACTGCTGCACGCTTGAACTTGCGCATGCTCTCCCTCTCTGCCTGCACGCCCGAATGACCGACGTGCAAATGATCAACTTGCAGGGAGTTCGATGCCGGCCCACCCGAGAAAGTTCACGCCGTCTCACACTTCTTCGGGCCGCTGCCTCGCCAACTGGGCGACGAAGGCCGCCCACTGGGTGGACGAGACGGAGAGGACGGGGCCGCGCCGGTCCTTGGAGTCACGGACGTACACAGTGGCGGGGGCCTGCGCGACCTCGACACAGTTGCCGCCGTCAGAGCCGCTGTAGCTGCTCTTGAACCATGGCAACAGGGGCTGTCGCTGCTCGTTGGTCATCATTCTCCTGCCAAGTGCCGGATGAAGGCGCCCGACTCCTCGACGTTCAGCGCCTGTGACCGCAGCTTGCCATACCGTAGGGCGAATGTACTGACGTGCTTCGAGTCACTCACCACGTGGCCGATGCCCTGCGACTCGAAATATCCGAACTGCTGCCGCTCCTCCGTCTCCACCATCACCATGCCCCCATTGAGCCCGGGATGGAAAGCACGCCCGATCGGCACAATCTGGATGGCCACGTTGCGCAGCGCCCCCAGGTCGAGCAGATGCCGGTACTGCTCCCTCATCACGTCCGGACCGCCCAGCTCCTGCCGCAGAGCCGCCTCTCCGATGACGAAGGAGAAGTCCACCATCGGCCGCTTGGTGAGGATCTTCTGCCTGCTCAGCCGGGCATCGATGCTGTCCTCGATCGCGTCCTCGTCCAGCATGGGCACGTGCCCCTCGAACAGGGCACGCGCATACCCCTCGGTCTGCAACAGGCCGGGGATCAGCAGCGGGTCGTAGTCGAACCGGCTGACCGCTTCCATCTCCAGCAGCACGAAGTCACGGAAGAAGGGCGGCAGTTTGGCGAAGTCCACATCCTCCTGGAGGGTCGAGAGGACGTCGCCAGCGTCCAGCACCCGCTCGGCCGCCAGGGTGAGCGGCGCCTTCGCTGGGCGTCGGCCCTGCTCGACGGAGGCGAGCTGTTCGGTCGAGTAGCCCAGGAGCGGGGCCAGGGCTTCTTGCGAGTACCCGGCGGCCAGCCGGAACTTGCGCAGCAGTTTGCCGTAGCCGACCCAGATGCCGGGGCGGTCGTCCTCGCGTTTGCGCTGCTGCGGGGTGGCGGCCGTGCGGGGTGCGGGGACGGCACGGCCGTCCTTCTTCCGGTCCGGCTCCGGGGAGGGGGTGTGCTGGTTCGGGTCGGTCATCGCTCTCACGTCCTCGTGCGCCCTCTTACGGGTCTCCGCGTCAACGCCGTCATGCCGTGGGTCGGTCACGGCGGACGGCCCGTACATCCCCGCGCAAGAGCGCGCGCGTGGCCGTACCAACGGCCGGGGGACGCGCTCCTGACCTGGGCCACGCTAGTCGGGTGACGAGACCGTCACGCTATGAATCCGCGAACACAGGAAATTCGCCGGCCCGGGCCACCCCAGGTGGGGGCCGGATCGGAGGTGCCGTCGGCCACGTTCTGCATGCAGCTCAGTTCGACTCGGCGCGGCGCGCGGCTCGCGCGGCTGCTCGGGACGCAGTGGCTGGACGAGCACGCGGTCCCGTACCGCAGTACGTCCTCGCACCATGCGGCGCTGGTCGTGGCGGAGTTGGCGGCGAACGCCGTGCGGCACTGCGGCAGCGTCGGCCGGGACTTCCGGCTGCGCCTGACGTTGACCGGGACGGCGTCCGCCGGGCGGCGGCTGCGGGTGGAGGTCACGGACGCACGCGCGGACAAACCGCTGCCGCCCCGGGGGGCCGAACCGCCGGGCCCGGCGGAGGAGTCCGGCCGCGGGCTGCTGCTGGTGGACGCCCTGGCGGACCGCTGGGGCGACAGGACGGACGACCGGATCACCAAGACCCTCTGGGCGGAGTTGGCGCTGCCCACCTCAACACGGTGAGAGTTTAGGGAAAGCGGGTCAGCCCAGTGCATGCATCTATGAGGTGGGGGATCAGTTCCGCTGTGGCGTGGAGGTCACGTGGTGTCGAGACACGCGAGAACCGAACGAGCCGATCCCTGCCGCTGCTGCCATGGAGGTAGCGCACCTGCCGACGGGCGCGCCAGGTGCGCGCCTTGCAAGACGACGACGCGTGTAGCGGCGGTCGACGCTTTCCCGTCCGCACAGGCCCCGCAAAAGCAGCTTCAGGCAGTGGCTACGGGTTACGCAGTCGCCGATACGTCTACCTCGTCGCAGCCTCACGCTCTGACTCCGGACATGAGTGGCCGTACGAACAGGCCCCCGTCACTCCGCCTCAGCAGTGTAGCGAGCATGCTGATTCTGCACATGCAAGGTATCGGGGTGATCAGAGCCGAACACCCGCACGCGGTCACGCACCAGATCGACATACAGATCCCGCGCCGCCGCCGCATCACCCGCCTCAGCCGTAAAGAACGCATGCCAATCCCGCGCAAACAGAGCATCAGGATGGTCAGCCCCCAACACCCGTATGCAATCCCGCACCAAATCGACATACAAATCCCGCGCCGCCGCCGCATCACCCGCCGCACCC
>NZ_ALAP01000097.1 GCF_000280905.1 Streptomyces sp. AA1529 | reverse complement strand
CGCGGTGAACCTGAAGCTCGATCCGAAGAGCGTGGAGCCGGAGGAGGGCTTCACCCGCGACGTGACCAAGATCGGCTGTCTCGGCATCTCGGGCGTCGAGGTGAGCCTGCGCTCCCAGGCCGATCTGGAGCGGGCCGAGGACTTGATCCTACGGAGCATCGCAGCCTCCTAACCACGCCGCACGAAGGGACGGTCGCGTACCCGTATCGGGTGTGCGACCGCCCCTTCGCGCGTTCTGCCTCCCTCCTCGGTCTCTCGCCCGGGGTCACTCCTCGGGCCCGGCGAGGCCGAAGTCGTCCTGGGTCAGCGCGCGCTCCATGCGCTGTTCGGCGATGTCGGCGTAGTGGTCGGACAGCTCGATACCGACGAACTGCCGGCCTTCCCGCAGGGCGGCGACTCCGGTCGAGCCGGACCCGGTGAAGGGGTCGAGGACGGTGCCGACGGGAGGGCAGATCTTGACCAGCTCCTGCATTACCTCGACCGGCTTCTGCGTGATGTGGACCCGTCCCTTGCGGGGCTGGCTGGCCTGGTAGAGGCCGGGGAGGTAGACGGGGTTGCGGTTGGCGTCGACGGGTCCCTTGGTGCCCCAGACGATGTACTCGCAGGACTGCTTGAGCCGTCCCTTCTGCGGGCGGGAGACCGGCTTGTGCCACGAGGCGATGCCCCGCCACGTCCACCCCGCCGCCTGTAGCGCATCGGTGGTGGTGGGAAGTTGGCGCCAGTCGGTGAAGACCAGGGCGGTGCCGGACTCGACGGTGGCCCGGTACGCCTCGGTCAGCAGCAGGGAGAGCCAGTACCCGTAGGAGCGCTGGTCGCGGTTTTCGCCGGGGAAGTTGGCGAGCTGGTGCCCGGCGTCCACGGCGGTGTACTTCGCCTTCGCGGTCCGCCCGGTGCGCTCGGAGCTGGTCCGGCCGCCGGAGTTGTAGGGCGGGTCGGTGATCAGGGCGTCCACGCTGGCGTCCGGGAGTTCGGACAGCACACTCAGCGCGTCGCCTCGGTGCAGGGTGTAGGGCATGACTGGGTTCTCTCTCAGGCAGTGGTGTGCGCACGTCCGACCCCACAGGGGGCGGGTGGGTGGCAGAGGAATACCCGGCGAATTGCCCCGGGCGTTCCGGGGGCTGGGGCCGATGCGCGCTGAAGAGTAGTGCGGGATTCCGGCCGCACCAAGCCAGAAGCGGGCCGCCATCAGCACCGGGGTCGGCTCGTTTGGTGCGGCCGGAATTCGTCTCTACAGTCTCGGCAAGCCCATCGGGAAGGAGTCCCTTCCGCCCCAGTTGAGCTGTGCTGATGCGTGTTGTGCCGCCCAACGGGCGGGCCGCTTCAGCGTGCTGTCGAACGTCTCCCGACCGGAGAAAGGGCGTCGTGGAATGTGGCGCGTGAGATTACCAGCGCGGCTTGCTGCCGCTCCCCGCTGAAGCGGTCCGCTGGCCAGGGTTAGCAGACCCCGGCCACCGGTTCCGCCACCCCTTGCAAGGGGATTTCGGATTCTTGACCGGCGCGGTGTCGGTGGCCTTTTCGACGAGAGCACCCGCACCGCGCCGCCTACGCCCAAGGAGTTGCCGATGTGGCACCCCCTGAAATGCCCGGCACCGCGGCCGGACGGTCGGCTCGCTTCCCCTCCGGTGACCGGTCCGCGCTCGTGAACAAGACCCTGGTGGCCGTCGGTGCGGTGGCGGTTGCGCCGATGCTGCTGATCGCTCCGCTGGCGATGGCGATGGCCGGCGCGCACGGCGCCGAAGCGGCCTGTAAAAGACGACGCGGGTGATCACATTGACGCTGCGGCGGTCTCCAAGCGGGTGCGCTCGATCCTCGACGGCGGCAAGGCCGGTTCGGTCCGCGTGTCCGGGCTCGATGCTCCCAAGGAGCAGGTCCCGAACGCCAAGAAGATACAGGCCACCGGCGTCGCGCTGAAGATTCCGCCCCGGGGGCAGGTGGTCGCGTTGGCCACCGCGTTGCAGGAGTCGGGTCTGCGGAACCTCAACTACGGCGACCGGGACAGCCTCGGGTTGTTCCAGCAACGGCCGAGCCAGGGCTGGGGCACCGCACAGCAGGTCCGCGATCCCGTGCACGCGGCGTCCTCGTTTTACACGCACCTGAAGAAGGTCTCGGGTTGGCAGTCCATGACCGTCGCCCAGGCCGCCCAGGCGGTCCAGGCGAGCGGGTTCCCCGACGCGTACGCGAAGTGGGAGCCGCTGGCCACGGCGCTCCAGAAGGCCCTCGCCAAGTCCCTCAACGGTGCCGGCGGTTCCGGTAAAGACACCGACAAGGGCAACGGCGACAAGGCTGATGCCCCTGCCGGGGGTGAGTGCGGCAACGAGAACGGGTCGTCGTTCGGCCCGATCCCGAAGGGGTCCGTCCCGAAGGGCTACACGATCCCGGCGGCGGCGCCCACGCCGGTGCGTAAGGCGATCCGTTGGGGTCTGGGGCAGCTTGGGACGCCGTACCAGTGGGGCGGCTCCTGCGCGGACGCGCACGGCAAGGATCCCATGGGCCGGTGCGACTGCTCCAGTCTGATGCAGGCGTCCTACAAGGCCGGCGGCATCAAGCTCTCCCGGACCACGTACACGCAGGTCAAGGAGGGCAAGGCGGTCAGTCCGAAGCGGCTGAAGCCTGGGGATCTGCTCTTCACCCGCGGCACGGCCGCCCGTCCGGAGCACGTCGGCATGTACATCGGGCACGGCCTGATCCTTCAGGCCCCGCGCACCGGTGACGTCACCAAGATCACCCGGCTCGCCGACTGGCAGCCCTCGATCCTCGCTGCGCGTCGCGTCACCTGACGCGCTCTCTCCCCTCCTCATTTCTCTCTCGCACGACCTCCGGGGCTTCCGCATGCCCGGATCCGAAACAGGAGTTCCCTTGAAACTCGCCCAGCATCTCCAGCACCTGGCCTACGACCCAGGCGTCTCGCCCAAGGGGGGTGGCCTGCCTGGTCTCGACGTGCTGAAGAAGGTGATCGGCTCGATCAACCTCTTCGGGATCATCGCCACCGTCGGGGCCTTGGCCCTTTCGGCGGTGATCTGGGCCTGGGGCCACCACAGCGGCGGCCACCAGGCCGAGCAGAACGGCAAGAAGGGCACCACCATCGCCGCAGGCGTCGCCCTGCTCCTCGGGGCGGCGAACGGGATCGTCGCCTTCTTCTCCGCGATGGGGACGCAGGTCCACTGATGCCGACCTTGAAGAAACGATCCGCCCCCGCGCAGGTCTCCGCCGTCGCTCCGTCGTCGGTGCTCCGGCGCTCGGCGATGATCGCCGTCATCCTGACCGTGCTGCTGGCCGTCGCCGACTTCGTCGCCTACCTGACCCGGCCCGAGGCTCCGCAACCGCGAGCGGACGCCCACCCGAAACCCACCGCTTCGCCGCACTCCCCCGCGCCGCGTCCAGGAGCGGACGAGGCCGTCGCCGCGCCGCCGCACACAAATGACCCGGTGACGTTCGCGAAGGCGGCTACCAAGGCGCTGTGGACGTATGACACCCAGCGCTTCTCCCGGGCCGGACATCTGGCCGGACTCAAGCGGTGGATGACCGGCGAGAAGAAGTACGCCGACTGGAAGTCCGTGACCGGCGAGGTGCCGGGCAAGGCGCTGTGGTCGCGGATGCACGACAACCACCAGCACGCCACGGCGAAGGTGAGCGAGGGCCACTTCCCCGAGTCGTTCAAGACCGCCATGTCCCAGAACCCCGGCGGCATCACCGAGGCGTACGTCTACGCGGTCACCGTGACCGGCAAGCAGTCCATCGCCTGGAAGGGCTCGGGCGCCGGGGCCGAGCCCCGCTCGACCACCCTCGCCGTCCAGTGCCGGCCTAACCACGAGTGCGCGCTGTCGGGCGTGCTGCCGGAGGTCGCCCCATGACCGGCGAAACCACAATACGGAAGGAGATGCCCCGTGGGTGCCTGTGACCTTCCCCTGATGAACCACGTGTGCGGGGCAATCGGCGGCGTGGCCGGGAAGACTGGCGAGGTCATCACGGACGGCATCGGGGCCTGGATCGCCAAGTCCATGGGCGAGGTCGCCCAGTCCGCGGCCGACCTGGCCACCCGTGCGGTGGACAAGACCACCGCCGTGGACCTGAACGCCGAGTGGTTCCGGCACAACTACGAGCTGATCCTCCCCATCGGGCTCGTGCTCACCGTGGGGACGTTCTGTCTTCAGCTGACCCGTGCCGCCTGGCGCCGCGACGAGCGCGCGCTGGCACAGGCGGCGTTCGGGACGATGATCGGTGTCTTCTTCGCCTTTGCCGCCATCGCCTGCACCACCGTCGCGCTCACCGTGGTCGACGCCCTGTCGGCTGGGCTGTTCAAGGCGGCGAACTCCTCGGTCGACGATGCGATCCGCCGCGTGATCAAGGTGAACGAGCTGGGGGCGATGTACGGCCTGGGCTGGGGCGTGCCCGCGATCATCGCGCTGGGCTGCGCGGTCGGCGCGTTCTTGTACTGGGCCGTGATGGTCGCCCGCAAGGTCGGCATCCTGGTGCTCGTCACCCTCGCGGTCTTCGCTGGTGCGGGCGGGGGCTGGGAGGTCGCCAAGCGCTGGCGGCGCGGGTGGATCGAGGCCACCGCCACGCTCATCGTCAGCAAGCTGCTGATGACGATCGTCTTCCTCCTCGGCGTCTCCGCGATGGGCAAGTCCGACTCCGACGGCGGGATGGCGGCGCTCTCGGACGCCATGTCGGGCATGGTCGTCATGGTCCTCGTCCTGCTCTGCCCGTACGCAACCTACAAGTTCGTGCACTGGGCGGCCGACGGCGGCGGGCACGATGACCTGCACCGCTCCGGCGTCGCCGGGGTCGGTACGGCGGCCGGGGCGGCGAAGACCGCGGGGCAGCTCGCGGTGCAGGCCAAGACCGGCGGCATGGTGCCGCAGGGCCCGTCGAAGGTCCCGGGCCAGGGTGCCGGCGGTGTCGCCTCCGGCATCGATCCGAGCGGCGGCTCCGGTGGCCAGGGCAAGCCGAAGCAGACCCACTTCCGCTTCGGCGAGGACCCAGACGCTGGAGGCGACAAGGGCCGCGCGCTCATCCGCCGCCCCCCGGCCGACGGCGACCAGGGCCAGCCCCTCATTCGCCGCCCCGGTCAGGAATCCGGTGCACGCTCCAGCGGCGGTGGCCAGGGCCCCTCCCACCGGTCGACGGGGACGGTGCGCCAGCCGTCTTCGGCGGGCGGGCCGCCGCCATCGAGCGGGCCGCCGCCGCAGGGCGGTGCCACACCGCAGCGGTGGGTCTACCCGGGCCCATCCGGTGATTCCGGCTGCTAGAGCCCTCACCTGACGGGGGCGGGACCGGCCCGCCCGGCCGCCCGCCCCCGTCCCCTTCTTCTCTCTTCTCCCCTGCTTTCAAGGACGGCTCTGCCATGCTCTCCGAGACCTCTTCATCCGACGGCCCGGCCACCGTGAAGTTCCCCCACCGCACCCGCCGGGGCGTGCTGATGGGGCTGTCCGTGCCGCAGTTGCTCGGCGTCGCGACCACCGGTCTACTGCTTCTCGCGGTTCTGCTCACCTCCGGCGTCCTCGGCGCGATGAAGCTCATACCGCTGTGGGCCCTGCTTCTGGCGGGCGTCTTCGTGCGGCACCGGGGCCGCTCGGTGGCCGACTGGGCACCTATCGCCCTGCGGTACGCACTGCGCCGTGCGAAGGGCCAGGTGGTGTGGCTGGCCCGGCCCGCTACCCGGCCGCGCCGGGAGGGATTGCTGCATCTGCCCGGGACCGCAGCCTCGCTCCGCGTCGTCGCGGCGCCGAACGGTCACTTCGGTGCGGTCCACGATCCGCACGCGGGCACCCTGACCGCCGTGGTCCGCGTCTCAGCCCGCGCCTTCGCGCTGCTCGACCCGGCCGCCCAGTCCGCGAATGTGACCGGCTGGGGCCGCACGCTGGCCGCGCTCGCCCGCACCGGACACGTCGCCCGCGTCCAGGTCCTGGAGCGCACCGTCCCCGACTCCGGCGACGCGCTCAACCGATACTGGACCGAGCACGGCGACGCTGTTACCCCGCTGGCCGGGGACGTCTACCGCGACCTCCTGGAGGCTGCCGGACCGGCAGCCGCGCCGCACGAGGCGTACGTCGCACTCGCCCTCGACATGAAGGCCGCCCGCCGGTTGATCAACCAGGGCGGGGGTGGGCTCACCGGCGCCTTCTCCGTGCTGAACCAGCTCACCTCCACCTTCGACCAGTCCGCCCGCAACGCGGGTCTCGCCCCGAGCGGCTGGCTGTCCGCCAACGAGGTCGCAGCGGTCATCCGGACCGCCTACGACCCCGCCTCCTCCGCCGCGCTCGACCAGTGGTCCCAGACCGGACGCCCGCAGGCCGACCCCGCCGCCGCCGGCCCCGTCGTCCTGGTGGAGAAGGGCGAACGCGTCCAGACCGACACCGCCCACCACGCCACCTTCTGGATCGAGAACTGGCCCCGCACCGAAACCAGCCCCGGCTTCCTGCACCAACTCCTGTTCACCTCCGGGGTCCGCCGCACCCTCTCGATCACCTACACCCCTAAGGGGCTGGACTCCGCGCTCAAGGACGTGCAGCGCAAGAAGGCCAGCGTGATCGCGGACGCCGCCGAGCGGGCCCGCAAGGGCCAAGTCGACTCCGAAGAGGACGCCGTGGAGTACGCCGACGTCAAGGAACGTGAACGCCAGCTCATCTCCGGGCACGCCGATGTCGCCGTCACCGGGCTGCTCACCGTCAGCGCCGAGAGCGAGGACGACCTCAACTCCGCCTGCGCCGCCATCGAGACCGCCGCCGTCTCGACCATGACCGACCTGCGCCGACTGACCTGGCAGCAGGCCGAAGCCTTCACCCGCACCGCCCTCCCCCTCGCCCTCGCGGCATAACCGGCTCCGACGCCGCCCCCTCGTTCCGCGCTCGACCGAAGGCCCCTTCCCATGCCGACCGATCCGCTGCCCGACTTGGCCTCGGACTTCATGCCGTTCGCCACTGCCGCGCTCGACTTCCACCGGACTATCAACCTCCCCGACGCACCCATCGCCGCCTCCCGCGCCGAACTGGACTCGCTGCACGCACACCTGGTCGCCCTCTACGGGCTCCTCGACGCGCACACCACCAGCACCTCCCCCGTGGCCGGCGTCGAAGGCGACCACCTGCGCGCGTGCCGCATCCGGCTGTGGCAGGCCGCCGACCACCTCCACGCCGCCTTCCACACGGCACCCCACCCCGACACCGGGCACCCACCAGGCCGGGAGGCGTGCCGGGCCCGGCTTCCCGAGGGTGCACCCGAACTCACGATATGTCAGCGCCACCTGACCGCCTCAGCGCGGGTGCGCCGGAATCACACCCCGGCCGATCTGCGTGACCCCTTCACCGGCCTCACCCGCCACTGACCACCAGGAGCACCACCGAGCATGTCTCCCTCGATACGCCCGCGCGTCACCGCGAGCCCGCTGTTCGTCCCCTACAAGAGCGACCGCGCTACCTCGCGTGCCGCGCGGGCCCACCTCGCCACCGCCCGCGACCAGGCGCGGGACGCCAACCGCCCCCAGGCCCGCGCCGCCGCCTCCGGTCTCGACCCCGAACTGCGGGCCACCTACCCGGCGGGCGGACGCCCCGGCCGGGCCTCCGCCCGCGGCGGCAGCCTGAAACTTCCCGCCCACCGGATGACGACCGCGACGGCCTCCGGGGCTTACCCGTTCCTGGCCGAAGGCGGCCTGGGCGCCCAAGGCATCTACATCGGCCGCGACGTCCACGCGGAGGCGGCGTTTTGCTACGACCCGTTCTCGCTCTATGGGCGGCTCGACGGGTTCACCAACCCCAACATCCTGCTCGCCGGGGTCATCGGGATGGGCAAGTCCGCCGTGGCCAAATCCCTCGCGGTCCGCGCCGTCGCCTTCGGATACAAGATCTACGTCCCCTGCGACCCGAAGGGCGAGTGGACCGTGGTCGCCCGGGAGCTGGGGGGCCAGACCATCGCGCTAGGCCCTGGGCTGCCCGGTCGTCTCAACCCGCTGGACGCCCCCGCACGGCCGAACGGGGTCAGCGAGGAGGACTGGCGCGGTGAGGTCCGCAAGCGGCGCCTGCTCCTCCTCGGCTCGCTGGCGAAGACGGTGCTGCGGCGCGAGCTGCACCCGATGGAGCACACCGCGCTCGACGTCGCCCTCGACGAGGTCGTCGCCCAAGCCGAGGCCGACGGAAGCACGCCGCTGCTGGGGCAGATCGCGCACGTCCTCGGCTCTCCCGACCAGCTCGACGCCGCACTGGGCGAGCCCTCCGGCCGACTCGGTGCCGCCGCCGAGGACCTCGCCCACGCCCTGCGACGCATGGTGCACGGGGACCTGGCCGGGATGTTCGATGCCGGGTCGACGGTCGCCTTCGACCCGAGCGCGCCGATGCTGTCCATCGACCTCTCCCGCCTGGGCGGCGCAGGTGACGACACCGCGCTCGTGCTGGCCATGACGTGCGCGTCCGCGTGGATGGAGTCCGCACTCGCCGACCCCGACGCCGGGCGGCGCTGGGTGATCTACGACGAAGCCTGGCGCGTCATGCGGCACGTCGCCCTGCTGGAGCGCATGCAGTCCCAATGGAAGCTGAGCCGGGGGCTCGGCATCGCGAACTTGATGGTCATCCACCGGTTGAGCGACCTGCTCACCGCGGGCGACGCGGGCTCCCGGGGCCGCGCTCTGGCCGAGGGTCTGCTCACCGACTGCTCCACGCGGATCATCTACCGCCAGGAAGCAGACCAACTCGCCGCCGCCTCATCCCTGCTCGGGCTGACCGGGGTCGAGGCCCAGGCCGTGTCCGCCCTCACCAAGGGACGCGGCCTGTGGAAGGTCGCGGGCCGGAGCTTCATTACTCAACATCTGCTCCATCCACGGGAGCGCGAGCTGTTCGACACCGACGCCCGGATGAGCGGCTGACCAGCCAGAACACCAAGGGAGAGCGGTTGCCGAGCACCGGATTCGGCGCCGCCCGCCCCGACCTTGCGAAGGAGCACACGATGCCGCTCGACCCGACCACCCGCGAGTCACTCCTCGCCGCGATCCCCGAGGCCGCCGCCCGAGGGCGCAAGGCACTGGAGAACTGGGACGCCGTCTCCGACAGCCTCTGCGACGCCAACCACGAGCCCCTCGATGAACGGTACAACACCCGCCAGCACCAGCGGGACGCCGAAGCCTGGACCGCCTTCGAGCCCTTCCTCGACCACGGGCCCGAACTGCTCGCCCAAGCCGAGGAGGACTTCCGCGCCCTCCACCACGACTATGCGAATCCCGACTTCGAGACCATCCGCCGGCGCAGGTCGCAGCTCACCGCTCTGCACGAGGCAGTCGAAGGGGGCCGCCGAGAGCGCGCTGCCTGGGAGTACGCGGAAGAGATGGTCCTCCACGACCACCCCAAGAGCGCCGAGTTCCGGCACAGGTCGGAGATCCTGCGCAACGCCGAGGGCTGGCACTACGCGCTCACCTTCGCTGACAACGCCGACGTCCTGGTCGAGATCGACCAGGCAACCCGCGCGCGTGCAGGCGCCGCTCGCGGCCGGACGGCACAGGCCGAGGCCGCCCGCGCTCGCTCCACCACCACAGTCGCACCCACCGTCTCACCGACCGCGCCGCCCGGTCCTTCGACGCCCGCGCCGCCCGGTCCCGAGAGGGGGCACCGGCCGCGCTAGCGGAAATCTCCGGCACCGCCAAATCCCGCTGCGGGACGGATCCTCGCCACCCGCACGTCCCCGACCCTGCGAGGTGCATCTCGTGGCGGAAGCTCCGCACATAACCATCGGCCACCACCCGGATGCCGGCGTCCTGGCCGCCCCCTCCCACGATCACCACGTCACCGAACACCTCCTGCGCAGGGTCGGCTTCGAACCCCTCCCCGACAGCCGCCTCTACGCGCTGACCGAGCCCGGTCGCGATCCGGCACGCCGCACCCAGCTCGCGGTCCAGTCACTGCGGGCCGCACGCCAAAACGTCAGCGCCGATGCCGCCTACGACCTCCACCCCGGCGAGCGTCCGCCGCCGCCCGGCGGGCCGCCGAAGGAGCCGCCCCTGGCTGCGGCCTCCGCCCAGCAGCGACGGGCCCAGGCGGCAACCGCTGTCTCGCCCGCACGCACGGGCCCCGCTGCCGCGCAGGTCGGCCCACTGACCGAGAGCACGTACCGGCCCAGCCCGGCTGTGGCCCGGCAGCCCGCGCACCACCGCTAGGAGAAACGTTCCTGTGCCCCTGCAGCTTGAGCCCGATGTGGCCTTCGGTGCCACCCCCGAATTCGGTATCGCCGCTGCCGTCGCCGATGACCGGCCCTTCCTCGACGAGGTCCTGCGCAAGCACCACTTCGCGTACGACACCAGGCTGGATGTGTATCTGCTGCCGTCCGGTATCCCTCACAACACAGCCGTCGAAGCGGTCGCCGCCGCCACGCGAGTTTCAAAATGCGGGGCTGTCGGTCGCCGCCGATCCCCGCGCCGTGGTACCACCAGACCGGGAGGGGCCCCCATCCCGTTCCAGCCAACCGTCGGCCACGCTGGACGACCACGAGGCCCGCGAGCTGCGCGAGGCCGCCGGGCTCGCCGAAGTCGTCCGCGGCAAGCTGGACGAGGGACTGGCCCCGCTCGCAGACCTGAACGACCTCGTCGACACCGCCACCAAGTGGTGCGACCGCCTCGGCTCGGACCGAGGCGGTGATATGGCCCGGCACCTGCGCGGCCTCAAGCACCTGGTCACGGCCGTCAACGACCACGTCATGGTCGCCTTGATGGAGCTGGAGGACATGAGCCGGGGCGTGTTCAGGAACGCGCCCTCCAGGACCGACACAGCGCTTCCTGAACCGCAGCAGGAGCCGCCGGAGCACCACGCGGCCCGCTCCCGCGCTGCCACCGCCTCCTCACCTCAATGCCCCGGGTCCACACCAAAATCGGCCCTCTCCCAGTCGGCTTCTCCGGCTCAGCCGGGGCCCGGCAACCGCCACATCCGCTGAACACACCCATCGATCTGTAAGGAGCCTGCTCCATGCCCGTGCAGAAGATCTGGTCCGTCGACCACGCCTGCGGCCACTCCATCGATGTCGACCTCTCGGAGCGTCCCGCCGACCGGCGTGCCGGCTATGCCCGCTGGCTCGCCTCCCGTGACTGCTCTGAGTGCTGGCGTGCCTCGAAGGACGCGGACTCCGAGTCCAAGGCCGAGTGGCTGGCGAACAAGCGCGCCGATGAGGCGGAAGCGGCGGAGACCTGGGCCGAGCAGTACCGGATGCCGTCCCTGGATGGCAGCGAGCGCGCGGTCGGCTGGGCATCCCGCTGCCGCCACCAGCTCGTGACCGCCGCCTACACCGCGCTGGTCACCGAAGGCGGGATGGACGAGAGCGAGTGGCAGGCCATCGAGGAGGCTGTCCGGCCACTGACCCGGGCCGGGTGGTGGATCGACAACCGCGAGGCCGACCCGTCGGACCTGCCCGAACTGCTGGAGGCCGCCAGCGGCACCGACCGCCCCACCGAGAACCCGCGCTTGTGAGTCCTTCCGCACCGCCTCTCTCCCCGCCATACCTGAACCCACCCACAGGAGGTTGGCTCATGTCCCGTCTGACCCGCTCCAAGAACCACGTACTCAACTTCTTCCGGGATGTCGCCGACGTGTTCGCCGACGACGTCGACATCTACCGCAAGCCGGGCTCCAGCGCCGTCCTGGCCAACTGCCACAACGAAGACACCGAGGCGATCCTCACGAGCTGCGGCTTCGACCAGCCGGGGGATGGATGGCGCCACTTCCACCTGCCGCAGCACCTGACGGAGGCGGAGAAGCAGGCCCGCGCCACCCGGGCCGCCTTCCATCTGATGAAGGCCCGCTATGCGGTGGACCTGCACTGGTCGCTCCTGTGCCCCACCACCCAGGACTCCTTCCTCAACCCGCGCCACGGCGCGGCCTGAGCCTCTGCCCACATACCTGCCGCAAAGGGAGCCCGCATGCCGCCCGATCCCATCCGCACACCCACCCACCCGCACGGCCGGTGCACCGCAGGGCACCAGGTCCTCGCGCTGACCGACCGCCTCGGCGGCGCCGAGACCTACCACGAGGCTGCCGAGGCGACCGAGCACATGCTGGACGAAGCAGACGGCGTGCTCGCACGGCTCGGCCAGTTCTTCGAGGCCGCCGCCGAAGAGTGCAGGGCGTCCGGGGCCGACGAGGGCTTCGAACTGGCCTGCCGGTTCGAGGACGCTGCCGCCACGCTCACCGATCTCAGCGACGAGCTGCACGGCGCCAGCGACCAGATGCGGTCGCTCGGCCCGCCCCCGGACCCACGCTGGCAGGCCCAGGTCGCCCGCTACTACGCCACCACCCCACAACGTCCCGGCCCCGCGAGCTCGACCCCCACCATGTCCGGGCCGCCCGCCCCGCCGGTCCATCCCGAGCACGCCCCGCCACCACCGCTAGGAGCCGATTTCGTGACCGCCGCCAGAGCCTTCCTCTCCCTCCGCGCCTTCCTTGCCGCTCCCGCACGTTTCTGGATCTTGTCTTGTCTGATGCGCGTACCAGGACGCCCTCGACCACCACCGGTACGGACGTCCTGCTTTATCTCCTGCTCGGCGTCGCCGCCCTCGGTATCGGCGGCGGCAGCCTGGCCTGGCTGTTCGGCAACCTCGCCAACTCCGCCTTGGGTTCCGGTCCGTGGGCCCCGCTCGAACCGGTCCAGTCCCTCTTCCACCCCGAGACCCTGTGGCCCCACCTCGATCGGCCCGCCCTGTTCACCGGCTGCTACGCCGTCCCCGCCGTGCTCCTGCTCACGGCCGCCGTCGGTGGCACGAAGCTGTGGCTGCGCTTCCGCACCACCACGCGGGGTCTCGCTAACCACCGTGATCTTGGTGGCCTGCTGCCGAAGAAGGCCGCCGCCAAGGCCACCGGTCTGCGCCCCAGTCTTAAGGACACGAAGCCGGCGGACATCGCTCCCGATGACCGTGGGGTGCTGCTCGGCTCGCTGAAGCCCGGCTCGGCGGAGGTCCGCTCCTCTTGGGAGGACGTCCTCCTGGCCATCATGGCGCCCCGCTCCGGCAAGACCTCCGGCCTCGCGATCCCCGCGATCCTGCGCGCTCCCGGCGCGGTGCTGCTGACGTCCAACAAGGCGGCCAACGACGCGTTCACCGCGACGCTCGATGAGCGCGCCCGGGTGGGCACCGTGTGGACGCTGGATCCTCAGCAGATCGCGCACGCCGAGCAAACGATGTGGTGGGACATCCTCGCAGGCGCCCACGACCTGACCGGGGCCCGCCGCCTGGCGCAGCACTTCGTCACCGCCTCCATCGACGAGTCCAGCGCCGGGGACTTCTGGTCGACGGCCGCCGCCAACACGTTGACGGCTTTGTTCCTGGCGGCGGCGCGGGGCGGGCGGCCGGTCACGGAGGTGACCGCCTGGCTCGCCTCCCCCGCCGACCGCACCCCGATCGACCTGCTCACCGATGCCGGCTTGGACGCCGTCGCTGCCCAGCTCCAGGGCACCGTCGCCGGAGCCGTCGAAACACGCGACGGCATCTTCGAGAACGCGCGGCAGTACGCGAGCTGCCTGCTCGACCCGCGCATCGCCGCCTGGGTCACCCCGCCCCGCAGCACGTCGAAGCTGCGGGAGTTCAAGCCGGAGGAGTTCTCCTCCAGCCGTGACACGCTCTATCTGCTCTCCAAGGACGGCGGCGGGTCGGCCTCGGCGATCATCGCGGCGGCTGCCGACGCGGTGATGCGGGCGGCCGTCATCCAGGCCGAGCGCGACGGCGGACGCCTCGACCCACCCCTGCTGGCGATCTTGGATGAAGCAGCGAACGTGTGCAAGATCCAGGACCTGCCCGACCTGTACTCCCACCTGGGCAGCCGCGGGGTCATCCCCATCACGATCCTGCAGTCCTACCGGCAGGGCCAGCGAGTATGGGGCGAGACCGGAATGGATGCCCTGTGGAGCGCGGCGACGATCAAGCTCATCGGCTCCGGCATCGATGACGCCGACTTCGCCGACAAGCTCTCCCGCCTCGCGGGTGACCACGACGTGCAGACCCTCTCGGTCTCCAAAAGCGACTCCGGCCAGTCCTCCTCCGTGTCCATGCGGCAAGAACGCGTACTCCCGCCCGACGCGATCCGCGCCCTGCCGAAGGGCAGTGCGCTGTTGCTGGCGACCGGGGTACGCCCTGCGCTGCTGGATCTCAAGCCCTGGTACCGCGAGCCGGACACCGACCGCCTCGGCGCCGCCTCGATGCAGGCCACCGCCGCCATCACCGAGCGCGCCCTGGCCAAGGACCGGCCCGGCCGGGACAGTTACGGACCGGCCGCATGACCGCCGTACCCCGCAGCACCCCGACGAGACGAACGGGCATCGCCAGCACGCCCGTCCGCCCGACCTCTCCACCTGTCGAGGTGCCCGATGACCGAACCCTCCTGGGACACCATCCGTCCGTCCGAGCAACTGGCCGATACCCCCGCCGTCCGCAGGGACGGACGCTGGTGGCTGGTGGCCCCCAACGGAGCCATCCCCGCCAACGATCCCGCGCTCGCCCGTGCACTCGACTCCCTGGCAGCCGACATGGATGCCGCGAACCGCGCCGCCGCCCACTTCGGCATCGACGAGCGCGACCAGGGGCTGGGGTGACGCCGCTGCTGCAGGCCGAGCAGGCCGTCCTGGGCGGAGTGCTGCTGGAGCCGCGCCAGCTCGGGCGCCTGGCCGGTTGGCTGCGCCCCGAGCACTTCTACCGGCCCGCACATTCCGCGCTCTACGCCGCGATGCTCACCCTCCGTGAAAGCGGCCACCCTGCGACGAAGCTCGCGCCCAACGTGCCGGTCCCTCTTGCCTGGCTGAACGACATACGCGGGGAGGCGAGTGCCCATACGCGTGGCGTGACCCACGCCTACGTCCACTCGCTGGTCTCCGCCTGTCCGCGTCCTGCGCACGTGCCGGTCTACGGGCGGATGGTGCTGGAGGGCGCCATCCACCGCAGCGTCACCCAGCACGCCGCCCGCCTGCACGAGACCGCCCGCGGCAACGGCGTCAGCGAGACCCTGCACCGCGCGCAGGTGCTGCACGACGTACTCGACGACCTCGCACACCGCTGGGGCTTCGAACCCCGGCCCGTGGAGCCGAACACCGCCGTCGCCGAACTGACAGCCTCGGCTCCGGCGGGGCAGGTCGCCGAGCGGGTGCTGGCCGACGAGGCGTTCCTCCTCGGCGCGCTCACCGCCCACCCCGAGCAGCTCTCCCGGATGGCCAGCTGGCTCCGTCCCGGTGACTTCGCCGACCCCGGCCACCGGAAGGTCTACCGGGCGCTGGGGGCGTTGCGGCACCGGGGCGAGCCGGTGGACGAGCTGACGGTGCTGTGGGAGTGCCAGCGCCGAGGCGCCCTCACGGATGGCGCGCTCGATGCCGAGCGCGTGCGCCTCATCTGCCACGTTCCCGTCGCGGGAACGGCCGACTACTTCAGCGAGCAGGTCCTCGACTCCTCCCTGTTGCGCACCGCCGCCACCTCCGCACGGCAGGTCCGCGCCCTGGCCGACGACGACTCCCTCGCGCCCGGCCAACTCATCAGCCATGCCCTGCACGCCCTCACGCCACTCGGCGAGGTCCGCCGTCGTCGGGCCGCAGCCGATGCCGGCCCCAGGCCGGAGGCAGCCACGACGCAACCAACGGGCCCGCCACCTCCGGCTCGGGCCGCCGCCGCACGGGCGCGCAGCACCGTGCCCCGCGCCCAGGACAAGGGGCCTCCGAGTGCGGCTGCGCCCTCTCCCACGCCCTCTGCACGACGTTCCCGAAGGAGTTCCCCGTGACAGACCCGGCCGAGCGCACCAAGTCCGAGCAGGCCCAGCTCGTGCTCGTAGCCGAAAGGATGGAACGGCTCCGCGCAAGCATCACCGTGCCCTCCTCTCCCACAGATCAGCCGGACCTGATCGGATCCTCCGAACAACTGGCTTTCCTCACCAGTCTCGTGCGGGACCTGTCCGACGAAGTCCTCTACCGCTCCGTCGCGGCGGTGCCCCGAGCAGGCCTCGGTCAGGTCATACGCGCTTACACGGACGCGGCCGTGCAGGCGGGAGAGGCCATCTCCCACTACACCGTCGCCTACTCCGAACTGGGCTTTCAGCACCGCTACGAGGCCGCGTCGGTCCGGACCTGAATGACGCACGTGAGTATTCGGTCGCCTCCTTGCAGGACAGTCGCAAGTGGGCCCGCGACTGCCTCGACGACGGCGCCCAGCGCCTGCGGGCGTCGAGGACCTCGATACCACTCCTCCCCTGGCCGGGACCGCCCGCACTCGACCGACGCAGCAGGTCAGCGCCCACACTCGCGCACCGGCATCCGCTCCCGCACCACCCCACGTCGCCCCCGCACAAGGAACGAGGCGAACGCCGTGACCCCGTCGCGCCTCCAGACAGCCGCACGCCATGAGAGAACCGCCAGCTCCCCCGCCCCTTCCTCAACGTACCCGCAGGAGTCGCTCCATGAACGGCCACGACCATCAGGCGGAGACCGAGCGGCAGCACATGCTGCGCCGGGCCGAGGAACTGAGCCGCAAGCGCGGCGAGTTCCCCCTCCCCCACACCCCGGACGATCTACCCGACCTGACCAACGCCTCTACTCATCTGGCCGACCTCGCCTCCCTCGTGCAGGACCTCTCGGCGGAAGTGCGCGTGCACTCCACAGACGGCCATCCAGACCCCGGCCTCGACGCCGTCCTCGGCGCCTGGGCCAGGGCAGCCGGACACCTCAGCGAAGCCGTAGGCCATTACGGAGCCGCCTTCCGCCAGCTCGGCTTCCTGCACGCCCACTCCCGCACCCGCGAGCACGCGGCTCTGCGCGACGGGCGGCAGGCGGCGTTCGCTCTCGCCCAGCAGCACATCGCCGACACCCGCGAGGGCCTCTCCTCCGCGCGCGCGTCCATGCCGAACGGCGCCGCCGCCCTCCTGGAGGACGCGGAAGCATCGTCCGTCTCCCGGGCGGCCCGCGCCCGGCCCGCCCAAGCCGACCACGCTCGCGACCAGGCGGTGGCCGAGGCAGAAGCGCCTGCGAAGGCTCCCGCCCAGCAGTCCTCCCACATACCCGGGCCCGTGCGTGGGCGATGACGCGGCGGCCGGTAACTCCGGCCTGCTGATCGGGAGCCTGTGCTCCGGCTACGGCGGCCTGGACCTGGGCGTCCAGGCCGCCCTCGGCGGCACCCTCGCCTGGCACGCCGAGACCGACCCCGGCGCCAGCCGCATCCTCGCCCGCCACTGGCCCCGCGTGCCCAACCTCGGCAACATCACCACCACCAACTGGGCCGATGTGCCGAGGGTTTGTGTCCTGACCGCCGGTTTCCCCTGTCAAAGACGTCTCGGTCGCCGGACGCCGTGCCGGCCTGCTGGAAGGTAACCGTTCCGGGCTGTGGCACCACGTGGTGCGTGCCATCGACGCCCTCGACCCCTGCCTGGTGGTGATCGAAAACGTACGAGGACTTCTCACCTCACCCGCCACTACCACTGGCGACCTGGAACAGTGCCCGTGGTGTCTGGGAAACCCCACAGGCCGGCCTGCTGAGCGGGCACTCGGTGCCGTACTCGGATCCCTGGCCGACCTCCGGCGTGATGCGCGCTGGTGCGTGCTACGCGCCTCCGATGTCGGCGCCCCACACCGAAGGGAACGGCTCTTCCTGGTCGCCTGGCGACGAGGGGCCGTTGCTGAAGACGCCGACCAGCAACATCGCTTCCAACGGCGGCAGCCAGCACCCGGTCAAACGGAAGGAAGGGGGACATGGTCCGAATCTCGCGGACGAGGTCGAGTGGCTGCTGCCGACCCCGAAGGCATCCGACGGCATCAAGGGCTCACCCGGCCAGCGCCACGGCAACGGCGACCTGACGCTCCCCTCGGCGGCGGCGCAACTGAGCCGCCGAGCTACCGCAGTCCGTCTTCCGGCGAACCCGCCCCCCACCCTCTTCGATACCTCGGCACTGACGAAGAAGTCCCCCGGGAATGGGGGCGGTACAGCGACGCCATCGCCCGGTGGGAGAGCCTCACCCGACCGGCACCGCCGCCGACCGATACAGCGGGCCGTCTCTCGCCGCGGTTCGTGGAGTGGATGCAGGGCCTTGAGGACGGCTGGGTGACCGCCACTCCCGGACTGGGGCGCCCCGCCCAACTCACGGCGCTGGGCAACGGTGTCGTACCGCATCAGGCACTCCGGGCGGTTCGGCTCCTCACACCGCCCGCGACCATCTGCCGCCATCGCCGGGGTGCCTGAGCCGCCCCTTCTACACCTGGTTTCCCGGCCGGGCCAAACCCTCGTTTTTCCGGATGCTCGACGCTCCAACACCCGAGCGACGAAGGGAATGTCGATGTTGGAGCCCCGCGACGAGAACGAGCCGGTGCGGATACCGGACCACAACCTGGATGACCTCGTCTCCACGGTCAGTGGCCTGGTCGCCGAGACCCGCAAGCAGGGCGAGACCCTCGCCCGTCTCACCGACGAGCAACCGCCCGGGCCCGCCGACGAGGCGGAAGGGCCCGGCCGGGGGCCCGCCACAACTCCAAGCGGCGCGGATGGCCCGGCCGAGGCCTCTTCTGTGTTCATCCTGGCGATGGCCGGCCAGGCGTATGCCGAGGAACTGGCGGCGCTGAAGGTGTGGGTGGAGGACCTGCTGCTGCCGGTCTACGGACGCGAGATCACCTCCACCCGCCCCTGGTGTCCGCAGTGGACCGAGCACCCCGAGGCCGTCGCCCGGCTGCACGCGCTGTGGCTGGCCTGGCAGCAGTTCACGGGCACCGACGCCGGGCTCGCCGGGCCCTCGCTGTGGCATCGCGATCATCTCGATCCGGGCCTGATGCAACTGCGTGCGCCGGACGGACCGTTCAGCGCGTGCACCACCAGCCCGTCCCGGCCCAACCATCGTCTACTGGCCGCTCCGGCGGCTTACGAGGTGGCTGCGTGACGGGCCCGGACTACCAGATCGACGGCTTCGTACCTGCCTCCGCCCTCGTCGAGGAGGACTTCCACGCCGCGACGCTCTCCGCCGACATGCACACCGAGCTGGCCTCGCACCACACCAAGGGCAACACCTTTCTGCTGCTCTACGACAGCGCTGCCGTCTGGGACGTTCCCGGTACGGCCGAGTACGTCGGGATGCGCGTTCAGCGTGATCTGTTCGAGGGCACCTTCGCCTTCGAACACGTCCGGCAGCCCACAGTTCCGATCACGCAGAACTGGCTCATCTCCCGTGGCTGTCCGCCCGACGCGATCGAGGTGAGTGCCGTGCCCGGTCCGAGCCCGGCCGATGGGCTCACCTCCCGGCTGGAGCACATGCTGCGCGCCAACCCGGACGGCCGGTACACGCTGCTGGACCACCACACGCACAACCCCTGCAGCTTCAACGAGGGCATCGAGGTCAGTGCCCTCGTCCACGACGGCCACCCGGACTCCGCCGAGCGGCCCTACCGGCTCTTCCTGGAAGAGACCACGCCGTCCCTCGCCACGTACACCGTGCGCGAGGGGGCGTTCAACAGCGCCGAGGCGGCCGACGCGTGGCTGCAGGACCGGGTCACACCGCTGCCCACGGCCCCCGCGCCCACGGGCAGCACCGTTGACCGGCGTGCCGCCGCTGCCCTCATCCGGACCACGACCAGCGCCACGGCCGGCACGCAACTGCCCCTGCCGGGGTTCGCTGCGGCGCACGGCACGGTTCATGCCCGTTCGAGGGGGCTCTCGTGAGCGCCCGTTATGCCTTCGCCGCGCACCCCGAAGCCCTCGCCGATCTGCGCGATGCGCCGGAGAAGATCCGAGACCTGGCGCTGCTGGAGCTGCAGCACCTGGTGCACGGCAATGAACGCGGAGCCGCGCTGCAGCGGGAGCTTGCGGGCTGCCACAAGGTCTACGTCGACCCCCACACACGGTGGCGGATGGTCATCCAGTACCGCGACGCCCCCGCCGCGTCCCAGCACAAGCGGGAAATCTACCTGCTGTCCGTCGGTGAACGGCAGGACCACGCCGCCTACAACGCCGCAGCCCGGCGCCTGCAACGCGACCACCAACAGACGGATGGCGACCCGCACGTGCGCCGGGCCCACGCCGCCCGTGCCCGCTCCGCCCACGCCCCCGGCCGCCGTACCGAACCTGCCGCACCGGCCCCGGATGCATCCGCGCCGCAACAGCGTCCGCGGCGCGTGCGCTGACCGACTTCCTCGAAACGGAACGCTTTTCATGTCTGATCAGCCAGAGGGCGAGCGCTGGCGCGAGTACCGAGTCACCCCGCGCTACCTCGCCGGATCCGGCATCTTCGGAGACCCTGCCTTCGCACCGGTCAGCCACTGGCCCCGCCACGACCCCGACGACGACAATCTCTGCCAACTTCTACACACCAGCCCTGACGGCCGGATCAGGATCGGCTGGTTCGGCGACGACTACGACCCCGTCAAGGTCACCGCGGCCGAGGATGCGGTCGGTCCCGTCCGCTGGACGGCCCTCTTCAACCAGAACTTTCCACCGGAGATCACCGCCGGTTTCACCAGTGCGCTGGCGCGGGACTGGGAACCGGACGGGGAGCACTTCCTCGCGCGGCCATCGATCTACTGGGCCGACAGCGTCGAGCCGCTGCTCGACGCGGGGTGGGAGAGGCTGCGGGCCTCCGAGCCCGGCACGGTGGAACTGCGGGCACCCGATGGGCAGGCCGGGGCCTGGATCGACACCCGCAGTTACGGCCGCGAGGACGAGACCGTGATGCTGTGGGCCGGGCCGAAGGGATACCTCACCCGAGCCGAGGCAACCTTCAGCTCCGACACCCCCAGCCACCTCATCGCCGCCACCGCCGCCGCACTGAACGACCCCACGCACGTCGTACGCGAGCGCCACATGATCCACCGGGACATCGAGCAGCTCGTCCACCTCGAACCGGTCACCGCCCGCGCCCAGCCGCGAACGGGCGCTCCAACCCCGCTGGACGCGAAGCACGCGGCCGTCTCCGCCGCCCTCCACCGCGCCGCGCACAGCGACCCCGGCGCCAGGCGTGCCCAGGCCGCCCGTATCCGCACGACACACCCTGGGCCCCGGCCGAGCGCGACACCCGCCGCCCCGGCGGCCCGCGCCGACGCCTTCGCCACCGCGCGGACGGCTTCCCGCCCGCGGCGCTGAACTCACTTCGGAGAACCACCATGCACACCCCCACTCCCGACACCGCCCCCGCGAACCGGATCCATCACGCCGTTGGCGTGCTCGCACCGTTGTGGACCTCCTGGACACTGGAGACCCTCCGCGAACATGGGCCGCTGCGCGCCCCTCAGCTCAGGTCCGCCATGCCCTGGCTGAACACGGCCACCCTTCACCAGGTCCTGCTGCGCATGCGCGCCAGCGACCTGCTCGCCAGGCCCGAACGCGACTGCTACGCGGCCTCGACTCTGGGGCAGGACGCGCGCCCCGTCCACCGGACCCTGGCCTCCTGGCACGCCCGGCACTTCGATGTGGGCAACGCCTGGAGGCGGCCGGACCGGGTCGAGGACGCGCTGTCCCGGCTGCGCGGCAAGGGCCCCGTCGACGTACTCACCGCGCTGGAAGAACACGGGCCTCTGCGGCCGGGCGCGCTGTGCTCGGCCACGGGGCTGGCGACCGGGTCCTTTCACTACCGCACCCAGCAGCTCCTCGACGATGGGCTCATCACGCGCCTCGGCTCCGACCAGCGCTTCGCCTACTCCCTGGCTCCCGCCGCACGAGGGCTCGCCCCGGTGTTCGTGGAGCTGCGCGACTTCGGCCGTCTCAGCGAGACCGCCGCAGCCGCCGAGCATGCCAACGAGCGCTCTGCCGTGGCGAGTCGGGCACACGCGGCCCGCCGGCACTCTCCCGCCGCACCGAGGGCGACCGGGCTGTTCTCGCATCCGGACCAGCCACCGCCGCGCGAGCCGGCCTACGTCACCGCGCTCTCCCACCCGGCCCGCCCGCGGTGACCCGCGCGCTCAGCCACAGAAGACCTGCCCGCAACGGCACCCGCCCCGGCCCGTCGCGGCCGGGCGCGGGCGCCCGTGCCCCACCGGATACCCGATGCCGCACCGCACCACCGTCAGCGAAGACGTGCTCGTCGGACCCCGCTACCTCGCCGGAACCACCGGCACCGACCCCATCGCGCCCCTCCTGGACGCCGCCCCAGGGTGGAGCCGCGCACTCGTCGGTCCCGATCCGTACTACGCCAGCTCCTGCCAACGCCTCCGCGCCGCCCGGCGGGACGGCGAGTGGACCTTCACCTACGCCTACGACCCGCTCGGCATCCCGGACTGGTCCGCGCACTTCGACCGCACCACCCCCGACGAAGTCCTCGCCGCCTTCACCGAGCGGCTCATCGACGGCCTGGACACCTACTTCGCCGACTACCTGTCCGGCGGGCCGCTCCACACCGGGCAGACCCCCGCCAGCGTCTTCGCCGAGCACGGCTGGGAGCCCGCGCGAGGCACCCAGCCCTGGCGCACCCTCGCCCCGGACGAGCACGCCGCCTTCCACATCCGCACCGGCTACGTCGATGACCCCGACGAGCTGCGTCGCCGGGGGGCCGCCACATGGAAGATCACCGCCGGCCCTGACCCGGCCTCCCGGCCCACCTGGGCAGCGCACTTCACCGGCCACACCCCTCAGCCGCTGATGAACGCCGCCGCCCTTGCCGTGGCCGACCCCGAACCCGTCGCGCGCCCGGCGCACCGCGTCCCCGAGGGCCATCGCGATCTCGTCGGCCTGCGGCCCACAACGCACTCCGCACGCGCAGCGGCAGCCCTGGCGCGTGGCCGCATCTCCGCAGCCACGCAGCCCACCCCTGCAAGTCCTCCGCCGCCCTCGGCCGCTCCCACACCCTCGCGAACAGCCCGAACCCGCTGAGACCAACCCGCCCATCCCGAAAAGGAGTTACTCCATGCCCGAACCCGACCCCGACATCACCGCGCTCGTCTCGCCCGTCTACCTCGCAGGGGAAAGCTCCCCCGTGCCCGCGCTCTCTCCTCTCATGGACGCGGGCTTCCGTCAGGAGGTCGACACGAAGGGCAATGTCCAGCTCACCTCATCTGGAGGACGCCACCACGTCGAATACATGCCGAACGGGCTGACCCACGCCCTGTGGGGGATCGCCGAAGCCCCCGACCGGTACACCCCGCCCACCTGGCAGGCGACCTTCACCACCGGCACGCCGCCCGAAGTCGTCGCTGCCTTCGCCACGGCCCTCACCCAGGACGGAGGCCCGAGGCCGAGCGGACCGCGACCCCGGGCCGATGACGTGCTCCGGCCCCTGGCCGATGCCGGCTGGCGACGCCGCGAGAACGAATGGGAGATCGACTTCACCTCCCCAGATCACCTGACAACGGTCCGCTACGACACCACCCCCGGCCACCCCCTCGACGCCGACTACGAGCCCTGGCTCGTCTACGGGGCACGCAACCTCGGCCACGGCCACGACTGGTACGGCGCCTTCACCACCCACACCCCGACCCGTCTCGTCACCGCCGTCGCCACACGGATGGGCAGCCCTGAGCCGGTCCCGCGCACCAACACCGAAACCCTGCACCCCGAAGCCACCGTCACCAACAGGGCGGCGCGCTCATCCACGCCCACCGATATCCCTCGGGCCTCGGCCGCCCGCAGCCGTACCCACGCCACCGCAGGGGACTCGCGGCCCCAGCCGAGCGCGATGCCAACTCCCCTGGCTCAGGCCGCCAGCGCCCGGCCACGCCGCCGCAGGTGACGCTCCCGCGCCTCCCGGACAGGTCATCCCCCTCCGGGGGGTTTACCCGCCGACGAGTCTGGCGGTCGGGGACGGCCGAGGGTCTCGGCCAGTTCCTCGACCGTCACCTCGATCCGTCCGCCGCGCGCCGCCCGAGCCCGTCCCACCGACGCCGCCTCGGCATCGTCGAGGCTCTCGCCGAACCGACGCTGCTCGTCCGCGTCCACGCGCTGCCCCTCCTTCTTCATCAGGTCGCCCCCAGTCAGCCCGCGGGGGCGACCGATTCATTCCCGAACGAGGAGCCCATCTGGACCTTCCTGGGCCGAGTTCGCCTGCGGCAGACACCAACCCGGCCCACGGACTGGAATGACGGCCCGATTCCAAGTCAACGTACGGACGGCTCGAAAACCCCAGGTCAACGAAGGGATTCCTCGTGACGTCCAACGCTCTTACACCCGCTCGCCCCGACTCTGCCGAGCGCGAGTGGCTGCTCGAATGCCACTGCGCGGATCCCGTCCTGCGGCTGCTGGACAACTGCGGCTGGACCACGGTCGACGACCCCCAGGCCAACGTCTACTGCGCCAGCCCCGACCGCCGCGTCTTCGTCGGGTTCCTGCCCGAGAGCCCGGAGGCCACCTTCGGCGAGCTGTGGCACATCAGCGTTCACGGCCCCGACGGCCGCCGCGCCTGGGGCACCACCTTCGACCACGACGTCCCCGCGCACGCCGTCGCCGGATTCCTCGCCGCGCTCATCGCCTACCCCGGCTGGTATTGCGACTGCATCTGACGCTCACGGCACGGCCAGCTCGCTGCTACATCCCACCCCACGGAGGTCTCGTGTCCCGCACGCTCACGGTCGGGCAACTGATCCACCAGTTGCAGACCCTCGACCACGACCAGCCGGTCTTCCTCGCCATCAACCCCGACTGGCCCTTCGCCCACCGCATCAGCCACGTCATCACCGTGCCCGACGGACCCGCCACCGTGGTCTACATCGCGGAGAACGGCCAGGAGGGCTATCTCCCCTCGGCCGTCCGTACCGAACTGGCCTGGTCCTGAACTTGCACCGAGGGCCCGTGACGCGGCGCAACCCGCCTTCTAACGGGCCCTCGGTGGCACCGGCAACTTCGTAGACGAACAAGGAGGTCCCGTGAGCGGCATGCTCGGCAAAACGGTCCCCGGGCACGAAGGACCCTGCGTCCGCGCAGGCCAAGGCTGCACCTGCTACTACTACCCGGACGAGAACGGCACCCGTACGCGCTCCGGGGCACAAAAGCGGAGGCGGCGTATCGCCCGCCGCCGCGAGCAACGCTTCTGGCGAACCGACTTCGATGCCCCGGAGCGCGCGTGAACGCCGGGCGACTTCCTCGTGCACCGGAGCCGGAACCGGGAGTGGAGCAGTGCTCGTTGCTGGCCGACGTCGCCCCGAGCCCCATGCCCGCATGGGCACGGGGCGCCCTCGTGAAGCACGCTCACGCCGATGCAAAAGCGCCGGTCCGGGTGTGCTGGCTGCTGCACGGAGCCGGTGCACCAGACGGCTGCGTGTTGCTGAGCTGGTATCCGAGGACCGATGGCACGACGGAAGTGGAGGCCCGTCTCGGCCTTGCAGGCGGCGAGGTGACGCTGGCCGCGTGGCCTTCGCTCTGCGGCGACTGGGCCCGCGTCGTGCACCCCACCCTGCATGAAGTCCTCGGCCTTCATGCAGCGATGTCCCTGGCGAAGGACGCGCTCCGCCTCGCCAACGCTCTGCTCGACTCACGCTGACGCCATTTACGACGACGAGGCGGAAGTGGCCTCCAACGCCTCGATGACGGCAAGCGCCTCGGTGCGCTTGTCGGGATCGACGCGGGCCAGGTGCCACAGCAGATCCACCGCCTGCTGCCGAGTCCCGTCGTCCCGGTCAGTTCGCCGAGCCTCGGACTGCGCGGCGGTCCGGACCGTCGCAGTGTCCGGGAGGTCGCGAAGGTCGAGGCCCCCGTGGTGGTTCCCAGCGATCTGGATCGCTGACGTGACGCTCGCGCCGCCCCGACGTAGTTGGTGTTCCGGGACCGGTAACTCGCCCGGTGCTCAGTGCTGTTGTAGATGCCCTGCTTGCCTACGTCCTCCATACTTGCAACGTATGACACCCCTCTGCGCATATGCCAGCGGTCTAAGCTGGCGGATCTGTACCCGTCGCCAGTGTTACCCGTACGTTCCAGCGTTGAGGTCATCGGGGAGATAGGTGCCGGCCAGCGTGCCGTCGTATCCGGCGTCCCGTACGACGGCGTCGAGGCTGGGGTACTTTTGGCCGCCTTTGCCTGCCATGGCCTGGTAGTCGGCGCGGGTCAGCTCGGGCTCGTGCCATTCGTGGGCGCAGCGGCAGCGGAGGAAGATCTGGTTGCGGCGATCGCAGATGACCATCCAGTCGCGGCGGGCGCCGCACTTCGCGCACATCACGGTGATGCCCGTGACGGTGATCGGGTCCGGGTGGGTGGTGGTGTATGTCCAGATGGAGTCGTCCGGCTCGCTCGCTTCTTGCAGTCGCAGCAACGGGTCGTCGCCGAACGCCGTCTCCGGGAGGATGGTTCTGGAGTGCTGGAGTTCTTCGGTGGTCATGCGCATCGGCTCCTTGTGTTCCTCTGACCAGCCCTAACAGGGCAGGTCGGCCTCGTCCAGCCCTTTGCGCCGGGCCTTCAGCGCCTTCGCCGCCGGTGCTCGGGAGCGGCGGGGTTCTGTGGCGTCGGGGTGGCGGCGTGTGTCCGTCCCGGCTCGGGCTGTTGTTTCGTGGCGCGAGTGCCAGCGCGAGGCTGTGACGGGTCCGCGGGGAGCCGACCGAGGCGCCGCAGGCGCCAGACCAGGACGTCGGTGACGCTCTCGGCGGTGTTCAGCTCGCGCCATTCGACGGCCTCGTGGAGCAGGGCTTCGGGATCGTGCCCGGCGCGCTCGGCCTGATCGAGGGTGGCGACCAGCGCGTCCCATCCGCCCTCGCGGCGAAGACTGCCGATGCGGCCGGGAAGGGCGGCTTCGACCGTGCCGGTATGACGGGTCCGTACGCGCTCGGGCAAGCGGCGACCTTGCGCACGCATCGCGCGCATGGGCGAGGCCGCGGCGGTGCGGTAGGCGGATCGGAGCTGGTCGGCTGCCTGCCGGGCTGCGGCTGCTTGCTGATGGTGCCGGCGGGCAGCGTGCCAGCGGGCGGCCGCGAGGGTGGCCAGGACCAGGGTGGACAAGAGCATGGCGGTCGCGCCGCCGTCCTCGCCTCGGCCCAGGGCGTTGCCGGCCTGGATGATGCCGCGCGCGGCGGAGCGAACGGCTCGGTCGTCAGCGCGTTCGGCGCGGGTGTGCCATCGGGTGGCGCGTTCGAAGGCGCGGGCGGCTTCGGTCGCCTGCTGCCGGGTGGAGGCCGGAGAGGTCTGGGCGACGGCGTCGAGGACTTCGCCGAGCCCGGAGAGCTGCGCGGCAGCCTCGGCTTCGTCGCCGTCGGTGTAGGCCGTGGTGATGCGCTCCACGATGCCGGTGGCGTCGCGGCGGGCTCGCGCCGGCCCGTCACGCTGGCGCGGGCGGCTGTCGGCGGTCGGGACGACAGCATCTTCCGGGCTGCCGAGGCGCATGCGGATCTTGGGGAGGGAGAGGTCGGGAGCCAGACGGGAGCCGGGAAACCAGACCGGCTCGCCCCCGCGATTGCGGTCACCGGGCAGGGCGACCTTGTACCCGAGTACGTCGCCGGAGGGGGCGAACCGTCGGTCGATCCGGACTCCGGCCTCGGCCAGCCGGTCGAAGAACTCCGCTTCGTCGGCAGCGCCCGACATGGCCTGACGGACGTGGTCGCGCAGAAGTTCACGGGCGGTGGCGGTACGGCCCGCGCGTTCGGCCTTGGCGCGCTCGGCGCTGGTGGGCCGCTTCGCGGCAGTGCCGTCGCCGGGGTTGAGCCGGCGCAGGCCGAAGTCCTTCTCGATCTGGCGGCATTCGGCCTGGGCGCGGTTGTAGTCGTCGTGCCGCCGTGGGGAGCGGCCGTCCTCGCGTTTGAGGGTGGCGACGATGTGAATGTGGTCGTCCGCATGGCGCACTGCGATCCAGCGGCAGGCTTGGGCGTCTCCTTCTTCAGCGATGCCGGTCGCGTGGACGACGCGACGAGCGACCTCGGCCCACTCGGCATCCGAGAGATGCCGGTCGCCGGGGTCAGCACGGACGGGGCAGTGCCACACGTGCCGCTTCGGGCGACGGTGTTCCCGCACGGCCTGCACCGGCAGGTCGAGGCGCTCCTGCAACTGCTTGAGCGTGACCTGCGGATCGCGGCCCGGGTCGGGGGCCAGCTCCGGCTGCCAGGAGGCGACCAAGTGCGGGTCGAGGTGCTCGTCGTGGCGGCCGGGCCCGTAGAGGTAGGCGAGCAGGCCGTAGGTCCGGCCGCCGAGGGAGATGTCGGGCACCACGGCGGTCAACGCTTCGCGATCTCGGTGGCGGCGGCCTCGACGCGGGCGGCGGCCCGCAGCACGCGAGCGAGGGCGTCTTCGACGTACGGGGCCTCGCCGCCGCTGTTGAGCGCGCGGGCTACTTGGTTGAGGTTGTTGCCGACGCGGGCGAGCTGGGCGGAGGCACCCATCAGCTCCTCGACGAGAGTGCGCTGGGCCATCAGCCAGGTCTGCGGACCGTCCTGGGCGCGGGCGACGGCGACCGCGGCGTCGGCGAGGAACCCGGCGACCCGCAGGCCCATCGCTTCGGCAGCGCGTTGGACATCGGTGAGTTCGTCGGCGGTCAGGCGGACGCTGCGCACGCGGTCGCGCTGCTGGGACTGGCGCAGGCGCGGGCGCATGCGCGTCTCGACGACGGCGCTCGGCGGCATCTCCCCCGTCGGCTGCGATCCGCCCTCGGTCGCAGCCTGGTCCGGCGCCCCCGGGTGCCGGACCTCCCCCGCCCCTGTGGGGGCGGGGGCATGCCCTTGTGAAACTCCCTCGACGGCCCCGCCGTCGAGGGAGTTTCGCAAGGTATAGCTTGCTCGGCCTCGCGCCGGCTGGTCGTACGTGTGCCCCTCGGACGGGGTGGCCGGGGTGTTCCGGTGCGTCATCGGGCGCCGTCTCCGGCTTCGACGCGGACGTCGCGCAGCACGGCGGCGATGTAGTCGAGGGCGAGGACGGGGTGGTGCAGCGTGTGTGGGGCGCTCGACGGTGTCCGCCACACGGTCCAGGTCTCTTCGGGGCCGGATTCTGCCCGGTGCACGTGGCCGTGGGCGCGCAGGACGGCGAGCCACACGTCGATCTCCTCGGTGGTCGGCGGGGTGGTACGCACTGGGGTCTCCCATTTGGAAGCGGTAGGGATGGAGGGGCCGTGGGGTGACCGGGTGGGGCGGACACCCTGCTGCCGGTGTCCGGGCGGCCGGATGACCGGTGTCCGGGCCCGGCCGGGTGACCGGTGTCCGGAGTGACCGAGCGGGGTGTCCGCCGGGTGGGTTCGTGGCGGTCAGCCGGTGGAGCGGAGTGTCCTGTTGCCCGCTTCGGTGCGGAGCTGCTGCATCAGCTCGGTCAGCCGGTCGTTGGACAGCGGGAGGCCCTGGCCCCGGATGGCGTCGGCGACCACCTGGCGGGTCAGCTTCCCGGCCTCGGACACCGCGCGGCGGGCGATCGGCAGCAGGTCCTCGGTCTCACCGGGGGCGGACGGGGAGCCCGTTTCCGCATCGTCGGTGCCCGCCGACGGGCCCTGGGTGGGCGTCCCAGGCGGGGCGGGGTGACCGGATCTGGCCTCCGGCCCTTCGTCGAGGTCGGCGTCGCGCCCGTGGTGCTCTGGCGCGTCGTCGAACGGAGTGACCGGTGCGGCTGCGTAGGCGGTGACCGGCTGGCGAGTGTCCGCAGGGCGCTCGGTGGCCCCGGCGGACAGTGCGGAGGGCTGCTGGCCGGAGACCGGTCGGACAGTGTCCGGGCTCTCCGCCGTGCCCCGGCCGGACCAGCTGTCCGCGGGGGCCGCGGTGACCCGCTCGGTACGAACGACCGAGGTGTCCGCACCGGCCGTGTCCGGGTGTCCGGGCTGTGCGGCTCGGCGGGCGATGAGGATGTAGAGGTGGACGGCTCCGGCCAGGGCCAGCGGGGCGAGTGTGGACAGCACGCCGACCGCGACGTCCCCGAGCTGGAGACCGCCACCGCTCGGGGCCCGGTCGTTGAGGCGGACGGCATGCAGGGCGTTGGCCCAGATGCTCGCGGCGGTGGCGATACCGAACAGGGCCCACACGTAGCAGCGGGCGCCGAGGGAGGCGCTGCGCATCACCAGCACCGCGCGGACGCCGTAGCCGATGAAGCCGTCGATGACGAAGGGGAAGAGGTAGGTGAGCAGTCCCCGGATGTGGATGGCGACGGCCATCTGCTGCAGCGCGTCGTAGGACAGCGCGCACCCGGCGGCGCCGAGGGTGACGATGGCGGCGCGGTCCCAGCCGGTTATGCGCACCGGTGTCGCATCGGTGTGGGTCACGCGGCCGTCCCGAGGTCGTCGCGGGCGGCCTGGGCCGTGGCCAGGGTCTGGTCGCTGCTGGTGTCGTTGACGGCGCGGTTGCGGGTCTCGCGGCGCAGCTCGCGGTAGCGCTTCTTCGCGTGCTCTTCGGTGATCTTCAGCAGGCGGGCGAGGTGCCCGGCCGGGACGCCGTTCTGGTACGCGGTGCGCGTGACCGCGCGGCGTTCGGCATCGGTGAGGTGGATGTCGTCCCCGGCCAGGGTGGCGTTGACGCGGGCGTAGTCGAGGCGCAGGTGGAGCTTGCTGTGCAGGGGTTCGCGTTCCTCCTCGGTCATCCCGCCCCGGATGCCCTCGCGATCCCCCGCCTCTAGGGCGGCGTCCAGGCAGGTCCGGCGGACTGGGCACTGGGCGCACAGGGCCTTGGCAGCGTGGATGCGGTCCATCTCGTCCGGCTCGGGGAAGAAGATCTCCGGGTCGACCGGGTTGGTCGTGGTGGACAGGCAGGCGGCCTGGTTGTGCCAGGTGTGGTCGCCGAGGGTGCGCGGCTCGGCGGTGTGGGTGTGGTGCATGGGGAGTGTCTCCGATCGGCCCCGGGCGCGTTCGGGCAGGCGCGGCCCGGGGGTTGGTGCGTGAAGGGAGGCGGACCGTTGGTCGCGCGGAGCAGATCAGGCGGCGGTGAGGCGGCGGCGCTCGGCCGCAAGGGCCCTTCTGCGGTCCGGGCCGTCGAGGATGACCTTGTCGGTCATCTCGGTCAGCCGGGAGGCGACACGGTCTCCGATGTGTGCGCGCAGGTCACTCATACCGAGGTTGGTGGTCACCAGGGTCGGGAGCATCTGCGTGTAGCGGCGGTCGATCAGCCGCGTCGTGATTTCCTCGGTCCACTCCGACGCCTTCGCGGCGCCGAGGTCGTCGATGATCAGCAGCGGGCAGCGGGCCAGGTCCTGCAGCTCCCGCTCGCCGTCGCAGCCGGGGCGGGGTCGCAGTTCGGCGTACAGGTCGGCTGCGGTGGTCGCCTTCCACCGCAGCCGCACCCCGGCGGCCAGCAGGCTGCGGACGGCGCCGTACGCCTGGTGGGTCTTGCCAGTGCCGGTGGTGCCGACGATAAGCAGCGAGCGGCCCTGGGCGATGCCCGGGGAGCCGTCCGGGCCCCGGCGCCCGGCGGCGGCGACCTCGCCCACCCAGGCGTCGACAGCCGGGTGGTCGGCGACGGCGCCTTGGTAGCGGGCGGGGATGCGGGCCTGGGCAGCCTCCAGCGCCGGGCTGGGCTCGGCCTCCTCGAACACCGGGGCGTTCGGGTCGATGCCCCGAGACTTCAGGATGCCGGTCAGGCGGCGGGCGATGCCGCCGACGGGCTGGGCGTCGTGATCGCGCATCACAGCTCCTCGGCGTAGGCGGCGGCAGGGTCGGCGGGGTTGGCCCAGGCCCGGTGACCGCGCACGGTATTCGCAGATTCCGGCCGCACCAAGCCACCAGCCGGGCCGGTGGCGTTCATCGCCTCGTGCACCAGGCTCGGCAGCGTGCTCGGATGCAGCCCCTTCGCCCGGTGGCGGGCCAGCCCGGCACGGACGTGGGCCGGGTCGATGCCCTCCTTGAGCAGCTTGGCGACCTCGCGCCCGAGGTGTCCGAGCACCCCGTTCGGCGGACGGTGCGCGCAAGAAGCGGCGTACTCGCCGATGAGCTGCTGGGTGGAGACGGACTCCTGTGCGGGGGCGCTCGCGCCCCCCGAAGGGGAAGATCCTAGATCCACGTTCCTAGGTCCTAGATCCGGACCATGAGGGCTCATGGAGGACTCACCGCCTCCTCCGTGAGGACTCACTGAACCCTCACTGAATGCGAGGTGACCTGCGGTTTCGTCGTTCACGGAGCCCTCACGCACTGCTCCGTGAGGACTCACTGAGTCCTCCGTGAGCCCTCCGTGATCCCTCCGTGAGGACTGAGGGAGGGCTCCCGCAGTCTGCGCCGCATCGTCCGTGGCAGGCCGCTCGGCGTCGTGGAGCGGGCAGTCGGGATGCCGGATACCGCTAGGCCGGTTGATCCTCTGGTGCCGCAGGAAGGTAACGACGTGCAGGTACCGCTTGCCGTCGACCTCGTAGCGGCAGATCAGCCCCGCCGTCGCGAGCTGGGTCAGATCGTCCTCGACACCGACCGGGCCGTGCTCGGGGCGCAACGACCACAATAGTCCGGCGATAACGGCGGGCTGGTCTCGGAAGCGACCGTGATCGTCGCACTGGGTCAGCAGGCCGAAGAACGTCCGCTCGGCGTGGATGCTCACCTCGGCGAGCGACTCCGAGGCGAACGCCTCGGGCTTGAGCGTGCGAATCCGGGCCATGCTCAGCACCCCCCGTCGACAGCGGCGTATCCCACGGCCGTGGGCCGCAGCGTGCCCGAAACGAGGTCGAGGTCGTGCGGCTCGTCCCAGTCCAGCTCCGGGCTGGCCCGGATAACCCAGCGGGCAGCGGTCAGCCGCTGGGCGCGGTTCAGGATCAGCAGCCGCCCCCGCTCGTCGTAGGCGCGAGCGTAGGGGCTGGGCCAGCAACGGTCCGGTTCACGCTGGGAGACACGGATGACGCAGGCGCGGGGGATCATGTCGGCGAGCAGCTCGGCAAGGCGTGCGTGGCAGGCGCCGGCGCCGGCGCCGGAAGCACCGTCCTCGGCGGTCGTATCGTGGCGCACGCTTCCGGCCGGAGGTGCAGGCATGCGAAGATTCCTCCCTCGTAGGCGGGGCAGGGCGGCAGCTCTCGTCGAAAAGGCCAGCCGGTCTGCTCCGGTTATGTATCCGCCCCGCCGGGGCGCGGCCGGTGTTCGAGGTAGCCCCCTCGGGCACCGGCGCCGCCCCGGACAACGCCCGATACTTGAGTACCGGTCTAGGGTCGCCTCAACACTTTGGCGTTGGTGACGGTGACCATACGTGACCTCGATCGACGCATGTCAACCCTTGAGTATCCAACCCTGGGATTTTTCGCCTGAGCCGACACTGGAGTATCGTCCGGTCGTGGGCGAGCGAGAGGAAGGACAGGGTGTCTGACGATCCAGGAACGCCACTGCTCACACAGAGGCTGAATCACCTCTTTGAGACCGTGCCCAATCCGGCGACGGGGCGCCCCTACACCAACGCAGAAGCGTCACGCACCATCGAGGCGGCAGCGGAATCCGAAGGGTCCACGGTTTCACCGAGTGCGATCTCCCAGTTGCGGCAGGGCACGAAGACGAACCCGACCGCCACCACGCTCGCAGCCGTGGCCCGGCTGTTCGGGGTCACGCCCAACTACTTCTTCGATGTCGATGAGGCGGAGTCCGCCCGTGCAGACGCAGCCCTCGAACTCCTGAGAACGGCCGAGGACAGCAGTGTGCGAAATCTCGCCTTCCGCGCCAACGGCCTGTCTGCCGAGAGCCTCGAAATGATCAAGATGGTCATCGAGCGGGCGCGCAAACTCGAAGGTCTTGAAGGAAGACCTGACAGCGAGTAACAGATCCACTTCCGAATGAATCCAGTCACCACAACTGGTTGAATGCACAATAAGCTTCTCGTCTGATAGCTTCACTCGACACGCAACCGGGAGCGGGTATCCATTCCGGTGACGTGTGCAATTGGGGGGTGAAGACCGTTCAAGGACCGACGAGATGCTCTACCACCAGCGCCGCGAGGAATATCTACGCACTCGATGCGCGGAACAGCTAAGCGGAATACGGGCCCCACGTCCGTTCTCCATCGAAGAATTTTGCGAACGCCTAGGCAGCGGCCGAGGCAGACCGCTTCACTTGCACCCCTTGCCAGAAGTGGGCGGAGTAGAAGCACCATGCGGGATATTCGTTTCCTTCGATGAGACCGACCACATTTTCCACGTGATCGGCACCAGTAAGCGGCATCGAGAACAAATAATTCGTCATGAACTGGCGCACATGCTCTTGGGGCACCATGTCACCAGTGACACCTCGGCAATCGTCGCGGTCCTATCCCATCTCATCGACCCGGACAAGATCCGTGCGGCTTTTGGGCGGGCTTCCTACGACACCCAGCAGGAACGTGATGCCGAACTGGCAGCCTCGTTCCTCGGAGAGATAATCGACAATCTCCCGGCTGACAACGCTGGTGACAACGGCTTGGACGACGTGCTGGCTCACCCCCGCAAGCGCGAGTCCGGCAGATACACATGAGCGCTCAAGCACTAGTCGCGGGAGCCTTGTGGATCGTCTCCTTGTGGCGCCTGCCGTCAGTTCGCCACTCCCACCGTCAACGGTCCCTGTGGGCTGCTTTCACCTTCCTGGCTATAGCGCTCACCTTTGAGCCCCGCCCCGTGGCGGAATCAATCGATTCGACGATGGGAGTAACTGGCCTTGCCCACCTGCTGAAGTACCTGTTTGGCATTATTTCCGCTGCCGCCGTTCTCGACTTTGTTGCGAATATGGCACGTCCCGAAGGATTCGCTCCACGCTTGCGATGGGCAGCCGTGATAACCGCCCTCCCGCTAATGGTTCTGTTCTTCGCCCTCACGCCCGGCCCCCAGGCGGAGGACTTTTTCGAATCCGTCCGGCCGTCACTCTTCGCCGCCGCTTACAAGAGCGTATTCACGCTCTACATCGGCTGCGCCATGACCATGGCTAGCTGGCTCTTTCTTAGCGGTGTGCGCCATTCCCACGGATGGACACGTGGTGGCCGATGTTTCCTCGGCGGCGGCACAGCAATAGGTGCCGCGTACGCTCTGCACCGGCTCCTGTCCCTGGCCCTTCTCGCATCGGGGCACGCACTTCCCGGTGGAGAGTCTCTGGCAGACGGGCTTTCCGAGGGGCTCAAATTGACTGCCATCGCCAGCATCGTTCTGGGGAGTTGCCTCCCTCCCATCGCTGTTGCGACTGAAGCGGTATACAACTGGCGTACTTACAGGCGACTGGAATCTCTGTGGGAGGAACTCACCACGGCCGCACCCGACGTCGTGCTGCCGACGCAGGCGCCGTGGCACAAGATCAAATTCCGGCTGGAGCGACGTGTCGTCGAAATTGGTGACGCATGCCTGGCCCTACGTGAGGTCGTACCAGCCAGCGTCCAGGCGAAGGCCCGGACAGCAGCGGCTCAAGCCGATATCCCCGAAGCGGACAGAGCCGCAGCAGCGGAAGCCGGCTGGCTCGCCACCGCCGTCCGAACCAACCACGTCCCCGCAACCCAGTGCCCGGACGACCGCCCCGTGCCCGGCGTGGTCGACACCTCACCGGAAGAAGAGGTCGCCTGGCTCCTGCACGTCAGCGACCTCTACCGCACGCCCCTCGTAACCGAGTTCGCCGCCGCCGAGGCCGCAGCGCTCTCCCGGCACAGCACCGAGCAGGGAACCTCACCATGACCGACAGCCACACAGCCAGCCCACAGGAGTCCGCGCTCGCCCGCACCGTCACCGACAAACTCGCACCAGCCACCTGGATCACGCTCGTCACCGTGCTTGTCGGCTGGCACGCGGCGGCCTGGTCCGGTCTCGCCTGGGCCGTCCTTGGCATCCTCTTCGCCGCCGTGATCCCCCTCCTGGTGATCAAGTACGGGATTCGCAAGGATCACTGGGCCGACCGGCACCTCGGAGCCAAGAAGGGGCGCCTGGTCGTGATGGTGGCCATCCTGGTCTCCGTCGGCGTCGGTATCGCGCTGTTGGTTGGCCTCGACGCTCCGCGCGAGGTCGTGGCCCTGATCGCGACGATGCTGATCACCCTCGCTGTTCTCGCGGTGATCACCACGGTCTGGAAGATCAGCGTGCACCAAGCCGTCTCCGCCGGCGCCGCGATCATGCTCGCGCAGACCTACGGCTCGTGGATGTTGCTGCTTTACCTCCTTGTCGGCCTCGTCGGCTGGTCCCGTGTCGCCCTCGGGGACCACACCCGCGGGCAGGCCCTCACCGGGACCCTGCTCGGCGCAGTCGTCGCTGCGGCGAGCTTCGCCCTCCTTCGGTGAGCTGCCGGCAGACGACTACGTTCGTGAGTCTCCAGTCGTTCCTTCCCACGGTGTGGGTTCGTAAGTTGAGAGCGCCGTTGAACCGCTAAGTGGCGCCGGGCAGGCGGCCGAGGACCGGCATGGCTGTGAAGGCTTCGGCGTGGGCGACTCCGGTGCGCTGGCCCCACAGAGTGCTCAACGTGTGGGCCATGGGACCGAAGTGATCGTCGATCGGCTGCGAGGCGTGTTCGGCGAGGGCACGCTTTCTCGGTCGGTAGGTGGTGTTGATGTCGACGATCACGATGGCGCCGAGTGGGCCGTTCAGGGTCAGCGAATTGCGCCTCGCAGGAGTCCCGTCGGCAGAACCGGTCCCTGTCCAGTTCCCAAAGGAATACGGACAACTTGGACTGGCGAGCTTGTACCTGCAGCGCGCACCTGTCACTTCGAGGCAAGGCCACCGCAGCCCGAGAACCTGCAGGCGCGGGCGGCGGCGCTCTGCTGGTCAGTCTTCGTACTTGCTCAGGGCGATGCCCAGGGCCATGAAGGTGGGGGCCCACTCGCCGATGAAGATGCCCCAGCGGTCGGCCCGGTCCACCTTGGCATTTTCGACTTGGGTTGACGCGTTCCAGGTGAGCACGGAGGCTCCGATGGACGCGAATGCGGCCAGGTAGGCGTGCTCGCTTTTCATTCCCGCGTCGTGCAGCGCTTTGACGATCATGCTGGGCTCCTTGGGTTCGCCAGTCGGGCAGTGCCTGTGTCCTCATCAGAACAACGCCGCGCAGAAGCTGCCACGCGCGCGGGGCTGAACCGGTGAGCCGCTATCTGTTTCGCTGCTCGGAGATGAGGTACCGCTGCATACCGGGTCGAGGCCGGGAGGTAGCCGTGTACCGACATCGGCGTGAGCAGGTTGTCGTCATCACGGGCGCCAGCGCCGGCGTGGGCAGAGCCACGGCTCGTGCGTTCGCTGCGCGTGGGGCGCGCGTCGCGTTGCTGGCACGCGGACGCGGTGGCCTTGAGGCGGCTGCCGGAGAAGTGCGAGCAGCGGGCGGTCAGGCGCTGGTCATGTCGGTAGATGTCACCGATCACCAGGCACTGGACCAGGCTGCCGACATGGTGGAGGACACCTGGGGGCCGATCGATGTGTGGATCAACAACGCGGCCACGGCGATCTTCGCCCCGGTCTCGCTGGTGGGCGCGGACAGCTTCCGGCGCGTCACTGAGGTCACCTACCTGGGTTACGTCTTTGGGACCCAATGTGCACTGCGGAAGATGCTGCCCCGCGATGCCGGAACGATCGTGCAGGTCGGCTCGGCCTTGGCCTACCGCGGCATTCCCCTGCAGGCGGCCTACTGCGCTGCCAAGCACGCCATCCTGGGCTTCCATGAGTCGCTGCGCTGCGAGTTGCTGCCGACGGGCAGCAAAGTCGCCGTGACGATGGTGCAACTGCCTTCGGTCAATACGCCGCTTTACGACTGGATGCCCGCCGAGGCCGGCAGGCAGCCCAGGCCCGTGCCTCCTGCCTAACATCCCGATGTCGCGGCGCGCGGTATCCTCCATGCCGCGGACCATCCGCGCCGCCGCGAGTACTGGGTGGGCGGCCAGAGCCTCGTGACCATACTGGCGACCAAGGCGGCGCCTGCCATCGTGGACCGGGTCCTCGTCGCGGCGGGCTACTGGCTCGCAAGCTCCTCGAAGCCGCACCCCGCTCCCCCCTCGAACCTGTGGGCCGCCGCAGACGATGATCAAGAACGAGGCGTCGAAGGCCACTGCGTGAGCTACACCCGGCGCTTCTCCATGCAGTTGTGGGCCTCACACCATCGCGTGCCGGTCGCCGCCATCGGTGCTCTCGCCGCCTGGGCTCTCGTGCGCCGTCTCGCGTCCGCTCAAGCCCGGTCTCTGAAAGCTCGCGCTTGCCAACGGCTGGCGCTGAGGGAGCGCTGATAGGCAGAACGGCGGAGATCCTCGGGATGGACGCCGAGGAGGCGGACGTCGCCGGGTGCCGGTGGCCGGTCAGGGCAACGGAGCGCGGACCAGGGCCGCCATCGCGCCCGGAGCGCAGGGGCCACTGTCCAGAAACCGTACCGCGCAACGCCGGCACCGCCCGGCTGGTGCCGCAGCTGCCGAGGGGACGTGTGTTCGGCGCCCGGTGCGTGCCGTCCGGCCCGGGCGAGGCAGGAGCCGCTCCTGCCCACCGTTGACCGGACTGTCTCCGCCGCCATGCGGGTAAACAGTGCTCTTCCCAAAGGCCCGTGTACCGCGGTTGTCGTGCATCGCGCGGGTTTGCCGGAGTGCTGTGCGGGCGGCCAAGAGCCCCTGGGAGGGCTACTAAGCAGTGTCCCCACTGAGCAGTGTCCCCCTGGGGCGTGGCGCGCGGCGGGTATCAGCACGCTCCGATCAGGGACGCGGTGATGGAGGCGGACAGCGCCACGAGGGGCAGTCCGCCGCCCGGGTGGCTGGAGCCGCCGACGAGGAAGAGGCCAGGGACCGGCGACCGGTTGGCCGGCCGCAGGAAGGCAGCACGGAGGCCGTTGCTGGAGGTGCCGTAGATGGCGCCCCCGGGTGCGCTGTGGTGCCGTTCCAGGTCAGCGGGTGTGCGTGTCTCGTACCACAGCAGGCGGTCACGCACATCGAGTCCCCGGTCTGCCAGAACGTCCAGCACGTGCTCCGCATAGCTGTGCCGCAAGCCGGTGGCCTCCCAGTCCACCGTTCCCGCTGCCTCGCTTGGGGAGTGGCGTGGGGCGTTGACCAGAACGAACCAGGCTTCGTGCGCGTTGTCCGGGCGCAGGGCCGGATCGTCGGGGGCGCTGATGTAGATGGCTGGATCGGTGACGGGCCGGGCATGGCTGCCGAAGAGCGCGTCGAACTCCGCGTCGTAGTCGCGGGGGAAGAAGACCCGATGATGCGGCGTACCGCGCTCGCGTCCCCGCAGGGCCATCAGGAGGGCGAACCCGGAAAACGACGGGACCGCGCGGCGCAGCGCGGTGTGCGCCCCCTGAGAACGCGGATCAGCGGTGAGGCGGCCGTAGAGGTGTGCGGCGTCGGCGTTGGAGATCACCACGTCCGCCGCCAGTGCGCTGCCGTCCCTGAGCCGTACGCCGTCGACGCGAGTGCCCGCAGTGGTGACCTCGACAACCTCGCAGCCGTGGTGGAAGCGGACACCGCGCTCCAGGCACCGTTCGTGCAGCGCCTGGGCCAGGCGGTGCAGTCCGCCCTTCACATACCAGGCGCCGTAGTGCTGCTCGATGTGGGCGGCGACCGCCATGACCGCGGGGGTCCGTCGCGGATCGGAGCCCGTGTAGGTGGCATAACGGTCCAGCCAGGTGCGCAACCGCCAATCGTGCAGGTGTCTGCTGCCCATGCCGCGCAGGGTTCGCCACGGCGCGATGGCCGCCAGGTCGCGTAGGCGTGTCGCGTGGCGCAGAAGGTCACGGGGCCCCTGCAGAGGGCGTTGCATGACTGTGTCGTTGACGATGTGCCACAGCCGTGCGGTGGTCTCGTGGAGGCTGCTCCACTGCTGACCGGCCCCGTCGCCGAGCGCCTGGTCCAAGGCGGCCGGCACCTCTCGCGAATTGCCCGGCATGGAGAGTTGGGTGCCGTCGGCGAAGCGGTACCAGCACGCCGGGTCGACTCGCGACAGGTCGCAGTAGTACTCAAGAGGCGCACCCGTGTCGGTGAACAGCTGGCGGTAGACGTCGGGCATGGTGAGCAAAGACGGGCCTGTGTCGAAGACGAACCCTTCCCGGCGATGCACACCGAGTTTCCCGCCGCTTACTTGGGTCCGCTCGCAGACGGTGACGCGATGTCCGCCGACGGCGAGTCGTGCGGCTGCGGCCAGTCCGCCCATGCCCGCACCCACCACGACAATGCGAGCCATCAGCCGCCCCCTCCTCGCTCCGGTGCCTGACGAGACGTTGTCGTGCCGGTCGGCTGACGAAGCGGCGGCGTGGGCGCGCTTCTCGCTGCGCGAGGACGTCGCCACCGATGGCGTCGCGCGCTGCCGCGGCAGCGCGCTGCCAAGCCCACACGGCCTGAAACGACTGTCAGGACTGACCTGCTGCGCCAAGCCACCGAGGCCATGGGTACAGCGGTGACGCCCATCAGCAGTCCTCCGACGAGGGCCACCGAGGGCCGGCCGAAGAAGACGGCGGCGGCCAGCACGCAGGAGGCGTAAGTCCACAGATACAGCGTGACCGCTGGGCCGCTGCACGCGCCGTCGAAGCGCACCTCAGCGCGAGGGGCCCTGGCGGTGCGCCCGACCGCGGTGTCGAGCGCGGCCATCATGAGGGTGGCCACAACCAGCCAGCCGGCGAAGTTGGACAAAGGAATCCCCGTTACACCGGGTAGCGCGGGGTGCGGGTCGTGCCACCGCCAGTGGCCAGCATCGACCATCTGCGGGTCCAGAAACACATCCCAGGACGCCAGCGCCCATCCCCCCAGCAGAGTCGTGCGCAGCCGGTTGTGCCGCCGCGGGGTGCGGTCGCGGTTGCGGACGGTCAGGACGCGAGCGACGACGAGTGCGGGCCAGGCCATCATGGCCCACGCCAGCGGCACGACGAGCGGGACACCGGCCAGCGAGGGACCCAGCGTGTCGCTGTACTCGTAGGAGCCGAAGGGGAAGCCGCTGCGCAACCCCACGACCTCCACAGCCAGGCCGCCTCCTGCGGCCACCAGCAACACTGTGAACGCGCCCCGGCGACCGTGGCACCGGGAAGCGTCCAGCAGCGAAGCACTGCAGAAGAACAGCACCGTCACGATGGTCAGACTGTTGCGCTGGGAAGGCGTCGCGAGCGGGTAGAGGATCTGGCACACGATGGCGATGCCGGCCAGGCCACACACCGTAGCCGTGAGCCGACGATGCCGTCCAAGCGCTGGCGCAGGTGCCGGGGGCTGAACCGACTGCAGCATGGGCATGAGCTTAGAAAGGCACACATCAGCCGCGCAGGAGCTGCAGGCCCATTTTCCGCCCCCGCAGTGCCACTGGGCGCCCAACGCAGCACGCTGAGACGTCCATGCGTCATGTACCGCTGCGTACTCAGCACTCGTTCGGCGCAGCAGGCGGGCGTGTCGCGGCGATCCCCGTCGGCGCGGCTGGGACGCTCGATTACCCCACTGGGCGTCTGCTCGGGAGAGTGAAGTGTTTACTCCGGCGTTTGTAACTCCCCGCCCACGCGAGGTGAGGCCCGGCCGTGACAGGCGCGCCGTACGGCACACGGCCACGCCGGGCGATCCACACGCACCCAGGAAAGCGCGAAACGTCGCGGTCATCGGCGGAGGCATCGCCGGCATCACCGCCGCCACCGCCCTGGCTGAACGCGGCGTACGCGTCGACCTCTTCGAAGGCCAAGCATCACTGGGAGGGCGGCTGGCAGGCTGGCCGAGCACACTGCGGGACGGAAGCCAGGTGACCATGTCGCGCGGCTTCCACGCCTTCTTCCGCCAGTACTACAACCTTCGGGCCCTGCTGCGCCGTGTCGACCCACAGCTTGAGTTTCTTTCCCCCGTGCCCGACTACCCCCTCTGGCACAGCGCCGGCCACCATGACAGCTTCGCCGGCCTGCCCAGAACCCCGCCATGGAACGTGGCAGCGTTCATCCTGCGCAGCCCTGCCTTCTCCATGACAGACCTCAAAGCGATCGACCGACAGACCGCACTGTCGCTCTTCAACGTCGGCGTCCCCGAGACCTACCGACGACTCGATCACCTCGACGCCCGCACCTACCTGCGCTCCATGCGTTTCCCCGAGCGCGCCCACCATCTGGCCTTCGAAGTTTTCTCCCGCAGCTTCTTCGCCGACCCGTCCCAGCTCTCCGCTGCCGAACTGGCCGTCATGTTCCACCTCTACTTTTTGGGATCGAGCGAGGGACTTCTCTTCGATGTCCCGACGCGGCCCTTTCCCCAAGCCCTGTGGGAGCCATTGGGTGACTACCTGCGCGCCCACCACGTCTCCATCCATACCCGCACGCCCGTCAAGCGCCTCGTGGCGGACACCACGCACGAGCTCACGGTCGAGACGGAGGACAGTGGCCCGCAAGGCGGCCTTCGAGGCCAGCGGTTCGACGGCGTCGTCTTGGCGATGGACACCGACGGCCTGAAGAAGCTCGTCGCTTCCTCGCCGAATCTGGGAACCGGCACCTGGCGCCGCCGGATCGACCAGCTCCGCACCGCCCCGCCCTTCCAGGTCACCCGCCTGTGGCTGGACCGGCCACTGGATTCCACCCGCCCCGCCTTCCTGGGCACAGCCGACTGCGGCCCCCTGGACAACATCAGTGTCCTCAACCGCTACGAGCAGGAGGCACAGGCCTGGGCAGAGCGCCGCAACGGCGCCGTCGTGGAACTGCACGCGTACGCGCTCCCCGGCAGCCAGGATGCAGCACGTACGCGGGAACGACTGCTCGAAGAGCTGCGACGCATCTATCCGGAGACTGCCTCCGCGCGCGTGGTCGACGAACGTACCGAAGTCCGGGCCGACTGCCCGCTCTTCCCGGTCGGCCAGTTCGACCGGCGGCCGACCGTTGCCACCCCCGATCCGCGCGTGATGTGCGCAGGTGACCTCGTCCGAGTCGACCTCCCCGTCGCCTTGATGGAGCGAGCCGCCACAAGTGGCTTCCAGGCAGCCAACGCGCTCCTTGCCCGGTGGAAGCTGCCCGGGCACGACATCTGGAGCGTGCCCACGGGCGGCCGTGCACGGATCCTGCGTGCCGCGGCCGCCCGCACCAGCGACCGTGCCCCGTGACATCCCTCCATCGGCAAGGCGCGAGTAGCAACCGCAGGCGACCGGCGTGCCGAGACTGCGAACGCCGACCGTGTGCCTGAGCGTGCGATGCCGCAAAGGGCCGACCTGATCGATCTCCGCACGTGCCGCGCACCTACCCGAGCCGCTGGAACCCATCACGCGCCGCACGTGCGCGGCCCACCACACCCGACCGGAGGCAACATGACACAGGAACGCAGCATCTACACAACGACGGCCCGAGCCCGAGCCGGCCAGGTGAAGGTCGAGGGAACCGGGGAAACGCTGCCGGTCGCCCTTCCCACTGCGTTGGGCGGGGCCAACGCCTGGGAGGGATGGAGCCCGGAGCAGTTGCACGCCGCTGCCCTGGCTTCCTGCATGCAACAGTCCTTGGCCCTGGCAGCGAGTGTCCGCGGCCTGTCCGTGGAGAACAGCAGCGTGACCGCCGACGTCTCACTCGAACACAGCGGCCCGCTGCGATACGCCTTCCAGGCCAGCATGCGCATCGACCTGCCGGACCTGGAAGCCGGCGAGTACCAGAACCTGATCGCCGAAGCCGCACGCGCGTGCCCCATGGCTTCCGGCGTCCACATCGACGGTCTCTGAAGCCCACGACGGTGCCATCTTGTCATCCAGCGTCTCGGACACGCTCAGTCGCGGAACAGAGCTTCGAGGAGCTGAGCGGCTCTGACAGCGTTCTTGCCAGGCAGCGCCGAGACCACGAGCGCCTGGACGGCCTTATGGAGCGCTACTGGGCAACCGACAGCGCAGACTTTGAGCGGACCGTCAAGGAACTGATCCGGCTGGCCGCCAGCCATACGTTCGCCGAGGGATCGTGTGCTGTGGCCGGTCGCGCGCGGTCTCGTGTCAGAAGGCTGAACAGTTCGAACGGGACTGCAACGACCTCCCGTAGGGGGACCGACCGGCCCAGGTGACCGTCGTCCCCGGGGGCCGCTCGCCCCGAAGAGGCACGGGCCGCCTCCCGGGCACGACGGGTTGACTCGAGTCTCAGAAGTTGTTTTCGATCTCGGAGCGTCTGAGGTGTGACTGAGCGCGATAGCTGGCCCTTGATCGCGCCAGCTGGCCGCAGAGCGCGCGATGGCCCGCTTGACGTCGTCCTGAGTGATCTGACGAGGCGCAGGCCGGGAGTGGGCGACTTGGCACCTGGCCGCCCCGGGCCTCGTGGGGCTCGGCATGTCACGCCCACCCTGGACCGGACCAGGCCACCGAGGCCGCATTGTCCTGCCGGTAGCCCTGAACTCTGTCGTTTCCCCGTCCTGATGTACGACTTCGCCTGGCCGGTGACTGGCGTGCACAGACCTCCCCCTCGCGCACGCTACGGGCTGGCCAGAGCACGGGGAACGACACGATGAGCCTGGACTCTGATGTGCAGGATGTCCTGGCTGCGGAAGCTGCCAGGCTGATCATGATGCAAGGTCATTCCGCACCCATCGCTCCGATTGCCGTCACCACGTCCGGCGGGTCGACATCTCGGCCGAGCGGAACCCCTGCAGCCCGCTGGTCTGGACAGCGACGGAATCGCCAGCCGGCCGATGTACTGCTCAGACTCCTCCTGCCGTGCCTTGACCGGACGTCCGACCCGCGGCTCTCCGCCGGTGGGTCACGATCGTTGTCCGAGGTGACCGGTTGACATATTTCGTACCGGTGTGAGGCTGGAGGAGGCAGGGTTGCGCCGCCAAGTCACGTAGAACTGGCAATGCTCATGGGGTCCAGTCACCCACCCGTTCGCGGCGGCGACAGATGAACTTAGTCCCTGGCCCGCAGGGGGACGGCTCCGGGACGCGAAGTGAGGCGATCGAATGGACCGGGTTCCCGAGGTGGCCGTGGTCGGGGCCGGCATCGTCGGACTCTGCACCGCCTACGCACTGGCCGAACGCGGAACGGCGGTGCGGGTGTACGAGAGCGGCGTTCCAGGCCACGGGCAATCCGGTGGCCAGTCCCGCATATTCCGCCACGCGCACGACGACGCCCGCCTGGTGGAATTCACCCGGGAGGCCCGCGCCGTTTGGGACGAGTGGGCCGACCGGTTGGGCGCAGAGCTGGTCTCCCGGGACGGAGTGGTCGCACTGGGCAGTACCGTTCCTGGGAGACTGCGCATTCTGCAGGATGCCGGCGGCATACCGGCCCGCACCGTGGACAGCGCCGAGCTTCACGCGCGCATGCCGCTGCTCGCCGACTACCGCGGTCCCGCGATGCTCGATGAGGGCGGCGGTGCCATCCGCACCCGTGCCGCGGTCGAGCGGCTGGCCGATGCGCTGGGTGACTCGCTGGTCACCGATGAAGTCATCTCGCTGTATCCGACGGGCCGCGGCACGGTGGAGGTGGTCAGTAGCGTCGGCCGCGAAGAGTACGCGACGGCCGTGGTGTGCGCGGGCGTGGGCACCGCGCGGCTGGCGCGCAACGTGGGGCTTTCGCTGCCGGTACAGCCGGCAGCCCACGTCCGCCTCACCTTCCAGGTCAGGGGAGCGCCCCCGGAACGGGTCGCCTGCCTGCAGGACAGCAGCGGCGACTTCGGTGAGGTTGGCGTCTACGCAGCCCCTTACCCGGGCAACAGCCGGTATGCGGTGGGGCTCAGCGAAACGGTCGAGGTGCGGGAGGACGGCAGCTTCGCGGACGCCGAAGCCTTGACGGCACTCAGTGACCGCGCCCGCGCGTACATCTCCCACGCATTGCCCGGCCTTGACCCCGAGCCCGTCGAGCGCCTCAACTGCTGGGTGACAAGCCTGCCGTGGAGTGAGGACGGCATGGCGGTCTGGGAAGCCGACAGAATCTTCTTCGCCGCCGGGCACAACCTCTTTAAACAGGCACCTCGACTGGGACGGGCCTTGGCCGGCGCGGCCATGGACGATGAACTCGAGGAGAACCTGCGGCCGGCGGCAGCACTCGGCCAGCCCCGCTGAACGCCCCAACAGTCGGCGCATCCTGCTCCGACGACGTGGTACCTACGTCGGTGATCGCGGTGCCATCCGATGCGCGATCGTGGTGCTGTTGGTGGTTGGCAGTCTTTGGCCACCGTTACATCCAGGAGGAAGCCATGGCGGATCCGAGGACGGTCATCCTTCCTTGCGGGGTTGCGGTCACGGTGCTCGGTCAGGGCACCTGGGGGATGGGGGAGGATCCCGGGCGCCGCGCGGCCGAGGTGTCGGCCCTGCGCGCCGGGCTGGACCTGGGGATGACCCTCGTCGACACCGCGGAGATGTACGGGGACGGCGCGGCGGAGGAAGTGGTGGCCGAGGCGGTGGCCGGACGGCGGGACGAGGTCTTCTTGGTCAGCAAGGTGCTCCCCACCCATGCGGACGCCGGTGGAGTGGCCGAGGCATGCCGGGGGAGCCTGCGTCGTTTGCGCACGGACCGGATCGATCTGTACCTGCTGCACTGGCGTGGAGCCGTGCCGCTGGAGGAGACGGTCGAGGCATTCGAGTCCCTGGTGCGGGAGGGTGCCATCCGCTCCTGGGGAGTGAGCAACCTGGACGTGGATGATCTCGCGGATCTGCCGCCCGGAGCCGGGCCGCAGACCGACCAGGTGCTGTACAACCTCAGCCGTCGAGGGCCTGAGTACGGTCTGCTGCCCAGGTGCCGTGAACTGTCGATCCCCGTCATGGCGTACTCGCCGGTCGAGCAGGGCCGTCTGCTCGGCCACCCGGCGTTGCGGGACGTGGCAGCTGCCCACGGTGCGACGCCCGCGCAGATCGCCCTGGCCTGGGTCCTGCGGCACGAGGACGTCATCGCGATCCCGAAGGCGTCTTCCCGCGCGCACGTCGAGGAGAACAGAGCGGCTCTGGAGGTGGACCTGACCGCCGAGGACCTCGCGACGCTGGACCGGGCGTTCCCGCCGCCGGGGAGCAAACGGCCGCTGGAGATGCTGTGACACCCCTGCAGCGTGCCCGACCGGGCTCCGCCCGGAGCCGGGTGGCCCGACCTCACCGGTGGCGGCAGAGGGCGTCGCACTGTTCCTGCAAACGCGGGCATTTTCCACAACGCCCTTGGACTTCGCCGAGACCGTCCGCCAGCTGCTGGAAGAGGGCTGGACGATCGAGCCGGAGGACCTGGCGCGCATCTGGCCGTACCTGACCGTGAGTACTCCAGCCCGAGGTGTCCGACCGAAGCTGGACGTGGACTGCACTCCGCTGCGAGAGCAGGACCTCACGGCGGCCGGCTTCGGTCAGACCGCCTGACTGGCCGGGGCCGGGTCGTCGCCAAGGCCACCCAAGGATCGTGATGACCTGGGACGAGCGCCTGGGCATCATCTCCAACCCGAACACCCACAGAACTTGGTCAAGTCCTGTTCGGGGTCGGCGCGGCCGTTAGAGCGGAGTCCAGAGAGTCGCCGCCTGGTCCACGAATCGGACGCTGGTCACCCGCGGACTGCGTTTGCACGTGAGGCGAAGCCAGGTGACGGTGGAGACAGCTCGAACACTTTCACGGCGGCGAGCCACTTCGCCCCGGAGAGGAGCACGCGCCCCCCGAGGGCTACCAGCACGTCGACCAGCGCGACAACGGTTGGACCAAGGTCCTGCTTCACCCCGACGGCGGCTGAAGCGCTGGCCCATATCCCCGGAAACGACTTCAAGAAGGAGCGCGCGCCATGACCAGCATCGAAAGCATCTCCCTTCAGGACGCTCGGCGGGTTATCGACGCGGGAGAGAAACGAGCGCAGGAGCTCGGGCAGCCGAGCAACATCGCCGTGGTCGACGCTGGCGGCAACCTCGTCGCCCACGCCCGCATGGACGACGCATGGCTCGGCAGCGTCGACATCTCCATCAACAAGGCCTTCACCGCCCGCGCCTTCGACATCAGCACCGCTGACCTCGCCGCGAACGCCGCTCCTGGGTAGCAGTTCTACGGCATCAGCGGCTCCAACCAGGGCCGCGTGATGATCTTCGCCGGCGGCCTGCCGCTCCACCGCAACGGACAGGTGGTGGGCGCCGTCGGGGTGAGCGGAGGGTCAGGGGACCAAGACCAGAGCGTCGCCCAGGCGGCTGCCGCAGGCTTGTAACCCCCCGCGTATCCCGCCCGCGTCGCGAACCGCGCAGGAGAGCACAGGAGTCGTGCGAAAGCCGCGTAGGAGAGCAGAGGAGTCGTCATGACGGGCAAGCGCGGGTGTGCCGCCACCTCGGCCGATGTTGATGATGATCTTCGTTTGTGGCATCCCGCTCCCCCACGACGGCCAGGTCCTGGGGCTCGGTAGGAGTGATGGGGGGCAGCGGCGAGCAAGATCAGACGGTCGCCGAGGCGGCCATAGCGGCGTTCTGATGATCGCGGCGACGCGAACCAAGGAAAAGGAAGAGGAGAGACCCAAGATGGCAACACAGGTCAGCAAAGCACTTCTGGTACGCCTCGAAGCACTTCCCGGCAGGGAGGACGACGTCCAGGACTTCTTGAACCAGGGGCTGTCGATCGTCGAGGGGGAGCCCATGACCGTCAGGTGGTTCGGAATCCAGTTCGGACCCTCGTCGTTCGGAATCTTCGACGCCTTTCCCGACGACGACGGACGCCAGGCGCATCTGTCGGGTGAGGTCGCGCAAGCGCTCGCTGAGAACACGGGTGAGCTCTTCGAGGAGCCCACGATCGAGCAGATCGATGTCCTCGTGGAGAAGCCGCCCGCCTAGAGCAGGTGCTGCCCGCGGGGCGGCGTGGTCAGCCGTAGCTGTCGCGGATAGTTGGTGGAGAGCCGGGGCTCGATTGACGTTCTGGTGGGGCGGTGCCGGATGTGGGGAGTCCGACGAGGGCTTCAGGGTGGGGCGAAGGGCTGGGGGCCGTGCCACTGGAGGAGGACGGTGGTGGCGTCGTCGCAGAGGTGTCCGTGGTGGCTGTGCATGAGGCGGCGCAGAGTCTCGGGGAGGGGCACGCCTTCATCGATGTGGCCGGTGAGGAAGGCAAGGAAGCGGTCGAGGCCGAATTCCTGGCCGGTTCGGGAGCGGGCTTCAGTGATGCCGTCGACGACGTATCGGATCGCGTCGACGATTTCGCGACGGGAGTGCTTCTCCGGCAGGCCACCGCGAGCCGTGTCGCAGGCCGCCAGCGGCAGCAGCGGTTCGACCAGAGCCCAGTGGCATCAGTGGTATCCGACGGATAGCGAGGATGACGCATGACGGCCGCCCCAGCGATGTGACGGAGGCCGCCCGATCGGCGACGGACGGTCCCCTTGCGGACAAGATCTCCGAGACCGGCTATGAAATCGAGGGTCGCTCGAAAGAGTTGAGCTGGGCGACGATGTGATTGACCCGCTTGTCGTTCGGCTGGACAACGCTCCGAGACCGGATCTGACCTGGTAGGCGGACAGGTCCGTCGCGCGGACGAGCTGGCCGAAGTCCAGCCCGGCCGAGCGGTCTTCGAGGAGCACGAAGCGGACGGTGTCACCGCGGCGTCTGGCCGCATCTCCCTTCCTGCCGTGGTCTGTCGTGGGCCGGGCAGGCCGGGTTCCCGGCGCGCCACCGGCCAAGCGAGACAATTCGCACCTTTTGACGTGTCTTGTAAGGGTGGGACAGTGGGAGTGGTGAGGTCGTTATGTGGGTGACGTGCCCACCAGACATGGGGACGGGCCAGGCCAACCAGGCTGATCGAGCAGGGCAAGGACCAAGGTCCTCCTCCCCGACGGCAGCTGAGCGGAGGGCACGGACCCGAACCGGTCCTCCGCCGATCACCGGAAGGAACCACGCACCATGACCAACGAACTGCACGGCAGGAAGGTCGCAATCCTGGCCACGGACGGCGTTGAGCGCGTCGAGCTCGAAGAGCCTCTCGGCGCACTGCTGGGCGCTGGAGCGCAGGCTGAACTCCTGTCCCTCCACACCGGCGAGATCAACGCGCGCCAGATGGACATCGACCCGGCCGGAACCTTCACCGTGGACAAGAAGGTCGCCGACGCACGCGTGAGCGACTACGACGCGCTCCTGTTGCCCGGCGGAACCATGAACCCCGACCAGCTGCGAACCGACCCCGACGCCGTCGCCTTCGTGAGGGAGTTCGTGGAGACCGGCAAGCCCGTTGCCACCATCTGCCACGGACCCTGGACCCTGGCAGAGGCAGACGTGCTGCACGGCCGCCGCCTCACCTCCTGGCCCAGCATTCGGACTGACCTGCGCAACGCCGGCGCCGAGGTCGTCGACGAGGAGGTCGTGATCGACCGCCAGCTGATCTCCAGCCGCGGCCCGCAAGACCTCCCCGCCTTCTGCAAGGCGATCATCGAACACTTCGTCAACGCACCGCAACCCGCCTGATCGGCAGAAGACGCGCTTGACCGGGCGCTTGGCACGCAGCGTTAGTGCGATGGCACGCAAGAGGGTGTGGCGCTGGCCTGCATACCTCGGATGGAGCCCTACGTTAGGAAACGCGAGGTCGCAAAGTCGCCCAAATGACCGCCGACACTGACTCGGCCGAGTCACCGTGAATCAGCAGAGGAGATCGTCATGGCAAGCAGCAACCGTGCTGTCACCTTTCAGAACCCGAAAGACATGCGCGTTGAGTCCCTGGACTTCCCGAAGCTTCAGATGCCGAACGGGAAGAAGGCCCCGCACGGAGTCATCCTCAGGATCGTCGCCACCAACATCTGCGGGAGCGACCTGCACATTTACCGCGGGTCCTTCCCGGTGCCCCAGGGCATGGTGGTGGGGCACGAGATGACCGGTGAGGTCATCGAGGTCGGCCCCGACGTCGAGTTCCTCAGTGAGGGCGACCTCGTCTCCGTGCCGTTCAACGTCGCGTGCGGCCGATGCCGCAACTGCAGGGCGCGCCGGACCGACGTCTGCGAGACCACAAACCCCAAGGTGTCCTGCGGAGCGTACGGCTTCAACCTGGGCGACTGGACCGGCGGCCAGGCCGAGTACCTGTTCGTCCCGTACGCCGACTTCCAGCTCCTGCGCTTCCCGGACCGGGACCAGGCCATGGCGAAGATCCGTGACCTGGCGCTGCTCTCGGACATCCTGCCCACCGCGTTTCACGGTCTCATGGAGGCCGGTGCCAAGCCGGGCTCGACCGTGTACATCGCCGGCGCCGGCCCGGTCGGCCGCTGCGGCGCAGCAGCGGCGCGGCTCCTCGGGGCGTCCTGCATCATCGTGGGCGACTACCACAAGGACCGCTTGGAGCTGGTGAAGAAGAACGGCTGCGAGACGATCGACCTGAGCCAGGACGCGGCGCTCACCGACCAGATCGAGGCCATCCTGGGCGAACCCATGGTCGACTGCGCAGTGGACTACGTCGGCACCGAGGCACACGGCATCGGCCGCGAGGCCGAGGACATGGACCCGGCCTACGCCATCAACCAGGTGCTCGACGCCACCCGCGCGGGCGGGGCCACCGGAGTCATCGGCGTCTACGGCGCCGACCCGCTCGCGAAGTCGAAGGCCGAGCAGGAGGGAACGTACCCGATCGACTTCGGCAAGGCGTGGATCAAGTCGCCGCGGATCGCCGCCGGGCAGGCACCGATCATGCACTACAACCGCGAGCTGATGATGGCGATCCTGTGGGACCGCATGCCCTACCTGAGCGCCATGCTCAACACGAAGGTGATCAGCCTCGACGACGCCCCCGACGCCTACGCGACCTTCGACACGGGAGTGTCCGAAAAGTTCATCATCGACCCCCACGGCCTCATTCCCGCCTGAGGCCCGCCCTCATCCGTCCCTGCGAACTCATAAGCGACGGCGTAGTGGGCAGTCCGTCACCCCCGACGACGCGACGGACTGCCCAGGTGCCCCCAAGGAGCGGTTAGTACCCGCTGACGCCGTAGGCGCTCAGCGCATCAGCCATCGGTTGGAAGAAGATCGTGCCGCCGCAGCGCAGTCGCCGACCGCGACAGGTGGGCGGGAGGCGTGGGCGGCGCTGTGCCTCGCGCCAGTGCAGGACTCCTGGTAGAAGACGTTGCCGGAGCGTGCGGCCGTTATCTGCCGAGCTGACTGGGGTCCATGCTTTCTTGGACGAGCGCTTCATCGTCGGTTGTCGGTACGGCGGGAGACGCGATTGCGGCTGCTGTATCTCAAGCGTCGCACCGACTGTGTTACCAAACGCCGACTCGTTTCGCTGGCGCCGGTTCTGCCGTACCCCGGTGCCGCAGCGGACCGCGGACGGTGGATGAGCTCGGACACGACGGGCGTGCAAGCACACTGGCCCTCCTCGACCTCATGGCTGACCGCTACCGGTGCTCCGGAACCGAAAAGAGCTTGCGGTCTCTCGGGCCAGCGGCACGTTCACCCGGCCAGCCAAGGCACAGGCTGCGGACCGTGCTTCCTCCACCCAGATGCCCCTGGCGGTCCTTGATCAGCAGCCTTCGACCTGTACGCGTGGCCCGGCCCGGAGCCGGGCGAATAACCAGTTCAGGCGCACGTACTGGGCTTGCTGGCCCAGGCGGAGCCCGCCCCGTTGCGGGTCAGACGCTTGGTCATCAGCGTGATCGCCGCCCAGGTGATCAGCGTTTCGGAGTGCTGGACGAGCCGTTCGTAGTCCCTCGCGTGCCGGCGGGCGTTCATCATCCATGCCAGCGAGCGTTCAACGACCCAGCGGCGGGGCAGCAGGACGAACCCGGAGGAGTCCTTCGGGCGGGCAACGGTCTTGATCGTGAGGTTCAGATGCTTCTTCGCCCAGGTAATGAGCTTGCCCGCGTAGGCGCGGTCGGCCCAGACGATGGTGATCTCGGGGTGCATGAGACGGAGACGGAAGAGGACTTCCTTGGCCGCGGCGGAGTCATGCAGATCGGCCGGGGTGACCATGACCAGCAGCGGCAGGCCGCGGGTGTCGACCACGAGATGCCGTTTGCGGCCATTGATCTTTTTGCCTGCATCGTAACCGCGGGAGTTCTTGCCGACGGTCGATGCCGCTTTGACTGACTGCGAGTCGATGATCGTCGCGACGGCTCTGAGGCCTTTGCCCACCTCGCGGCGGATCCGCTGGGTCAGGGCGTCACGGATCTGACCGATGACACCGCGGGCAGCCCAGCGGGCCATGAACCCCCAAACGGTCCTCCAGGGCGGGAAGTCCGCGGGTAGGGCCCTCCACTTGCAGCCGGTGTCCACGACATATCGAATCGAGTCGACGATCTCGCGCCGGGGGTGCTTCTCCGGCCGGCCGCCGCGGGCGGTGTCGCAGGCCGGCAGCGGCAGCAGCGGTTCGATCAGGGCCCACTCGTCATCCGTCATGTCCGACGGATAGCGGCGCTGACGCACTTCCCCTCCCGTCTGTGACCTGCTGCGGGGCCGGCCGGCTTCGCCGGTCGGCCCCGTGGATCGGTCAGGCGCTGGCGATGAGGTCGAGGGTGGATTCGATGGAGTTGAGCTGGGCGACGATGTGCCGTACCCACTTGTCGTTCGGGTGGGCGGCGGCGTGCGGGGCGACCGTGCCGGTGATGAACCGCCGGAACTGGGTCAGCTTCTCGCCCACGACCTGCCGCTCGTAGGCTTCGAGCGCGGCCCGCTCCGCTCCGAGCTGGTAGCCGTCGAGACGGTTCCAGATCAGCGGAGGCCAGCCCTTGGACGCGGCCTCGTCCTTCAGCGCGGCCAGGCCGGAGCGGACCTGGTGCGGTGAGAGCGCGCTCGCACGGACCAGCTGGTGAAACTCCAGCCCGGCCGGGCGGGCCTCGAACAGAACGAAGCGGACGGTGTCCGCGTGTCGTCTGGCCGCGTCCCCTTTGCGCCGGGAGGCGCGGGGCACGACTACTCGCCCCGCAGGATCGCCGCGAGCTCGTCGTCCATGTCGACCTTGCCGGTGTCGACCGCCGTTTCGATCCAGTCCAGAGTCGCTTTCACCTTGGCTACGTTCTGGTGGACGATGGTGCGTTCGTCCTCCGACAGTTGGCGGTCGCGCAGGCCGGGGACGGTCCGGCCAGCTGCGGCGACGAACGCGTGGAAGGCGGTCACCAAGTCAAGGAACTCCACCGTCCGGTCGATGTTGCGGACTGCCGGGGCGACGGGGTTCGAGCGCTCGAAGTGGTCAAGGGCTTGCCGACTGCGCTCGGCCTGGGCAGAGTTGACCTGGAAGCGGGCGGTGTCATCGCTCATCGCCTTGAACGCGACGTCCGGCCTGCGGAGCAGGCTGGTCGCGGCGGTCGTCGCGACCTGCTCGTCGCGGGTGAATTCCTCCACCACCCGGACCTTGTCCTCCGAGGACACCTTGGCCGCGACCTGGGGACGCTTCAGGAAGTCGGTGGTCACCGCAGCCGCGACCTCGGCGTCCCGGGCCAGCGAGTGGATCGCGGTAACCTTCTCCTGCGGGGTGATGGGCGTCTCGACCTGCTGGCCGACCTGTCGATTGGCGTCGTCCTTGGTCCAGCGGGCCTTTCCCTCCGGGAGCGTCAGGATCGTCGCGAACCGCCTCTCCTCGTCCTCGATACTCGCCAGCGACCGGTGGACCGTGTAGGACGCGAGCTCGGGACGGCGTCGTTCCTTCGGCCACCGCGACGCCACCCACCTGGCCGTCTTCACCGTGGAGAACCTCAGGCCGATGTCCTCGGCCAGGCGCGTCAGCGATTCCTCGACCGTGTACTCGCTGTCCCCGGTTTCGCCGCCCCGCTGCCGCATCGGTTCGACCTCCAGGGCCCGGTCCCCGATCGTGAACTGGCCGCGGGTCTGCTGTTCGACGACGTCCCGCAGCTCGGCCACGATCTGCTCGTAGCGAGACTGGCTGACGGCGCCGATGGTCTCGTTCTCCTCGGACATGGCTTTCACCATCCAAGTGCGCTCCCAGGCGCGGCACTTCGGGCCGTGACAGGACAGGGACCGCATCTGTTTCCGAGAGTCAGACCGTAAATATGAAGATCGCAAGGAATGACCGCAATTGACCGTTCCGTGAACGAAACTGGTCCAAGGATGCGTTCGCTCAGTGGTCACTGTGCACGATCCGCGTACGGATCCTTCCGCTTCCGCCAGGCCCCCACGACGCAGCGCCGCGAGCAGAACCGGGCGTCCGAGCGACGGTCGACACCCGCCACCCAGCGGGCCCCGCACTCGGGGCACTCGACCAGGCCGACCTTGTCCCGGACAGCTGCCAACCGCTTCCTCAGCCGCTGTTCCTTGCGCCACTGCCTGGAACGACAGACCGACGAGCAGAACACCGCCTCGGGCCGGGCGTCCGGCCTCAGCCGTTCACCACAAGCCGGACAGTCCCTCACTCTGGCCCTCTCGGCACCCTCAGACACCGGTCCAGGCTAGGGGGCAAATCTACCCAGAACCTTGGATCGGAAACAGCTACTCAGTCAGGGCCACGGACAATCCGCGGCAGTGTCGCACCATCGTCATCTGGTGGGTGATGTCCATCCAGGGCCTGGACCACGCATCACCGAGCAGGCTCTCGTCTGCGCACCCCGCGAGCCCCGTGAACTTCTCCGGGGTCGCGGCGGTGTATCAGGCGCCTCGCCCGAAACGTCCCGATGCTCTCCGTGGGTGATCAAAGGAAGCGGCGGATGGGACGTACAGCTGCTTCCCCGAGGCGCTGCTGCACGGGCCTGCGCTTCCAGCGTCCGGGCGTGATGAGGTCGCCTCCCTCCCAGTCCTCGGCGAAGTGCTTGTCCAGCGTGGCGGTGAGCTCCTCGTCCACGACAGCGAGCATGACCTCTTCGTCGTGTTCGAGTGAGCGACGGTTGAAGTTGGTGGAGCCGACCAGGGAAACGATGCCGTCGATGGTCACGATTTTGGCGTGCAGCATCGTCGGCTGGTACTCGGCGATCCGGACCCCGGCATCCAGGAGGTCCTCGTAGGAGCGGCGGCCGCCCAGCTGTGAGACGCGTTTGTCCGTGTGCGGGCCGGGGATGAGGATGTCGATCGTGACTCCCCGGCGAGCTGTGCGGCAGAGCAACTGGACGAAGAAGTCGTCCGGGGTGAAGTACGCGGTCGAGACCCGGACCCGCTCCCGCGCCGACTCCAGCAGCACGCGCAGCAGGGTCTGCATGTCCTGCCAGCCGAAACTGGCCGAACCGCGGACCACCTGGACCACGGACCGACCGGTCGTGTCGTGTTCAATGAACCGGTCTTTCTCGTCGAAAAGCTCCTGGTGGCACTCCGCCCAGTTCTGTGCGAACGCGGCCGTGATGCCGTCGACCGCGGGGCCGCGAACCTGGATGTGAGTGTCCCGCCATTCACCCGGATGGCGGGCGTCCCCGCACCATTCCTCGGCGATGCCCACCCCTCCGGTGAAGGCGGTGCGCTCGTCGACCACGAGAGCCTTGCGGTGGCAGCGGTGGTTCTGCTTGAGAGGAGAGACCCACAGCGGCTTGCGGAACCACACCACATGCACGCCGGCCGAGGACATCTCATCGAGCAGGTCCTGCTGGATCGGGCTGCTGCCGAACCCGTCCAGCAACAGCCGTACGCGTACGCCTTCCCGGGCGCGTTCCGAGAGCGCGGCTGCGAAGTCACGGGCGATGTCACCGCGCCAGTAGACGAACGTCATCATGTCGACCGTGTGCTCGGCCGCTCGGATCGCCCCGAGCATCGCGGGGAAGATCTCATCGCCGTTACGCAACACGCGCAGCTCGTTGCCTTCTGTGGCGGCGATGCCGATCAGTCGTTCCAGACGTCTGCGTATCTCCTGCTTCCGTTTACCGACCGGCACAGCCGCAGAATTCTTGTCGTCATCGGCGGGACTGTCGGCCTGCTCCACAACACTCATGAGGGGGACCATACGGATCGCGACGACGGGATGGAAAAACCCCTCGTCACAGCAGTGATGCCCCTCGGACACCGGACGACGGTGGCCGGAGCTCAGCTCTCGTGCTCTTCAGCGCGTGTCGCCTCGCGGTCGGTGCGCTGCTCTTCCTTGTCGCGCTGCGCCTGACGCTCAAGCTCTCGTTCGCTGTAGGCGGCCCGGCGCACGGCGTCCTCACCCGCGAGACCGGATCCCAGAGCACCTGCGATCGTTCCCATGGACGCGGACAGCCACGCGATGGTCGCGAGGTCGGGAATGCCGGCGCCGTGCCGGAGCGTGGTGGCGAGGTAGCCGGTCGGGATGGCTACGAACGCGGCAAGCAGCGTGACGGCGTACAGCAACAGGTACATACAGAAGACACCGAAAGACACGGTCAGCGTCGTCACCGAGTTGTACAACGCCGATTCGGACCGCAGGCGACGGTTTCTCGGGCTCTCCCACAGGCCGTTGTCGAAGATCAGCCAGACGATCATCGCGAGCACCGCGGCCGCGTTGACCAGGATCAGGCGCGCGGTGCTGAAGGCATCTGCCAACTGCCAGATGTTGGAGTAGAACACGCCGAACGCGGCACCGGCAGCAGCGCCCGCCAACGCCGGCGAGAGGCTCGGGACCAGACGCCATGGACGGTTCGCCCTCACCATCCCGGTCAACAGCCGCAGCTTCCCGCGCGCCCCCGTCAGCACAAGATGCAGGGATTCCCCCTGGGTACCGAGCTGAACGTCGGAATCCTCGCTGCCGTCCTCCTCGATGTCGGCGCGCCTCTCTTCCCGATCGCTGATGATCTCGTAGGAGAACCCCAGCGCGGGCCCAGGAGACTTCCGCTCCCCACCTGACTCCTCGGCCGCGGATCGAGCACCGCCCGCGTTCCCGAGATGCGCGGCCACCAGATACGCGATCGTGTCGCGCGCCCGGCGACGCACCCGAAACGCCCCCAACGCGGGCAACGACACCAGCCCCACCCCGGCCTCAGGATGACAGTCGGCGACAATCGGCTGCCGACCAGCACGGCGCGGCAGCTCAGTCAGCAGGACAGTGACGTCCCAGCCTTGCTCCTCGCGCTGACGACGCCCGATGTCGAGTAGCGGCAACGCACCTTCCTCGTCCAAAGGCAGCAGCTGCGACGAGGTCTCCACCCGCCAGCGCTCCGGGCCATCCTCCCGCTCCGCGAGGAGAGCAGGCAGCTCCTGCCCGATCGCATCCACGAGCTCAGCCGACAGGCCAGGGTCAGCGACCAGTCCGAGAACGGCTTTTGCATCGTCTCCGCGACCGTTGCCCGCTTCTGCCGGGTCTTCCTGCGTGCTCAAAAACATCTCCCATTCGCACCGCCCTATTGCCCGGTCACGGAAGTAAGTGTCCAGGTCGGCGGCTTCTTTTCTCCGTACGTTGTTCTGCTTGCGGCGAAGTGCGTGCCGAGAAGCCCATCTCCTGCGGTACCCGGACACGCGCCGCCCAAGCCCGGGAGGCTTTCACAGCCGAAACGGGTTTCCGCAACTCGTTTTCGCTGGTAAGGCGCGCGCACATGGACCAGAGGGGTACGTATCTCCGCTCTCGGCATGCGTCTGCGCTGGTCGGGAGGTGTCAGCACCGTGGGCCCCGTATCGATGCGGTAGCCGGACATGTCGTCGAGACCGGCCCGGCCGCCGGGGGCCTGTGCCGCTTCCACGACGGTCACCGACCGCCCCTCCCCCAGCAGATGCAGCGCTGCCGACAGGCCCGACAAACCGGCTCCCACCACAACGACATGGTCGCTGGGGCCACGCACTGCCTTCATACCGGATCTACCCCCTCGGCGCTCGCGTGTCGGGGCGGAGCCGCACGAAGGGTGGCGCCGACCAGCGCGGTGAGGCTGTCGGCTGCCGCCCGGGGCATGGCCGACTCGGCGACCGCCTCCCGGGCTTCGTCCGCCAGCTCGCGGACCAGTTTTTCGACGTGGCCGCGGGCACCTACCTGCGTCACCGCTGCGCGGACCTCGTCGAGTCCGTCCTCGCTCAACTCGGGATTCCCTTGTGCGCGGGTCAGGACTTGCTGCGCTGTGCGGTGACCGCCGCGGCTGGCGGCCTCCAACGCCACGGTCATCAAGTAGGTCGGCTTGCCCTGCCGGACGTCCTCCCCTGTCCGCCTGCCCAACTGCTGTTCATCCCCAAAAAGATCGGCCAAGTCGTCTGCCAGATGGAAGGCCAGTCCGGCGCACCGGCCGACCCGTTCCAGCCCCGCGCTGAGGTCAGCGGATGCTCCGCCGAGCGTGGCACCCAGCAACAACGGGCGCTGCACCGTGTACAGGCCGGACTTAAGGTAGGCAGTGCGCAGCGCCTCGTCCGGGCAGCTTGCGCCGTCAGCCTGAGAACGCAGGTCAAGGTACTGTCCAGCGACCATTTCGGTGCGCATCGCCTGCCACAAGCGACGCGTCCGCTGCCGAGAGTGCTGCGGCAGGTCCGTCTGCTCCCACAAGTCCTGTGCCCATGCCAGTGCCAGGTCACCAGCCAGCAGAGCAGCCGAGTATCCAAACGCCTCGGCCGAGCCACTTGCGCCTCGGCTGCGATGCACGGCCTGAAAAGCGACGTGCAGGGCGGGCCGGCCCCGACGACTCGTCGCGGAGTCCATGAGGTCGTCGTGGATGAGCGCGCAGCCCTGCAGCAACTCCAGCGCCGCACCGATCTCCAGCACGGCGTCTTCCGAGACGTCGGCTGCTCCTGCCGCGTGCCAACCACACCACAGGAACGCCGGCCTCAGCCGCTTCCCGCCTCCCAGGACGAGCCGGGTGAGATGGTGGACGACTTCGTCGGCGAACGCGGCAGTCAGCACGGCGCTTTCCGTGCGGCGTTGCGCCAAATGGGTGTCGAGGACACGTTCGACACGTGCGGCGACGCTCCGCGCGCAGGAGCCCGGCGGCGCCTCGTCCGCCTCGCAGGCCGGGGTGATGCGTGTGTCCGGCAGCGGTGGTGCGGTCCGGACCGGGCCGTCGTGCCGCATCGCACTCCCTTCGGTTTCGCCGACATGTGCAACACCTGCGCTGACGAGGTCACTCATCCGTGCCGTCCGGCAGCTCCAGCCAGACGACGACCGCAGTGGTGCGGTGGCCGTTGCGCGATCACTGGGAGGACAAGGTGCCCTCGCTGCGTTCGTACTGGGACAGTGCCAGCCCAAGAGCGAAGAAGGTCGGGGCCCACTCGCCGACGAAGATGCCCCAACGGTCCGCGCGGTCCATACCGGCGTGCTCGGCCTTGTTGGAGGTCAGCCAGGTGACGAAGGAGGCGCCGATCGACGCGAACGCTCCCAAGTAGGCGTGCTCGCTGCGTAGTCCTGCTTCATGCAGTTTCTTGACGATCATGCCGTCCCTTTCTCCGTTGTGACCGGACGACACGACGAGTAACCCGCCCCCGAAAGCGGCAAACCTCGACAGAACTTATGCACCCGTTCGTGCCTTGCGATGTTGCGACGTGCGGCCCGGTCGCCGGAATATGGCGCGCATGAGCACGCACGCGACACCCTGTCGGACCTCGGCAACGCCCGAGGCGGAGGTGAGCCTGTTCTCGGTGGGTGTCGCGGCCCAGCGGCTACAGACCAAAGCGGCGACCCTGCGCGCCTGGGGGACCCGCTATGGCCTGGAGCCCTCCGGCCGTACCCCCGGTGGCCACCGGCGCTACTCGCTGGAAGACCTACAGCGGCTGGATCGCATGCTCCATCTTGTCCGCCAAGGCGTCGCCGCCGCCCAGGCAGCCCGCGCAGTCTCGGCCGGCCCCCCGCCGGACTCCACAGGGTCCGTGCCGGTCAGCGCACAGGATCTGCGCGCGGCGATGGACGCCTTCGACCCCGAAGCCGTCACACGCCTGGCCGCAGCCGCGCTCGCCCGCCAGGGCGCCGCGCTGGCGTGGACGACCGTCTTCGCCCCCGCTCTGGTGGCGATCGGCGAGCACTGGGAGAAGACCGGCTGCGGAGTCGAGACCGAGCACATGACCAGCGGCCTCCTCGAAGCCGCCCTGCGCCAGCACGCCCAAGCCCACGCCCCGAACCCGTCAGCACAGGCCCCGCTCGTGCTGCTGGCAGCCACCTCCGACGAACAGCACACTCTGCCCCTGACCGCCTTGGCTGCCGCCCTGGCAGACCGCAGCTACACCAGCGTCCTGCTCGGCAGCCTCCCTTCCCGCTACCTGATCGAAGCCATCTCCCGTACCCAGCCACACGCCACCGTGCTGTGGGCACGCGACCCGGCCACAGCCGACACCGGCATGCTGCAAGACGCTGCCAGCAGCGCGAGCGCACCGGTCTACCCGGCGGGACCAGGATGGCCCTGCTCCCCTTGCACCGGACACGCCGCATCCGTGCTCCAGACCTTGCCTCAAACCCTCGACGTCCTCACCGGCATCTGATCGCCACGCCGCAGACGACTCAACCGACCGTTTCTGGCAGTCGAACTGTCGGGCTGACTGAGGCACTTCCGGGCCCCGGCCAGACGCCGGCCGAGGCCTGGCACCCAACCCGTCAGCGCGGCGGCCATCTGCACCACCGAACGCTCCGGGCCGAACCCAGTGGTACCAGCTGGTGCGGCAGGCACAGTTCCTCCCCAGCGCTCGCAAGGCGATGGCCGCAATGACCTCGTGGCCCGCCACGTGTCCTGCACTCCGCAGCACAGTGTGTCTCCTCAGCGCACCACCAGGAATGGGGTGATGACGAGACCGGCCAAGCTGTCGGCGTGACGCCCCCTGCCCGGGCACCGGCCGAAGGCCGCACAGGCAAGCCGCCGCGGGGCTCTGGCTGATCGGGTGACCGTTCGGGCAGGATCGCAGGCATGAGACTTCTTGTGCTGGGCGGTGGATGGTTCCTCGGGCACGCGGTCGCACACGACGCTCTGAGCCGAGGGTGGGAGGTGCACGTTTTCAACCGCGGCAAGTCCGGAGCGGTCCCGGATGGCGCCAGCCCGGTGCATGGTGATCGGACCATTGCCGCAGATCTCGAACGGCTTGCTTCCGCAGGGCCCTGGGACGCCGTCGTGGACACGTCCGCGTCCGAGTTGGCCCCACGCGATGTCCTTGCAGGGGCCCGGGTCCTGGAACGAGTCGCCAGGCGGTACGTCTACATCAGCACAGTGAACGCCTATCGCGGTTGGCCAAACGAGCCGTTGACGGAAGACTCTGAGCTGCTGGACGGCCCTCCGGACGCCGATGCCGATTACGGCCGCCTCCCGGAAGGCTGGACAGGCCCCGACTGGCATTACGGTCGGCAGAAAGCGGGCGCCGAGCGGGCAGTTACCACCGTCTACGGCCCCGGGAGAACGAGCGTTCTGCGCCCGGGTGTCATCCTGGGACCACGTGAGTACGTCGGACGGCTTCCCTGGTGGTTGCGCCGTACTTCCCGCGGTGGTCGCATGCTGGCTCCCGGGGCGCCAGAGAGGACCATCCAGCCGATCGACGTGCGGGATGTGGCTGCGTTTGCTCTCGACCAGGCGGCTGCCGACAGTGGAGGCGCCTACAACTGCGTCGCGCCAGTCGCCCAGGCGACTATGAGCGATCTGCTGACAGCGTGCGTCTTGGCCACGGGCGGACACGCACAGCTCATCTGGGCTTCCGACAAGCTGCTCCTGGACCACGAGGTGAGGCAGTGGACGGAGCTGCCGCTGTGGCGCACGCATGCCGGCGTATGGCGGATCGACTCGACGCGCGCGCAGGCTGCTGGGCTGGTCTGTAGACCGCTGGCGGACACGGTCGCGGACACCTGGTCATGGATGACAGAAGGTGGCACGCCGGTGGAACACCCGCGATGGGCCGAGCACGGTATCTCGCCCGAGAAGGAACGAGCGATCCTCGCCGCGCTCGGCCGCTAGAACGGTCAGGCTTCGATTGCCAGGGGGCTGACTGCTCCGAGCCGGCGGGCCGGCGACAGCGCGCTGAATTCCTCTATGCGTTCCGCCAGGTCGACCGCGGCCGGAGCTCGCTCGAACGCGGGGCTGGTCAGCTCGATCCTGGCTGCGGTCAACCGTTCCAGTAGGCCCGCACCGCGCCACTCCGGTGGAATCTGCAGGACCGAAGCGAGCGCTTCACTAGCGCCTTCGACCTCCCGGCGCATCAGCCGCGCACGGGCCAGGTCGATGGCGGCTGGGCCGGAGACCACGATCGGCTGCTCGTTCTCGGGACGGTTGCTCAGCAAGGCGAGGGCTTCGGTAGCGGACGCTTCCGCTGCTTCGCCATCCCGCAGCAGCAAGCTCGTGGTGGCGTTGCTCATCGCCGTGCGAGCGAGGTCGAAGTCGAACTCCCCACCGATATCGTCGTGGAGCTCGTCACGGTCGCCGGCCGCCTGCTCCCCCGCCTGGCGTATGGCGCGCTGGGCCTCGCGGTCGTTGCGCAGGTGCCCGTGTGCGCGCGCCTCGATGGCGAGCAGACGGCGGCGTGCAGTGTCCCCCAAGCCACCGAACTCCAGCGCCTGCCGGGCGAGGCGCACCGCACCAGTGGGGCGCCCTTCCCAGAAGGCCATGAAGGCGAGCATTCCGTGGGCGTATGCCTGGACAGGGCCGTTTTCGATGGTTTTGCCGTACTGCGCGCTGGAACGCGCGAGAGAGACCGCGGGTGCCATCGCACCCAGGTCGAAGGAGACTGCACTGAGCAGCGCCGTAGCTTGCGCTGCCGCATAGTAGAGGCGGGTGTGCTGCTGTGGTGAGCTCGTCCGCTCCAGCATGCTTTGCGCAGCTTGGAGCAGTATCTTCGCGCGTTCGTAGGTCTGTGACGGGGCGGTCATTCCGTACGAGCGGGCGAGAACGACCAGGTCGTCGTCGAGCTGGTCGAGGCTCATCTCGTCCAGGTGGAGAGAAGCGGCCTGGCCTGCGTGTACAGCGGCGTCCTGAGCGGTCATCAGCAGTTCACTTTCGTTGGGCGCACGGGTCTGCGAAACGGCGTCTACCGGGGGCGACTGGGGCATAGGGGCCGGGCCCAGCAGTTCAGCGATGGGCCGCTGGAACATGTATTCCAGAACCCGGACGGTCGGCGCGAAGGGCTCCGTCTTGACGGCACCCACCTTGAGAAGGCGGGTCAAGTGCCGCTGGGTCGGTGCTGGAGCCACATCCGCCCCACGGCGGGTCAGGTCGCTCGCGGCGGCACGATAAGCCTCACTGAACTTGCTGTGGGCTTTGATGCCCTGCGCAGTTGCCAACTCGCAGAGCAGCGTGCGGTCCTCGCCGTTCATGGCCCCCTCCGCAGATTCGGTTCCCTCCCGGGATACCGCCTCAGTCTGCTGTAGGAAACGGTGCGCAAACAGAAGGCCGACAAGAAGTCCTCCTGAGACATGCAAGTCCTGGAAAAGTCCAACTTCCCGTCCTAGCCAACGCGTCCCCCTCTCTTGAACTCTGTGTGTTCACCTCGCGACGAGGAGGAACCAATGAGCGTGGATGTGCTCACGGAGACGGTGGAGAAGAGGCACAGGACGAAGCGCCCGCAGACCGGGACGTCAGACTCCGGTGAGCTCCGGCCGCAGACCTCACGGGCCTTCGCGGTGGTCTTCGCACCGGACAGTGCCCGTGTACCCGAGATACGGCGCACCGTTCGCACCATCCTGCGTTCTTGGAACCTGCCCGAACAGTTAGCCGAGGACATCCAGCTCGCAGTCTCCGAACTGCTCGCCAACGCACTGGAGCACGGAAACGGCGACGTCGAAGCGCGGGTGCTGCGCGTTCTCGACGAGGTGCGCATCGAGGTCACCGACGACAACCCGGAGCCCGCTCAACTGCGCCGCCCCGACGTTGATGAACTCTCCGGCCGCGGGCTGCTTCTCGTCGCTGCCCTCGCGCAGAGCTGGGGCGTCAGCCGCGACGGCCGTACGACCTGGTGCTCCTTCCGCCTCGCTGGGAGGGCCTGATGACCGCCGTAGACGACGCCACCGCCGCCACGCTGGTGCGACGCCGGTACTCCACCGATACCGAGACGCTGATCAAGTACCTGGCCTCCATGCGCCGCTGGCTGGCGGCGGAGGAAGGCATCGGCGACGACCTCTACGACGTGCTGGAGCAGATCGTCGGCGAACGGGCCCAGCCCGCCCCCGACAGCCTCCGCCGCCCCAAGCTCGACGACGCCTTGGTGCGCCTCCGGCTTCCGCTGCCGCGGCGTTGTCGGCGCGGCAGCGCCCCGCCTATGGACCCAGCAGAGGCAGCGCGGATCACCGACCACTTCCGCAGCGCGACGACCGAGCTGAAGCAGCTCGCACCGCACCGTACCGCGGTCTGCCCCGCCCGGGAGATCGCGCGCCTGATCGCTCTCGCTGACGAGCGCCCGCCACCCGACCAGGCCGTCGCGCACCTGCGGCGGTACGCCTTCGCGATCCTCGACGTCCTCGACCTGATGGGAGACGACGCGTGACACGCCCCACCACTCCTCCCGGCAAGGAGCACCTCTGTGACCATTTCTGTCGCCAGGCCCCAGCTCGCACCCCGGGAACGGCAGGTCCTCGCAGGCTTAGCAGAGGGAAACACCCTCGGAGAGGTCGCAAGCCGGCTCCGGCTTCGGGAGGGTACGGCCCGGGGCTACCTCGACCTGGCGAAGTCCAAGCTGTTCGGCGCCCGCAGTACCGAGTCCGCGATCGCGACCGGCTACGCCGTCAACGCCATCACCCAGCCGATGCCGTTGCCGCCTGAGCAACTGCTCCTGACTCCCGAGCAGCGCGCCCTCGTGCCCTTCATCGCCCAGGGGATGAGCGCGGCCCAGATGGCGGCGCAGCTCACTCGGCCGCTCAACGCCGTCCGCCGAGACGGCCGTGAACTCCTGGCGGCTGCGAAGGCGGTCAACCCGGCTCACCTGGTCACGCGGACGTGGCAGCACCAGGTCCTGACCGAGAAGCAGGTCATGACGTGGCTACCCTGACCCGCTGTGGTCGTCGCCTGACCTCATTGACCGGTCGTCTCTGCCGCGCAGGCCCCCTCGCCCGGGTGCAGGCCACTTGGCGGAGAAGACCCTCCAGATGGGCTTCCTCCCCGGCCGCGCTCCCGAGACCTGGCCGGGGACGCCGGCCGCCCCGAGGGGCGCGGCGCCGTCCCCGCCTGCCGACCCGTACCGGTGCCCCCCGGGGGCGAGCGCCCCGGCCGCCGCTCATATGGGCTGGAGGAGCGGCGGCCGGCCTCAACACCGCTACCTACCGCGACGAAAGGCACCACCACCATGACTCCCGCTCCGCGCGTTCCCGAGCGATGTCCGCACCAACCGTCCTGCCCGACCGCCGAGGCAGGCGACCGGGAAGCAGCGCAGCCTTTGGCCTTCCACCCCGAGCAAGGGTGGTCGCTCCTGTGCAATGGCGTAGTCCTGTTCGATGACACGGGAGAGCTGCTGCCGGACGGCCGCGTCGTCGGCCCGCACCGTCCGCTCAGTGATCACCTCCTGACCGCCGCATGAGCCTTCAGCAGTACTACGAAGACGGCCTGCGCGTGCCTTACGTCGCGTCCTGGCAGTACGAGGACTCCTACATGCCGACACCGGTCGAGCGGCGGCATGGCGTCGGCGGCGCGGGCATTGGCTACCAGGGTGAGGCGCGCATGGGCGGCGTCGACCGGCGAAACGGCGTTCTGTGGGTCAGGGCGCCCCTCGCACGGGGGCGGGGGCGGGCGCGGCTGGGCAGTGTCCATCCGCTGCGTCAACGGCAGGCGATGAGCCTCATGCTGTGCCAGGTCTGCGGCGCTGACACCTTCGACAGGAGCGACGAGCGGCACATGGTCCTCGTGCGTGGGGAGACACCCATCCGCGAGGGAGAGCGGACCGCCTCACCTCCCGTGCATGAGAGCTGTGCAGCCGAGTCGGTCCGTGACTGCCCGCATCTGCGCCGAGGCCACGTGGCTGCCTTCGTCCGGCATTTCCAGCCCTGGGGCGTGGCCGGCCTCCTCCACCACCCGAAGACCCTGAAGATCCGCTACAGCGGCACGAGAGACGGGCTCACTTTCGTGGGATTCGGCGATCCACGCATCCGCTGGACCCTCGCCGCCCGGGACGTCAGCACCCTGCACGGCGTGGAGGCCATCGACTTGGACGACCTCCACCTCACCGCGTGACTGGCGGCGGAAGCACGCTTTCGCTCGCCCCGAGCCGTCTCCGGGCTTTCCGCCTGGAGCGCAGCACCCTCACCGAGAGAACCGAGAAAGAGGAATCTGACATGCCGACCATCTCAAGTCCGGCCCCTGCCCTGCCGTTCGCCGCGCGGCTGTTCGAAGGACCAGTGGCTCCCACCACGCCCGAGGCCACCGGCAGCGCTTACAGCACCGCGGTCCAGGTCACCATGGCGCCCGACGGGGCGCCTCTCGTGCAGGCTCACCCGGGCGCTTCCGTGCAGAAGACCGCGGTCACCGTGAGCGGGAGGCCCGGCGACGACCCCGAGCCGATGATCACCAACTGGTGGTAACGGCCGCTTGCCACTGAAGGCAGCACGCCCTGAGGTGGTGGGCTCGACCGCGAGCCCACCACCCGCCCCAGACTGATAGGAGCCCCCATGTCTGTCCCCGGAGCTGTGGTCGTCCTGACGTCTGCTGACGACCTGGCCGCCGACAAGGTGATCCTGGAGCTCGGGAAACTCGGCACCCCGGTGCTGCGTTTCGACCCTGCCCGCCAGCCGGTCACTCTGGCGGCCGGCCACGGCCCTGCCGGGTGGCACGGCACGCTGAGCACCGGCGCACATCACGTGTGCCTTGAGGACATCGGCGCCGTGTGGTGGTGGCACCCCTCACCCCTGACCCACACCAGCCTGCGCCCCCGCGACATCCGTGACTGGGCGCAGCGCGAGACCGTTGCCGGGCTCACCGGCGTACTGCACGCGCTGCCGTGCCTGCACCTCAACCACCCCGAACGCGTCACAGCGGCCCAGAACAAGGCCGGCGTGCTGGCGCGAGCCGCCGAGTGCGGCCTGCGCGTGCCTGCCACGTGGATCGGCAACAGCTACCCCAGCGCGGCACGGTTCGCCTCCGGTTCCCCCGGCGAGCTGGTTGGGAAAGCCCTGGCGAGCCCTCAGATCAGCTTGCCGGACGGCAGCGCGCGCACCTTCTTCACCACCTCGCTGCCGCCGGACGGGCTCGACGAGACGGTCGAGAGCGCGGTCCACCAGTTCCAGCGCCGTATCGACAAGGTGTACGAGGTGCGACTGACAGTCATCGGGTCCAGCATGTTCCCGGTCCGCATCGACACCCACAGCGCCCGCGCGCGCGGGGATTTCCGCGCCGACTACGAGTCGCTGTCGTACTCGGTCATCCCCCTACCGGCCGAGGTGAGGCAAGGGATCGCCGACCTCATGGACTCCTACGGCCTTGCGTATGCGACCGTCGACCTGCTGGTCGACGGCGATGGCACCTGGTGGCTGGTGGACCTCAACCCGGCAGGCCGCTGGTCCTGGCTCGAAACCGCACTCCCCGACCTGGGCGTCACCACCGCTTTGGCGAGGCTCCTGGGTGGGACCCTCTCTCCGCTGCGAAACGACCGAGCGGTCGAAGCCCGTGGGTGACACCGAGTACGGGGCACTGCGCGTAGCAATCGGCTCCGACCGCGCCGGCGATACCTACAAGTCCGTCTTGACGGGCGATCTGCACGCTCACCGCCTGGTGGGCGGTGTCATCGAGGGCAGCCCCGGCCAGCAGTCTGCGGCCACCTACCCGGAGGTCGCTTTCGCGGCTGCTCAGCTCGTCGCGTGCGGGGAGGCGGACCGCGCGCTGCTGGTGTGCCACACGGGACTGGGCATGGCCGTGGCCGCGAACAAGGTGCCGGGCGTCCGCGCCGTCACCGCCCACGACTCACTCTCCGTCCAGGCCGCGGTCCTCTCGAACAACGCACAGGTGCTGGCGCTGGGACAGGGCGTCATCGGGCTCCAGCTCGCCCGCCGCCTTGTCGCGGAGTGGCTGACCTACCGGTTCGACAGCACCTCCTCGGCTGCCAAGAAAGTCGAGGCGATCACGGCACTGGAACGTCGTGCCAGCCACTACATGCAAGGGAGAGGCTGATGCCCACCGATCCCTCCACAGTTCCCCGCTCTCTCCATGCTCTGCGGTGGCCCGTGGAACCCGCGCAAGGCGGCTGGTACACGGAAGCCGAGCACGAAGCGCTGCGCCGGGTCCTCGCGGAGTCTGCGAATTGGCGCACCGGATGGAGAGCCACGTCCTACAGCGACCCGTTCGAGGCGGCCTTCGCCACGTACACCGGAGCACGGCATGCCGTGGCATTCAACTCGGGCGGCACCGCCCTGGAGATGGTGCTGCACCACCTGAGGCTCGCGCCCGGGGACGAGGTGATCTCCTGTGCGCTCAACTTCGTCGGGCCGCACCTCGCGGTCATCAGCCAGGGCGGTCGCCTGATCCTGGCCGAGCCCGAACCGGTCACGCTCAACCTCGACCCCGCCGATGCGGAGCGGGTGATCACGCCCCGCACCCGGGTCATTCTGGTCACTCACTGGAACGGAGCATGTGCCGACCTGCGGCCTTTCCTGGACCTCGCCGAACGTCATCCCCACCCGGTACACGGGCCGCCGGTGGTGATCGTGGACGCCGCGCGCGCGTGCGGTGGCCGGGCTCCCTCGGGCGTGCGGGTGGGGTCGGAGGGCTGGGCGACCGTCTTCTCCTTCGAGTCGAAGAAGCTGATGACCACCCTGGGCCAAGGCGGCATGGTCACCACCAACGACCCGGCCCTGGGCGAGCAGCTGCGATGGCTGCGCACCTATGGCGGCCGGGAGCGCTGGGGCACCAACCAGATGATGAGCAAGGCCCAAGCGGCGGTCGGGCTTGTGCAGCTTGCCCGGTTGGATCAGATGAACGACGCCCGTGTCACCCGGGCACACGAGCGATCCCGCCGCCTGGCCGGCACCGCGGAGCTTTCGCTGCCCCCCGCCGTGGGCGAACGGCGGCATCTGTACTACCGGCACAACCTCTTGGTCCCCGAGCCCTGGGCCGGGGCCGGCCGCGATGAGCTGATGGAGCTGTTGGCCGCCCGGTATGGCGTCGGCAGCATCGTCAACGATCCGCCCACCTACTTGGGCCACCGCCTGATCCGTGACCACACCCGCGGGCAGCGCTGCCCGCGCGCCGAGCAGCTCGCTGCCCGCCTGCTGTGCCCCTGCATGCACCCGCGCATGCGACCCCCAGAGGAGGCGGCGGTCTGCGACGCCATCGAGCAGTCCACCGCCCACATCGCCCGCACGTACGCCACCACCGACTGAGGGAGCAACGGCCATGTCCCAGCAGACCGAAGAGATCGACGGCATCCGCGCCCGCGAGATGCAGCTCACCCCGCCCTACCCGCACACCGACCCGGCCGGGTTACTGCGCATGGTGTTCGTCATGCCGTTCGGACACCCCTACAGCCTCATGTGCAACGGCCCGATGAGCCTGTACGACCTGATCAACAGGAGCGAGGACATCCCGGCCCTCGCCGAACGGGCCATCCAGTACGACTGCCTGGTCCGGGACGGCAACCAGCTCGTCATCCCGGATGGCGAGCCGTACCGCAGCATCGAATCCCCCCTCCCGGTGAGCGAGGCCGACGTCCTGGGCCTGTCGGTGATCAACAGCGGAGACCTGCACAGTGTCTTCCGCCTTCTGGACCTGGCCGGCGTCCCCAGGCGAGCGGCCGACCGGCTGCCCGGCGTCCATCCGCTCGTCGTCGGCGGCAACAGCGGACTGGCCGACCCCGAGCCGATGGCCGACTACCTCGACGTGGTCGCCCTCGGCGAAGCCGAACGCTCCCTGCCCGAGCTGCTGCGCATCCTGCACGCCTACCGCGCCCAGCCCAGCGCAGCCCACGCCCCGCTGTACGAACAGATCGTCGGCGTGCCGGGCCTGTACGTGCCGTCGTTGTACGCCCCCGACTTCCTCCCTGGCGGCGGTGTACGCCACGTCCAGCCCAAGGCCCCGACGGCTCCGGAGGCCGTGCACGCCCAGTACCTGGAGGTGGGCGACCTCCACCCGGCGCACTTCACCTACCCCCTCACCGACGGGACAGCCGCCGGCCTCCACCCCGTGGTCGGATGCCGCCACTCCTGCGGCTTCTGCAACCTGGGCGTCCCGCCCTTCCGGCAGGCCCCGCTGGACATGCTCACCCGCTACGTCGACCGCCTGGAGGACCTTCAGGTCGAGAAGGTCATCATCAGCGCGCCGACGTTCACCCAGTACCGCCACCGGCAGGAACTCCTCGAACACATCCACGCCTACGCGCAGCGGGCCGCTGCCGACGGACGCAAGGTCACCACCATCATCGGGTCAGTCCGCGCGGACGAACTCAGCGCCCACTACCTGGACTCCGTCACCGAACTGGGCGACTTCGGGCACCTGTTCACCGAGCTGAACCTGTCCCAGGCCCGCGGCATCATCACTATCGCACCGGAATGGGCCGCCGGCGACCTGGTCGCCCTCTACGGAAAGACGCAGACACGCGAACGCGTGAACAAGGCGATCGACCTGTGTCGGGCCAGCAAAGACGTCAACACGATCATGCTGTATTTCATCGTCGGAGCGCCCGGCGAGCGCTCCGCAGACCGGCTGGCCATCGCCGACTACGCCCGCGACGTACGCGAGCGGCTGGGCCACACGGACGGCAGCGTCATCGTCAAACTGCACCAATTCATGCCCAAACCGGGCACGCTCAGTCAGCGGCTGCGCATGGCCGACCCGGACCTCGTCGAGGACTACGCCGAGCAGATCGCCGACAGGCTGCGCACGCTCGTCGGAGAGGAGCAGTACACGCAGCACTACCGGGTCGTGCCCGGAGACACCAGTCGCATGCACCTCGAAGTCGTCTGCTCCCGCGGGGACCGCCGTATCGGACACGTCCTGGAAGACCTCTACACGGCCGGCACCGATCTGCGCACCCTGACCAAGGACAAGCTCGTGGAAGCACTGGACAAACGCGGCCTGGACTACAACCGGCACCTGCGGCACATGGACGAACCGGTTTTGCCCTGGCACACCAGCAACCACGTCAACCGCGACGCCGAACAGCAGTTCACCGACGCGATCCTGTCCAGGGAGGGACGGTGAGACAGCCGACGTTCCCCCTCTTCCCCGACAAGCACACCCACTCAGCCGCCCCCGACCCGGCCGAACACGCCGCCTGGGTGCGCAGCATCCACGGCCACGGGGCGAGCCTCGGCGGACTCGACGGGGTGGCGATGGTCTACCAACCGCGCCTCCTCCAGCACGCACTCCACCGCTACCGCCCGCGCGTGCTGGAAGGCTGGGTCCGCGGGCAGCTGCTGATCGTCCAACACGACGGCCGCACTCTCGGCATCTGCGGAGGGTTCGGCATCGGCGCACCGGCCGCCGTACTGGTCCTCGAACAGCTCGTTGCCCTAGCCATCACCCGCGTGATCACGGTCGGCACCGCGGCCACTCTCCAGCCGGACATGGTCCCCGGCGACACCGCGGTCTGTAACGCCGCCCTGCGCGACGAAGGCGTCTCCCACCACTACCTGCCCCCCGGACGCAGCGCCATCCCCTCATCCGACCTGACGCAGCACCTGGTAGCCGCCCTGCGCGCCGCAGGAGTCCCCTTCCGGCTCGGAGACGGGTGGAGCACCGATGCGCCCTACCGCGAAACCGTCCCAGAGATCACCCGCTACCGCACCGACGGCATCCTGACCGCTGACATGGAAGCTGCCGGCGTGTTCGCCGCCGCCGCTCACCGAGCCATCGACGCAGCCGCTGCCTTCGCCATAGCCGACTCCCTCCTCGACCGGCGGCCCCGGCAGACCCAGCCCCTCACCTTCACCAGTCTGTGCGCCCTCCTGTCCGCCGCCTTGGACGCCCTGAGTGCCAGCGTTCGAGCGTCGGCAGGCGCACACCACGCGCATTAAGGTGTCCTCCAGTCGTAACCCGCCGTTCATGAGGCCGGGGGCGCGGCCCGCCGGTCTCACCCCCATCCGCGCGCAAAGGACCAGCCCACGTGAGTCTCCCCGCCATCGGCGCCGTCGTGCTGACGATGAACGACCGGCCCATCGAGTTCCCCCGGGCGATGGCCTCCCTCCTGGCGCAGGAGGACGTCGAACTCGACATCGTCGTCGTGGGCAACGGCTGCACCCCCGAACACGTACCAGAGGGAGCACGGACCGTCTCCCTGCAGGAGAACGTGGGCATCCCCGAGGGCCGAAACGTCGGCGCCAACGCGGTCAAAGGCGACTACCTGTTCTTCTTCGACAACGACGCCCACCTGCCAGAGCCCCACGCCCTCCGGACCCTGGTCGACGCGCTCGCAGCCGACCCCGGCCTGGCGTACATCCAGCCCCGCATCGCGGACCCGGATACCGGGACCACCCTGCGCCGCTGGGTCCCCCGCCTGCGCGCCGCCGATCCAACCCGCCCCGGCACCGTCACGGTCATGGCCGAGGGCGTCGTCATGGTGCGCCGCACCGCCTACGACAACGCCGGTGGTTGGCCCGGCCACTTCTTCCTTTTCCACGAGGGCGTGGACCTGGCCTGGCGGCTGTGGAACCAGGGCTACACCGGCCGCTACATGCCCGACGTCGTCGTCCACCACCCCGCCACCGACCCGGCCCGCCACGCCACCTTCTACCGGCTCAACGCCCGCAACCGGGTTTGGCTCGCCCGACGCAACCTCCCTATCGCCTTGGTCCCGCTCAACCTGTCAGCCTGGCTGCTGCTGAACCTGTGGCGCCTTCGCGGCATGTCCGCTCTACGGGCCTCCCTGACAGGTTTTGTAGAGGGCCTGCGAGGAGGCCACGGGACACGCTCCCGAATGAGCTGGCACACCGTCGCCCGCCTGGCTCGCGCAGGCCGCCCACCGATTCTCTGACCACGTGCCGCCTCGCAGACCAAGGCGGGCTCTCTTGCCCCACGACGTGGCAGCCGAGCCGGACGCTGGAAGCGGGCCGCCGACCGGTCGCGGGGTACACCTCAACGACCACACCACCGGGCAGCGAGGCAGAGTAGTGAACGGGCCCGGACCCCGTGCTCTTTCCTCGACGAAGACCAGACCCATGGCGCTGTAGAACTCATGGGTTTCTTCGATACGGTCGGCATAGAGGAACAGGAGCCCGATGTGGACGGTCGTCATGCTGGTTAACAAGACACATGGCGCCCGCTACACGAGCGGCCGACTAACGTCTCGGAAGCCCCCTCAGCCCGAGGTTTCTCTGAACTGAGCCCGCGTGCGGTCGCACAACCTGCAGCCGAACACGCGGCGCTGTTCGATGAGATCAGCCAGGGGTGGTGCTGAATTCTAGAGACGGTCTTGGTCCGAAGACCCCGCCATGCTGGGAAGCGCCTGGTGTGTTCTCCACAGCGATCCAAATGACAGCCCAGCTTCCCCTCAGCAACCACCTGGCCGCAAGCAACCACCTGCCCACATGCGCATGCTTCACCCTGGCCAGCGGAAGCCACGCCGGGCATTCGCAATCGCTGGGAAGACAGACCTCAGTTACCACAAAACCTCGGCACCACCAAGTCGTCTTTCCCGTGGACACTCCCCTTACACCGACAGCGAGACGGGAGTCCACGTGTCCGAGTACCAACCGCACCTGCCACCACCGTCTTTTCTCACACTGCCGAAAGCTGCCCAGTATCTCGGCATCTCGGCCAACACCCTTTACGTGTGGAGGCACCGCAGGCAGGGTCCGCCTAGCTTCCGCATGGGTCGTCGAGTGATGTACCGCATATCCGCTCTGGAAGAGTGGGTGGCCGCGCAGGAGTCTGCGGACTCCCGGTCCAATCCCTCCCGTAGCCCGTTCAGCAGGCCACCACAGCGTCGAACTGCTCGCTGGAAGCGGTAACGCCTGAAGGGGGAAGATCACGAAACTTACCGCCCGCGTCGGGATTCGAACGTGATGGGCGAGGCGTTACAAGCATCAGTCGTGCAACCAACGCGAGTGACCCAAGGAGCAAGAACACCATTGCCTGGTTACATAGAAGACAGGTGGCTAAAGAAACGTCCGAACAAGGAAACCGGGAAACGCGAACGCACCACGCTTTGGGGAAAATGCACTCGGTACCGCGTGAAGGGAATCCCCGAGGTTCGGGACCGGTCGTTCGATACGGTCGCGGACGCCAAAGCTTGGCTTGCCGAGGCCCAAACCGACTCGCGACGTAGCGACTTCGTGGACGCACGCGACGGCGCGATCATCCTCAGCGAGTACGTCGAGAAGCACTGGTGGCCCTCCCAAGTTCACCCAGCACAGACGCTGGAGAGCATGCAGTACCGCATCTGGGGGCACTTGCTACCGCGCCTGGGCAATCTCGCCCTACGGGACATTGGCGTCGCTGAGCTCCGTCGCTGGTCTGCTGACATCCAGCGTGAGGTCGGAGCGGGTACCGCGCACCTGGCCTGGGTCTATTTGAAGGCCATCCTCGAAGCCGCCGTCGAGGACAAGCGGCTGTACCGCAACCCCTGCAAGGGCAGCCGCTCGATCAAGCCACCTAAGAGGCCGGAGAGGAAGGCGCGGGCGTGGCATCGGGACCGTGTCGAACGCGTGAGGGGACATCTGCCCGAGCGGTATCAGGTCACGGTCGACCTCGGCGTGGGGTCAGGACTGAGGCAAGGGGAGGCATTCGCGCTCAGCACGGACGACGTGCATGAGGACTTCGCCCACATCGAGAGGCAGGTCATCAGGTACAAGTCGCAGCTCTACTTCGGCCCGCCCAAGGGAGGCAAGGAGCGGGACGTGCCGCTCCCTCCGTCTCTGGCCAAGCGCATCATCAGCCACCAGGAGCGCTTCCCTCCGGTCAACGTCACCCTGCCTTGGCTCGATCCGGAAGAACCGGACGTTCCCCGATCTCAGCGACGCTTGGTAACGGTCCCGCTGCTCGTCTACACCACCCGACGGTCGGTGATCAACCGGTCGGTGTGGAACACGAAAACGTGGAAGCCGGCGCTCGCTGCCGCAGGCGTCATCTCACCCCTCGCTGTACCGGCGGAGGGTGAGAAGCCGTCCAGGGTCTGGGAGCCCAGCCGTGAGCACGGCTTCCATGTACTTCGTCACACGTACGCCTCCATCATGCTGGAAGCTGGCGAGTCGATCGTCTCGCTCGCGAAGTGGCTCGGTCATTCCGACCCGGCCTTCACTCTCCGCACCTACACACACTTCATGCCGCAGGCCGGCGCGCGGGGCATGAAGTCGCTGCAGTCCTGGCTCTCGAACGCACCGGTAAGTCCCTGAACGAGGAAAAGTCCCTCACAAGTCCCAGAGCGTTGGGCGGCCCGGCCCGTCGGCCCTGAAACGCAGGTCACAGCCTTACTCTGCCAGCAGCGGGCCAGAACCCGGCGTACAGGCCGACTCGTCCGCCCCCTTCCGGCACTCTGCCGGGCAGGGCTCGCCATGACCGGCTCCTGCGTCGCCACCGGCATCCACCGGGCCCGGCTGAAGCTCGCCGTCCCGTTCCCGCTGGACCTCGACCTCCACGCGCTGGTGCCCTGACGTCCGGCCCACCATGCTCGTCCCGGTCTGCGCGCACCGCTCGCGACGCGCCCGGTCCCGGCCCCTCACGCGGCCGAACTGCCGAGCGGCTCCTCCTTCCGAGGCGAACCGGTGGCCACGTGGCCCGGGCCGGGCACCGCCTGACCGGGCCGGCCGCCTCGCTCTCCGGGCCCGGTCGGCCGGGCGGACAGGGCCGGTCGGCCCTCCCGGCGCACACCCGTGCGAGCGGATGCTGAAGCCGTGGGACGACATCGCGCCCCACACGACACACCACGAGCGTCACGACACATCGGCCCCACGGCCCGGAGGGTGACCGTGCGGCCGAGGACAGGCGGGAAGAGCATGACGGACACGGTGATCACGGCCGGGGTCGACGGCTCCACCGAGAGCATGGCCGCGGTGGACTGGGCGGCCGACGAGGCCGTACTCCACGGCACGCCCCTGCGACTGGTGCACGCCTGGCTCTGGCAGCCCCTGAACGTGCCGGTCGAGCAGGAGCGGGAGACCGAGGAGCGGGCCGCGAACGCCATCCTGCGCGAGGCCCGGGACCGAGTGGCCCGGCGGCACCCGGACCTGCCGTGCACGGCGACGATCCTCCCCGACAAGGCGGTTCCGGCGCTGCTGCACGAGGCCCGGCGGGCCCGGAGCCTGGTACTGGGCACCCGGGGGCACGGGCGGCTGCTGGGCTTCCTCCTGGGATCGTGCGGGCAGCAGGTGGTCGCGGCGGCCGAATGCCCCGTGGTCTCGGTCCGCCCCACGGATGCGGAAGTGCGCCCGGCCGACGACGCCGAGGTGGTGGTCGGACAGCAGGGCACCCCGCAGGAGAGCGCCGACGTCCTGGAGTTCGCGTTCCGGGCAGCCGCTGCCCGGCACACCACCCTGCGGGCGGTACGGGCCTGGAACCTGCCGCCGGTCCAGACGTACGCGCTGACCGGGCTGGGGGCGATGGCGGAAGCCGACGGCCCCGTCCCCTACGAGAAGAAGGCGCTGAGCGAGGCCCTCGCACCCTGGCGGGACCGCTATCCGCAGGTCCCGGTGGTCGAGCACGTCGAACTGGCCGGCGGCGGGCCCGCACTGCTGTCGGCGTCCGAAGGTGCGCGGCTGGTGGTCGTCGGGCGCCGGGTGCGGCATTCGCACTTCGGTACCCACGTCGGTTCGGTCGCCCAGGCGGTGCTGCACCACGCGCGCTGTCCGGTGGCCGTCGTCCCGCACGCCTGACCCCGTCCGACCGCGTCGGCGCCGGCCGAATCCGTCTTCTCGGCGAGGTGGAGGCGGCGGCCGACGGGTCCAGCAGGGACTGCCCCGAGGCCACCGTCCGCACGGCGGACACCAGGTCCGTACCGGTGATCTGCTTCAGCGCGTAGCCCGACGCGCCGGCCAGGATGGCGTCCAGCAGCGCCTCCTCGTCGTCGAACGAGGTCAGCATCGGACAGGCCGACTCAGGCATCCGGGAACGTGGCTTCGTTGATGTCTCTGGACAGCACTTGTTGATGGGTTTGGGCGGCACTTCCCGATCTTGAAACGCTGAGATGTCGATGAGTTTTGACGGCGCCTCGAGCTGGCAGACGGTGGCTGTGTCGGCTCCGCCACGGTCCGGTCCGGTTTCAGCCGGTAGCGATCTGTTCGTCGCGGCGCTGTCGCCGGAGCCCGCGCTTGTTCAGGGTGGACCCATGACTGTGGGATTCAGTGGCGACGTTGCCGAGTTCTACGCGAAGTTCCGGCGTGGCTATCCGTCTCAAACTCTCGACGCGCTGCAGACGGCCTTCTCACTGACCGCGGACGACATCGTGCTCGACCTCGGGTGCGGAACTGGCCAGCTGGCCATCCCGCTCGCCTCGCGGGTCGGCTCAGTCATCGGCATGGATCCGGAGCCGGACATGCTTCGGCTTGCCAGGGACACAGCCGCGAGCTGCGATGTGCGCAATGCGACATGGGTCCTCGGTGCCGATAGTGACGTCCCTGTGCTCGGCGAGCTGATGGGCCAGCGGTCGCTGGCGATGGCGGTCATGGGACAGGCACTCCACTGGATGGACCATCAGGAGCTCTTCCGTGCGCTGTCTCCGCTAATCCGTTCTGGAGGAGGCATCGCCGTGATCGCCAACGGGACGCCACTGTGGCTGCAGGACGCCGAGTGGTCACGAGTGCTACGGATCTGCTTGGAAGACTATTTCGGCACGAAGCTGAAGGCGTCCTGCGGCACCGGCGCATCCGACCGGGACCGTTATGCGCAGGCACTGGAGGCCGCCGGCTTCGAGGCTGTGCACGAGAGCGTGATCACATATAGCGATGAGCTGAGCTTTGACCAGCTCATCGGCGGGGTCTACTCGGCGATCCCCGCCGATGAGCTGCCCGGGCCGGGCGCTCGGCCGGCGTTCGCGGAGCGGATCCGTCAGTCGCTTCCGCCGGACGAGTACTTCACGGAGGAGGTCACGGTCTCCGTGCTTGTGGGCCGGATGAGGTAGTCAACCGACGTTGGCCTCCGATGTTCGTGCTCGGGTGGTGGCGCGGCGGTAAGAGTCGGTGCCGGTTTCGATGATGGTGCCGGTTGAAGGTGAGGCGGTCGACGATGGCCGCGCAGAGTCGGGGGTCGGTGAAGGTCTTGGTCCAGCCGCCGAAGGACCCGTTGGAGGCGATGGCGACGCTGTTCTTCTCCTCGCGTTCGGTCAGGACCTGGAAGAGGAGTTCGGCTCCATGGCGGTCGAGTTCCATGTAGCCGAGTTCGTCGATGCAGAGCAGGTCGACGCGGCCGTAGCGGGCGATGGTCTTGTTCAGCTGCTTCTCGTCGGCGGCCTCGACCAGCTCGTTCACCAGTTTCGTGGCGAGCGTGTAGCGCACCCGGTAGCCCTTCATCGCGGCCTCGGTGCCCAGCGCGATGAGCATGTGGGACTTGCCGGTGCCGGAGTCGCCGATAAGGCAGAGCGGCTGGCCTTTCTTGATCCAGTCGCAGCTGGCCAAGGTGTGGACGGTGGCCGGGTCGATGTTGGGATTGGCATCGAAGTCGAACGCTCGCAGGGACTTCTCCCTGGGGAAGTTCGCAGCCTTGATCCGCCGTTCCGAGCGGCGGCGGTCCCGGTCGTCGCACTCGGCCATCAGGAGTTCGGCGAGGAAGCCGCGGTAGGTCATCTGGTCCTTGACCGCCTGGTCGGCGATCTCGGAGAACACGCCGCGGATCGAGGGAAGCCGAAGCATGCGGCAGGCGGTGTCGATGGCGGCGTCGGCGGCCTGCTCGGTCAAGCCTCGCTGGCGGAGCAGGGTCACTGGGCTTCTCCCTCACGATGGTCACCGCCGCTGGTGCGGCGATGGTGAAGCAGCTGGTCGTAGGCGGTCACCGAGGGCAGGGGCCGCGTGTCCGGGGGGAAGATGCGCCAGGCGCCACTCGTACAACGAGGTCACGGTCGCTGCCGGCTTGCCCGTGCGGGGGTGCACCTGGGGTGTCGTCGCGGGTTCGTTCTCGGCTTGGGCGGCTTTGCGGGCTTCCAGTGCGACGGCATCGGCGGTCAGTGCGCCGCCCCGCAGCGCGGCGGCCAGGCCTGCGACGATGTGTTCGTGGGGCAGGTGGCGGCCCAGCAGCAGCACCTCGATCAGTGCTCGGGTGCCATCCCGCTGGCCGTGGACCTTGCGGGCCTGGGACCACCAGGCGTCGTGGACCGGGATGAACTTTCCCGCTGAGCGGGCTTGCTCCAGCGCGGTCGCACCGGGGAACGCACCCGGTTTGCGGACCAGGGCTTCGAGAAAGTGGTCCAACTCGAGGCGGCAGCCGCCTTTGGCGATGAGCCGCTCATGTCGGGCCACTTCGACGTTCTGGTCATAGACGACCAGGTGAGAGGCGTGAAGGACCACGCGTACTCGTCGGCCGATCAGGCGGACCGGGACCGAGTAGCGGTTGGCCATACCGGGATCTGGCTGTAGCGGTCGACCCGCGGCATGAAGATCCGGCCCGTCTCGAAGGGCTCCTCGGGCAGCGGCATCAGCAACGGCCGCTCCTCCGCGAAATACTCGCCCACGGTCTTGGGCCGGGAGCCGATGCGGCGGGCGTCGTCCTGCCGGTCCCACTGCTCGACCAGCTCGTTCAACTCGGCCAGCGAGCCGACCTCCGGGACGGGGACGAAGTGGTTGCGGCGGAAGTAACCGATCTGCCCCTCGACCCCGCCCTTCTGGTGGGCGCCCTCGATGCCGGGCCGGCAGTAGAAGCTCTCGATGCCGAAGTGCGACTTGAAGGCGATCCAGCGGTCCGACTCCACCCGGGCCCGCTTCAGCCCCAGCACCTGTGCGACAGCCCCCTCGAGGTTGTCGTGGCGCACCTTGCTGCGGGGGACGCCGCCCAGCGTCCGTAGCGCGTGCACGTACCTTTCGAAGAACGCTTCCTGACCGCAGGAGGCGAACACCCGGTGGACGGCCTTGCCCGAATACGACAGCCGGAGCGAGAAGAGGTAGCAGATGACCAGCTCGCCGGCCAGCCGCACCGTCACCTCGCCGAAGTCGACCTCGGCCTCCATGCCCGGCGGGTGCGTCTGCGGAATGAACGCCTCCAGCGGCGCCTTCCCCGACTCCACGAGGATCTGCGGCTTCCGGACAGCGACGGAGCGTCGGACCATGCCGTAGGAGACCTCCGCGGCATGCTCCTCGATCAGCCGGTGGAAGATCCGGGTGACCGTGTGCCGCTGCTTGCGCGGAGCGTCCAGATCCGCCCGCAAGATCGCGTCGATCACCGGCTTGAACGGGTCCAGGGCGGCCTCCCGGGGCGGCAGCTTCTTCCGCGGCTCCGGCCAGGCCGAGTCCAACGCCTTCCGCACCGTCCGCCACGTCACACCGTGCGCGCGCTCCAGCTGTCGCATCGACATGCCGCCACGGTGGTCACGCCGGATCGCCGCATACGGCTCGACCTTCGACATCGGCGGCATGACCAGGACCTTTCACCAGGAACAACCCGATGCTGCCGTGGCAAGCACCCAGGTGCCTCCCAAACTCGTGAACATCACCCGACCGTGGACCAGGGCGCCTCCCAAATCCGTCAACAACCGACTTCACAACTCGCGAACAAAGCCAGGGAACGAAGCTCCCGGCAGACGGTCACCCCGTCGCCGTCCGGCAGTCGCACGTCCAGCACCGCGACATCGGGGCGCAGCGCGGGGATTCGGGTCAGCGCATGCTCGGCGGTGCCGGCCTCGCCGACCACCGTCAGGTCGGATTCGGTGTCCAGCAGGTCGTGCACCCCTCGGCGTACCACCTCGTGGTCGTCGAGCAGGAAGACCCTGACCGGCTTCCGCGTCGTGGCGGCGGCGTCCGTCATCCAGCAGCTCCGGCTGTCCCGGCTCGCCCGCTCCCCGCGGACACGCGAGGGCTTCCTCGCCAGGAAGCGCCGCGCCGGGGCGGATCGGCCAGGGCCGAACGGCCCCGTCCGGCACGCCCATCCGCGGGCGCGGGCCGCGGCAGAGCCCCGACGCCGCGGCGGGCGCGGCGGAACGCCGAAGGGGCGGCCGTGGCCGGCCGCCCCTGGTACACGTCCGCGTCGTGCTCCCTCTCGGCGGATCAGCGCAGCCAGCGGTTCCGGCGCACCACCGGCTGCCGCTCCCACCAGCGCCCCAGACCCCAGGTACGCCCCGCGCAGGCCACCGCGAGAACCGTCAGGAGGGCCGCGTAGAGCACGTGGTAGTCCACCAGCGGGTTGGTGGACATGCTCGGCGCCCCGTCGGAGAGATGGCGCGCGGGCGGCCACTCCGCGGCCCACATCAGCGCCATCATCAGCGTTCCGGCGACCGCGGTGGCCCGGAGCGCCACCCCGCTCGCCAGCGCGACGCCGATGCCCAGCAGACCCAGCATGAACAGCCAGTCCGCCCACGCGGCTCCGGCCCAGGAGTGGCAGACCTCCTCCAGCGGACCGGCGGAGACACCGCTGAGGAAGCCCCGGGTCGGTGAGCCCCCGTCGATCCAGCCCTTGCCGGACGGGGTCGCGTAGCCCCAGCCGAAGGTCTTGTCGCCGAAGGCCCACAGGAAGGTGAGAGCCGTCAGCAGCCGAGCGGTGGCCGCGGTACGGGCCAGAGCCGCGGATCCGGCTGCCGCCTGCCGGGCCGCCGCGGAGGTGCCGGGGTCCGGGACGGGGGCGGAGCCGTTCGTCAGGTCCCGGTCGGTGCGAGGTCCCGGTCGCTGGTGCAGTGCCATGGCGGGTTCCCTTCCACGAGGAGGCGCACTGTGCGTGTCCATGACCACCTTGTCGGCCGTTGCCCCACGCGGCGCCGGGCGAACGGGGCACGGACGCGGCGCCGACGGTCCCTCCGGTCGGGGACCATCGGTCCCCACAGGGACGCCGGGCGAACGGCACCACGACCACCGGCGCGCCGCAGCCGTGCTCCGCGGCAAACGCGGCGCCCCGTATGCCGCGGAGCAGGTGCGGGACCGGGCCCTTGCCGGGCCGAGGCCGGACGAGGGGGCGGAGCCGGACAGGTCGCCAGGGGCGGTCAGGCGCTGATCGTGCGCAGGAAGTGGTCGGCGTCCTCGGGCTCGCCGAGGCGGCCGACCTGGATCCAGGATCCGTCGGCGAAGCGGATCCTGAACGTGGCGAATCCGCGCGGCTGGCCCGCCTCGCCTTCGAGCCGGGCCTCCCCGAGCGGAAACTCCGCGACGGGCACGAAGTCCCCGGCCTTCATGGGTGACAGCCTGCGGCGCGGAGAGGCGGCCACGCAGATGCGGTCGTGCGCCAGCACGACCAGTCGCCGGGGGTTGGGCGAGTGGCCGTACCAGCGCAGCAGAAGTCGGCCGGCGGTCAGGTTCCAGTCGCCGTCGAAGACGCCGGCGGCTGGATCGTCCACCCGGTCGTCCGCGGCGCCGCGGTCCCGGGTGGAGCGTCGGGGGCCCGCGCTCCCCGTTCCCGGTGCGCGGTCGCCCTTCCTGCCGAGCTTGTCGATCAGCATCATCGGCACGACGACGAAGAAGAACACGACGGCGCCGACGTACAGCAGCCAGTGGTGCCCCGGCTTCAGCCGGCCTCTGCCTGCGGCGCGGTGCACGTCCTTCGGCGGTACCGGGAGGGACGTGTGGAGCTCGCACCAGACCAGCGCCACGGGCTGCTCGCCGAGTATCGCCCGCGCCCGTCGCTGCACCTTGCGCTTCGCCATGCCCGACATCGTAGACAGGGCCGCCGGTGGCCCCCACGCCTGCCCGGGGAGGGCCGGCTCCGGGGGCCGGGCACGCGGCAGCCCGCGTGCCCGGCCGTGTTCGGCTGCCCTCAAATCCCCTGGCCCCGGGGGCATTCCGTTCCTGGTGGTGCTCAGGCCGCCGAGCGTCCGGACGGCCGGGGTCACTCCCCCGGCCCGGCCGGAGCAGCGGGTGTCATGAGTGCGTTGGCCTCGGCGTAGGGGATGGCGTCCGCGCCGAAGGTGAAGGTGCCCCGTTCCTGGATCTCCCGGGCCGCGCGGACGACGGCGCCCAGCGCGGCCCGGGACAGCGCGGAGCCCACGCTGATCCGGCGCACGCCCAGCGCACCGAGTTCGCGCACGCTCAGCCGCAGGGCGGGCGATCCCATCAGGACGTTCACCGGGCGGCCGACGGAGGAGCAGACCGCGCGGATCGCGTCGGCGTCCGGCAGTGCGGGTGCGTAGAGCACATCGGCGCCCGCCTCCTCGTACGCCTGGAGGCGGCGGATGGTGTCGGGCAGGTCGGGCCGTCCCTGGAAGAAGTTCTCGGCGCGGGCGGTGACGGTGAAGGGGAAGTCGAGTTCCCGGGCGGCGGCCACGGCTGCGGCGACCCGCTCGGCCGCCTCTCCCAGAGGGCGGACGGGGTCCTCGTCCCGGCCGGTGGAATCCTCGACGGAGCCCCCGACCAGACCGGCAGCGGCGGCGCGCCGGATCGTCTCCGCGACGTCGTCGGGCGTTTCGCCGAAGCCGCTCTCCAGGTCGGCGGAGACCGGCAGCGGCGTGGCCTCGGCGACGGTCCTGGCGTTGTCGAGGAGGACGTCCCGGGTGACACGGCTGTCCGGCAGTCCGCGGGCGTGCGCCAGGCCCGCGCCGGTGGTGGCCAGTGCCGCGAAGCCGAGCCCGCTGAGGACCCGCGCGGTCCCGGCGTCCCACGGGTTGGGCATCACGAAGGGGTCGGGACCCTCGTGCAGCGCCCGGAAGGTGACGGCACGTCGGTTCTGGTCCGGGACGGCCACGGGCTGCTGCATGGTGGGCCCTCTCCACGGTGCGCCGGTTCGCTCTGTGCACTGCTCCGGGACGCGGCCCGGGTGCGGCCGGATCACTCGGCGTCGAGGTCGATGCGGACGGTCAGCAGATCGGTGCCCACCGCGCGGACCACGGCGCTGTTCAGCCGCGGCAGCGCGGCGAGGCGGGCGTACGGGTCGTCGTCGGCGAGCAGCCGGGCCGTCCCGGTGTACCAGCGGCCGGAGACCCTCACCCGCACCCGCGGGTCGGCGCGGATGTTGCGCACGTACTGCGCCCGGTCGCCGTGTTCGGACACCAGCCAGAACCGCCGCCCCTCGCGGCGCCCGCCGACCGGTGTGCGGCGTGGGACACCGCTGCTGCGGCCCGTGGTCTCCAGCAGGGTCTGACCCGGCATCCGGCGGGAGAGCGGATTGACCACGTGGCGCTGAAGCGCCGTGACGGCCCGGAACTTCGCCGCGCTCCCCTTGCCCCCGGCTCCCGCCATGCGCGTTCCTTCCTTCGTCCGTCGAGCGGCCCCGCCGCGCTGTCGGCGGGGCCTTCCGTCCACACGCAGCCAGCATGATGGTTACGGATGTCCAGGAGTCTGCCACCGGCCACTGACAACGGCTCCGGAACGGCGCTCCGGGCCGTGCACGGCCGGTCGCAGGATCCCTGCGAGACCGCACCCCGGCCCGGCGGCGGGCGAGCTCCCGCTGGGCGAGGGGCACCGCGTCGGCCCGGGGGCAGGGCAGGCCACCGGCCGAGGCGTGCGGCGGCGGCAGGGGCGCTTCCCCGAGGCCCGGGCGGCTGTCCCGGGGGCGGGCCGCCGGCACGGGTGCGGGCCGTTGGCCAAAGTTGCACTCTGGAGTTATGACCCCTCCGATCGTCGTACACCCTCCGTCGCAGACCGGTGGACGGAAAGTGACCGCACACACCGAGAGCCTCGGCTTCGCACACCGGCCCGAGGACGTCGTCGAGTTCCTGCGCCGCGCCGGCCTCGACCCCGCCGAGATCCAGCTCGAAGATCCCAACCTGATCGAGTGGCGCGGCGGCGGCCCCGACGTATGGCGGTGACCCTCCGCGCCGCGGGACCGGGCGCGCTCCGCGCGGCGTGAGCCCGCGCGCACCCGCGCCGCGGGCCGTGTGCCGCCCGCCGGGCGCGGGGCCGGGCGTACGGAACAAGAGGCAGGTGTGCGGCCGATTCGGGCACCGGAGTACCGTCGGGTACGCCCCCGGGCCGCGAAGTGAGGAGCTTGATCACACCATGCCGCCAACGCCGACTCCCCTGCCGATGCCGTCGCACGTGCCGTCCGGACGGGGCAAGCAGGGCCAGCAGGTCCCACCGGAGCAAGGCAACCGCACCGCTCTGGTCGAGGACCTCATGGAGCGCTTTCCGCATATCCCGCGGGAGGCCGTGCTGAAGGAGGACCTGCTGCGCGGCGGGATGGCCTTCGACGACTCGGCGCTCAGCGACACCGCCGACAAGGCGACGGGCGAGGTCAAGCCGAAGTCCTACTTCATCTTCTCCTTCGACCACCGCACCCTGCCCGAGCTGGGCGAGGCCGCGCTGCGGCGGCCGCCGGAGGAGATCGTGCTGACCGGAGGTCCCTACGACCTGAGCCGCACCGTGGTCTCCGTACGGGTGAACCCGAGCTCGCCCTACCGGGTGCGGGCCGGCGAGGACGGCGCGCTCGGCCTCTACCTGGACGGGCGGCGGATCGCGGATGTCGGCCTGCCGCCGATGCCGGACTACTACCGGCACACGCTCGCCAACGGCAAGTCCGTGATGGAGGTGGCGCCCACCATCCAGTGGGGCTACCTGATCTATCTGACGGTCTTCCGGGTGTGCCAGTACTTCGGCGCCAAGGAGGAGTGCCAGTACTGCGACATCAACCACAACTGGCGCCAGCACAAGGCCGCCGGCCGCCCGTACACCGGGGTCAAGCCGGTCGAGGAGGTGCTGGAGGCGCTGCAGATCATCTCGGACCACGACACGCTCGGCGCCTCGCACGCCTACACCCTCACCGGCGGCTCCATCACCTCGCAGGTCCAGGGCAAGGACGAGGCGGACTTCTACGGGCAGTACGCGCAGGCCATCGAGGAGCGCTTCCCGGGCCGCTGGACGGGCAAGGTCGTGGCGCAGGCGCTGCCCAAGGACGACGTCAAGCGGTTCCACGACCACGGCATCCGCATCTACCACCCCAACTTCGAGGTGTGGGACAAGCGGCTGTTCGAGCTGTACTGCCCCGGCAAGGAGCGCTACGTCGGCCGCGAGGAGTGGCACCGCCGCGTGCTCGACTCGGCGGACGTCTTCGGGGCCCGGAACGTGATCCCGAACTTCGTCGCCGGGGTGGAGATGGCCGAGCCGTACGGGTTCGGCACGGTGGACGACGCCATCGCCTCCACCACCGAGGGCCTGGACTTCTTCATGTCGCACGGCATCACCCCGCGCTTCACCACCTGGTGCCCGGAGCCGACGACCCCGCTGGGCAAGTCGAATCCGCAGGGCGCCCCGCTGGAATACCACATCCGGCTGCTGGACGCCTACCGCTCCGCGATGCAGCGGCACGGGCTCTCCTCACCTCCCGGTTACGGTCCGGCGGGCGCGGGCCGCGCGGTCTTCTCCGTCAGCTCGTTCATGGACACCCTGCCGGCCGAGGAGGGCGCGCCGGTGGTGTGAGACGGACCGCCCGTCACCGATGATTTCCGCCGAGGGCCCCGGTCCCTCCTCCAGCAGGAGAGACCGGGGCCCTCGGTGCGCGCGGACCGGAGGCACCGGTACGCGGGAAGAACTCGGAGGCGAGGACCATGGCCAAGCTGACACTGACCACGATGCTGTCGCTCGACGGTGTGATGCAGGGGCCCGGCGGTCCCGGGGAGGACCCGCGCGACGGGTTCGACCTCGGCGGCTGGGTGGTGCCCTACGCGGACGAGGGGATGAGCGAGGTCGTCGGCGACTGGTTCGCCCGTGCGGGCGCCTTCCTGCTGGGGCGGCGCACCTACGAGATCTTCGCGGCGTACTGGCCGCAGGTCGGCGACGAGGAGGACCCGGTGATCGCCCGCCGGCTGAACTCGCTGCCCAAGTACGTCGCCTCGACCACGCTGCGGAACCCCGAGTGGCAGGGCAGCACGGTGCTCGGGGGCGACGTGCCGGAGGCCGTGCGGGAGCTCAAGCGGCAGCCGGGCGGCGATCTGCAGATCCACGGCAGCGGCGTGCTGGCCCGGTCGCTGATGGCGCACGGCCTGATCGACGAGTACCGGCTGCTGGTCTTCCCGGTGGTGCTGGGCAGGGGCCGACGGCTCTTCGCGGAGGGCGGCGTGCCCGCGGCGCTCGCGCTGGAGACCGCCGAGGCGCTGCCCTCCGGCGTCACGATGCAGACCTACACCCCGGCGGGGCGGCCGGCGTTCGGATCGTTCTGAGCGCCGCCGGCCGGCCGCCCGCCGTCCGGCGGGGCGGGTCCGGACCCGGTTCAGCGGCCGGTGGCGCCGTCGGTCTGCTCGCGGAGGATGTCGGCGTGGCCCGCGTGCCGCGCCGTCTCCTCGATCATGTGCACGAGGATCCAGCGCATCGTCGGCGGCGGGGTCTCGCGCAGGGAGCGCGCCCCGGGCCGGTCGAGGTCGTCGCAGTCGGCGATGACCGCGTCCGACGCGCTGATCGCCTCCTGGTAGGCGGCGATCAGCGACTCACCGGTCTCGCCCGGCTCGGGCGGCGCGTCGTCGTCGAGGAGTTCGCCCTGCCCGGCGTACGCATGGCCGAACCAGTTGCGCTCCACCAGGGTCAGATGCCGCACCAGGCGCAGCAGGCTGGTTCCGGAGGGCACGCCCGGGGCGAGGCCGACCTCGTCGGTGAGTCCGGCGGCCTTGGCGATCACCGCCTCGCGCAGATACCGCAGGAACGCCAGCAGGGTTTCCTTCTCGCCACCCGCCACGGCAGGGGGCCTTACATCGCCACGCGCGGAAAAGCCGGTCACATCAGTCATGCCGCCGACTGTAACCAGAATTGGCTGGCGGGGGTGCGGTGGTACTGGTTGGCTTCCGGGGTGACCGCCACCCGCACCCCGCCGCCGTACGGCGCGGCCGGTCGTCCCCGGTGGCCCCGCTCACCCGCCCGCGGGGCGGAAGGTAACGGGCCGCCGGTGCGGGCCACGGGTACCGGACGGAACCGCGTCACCCGCCGGTCCGTCCCTTCCCACGGGGGAGTGGATCTTCGTCGAGGAGCGGTGGGACGAGCGGAGCAAGAGGCGGCGCACATGCCGGGAACGGCGGCGGAGGCGGGGCGCGGACTGCCGCGGGACGACGAAGCGGCGCGGAGCGCGGCGGGAAGCGCGACAGCGGCCAGGGGGACGCGGATGACGGAGTGCGAAACGGGCCCGGGGAACGGGACGGACACAGCGGACGCGGGAAGCGCGGGGGACACAGGGGACGCAGGGGACACCGCGGATTCAGGGGACGCGGGGAGGACCGCGGACCCGGCCGGTGGGACGAACCCGGCGAGCGCGGCCGGCCCGGCCGACACGGCGAACGCCGGGGCCGCCGCGAGCACGGCGAGCACGGCGAGCGCCGGGGCCGCGGACACCAGGGGCGCGGCGTGGAGGGCGCTCGGCAGCGGGCTGGACGGAACGTTGCTGCGCCCCGGCGACCGGGACTTCACCGCGGCCCGCAAGCTGTTCAACCCGCGGTTCGACGCGGTGCGCCCGGCCGCGGTGGCGTACTGCGCGGGGCCCGGCGACATCGCCGAGTGCCTGGCGTTCGCGCGGCGCAACCGGATACCGGTGTCGGTACGCAGCGGGGGCCACTCGTCCGCGGGCTGGTCCAGCGGCAACGGCCGGCTGATCATCGACGTGCAGCGGCTCGCCGGGGTGCACGCCTCCGGACGCCGGGCCACGGTGGGCGCCGGGGCCAAACTGATCGACGTCCACGCCGGTCTGGCGGCGCACAAGCGGACGATACCGGCCGGGTCGGGGCCGACCGTGGGGATCGCCGGGCTGGCACTGGGCGGCGGGATCGGCGCCGTCGCCCGCGCCTACGGGCTGACCTGCGACAGCCTCACCGGGGCCAGGATCGTCACGGCCGACGGCGCGCTGCGCGAGGTGTCCGCGGACGGCGGGGCCGACGACGCCGAGCTGTTCTGGGCGCTGCGCGGCGCGGGGAACGGCAACTTCGGCGTCGTCACCGCGCTGGACTTCCGCACCCATGTGGCGCCCGGCTGCCAGACGTTCTTCCTCTCCTGGCCCTGGTCGCGGGCGGCGGCCGTGGTGCGCGAGTGGCAGCGGTGGGCGCCGGTGGCGCCGGAGGAGATCTGGTCGCATCTGCGGCTGTCGGCGCCGGCGGGCGGGCGGCCGGGCAGTGTGCGGCTGGGCGGGCTGTCGCTGGGGGCGCGGCGCGAGGTGGAGACGCAACTGGACCGGCTGGCGGGGCGGATCGGCACGACCGCCGACCTGTCGCTGCGCAGGCACGGCTACCTGGACGCGCTGAAGGTGCTGGGCGGCGTCTCGGGCTGGACCCTCGCCCAGGCGCACCAGCGCGGCACCCTGCCCGGCCGCACCAAGCGGGGCAGGGTGGCCCGCGAGTCGTACGCCGCTCGCTCCGACTTCTACACCCGCCCGTTGCCGCTCGCCGGGATACGGGCGCTGCTCGACCGGGTGGAGCGGGTCGCCGAACTGCGCGGCGGCGGCGCCGGGAGCGTCGTCCTCGACGCGCTGGGCGGAGCCGTCAACCGGCCCCGCCCGGACGCGACGGCGTTCGTGCACCGCAGTGCCCGCTTCCTGGCGCAGTACGCCGTCGCCTGGCCGGACGGCTCCGGCGCCGAGGCGGTGGCGGGGCACCGCGGCTGGCTGGACGCCACCCACGCCGCGATGCGGCCGTGGGCCAGCGGGTTCGCCTACCAGAACTGCCCCGACCCGGCGCTGCGCGACTGGCGGCGGGCCTACTACGGTGCCAACGCCGAGCGGCTGGCCAGGGTCAAGGCCGTGTACGACCCGGACCGGGTCTTCTCGTTCCCGCACGCCGTGTGAGGGACCAGCGGCGGTGTTCCGCGCCGGGGCCCGTACGCTGGGGTCCCCTCCGGCGGCCGGAGGGATCGCACCACCGGCGTCGCAGGCGGGCGCCGCACCGAGGAACCGAGGAGAAGTGCCGTGCTCGTGCTGCTGCCCCCGTCCGAGGGGAAGGCCGAGGGCTCGCGGGGGCGCCCGCTGGACCTGGACTCGCTCTCCCTTCCGGGGCTGAACCCGGCGCGGGAGACGGTGCTGGAGGAACTGGTGGCGCTCTGCCGGGCCGACGAGGAGAAGGCGCGCGGGGTACTGGGGATCGGCGAGGGGCTGCGCGGCGAGGTCGCCAAGAACGCCCGGCTGCGGACCGCGCCGACCCGTCCCGCCGGGGAGATCTACACCGGGGTGCTCTACGACGCGCTGGGACTGGCCGGCCTGAGCACGGCGGCCAAGCGGCGGGCCGCGCGCTCGCTGCTGGTCTTCTCCGCGCTGTGGGGTGCCGTCGGGGTCACCGACCGGATCCCCTCCTACCGGTTGTCCGCGGGTGTGAAGCTGCCGGGCACGGGTGCGCTGGGCGCCTTCTGGCGCGGCCCGGCGGAGTCGGTGCTGCCCGAGGCGGCGGGCGGCGGGCTGGTGCTGGATCTGCGCTCGTCGGCGTACGCGGGCATGTGGAAGCCCAAGGGCGAACTGGCGCGCCGCACGGCGACCGTGCGGGTCCTGCAGTCCCGGCTGGTGGACGGGGTGGAGAAGCGGTCGGTCGTCAGCCACTTCAACAAGGCGACCAAGGGCCGCATCGTGCGGGCGCTGCTGGAGTCCGGTGCGGCGCCGAAGACCCCCGCGGCGCTGGCCGGAGCGCTGCGCGAGCTGGGCTACACCGTGGAGGGCGACGAGGGTCCGGACGCGCGGGCGCTGGATGTGGTCGTCACCGAGCTCTGATCCGCCGGATCAGACTGGTTGCACATGCCGCAACGCCCGTTGCGAAGGATGCTGCCCGCGGGCACGATACGGGCATGACTTCCGCGCCCTCCCTGCTCGACCTCGCCCCCGTCCTCCCGGTCGTCGTGCTGGAGGACGCGGCGGACGCCGTCCCGCTGGCCCGGGCGCTGGTGGCCGGGGGGCTGCCCGCGATCGAGATCACGCTGCGGACCGGCGCCGCGCCGGAGGCGATCCGGGCCGTCGCGGACGCCGTACCCGAGGCGGTCGTCGGCGCGGGCACGGTACTGGGTCCGCGGGACGTGGAGACCGCGGTGGCGGCAGGCGCGCGCTTCCTGGTCAGCCCCGGCTGGACCGACGCGCTGCTGGAGGCCATGCGGGCCTCCGGAGTGCCCTTCCTGCCCGGCGTCTCGACCGCCTCCGAGGCGATGGCCCTGCTGGAGCGCGGCGTGACGGAGATGAAGTTCTTCCCCGCGCGCGCGGCGGGCGGCACCGGCTATCTGAAGTCCCTGGCCTCCCCGCTGCCGCGGGCCCGCTTCTGCCCCACCGGCGGCATCACCGCCGACGACGCGGCCGACTATCTGGCGCTGCCCAACGTCGGCTGCGTCGGGGGCACCTGGATGCTGCCCGCCGACGCGCTCGCGGCCGGGGACTGGGAGCGGGTACGCGGGCTGGCCGCCGAGGCGGCGGCGACGGCGGAGCGCTGCTCTACGCCGTCGGCGCCTTCGATCTCACAGGGACCCCATGGGCACGAAGGTACGGCACACCCGGGAGTTTGAGAGGACGATACGTCTCGACTCGCTCATGTGCCTCTTCCCCGGCCTCCCCGCACGGGGTCGCCACCGGCGCCGGTAGGTTGCCCGCATGGCGACTGACAGCGCGTCCGGCGGCGACGGGGCGACATGCCCCGGCTGCGGCGGCGGCGACACCCGGCCCGTGTCCGAGGCACGCACCGGAAAGGGCGCGCTCCGGAAGGAGTTGGGCACCCGGCTGGCCAAAGGGCCGGAGAAGACCGGCGACGGCTGTATGCACTTCCTGGAGGGCATGGTGCTCACCGGAATGGGTGCGGCGCTCGCCTGGACGGGCATGGACCAGGACAAACCGCTCCAGCTCGGCGGCGGCATCCTGCTGGCCGCCGTGTGCTTCGCCGGCACCATCGTCGTGGTGCGCGGCGACCGGCAGGAACAGGACGCGGAGTCGGCCGGTGCGGCGCGGGCCGACGCGCTGTGGGCGCCCGCCCGCTACTGCTACGGCTGCGAATCCGTCTTCTGCCCCGGCGGGGAACCCTGGCCCGGTGTGCTGACGCCGGAGGAGTTCCGCACCCACGTGTGGACGGAGGCCGGCTACGCGGACCAACTGCCCCGGCACGCACCCCGCGGCGGGGCACGCGGCGGCCGGCACCGGGGCACCGGCTAGCGCACGGCCGCGCGGGCACCCCGGGGTGCCGCGTCGCGCCCTGCCGGTCCCCGCCGCTCCCCGTCGCGCCCCGCTGTCCCCCGCCGCTTCTCGCCGTACCCGGTTACCCGCGCA
>NZ_ALAP01000096.1 GCF_000280905.1 Streptomyces sp. AA1529 | reverse complement strand
CGGTACTGGTGCTGTTCATGACGCCGCAGGCCGGCTTCACCCTGACCCCGGACGAGAAGTTCCTGCTGGTGTCGCTGGTGTCCTTGGTGGGCGCGCTGCTGCGGCTGCCCTACGGGTTCGCCGTCACCCGGTTCGGGGGCCGCACCTGGACGGTGTGCTCCGCACTGGCCCTGCTGATACCCGTGGCGTCGGCCGCGGTACTGGTGCGCCGTCCGGACACGCCGCTGTGGGCACTGCTGCTGTGCGCCGCCGTGTCCGGTCTGGGAGGCGGCAACTTCGCCTCCTCCATGGTCAACATCAACGGCTTCTTCCCGGAGCGGGAGAAGGGCTGGGCGCTGGGACTGAACGCCGGGGGCGGCAACCTCGGGGTCGCCACCGTGCAGCTGCTGGGGCTGGCCGTGCTGGCCACCGCGGGCATCGCACACCCGGAGGTGCTGCCCCTGCTGTTCGTCCCGGCCCTGCTGCTGGCCGCCCTGCTGGCCCACCGGGGGATGGACAACCTGGCCACCAACCGCACCGACTACGGCGCCTACCGGAGCGCGGTGCGCGACGTCCACTGCTGGACCCTCTCCCTGCTGTACATCGGCACCTTCGGATCCTTCATCGGCCTCGGCTTCGGCTTCGGGCTGGTGCTGCAGAACGAGTTCGGCAAGAGCCCCGCGCAGGCCGCCGCGCTGACCTTCCTCGGGCCGCTGCTGGGCTCGCTCTCCCGGCCGCTGGGCGGCCGGCTGGCCGACCGGTTCGGCGGCGCCCGGGTCACGGCCTGGTCGTTCCTCGCGCTGGCCTGCGGCGCCGGAGGTGTGCTGGCCGCCTCGGCCGCCGACTCGTTCGCCGCCTACGTGGCCGTCTTCACGGCGGTGTTCGTGCTGACCGGACTGGGCAACGGGGCCACCTACAAGATGATCCCCGCGCGCTACGCCGCGCGCGCCCGGAGCGCCGCGGCAGCCGGGGCCGACCCCGAGGCCGCCCTGGCCCGGGGACGCCGGCTGGCCGGTGCCGTCATCGCCGTGTCGGGCGCGATGGGCGCCCTGGGCGGGGTCGGCATCAACCTCGCCTTCCGCCAGTCGTACCGGAGCACGGGCGACGCGGACGCGGCGATCGGCGCCTTCCTGGTCTTCTACCTGCTGTGCCTGGCGGTGACCTGGGCCGGATACGTGCGGCGGCCCGCCGCCGGACCCGCCACCCGGGCGGCCGCGGTGCGGCGGCAGCCTGCCCGGCCGGAGCCGGAGGCCCGGCCGGAGCCCCAGCCGCAGCCGGCCGCCGCCGAGCGGGGGGTCTGAGGTGACCACGGCAGCCACCGCGACCCACTGCCCCTACTGCGCCCTCCAGTGCGCCATGACCCTCACCCCCGGCGCCTCCACCGGCACACCGTCCGCACCGGCCCGCCCGGCCGTCGCCCCGCGCGCCTTCCCCACCAACCGGGGCGGCCTCTGCCAGAAGGGCTGGACCTCCGCGCAGCTGCTGGACTCGCCCGACCGGCTGACCACCCCGCTGATCCGGGAGACCGCGGGCGGCCCGCTCCGCATGGCCGGCTGGGACGAGGCCCTGGACCTGGTGGCCCGGCGCTTCACCGCACTGCGCGAGCGCCGCGGAGCCGACGCCGTCGCCGTCTTCGGCAGCGGCGGACTGACGAACGAGAAGGCGTACGCGCTCGGCAAGTTCGCCCGGATCGCCCTCGGCACCTCGCAGATCGACTACAACGGCCGGTTCTGCATGTCGTCGGCGGCCGCGGCGGGCAACCGGGCCTTCGGGCTCGACCGCGGACTGCCCTTCCCCGTCGCGGACCTGGACGACTCCGGCGCGCTGCTGCTCGCCGGCGCCAACCCCGCCGAGACGATGCCGCCGCTGATGGGGCACCTCGACCCCGCGCGGCTGGTCGTCGTCGACCCGCGGCGGACCGCCACCGCCCAGGCGGCGCTCGACGGCGGCGGCATCCACCTCCAGCCGACGCCGGGCACCGACCTGGCGCTGGCGCTCGGGCTGCTGCACATCGCACTGGTGGAAGGGCACCTGGACACGCCGCGGCGCCTCGCCTACCGCCGGGAGCGCACCACCGGCTGGGAGGCGGTACGGCGGTCCGCGGCGCGCTGGTGGCCGGAGCGCACCGAGCGGCTGACCGGAGTGGCCGCCGCCGACCTGCGCCGCGCCGCCGCCGCACTGGCCCGGGCACCGCGCGCCCACATCCTCACCGGACGCGGCGCCGAGCAGCACAGCAAGGGCGTCGACACCGTCTCCGCCTGGATCGACCTGGCCCTGGCGCTCGGACTGCCCGGCACCCCGGGCTCCGGCTACGGCTGCCTGACCGGACAGGGCAACGGGCAGGGCGGCCGCGAGCACGGCCAGAAGGCCGACCAGCTGCCCGGCTACCGGCACATCGAGGATCCCGCGGCCCGCGCGCACGTCGCAGCGGTCTGGGGCGTGCCCGCGGCGTCGCTGCCCGGTGCCGGGCGCAGCGCCTGGGAGCTGCTGGACGCGCTCGGCTCCCCGGACGGTCCCGGCGCGCTGCTGGTGATGGGCTCCAACCCGGTCGTCTCCGCGCCGCGCGCCCGCCGCGTCGCCGACCGGCTGGGTGCGCTGGACCTGCTGGTCGTGGCCGACTTCTTCCGCTCGGAGACCGCCGAACTCGCCGACGTGGTGCTGCCCGTCGCCATGTGGGCCGAGGAGTCCGGAACCATGACCAGCCTGGAGGGCCGCATCCTGCGCCGCCGCGCCGCCCAGTCCCCGCCGCCCGGAGTACGGACCGACCTGGAGGTGCTGCACGGTCTGGCGGTACGGCTGGGCCGCGCCGGACACGAGTTCCCCACCGATCCGGCCGCCGTTCTCGACGAACTGCGCCGCGCCTCGGCGGGCGGCACCGCCGACTACGCCGGTGCCGCACCGGAACTCCTGGACGCGGAACGGCCCGTGTACTGGCCCGTCCCCGCGGCGCCGCCCGGTGCCGGCGCGACGGAGCCGACCGGCGCCGTCGGCACCCCGCGGCTCTTCCTCGACCGGTTCGCGCACCCGGACGGGCGGGCCCGCTTCCTGCCCGTCGAGCACCGGGACGCGGCCGAACTGCCCGACGCCGCGCACCCGCTGTACGCCACCACCGGGCGGCAGCTGCAGCACTACCAGTCCGGAGCCCAGACCCGCCGGGTGCCCGAACTGGCCGCCGCCGGGCCCGGACCCTATGTCGAGGTGCACCCCGACACGGCCCGCCGCGCCGGGCTCGCCGACGGGGACACCGCGCGGATCGTCTCGCGGCGCGGCGCCGTCCTCGCCCGCACCCGCTGCGTCGCGAGCCTGCGGCCCGACACGGTCTTCCTGCCCTTCCACTTCCCCGGCGACGGCGCCGCCAACATCCTCACCAACCCCGCGCTCGACCCGGTCAGCCGGATGCCGGAGTTCAAGCTGAGCGCCGTCCGGCTGGAGCCCGCCGACGGCGACGGGCCGCGCCCGGGCCGCGGGCGCGGAGAGGTCGCGGCGGCCGCAGTGGACGGGGAGACCGCACGGACCGGGAAGGGGACGGCGTGAGCAGGGCGCTGGACGTGGTGGTCGTCGGCAACGGCATGGTCGGCGCACGGCTGCACGAGGAGACGCTGCGCCGCGATCCGGAACGCAGCCGGGTACGGATGACCGTGCTGGGCGCGGAACCGGTCGGCGGCTGCAACCGGGTGCTGCTGCCGGCCTTGCTGACCGGCTCGCTCACCGAAGCCGATCTGCTGCCCGAGCCGGCCGGCCCGGAGCCGCTGGCCACCGGCACCACCGTCACCGCCGTCGACCGCGCCGCCCGCACCCTCGGCACCGCCGACGGGCGGCGGCTCCGCTACGACAGGCTGGTGCTGGCCACCGGTGCCCGCCCGGTGCTCCCCGCGCTGCCCGGACTGGCCGCCGCGCCGGACGACGGCGGCCCGCACCCGGCGGCACCGGCCCGCGGCGTCACTGCGCTGCGGACGCTCGCCGACGCCCGGCGGCTGGCCCGGCTGGCCGACCGCGCCCGGGCGCGCGGCTCGCGGATCGCCGTGCTGGGCGGCGGCGTCCTCGGCCTGGAGGCGGCCCGGGCCCTGGTGGCACGCGGCGTCGCGGTGACCGTCGTGCACTCCGCAGCGCACCTGATGGACCGGCAGCTGGACGCGCCCGCCGCACGGGTGCTGAGCCGCGTGCTGCGGCGCACCGGCGTCGAGCAGCGGCTGGGCACCGCCGCGCCCCCGCCCCCTCCGACCGGCTCGCGCTCATGCTCGGCCGGGCCCTCCCGCCCGGCCCGGCGGACGGCGCCGACCTGCCCGACCACGCGACCGTGTGCCGCTGCAACAGCGTCACCAGGGGCGCGCTGCGCACCGCCTGGACCGACGGCGCCCGCTCCACCCGCGAACTGACCGGCGCCACCCGGGCCACCACCGGCTGCGGCGGCTGCCGCGGTGTCGTCGAGAAGCTCGCGGCCCGCTTCGCCGAGACCGATCCGCCCACCCGCCGCGACCTCCCCGCCACGACCTCTCCCAGGAGATTCCCATGAACCCGACCCGGCCGACCCGGCCCCCGGAGGACAGCAGCCCCCCGCTCCCCGGTACCGGCACCGCGGACGCCCGCAGGCTCGTCGTCGTCGGCCACGGCATGGTCGGCCACCGGCTGGTCGAAGCCCTGGACTCCCGGGACACGGAACACCGCTGGGAGATCACCGTGCTCGCCGAGGAGCACCGCCCGGCCTACGACCGGGTGGCCCTCTCCTCCTGCTTCGAAGGCGCCGACGAGAGTGCGCTGCGGCTGCCCGCACATGACCCCGGCCGGGTCGGACTGCGACTGGGCGACCCGGCGACGGCGCTCGACCGTGCCGCACGGACCGTGCACACCGCCTCCGGCGCCCGGGTGCCGTACGACGCCCTGGTCCTGGCCACCGGATCGCGGCCGTTCGTCCCGCCGATTCCCGGCGCGGCGGCCCCCGGCTGCCTCGTCTACCGCACCCTGGCCGACATCGACGACATTCGCGCCGCGGCCGCCGGGTCCCGCACCGGACGAGCCGTCGTCGTCGGCGGCGGGCTGCTCGGCCTGGAGGCGGCCAACGCACTCCGGCTGCTGGGCCTGGCCACCCACGTCGTGGAACGCGCCCCGCACCTGATGGCCGTCCAGCTCGACCAGGGCGGCGGCGCACTGCTGGGCCGCATGGTGGGCGAACTGGGCGTGAGGGTCCACACCGGCACCGGGACCCGCGGCGTCGCCACCCACCCGCGCACCGGAGCCGCCGCCGGAGTGGAACTGACCGACGGCACCTTCCTGGAGACCGACCTGGTCGTCTTCGCCGCCGGGGTGCGGCCCCGCGACGAGCTCGCCCGGGACGCCGGACTCCGGGTGGGGGAGCGGGGCGGAGTCGTGGTCGACGCCGGCTGCCGCTCCGTGACCGATCCGCGGGTGTGGGCCGTCGGCGAGGTCGCCTGCGTCGAGGGCCGCACCCTGGGGCTGGTCGCGCCCGGCTACGCCATGGCCGAGACCGTCGCCGACCGGCTGCTGGGCGGCGCGGCCGCCTTCCCCGGCGCCGACACCGCCACCCGGCTTAAACTGCTCGGTGTCGGAGTGGCCTCCTTCGGCGACGCGCACGCCACCACCCCCGGCGCGCTGGAAGTCGTGCTCAACGACCCCGTCGCCGCCACCTACGGCAAACTCGTCGTCTCCGACGACGCCCGGACCCTGCTCGGCGGCATCCTCGTCGGCGACACCTCCGGCTACCCGCTGCTGCGCCCGCTGGTCGGCAGCCCGCTGCCCGCCGACCCCTCGGCGCTGCTCGCGCCCGGGACCGAGGACGGCGCGCAGACCCGGGCAGGGGTGGCCGCACTGCCGGACAGCGCCCAGATCTGCAGCTGCCACGCCGTCACCAAGGGCACCCTGACCGCGGCCGTCACCGGGCAGGGCTGCACGGACGTGCCCGCGCTCAAGTCCCGCACCAGGGCCGGAACCGGCTGCGGCTCCTGCGTCCCGGCCCTCGAAGAGCTCCTGGAAGCGGCGGGCGTCGAGCAGTCCACGGCGCTGTGCGAGCACTTCGACCACTCGCGGGCCGAGCTGTTCGAGATCGTCGCGGCCACCGGCATCAGCACCTTCTCCCGGCTCGTGGCCGAACACGGGCGCGGCCGCGGCTGCGACGTGTGCAAACCGGCCGTCGCCGCGATCCTCGCCTCCCGGGACAGCGGCACCCACATCCTGGACGGCGAACGCGGCGGACTCCAGGACACCAACGACCGCCACCTGGCCAACATGCAGCGCAACGGCACCTACTCCGTCGTACCCCGGGTACCCGGCGGAGAGATCACCCCGGCCCGGCTCATCGTGCTCGGCGAGGTGGCCCGCGACTTCGGCCTGTACACCAAGATCACCGGCGGTCAGCGCATCGACCTGCTCGGCGCCCGGCTCGAAGAGCTCCCCGCCATCTGGCGCCGGCTCACCGAAGCGGGCTTCGAGTCCGGGCACGCCTACGGCAAGGCCGTCCGCACGGTCAAGTCCTGCGTCGGCTCGACCTGGTGCCGCTACGGGGTCCAGGACTCGGTCGGCCTCGCCGTCGAACTGGAACTGCGCTACCGAGGACTGCGCGCACCCCACAAGCTCAAGGCCGGCGTCTCCGGCTGCGCCCGCGAGTGCGCGGAGGCCCGCAGCAAGGACTTCGGCATCATCGCCACCGAGCAGGGCTGGAACCTCTACGTCGGCGGCAACGGCGGCTTCACACCCCGGCACGCCGAACTCCTCGCCACCGACCTCGGCCACGACACCCTGGTGCGCACCATCGACCGGTTCCTGATGTTCTACATCCGCACCGCCGACCGCCTCCAGCGCACCGCCGCCTGGCTGGAAACCCTCGAAGGCGGCCTGGACCACCTGCGGGCCGTCGTGCTCGACGACGCGCTCGGCATCGGCGCCGACCTGGACGCGGCCATGGCACGGCACGTGGCCGACTACCGCGACGAATGGCGCGGCGTCCTGGAGGACCCCGCCAAACTCGCCCGGTTCACCTCCTTCGTCAACGCCCCCGGCACCCCCGACCCGGCGATCTCCTTCGCCGTCGAACGGGACCAGCCCGTCCCGGTGCACCTGGGCCTGCCGGCCGCGCGCGCCGCCGCCGAGGCGGGCTCCCGATGACCGGCGCCGCGCGCGACTGGGCGCCCCTGTGCCCGCTGGACGCCCTCCCGGCCGACCAGGGACGTGCCGCACTGCTGCCGGACGGCACCGGCATCGCCCTCTTCCGGCTGCACAGCGGCGAGCTCCACGCGCTGGGGAATCTCGACCCCTTCAGCGGGGCACCCGTCATCTGCCACGGCATCGTCGGCGACCGGGCCGGGGTCCCCGTCGTCACCGGCCCCCTCGGAAAACAGACCTTCGAGCTGGCGACCGGACGCTGTCTGGAGGACGACACCGTCCGGCTCCCGACCCACGACGTGCGGCTGTCCGGACACGTGATCGAGGTCTCCACCCGCCGGACCGCCGCGTGCGAGACCATGGCGGACATGCGCGAGACCAAGCCGGACAGCAGTGTCCCAGCACACCGGACCAGGCCGCCCGGCGCGGACACGGAGCACTGAGAGGAGACGCGGTGCCGGCATCCCCACCGCCGCGGAGCCGCACCCGCTCCGCACCCCCGCTCGCCGGGTACACCGTCGCCGTCACCGCCGCGCGCCGGGCCGAAGAACTCGGCGCGCTGCTGGAGCGGCGCGGAGCGGCCGTCGTACACGGGCCCGCACTGCGCATCGCCCCGCTCGCGGACGACGAGGAACTGCGCGACGCCACCGGGCAACTCCTCGCCCGCCCGCCCGACGTGACCGTCGCCACCACCGGCATCGGCTTCCGCGGCTGGATGGAGGCCGCCGACGGCTGGGGCGAGGGCGAAGCCCTCCGCGGCGTCCTCGCCGCGAGCGAGCTGCTCGCCCGCGGCCCCAAAGCATGCGGGGCGCTGCGCGCCGCCGGACTCCGCGAAGCCTGGTCCCCCGCCTCGGAATCCTCCAGCGAAGTCCTCGAACGGCTGCTCGCCCGCGGCGACCTGGCCGGCCTGCGCATCGCCGTCCAACTCCACGGCGAGCCGCTGCGCGACTTCCTCGACGCGCTGCGCGGAGCCGGCGCCGAGGTCGTCCCCGTGCCCGTCTACCGGTGGACCGGGCCCCTGGACCCCGGGCCCCTCGACCGGCTCCTCGACGCCGTGCTGAGCGGCGGCGTGGACGCCCTCACCTTCACCAGCGCACTGGCAGCCGCCGGGCTCTACGCCCGCGCCGAAGAACGCGGAGCCGCCGACGACCTGACCCGGGTGCTGCGCGGCCGTACCCAGGTCGCCTGCGTCGGCCCCGTCACCGCCGCGCCCCTGCTCGCCCGGGACATCCCCGCCTACTGGCCCGAACGGTTCCGGGTCGGCGCCCTCGTGCGGCTGCTGGGCGAACGGCTGCCCGCCACCGCGCCGGTGCTCCCCGCGGCAGGACACACGTTGGAAGTGCGGGGCACCGCCGTCCTGCTCGACGGCGAACTGCGGCCGGTCAGCCCGGGGCCCATGGCCGTGCTGCGGGTGCTTGCGCGGCGGCCCGGAGCGGTGGTTTCCTGCGCCGATCTGCTGGGGTGCCTGCCCGGCGGGGGGACCGACGAGCATGCCGTCGAGGCTGCTGTTGCCCGACTGCGAGGGGCTCTCGGGGTGCCCTCTGTGGTGCAGACCGTCACCAAACGCGGGTACCGTATCGCCCTCGATCCGGCGACGGCCTGCGGTTCCTGACGGCGCCGCCCTCTTGCGGGGCGCCGTCTCCCCGTTTTGCGGGGTGCGTTCCCCTTCGCGGGGGGCCCGTCGGTTGTTCGCCGGGTGCGGCGCCGTTGTCGGGGGCTTCCCCCCGAGCCCCCTTGTCCTCGCCGGACGGGCGTCGGGGCGGCTCCTCCCCCAGACTTCGTCCGGGGGGACCCCCACTCGACGGCCCCCCGCCAGTGGGCTCCGCCCCCTGGGACCCCCGGCCGCAGTGGTGTGAGCCCTTGCGGACCTTGCTCCGGGTCTTTTCTCGGGCCCGTCGGGTGCGGGAGGAGTCCTGATGCCGTCCGTCACAGCCCAACAGTGCTCCCGAAGTCGTCCCCCCTCCCACGGAGCCAGGCCATCCGCGGAGTGGGCGACGTACCCGGGGATACGCACCCCGTGAAGGCTGTGGCATACTCGCTTGCAGGTCACGAGTGACAGCGAGAAAGGCCCCGGCCTGCTGTCCGGCAACCCTCCGTCCGTGGCGGGGTGCCCCGGGTGATGACCAGGCCGTAGGACAGCAAGGTCTGCGGCAAGCGCGGATCCCTCGCGCCAGGGGTCCTGGTCTTTCGAGGGAGTCCTCCGTGAGCAAGCGAATGCGCTAGGGCCGACGGGTAGTGCTGCACACCCGTCTCCGGCCCCCCTCCTGACGTTCTGTCATGTTTTGGCGCGCCGTCAGGCGCCCCCTTGCCGCTCACCCCGTCCGGAGTACTGTCATGCCGTTCACTGCGCCTTTTGCCCCGGTTTCTGATTTCTGTCGTGAGGAGTCCGCCCCGCTTCCGGTCCTGGGCCGCGACGTCCGCGTGCCGCTGGTCACCGGTGGGGAGGTGACGTACGGAGCGCTGGACTACGCGGCGAGCGCGCCCGCGCTGCAGCGGGTGTGGGACGACGTGGCGGCGTACGCGCCGTACTACGGCAGCGTGCACCGGGGTGCGGGCCATCTCTCGCAACTGTCGACGGACCTGTTCGAACAGAGCCGGCGGACCGTCGCCGAGTTCCTCGGTTGCCGCGAGGGCGACCAGGTCGTCTTCACCCGGGCGACGACCGATTCGCTCAACCTGCTGGCGGGGGCGCTGCCGTCCGGCACCCGGGTGTTCGTCTTCGAGACCGAGCACCATGCCTCGCTGCTGCCGTGGAGTGCGCACGAGGTGACGTATCTGGACGCGCCCCGCTCGCCCGGACAGGCGGTCGCCACGCTGGAGTCGGCGCTGCATGCCGCGCCGGCCGGACCCAAGCTGGTCTGCGTGACCGGTGCGTCGAACGTGACGGGCGAGGTGTGGCCGGTGCGTGAGCTCGCCCGGGCCGCCCACCGGCACGGCGCCCGCCTGGTACTGGACGCGGCGCAGCTCGCCCCGCACCGGCCCGTCCGCCTGACGGAGCTGGAGGCGGACTGGGTGGCCTTCTCCGGGCACAAGCTGTACGCGCCGTTCGGCGCCGGGGTGCTGGCGGGCCGCGCCGACTGGCTGAGCGCGGCGGAGCCGTATCTGGCGGGCGGCGGTGCGAGCCGCCGGGTGGCCCGCGCCGCGGACGGCGGGGTGGACGTGGAGTGGCACACCACGGCGGCCCGCCATGAGGCCGGGTCGCCCAACGTCATCGGCGCCTATGCCGTCGCCTCCGCCTGCCGGGCGCTGGCCGAGACCGGGTTCGACCGCCTCGTCGCGCGGGAGGAGCAGCTGCTGGCCCGGCTGGTCGGCGGGCTGGCGGAGCTGCCCGAGGTGCGGGTCCTCTCGCTGTTCGGCGAGGACGCCGACCGGGTGGGAGTGGTCTCCTTCGTCGTCGAGGGATGGAGCAGCTCGCACCTGGCGGCGGCGCTCTCCGCCGAGTACGGGATCGGGGTCCGGGACGGCCTCTTCTGCGCCCATCCGCTGCTGCGCACGCTGCTCGGACACCGTGAGGACGCGCCCGGCGAGTGCGGTGCGGCCGGCTCTTCGGACGGAAGGTCGCCCGCGCTGGATGCGGTCCGGGTCAGTTTCGGCGCCGGGACGCCGGACGAGCACGTGGACCGGTTCGTCACCGCCGTGCGCGAGCTGGTGCGGGACGGCGCACGCTGGACCTACCGCACGGAGGGCGGCCGTTGCGTCCCGGAGCCCGCGGCGCGTGCGTCGGTCGGGCGGGAGCGCTGACCGTCCGGCTCGCGGGGGAGAGAGGCCGGTTCAGGCGTCCAGGCCGATGGCGAAGGCCGACTCCAGGTCGTGCTGGGAGTAGGTGCGGAAGGCGATGTGGGTCTCGGTGGACTCCACGCCGGGGACTTTGCTGATGCGGCCGGGGATGATGTCGGCGAGGTCGTCGTGCTGGGCGACGCGGACCATGGCGATCAGATCGTGCGCACCGGTGACGGAGTAGACCTCGCTGACGCCCTCGATGGCGGCGATCTGCTCGGCGATCTCGGGGATGCGGTCGGTGCTCGTCCGGATGAGGACGATGGAAGTGATCACGGTGGGGTCTCTCCCTCGGACGCCGGGGTTGGCCCGGCCACTGTAGCCCGGTGGTGGTGGAGCCAGGCGGACAGGAAGCCCAGCGTGAACCCGGCCACGTGGGCCAGGTAGGCGACGCCGGGCCCGTCCGCCTGCTGCCGCGCGGCCAGCCACTGGAGGGTCAGCCAGAAGAGCAGCACCGCCCAGGCCGGGAAGCGCAGCGGCAGGAAGAAGAGAAAGGGGAAGACGCTCGTCACCCGGGTGCGCGGGTGCAGGCAGAGGAAGGCGCCCAGCACGGCGGAGATCGCTCCGGAGGCACCGACCAGCGTCTCGTCCGAGACGGGGTGGGCCGCGGCGTAGCAGAGCATCGCCGCGTAGCCGGTGGACAGGTAGAAGAGGAGGAAGCGCAGCGGGCCCATCCGCCGCTCCACCGAGCCGCCGAAGACGAAGAGGAACAGCAGGTTGCCCAGCAGATGCAGCCAGTTGGCGTGCAGGAACAGCGCGGTCAGCGGGGTCGCCAGCGGACGCAGGGCACCGCTGAACAGCGTGCTGGGCACCACGCCCCACCGGCGGAAGCAGGCCGCCCTGACCTCCTCCAGGGCCTGCCCCGTACCGTGGGAGGGCAGGAGGCCGGAGGCCGGTCCGGCGAGGAAGACCAGGCAGCAGCAGCCGATCAGGGCGTAGGTGACCCGGGGCCGCGGCTCCGCGCTGCGGTCCGTGTGCCGGGTGTCGGCGTGGCCGGTGCCGTCCATGAGCGGATCATGACGGCTCGCCGCCCGGGCATGCTCCTCGACACACGCGGGGGCACGCGGACGGTCCTAGGCCGTAGGGTTTACGGGACGTGACCCCGCGCGGCGTATCCGTGATGGTACGCGGCACGGCGGCACTCGGCAGTGCCGACCAGCACCGACCAGTACCGACTCTTCAGGAAACGAGGACGAGACGATGGCGGTCCCCACGCCCACGGACGAGACCCGCTGGCGCTGCACGCTGTGCGGCAACCTGACCCGGTTCGACGTGACGCGTTCCAGCAAGGTGGTCGAGTACGTCCATCTGGACCTGGCCGGCGCCCCGGCGGTCGAGGAGCAGGAGGTGCTCAGTGAGAGCATCGAGTCCGTGCGCTGCAGATGGTGCAATGCCGTGGATCAGGTCGAACTGGTGGACCGGCCCAGCGCTCAGGTATAGGGCTCAGGTCCCGGAGACGGCAGGTGTGACCGGTGGAGGAACGGACGGGCGGCGACCAACGGCGGCCGGACCCGGCTGCCGGGGAGGGCGCCGGGCAGGCTGCCCGGGCGGCCGCTGAGGGCCCCGCGGGTCCGGACCCCGCCGAGCCCCGCTCCGCCGCTCCGGCTCCGGGCGCCGAGCCGGAGAGCCTGGAGCGCCCGCTGCCGGAGAAGGTGCGGCGGCGGGTGGTCGGTTTCACCGGGGACGCGCTCGGCGGCCTGACCGTCGCCGAACTGCCGCCCCCGCTGCGACAGTACGCCCGCTTCACCCCGCAGCGCCGTGCCAAGTTCGGCGGCAACGCCATGGCGGCGGCGCTGGAGAGCGACGCCGTCTTCCGGCAGCGCATCGCCTCCCGGATGCGGGAGCAGCTCCCGGAACTGGCGGGCGCGCTCGACGAGGGCACGCCGCCGCCGGCCGCCGACCCGGTGGACGTGGCGGCGGCGGCCTATGTGCTGCGGCCGCCCGGCTGGGCCAAGCTGGTGGCGGCGGCGGGCGAGGAGGCCCAGCGGGCGCAGGCGGAACGCGCGGGCGAGGAGGCCCAGCGCGAACTGTCCCAGCTGCGCGAGGAGCTCTCCCAGGCCAGGGGAGCGGCCCGGGACGAGGCCGAGCGCGGTCGCCGCGAGCAGGAGGCGCTGCGCAAGGAGCTGGACGGCACGCAGCGCAAGCTGCGCAGCGCGCAGGCGGATGTGCGCCGCCGGGAGGCGTCGCTGCGCAAGCTGCAGGAGGAGCTGGACGGGGTGCGCGCGTCGGCCGGCACCGAGAGGGCGGCGCTGGACAGCGAGCTGCGCCGGCTCAAGTCCCGGCTGGCCGAGGCCGAGTCCGCGCTGGAGGCCGGGCGGCGTGCGGCGCGCGAGGGCCGCAGTGTCGAGGACATGCGGGTGCGGCTGCTCCTGGACACGGTGCTGGACGCGGCCCAGGGGCTGCGCCGCGAACTGGCGCTCCCGCCGTCCGAGACCCGTCCGGCCGACACCGTCGACGCGGTCGAGCCGGGCCGGATGTCGCCCAAGGACGTGGCGGCCCGGGCGCTTTCGGACACCGATCCGGCGCTGCTGGACCAGCTGCTGGCCCTGCCGCAGGCCCATCTGGTGGTGGACGGCTACAACGTCACCAAGACCGGCTATCCCGCGCTGCCGCTGGAGAAGCAGCGGCTGCGGCTGCTGGGCGGCCTCGCGGTGCTGGCCGCCCAGTCCGGTGCCGAGGTCACCTGCGTGTTCGACGGCGCCGAGTTGGCGGCGCCGGTCCTGCTGGCTCCGCCGCGCGGGGTCCGGGTGCTCTTCTCCAAGCCGGGCCAGACCGCGGACGAGCTGATCCGCCGTCTGGTGCGTGCCGAACCGCCGGGCCGTGCGGTGGTGGTGGTCTCCAGCGACCGCGAGGTCGCCGACGGCTGTGCGGCTGCCGGGGCGCGGCCCGTCGCCTCCGCGCTGCTGCTCAGGCGGCTCGCCCGTACCTGAGGCCGCGCAGTCCGGGGGAGGGCGTGTTCGGCCTGCCGGTGTCCGTAGCGCCTCCGTGGTCCGGTGCCTGCCCGATTCCGCTGCCGCGCGGGTCCGTTCCGGTGCCGGGCGGGGCGCCGGGGAGCGGTTGCGGCGGACGGGGCTGTGCGCGGTGTGTGAGGCTGCGCTCGCCGTGCGTGGGTGCCGGGTAAAGAATGCGGCCGCGGGGCGTCTTTTTTCCTGAGGGATTTGATCGGATCACTACGCGTGGCTAATGTCTGGCCCGAACCTCCGCTCGGTTGATCACCTATCCGGGGTGGCAGCGGAGGACCGCCTCGTTCCGCACGCCGGGATCGCCCAGTCCCGGGTTGTGGAGCCGGAGATGACCAGACCGGCAGGCGGCTGAGGAAGAAGGAGCTCGCCCCAGTGGCGTCCCACCGTCGTCCCAAGCAGCCGAGTCGCGCACGTGTCAGTGTCTTCACCATGACCGCGGCTGCGGCTGTCGCACTCACCTCCCAGGCGGCCCACGCCGACCCCCAGTCGTCCAAGAAGGACGTCAAGGAGAAGGTCGACAAGCTGTACGAGGACGCCGAGGCGGCCACCGAGAAGTACAACGGCGCCAAGGAGAAGCAGTCCAAGCTCTCCGAGGAGGTCGAGAACCTCCAGGACAGCGTGGCCCGCGGCCAGGGCGAGCTCAACAGCATGCGCGACAAGCTGGGTTCGCTGGCGACCGCGCAGTACCGCTCGGGCGGGATCGACCCCTCGGTGCAGCTCTTCCTCTCCTCCGACCCGGACAGCTACCTGGACAAGGCCTCGGCCATGGACCAGTTGAGCACCAAGCAGGCCGGCGCCCTCAAGAAGGTCCAGGCCAAGCAGCGCAGCCTCGCGCAGCAGCGCAAGGAGGCCTCGGGCAAGCTCAAGGACCTCGCCAGCACCCGCAAGGAGCTCGGCGAGAAGAAGAAGAAGATCCAGGGCAAGCTCTCCGAGGCCCAGCGGCTGCTCAACACGCTGACCGCCAAGGAGAAGGCGCGGCTCGCCGAGAAGCAGCAGCGCGCCGACCGCGCCTCCAGCAACCGGGCCGACCTCGGCGACCTGCCCCCCGGCTCCGGTCACGCGGCTGCCGCGCTGTCCGCCGCCAAGGGCAAGATAGGCAGCCCGTACGTGTGGGGTGCCACCGGCCCCAGCTCCTTCGACTGCTCCGGGCTCACCTCGTGGGCCTACAAGCAGGCCGGTGTCTCGCTGCCGCGCACCTCCCAGGCGCAGGCCAACGCCGGGACCCGGATCTCCAGCCAGAGTCAGCTCAAGCCGGGCGACCTGGTGCTCTTCTACGGCGACCTACACCACATCGGCCTCTACGCGGGCAACGGCCAGGTGCTGCACGCGCCCAAGCCCGGCGCCTCGGTGCGGTTCGAGGCCATGGGCAACATGCCGTTCCAGTTCGGCGTCCGGGTCGGCTGACCCGGCCCCGGGCGACCGGACTCCGCTCCGGCGCAGGGGGCGGGGCCGCAGTACGCAGGCGGCCCTCTCCCGGAAGATCACCCGCCAGTGTGATGACCTTTAAACTTCGCTCTTCCGAGTGAAGCCGCCCTGGTACCGGCGGACTTCCGACCCGCCCGGTGACCTGCGCGATCAGTGAACGCCGGGGCCCGGGAGCGGACCTACCGGCGGTCCACGGTCCTTTGTCCCCCCTGGAGGCACGGCTACATTCTGCGGGCGCACGTCGCCTAGCGGAAGGAACGCCTCCTCCAGTGGCATCGCACCGGTCCCCTCGACATACCCCGCTGCCCGGCCAGGGCCGGCCGGCGCGGGTCACCGTGCTGTCCGCAGCAGCCGCCGGCGCGGCGGTCGCCCTCGTCCCCGCGGCCCCCGCGGGCGCCGAGCCCGACGACCAGCTCTCCGCCGCCACCCTCAACTCCCGGATCGACCGGCTCTACGAACAGGCGGAAGTCGCGACGGAGAAGTACAACGGGGTGGCCGAGCGCACCGGCAAGCTGCGCGAGCAGGTGGCCCACGCGCAGGACGGTGTCGCCAGGGGCCAGACGGAGGTGAACCGGCTGCGCGACGCGCTGGGCGCGCTCGCCGGCGCGCAGTACCGCTCGGGGGGCATCGATCCGGCCCTGACGCTGATGCTCACCGAGGATCCCGACAGCTACCTCGCCAAGGCCGCGACCCTCGACCGCATCGGCAGCCGCCAGCTCGCCAAGCTGCGCCGGCTGCAGTCCGCGCAGCGCGTCCTGGGACAGCGGCGCACCGAGGCGTCCGACAAGCTGGAGCAGCTCGCCGGACTCCAGCAGACCCTCGAACAGCGCAAGAAGGACGTCCGGCGGAAGCTGGCCGAGGCGCGGCGGCTGCTGGCCGGGCTCTCCCCCGAGGAGCGCGCCTCCCGGGACGGCCACCGCTCCCGCGCCGGCGGTCCCGGCATCGGTCCCGGCGGCTCCGCCCCCTCCTCGCAGCGGGCCGCCGCCGCGGTCGCCGCCGCCAGATCCGCCGTCGGACGGCCCTACGCATGGGGCGCCGCCGGTCCGGGCTCCTTCGACTGCTCGGGGCTCACACAGTGGGCCTACCGGCAGGCCGGCACCTCGATCCCGCGCACCTCGCAGGCCCAGCGCTCGGCCGGGCAGCAGGTTCCGCTGGGCCGGGCCCGCCCCGGCGACCTGGTGATCTACCGGGACGACGCCAGCCATGTGGCCATGTACGTGGGCGGCGGCCAGGTGGTGCACGCGCCGCACCCCGGCGCTTCCGTGCGCTACGACCCGGTCGGCATGCTGCCGGTCTCCGCGGTCACCAGACCCTGACGGTCCGGCCGGTCCCGACGGCCCGGGCCGTCGTTCCCCCGGGCGTGGCGGGCGGGCCGCGCGGGAGGCCCCGACCGGCCCGGATCCCGCCCCCGTACCCTCGGTGACGTGGGAGCGCGGCGGCACGGCATCCTCCGGTACGCGCGAGCGCTGAGCGGAACGGCGGCGCTCGCGCTGCTGTGCGCGCTCGGCGCCTTCGTGGTCGCCGACCGGGACGGCCGGGACCCGGCGCCCTTCCAGCGGGTGCTCGACCGGCAGGCCGCGGCGCTGCGCGCCGGAGACGAGCGCGGCTACCTCGACGCCGTCGACCCGCAGGCCCCCCGCCATCGCGGCGCACAGCGGCAGGTCTTCCGCAATCTGCGCCGACTGCCGCTGTCCGGCTGGGCGTACGAGGTCCGCGAGGTCGCAGCGCCGCAGCGCGGCGACGGGTCCGGGGCAGGCGCCGGATCCGGGACGGCGGAGGGCAGCACGGTGACCGTCGAGGCGGCGCTGCGCTACCGGCTCGCGGACTACGACCAGGTCACCACCACGGCCACCGAGCGGTTCCGGTTCGTGCGGCGCGAGGGCGGATGGCGCATCGCGGACGAGGTGTCCGGCAGCGACTCCCAACTGTGGGAGCAGGGCGCCATGACGGTCGTCCGAGGCGCGCACAGCCTGGTCATGGGAGTGGGCCGGGACCGCACCGAACTGCGGGCCCTCGCCGAAGCCGCCGACCGCGCGGTGCCCGCCGTCGCCGGTACCTGGCCGGACGGCTGGTCCCGCAGGACGGTGCTGGAGGCGCCCGCCTCGGTGCGGCAGATGGCGCGCCTGCTGGGGACGCCCGCCGCGGACTCCGGCACGTACGCGGGCATCGCCGCCGTCACCACCGGCGAGGCGGGCGGCACCTCCCGGACCGGCGGCGGGGACGCACCGGCGGACCGGATCGTGGTCAACCCGCAGGCCTACGGGCTGCTCAGCGACGAGGGGCGGCAGGTGGTGCTGACCCACGAGACGACGCACGTCGCCACCCGGCGGCAGACCACCTCGGCGACGCCGCTGTGGCTCTCCGAGGGCATCGCCGACTGGGCGGGCTACCGCCGCTCGCAGCTCGCGCCCCGCGAGGCGGCGCCGGAACTGGCGCGTGCGCTCGCCGGCCGGACGGCGGACGGCGGCACCGCCCCGGCCCTGCGCGCCCTGCCCACGGACGCCGACTTCCGCTTCGGCAACGACCCGGCCGGGCTGGCCCGTGCCTACGAGGGCGGCTGGCTGGCCTGCCGGATGGTCGCCGAGGAGTGGGGAGCCGAGAAGCTGCTCGCCCTGTACGCGCGGGCGGGCCGTGCGCACGGCGGCGGGCGCCCGGACCCGGACGCGGCGCTGCGGTCCGTACTGGGCGTGGGGAAGGCGCAGTTCACCGAGCGCTGGCGGGCGTACGCGACCCGGGTGCTGGGACTCTAGAGTCCTGCGCGCGGGCCGCACGGCGCGGCCGGGGCCGACTCCGGGAGCACGGGTCCGCTCCGGGGTCCGCGGCTCCGGGTCCGGGATCAGGGACGGGGTGCGTCGGGTGCCGGGATCCGGTCGCCGCCCGGGCGGCGCATCCCGGGTACGCCGTCCCGCTCCGGTTCCGTGCCCGAGCCGGTGCTCCGGGGTGCGGGCACCGCCTCCCGGCCGCCGTCCCGGCCCGCGGTGCCCTCCGGCTCGCCGGGTACCGTCGAGCGCCACAGCCGCGCGCAGGAGAGCACGGTGGCGGCGACCAGCAGCAGATTGCGGAGGACCAGCACGAGCGTGCCCCGGGGCTCGCCGGTGACCACGTCGGCGAACCAGACGGGGAACTCCAGCTGGGTCAGTCCGGTCGCCACCAGCACCAGCCACGCGGGCAGCGCCTGGCGCCCGGCGCGCAGCGTCAGACACACCGCGGCCAGCCCCAGCAGCCAGATCAGGTACTGCGGGCTCAGCACCCGGCTGGTGACGACGAACAGCAGCACGGCGGCGAGGGCGGCGTCCGCCAGGGTGGTCGGCGACCAGTTCCGGGCCCGCAGCCGCCACAGCAGCAGCCAGCCGAACACCGCACCCGTCAGCGCCACGGCGGTGTTGCTCACGGCCTGCACTCCCGGGCCCACGAACTCCATCGAGCCGTACCGCAGCAGCACCCGGCCCTCCCAGCCGAACTGCCGGGCGGCGTGCAGGGCCAGCGAGCCGACGGACTCCACCTCGGTGCCCCGGCCGCCCTGCGCCGAGAGGAAGTCCAGCGCACCCGGCATGGCGGCGGCGAAGCCCGCCGTCACCAGCAGCACGGTCAGCAGCGCGCTCAGCCAGGCGGCGCGGGTCGCCCGGCCGCGCGGAGTGCCGAGCAGGAGCAGCAGCGGCCACACCTTCACCAGCGCCCCCAGCCCGGCCAGCGCTCCCGCCGCCCGCGGGTGCCGGGCGGCGGCCAGCAGCGCCGCGACGGCGGGCACGGTCACCATCAGGTCGTAGCGGGCGTACGCCGTCGGCCCCAGCAGCGGCACTCCGACGACCCAGGCCCACACCCCGGCCCGGCGGCGCAGACCGGCCTCCGGGGCGCGCGGCCCGCGCCGCCGCGCGGCGTACAGCAGCAGTCCGAGCACCGTCGCGTCGGCGGCGCAGGCCAGCAGGAAGAACGCGGAGGCGTAGCCGAGCGGGAGCACCCCGGTGAGCAGCCCGGGGGAGAGGATCACCAGCGCGGCGCCGGGCGGATACTGCCAGGTCACATCGTCGGACGGAAACGTTCCGTCGCTCAACTGCCCGAACCAGCCGTGGTAGATCACCGAGACGTCGGACGTGATGTCCATGCCGCCGGGCACGGTGAGCACCTTGAAGACGCAGAGCAGCAGCACCGCCCGGGTGACCGACCACACCAGCACGGGCGCCACCGCACCGCGGGCCCTCCTCGGCTCGCCTCGCACACCTGTCCTTCCTCGCGCCCTGCGCCGCGCCGCCGCCCCGATCCGGCCGGACCGCCGCGCGGTACTGTCTGCGGCGATGCACAAGACCCTGATCGTCACCAACGACTTCCCGCCGCGCCCCGGCGGGATCCAGGCGTTCCTGCACAGCATGGCGCTGCGCCTGGACCCCTCCCGGGTCGTTGTCTACACCTCGACCTGGAAGCGGGGCCGCGAGGGCGCGGAGGCCACCGCGGCCTTCGACGCCGAGCAGCCTTTCACAGTGGTCCGCGACCGTACGACGATGCTGCTGCCCACTCCGCGGGTGACCAAGCGTGCCTGCTCGCTGCTCGCGGAGCACGGCTGCCGCGCGGTGTGGTTCGGGGCCGCCGCACCTCTCGGGCTGATGGCGCCCGCGCTGCGCAGGGCCGGCGCCGAGCGGATCGTCGCCACCACGCACGGCCACGAGGCGGGCTGGGCGCAACTCCCCGTGGCGCGCGGTCTGCTGCGCAGGATCGGCGAGGGCACCGACACCCTCACCTACCTCGGCGACTACACCCGCCGCAGGATCGCCGCAGCGCTCTCCCCCGGAGCCGCGGCGCGGATGGTACAACTGCCGCCCGGCGTCGACGAGAAGACCTTCCACCCCGGCTCGGGCGGCGACGCGGTCCGGGCCCGGCTGGGCCTGACCGACCGGCCCGTGGTCGTGTGCGTCTCACGACTGGTGCGCCGCAAGGGGCAGGACACCCTCATCGAGGCCATGCCCCGGGTGCTGGCGGCCGTACCCGACGCGGTGCTGCTGATCGTCGGCGGCGGCCCCCGTCGCACCGACCTGGAGCGGCTGGCCGCCGCCCGCGGCCTCACCGACGCCGTGCGCTTCACCGGCCCGGTCGCCTGGGAGGAGCTGCCCGCGCACTACGGCGCGGGCGACGTGTTCGCGATGCCGTGCCGCACCCGGCGCGGCGGGCTGGACGTGGAGGGGCTCGGCATCGTCTACCTGGAGGCGTCCGCGACCGGACTGCCCGTCGTCGCCGGCGACTCCGGCGGCGCACCGGACGCCGTGCTGGACGGCGAGACCGGCCATGTCGTCCCCGGCGGCAGCCCCGCGCGGACCGCGGACCGCCTGGTCGAACTCCTCCGCGACCCCGGGCTGCGCACCCGGATGGGCGCCCGGGGCCGCCGATGGGTGGAGGAGCGCTGGCGCTGGGACCTGCTGGCCGAACGGCTACGCGAACTGCTGTGACCCGGAGGGTCCGGGCGCGGGCCCCCTCGCACCGCCGAGCCCGTCGGAGGCGGACCGCACCGGATCCAGCAGCGCCAGCTCCAGCCCCGCCAGCCGCGCCGGGTCCGCGATCACCTCGTACGCCGTGATCCGGCTCCCCGCGCAGCGGAAGGCCAGCGCCGCCCGCAGCCGGCCGAGCGGGGCGACGACAGCTCCCACGGCCCCGTCCACCAGCGCGGTCTGCGCGTACCGCGCCCGCCCGCCCAGCAGCACCGTGCCCTGCGCCACGGCCTCCGCCCCCCGCAGCAGCGCGGCGGCGCCCGCGGGCAGCGCCGCCGGATCGCTGCGCCGCACCACGTCGGGAGCGAGGACGGCGAGCAGCCCGGCCATCTCCCCCTGCCGCGCCGCGGCCAGGAACGCCTCGACGACCGCCCGCTGTTCGCCCAGCCCGGCACCGGGCACGGCAGGTGTGCCGCGTACCCGGTGGCGGGCGCGGCTGGCCAGCTTCTTCGTGGCGGCGGGCGAGCGGTCGACCAGGGGTGCGATCTGCGCGAAGGGGACGGCGAACAGGTCGTGCAGGACGAAGGCGACCCGCTCCGCGGGTCCCAGCGTGTCCAGGACGACCAGCAGGGCCCGGCCCACCGCGTCGGCCAGCAGCACCTCGGCCTCCGGGCCCCCGGCCTCCGCCGGCCCCGGGCCGGCGGCGTCCGGCACCTGCTGCCCGACCGGGACCTCGGGGCGCGCGGCACGGGCGCGCAGCATGTCCAGACAGACGCGGGAGACCACGGTGCGCAGCCAGGCGCCGAGGTTGCCGATGGTGTTCGGGTCGCTCCGGGCCAGCTTCAGCCAGGTCTCCTGCACGGCGTCCTCGGCCTCGCCGAGCGAGCCGAGCATCCGGTAGGCGAGGGCCAGCAGCGGGCCCCGGCGCTCCTCGAAACGTTCGGCCAGTCCGGTCAGCTCGTCCATCGGTCACCTTTCCCTCGCGTGCTCCGTCACCCTCTTCGACGTATCCGACGCGACACACGTGACCGGGAGCCTTCATGGACCACCGAGCGGCGACACCGTCCCTGCTGCACATCGACGCCGGGGCGAGCCCGGCAGGCGAGTCCGTCAGCAGGAGGCTGACCGCGCTGTTCGCCGACCGCTGGCGCCGGGACTGCGGCTCGGCCGGGCACCGCTACCGCTACCGGGACCTGGCCGCCGAGCCCGTCCCCCTCGTCACGGCGGACTACGTCCGGCTGGGGCACCGGGTGGAGCGCCGCGGCACCGTACCGGTCGAGCAGGTGGCCGGGCTGCTCCGGAACGCCGCGGACCGGCGCGAGTGGCAGCTGACACGGCCGCTGGTCGCCGAGGTGCTGGCGGCGGACGTGCTGCTGCTGGGCGTGCCCATGTACAACCTGACGGTGCCTGCCGCGCTGCTGGCGTGGATCGACCGCATCAGCTTCCCCGGAGCGCTGCTCGATCCCGGGACGGGCGCGAGCCGGCTGCGGGACAAGCGGATCGTGGTCGTCTGCGCGCGTGGCGGCGGCTACGG
>NZ_ALAP01000095.1 GCF_000280905.1 Streptomyces sp. AA1529 | reverse complement strand
TGAGCGTTTTCCAAGCTCAGTTTGAGCACGTCAGGTGCAGGGTGAGGACAGCTTGGACGAGGCTGGTGATGCGGGTGGTGGAGCATCGCAGCTTGCGCAGGAGTCGCCAAGTCTTGAGGGTGGCCATGGCCTGCTCGACGAGTGCGCGGATCTTCGCGTGCGAGCGGTTGACGGCCTGCTGACCTGCGGACAGCGTCTCCCAGCGCCCCCAGTAGGGCTGGCGCATGGTTCCGCCGGCACCGCGGTAGCCCTTATCTGCCCAGCACTCCACACCGGCCTTCGCCAGGGCGTCGATGATGCCGTGGGTGCGTGCGGCCCTGATGTCGTGGGCTGCGCCGGGCAGGGCGGGTGAGGCCCACAGCAGTCGACCGCGTGGATCGGTGATGACCTGCACGTTCATTCCGTGCTTCTTGTGCTTCCCGGAGTAGAAGGGCCGGTCGGCGGCAATGCGGTCGGTCGGCAGCAGCGTGCCGTCCAGGATCACGAACGCCTTGGCCGAGGCGGCCTGCATGGCTTCGGCGAGAGTCGGGGCGAGGGCGGCCAGGACCTCGACCGCTTCGGCGATGTACCGGTAGGCGGTGGTGGTACCGACGCCGAAGCCAGCCGCGAGTTGGGCGTAGGTGTGGCCGCACCGTAGATGCGCGAGCACGAGCAGGGCCTGCCGTCCGGCGGACAGCCGCCGCCATCGTGTCCCCATCTCGCGGCGCCGTGCGCGAAGGCGGGCGGAGAGGTAGCGCAGGGTCGAGGTGGACACATCGACGCCGGACGGGTAGACAAGCACGCGGAAGCTCCTGGTGGGACAGGCGATCTTGGTCGTGAACCCGTCTACCAGGAGCTTCTTCACGTCCGGACACCGCCCCTCCACCCAACTACGCACCCACCGCTCCAGGTTGGAAACACCTCA
>NZ_ALAP01000094.1 GCF_000280905.1 Streptomyces sp. AA1529 | reverse complement strand
TGCGGCGCGCGGTGCACGCGCCCGCACCGCCCGCTCGGCGGCCGGATGCGGAAACGACGAGGTACGGGTCAGGCAGCCGCGAAGCGGTCCGGGTCGGCGGCAGCCCAGTCGGCGGCCCAGTCCTCCGGCGGGTCCTTGAGCAACTGGCCCGGGGTGAGCCACTCGTGCAGTTGCGCGGCGGAACGGATGGTGACGGGGTCCAGCCGACGGCACAGCATGTGCGGTCCGAGCTCGCGCACCGAACTCGCCCCCATGGCGGCCATGATCCGCAGGGCGCTGCGGACCGTGGCGTCCTGGAAGCGGTGCACGCGCGCCGACTTGTCGGTGACGTCGAGCGCCCGGGCACGCCGCGGGTCCTGGGTGGCGACGCCGCTGGGGCAGGCGTTGGTGTGGCAGTTCATGGCCTGGATGCACCCGACGGCGAACATCATGCTGCGGGCCGCGTTGGTGTAGTCGGCGCCCTGGATCAGCCGCTTGACGATGTCGGCGCCGGTGGCCACCTTGCCGCTCGCGCCGATCCGGATCCCCTCCCGCAGTCCCGTACCGACCAGCGCGTTGTGCACCGTCATCAGCCCCTCGGAGAGCGGCAGACCCATGTGGTCGCAGAACTCCAGCGGCGCGGCGCCCGTACCGCCCTCGGCGCCGTCGACGACGAGGAAGTCGGGCGCGGTCCCCTCCGCGAGCATGGCCTTGCACAGGGCCAGCACATCGCGCCGGCTGCCGACGCACAGCTTGGCGCCGACCGGCTTGCCGCCGGCCAGCTCCCGCATCCGGGCGAGGAACCGGACCAGCTCACGCGGTGTGGAGAACACCCGGTGGTAGGGCGGCGAGATCACGGTCCGGCCCTCCGGCACCCCACGCACCCGCGCGATCTCCGCGTTGACCTTGCCGCCGGGGAGCACGCCGCCGATGCCCGGCTTGGCCCCCTGGGAGAGCTTCAGCTCCACGCACTTGACCTGGTCGAGCGCGGCCTTCTCGGCGAACTGGTCCGGGTCGAAGCCGCCGTCCTCCGTACGGCAGCCGAAATACCCGGTGCCGATCTCCCACACCAGGTCGCCGCCGTGCCGAAGGTGGTAGTCGGATATGCCGCCCTCGCCGGTGTCGTGCGCGAAACCGCCCAGGGCAGCGCCCTGGTTGAGGGCGAGCACGGCGTTGGCGGAGAGCGATCCGAAGCTCATCGCCGAGACGTTGAGCAGCGCCATGTCGTAGGGCTGTGTGCACTCCGGGCCGCCGACGCGCGCGGTCGGCGGTGTCTCGGCGGCCGGCACCGGGCCCAGGGAGGGGGTCAGGAACTCGTAGCCCGTGGCGTAGAGGTCCCGCTCGCTGCCAAAGGGCTCCTCGGCGGCGGTGCCCTTCGCCCGCTGGTAGACCAGGTCGCGGGTGTCGCGGTCGTAGGGGCGGCCGTCGTGGTTCCGCTCGATGAAGTACTGCTGCAGCTCCGGGCGGATGCTCTCCAGCAGGTACCGCAGATGGCCCAGCACCGGGTAGTTGCGCAGCACCGCGTGCTTGCGCTGGAGGAGGTCGTACACACCGGTCACGGCGGGTACGAGCAGCAGCGCGGCGGGCAGCCACCACCACGGGGACTGCACGGACAGGGCGGCGGCCAGCACGGCCGCGAGCGCGAGGGCTGCGACGCTGAGGATTCTGATCACTGTGGAGACGGTCCCTGGTCGGCGGCGAGGCGGCGGTGCGGCGGCCGAGGTGCACCACGGGTGTCCTCACCCCCGGGCCGCACGGCGCCGGGTGCCGACGTGATCACGCTCGCCGCCTCCCCGGTTCGGCGGATATGGCGTGTGCGTCGGTCCGTGTGCCCTGCACGGAGGAGTTCACGCCTCCCAGCCGGCCGGGCCCCGTCCGGCCGCAGGCCGCGGCCGACCGGGTCGCCGGCCCACCGGCCGCCCACCCGCTGGCCGGCCGGCCGCTCACCCGCGGGGCAGCCGCAGTGCCAGGGCGAGGGTGTCGTCCGGGTGCAGCACCACGGTGTGCATGTCCTCGGCGATCGCCTCGGGGATCTCCTCGATGGCGCGCCGCCGGTGCCGGACCGCGGACTCGACCAGCCGGACCTCGCCCTCCAGCGGATCCTTGCGGCTCTCGGTCAGCCCGTCGGTGTACAGCACCAGCAGGTCACCGGGGGCGAGGCGGGCCCGCAGCACGTCCTCGCTGCCCGGCAGCGGGAACCCCACCCCGCGTCCGGCCACCTGGAGGTAGGAGGAAGCTCCGTCCTCGCGTACGACCAGGGCCGGCGGGTGGCTGCCGTTGGCCAGCAGCACCTCCCCGCCCTCGGGGTCCACCCGGGCGAGCAGGACGGTGGCCAGCAGCTGGGGGTCGATGCTGGCCAGGATCTCACTCGCCCGCTCGACGATGGTCCCCGGCGGGTGGCCCTCCAGTGCGAGCGTGCGCACGGTCTGGGTGACGTTCAGCGCGGCTCCGGTGCTGCGGACCCCGTGCCCCAGCGCGTCGACCACGGTGATGTGCACCGTGCCGTCCGGCAGCTGGAACCAGTCGTAGAGGTCACCACCGGTGGGTGCGTCGGTGTCGGCCGGGGCGTAGTGCACGGCCAGCTCCAGACCGGACACGTCGAGCGGTGCCGGGCGCAGCGCGTCCTCCAGCTCGCGCAGCATCTGGCCGTGGGCGCGGCGCAACTGCTCGTCGCGCTCCTCGAGCTGGACGTAGAGGGCCAGGACCCCGCTGTTGGTCTCCTCCAACTCCTCTTTCAGCAGGCGGTGCTCGGCCTCCACGGCGTCGCAGCGGTCCAGTACCGCGCGCAGTTCCTCGTGGACCGCCTCACCGTCGGGGACCGCCTCACCGTCGGGGACCGCCCCGCCCTCCGGGAGAGGCGCGGCGCCGTTCCCGGGCGTGCGGGGCGGCAGGTGCCACACCGCGGCACCGTCCGCGGCGGCCGTCGCGGGCAGCGGCAGTCCGTGGAACTCCCGCCGGCCGGCCCCGCACACGGTGCCCACGGGGGCCAGGACGCACGCGAGGGCCGCGCCGGCCCCGGGCTTCTCCCCCGCGCCCGCCTGCGCGAGGCTGACCCGCACACCGCGGCCCTGGGCGAGTTCGTCCCGTGCGACGGCGGCGACGGACACCACCAGCCGGGCGCGCAGTTCGGCCGGGACACCGTGGATGCCGGCGAGGCGGCGCACGGCTCGCCGCACGCCACCCACCGTGGTGAGCCGGCCGCTCTCCTGTCTCGTCTCTCTCATCTGCTTCATCGCAGTCCTGTCAGTGCCAGGGCGGTGGCGTCGTCCCGGAGCCGGCGGTGCCGGTGTGCCAGAGCCGCGGGCAGCAGCGGCGCCGGCAGTTGCGACAGGAACCGGGAGGGGTCGTGCGCCCAGCGGGCCTGGATACCGTCGGAGTGCACGAGCGCCAGCCGGTCGGCCGCCAGCGGCTCGGTGCGGACGTGCGGGGTGGGAAGGTTCCATCCGACGATCCCCGGCCGGCTCTCGATCCGCCGGGGGGACCGGTCGTGGTGGAGCACGCAGACGCGCACATTGCCGACCCCGCAGAAGTGCAGCCGTCCGGGTTCGAGGCGCACCAGCCCGACGGCGGCGCCGCGGGTGTGCCGCAGAGCCCGGTGCATCTCCGCCATCAGCGCCGGCAGGGCGCGGTCCGGCGCCTCCTGTGCGACGCGCAGCGCCACGCGGGTGGCGCGGGCCGCGGCCTCGCCGTGCCCCAGTCCGTCGACCACGGCCGCCGTCACCTGCCCCGCGGCGGTGTGCAGGAACCATCCGTCCCCGCACTGCTCCTCGCCCTCGGCGGGCAGACAGATCGCCCCCACGCGATGGCCGGGCAGCCCGTCCGGACCGGGCGGTACAGCCCCTCCGGCCGCGGAGCCGGCGCGGGGCGCCAACCGGGCGGAGGCGACGGTGCCGTCCGGTACCCGGGTGCGGATCACGAAGGCGTCCGCGACCCGGCTGACCGCGCCCAGGCCGGTGCCGAGCGTGTTCGTGGTGGTGTAGCCGTCGGCCAGGCAGCGCTGCAACTCCCCCATTCCCGGCCCGCGGTCGACGGCCAGCACCTCGAATCCCGCGCCCAGCGGGAGGGGCTGGAGGAAGACGACACCGTCGCCCGCGTGCTTGTCCAGATTGCTGGCCAGTTCGCTGGCGACAGCGGCCGCCTGGTCCGGAAGCGAGCCGTCCAGCCCGCACTTCCGTGCCGTTCGCCGGGCCAGGTCGGCGGCCAGATGGACAGCGCTGTGGTGGTCGATGCGCACCTGCGCCGTCGGCACGGCCCCGGACTCGCCTCCGCTCACCGCTCGCTCCACCGCACGGCGGTGACCACGGCGCCGCTGCCCGGCTCCGAGCGCACCTCGAACTCGTGCATCAGCCGCCGCGCCCCGCCCAGGCCGTGCCCCAGCCCCGCCCCGGTGGTGTACCCGTCGGCCAGGGCGCTGGGCAGGTCGTCGATGCCGGGGCCCTCGTCCCGCACCGTCAGGCGTACCCCGCACCGGGTGCCGTGCCGCAGCTGCTCGATGGTCAGCGCGCCCCCACCGCCGTGCACATAGGCATTGCGGGCCAGTTCGCTGGCGGCTGTGACGACCCGCGTCTGATCGACGAGGCTCAACCCGGCCTCCACCGTGGCCGCGCGCACCGCGTGCCGCACCAGCAGCAGATCCTCGTCCGTGCGCACCAGATGGGTGGCGGCCCCGGTCCCCTCACCCGCGCCGGGCGAGCCGTCGGCAGGCTCCGGCGGACGCTTCCCGGGCTCCGCGCGCCGCCCCGGGACCGCCGGACCGGCGGTCCGGCCGCGTGCGGGGGCTCCCTGTCCGGCGGCCGGCCGCTCGCCGCGCTCGCCGTCGGCGCCGCCGAAAGTCCTCACGTCGGCGACTCCTGCATGCCGGAGGACGCGTGGCGCCAGCCGAGGGCCGCCATGCCCTGCTCGGCGTTCAACGCCGTCTCCACGCCCTTCAGTTCGATGCCCAGCTCCACCAGGGTGATGGCCACGGCGGGCCGCATGCCCGCCACGACCACCCGGGCCCCCAGCAGCTGCGCCATCGTGGAAAGTTCCATCAGCGCACGCGCCACGAAGGAGTCGATGATCTCCACCCGGGAGATGTCGATCAGCACCCCGCGCGCCCGGTCGGAGACGATGCGGTCGGTCAGTTCCTCGGCCAGCGCGAGAGCCGAGGAGTCGTCGAGTTCGTTGAGCAGGCCGGTGACCAGTGTGTCGCCCAGCCGCAGAATCGGTACCGGTCCTCCCCTCACGGCGCCGCCCGCACCTCCGGCGCTCCGGGTGCCGACAGCGGCCCCGAGACGGTCCCGGCCCCGTCCTCCCCCGTCAGCCGCACCGCGGTGGCCAGCGCGTCCGCCAGGTTGGCGCGGGTGAGGATGTCCGAGAGGTCGATGCCCAGTTGGACGATGGTCTGGGCGATGGCGGGCCGGATGCCGCTGATGACGCAGTCCGCGCCCATCATCCGCACCGCCTGCACGGTCTGCATCAGATGCTGGGCGACGGAGGTGTCCACCGTCGGTACGCCGGTGATGTCGATGATGGCCACCGTCGCCTCGTGCTGCTGGATGGCCTCCAGCAGGGTCTCCATCACCACCTGGCTGCGCGCGGTGTCCAGGGTGCCGACCAGCGGCACGGCCAGCACGTGCCGCCACAGCCGCACCACCGGGGTGGAGACCTCCAGCAACTGGCGGCTCTGCCTGCGGATGATCTCCTCGCGGCCCTCGACGTAGGTCTCGAAGCACAGCGCACCGGCGGCGTCCAGCAGCCGGTTCAGCAGCAGGGCCGCCGCCAGCATGTCGTCGGCCGCGAGCGACTCCTGCTGCGCCGCCTCCAGCAGCACGTCCTTCAGGGCCAGCACGGACAGCGAGATCGCGGTCGGTGAGGAACCCGCACGCGCTCGCCGCATCGACATGTCGATCACTGCTTCGCGCAGCTCCTGATGGGAGGCGACGACCCGGTCCGTGGGCAGTTCGCTCGCCATGCCCCGGCGCAACGCGGCGACCAGCGCGTCCGCTTCCTCGTGCAGGTCCTCCTGGGCAAGCCCCTCGCTCAGCGAAACCCGCTCCACCTGCTGCCGCACCCAGCGGTCGGCGATCTCGTCGCCCCGCCGCACCAGCGCCTCGCACAGGCGCTCGCGCAGGGCGGACTCGGTGACACTCATCAACGGAACCCTTCACTCACACATTCGACTGTCGTACCCACCCGGGCACCGCTCATCCACCGGAGCCTGCCGCCGGGCCGGATCCCGGCCGCGCAGGGCGGCACCGGGCACGGGCAAGGCGGCAGGGGGAACGGCGGAAAGGCAGGCGCACACAGCAGCCGGACGGGCGCCGACCCGGACCGGGTCCGGGCGCGTCCCCGGCGGCCTCGGGTGCTCTCCTCACCAGGGGGCGGGCAGGGCCCGATCGGGAGGGTGCGGCACAAAATCTGCGGCGGCGGCACTCATGAAACTCGATGCTCCCGTCTGCTGACCGGTGGGGGACGGGAGGAAGTCGACGCGACGGCACGCCACAGTCCGCTCCCGCGGATGGTGTGCCTGCTGTCTAAGCACGGAGTTGCTGCATTCGTAGCATCTCACATCCCACGCGCCGCCCCCTGGCCCGGGCCTCCCCCATGGCCTCTCGCCGCTCCGCGACCTGCGGTCTTCCCGTACGGAGTGTGCGGCGGAGGCGACCGGACGACGACCACGCCGGCTCCCGACGAGGCGCCGACGCTCCCGCCTGCGCCAGCGGGAGCCGGGCACACTATGGGCCGTCCTCACTCCTGATGGTGGCCGCCCTCCCGGAGGCGGCCGCCCGGTGGGCGGTCTCCAGCGCCTGTGCATGCTTGCTCATCCGGATGCTGAGCCGACCGTAGGTGAGGAAGGCCGCACCCGCGACGGACACCGGGACGGACAACCCCAGGAGGGCGACCACCTCGGGCCAGTCCCGTTCGTCCGCGCAGGGGGTCTCCGTCCCGCCCTGATTGGCGGTTCCCGCATCGGTGGACAGCCGCGGCTCGCACTGAAAGGACTCATCACTGAAGCGGCGCTGCACCTCATAGGACATCGTGAGGAGCACACCGCACCAGACCCACAGAACGGCCGCCACCATCAACAGCACAATCCCCAAGTTCCCTATTCTGTCGCTGCGTTCGCGGAACCGATTGCGGATCACATCCGGATGCATGCGGGGGAAGGTACCACCGGCCTCAGCGGTGGGAAGGTGGTCTCCCTGCAGTTGGCGGGCCCGTCGGCGTGACCCGGTGCAGCACCGGCACGGGAATGCGCCGAATAAGGTGAGCCGTCGCCCCGGGTGCCGAAGCTCCGGCCGGGACGGCCCCGCGCCTGTCACCCCGGAGCGAAGTTCCCGGCGAAGGAGTAGGTGGCGGTGGACCGTTCCGCCGCGCTACCAGCAGTCGTCCCTCTGCCGTGCTCGTACAGGCCGCGCGCTCGGAGAGCACGTGCACGCCCCGCCCCAGAAACGCGATCGCCAACGGCGCGGGTGCGTCGGAGTCGTTGGCCAGGACCACCCCGTCCAAGCGCAGGTCCAGAAGGTCCTCCCACCGGTCGGTGAGCAGCACCTCCGGCAGTTCCTTCCCCGCCGCGTCCCGCCGGCCGGCGTCCCGATCGCAGGCCGCCACCACCCGCATGCCGATCCTCCGGCACCGGCCCGCCAGGAACAGCCCTCTCCGCAGCCCGACCACACCGACACGTATGCGCACGTGATCTCCTGTCGCCTGCCGCCCGCGGCAACCCGATCTCCGGTTGCCGCTCCCCCGGAGCCCAGGAACGGGCGCCGACAGAGGTCGGGTTCTTCCCGGCCCGTGTGCCCCCTCTCGGGGCCCGCCGGGGAGCCGCTCCAGCGGCAGCGGGGACAGCTCGTCCGCGACGGCGGTGCTCTCCGTACCGTGATCCTCGCGGGTGGTCCGGGGCCCGGCCCGGTTGTCGCGGCTACTGGTTCCTGACGGGCAGCAGGTCCCGTTCGGCGAAGACCTTCTTGGCGACGAAGGTGGCGTTCAGGGCTTTGGGCATCCCGCAATAGACGGCCGAGTGCAGCAGAGCCTCGACGATCTCCTCGGCGGAGAGCCCGACGTTGAGGGCCGCATTGATGTGCACCTCCAGCTGGGGCTCGCAGCCGCCGAGGGCGGTGAGCATGCCGAGGGTGACCAACTGGCGGTCGCGCGGGGGCAGGGCGGGTCGGTCGTAGATCTCGCCGAAGGCCCAGGCGACGACCTGGTGGCCGAGTTCGGGGCTGATGTCGGCGAGCGAGTCGACGACCTTCTGTCCTCCCTCGCCGTCGACCTGGGTGAGGATCTCCAGGCCGTGTGCGAAGCGGTCCTGGCGGGTGGTGGCTGCGGTGGCGCTCATGCGGGGGTGTCCGTTTCCGGCTGCTCGGTGAGCAGCTGCTCGTAGTGGTCGATCTTGGCGTCCAGTGCGGTGGCGTTGCGGCGCAGGCTGCGGATGCGTTCGGCGAGGTCGCTGCGGTGTGCGCGCAGCATGGCCAGCCGGTCGGGGACGGTGGAGGTCCCGGCTGCCCGCAACCGGGCGAAGTGCTGCATGTCGCTGATGGACATGCCGGTCTCGCGCAGCCGCAGCAGGAACTGAAGCCAGGCCAGGTCGGCCGCCGCATAGCGGCGCTGGTTGCCGGTGGTGCGCCCGACCCGTTCGATCAGCCCGGCGCGCTCGTAGTAGCGCAGGGTGTCGGGCGACAGGCCGGTCCGCTCGGCGACCTGCGCGATCGTCAGGGCGGGTTGCCGGTTCCGCTCGGGGAGGGTGCTTCCGTCGGTCATGAAGAAGACCGTAGAACCTGGAGTGTGCTCCAAGTCAAGCTTTGCCCGGGCGGGCCGGACACCGCGGGCTGCCGACCGACGTCGTCGCGGATCGCGCGGAAGCGGGCGCGGCGGACACCCGGAGCGAGAGCACCGGCCGGGTGGCGAACTCGCTGATGGCCGCGGTGGTGGTCGGCCATACGGTGATCGCACTGGTCAGCTCGCTGATCGTGGCGACCGACGCCCGGCGCGACGAGTTCGCGCTGCAGCGGCTGATCGGCTCCACCCGCGGCCAGGCGAGGTGAATGATGTCGGTCGAGGCCTTGCTGACGGCGCTGGTGGGGATCGTGCTCGGAACCGGGGTCGCCGCCGGGGCGCTCATCCCGCTCGGGCCGGCCCTGGACGGGTCGGTGCTGACCGGCGGACCTGCGTGGCTCCATCCGGCCATCGTCGGGACCTCGGCCGCGCTCACGTTCGTGGCGGTCCCGCTCCCCACGTCGGTCGCGCTGCGTGCGAAACCCGTCGAGGCCGCCGTCGCTCCCTGAGCACGACAGATCGGTGCGGCGGGCGTGCCGGGCGGGACCGCGGCAGGTGAACGATGGCGCCTCTCCCGCGGGGACTGTGGGGAGAGACGCCATCGACCGACCGGCAGGGCGTGCTCCTTCCGGGATCCGGTGAGCAGAGCCCGTCCGGTGTCGGGATGCCCGGGCCTGCACCGGAATGGTCGTTCCGGAGGCTCCTGGGCAGTTCGCTGTCGGGCGCCGGCCGAAGCTGTGCAGGCACCAGTGCGCTTGCCGGAAGCCGGTGTCAGGCTTCCGGCAAGCGCCTCGATGCCTCCCCCCGCAGGCTGCTCGGGCGCGGCATCAGCACCGTTTCGTGCTGCCCCCGTCGTCCAGGTGCTCGTTCCAGACCCAGCCGTTGATCGAGGTTCCCGCAGCCCGCACGTGGGACCACTTGTTGCCGTACTTGTTGACGACGTAGCAGTGGTAGTACATCTTCACCCCGGGTCCGGCCACCACGACGGTGCCGCACGCCCCGTAGGGGCCGGCCTGCATCCGGGTGGAGGTGGTCGTCCCGCCCGCTCCAGCGTCCTTGTTGGAGTGGGCCCAGGAGCAGTCGACCGCGTCGGCGGACGGAGGCGAGGCCGCGCTGCCCGGCGTCGCGCCGACGACTGTTCCCGCCAGGGCCAGCCCCAGTGCCCCGACTGCGGCGGCTGCCCTTCGCGATGCACCGGCGGGCGATCCTGAGCGTCTCATCGTTCTCCTCGGTGTTGGCGGCGGTACCGCAACCGAGTCTGGTGGGCGATTCGGTGGCCATGGAAGGCATTCGGTGATGACTTGTCGCGCTCGGCGATAGCCTGGCGGGCATGGTTGCAGGTCCAGCGGGAGCCGCAGGGAACGTCGGTCCGACCGTTCACCAGGATCCGACCTTCCACCAGTTGCGGCTGTTCCTGTTGCTCGCCGAGGAGCGGCACTTCGGACGCGCCGCGGCCCGCGCGTTCGTCTCCCAACCCGCGTTCAGCAAGCAGTTCCGCGCGCTCGAGCACCGGCTCGGGGTCGAGCTGGCGGAACGCGACGGCAGATCGTGCCGGCTGACCGCTGAAGGCACGGAGCTGGTCGGGTACGCGCGGACGGCGCTGGAGGCGCGGGCCCGCATGGCGGAGTTGGCCTCGTCCTCCCGGCTCACGGTGCGGCTGGGGGCGATCGGGGCCGAGACGGCCATGCCGTACGCCCGGGAGGTGCTGGGCCATCTGGCACGCCACCATCCCGATGTGCGGGTGGAGATGCGCAACGTGGATTTCGTCGAGCAGGTACAGGCCTTCGCCCGCGGGGCGGTGGACGCCGCCTTCCTGCGGCCGCCGCTGCCGCCCGACCTGGAGGGGGTGACCCTGGCCCACGAGCAGCGGGTCGCCTGCCTGCCGGCCTCGGACCCCCTCGCGGAGCGCGACGGCGTCGACCTCGCGGAACTCCGCGAGCACACCGTGGTGGACGTACCGCCCGAAGTCCCCCGGATGTGGTGGGACTACTGGACCGCCAACCCGCGCCCCGACGGCACACCCGTACGCTTCGGGGCCGTCTGCCGGGACCTGGAGGCCGCACTGCTCGCGGTGGCCCAGGGGCGGGCCATGCTGTTCCTCCCCGAGGCAGCCGCCACGCTCTACCGGCGTCCGGGGCTCGCCTACGTGCGGGTCCGCGGGCTCCCCCGGACCACCGCCGCCCTGGTCTGGCAGACGGCACGCCGGGACGACCCGGCAGTCGCCCTGGTGCGGGAGGCGACACGTGCGGTGGTCGGCCGGCAGACCTGACGGCTCCCGCCCGGACGGGATCCGGAGTGCGAACGGGGCGCCGGGCGCCGGGCAGCGGCCAGCTATCAAGCGATGGCGTAGCCGCCGAGGGCCGGTTCGACGAGCCCGAAGGCGTCCTCGGCCGCTGCCGTGATCTCGGTGCGGATCCGAGCTTCATCCTCCCCGGCGAGGGTGAGCCGCTGGATGCGGTCGAAGAGGATGCGGTGGACCGCGCCGAGCAGTCCGGCGGCGGTGCGTACGCCCACGTCGTCGGGTTCCGCGCCGGTGGTCTCGGTGAGCGCTCTGGCCAGGGCGGCTTCGCGCAGGTCGTGCAGTTCGCGCAGCCGGGTCGTCAGGGTGGGGCTGTCGGCCACCATGCGCGCGAACCCGGCTCCCGAGAACCCGGCGACCGGGTCGGCGGCGGCTACCGCGTCGCCGAAGGCGCGGCGCAGCGCGGCCAGCGCCGACTCGCCCGGCCGGCGGCCGGTGACCGTGCGGGCCAACGAGGCGATGAAGGCGTCCTGGCGGTCCAGCGCCAGGTCCTCCTTGCGCGGGAAGTAGTTGGTGACCGTCTTCTTCGCCACCCGCGCGGCGGCGGCGATCTCGGTGATGGAGGTCTGTTCGAAGCCCTGGGCGAGGAACAGCCGGGTGGCGCAATCGGAGATCAGCCGACGGCTCTCCTGTTTCTTCGTCTCACGGAGTCCGGGCTGCGGAGTCGGCGGTGCGGTGCGGGCGGCCATGAAAAAATCTTACACCGATAGCATTTTTATGTTGACCCCCTTCTTCGCCGCGAGTATTTTTATACTGATAGCAAGCTTCTTCGACGGTGCGGATCCTCCACGACGGGCTCACGCACGCACCCGCTCTGCTCTGCTCTGCTCCTGATGGACCCTGACCGCCCCTGCGCCCGTATGGGCAGTACCGCACGTTTGCTCCACGCCGCCGAAAGCCCGCTCTCGCATCCACCGCCGCCGCGCGCCGATTCCCGGCCCCGCACGACGCCGATCGGCGCCGGGAATCGGCGCCGACCCGCCAGGGCCGATCCGGCCGCCCCCGCCGACTCACCCATGCCCGTTCCCCGCACCTCAGGGAGTGCCTTGTCCACCTCGACGTCCGCCGCCCCCATACCCACACTCCCGACGCTCACCGCCCAGGCGGAAAACCTGATCGCCCTCGGCGTGCACGACCTGGCCCGACTGCCCGCCCACACCCTCCGCGCCTTCGCCGCGGAATCCGCCACCGACGAGGGCGCCCTCCTCGCCGTTCACCCCGACCGGGTTCCGGCCTCCGCGCTCGCCCCGCTGCTCCGCCGCGGTGACAAGCCCGGCTTTGTCGTCAGCGACATGACCGACGTCGACCGCTTCACCCCCTGCGGCATCGACCTGCCCGACGCCCCCCTCTACCTCGCCGCCGGCATCGACCGCGGCGACCACATGGCCAACTGGAGTCCGGAGGAGGCCCTGCCCGCCCTTGCCGAGCAGGGCCGTACGCCGCTCCTGCTCACCGAGGGCATCCAGTGGGTGCTCCACCAGCCGGCAGCGCTGGAACGCAACCAATGCTTCATGACCATCGGCTCCCGGCTGCGGAAGCCCAACGGCGCCCTGGACGCCCGCACCCCGGCCCTGTGGATCAGCAACGGCACCGGCCGGGACGGGCGGGAGCGCCGCGGCGCCGCGAAGGTCGGCTGGTGCTGGTGGCGCAACCGGCACACCTGGCTCGGATTCGCCTCCGCGGAAGGCCGCAGAACCTAGGACCTGCCCCGCCCTGACCCATGGAAGTCGACGGCCGTGGCGGCCTTGGAGGGCTGTCGCGGCCTTGGAGGGCTTGGCGGCTGCCGAACAGCGCAACGTCCCGACAGGGGCAGCCCTCCCACGGGCCGCGCCCTGCACGCCGGTTCACGCGGATGGGAGCCGGGGGGCGAATCCGGGCTCCCCTTCCGGGGCTCCCGACGGGATCGATCCGGCAGCGCAGGAGTTGCCGTCCGTTCTTGTAACTATTACGGTTACGACCAGTCGCAGGAGCGAGGAAGACGAGGGGGCCGAGTCCGACGTGAGCGCCAACAGCAGACTGACCATCGCGGCGCACACCCTGACATGGATCGGGCTCTACCAGCGGCGCGGCCATGAGGTCGCCACCTCCGAGCAGATCGCGACGAGCGTCAACACCAACCCTGTGGTGATCCGCAGACTGCTGGGCCAGTTGCGCAAAGCAGGCCTGGCCCACTCGCGGCGGGGGGCCGGGGCGGGCTGGACGCTCGCGCGGGAACTGGCGGCGATCACCTTGCTCGACGTCCACCAGGCGATCGAACCAGGTCCGGTCTTCGCGCTGCACCGGACGCCACCGGACCCCGAGTGCGTCGTGGGGCACGGCATCGGACCTGCGATGACCGCCGTGTACGACGAGGTGGAGGCCGCTCTGCGTGCGGAGCTGGCCAAGACCACGCTGGAGGACGTACTGCGGGACGTACTGAGAGCCGCCTGACCCCAGACCACCCTCCCCCGGACCGAGGGGAATTGCCTCCTGCGGCCCTCAATGTAACAAACATCATTACATCAACGATCAGAGCGGCCCATCGCGTACCGGCCGGGCGCTCGCGCAGCCCGACGGGCCGCTGAGCGGCAAGCACTCCCTGCGCCCGGCCCGGGGCCCGACCGACACCTCGACGAGCCGACGAAGAGACGAACGACAAGGACAAGGACGATGACAACAGACGCTCAGACCTCGCGGGCCGTGGCCGAGAAGTTCGTGGAACGCCTCGGCAGGCAGGACCCCGACGGCATCCAGGACCTGTTCGCCGCGGAGATCGACTGGCAGGTCCCGGGCAGTGACGCGCTGCCCTGGACCGGACGCCGCACCCGCCGAGCGGAGGTCGCGCCGTACTTCACGACGATGTGGCCGCACTTCGAGCACGGCAGGAGCAGCGTCACACTGGAGCGCGTCATCGTCGACGGTGGTGACGTGGTGCTGCTGGCGGTCTTCACCCACACCGTCGTGACCACCGGCAAGCAGTTCACCACACCGGTGGCCGTGCACCTGGTGGTCGAGGACGGGCGGATCGTTCGCCTGCAGCTGCACGAGGACACGCTGACGGTGGCCGAGGCGTTCGACGCCGACTGAGCAGAGAATGCTCGGGCCCTGTGGCCGGGAGCGTCCGGGTTGGACGCAGTGGGGTCATCGCCGGGCGGAGTGGCCGTGGACGACGCCACCGCACAGACCTCCGAGACGTTCTGACCTGCCCCACCGTTTGGGCTCCAGTCCCGGTGGCCACTGAACTTGAATGCATGATGCCGGTCATTCATCGATGACGAGGCCGGTGGCGGCGAGGCAGCAGTCGATCAGGTGTGGCCGGTACTGGATGCGCTTGCGCGATCCGAAGCCCTTGGGCTGGTTCTCACGCCCGTTGTATTCGCGGACCGCGTGGATCAGCCGGGAACGCTCGCCGGTCTCGTAGCAGGTCATGCCCGCCATCGGGAGCCGGCCGGAGCAGCGTCCACGAAACCGCACCACCAGCGTCTGGCCGATCCGGCCCAGGTCTTCGCGCGCGGCGGCGTCATCGACTGACTGCCCGGCCCGTCCGCGAAGGGGATCCGGGCCCCGGACGCCGCCGCGGCTGTTCTACCTGCGGCCACACCTCCTTCTTCCACAGCTCAGGCGGGGGCCGAGTGGTGTGCGCTGTTCAGGGGTATGGCGGGGAGGGAACGGAACGTTCTTCCGGGCATGCGAGGGCCACGTTGGACCGGCCGCGTGTCACGCACCGGACATGTGCATCCACGAGATGCGTCGAGGAGAAGGGCGCCGACCACCATGACAAGATCCGCATTCCGCGGCTTCTTCCGCACGAGCCTCGCGTTCTCAGGTGCCGTACTGGTGTGGGCCGCGCCGGGTACTGCGGCGAACGCGGCCGTGCCCGTGGAGGTGTCGCATGACGCTCCGGCCGGGGCGCGGGCGGACGCCGCACGCGGCTGCGTCATCGTCTACTTCGATTTGGGCGAGACCCTGGTGCACACGGCCGAGGACTCCAGCATCAGCTATATGCCCGGCGCGGCCGCCTATCTGCGCGAGTTGCGGAAGCGGAACATCGAGGTCGGGCTGATCACCAACGTCCCGTCCTCCTGGGGTGAGACGGACGCCGAGCGTGCTGCCGCCTTGAAGAAGGAGGTCGACAGGGCCTGGAAGGGCTCCGCCCCCTTCGCCTGGGAGGACTTCGGCGACCGGATCCTCACTCCGCGCACCGAGGCTGAGCGCAAGCCCGCACCCGCTCTCTGGGAGCGTGCCAGGGCCGACGCGAACGGCTGCCGTCTCGTCTACGAGGCCGAGACCGCCGAGGAGACCGCTGTCGCCGCCTCGCTCTGCTACGTGGCCTACCAGGTCGGTCAGCCTTCCCGTCCCACCTACCTCCCGGCCCGGGTCATCGAACGCCTGACGCACGGCTCCTGACGCCCGAGAGCGGCGGCACGGCGGGCCGCGTGCAAGCGCCTCTGCGGCTCCATTCGCCCCCGGGAGGGGGGTGGACATGTGGCTTCCTACGCTCCGGCCTTGGGGTGTGCGTCCGATGTCGGGGGTCCTGCCCCGCCCGCGCCTGGCCTCCCAGGTGCGCCGGACGCCGGCGGAGCACCCGTGTCCGCCGCCGCGCCCGGGAGGGGGCGGTCGGCCGTCTCCTCGGTGGCGTTCCCGTTGCCCGTCCCGTCGGGAACGCGCCGCATCACCCCGCTGCGCAGAACGAGTTGGAAGGCGCCGAGAAGTACAGCGGTCGCCAGGGCGCTGTGCCAGAGCAGGGCGTCCAGGCGTCCGGCGGAGAGGTAGGCACCCACGGCGACGGCCGCCAGTGCGCACACTGCGCGGTCCACGATCGACTCGGCCGACAAGAGCGTCGCCCGCGGGGCGTGGGCGGGAACGGCGTCGTTGACCAGCTTGCGCTGGATCGGGTAGGCGAAGCCGGTGGCGGCGGCGAACAAGCAGAGCAGGGCGACGACCGTCCAGGGTCCGCCGAGGGTGATGCCCGCCAGGGTGCCCGCGAGGGCGAGGCTGAGGACGGACACCCAGGCCACCGGTCTCAGGCGGGTACCGAGCCACTGGGGGCGCGCCGAGCCCACGGCCTCCGTCACCGTCATGGCAGCGAGCACCCCACCGTGTGAAGACTCACCGATGCCGTGGTCGAGCAGGATCGGCTGGAAGAGGTTGACCTGGCAGATCCGGGACAGTGTGAACACGGCCACGCCCTGCACCATCACCAGTGCCAGCCATGGCGACGAGGCGATGCAGCGCAGTGCGGCCTTCGCGTCGCCCAGCGAGATACCGCGCCCGCGGCCACCCCCCGAAGCCCCGGACTCCTTCCTCGTTCGGCCCGATGATGCCGTGCCGCCCGCCCCGCCGGGGACGGCCAACCGGGGCAGGGCCACGGCGCAGGCCAGGGAGCCCGCCGCGCTCACGGCGCTCAGGACGTACGGAGCAGGGTGAGCGAGGGCCATCAGCGGCCCGACCAGTGGCCAGCACAGAACTTTCGCAGCGAGTCCGAGTGCTCGGGCCGTGCCCTCCGCCTTCAGGTAGTGCTTGTCGCATCGCTCGGCACGCAGCCCGTCGTACAGGTAGGCGCTGGCCGCTCCCGAGGTGAGGGAGCGGCCCGCGGCGATCGCGAGGAAGTGGACGAGGAAGCCGGTGTACGAGGCGCTGAACACCGGAGCGAGATTCGCCGCCGTCATCACAATGGCGCCGGCCCGCAGGCAGTTGCGGGCGCCGACACGATCGGCGATCAGCCCGGTCGGGATCTCGAAGAGGCAGAAGGCCACATAGTAGATACTCTGGATACCGAAGATCTGCCCGTCGGAGAGGCCGGCATCCTTCTGGTAGGCGTAGAACACCGGCATCCACCACAGCAGGTTGAACAGCAGTTGGAAGCCGTAGTTGAGCCGGATGATGCGGCGGGCGGCGCCGGTCAGAGGAGTGGCCGCAGGCCGCGCGGCGGAGCGCGAGCGCTGGAGGCGGGCGCTCACAGCGCGTAGGGGCGGATCTGGACCAGGCGGAAGTCATGCTGGTCGGTCAGCAGCCACTCGATGTCCAGGGGGGCGTCCACCTCGGGTGCACTGAAGTGGGACTGCAGCAGCCGCCCGGTCAACGACAGGTCCGCAAGTCGGGCGCGCGTACCGGCGGACAGCCCCTCGCTCCAGGAACCGAGGTCGACGGTTCGGCCGCCCCCCTCGACGGTGTTGTAGCAGTACTGCTGCGGCAGGACGGCTCCCTCCACGACCTGTTCGGGCGAACCCGGCGAGCAGTTGAGATAGACGTTGCGAAAGTCCTGGCGTCGGGTCGGGTTGCAGGTCACCAGGACACCGCCGAGCGCAGCGGGGACATACACCTGGATGATCACGCCCATGTACGTGTCGTCCAGGGAGATGCCCGCCTGGTGGCGCAGCCGCACGCTGCGCGGCGAGAGCAGGGAGGCCCAGACGCGGCGCACGGCGTCGAGGAGTTCGTCGGTGCCGCGGACGGTGGTGACGGAATCGTAGAGGCCGGCCGCGGAGAAGCCCGGAAGGTCCTCGGCGTTGGAGGAGGAGCGCACCACGAGGCGGCCGCGCGTGGCAAGCGGGGCGGGGAGGACGCAGGTGATCTCCCTGGCGACGGACTCGGGTATCGGGGTGTGCCTGATCAGGTGCTGGACATGCAGGCAGAGCGAGTCGAGCACGTCGGTCGCATCGAGTTCGAGCGCCATCTTCAGCTTGCCGATGCCTTGTTGGAGCGCCGGAGAGGAGGTGAGGAAGCGGTGCTGGAGGGAGAACGGCAAGGCGATGCCCTCGGGCGCCTCGACCGTGTCGGCCACGAAGGACACCGCAGCCGCGCGGAGTTCCGCAGCGGAGGGCGTGCGCAGGCCGAGCCTGGCCGCCAGGTGCCCGTACAGGTCCTCCCGTGGTGGGCGGGGGCGACCGTAGAACCCGGTGAGATCGGCCGTGCGGCTGTCGAGTACCTGATGCAGCTCTCCGAGGTTGGCCGCCTTGGTGCCGTAGCGGTCCCGGTCAGCGCTGCGCAGCCGGTACAGGGAGAGCACGGGCGCGTCCTCGAGGAGCGGGGGTTCCAGCCGGATGCGCTGCTGATGCCAGGCCGGGGCCCGCAGCTCTGGGGCCTGATCCAGCCGCTCAAGGGTGATCTCGTCCTCGCGAACCCGGTAGCGGACCCAGGCGCCGTCCAGGCCGTCCTTCTCGACGAGCTGTTCCAGATCGCGGAGGATCGCGTTGGGAATGTCCCATCCGGAGGCGAGAACGTTGGTGTGGGACAGCGGGGTGATGGGCTCGGTGTTGATGAGCCCGGCCACCCGCTCGACGTTGTCCGGCAGGGAGGGCATGGCGACGATGTCCGACCAGCCGAGCCCGTCGACCGCCGCCTCGTACTCCTCCACGCTCCGGAAACAGCGCAACCTGCCAGTCGCCTCACCGGGGTTGAGCGGGGTCCGGGTCCTGGTGCCGAAGAGTTCGTGGCTGAGGATACGCGGCACCCGCTGCTCGCTGACTGCGGCCAGCTCTTCCTCCTGGCCGTGATTGGCGGGCTTGAGCAGGAGCGGCAGCCTGCCGTCGACGCGCTCACGGACGAAGGTGAAGAAGAACTCCAGCAACCCCCCGTGCATCGTGTCGGCCTCGGTCGTCTCCAGCACGAGGAAGGTGCGCTCACGACCCTCCGGGTCCTCGTCGGTGTGCAGGGACAGCACCCCGAGCAGGAAGCGTCGCTCGGGGTCCATGTAGACGGATGCGTTGAACTCGTCGAGTGTGGCGTCGAGTTCGGCGAGATCCATGCCGAGCACTTGGGTCGCGATGTAGTTGACGTGGAAGGGATGCGCGGCCGTGTCGAGCAGATGCCAGGTGCCCTCGGCCCGGTCGACGACGACCTTGAGGTACGGGTGGCCGGAAAGGACCCCGGAAAGCGTGCGGAACAGCGGCAGCGAAAGATTCTCGCCGACAACTGTGCTGTCGGTCGAGGATTCCGGTGCGCCGGTTCCGAACCGGTCGGCAACGCGGCCGCTCATGCGGGGACCCCCTCGGGCTCCGCGGCCGGACGGATCCGGGAGCCGGCGGCGGGCGCGGACTGCGGCACGCTGGGCACGACGGGCGGCGGCAGCACGGCGGGCAGGGCGTTCACCAGGGCCGTGAAATCGCGGAGCACGGTGCGCGCGTCGTCAGCAAAGAGCAGGCACAGGGCCGCCATCGTGTTGGCTCCGCCGACGGGATCGTAGACCGGCACGATGCTGCCGTCGGGCAGCGAACTGTCCGGGACGACCGAGAGTTTGCTGCCCTCGCTCAGTGCGACGGCATGCTGCACCGCGGGAAAGTCCCAGACCCTGCGGTCCCGCCAGGCCGCACCGTGGCCGTCCACCGCGAGGACGACGAGGGAGCCTGCTGCGCCCCGCGCCTGCTCGGGGCCGAGGGCCTGCTCGGGCCAGGAGACCGGGCGACCCAGGAGGTGGTCCACGAGCATGCCGACGAGGTCGAGCCGGAAGACCTCCTCGATCTGCGGCACAGTCATCGCACCGCCGAACCGGGCGGCCGTCTCGATCAGCCACATGCGCCCGCCGGCCCCGAGTTTGATCTCGGTGTGGGTGCCGCAATCGCGCAGGCCGAGAGCGTCGACAGCCCTTCGGGCGAGGGCGACCACGCGGTCCTGGAGGTCTGCGGGAAGGAGCGCGGGAGTGATAGTGGCACGCTCGGTGAACGGCTCCACCGTGGGCATCCGGCCGCTGACACAGACCGGGTGGAAGACGCCCTCGGCCACCACCCCCTCGACGCTGACGTAGTCGCCCCAACCGGGCTCGTCGAACCACTGCGCCGTGGCGCCCGTCACGATCTCCTCGACCACGAAATGCGCCTCTGCCTCGGCCACATGGAGTTCGGCGAAGCCCGATTGGGCGGATTCGGCCATCACCTCGCGCGAGCGCCGCCAGGCCGCGTCGGCCTCCTGCGGGGAGCCGATGATCTGGTGGGCGGTGGAGCCTGCACTCCAGGCCGCCTTCAGCAGCATGGGGGCGGGCAGGTCGGCGACGGCCTCGCGAAGTTCCGCCTGCGTGGCGACCGGGCGGAACTCAGGCTGCGGCAAGCCACTGCGCTGCCAGGTGCGCCGCATCATCCGCTTGTCGCGGGCCAACGCTGCGGCGCCGCCGGCCCCAGCGAGGCCGAGCACCTCGCATGCCTCGGCGACCGCTACGACCGCATACTCGGAGAAGGTGAGCACCGCGTCCGCGCCCACGGCCTCGGCCCGCGAGGTGATCAGCGAGACCAGGTCCGAGCGCTCCGCGTCGGCGGGCGTCACGACCGAGGTGCACAGGTTTTCGGCGGAAGCGGCGACGGTCGCGGGAATCGCACTGAGCGCCAACAAGTGCACTTGCGCTCTCGAGGCCGCCCGGGACAGGACGTGACCGAGCGGCGGACCACCCTTGGCATGCACCAACAGCACTGTGCTCACTGAAGTTCGTCTCCCATCGCTTGTCCTGTCCGGGGTGTCGAGCGGTGGCTCGGCCCCGCCGCCTGGTCGCCTGCGTTGTCCCGCTCTCCGTCTCCGACCGGGACACGCGGGTGACGCAACCCGTGTAGATCACGACGGGTAACTGGCAACACACTCAAGGGAATCAGGCTGTGGGACCCAGAAGTGCCGCAGGAGGCAGGCAGCGATCAGGCAAATGCCAAAGTTGCAGACATCGTTGAGCGAAGACGAAGATCCGTGATCACATCTGGCGCGCCTCACCGGGGATGCGGTCACAACTCGCGGATGGCCGAGAACCGGGCATGGGCGGGACCCGCACGGGATAGACATCGCGGTGTCGCCTCCAGCCGGTCGGTGGGAACATGGAGGGGAAGGCCGTCGTGGACGATTCCAGTCTCAAAGCGCTGCTGGAGCGCCTCTCCGTGTTCTGGTGGGAGGTCGACGAGCAGTGGCACATCCTGGAGAGGGGCGGCGGCGCCTTCGCGGACCTGCTCACCGCGCAGCGCTTCCTCGACCACCTGCGCCAGGAGATGTCCTCGCCGCGCCGCTCCTTGGAAAACGGCCGTTGTCGGATCCAGTTCGGCGGCCGGACCTTCGATGTGAGATCGCCCCGGGCCGAGAGCCAGGGCCAGAACTTCACCCGCGGGCTCGCGGTGGAGGCCGATGCACAGCCCGCGGGCGGCCGCCAATACGCCGCCTTCGCGGAGTTCGCCGACTTCGCCCCGGCACCGGCCTTCATCCGCGACCGCGCCGGGTGCTACCTATGGGCCAACCACTCCTACGCGCACCTCTACGGCACCACACCGGAACAGGTGGTCGGCAGCCACATCGAGGACCTGGACTCCCCCTCCGACGCCGCGCAGTTCCGCGCCCTTGATCAGGAGATCCTCAGCCGTGGCAAGCCGGTCCGCCACAACTTGAGCTATCACCGCTCGGACGGCAGCACAGGGCAGGCGGCCGGCCACCGCTTCCCCGCCCAGGAGAACGGCCAGACATGTGTCGCCGGGATCTACGTCGACATCACCGAGCACGCCCGCGCCACGAACCAGCGCCGGGAGGCCGAGGAGAACCTGCGGGCGCTGCGCGACCACAGCGGGCTGCCCTGCGCGCTGCTCTCGGTCAACGGCCGTATCGAGCAGGCGGGTACGGCCACCGCCGAACTGTTCCGGACAAGCCTGTCCGACCTCGTCGGCCGCCGTGCGCACACCCTGCTCGCCACCACACCCGACCTCCGCGAACTGCGCCTCGCATGGGAGGGGCTGATATCCCGCCGCATCAGACGCGTGGAAACCTCCGCCGTGCTCGTCGATTCCCAGGGGCGCCAACGCCGTGCGCAGCTGCACCTGGCCACCGTGAGCCGGTCCGCCGGCCGCGCCGCGCACGTGTGGGCCGTCGTCACCCACCAGAGCCTCGCCCACGAGGCCCACCCCCCGCTCACCGCCGCACAGATCCGCATCCTCTCCCTCCTCGCGGAGGGCAGCACGAACGGCGAGATCGCCACCTCGCTGAGGCTCTCCCGGCAGGCGATCGACTACCACCTCAGTCGGCTCCGCGGTCTGCTGGGGGCGGCGACCAGACCCGCCCTCGTCGCCCGTGCCTACGTCCTCGGCATCCTCTCCCCCCGCGCCTGGCCCCCGCGCTCTGCCACGACCGCCCACCCCCTCACCTGAGACGTGCGGCCGCTTCTGAGGACTGCCCACGGTGCCGGAGGACCTGCGACCGGACCCCACAGCCACCGAGCCAGGCGCATCGAGTACCAGCGTTGTCTACACTCGCCGGTCTTGGTCAGGGCAATGACCTCGGGGTGTGGTGGAGGTGCCGGATCCGCACCGCACGAAGGGCGCTTGTGTCCAGCCATAATGCCCGGCTGACTGTTCACGGCAGACGGCTCCTGGTCGGAGCGGACCGCCCAACGAAAGATCACCGCCGTCCGGGCCACCCGCAACCCGAAGGGCGCCCGCCCCCTCACCGAGCAGCAGATCGCCCAGATCATCAAGTACCTCGGGGACCTCACCGACGGGCTCCAGCAGGCCGCCCCCGAACGCAAAGCCCCGCTCCACGCGGCCTTCGGGCTCACGCTCACCTACGACAGCAAAAGGGCCGTGACTGTCGAGTCAGGGCCCATATGCGTCCGCACACGACGTGCAGATGGTGAGTGTCCGAAGGGGGTGTGGAGCCATGGGCACGGTGTCGCGCCGCTGGTCAGTGGGACGCTCGTGCTGCCGTAGACCGCCCGGGCTGCCGTCAGGGTACGTGTCAGTGGTGGAAGACCGGTACTGAGGCTATTTCATCCTGCGTCTGAGCTGGCCTGATGGAGGGTGAGGACGGCCTGGACGAGGGCGGTGATGCGGGTGGTGGAGCATCGCAGCTTGCGCAGGAGTCGCCAGGTCTTGAGGGTGGCCATGGCCTGTTCGACGAGTGCGCGGATTTTCGCATGTGAGCGGTTGACGGCTTGCTGGCCTGCGGACAGCGTCGGCCCCAGTAGGGCACGCGTGTGGTGCCGCCCACGCCTCGGTATGCCTTGTCGGCCCAGCACCGTACGCCCGCTTCGGTCAGGGCGCCGATGATGCCGTGGGTTCGCGCGGCCCTGACGTCGTGGACGGCTCCGGGCAGAGCGGGCGAAGCCCACAGCAGGCGTCCTGCAGGGTCGGTGATGACCTGGACGTTCATGCCGTGCTTCCTGTGTTTCCCGGAGTAGAAGGGCCGGCCGGCAGCGATGCGGTCGATCGGCAGCACGGTGCCGTCGAGGATCACATACGCCTTCTTCCGCACGGCCATCATGGCCTGATCCAGCGTGGGCGCGCGTGCGGCCAGGAGATCGACGGCCTCGCGTATGTACCGGTGGACCGTCGCGATTCCGACGCGGAAACCCGCTGCAAGGCGGGCGTACGTGCCGCCGCAGCGAAGGTGAGCCAGGACGAGCAGAGCCTGTCGGCCACAAGTCAGGCGACGCCACCGCGAGCCGATCTGACGTCGGTGACCTGCGAGGAGACCGGAGAGATGCTGCAGGGCACGGCTGGACAGATCGATACCGGACGGGTAGACAAGCACGCGAAAGCTCCTGGCAGACTGGTGATCTTGGTCGTGAACCCGTCTACCTGGAGCTTTCTTCATGCCCACCGCCGGGGTCGCGCGTCCAACCACCCGTCAGGTTGGAAACGGCTCACTCTCACGCGAGAGTATCCAGCCAGCGCTGACATGTGGAGACAGTAACGGGTTCAAATAGTTCAGGGCTTGACACCTCGAAGAGAAACTGAGTCAGCAGGTCAAAGTCCGCCTCATCAGGTTCATCGATCTCAATGCGCTCCATCATGTGAACAACTCCAGCCCATTGCGGCAATTCCGCGACATCCAACTCTCCGGAGATACATCGACGCAGGACGTCCTTCACATATGAACGATCCAAGTAGACAGGTGATCCCGGATGTTCATCGCATTGATTGGCCCCATGGATCAGGTCATGCAGTGGAGCATCCCATCGGATCAGGCTGGTAAGAACGTCCCTGCAATTGATCGAATGCATTGAAACCGGCCTCACTTGAATTTGATGTGGGCGATACTACCGTCAGGGAGGAATGTGGTCTTGTAGGCCATCTCTGTTGCCCCCTCGGCGTCTACCCTCTTCCGGTACACAGCATAAGAGCCTGGAACTCTCCCTGGGACCTTGTAGCTGAATTCAGCGGCACCCTCAGGGAGCCGGATGATCTGCGGAACTTCGGCGGCTCCAGGGCTCTTGCGCATGAAGTTCGTAAGGCTCTTACGCACTTCTGGTGAGAGATCGTCGACCCCCTCGGCCGCAGCAACCTTTTCCCCACGTGACAACTTCGTCTGACCGCACCCGGCAAGCCCGAGGGGGTCGGTCCAGGTGTGAGGGTTGTGCACGTAGGTGTGCGGGTTGGGGGCTGGGGCGAGGCCGAGGGGGTCGGGGGTGAGGTAGTAGGCGGTTTCTGGGTCGTAGTAGCGGAAGTAGTTGTAGTTGAGGCCCGTTTCTGGGTCCGCGTATTGGCCGGGGAAGCGGAGGGGGCAGATTGGGGACGTGTCGGAGGGTGGTGATGGGAGAGGGGTGCCCCACAGGGTGGTGCGGTGTTGCCATGCCACCTTGCCGTCTGGACTGACCAAATCGGTGGGTGCGCCTGTGAGGTCGGTGAGGACAGCGTAGAAGCGAGGGTTGCCGACAGTGGGTTTGGCGAGTTTCGTGAGGAGGGACCCACCATCCGGTCCGCGAGTCAGTGGTGTGTGGTCAGTTTGCGTGAGGAGGCGGTGGGTGGCTGGGGCGTAGTCCCAGGAGGTCGTCTGGCCGTCGCTGGTGGTTTGTTCTGCCAGGCGGGTGCCGTCCCAGGTGAAGGTCAGGGCGCGGCCGTTCCGACCGGTCTTGCTGACGCGACGGCCCAGTGGGTCGTAGGCATACGTCCACTGCCCGTCGTCTGGCGTTGCGGCTTCGATCAGGCGGTCTTCCGCGTTCCAGGTGTAGGTCCAGGTCTTCTTCTGGCCGTTGAGGAGGTAGCGGGTCTTGGAGATGAGGCGGCCGGCGGCGTCGTGCTCGTAGGCAGTGCGGCCCGCGCGGCGCAGAAGGGTGCCCTGGGTGCCACGTTCACCGGGTGCAGGGTGATCGGGGGCTTGTGTGGTAGAGAGATTGCCCGCCGAGTCGTAGACGTAGCTCTCACGCCACCCGTGGGCGTTGACGGCGGTGACCCGACCGACGGAGTCGAGGTCGAAGCGGCGGGTGCCGGAAGTGAGTTCACTGATCTCGGTGAGGTAGCCGTCGGCGCGGTAGGCGTAGGTGCGGTGCTGGAGGAGCTCCGGTCCTGAACTCGCAGTCTGCGTGGTGAGGCGGTCGGCCGCGTCCCACTGCTGGATGAGGGAGATGTCACCGGTTCGGCGTTCGGTCTCGCGGCCTGCCGCGTCGTAGGCAAAGGTCAGTGTGCCGTGATCGGTGGCCAGTTCCACGGCTCGGCCGTCGGCGTCGTAGGTCCAGGTGGAGGTGAGGCCGGAGGACGTGGTGCGCTGAACCAGGAGGCCGAGCGGGTTGTAGGTGTAGGAGAGGGTGCGGCCGTTGGTTGTCTCGATCAGCACGCGGCCCAGCAGATCGCGTTCGATGACAACCTCGGCGTCGGGGCTGCTGGCCCGGATCAGGTCGCCCGTTGCGTTGTAGGTGTAGGTGGTGACGGTGTTCGCGTCCTCGTCGTGCTGCTCGGTCACGCGGCCGAGCGCGTCGCGGGTATAGCGCAGTGTCTGGCCTACCGCGTTGGTGCGGGCCGTCAACTGCCCTGCAGGGTCGGGCTCGTACGTCAGGTGCGCGCCATTGAAGTCCGTCTCGGATGTGAGGCGTCCTGCCGCGTCGTACTCGTATTCCCAGTGCAGGCCCTGTGGGTTGGTCACCCGGGTGAGGCGGAGGGTGGTGTCGTAGGTGAAAGTGTATGTGGCGCCGTCCGCGTCCGTACGCGACACCGGCATGTCCCATGGTCCAGGGGTGTGCCTGCTGCTGTTTCCAGCGGGATCGGTGTGGGTGAGCAGGTTGCCTTCCGCATCCCAGACCCAGCTCTCCCGCCCCCCTGCAGCATCTTCGCGCCAGCGCGGTTTGCCTTCGACCGTCCAGGCCATGCGCGTGACGTGTCCGAGAGGGTCGGTGATCTCGGTGATGCGGCCGAAGGTATCGCGGCTGATGCGGGTGGTGTGGCCCAGCGCGTCGGTCACCGTGGCCGGGAGCCCTGCTGGGGTCGGGGTGATGCGGCGGGTGTGGCCGAGGGCGTCGGTGATTGCGGTGAGGTGGCACCGCTCGTCGTATGCGTAGTGGCTGACCGCTCCCGCCGGGTCCACCGAGCGCGTGAGGTTGCCCTGTTCGTCGTAGGTGTGCTGCCAGCATGCGCCACCTGGTTCCGTCACTTCGGTCGGCTGGCGCAGTGGGTTGTACGTCGCGGACATACGGGAGCCGTCCGGCAGCAGTACCTCGGCCAGGTTGCCGGCCTCGTCGTAGCTGTAACGCGTGGTGTGGCCGAGTGCGTCGGTGTGGGAGAGGCGGTCGTGGCCGCGTGCGTCCCATTCGGTGTGGGTGGTGTTGCCCAGTGGGTCGGTTTCGGTGGTGACTTGGCCGTCGTCGTTGTACCGGAAGACGGTGCTGTGACCGTGCGAGTCGGTGTAGGTGGTGGTGCGGGTGGCGTCGTCGTAGGTGAAGGTGTCGTTGTAGATGCCGTCGGTGCCCTCGGTGCGGACCGTGCGGCCTGCTTCGTCGTAGGTGAAGCGGCACCACACCCCGTTGCGGTCGGTCCAGGAGAGCATGCGTCCTTCACCGTCGTAGGTGAAGCGCATCGCCTTGCCGCTGGAGTTGATGACCTCGGCCAGATTGCCGGCCTCGTCGTATCCGTAGCGCATCACCAGCGTGCCCGGTGCCGGCGCCTGCTCCCGCTCATACGGTGAGGGGGCCTCCTCCAGCAGCCGCAGGGCGGTGATCCGCTGTCCCTCGGTCTCGAGGGCGAGGTGGTAGCCGCCGGAGTGGCGCATCGCGCTGGGTATCCCCTGCGTGTCGCGGTCCACCTCGATGCGGGCGCCGTTGCGGTCCTGCCAGGATTCCACCGGCAGGCGCAGTGTTGTCTCCTCCTGGGTGGGGCCGGGGTGGGCGAAAGTGCGGGTGACGCCGCTGTCGGGGTCGGTGACCGTCAGCACGCCGTCGGGCTTGCCGTCCCATTCCAGGGGCCAGCGCGGGCCTTTCCCCGGCAGGACGGGTACGCCCGGCTCGGGGACGGGGTAGACCAGCCGCATGCCGTCGGCGGCCGCGAAAACGACGCCTTGCGCGTCGAGTTGGACCTGTTCGTCCAGGGTGGAGGACCAGCTCGGGCCGAAACACACCCCGGCCCGGTAGGAGGAGACGTGGGTACGGGTGAAGTCCAGCGGCAGCGACGCCGGCAGGGACAGGTCGGTCAGCTGCATGAACATCGCCCCGGTGGCGACATCCACCGGCTCACCGGCGCCCGGCACCTTCTCCGTCGGCCGCGAGGACTTGCCCGGGATCAGCTTCTCGCGCAGCGAGGCCGGCGGGCGCATCATCGGTGGTCTCGCCCCCGGTCCGGGGGCGAAGGGGCCCAGGACCGCGCCGGTCAGGGTGCCGTACTTCGCGGCGTTGCTGACCTCCTCCAGGCTGATCCCGTCCTGCTGTCCGGCCAGGATGCGTGCCGGCTGTGCCACGGCCAGGTCCATGGCGACACTGCTCACCCCGGCGAAGACCGCACCCCGCGCGATACGCGCGACCAACGCCGCGGCGCGTGTGGCCAGGGATGTGGACTTCTCGATGCTGAGGGTGACGATCCCGGTCGCCGCTGCTGCCGCCGCCGCGTCGGAGGCCCCGAGGGTGGGGCCGGTCAGCACGATCCCGGCCGCGATCACCGCCGCGCTGCCCACGATCTCGCTGCGGATCTGCTTCTTCGTGCCGTCGATGTCATCGGCGAGTTCGTCGAGCATCTTGGCCATGTCCCGGGCCGCTTCGGGCAGGCTGCGCAGCCAGCCCTTCTCTCCCCTGCCGACATAGCGGGACCAGAACGTCTCGAACGCGTCGACGGCTTCGCCGCTGTTGACCTCCAGGATCCGCTGCGCCGAGTGGTTGGTGTCCCCCTGCACCTCCTCGGCGTCCTTGGCGAACGCGCGCCATGCCTTGGCCGCGTCCCGCAGCTTGCCCTCGTCCCCGTCGGGCCAGATCAGGCCCATCCGCTCGAGGATCTCCCACGCCTTCTCCAGAGCGCTCACGCGCCGTCGCCCCCCTGTGTGGTGCTACTTGCCGTCCGCGTCCCGGTCACCGCGGTCACGGGCAGCTTTGGTGAACATCCCCTTGATCAAGTCCTCGTTGTCGACATGCCCGTCCTTCATGTCGTCAAGCGCCTCATGGATACTCACCAACCCGAGCACCAACACCCCCACCGCCTCTTCGAGGGACCGCTGGTACGGCTTGTAATCCTTCGCGAAGTTCTCACCCACAGGGTCGTCGCCCCACGGTTCGCCCAGACCGTCCAGCGTGGTGATCAGCGTCGTCAGTGCCCGGCTCAGCTTCTTGCTCTGCTTGCCGAAGACCGGAGCCGCCAGCTTCAACTCCGGCACTTCGATCCCCAGCACCTCCCCGCCCTTGGTGGCCCCCGCCCCGTAGTCCGAACTGGTGGCGTGATTCAACTGCATCCGCGCAGGTTCTTCACCGTGCGACAAGGCAACCTCCTGCATAGCTGGTCGAGACAGCCGACCGCGCGATCAATCGCGGACGATGGACTGGATTTCCCTGACGGTCACGTCCTGCTCGTAGGTGGACTGTCCGTCCGGGAGGGGCGGGTCGCCAACTGGCGGGCCGTCGGGGCTGGCGGAGTCGGTCCAGGCTACGTCCCAGACCAGGGAGGCTTTGAACGGGTATGTGCCGTGCTGGCCGCCATCCCCGGAGGCCCGCTTGTAGCTGATGTTGCAGTCGGCCCCCTTCGAATCGACCTGATAGCCGCCCTTGACCTCTTCCAGGTCGTGCGTGCAGGTATGCGGGGCCGCTTCGTGTGTGCCGGCATCGGCCTTGAGGGACTTGGGGGTGGCAATGGTCGTTGCGGCGATATCCAGGCCGAGGTAGTCGATGCTGGCGGTGACCCAGACCGGTCCAGCGGGGCGCCCGTACCCATCAGGCCCCATGCCCTGCTCTTTGGCGAACCTCTGAAACTCTTTCGTCGTGAACTGCGGCTCATACCAACACCCCGGCGGGGCCCAGCCGGCTCCACCGACAGGCACCATCGGGGTACCAGACCTCGGCGAATTGTGCGTCGTGATTTCTGCCCTGCTCTGAATGCGGTCCGAGGTTCCCACATCCCCCGGCGGATCGACCTGCTTGCCGTCGCCTATAGCGGCCCCCGCGCGGGCGACTAAGAACGTGAAGATTCCGGTCACTGTGCTCGTGACGATACCGACTCGTACCCTTGTCAACGCGCGCATGCGGCGACACCCATCTGCGATGTCGCCCTGTGGATCCTCCAGATGCCGTCCTTCTTCTCGAGCCCGTCCGTGTACTGGGAGAAGGCGTCCTTGCTCGGCCGGGTGCGCAGGATCTTGCCCGAGGAGATCTTCTTGGCGTAAGCGTCCCGATCGCTCGTGCAGTAGGTGACGGTGGCCATGGTCCTGGTCTGCATCCGCATGGAACGGTCGTAGACGCGAATCGCCCCCGTGATGCTCTTGCCGTCCTTCTTGTAATCGGCGATGTTCCGCGCCATACCTCAGCCGCACGGTCCCATACATACCGTTGCATGAGCGCAAGCTCCGGATCCGCCTTGGCGAACGCCAGGTAGATCGCCTTGACCGCGTAGCCGTGCTCGCGCAGTACCTCGTCCTGCTGTTTGTCACCGGTCTCATCAGAGTCGATGAGAACTTCGACCCCCTTGGGGAATTCGAAGCGTGGAGCCCGAGACGCTGGGGCCTTCGAAGGTGACGGGGTGGAGGAGGGCTTGGCCTCGTCCTTGTCCGCGATCTCATCGGACTTCTGCGCGTCAGAGTCGCCGTCGCTTCCGCAGGCTGACAGGCCGAGCGAGACAGCGGCGGCCATCGCAACGAACGTGGCTGTACGAAAGGTTCGCTTGCTCACCGTGCTCAACTCCAAAGTGACAGGCTGGTGACGCCGTGCGGTCGGCCTGAATCTCGCTCGATCCTCCCGCGACCCGAAAAGCACTTGAGTGTAATCACTCGGTGACCCTGGCGGCAGGGGAGGACGCTAGCCCCAGGTCGCGTAACGCCGCATAGCAGGCGATAGGGAGCTCTCTTGGCTCATCGAGCCTGTGTTCATTGGACTCCGGGGCGATCATGGCGGCGCAGTCGAGCAGGGCCAACAAGCCCGATCGGTTGACGGGGAGATGCCAAGGACCTCATTTTCGAAGACAACCTGCTCGTCGTCGACGGCGCTAAGACCCCGACCCCAGCAAGAGGAGCCAACACAACGCGCCGACGCGTCGGTAGGTAATATCACGCAGCAGGCCAGTTCGAGGAACGCTTCGTGGATGTCCCAGCAGATCCGCAGGCGGCGCGTCGGCGCACTCGGAACTGGCGGTGACTGCTACGGCACACGCGTGCGGCCCGGGAGGAGCACCGGGGGTGCGGCTCCAGCAGGCCGCCCCCGAACGCAAAGCCCCGCTCTACGCGGCCTTCGGGCTCACCCTCACCTACGACCACAGCAAAAGGGCCGTGACTGTCGAGTCACGGCCCATATGCGTCCGCACACGACGTGCAGATGGTGAGTGTCCGAGGGGGGACTCGAACCCCCACGCCCGATAAAGGGCACTAGCACCTCAAGCTAGCGCGTCTACCATTCCGCCACCCGGACCGGGCCGCGCCACGGAGGTTGGGTGCCGTGGCGACGGCCGTAACGATACCAAGGGTTGGGAGTGCTTCTCACCTGGGTTTCCTGGCGATTCGCACCTTTTGCCCCAAACACTGGCGAATGAGCCTCACGGCTCCTGGGCGAGGGGCGTCACCGGTGGCGCCTGCCGCGCAGGTAGGCGGCGGAGCGGCGGGCCGAGCTGAAGGAACCGGCCGGGTTGGCGTCGGGGTCGACGGCGTCGTCGCGCTCCATCAGCCAGTGGTGGTCCGTGCGGCGGCCCCGGTGGCGTCTGAGGACGGTACCGATGAAGTGCTCGTAGTCGATGTCGCCGTCACCGACGTCGACCATGTGGTAGCCGTCCGGTGACGCTTCGTCGTGCTCGCCGTCCTTGACGTGGAAGAGCGGGTAGCGGTGCGGGGCCGCCAGTACGTAGTCGAGCGGGTCGAAGGGGGCCGGGGTGCCGTCGGGGCGGACGCTGAAGCGGTGCTGTCCGGCGTAGGCCCAGTAGATGTCCATCTCCAGGTGGACCAGTTCCGGGTCGGTCTCGGCGAGCAGCACGTCGTAGAGGCGCACGTGGGGCTTGTCCTCGGCGAAGCCGAACTCCATCTGGTGGTTGTGCTGGTAGAAGGTCAGTCCGCGGGCGCGTGCCGCCGCCCCGTAGGTGTTGAAGTCCTCAGCGGCGCGCTTCCAGCCGTCCACGGTGCGGCCGTAGCGGTCCGGACTGGCGGCCGTGCCCACATGGGGCAGTCCGAGCGCTGCCGCGTCGTCGACGACCTTCTCCAGTTGGGTGGCGAAGGTGTAGGCGGCCGGGTCGGCGGAGTAGTAGCCGACGTGGCTGCCGATGCCGCGCAGGCCGTGCTCCCGCATGAGGTGCTTGAGCTGCCGGAGGGTGAGGTCGCCGGTGCCCTGCGTGTAGCCGGCGAACTCGACCGAGTCGTAGCCGTAGCGCTCCAGTTCCCGGAAGACGGGGCCGAAGCCGAGCTGCTGGACCTGGTCGCGGAGGGTGTAGAGCTGAATGCCCAACTTGCCGCGCGGGACGATCGGGCGGCAGCCCCGGTGGTCCGCCGCCTCGGCAGACTGCGGTGCGGCGGCGGCGGGGCGTGCTCCCAGCAGGGTGGCGGCGGTGGCGCCCGCGGCGACGCCGAGGAAGCCGCGGCGGCGCAGCCTGCGGTGGAGTTCGGCGTACTGCGGGTCGGCTGATCTGCTGCTCATGAGGCGTCTCCCAGTGCGAGGTCGAGAAGCAGGCGTTTCACTTCGGTGGCGGGGAAGGCGGGGGCCGGCCCGCTCCGCCCGCGGTCGCCGAGCGCGTCGGCGCGGGAGCAGAGGAGTACGGGGCCGTCCTCGGTCCGGTCCGGGAGCCGTCCGTGGCTGCCCCGGATCGGAGCGGGGTCGAGGGGGACGACGGCCATGCGGTAGCGCATGCCGGTCTTCTTGCGGGCCAGTGCGGCGGCGGCGCGGAGTTTGACGTAGGGGTCGTTCGGGTCCATGAACAGCTCGACGGGGTCGTAGCCGGGCTTCCGGTGGATCTCCACGAGCTGCGCGAAGTCGGGGGCGCGGCGGTCGTCCAGCCAGTAGTAGTAGGTGAACCAGGCGTCGGGTTCGGCCACGGCGACGAGTTCGCCGGAGCGGGGGTGGTCCAGGCCGGCCTCCTTCTTCCCGGTCTCGTCCAGGAGCTGTTCGAGGCCCGGCAGTCCGGCCAGTGCCGCGCGGGTGGCGGGCAGGTCGGCGGGGTCGCGGACGTAGACGTGGGCGAGCTGGTGGTCGGCGACGGCGAAGGCGCGGGAGGTCCACGGGTCCAGGTACTCCATGCCGTCCTGGGTGTGCACTTCCAGGAGTCCGGCGCGGCGCAGTGCGCGGTTGATGTCGACGTGCCGGCGCACCCGGGTGATGCCGTACTCGGAGAGGGCGACGACGGTGCGGCCCTCGGCGCGCGCGTCGGCGAGCAGTGGGGCGAGGGCGGCGTCCACGTCGGCGGCGGCGCGGTGGGCGCGCGGGTCGTCGGGGCCGTGGCGCTGGAGGTCGTAGTCGAGGTGGGGCACGTAGCACAGTGCGAGGTCGGGGTGCCGGGTGCGCAGGATGTGGCGGGTGGCGTCGATGATCCACTGCGAGGACGTCAGGTTCGCGCCCGGGCCCCAGAAGGTGAACAGCGGGAAGTCGCCGAGTTCGGCGACCAGTTCGTCGTGCAGGGCCGGGGGCCGGGTGTAGCAGTCCGGCTCCTTGCGGCCGTCGGCGTAGTAGACGGGGCGGGGGGTGACGGTCCAGTCGGTGTCCGCGCCCATCGCGTACCACCAGCAGATGTTGGCCACCGTGTAGCCGGGCTGCCGGGCGCGGGCCGCGTGCCAGAGCTTCTCGCCGCCGACCAGCGCGTTGTGCTGCCGCCACAGCAGCACGTCACCGAGTTCGCGGAAGTACCAGCCGTTGCCGACGATGCCGTGCCGGGCGGGGAGTTCCCCGGTGAGGAAGGTGGACTGGGCGGCGCAGGTGACGGCGGGCAGGACGGTGCCGAGGGGGGCCTGTGCACCGTCCCGGGCCAGGGCGCGCAGGTGGGGCATGTGGGTCAGCAGCGCGGGGGTCAGTCCGACGACGTCGATGACCAGCAGCGGGGTGGTCACGGCAGCTCCTTGAGGCCGAGGCCGGTCAGCAGGTCGCGTGCGGTGGACAGTTCGGCGGCGAGGCCGTCGGCGAGCTGCGCGCGGGTGGTGGGGCGCAGTGCCGCCGGGAGGGCCTGCCAGGTGTAGGTCTCCACCTCCAGGTGCCGGGTCAGCGGGGTGGGGCCGCCGACCAGATGGCCGAGGGTCTCGCCGAGCACGTCGGTGGTGGCGGTCAGCGGGGGGTCGAGGGGGGCGTGCAGCGGTACGTGGAAGTGGGAGCGCCAGGGCCCGCCGGTGGGCAGGGCTCCGGGGGCCAGGGCCCGGTCGAGGTCGTCGGTGGCGCGGAGGGTTCCGTCCGGGGTGCGGGCGCGGGTCTGGTGCAGGAAGCGGGGTTCGGCGAACTCCGCGAGTGCGGCGCGCACCTCGGGCCGGTCCGGGTGCTCGGCGTGCAGCGCGGCGGAGAGCTGGGACTTGACCACGGGCAGCCCCGCCTCGGCGAGCGCGGCCAGCGCCTTGGCCGGGTCCTCGAAGGCGGTGGCCAGGTGGCAGGTGTCCAGGCAGCCGCCGATCCGGTGCGCGGGCGGGCCGTCCTCCTGGGCGAGTGCCTGGACCAGGTCGGCTGTGGTCTCGACCGTGCAGCCGGGCTCGGGTTCCAGTCCGACCCGGATGGAGCGGCCGGTCAGCTCCTCCAGTGCGTCCAGCCGGGCGGCGAGGGCGTGCAGCCGGGTCAGTGCGCGGTGCCGGGCCTCGGCGTCGAAGCCGGTGCGCCAGGCGAGCGGGAGGGTGGAGACGCTGCCTTCGCGGACGTCGTCCGGGAGCAGTGCGGCCAGCAGCCGGGCCAGGTCGGTGGTGTGCTCCAGGCGGGCGTCGTCGGTCCAGTCGGGCCGGTAGACGCGGTACTTGACGTGTTCGTTGCCGAAGCCCTGGTAGGGGAAGCCGTTGAGGGTGACGACCTCCAGTCCCGCCCGGTCCAGTCCGGAGCGCAGCCGCCGGACGGCCGCCGGGTCGTCGGTGAGGGTGCGGGCCGCGTCGCGGGCGAGCCACAGGCCGATGCCGAGCCGGTCCCGGTGCAGTCTGCGGCGTACGGGCTCGGCGTATGCGGTGAGTTGCTCCAGTACGCCGTCGAGCTGTTCGGCCGCGTGGACGTTGGTGCAGTAGGCGAGGTGGACCGTGGTGCCGTCGGGGTGCCGGAATCGCATAACCGCGCTCTCCTCACTCTCCGCCGCGCAGGATGGAGTTGCCCTGGAACAGGTGCTGCTCGCGCGCGCCGGGCGGCGGGACGTCCAGGGCGAGGCGTCCGCTCTGGCCGTAGAAGGCGACGGGGTTGCGCCACAGCACTCGGTCGACGTCGTCGTCCTCGAAGCCCGCGGCGAGCATGGCGTCGGCGACGTGGCCGGTCTTGAGCGGGTCGCTGTGCCCCCAGTCGGCGGCGGAGTTGACCAGCACGCGCTCGGTGCCGTGCACCCGCAGGATGCGGACCATCCGGTCGGGGTCCATCTTGGTGTCGGGGTAGATGGAGAAGCCCAGCCAGCAGCCGCTGTCCGCCGCGTCGCCCACCGTCGTCTCGTTGAGGTGGTCGAGCAGCACCCGCTCGGGAGCCAGCGGGGATTCCCGGAGCACGTCGAGGGTGCGGGCCAGCCCGGCGGCCTTGTCCCGGTGCGGGGTGTGGACGAGGGCCGGCAGTTCGTGGTCGTGGGCGAGTTGGAGCTGTGCGGCCAGTGCGTCGTCCTCCGCCGGGGTCATCGAGTCGTAGCCGATCTCGCCGACGGCGACCACGCCGTCCTTGAGGAGGTAGCGCGGGAGTTCGTCCAGTACCGGGAGGCAGCGCGGATCGTTGGCCTCCTTCGGGTTGAGCGCGAGGGTGCAGTGGTGGGCGATGCCGTACTGGGCGGCCCGGTAGGGCTCCCAGCCGAGCAGCGCGTCGAAATAGTCGAGGAATGTCGCGGGCGAGGTGCGCGGCTGGCCGAGCCAGAAGGAGGGCTCGACCAGGGCCCGTACCCCGGAGGCGTACATCGCGGCGTAGTCGTCGGTGGTGCGGGACGTCATGTGGATGTGCGGGTCGAAGATGCGGCGGGTCGGCCTGGTCATGGGCGTCACGCTCCTCGCTCCGGGCGCTGCTGTGGCGCGCGGCTGGCTACGGCTCGGGGGACGGGCGGGGCGGGGTCGGCGGTGGTGCGGGGGCCGGGCGTGGCGGGTGGGAGGACGTGGTCCTGCCGGTCTCCCCCGGCGCCGCGAGCCGGGCGAGCCGCAGCGCGCGGTCGAGGTCCTCGGGCACGGAGCGGCCCGCCGCGGTGCGCTCGTGCGCGTAGTCCTCCAGCATCCGGGCGAGTTCCTCGTCCCCCGAGGCGCGGTGTGCCAGCCCGGCCAGCGCGCTCAGCGGTACGCCGGTGAACAGGCACTTGAGCACGCCGTGCCGCCACTGGTGCGCGTCCAGGTGTGCTGCGGCGTACGGTCCGAGCGCCGCGGCGATCAGCCGGGTGTCGTTGGTCCGCAACGCGTCCTCGACCAGTTCGAGGGCCGCCGCCGGTTCGGGCGGCGGGTCCAGGTGCGGCAGGGCCAGCAGGACGGCCCGCCGCTCGTCGCCGGTGCCGTGCCGGTAGAGCCGGGTCAGCTCCTGGATGCCGGGGGCGGCCGCGTGCAGGATGAGGACGCGGGCCACGTCGACCGGGTCCGGCACCTCGGTGCTGTCCGCGGCCGCCCCGCGGCAGGTGCGGCCGGCGCGGGCGAAGTGCAGCTCCCAGCGCGGGAGGCGGGGCACGGAGCGGGTGCGGGTCGCCGGGGTCGGGGTGCCGGACGGTGGGCTCGCGGTCCGCCGGACACCGGCCGGCGGGGTGTCCGGGTCCGTGCGGTGCCGGTCGTCCGCCGCTTCGGCCAGCGCCCGGTGCAGCCAGGCACGGGGCTCCGCGGCCAGTCGCAGCTCCAGGGCGGTGCGCAGGGAGGCGAGCGGGGTCAGCACGGGATCTCCTCCTGCGGCAGGGTGCCGTGCCGTGCCGGTGCCGCCGTCCCGGCTTCGGCCTCGGCGGCGGTCAGGAACGCGAACGAGTCGGCGGCGCGTGCGGGGCCGGCATGCGAGTCGCGGGGCAGTTCGACGGTGACCAGGCCGTCGTAGTCCGCCTCGCGCAGCGCCGCCAGCACCGGCGGGAAGTCGATCTCGCCGTCGCCGAACGGCAGGTGCGTGTGGTCGCCGCGCCGCATGTCCTCGATCTGCACATGCCGCAGCCAGGGTGCCGCCTGCCGGACACAGTCGGCCGGGGGGCGCGGTTCCAGGCACTGGCAGTGTCCGATGTCGAGGGTGACGCCGAGGAGTTCGGGGCTGCCGAGTGCGGTGCGCAGCCGGTGGAACCCGGCCAGGTCCCCGAGCAGGTGGCCGGGCTCCGGCTCGATGGCCACCGGGAGGCCCGCCGCGCCCGCGGCGTCCAGCACCGTGCCGACGCCGTCCGCCAGCCGTTTCCAGCCGGTCTCCGGGTCCGTGCCGGTCGGCAGGGGGCCGCTGAAGCAGTGCACGGCGTGGGCGCCGAGATCGGCGGCGACGCGTACGGCCTTGAGCAGCAGGTCGGTGCGGGCGGTGCGGGCATCCGCGTCCGGGTCGAGCAGCGTGGGGTGGTGTTTGCGGCGCGCGTCGAGCACATAGCGCGCGCCGGTCTCGACGGTGGCCGTCAGCCCGTGGCGGGCCAGCGCGCGGCCCACCTCGGCGGTGCGGGCCGGGAGCCGGGGGGCGAGAGGGTCGAGGTGCATGTGGTCGAGCGTCAGCCCGACGCCCGCGTATCCGAGGTCGGCGAGCAGTCCGAGGGCGTCCTCGAGCCGCAGGTCGGCCAGCCCGTTGGTGCCGTAGGCGTAGCGCAGTGCGGGGGCGTTCCTGGACGGGGTCATGTGGGGCTGACCTTCCGGGAGAGACGGCGGGCGACGGGCAGCAGGCCGAGCAGTGCGGCGGCGGAGAGCGAAGCCCCGGTCCTGACCCGCGGCGGGGTGGAGGGACGGCAGGCACGTGCGGTGAGTGCGGCCTGGAGCGGGATCATGGCGCGGATCCCGGCGCCCACCGCTCGCTGGAGCAGCGGCGGCGAGGGGTTGAGCGCGGCGTGTGCCAGCGGTCGGGCGGCTGCCGCCGCGTAGGCGGCGCTCGCCGCGAGGGTCAGCGGTGCCCGCTGCCGGGCCAGCACGGCGGTGGTCGCCGCCACCGCGCCCAGTGCCGCGAGCGGCACCGCGGGGGCACCGCCTTCCGCCTCGCGCCGGGAGACGGAGGTGACCGCGAGGGTGTGTGCCCCCATGAGGGCGGCCGCGCCCAGCACCGGTGCGGGGCCGGGCCTGGGCGGGGGTGCGGGTGTGCCGTCGGTCCCGGGTGCGGAGGGGCGCTCGATGGCCGCCGCGCCCAGGAGCACGTCCAGGGAGCGGGCCGCCGCCATGGCGGCGGGACCGGCCGCGGTGTGCTTGAGGCGGAGGTCGTACGCCCACACGGTGGTGGCCAGCGCGGTGGCCGTGAGGAGCGGGAGGCGCCCGGCGCGGGCGGCCGACGCCAGTCCGGCCGCGGTCAGTCCGGTCGCGGCCGCGAGGGCAGCCCCCGGCCGGATGCGGCCGGAGGGCAGCGGCCGCTGCGGTCGCTCGCGGGCGTCCTCCTCCTGGTCGGCCCAGTCGTTGAGCGCCATGCCCGCCTCGTACAGGCACAGCGAGGCCCCTGCGGCCAGCGCTGTCCCCCGGCCCGGGCCGCTGCCGACCGCCACGGCGCCGACCACCACGTCGCCGGGCACGGTCGAGACCGCGGAGATCCGCAGGAGTTGCGCCCAGGCGGCTGCTCGGCCGGTCACCGGGCGGACCCGGCGCCGTCGGCGGACGCGCCGTCGGCGGACGCGGCACGCTCGTCCACTCCGGCGGCGTCCCCCGGCCCGCGCCGGAAGCCGCGGGCGAGGTCGAGCAGGGCCCGCCACTGGCCCGGCAGGTCGGCCGGACCGCTGTCGGGGTCCTTGAAGTAGAAGCCCAGTCCGGGCACCGGGCCGGTGAGGCCGCGTTCGTCGGCGCGGGCGAGCAGCCGGGCCAGGTCGAGGACGAGCGGGGCGGCGAGCGCCGAGTCACAGCCCTGCCAGGTGGTCTGCAGCGTCATGCGGGAGCCGAGGAAGCCGTCGAAGGCGATGTGGTCCCAGGCGGTCTTCCAGTCGCCCATCGCCGGTACGTCGTCGATGTGCACCTCTCCTTCCGGGAGGGTGCCGAGGTTGTCGGCCAGGACCCGCGCCTTGCCCGCGTTCTTGGCGGCAGCGGCCGCGGGGTCGGCGAGTGCCGCGCCGTCCCCGCCGCCGAGCAGGTTGGTGCCGCTCCAGGCCCGTACGGCCAGCGCGCGCTGCGCGAACATCGGGGCCAGGACCGACCGGAGCAGGGTCTGCCCGGTCTTGCCGTCCCGGCCCGCGTACGGGAGGCGGGCGGTACGGGCGGCTGCGGCCAGCCGGGGGTGGTGGAGGCCGGCGGACGGGGTGAAGTTGACGTAGGGGCATCCGGCGCGCAGGGCCGCTGCCGCGTACCGGGAGCTGGGCGGCAGCGGGGTGTGCGCGCCGCCCGGTGTCTCCCCGGGGTCGGGCGGGGGCGGCTCGGTGCTGGCCACATTGATCACCACGGTGCGGGCCAGGCCGTGGGTGCGGGTGAACTCGGTGAGGTCGGCCGCGTATCCGGCGATCAGTTCCTCCTCGGCGCCGGCGTCCTCCGCGGCGGGTCCGGCCGCCGGGGCGCCGGGGCGGAGGGCGGCGTCGGCGGCGGCGAGTTCGGCACGCACCGCCGCGGGCAGCCCGTGCGGGAGGACGCCGGCGTCGGCGAGCGCCTCGGCCCGCTTGGGGAGCGGGCAGGAGGCGGTGTCGTGTCCGCCGAAGACGAGGGAGTCCAACGGTGGCAGGGCGGCATCGGCGAAGGGGTCGGTCTCGGTGACCATCCCGACGGGTGGATGCAACCGGGCCGCGAGCGCCGCGGCTCCGGTGATCGCGGTGGTCGCCACGGAGCCCCTGGCGCCGATGAGCCACACCCCGGTGCGGGGCGGCCGGACGTCGGAGCTGTCGGTGCGGTCGGTCACGGTGTCCTCCCTGATGCTGCTGCGTACGAAGGGCCGCGGGCGGGCGGGGACGCGGGGCCGGCCACGCCCCCGCCCGGCGGCGGCCGGGCCGGGCGGGACGGGCCCGGGTGGAGGTCCGGGCCGTCCCGCCGCCCGGGTCCGGAGGGACCGGGCGGCGGGACGGCCGGGCGGCCGGTGGGGTCAGCGGGGTCAGCGGGGTGCCGACGCGCGGATGCGCACGTCGCGGAAGGCGACCTCGTCCCCCTCCCCGTGGTTCTGCAGACCCACATATCCGTCAGTGAGGCTCCGGGCCGGGTCGGTGTTGGTGAAGTCGTTGATCAGTACACCGTTGAGGAGGACGCGCAGTCGCTCGCCCTCGACCCGGATCTCGTAGGTGTTCCACTCCCCCGGCGGATTCAGTGCGGCGTCCCGTGCCGCGAGGTCGGCCGACTGGAAGCCGTAGACCGCCCCGGTGGTCCGGTCGTCGGCGTCGGTGGCGTCGATCTGGATCTCGTAGCCGCGGTCCACGGCCGACCAGGGGTCGTCGGAGGCGGGGAAGCCGACGAAGACACCGGAGTTGTCGTCCCCGTCGGCACTGGCCATCCGCCAGTCGAGCTTGAGCGAGTAGGAGCCGTAGGAGCGGGCGGCGTACCACAGCAGGCCCATCCCGCCGCGGGTGGTGAGGGTGCCGTCGGCGCTCTCCTCGAACGAACCGGGACCGGCCTGCCGCCACTCCTCGGTTCCGGGACCGTCGCCGGTTCCCTCGTACAGTGCCGTGTAGCCGGTCTCCGGACGGCAGTCGGCCCGTACCGCGCCGGTGGCGTACCGGATGCCGCCCAGCAGGTGCGCGCGGAAGGCGGGGTCGGCATAGGACTCCCGGGTGTGCCCGGCGCCGGTGTAGAAGGCGCGGCCGCCCGCGTACTCCTGACACCAGGCCAGCGGGTGCTCCTCGCCCATCGTGCCGCCGGTGTAGGAGTCCTCGTCCAGGGACGCCAGGATGCGGGCGTGTTCGCGCGGATCGGAGCGGTAGTTGTACCACTCGTCGGTGCGCTCCCAGTCCGCGCCCAGGTGCGCGGTGGCGGGGTGGGCGCGGTCCTCGATCCGCACCGTGGCGGGCTGGATCGCCGGGTGGGACGCGAAGTAGGCGCCCGCGAGCCCGCCGTACCACTCCCAGTCGTACTCGGTGTCGGCCGCGGCGTGCACGCCCACGTAGCCGCCGCCGTCGCCGATGTACTCCTCGAAGGCCGCCTGTTGGCGCGGGTTGAGCACGTCGCCCGTCGTCGAGAGGAAGACGACGGCGTCGTACCGGGCCAGCTTCCTCGGGGTGAAGGCGGCGGCGTTCTCGGTGGCGTCGACGGTGAAGCCGTGCTCGGCGCCGAGTTCCCGCACGGCGGCGATGCCGTCGGGGATGGAGTCGTGGCGGTATCCGGCGGTCTTGGAGAAGACCAGCACGCTGCCGGCCGCGTGCTCGTGCCCGCCGGGGTGCTGCGCGGCCTGGCTCGGCGCGGCGAGCGCGCCGGCCATCAGCGCACCGGCTGCCAGGGCGAGGCGGGCGCGAGGGGTGGATGCCCGGTTCATGCGCGTCCTCCGTTCAGCCGGTGGTGACGGTGAAGCTGTCCAGGTCGTAGAGCGCCCCGTCGCCTCCGGTGAAGACGAGGCAGAGCGCGCCCGCGTCCTCGGGGACGCCGCTGAGGTCGGCGCTCACCTCGGTCCAGCCGTCCGAGGCGGAGACCTGCGCGGTGCCCAGCAGTGGTCCGTCGGGGCCGTCGGCGCGGACTTCGAGCGCCGCGTCCGCGGTGCCGGCCACCCGCGCGGTGAGCTGGGTGACGTCGGCGGGCGCGTACGGCTCGTAGGCGATCCACTGGCCGTCCCGCGCCCCGGTGACGGCCTTGCCGCCCTCGGCTCCGGCGGCCTCGCCGGTGCTGACGCCGTCCGCCGCGCTGGTGAAGTGCTCGGCCTGGCGGTGCTTGGGCTGCAGGATGCTCTGCCCGTGGCTGGTGAGCGGGGGTTGTCCGTTGGCGCCGTTGTCGGTGTAGGAGGCGTCGAAGACGCCGAAGATGTCGGCGTTCGGGTCGTGTTCCCCGTCGGCGAGGGTCTTGATGGTGCCCTTGCAGCCCTTGGCGGAGGTGAGGGGGTGGCCGTGGCTGTCGTGGCCGAGGATGTAGGCGACCTCGACCCGGGAGCAGTCGATCTGCTCCTCCTCGGGGTCGGTGACCTGCACCTCGAAGGGGATCTCGTCGCCGAAGGAGAAGGGCTGCCCGTCGGCGGGGAGCTTCAGTTCGACCTGGGGCGCGGTGTTGCCGACGGTGATGTGCACGCTGGCGGAGCCGGTACGGCCGGAGGGGTCCTCGGCGGTGACGGTCGCGCTGTAGGTGCCGTTCGTCTCGTAGGTGTGGGTCGGCTCGGCCTCGTCGGAGGTCGCGCCGTCGCCGAAGTCCCAGCTCAGTTCGGTCGTGTCACCGTCCTGGTCGGTGGCCTCGGCGGAGAAGGAGACGGTGAGCGGGGCCTGGCCGTCGCTGATGTCGCTGCTCGCCTCGACGACGGGGCTGTGCCCGTCGGTGGCGTTCTCGATGCGGTAGAGGGCGGAGTTCTCGTCGCCGTTGAAGTAGCCGGTGCCGTAGTCGAGGACGTAGAGCGCGCCGTCGGGGCCGAAGTCCATGTCCATGACCTGGGTACCGGACCACGGGAAGTCGTTGATCCGCACGTCGCCGCCGTCGCGGTCCTGCTCGACGCGCTTGATCCAGCGGCGGCCGAACTCGCCGGCGAAGAAGTCGCCGTCGTACTCGCGGGGGAAGGCCACCGGGGAGTCGGAGTGGGGGTCGTAGCGGTAGACGGGGCCGCCCATCGGGGACTCGGAGCCGTCGCCGAACTCGGGGACGGAGTCGCCGTCGTAGGGGATCCACGCCGGCTGGGCCGCGGGGAGCCGGGTGCGTCCGGTGTTGTGGGGCGAGGTGTTGCGCGGCGCGGCGCAGTCGAATTTCTCGCCGGAGGTGCCGGTGGCGAAGTCGTAGTCCGTGTAGGCGTCGTTCTTGCCGGTGCAGTACGGCCAGCCGTAGTTGCCCGGGCCGGTGACGCGGGCGAACTCGACCTGGCCCGCGGGGCCGCGCTGCGGATCGGCGGTGCCCGCGTCCGGTCCGTAGTCGCCGACGTAGACGGTGTCGGTCTTCTTGTCGACGGTCATCCGGAAGGGGTTGCGGAAGCCCATCGCATAGATCTCGGGCCGGGTCTTCGCGGTGCCCGGCCGGAAGAGGTTGCCGCGGGGAATCTTGTAGGAGCCGTCCTTGCGGACCTTGATGCGGAGGATCTTGCCGCGCAGGTCGTCGGTGTTGCCGGCGGAGCGCTGCGCGTCGAAGGCGGGGTTGCGGTCGGCGCGCTCGTCGATGGGGGTGTAGCCGTCCGACTGGAAGGGATTGGAGTCGTCGCCGGTGGACAGGAGCAGGTTGCCCTTGGAGTCGAAGGCGATGTCGCCGCCCACGTGGCAGCAGGTGCCCCGGTCGGCGGGGACGTCGAGGACCTTGCGCTCGCTGGACTCGTCCAGGGTGCCGTCGGGGCGCAGGACGAACCGGGAGAGCCGGTTGACGCCGGCGAACTTCTCGAAGTCGGCGGCGGTGCCGGTGTCGGGGGCGTCGCCCTCGGGGGTGTCGAGCGGCGGCGCGTAGTAGAGGTAGACGAAGTGGTTCTTGGTGAAGCGCGGGTCGACTCCGACGCCCTGGAGGCCCTCTTCGTCGTGGTTGTAGACGTCGAGACGGCCGGCGGTCTTCGTGTTGCCCTGCGCGTCGGTGAGCCGCAGGGTGCCGTCGCGTGAGGTGTGCAGTACGGAGCGGTCGGGCAGCACGGCCATCGTCATGGGCTCGCCCATCTCGGCCACGCCTTTGGCGAGGGTCACCTGCTGGAAGTCGCCGGCGGCGGGCTGGGCGGCCTTGTCCGGGGCGGAGGTGGCGGGTGCGTCGGCGGCCTGGGCGGCGACGGCGGTCGCGCCGGTGAGCAGGAGGGCGCCGACGAGTGCGGCTACGCGGGTGCGGAGACATCGTTGTCCGCGAGGTCGAGTGTGCACAGCGGATCCTCCCTGGTGGGGGTGGGTTGACTGGTGCCGTGCGCTGCGCCCGCGCTGCACTGGAGGGGGCGCGCTGTTGTCCCGTACGCCTCAAGGACGGTAGCGGCGTTTATCCGGAGCGGGAACCCCTTTGACACGCATACCCGGTAGTTTTGTCCACGCGCAGGACAAAGACCCGGGAGCACGCGAGGACCCCGCGCGACCGCACCGAGGCGGAAGCGCGCAGCGCGGAGCCGGGGCACCGAGAACGGTGCCCGCGGCCCCGCAGCGGCGCCGAGCGGGCGGTCAGTTGCCGAACGCCGAGTCGAACGAGGCAGTCGGCGGTTCGTAGTCGAAGGCCCGCAGCCGCGCCAGCGCCTCCGGAGCGCCTGCGAGCCGGTCCATCCCGGCGTCCTCCCACTCGACGGACACCGGCCCCTCGTAGCCGATGGCGCGCAGCATCCGGAAGACGTCCTCCCAGGCGACGTCGCCGTGCCCGGCCGAGACGAAGTCCCAGCCCCGGCGTGGATCGCCCCACGGCAGATGCGAGCCGAGCCGGCCGTTGCGGCCGTCCAGCCGGCGCCGGGCCTCCTTGCAGTCGACGTGGTAGATCCGGTCCCGGTAGTCGTAGAGGAACCCGGCCGGATCCAGGTCCTGCCACACGAAGTGCGAGGGGTCGAAGTTCAGTCCGAAGGCGGCCCGGTGCTCGACCGCCTCCAGGGCGCGCTGGGTGGTCCAGTAGTCGTAGGCGATCTCGCTGGGGTGCACCTCGTGCGCGAACCGCACGCCCTCGGCGTCGAAGACGTCCAGGATCGGGTTCCACCGCTCGGCGAAGTCCGCGTAGCCGCGGTCGACCATCTCCGGGGGCGTCGGCGGGAACATGGCCACCAGATGCCAGATGGAGGAGCCGGTGAAGCCCACGACGGTGCGCACGCCGAGCGCCGCGGCGGCCCGCGCGGTGTCCTTCATCTCCTCGGCGGCCCTGCGGCGCACCCCCTCGGGGTCGCCGTCGCCCCAGATGCGCGGGGCGACGATGGCGCGGTGGCGCTCGTCGATGGGGTGGTCGCAGACGGCCTGCCCGGTGAGGTGGTTGGAGACCGCCCAGCACTCCAGGCCGTACTTGTCCAGCAGGCGCCGCCTGCCGTCCACGTATCCGGGCTCGTGCAGCGCCTTGTCGACCTCGAAGTGGTCGCCCCAGCAGGCCAGTTCCAGGCCGTCGTAGCCGAAGTCGCGGGCGAGGCGGCAGACCTCCTCCAGCGGCAGATCGGCCCACTGCCCGGTGAAGAGGGTGAACTTTCGTGCCACGGTGACCTCCTAGGCGGTTGCCGCGGCCGCCCCGGCCGCGGATGCCTCGTGCTGGACCGGTGTGTAGACGCAGTCCCGCCCGGCGCTCTCCTCGACGGCGGCCAGCACCCGCTGGACCTGGAGCCCGTCGTCGAAGGAGGGGGCCGGCGGGGTGCCCGTCGCGATGGCGTGCACCAGATCGCGGGCCTGGTGGGTGAAGGTGTGCTCGTAGCCGAGGCCGTGGCCGGGCGGCCACCACGCCTCCAGGTAGGGATGGTCCTGCTCGGTGACCAGGATGCGGCGGAATCCGGCTTCCCCCGCGGGCTGGGTGTGGTCGTGGAACTCCAGCTCGTTGAGGCGCTCCAGGTCGAAGGCGAGGGAACCGAGGGTGCCGTTCAGCTCGACGCGCAGCGCGTTCTTGCGCCCCGCGGCGACCCGGGTGACCTCGAAGGAGGCCAGCGCCCCGGAGCCGAGCCTGCCGGTGAAGACCGCGGCGTCGTCCACGGTGACCGGGCCCCGCTCTCCGTCCGGCTCGCCCTCCCGCAGCGGGCGCTCCCGGACGAACGTCTCGGTCTGCGCGGAGACCCCGGCCAGCGGAGCGCCGGCCAGATGCTGGGCGAGGTCGACGGCGTGCGCCCCCAGGTCGCCGAGGGCCCCGGAACCCGCCGCCTCCCGGCGCAGCCGCCAGGCCAACGGGAAGGCGGGGTCGACCAGCCAGTCCTGGAGGTAGCAGACCCGCACGTGCCGCAGCTCCCCCAGTCTGCCGTCCGCCACCATGCGGCGCGCGAGCGCCAGCGCGGGCGTGCGGCGGTAGTTGAAGCCGACCATGGCGACCTGGCCGCGCTCCCGGGCCGCGCGCGCCGCCGAGGCCATGGCCTCGGCCTCCTCGACCGTGTTGGCCAGCGGCTTCTCGCACAGCACGTGCTTGCCCGCCGCCAGCGCGGCGATGGCGATCTCGGCGTGGCTGTCGCCGGGTGTGCAGATGTCGACGAGCTGGACGTCCGGACGGGCGATCAGCGCCCGCCAGTCGGTCTCGGCGGCGGCCCAGCCCAGCCGCTCGGCCGCGGTGCGCACGGCCGCCGGGTCGCGGCCGCACACGGCGGCCAGCGCGGGCCGCAGCGGCAGGTCGAAGACCCGCCCCACGGTGCGCCAGCCCTGCGAGTGCGCCTGGCCCATGAAGGCGTAGCCGACCATGCCCACGCCCAGGGGCGGCGCGGTGGCGGGCGCGGTGCTGTCGTACGGCATCGAGGTCCTCCCTCTGGAGAGGCTCCTGCTCCGGCCCCGGGCCGGGAGGTGCCCCCGGATCTGCGTCAGCGTTCCGGACGGTGCGGCGGGCGGTCCCCCCGGAGGGGGCCGCCCGCCCGGGCTGTCAGGTGAAGCCGATCGGGAGGTACTCCTCGACGTTCTTCTCGGTCACCACCGCGGAGTAGAGGGTGACCTGGGCGGGGATCTCGTATTCGGCCATGCCCGCGATGCCCTTGCCCTGGCCGAGGGCGCGGGCCAGGTCGATGGCGGAGGCGGCCATGGTGGGCGGGTAGAGGACGGTGGCCCTGATGACGCTGTCACCGTCCTTGATGGCCTGCATCACGCGCTTGGACCCGGCGCCGCCGACCATGAAGAACTCGTCCCGGCCGGCCTGCTTGATGGCGCGTTCGGCGCCGACGCCCTGGTCGTCGTCGTGGTTCCACAGCGCGTCGAAGCTCTGCTGGGCCTGCAGGAGTTCGGACATCTTCTGCTGCCCGGACTCGACGGTGAACTCGGCGGCCTGCCGGGCGACCTTCTTGATGTTGGGGTAGTTCTCCAGCGCGTCGTCGAACCCCTTGGTGCGCTGCCGGGTCAGCTCCAGGTTGTCGATCCCGGCCAGCTCCACGACCTTGGCGCTCTTCTTGTCCTTGAGCTGTTCGCCGATGTAGTGCCCGGCGTTGAGGCCCATGCCGTAGTTGTCGCCGCCGATCCAGCAGCGGTACGCCTGCTGCGAGGAGAAGACGCGGTCGAGATTGACGACGGGGATACCGGCCCGCATGGCCTTGAGGCCGACCTGGGTGAGGGCCTTGCCGTCGGCGGGCAGCACGACGAGCACGTCGACCTTCTTGTTGATGAGCGTCTCGACCTGACCCACCTGGGTGGCGTTGTCGTTGGAGCCCTCGGTGGCCTCCAGGGTGACGTCCTCGTACTTCCCGGCGCGCTTCTTCGCCTGGGTGGTGATGGCGTTGAGCCAGCCGTGGTCGGCCTGCGGACCGGCGAACCCGATGGTGACCTTCTTGCCGGGCTTGTCGTCGGCGACCTCGGCGCCCGCCGAGTCCGTGTCCGCGTCGTCGTTGTTCTCGTTGCTGGTGCAGCCGGTGGCGAGGAGCGCGGCTCCGGCCGCCGCGGTGCCGAAGAGCATGCTGCGGCGGCTGGTGGCCGGGAGGCGGGACTCGGGTGGCGTGTCAGGGGTGCGTGGTCTGATGTTCATGGCGTGGAACGACCCTTCTGGACCAGGACGGCCGCGACGATGATCGCGCCCTTGGCGATCTGCTGGATGTCCGTCTGGAGGTTGTTGAGGGCGAACAGGTTGGTGATGGTGGTGAAGACCAGGACGCCGAGCACCGAGCCGAGGATCGTGCCGCGACCGCCGCTGAGCAGCGTGCCGCCGATGATCGCGGCTGCGATGGCGTCGAGTTCGTAGAGGTTGCCGTTGGTGTTCTGGCCCGAGCCGGTGAGGATGACGAGCATGAACGCGGCGATTCCGCAGCACAGTCCGGAGAGCAGATAGAGCAGCAGCCGTTGCCGTCGCACGGCGATGCCGGCCAGCCGGGAGGCTTCCGGGTTGCCGCCGACGGCCACCGTGCGGCGCCCGAAGGTGGTGCGGTTGAGCAGCAGCCAGCCGAGCACGCAGACGAGCGCGAACACCATGACGATGGGCGGGACGCCCAGCACATAGGAGTCCTTGACGCCCAGGTCGAGCACGGCGTCGACGGTGACGACCTGCGTCCTGCCATCACTGATCTGCAGTGCCAGCCCCCGGGCCGAGGCGAGCATGGCGAGGGTGGCGATGAAGGGCACCATCGGCCCGTAGGCGACCAGCAACCCGTTGACGAGTCCGCAGCCGACGCCGACCAGCACACTGCACAGCAGCATTCCGCCGAGGCCGAAGTCCTGGGTGGCCAGCGTCGTCGCCCACACCGAGGCGAGCGCGACGATGGCGCCGACCGACAGGTCGATGCCGCCGCCGATGATCACGAAGGTCACGCCGACGGTGACCACGCCGATGACGGACGCCTGGGTGAGGACGAGGCGGAGGTTCTCGGCCGCCAGGAACTCGTCGGGTTTGGTGATCGCCCCGACGACGGCGAGCGCGACCAGCACCCCGATGAGCGAGAGGTGGCGCACGTCGAGCGGGAGGCGGCGGACGGCAGGTGGCCGGTCCGCCGGGGGTGCGGGCGTATCGGGCTCACTGGTCGCGGTTGCTGGTGAGTTCATGACGGGTCACCTCTGAGGGGACGGAGGCCGGTGGGTGGATGCACGGGCGCCGCCGCCGGAGGGCGGGTGCGGCCGCGCGGCCCGCGGCCGCACCCCGGCAGCGGCCGGGAGGTGCGGGGGGCGCCGCTCATTCCGGGGTGCCTTCCATCACGAGGTCCAGCACCCGGTGCTCGTCCAGTTCGTGCGAGGGGGCCGCATGCACCACCCGGCCCTCGCGCAGCACCAGCACCCGGTCGGCGAGGCCGAGGACCTCGGGCAGCTCGCTGGAGACGAGCAGTACGCACACCCCGGAGTCGGCGAGCCGCCGGATGACGGCGTACAACTCGGCGCGGGCACCGACGTCGACGCCGCGGGTCGGCTCGTCCAGCAGCAGCACCCGGCAGCCGCGCAGCAGCCAGCGGGCCAGCACCGCCTTCTGCTGGTTGCCGCCGGAGAAGGTGCGTACCGGCCGTTCGGGGTCGTCCGGGCTGAGCGCCAGCTCACGGGTGCGTCTGCGGGCCTCGGCACCCTCCCGGGCCCGGTCCAGCCAGCCGCCGCGGGAGAAGCGGCGCAGCGAGGAGACGGAGACGTTGCGGGTGACCGACTCCAGCATCAGCAGCGCCTGGGACTTGCGTTCCTCGGGCGCCAGTCCCAGCCCGGCGCGCACGGCGGCGGGGATGCTGCCCGGACGCAGCGGCCTGCCGTCCACCAGGACGCGTCCCGCGGTGGGGCGGCGCGCCCCGTAGAGCGTCTCCAGCACCTCCGAGCGGCCCGAGCCCACCAGCCCGGCCAGGCCGACGATCTCGCCGGGCCGCAGTTCCAGGTCGAGCGGCTCGAACTCGCCTGCCCGCGCCAGCCCTTCGGCGACCAGTACCGGCTCGGCGCGGGGCGCGTCCTGCGCCGAGCGCCGCGGGAAGACCTGTCGTGCGTCCCGGCCCGTCATCCTGGCGACCAGTTCGTCGGTGGGTGTGCTGCGGGCCGGCAGGTCGCGGGCGGCGACGCGGCCGTCCTTGAGGACGGAGACCCGGTCCCCGATGCGGCGGATCTCCTCCAGCCGGTGGGAGATGTAGACGACGGCGACGCCGTCGGCCGTCAGATCGCCGACGATCCGGAAGAGGTTGTCGACCTCGTCGGGGTCGAGCGCCGCCGACGGCTCGTCCATCACGATCAGCCGCACGTCGTGCGAGAGGGCACGGGCCATGGACACGATCTGCGCTCCGGCGGCGGAGAGGGAGCCCACGGGCGCGGCCGGGTCGATCTCGGGGTGCCCGAGCCGGGCCAGCAGTTCCGCCGTCCGCGCCCGCGCGGCGCGGGCGCGGACCAGGCCGTGGGTGGCGATCTCGTGGCCGAGGAAGACGTTCTCCGCCACCGACACGTGCTCCACCAGGTCGAGTTCCTGGTAGATGGTGGCGATGCCCAGCCGCATGGCGGAGACCGGGGTGGGCAGCCGGACCCGCTCGCCCCGCCAGGCGATCTCGCCGCCGTCGGGCTGGTGGGCGCCCGCGAGCACCTTGATGAGGGTGGACTTGCCCGCCCCGTTCTGGCCGAGCAGGCAGTGCACCTCGCCTTCCTCGACATCGAGGTCGACACCGTCCAGCGCACGGACACCGGGGAACGATTTGGTGATTCCGGACATCGTCAACAGGGGCATGCAGGACCTCCGTCCCAGGGGGTCGTACGGGAGTTCGCGGTGCAGGAGCGGTGCCGTCGATCGGTTGCGGTGCGGTGCGCTGCGCTGTGCGTCGTACGGGCCGGGGGACTTCGCGGCCGGGGCCGGGAGGCGGTGCGTGCGGTGTCGGGGGGCCGGGACCAGGGGTTACGCGGGCGAGAACAGGTGGTCGCTGGTGAGCCGGGCGGCGCCGGTGACGCCCGCGACCTGTCCCAGCTCGCCCAGGACGATCGGGAGGTTGCCGGTCGCCAGCGGCAGCGACTGGCGGTAGACCTGGGTGCGGATGCTGGCCAGCAGGGTGTGGCCGAGCCCGGTGACACCGCCGCCGATGACCACCAGGCCGGGGTTGAAGAAGCTGACCAGGCTCGCGATGACCTGGCCCACCCGGGCGCCGCCGTCCCGGATGAGATCGAGCGAGGTGCCGTCCCCCGCGGAGGCGGCGATGGCGACGTCGGACGCGTCGAGCCGGCCCTTCTCGGCCAGCAGCCGGGCCAGTTCGGGCGACCGGCCCTCCCGGGCCGCCTCCTCGGCGTCCCGGGCGAGGGCGGCGCCGCCGAAGTACGCCTCCAGGCAGCCACGGTTGCCGCAGGCGCACTGGCGGCCGTCGGGTTCGACCTGGATGTGCCCGATGTCGCCCGCGCTGCCGGTGGTTCCGCGGTGCACCTCGCCTCCGACGACCACTCCGCAGCCGATCCCGGTGCCGATCTTGACGCAGAAGAAGTCCCGCACCGAGCGTGCGACCCCCGCCTGCATCTCGCCGGTCGCCATCAGGTTCACGTCGTTGTCGACCATCACGGGGCAGCCCAGTTCCTGACTGAGCGCCTCCCGGACCGGGAAGCCGTCCCACCCGGGCATGATCGGCGGTGCGACGGGGGTGCCCTCCGGGAACCGTACGGGCCCGGGAACGCCGATGCCCGCGCCGTCGAACCCGTCGGCGACCCCGCTGTCGCGCAGCTTGGCCACCATCGCCAGCACCTGGTCGAAGACCGCCACCGGGCCTTCACGGACGTCCATGGGCTGGTTGAGGTGACCCAGGACCTCCAGTTCCGGGTTGGTGACCGCGACGTCGACGGAGGTGGCGCCGATGTCGACCCCGAGAAAGCGGAGGCCGGGCGCCAGCCGGATGTTGTGCGAACGGCGCCCGCCCCGGGAGGCGGCGAGGCCGTCCGCGACGACCAGCCCCGTCTCCAGCAGCCGGTCGACCTCGACGGCCAGCTTGGAGCGGGACAGGTCGACCCGGTCCCCGAGTTCGGCGCGGGACCGCGGGCCGCCGTCACGCAGCAGGCGGAGCAGCCGCGCCTGGTGCGCGTTCGCGGGCCGTGCAGTCATGCGCCTCACCGCTGCCCCTCCAGCCGTACGTGTCGGCGTCGTGTCCGGGAAAGTACGGGGAACGTAGCAGCGGCAGCCGGAGTTGGAAAGAAGTTCTGCACAAACCAGTGCGACTTCTTCCCGGGAATGGACAAAGAGCGTCCCCGCGGCAGCCCGCCGGCTGCCTTAGGGTCGGAGCGACCAGGAGAGGTGAGGACACCATGGGCAGGGTCACCGCACGACGCCCCGTCGTACGCGTCCGGGAGGGGGCGGTCAGCACACGTCCGGACACCCTCGTCACCGAGGAACCGCTGGAGATCCGGCTCGGCGGCAGACCACTGGCGGTCACCATGCGCACCCCCGGCGACGACTTCGCGCTGGCGACCGGATTCCTGGTCAGCGAGGGAGTCGTCGGCGCGGCCGGGGACATCGCCGGGATCTCCTACTGCGGTGAAGCCCGCGACGAGGACGGCGCCCGCACCTACAACACGGTCGACGTACGCCTCGCCCCGCACGTCCCCGCACCCGACATCGCCGGGCTGGAGCGCAACGTCTACACCACGTCCTCCTGCGGACTGTGCGGCAAGGCCAGCCTGGACGCGGTCCGCACCACGGCGCGCTGGGAACTGGACCGCGAGCGTCCGCACGGCGTCGGCACCGGGCTGCTGGCCCGGCTCCCGGACCGGCTGCGCGCCGCCCAGCGGGTGTTCGACCGCACAGGCGGGCTGCACGCGGCGGCGCTGTTCTCGGCCACCGGTGAACTCCTCGACGTACGCGAGGACGTGGGACGGCACAACGCCGTGGACAAGGTGGTGGGCCGCGCGACGCGGGACGGCGCGCTCCCGCTGCGCGACGCGCTGCTGATGGTCTCCGGGCGTGCCTCGTTCGAACTGGCACAGAAGGCGGTGATGGCGGGCATCCCGGTGCTGGCGGCCGTCTCGGCACCGTCGTCCCTCGCCGTCGACCTGGCGGAGGAGGCGGGGCTGACCCTGGTCGGTTTCCTGCGCGGCTCCTCGATGAACATCTACGCGGGGTCGCACCGGCTGGCACTGCCGGCCGCGTCGGCCGAGGCGGCCTCGTCGGCCGAGCCGACCGCGGGCGCCGACTGAGTCGTCTGCCCGTCTCTCCGTCTGCGAGGAACCGTCCCCGGGGCGAGCGGCCGCCCTTCGGCTGCGGACCGCTCAGCTGCGGACCGCGCGCGGGCCGGGCGCGGCGTCCTGCTCGGGTTCCGGTTCCGGACCGGGGTCCGGAGCGGACGGCTCCCGGGCCCACCGCCGCGCCAGGTAGGCGCAGACCAGCAGTTGCATCTGATGGAAGAGCATCAGCGGCAGCACCGCGACGCTCGCCTCGGCGCCGAAGAGCACGCTGGCCATGGGCAGTCCGGCGGCCAGGGACTTCTTGGAGCCCGCGAAGCAGATGGTGAGGCGGTCGGCCCGCTCGAAGCCCAGCCTCCGGGCGCCGAACCAGGTCAGTCCCAGCATGGCGGCCAGCAGTACGGCTTCCACGCCGAGCAGGGCCGGGAGCCGGGCGGGGCTGACCGCGCTCCACACGCCCTCGGTCATGCCCTGACTGAAGGCGGTGTAGACGACGAGCAGCACCGAGGAGCGGTCCACATACCCCAGCGCGCGCTTGTGCCGGGTCAGGAAGCCGACCAGGCGGCGGCGGAGCAGTTGCCCCGCGAGGAAGGGCGCCAGCAGTTGGGCGGCGATGCCGAGCAGGCCGTCGGCGGAGAGCGCGGCCCGGCCGCCGATGAGCCAGGCGGCCAGCAGCGGGGTGGCGAGCATGCCGAGCAGGCTGGAATAGGTGCCCGCGCAGATGGCGGCCGGCACGTTGCCGCGGGCCAGCGCGGTGAAGGCGATCGAGGACTGGATGGTGGAGGGGACGAGGCAGAGGAAGAGCAGCCCCTCCTGGAGCTGCGGGGTGAGCAGGTAGGGGACGAGCCCGCGGGAGGCGAGCCCCAGCAGCGGGAAGACGACGAAGGTGCACGCCACGACGGCCAGGTGCAGCCGCCAGTGGCGGAGCCCGTCCACCGCCTCGCGGGTGGACAGCCGCGCTCCGTAGAGGAAGAAGAGCAGGCCGACGGCTGCCTTGGTGGCCCAGCTGAACCCGTGCGCGACCCCGCCCGACGCGGGCAGCAGGACGGCGACCAGCACGGTGGCCACCAGCAGCAGGACGAAGGGGTCCAGGAAGCGGGCGATGCGGCGCATGCCGACCAACATACCGATCTGCGGAATCGGTCTTCCGCGGTACCCGGGGCGTCCGGCGGCCCTCAGCCGGCCCCGGAGGGGGAGCGCCCTGCGAGCACACCTCCGGGCCGCTCGGGACACCGCTCCCCTCTCGTCACACCAACCCCCGGTGACCCGCACCTTTCGCAAACGCTCCGGTTCGCTCGCGAATATTCGGTGCAGAAAACCGGCGGGCGGGGAAACGGCCTCGCGGGCATCCGCGAGGAGGTCGTCGAACTGTCCCAATTGACCGACTGACCTGCATCGACACCCCTGCCGATCACGGCCCGCCATCGGATACGGTCCTGGCGCGGTGCCACCTGGTACCGCGCAGTCGAGGAGCAGAGCCTTTGCGCGAGTTCACCGTTCCGGCCCTGACGACCACGCCCCAGGTCGGCGGAGTGGCCGATGCCGTCTTCGCGCACGCCGAGCGGACCCCCCACCTGCCGCTGCTCGCCCGCAAGGGCCGGGACGGCGACTGGCAGGACGTGTCGGCGGCGGCGTTCCGGGACGAGGTCATGGCGGTCGCGAAGGGTCTGCTGGCCCAGGGCGTCCGGTTCGGCGACCGCGTGGCGCTGATGTCGCGTACGCGCTACGAGTGGACGCTGCTGGACTTCGCGCTGTGGACACTCGGCGCCCAGTCGGTGCCCGTCTACCCGACCTCCTCGGCCGAACAGGTCGCCTGGATGCTGTACGACGCCGAGGTGACGGCCGCCGTGGTCGAGCACGAGGACCACGCGATGACCATCGGTTCGGTCGTCGACAGGCTGCCGCGGCTCAAGAAGCTGTGGCAGTTCGACTCCGGAGCGGTGCGGGAGCTGATCGCCGCGGGGGCGCACCTCGAGGACGAGGTCGTCCACCGGCACCGGCTCGCGCTCACCCCGGACACGGTCGCCACCGTCATCTACACCTCCGGGACCACCGGCCGCCCCAAAGGCTGTGTGATCACGCATGCCAACCTGATGGCCGAGACCGACAACATCATCGCCCGGTACGACCGGGTCTTCAGCGCCAAAGCCGGGGAGCAGGGCTCCCTGCTGCTGTTCCTGCCGCTGGCCCACGTCTTCGGCCGGATGGTGGAGGTCGCGGCGGTGCGGGCCGGGCTCAAGGTGGGGCACCAGCCGGAGATGACGGCGCGGGCGCTGCTGCCCGACCTGGCGGCGTTCCGCCCCACCTTCATCCAGGCGGTCCCCCACCTGTTCGAGAAGATCTTCGCGAGCGCGCGCCGCAAGGCCGAGTCCGAGGGGCGGCTCGGCCCGTTCGAGAAGGCCGTGGAGGTGGCCGTCCGGTACGCCGAGGCCGTCGAGCACAAGGCGTTCGGCACCGGCCCCGGCCCCGGCGCCTCGCTGCGGATGCAGCACCAGTTCTACGACAAGTTCGTCTACACCAAGCTGCGGGAGGCCATGGGCGGCCGCTGCCGGTACGCCATGTCGGGCGGCTCGGCCATGGAGCGGCGGCTGGGCCTGTTCTTCGACGGCGCCGGAATGCGGATCTTCGAGGGGTACGGGCTGACCGAGACGACGGCCGCCGCCGTCGCCAACCCGCCCGAACGCCCCCGCTTCGGCACCGTCGGGCAGCCGGTGCCCGGCACCACCGTGCGGATCGCCGAGGACGGTGAGATCCTGGTCAGTGGCGGTCAGATCTTCGGCGGCTATCTGAACAACGCGCGTGCCACCCAGGGCACCCTGCGCGGCGGCTGGTTCGCCACCGGCGATCTGGGCCTCCTGGACGAGGACGGCTATCTGACGATCACCGGCCGCAAGAAGGAGATCCTGGTGACCTCCAGCGGCAAGAGCGTCTCACCCGGCCCGTTGGAGGACCGCGTCCGCGAGCATCCGCTCGTCGGGCAGTGCATCGTGCTGGGGAACGACCGGCCGTACGTCTCCGCGCTCCTCACGCTCGACGAGGAGGCGGTGCAGCACTGGCTCGCGATGCGCCAGAAGCCCGAGACGGACCCCGCGGACCTGCTGCGGGACGAGGACTTGGAGACGGAGATGCGCAGGGCGGTGGTCGCCGCGAACACCCAGGTGTCCCAGGCGGAGTCGATCCGCACGTTCCGCATCCTCGCGGCGCCCTTCACCGAGGAGGACGGACTGCTGACCCCGTCGCTGAAGCTGCGGCGCGCCGCGATCGAGGCGGCCTGCGCCGCGGAGATCGAGGCGCTGTACCGGGGCTGACCGGCCCGGTACCGCACATGGACGAATGCGTGTTCGACACGGAATAGATGTCCGGCGTCGCTCGCTGAACCCGGGGGCGGAACAAACGCCGACAGCGAAGCAACGCACGCACAACACTGAACGTAAGGACCCACGCGTGAGCAACGTTCCCACCATCACGCTCAACAACGGCGTCACGATGCCGCAGCTCGGCTTCGGCGTCTGGCAGGTGCCCGCCGACGAGGCGGCCACGGCGGTGACCACGGCGCTGGAGTCCGGCTACCGCAGCATCGACACCGCGGCAGCGTACGAGAACGAGGAGGGAGTCGGCCGCGCGCTGACCGCCTCCGGCCTGCCCCGCGACGAGGTGTTCGTCACCACCAAGCTGTGGAACGCCGACCAGGGGTACGACACGACCCTGCGCGCCTTCGACGCCTCCCTGGCCAAGCTCGGCCTGGACTTCGTCGACCTGTACCTGATCCACTGGCCGATGCCGGAGGTCGACAGGTACGAGGAGACCTGGCGGGCCTTCGAGAAGATCCACGCCGACGGGCGCGCCCGCGCCATCGGCGTCTCCAACTTCCAGCCGGCCCACCTCAACCGGATCCTCCAGCTCGGCGGCACCGTCCCGGCCGTCAACCAGATCGAGCTGCACCCCCGGCTGCAGCAGTCGGTGCCCCGGGCCTTCCACGCCGACCACCACATCGTCACCGAGGCCTGGTCGCCGCTCGGCCAGGGCGGTGACCTGCTCGACGACCCGACGCTGGGCGGGATCGCCGAGCGGCACCGCAAGACCGTCGCGCAGGTGGTGCTGCGCTGGCACCTCCAGCTCGGCAACGTGGTGATCCCCAAGTCGGTCACCCCGTCCCGGGTCCGGGAGAACATCGACCTCTTCGACTTCGAGCTGAGCGGCGAGGAGATGGCCCGGATCGCGGAACTCAACACCGACACCCGGATCGGTCCCGACCCGGACACCATGAACTGGACCGGCGACTGACACCCACCGGGGGCGGCGCCGCGGCGCCGGCCCTCAGCTCGCCCCGTGGCCCGGCGCGATCCCCTCGATCCGCCGGGCCAGGGCGATGTCCAGCTCGGTGATCCGCCCGCCGGCACTGTGCGTGTTGACGGTGACCGAGAGCGCGTTGTAGCCCAGCGTCAGCTCCGAATGGTGGTCGAGCTCCTCCTGCAGCGCCGCGATGTGCATCGCCATCGCCGCCGCGGGGAGGTGCCCCGGCAGGGAGTAGCTGCGCGAGACGCTGTCGCCGTCGGTCGTCCAGTGCGGAAGACCGGCCAGCGCCTGCTCGGTCTCCTCGGGGGTCAGCGGCTGGGGCGCCATGAGGGTCCCTTCCTCGATCGGCTGCGGGCCGGCCGGACGGCGGTCCGGGGCCCCAGCCTGCCACGCGGCGTCGGTTACCGTCTGGTCCATGACGCTTCTGTCCGGGACGCACCCCGACGCGCCCTCCGTCGGGACGCTGCTGCGCGGGTGGCGCGAACGCGCGGCGCTCAGCCAGCTCGAACTGGCACTGCGCGCCGACTCCTCCGCGCGCCACATCAGCTTCATCGAGACCGGGCGCACCGCGCCCAGCCGCGAGATGGTCCTCAAGCTGGCGGCCACCCTGGACGTCCCGGTACGCGAACGCAACACGCTGCTGCTGTCCGCCGGCTTCGCACCGGCCTTCGCCGCGACCCCGCTGGACGACCCGGCCCTCCAGCAGGTGCGCGGCGCGCTGGAGCGGATGGTCGCCGCCTACCAGCCCTACCCCGCGCTGGTGCTCGACGGCTGCTACACGGTGGTGGCCGCCAACACCGGTCTGGCCGCACTGCTGGAGGGGGTCGCCCCGCACCTGCTGGAACCCCCGCTGAACGCCATGCGGATCACCCTGCACCCCGAAGGGCTCGCGCCCCGCATCCGCAACCTCGCCGAGTGGCGGGGCCACCTGCTGGACCAGATGAGCCGGCAACTCGCCCTGCACCGCTCCCCCGCGCTGCGGGCCCTGCACGACGAGGTCGCCGCCTACCCGGTGCCGGGCGCGGACGCCGCGGCCCCCGGCGACGCGGCGGCTCCCGTGCCCGGGGACCAGCCGCAGTTCGCGCTGCCCCTGGTCATCGAGCACGGGGGGCAGACCCTCTCGTTCCTGTCCACCATCGCCACCTTCAACACCCCGCTGGACGTGACCGTCTCGGAACTCGCCGTGGAGACCTTCCTCCCGGCCGACCCGGCGACGGCCAAGGCACTGCACGGCACCGGGTGAGATCCGCTAGCGTTCCTGACCGTGTCCCAGAACCCCCCACACCAGCACAGAAGCGGCAGCCTCACCCTGCATCTCGGCAAGGAGGAGCTGGTCGTCCGGCAGCGCTACGAGACGGCCAGCATCGCCAACGACGTACTGATCGCGGTCTGGTTCCTCATCGGCAGCATCATGTTCTTCTCACCCGAGTGGACCCGCACCGGAACCTGGTGCTTCGTGTTCGGCAGCGTGGAGCTGCTGATCCGCCCGGTCATCCGGCTCACCCGGCAGTTGCACATCCAGAGGATGCGCGGCGGCACCCGCGGGATGACCGCCTCCGGCCAGGACTACTGACGTCCCCGCGCGGATTCCGCGGCGCGGTTCCTGCCGAGGGCGTCCCTCGGCAGGAGACAGCTCCCGAGGATGCGCGGCGCCCGCCCCGTACCGACGGCCCCCGAAGCCACGGCCGGCACGACTCCGCGGACGGCCGGCACAGCCGTCGCCGAACAGGGTCACCGGGCCGGGACCGGCTGAGTGAGGTTCACCGCGTTGCCGTCGGGGTCCAGGATGTGGGCGACGCGCTGCCCCCATGGCATGTCCTCGGGGCCGCGGCGGACCGAGCCGCCCAGCGCCGCCACCCGGCCGAGCGTCTCGTCGACGTCGTCGACACCGATGCTGAGCAGGATGCGCGGCGCTGCCCCGGACCCCGGGTCCGCCTTCGCCACCAGCCCGAGGTCGGTGTCGCCGATGCGCAAGCCGAGGTGGAAGACCGGGCCCGCCGCCGGCACCCGGAAGATCTCCTCGGCACCGAACAACTGCGTGTAGAAGCCGAGCAGAACATCGTGGTCGGCGGTCAGGATCACTGGCTGAATGGTGGACATGGCACTCCTGTCGAGAACGGTCGTGTCACTGGACAGACCGTTCGGGGACGGCGAACTCATCGGTGGGACCGACACCGGACGGACGACGGCGCAGGCGGCCGCCCACCACCGGCGCGAGCATCCCGAGACCAGCCCGCGCCGCCTCCCTGACCAGCTGTTCCAGGGTGGCGCAGCAGCACGGACCGCCGGGGGCACCGGCTCCGTGCGGATGTGCCGGAAGCCGGGCCTTCGGCGAGCACGGCGGCCGCCGCCCCGAGGGGCCGCCCCTGAGAGCCGGCCTCGGGGATGTCCCCGAGGCGGGGTGTATCCAGGTACACCCGGCGAGGAGGGCAGCCCCCGCCCCGGCAGGCATGCTGCACGGCTGTCGGCAGCGGCCCGCGGCCGGAAGGCTCGCAGGTATGACGACAGCGATCGACGCACCGCAGCCGCGGGCCGCCCAGGGCCCCGGCAGCACCGCTCCGCGGGCCGCACGGAAAGGCTCCGGCGGAGGGCAGGGCAGCGACTTCTCCCGGCTCTCGGCGCGGATCTCGGACGCCGGGCTGCTGAACCGCAGGCCGCTCTACTACGCCGTACGCCTCACGCTCGTCGGGCTGGCGTTCGCCGCCGGGTGGGTGGCCGTGTTCGCCGTGGGCGCCTCCTGGTGGCAGCTGGCGGTCGCCGCGTACCTGGGCGTGGTCTACGGCCAGCTCGCGCTGGTCGCCCACGATCTGGCGCACCGGCAGGTGTTCCGCGGCCGCCGGGCCAGTGAGGTGTTCGGCCGCGCGGTGGGCAACCTGTGCATCGGGATGTCGTACGGCTGGTGGATGAACAAGCACACCCGGCACCACGCCAACCCCAACCACGAGGACCTCGACCCGGACGTCGCGCCCGACATCCTGGTCTGGTCGCGGGAGCAGGCGGCCGAGGCGCGGGGGCTGCCCCGGTTCGTGGGACGGCACCAGGCGGCGCTGTTCTTCCCGCTGCTGACGCTGGAGGGCTTCAATCTGCACGTCTCCAGCTTCCGGGCACTGCGCCAACCGCATCTCAAGCGCAAGTGGCTGGAGGGCGGGCTGCTGCTGGTGCACACCGTCTGCTATCTGGGGGCACTGTTCTGGGCACTGCCGGTCGGTACGGCCCTCACGGTGCTCTTCGTCCACCACGCCGTCTTCGGTGTCTATCTGGGCAGCATCTTCGCGCCCAACCACAAGGGCATGCCCACGCTCAAGGGCGACGAGCGCCCGGACTTCCTGCGCCGCCAGGTGCTCACCTCGCGCAACGTGCGCGGCGGACCGCTCACCGACCTGGCGCTGGGCGGCCTCAACTACCAGATCGAGCACCATCTCTTCCCCAGCATGCCGACCCCGCACCTGCGCAGGGCCCGCCCCCTCGTCCGCGACTACTGTGCGGAACTGGGCGTCCCGTACCACGAGACGGGGCTGGTCGCCTCCTGGCGCGAGGCGATGCGCCACCTGCGGGACGTGGGCACCCCGATCCGGGAGGGCACCGGGACGACCGGGCAGCCCGAGGACGCCGGGAAACCCGAGGACGCCGGGAAGCCCGCAGCCGGATGAGCGGTCAGCCGCCGGGCGCGGCGGGCAGCGGCTCCTGCGCGCCGGCCGACCCGGCGGTGCCGTCACCCGGTCCGGCCGCTTCCGAGGCCGCAGCCAGATGGTCGGCGCCCGGCAGCAGCCGCGGCTCGGCCGACTCCGCCAGCCAGCGCCGCAGCACCCGGTGCACGGCCTCCGCACCCACCAGCGACTGCCCCGGCTCGACCGGCGGTGACAGCTCCAGCGGGGAGAGCAGGAACGCGTCGCTCTGCTCACCGCCGAGCCCGCCGTGCGAGCCGATCTGCTCCTCGAAGGCGTGCACCGCGCCGGTGGCCGGATCGAGCGCGGAGTTGACCATGATGTCCGGGGCGTGCGGGAAGCGCGCCGTACGCAGCAGCGCCTGGCGCGCGCCCGCGCCGAACGGGGCCAGCGGGTCGCGGAGGCCGACCACCTCGCCGGTCTCCAGCCGGTGCTCGCATCCGCCCGCGCCCAGCGCCACCGGTCCGTGCTCGGCGCTCAGCACCACCACGAAGCCGATGCCCGGGTGTTCGGCCAGCGTGGGCAGCAGGGCCGGGCGCAGTTCCTGGATGCGCTCGCGGGTCAGCCGCCCGGGGTGCTCGGGGAAGGAGATCAGCCCCAGGTTGCCGGAGGCCAGCACCACCGGTCCGGTGTCGCGCCGCGGGGTGCGCGGCGCCTCCTGGCCGGAGTCCTCGGGGCGGCGCAGAGCGGCGCGCGCCGCGGCCCGCGCCTCCGAGCCGCTGGCGGTCCGCCCGGCGCGGCGCGGCACCTGGAGCCCGCTGCCCGCCCGTACCAGGTCCTCCAGGGTCAGCCCGTAGGCGTGCTCGAACGTCTCTCCGAAGCTCTGCCCGTGGTCGGAGAGCAGCACCAGCCGGTAGGGGCGCGGCGCATGCTCGGCGACCTTGGCGATCAGCCGCACCGAACGGTCCAGCCGCCGCAGCACCTGCCGGGTGTCCCTGCCGCGCGGTCCCGAGTGGTGCGCCACCTCGTCGTAGCCGACCAGGTCGGCGTAGACCGCCGTCCGGCAGCGGAGCATGTCCCCGAGCACGGCGGCCACCACCACGTCCCGCTCGACGACCGTGGCGAAGGCGCGGACGAACGGGTACAGCCCGCCGCGGCCCACCCGCGGCCGCTCCCGGCGCAGCAGCGCGTGGGTGGACTGGACCATCTCGCGGAGCACCTCGGCGACGAACGACACGGCGGTGCGGGTCGCGTTGGCGGGGTCGGAGAAGTAGGCGAAGTACCCGGCGCGGGAGCGGGTCTCCTTGCCGCGGCGGGCCGAGACCGACAGCACCAGCGCGACCTGCCGGGCGCCGCCGGTGAACAGGTTGCCGCGGCTGGCACCGTCGTGCGCGAGCAGCCCGGGGTCACCGGTGCGCCCGACGGCGCGGCGCTGGAGCTCGGCCGCGCTGGTGGGCCGGTTGCTGACCACGACCTCGCCGGTCTCCTTCTCGTACCAGCGGAACGCGGGCACGTCGGCGTTGCTGCCGTGCAGGATGCCGAGCTGGCTGGCGCCGGTCTGGCTGGACCAGTCGGTGCGCCAGCGGGTGAGCCGGTGGGTGCGCCCGTACAGCGCGGCGACCGCGGGCATCAGCGGCTCGCCGCCGGCCGGCGCCTCCAGCGCCTCCCTGAGCACCGCGTGCCCGAGCCCGTCGAGCTGCAGGAAGACCGTGCCGGGAGTGCGGGGCGGCGCGCCCTGGCCCTCGCGCCGCCTTCTGCGGCCCGCGATCCGGGCCAGCCGGTGCCGGTAGCCCCGGTCGTCGCGGACCGCGAGGAGCGCGTTGGTCGCGGAGGAGGCCGCGGACATCGCGGCGGCGACGACGACGGCCATGGACGGATCCGCGCTGCCCCTGCCGTAGGGGATCAGGGACAGCGCGAGCCACAGCAGCGACCCGTTGAGGAAGAAGACGAGCAGTCCGAGGACCAGCGCCGGCACCAGCAGGAAGGCGCGCACCAGCAGCGGCCACACCAGGGCGCTCAGCAGTCCGAAGACTCCGGCGCCGACTGCGGCCGTGATGCCGATGACGGTGGCGCTGTCGCCGCCTGCGGACTGCAGCCGGAAATCCGGCAGCACCCCGGCGAGCACCAGCATCGTGAGGGTGCCGGCCAGCCAGACGGCTCCGACGCGGAGCGAGGCCGCGCCCAGCCTGCGCCACGGTATGCGGGGAACGCGCACGCCCGTCAGGTCACCTCCCTCACGGTTGACGGAACAACCTCCACTTTTGCACAGTCTCGTCCGGCGGCAGGAGGGCGCTCGAGGCGTGCGCGAGGCTCACTGAGAGCGCAGGGTCCGCGGGGCGGCGGACGGACCGCGCGGGGAGGTGACAGTGCCGCGCGGGCCCGGCGGAGGGCCGGAGTGGGCGGCGCGGGGAACGCGGCCGGACGGGAGACGGCCGGTCCGCGGACCGTCGGACCGGGCCGCGGACCGTCGGGCCGGGGCGGGACGCGGGCGGAGGCGGCGGTCCGGTCGCCCCGGTGCGCGCTTAGGCTCGTAGGGGCCGCAGCAGCCGACGAGGACCCGGGGAGGAGTCGCACGTGCCGGTCGAGGTCACCTGGTGGGGACATGCCACCGCCACCGTGCGGGATTCGGGGATCACGGTGCTGACGGACCCGTTGCTGGTACGCCGGGTCGCCCACCTGCGCCGTCGGCGCGGGGCGCTGCCGCCGCCCCAGGCGGCACGGGCCGACCTGGTGCTCGTCTCCCATCTGCACGCCGACCATCTGCACCTCGGCTCCCTCGCCATGCTCGCGCCGGGCACCCGGGTGCTGGTGCCACGCGGTGCGCCGCGGGCCGTGCCGGGCCTGCGGCGGCTGGCGCCGGCGCTGGAGCTCGTCGAGGTCGGCCCGGGCGACGAGGTCGCGGCGGGCCCGCTGACCGTCCGGGCCGTCCCCGCCGCACACGACGGGCGGCGACTGCCCCTGGGACGGCACACGGCCCCCGCGCTGGGGTTCGTGGTGACGGGCGAGGAGCGCACCTACTTCGCGGGGGACACCGGACTGTTCGACGGGATGGCGGACGAGGTCGGGGCCGTGGACACGGCCCTGCTGCCGGTCGGCGGCTGGGGACCCTTCCTGGGCGAGGGCCATCTGGACGCGGGCCGCGCCACCGAGGCGCTGGCCCGGCTGCGCCCGCGCAGCGCGGTGCCGGTGCACTTCGGCACGTACTGGCCGGTGGGCATGGACGCGGTCCGGCCGCACGAGTTCCACTCCCCCGGCGCCGAGTTCAAGCGGCTGGCGGCGCGGCCCGCACCGGAGGTCGCGGTGCACCTGCTGGGGCACGGGGAGAGCGTGCGACTGGAGGCGGACAGATGACCGGTGCGCTCCCGGACGGCCTCGGCGCAGTCGCCCACACCGTCTCCGAGGCCGTGGTGCGCCCGCCCGAGTCCACCCAGCAGGCGCTGGGCTACCCCTCGCTGTTCCTGCTGGTGGTGCTCGGCTCGCTGGTGCCGGTCGTCCCGACGGGGGCGCTGGTCAGCGGGGCCGCCGTGGTGGCGCTCCACCAGAGCATGCCGGTCCTCGCGCTGCTCGCCGTCTTCGGCGTCGCCTCGCTCGCCGCCTTCCTCGGCGACCTGGGACTGTACTGGCTGGGCAGCCGAGGGGTCGGCTCCAGGAACGGCTCCCGCTGGCTGTCGGCGCTGCGCGAGCGGGCCGCCCCCGAACGGCTGGCGCAGGCCGACGCCCGGCTGCGTACGCACGGGGTGACGGTGCTCGTCGTCTCCCGGCTGATCCCCGCGGGACGGATCCCGGTGATGCTCGCCTGTCTGCTGGCCCGGATGCGGATGCGGGAGTTCGCCCGCGGGGACGTCCTGGCCTGTCTGGCGTGGGCAGCCGCCTACCAGCTCGTCGGCGTCGCGGGCGGCTCCCTCTTCCCCCAGCCCTGGGAGGGGATCGTCGCGGCTGTCGCGCTGACCCTGCTCCTGAGTGCCGCTCCGGCGGTGTGGCGCCGGTTCCGCGGGGCGCGTACCTCCGAGTAGCACGCCGCGGGACCGTCCGGCGGCCGGGGGCGGTGTGCTCCCCGGCGGACGCTACGCGGCCTCCAGGACCCTGGAGGCCCCCACCGGGAGGTCCCACAGGTCCTCGCGCGGGCGCCCCGCCTCGGTCCAGGCGTTCCGTACCCGGGTGAGCGGCTCCAGCGGGGGCTCTCCGGAGAGCAGGAAGGTGGACCAGTGCATGGGGGCCATCCTGCGCGCGCCCACGTCCTGGCAGGCGCGCACGGCCTCCTCCGGATCGGTGTGCACGGGGCGCAGCATCCAGCGCGGGTCGTAGGCGCCGATGGGCAGCAGCGCCAGGTCGACGCCGGCGAACCGGCGGCCGATCTCGGCGAACCAGTGCCCGTATCCGGTGTCACCCGCGAAGTACACGCGCTGCCCCCGCGGATCGGTCAGCACCCAGCCGCCCCACAGGGAGCGGCAGGTGTCGGTGAGGGTGCGCTTGGACCAGTGGTGGGCGGGCACGAAGTCGAAGCGCACCCGCGCCCTGCCGCTGCCCTCCGCCGCCGGACCGTCCCGCCGTGCGGGCAGCTCGGCCCCCTCCCACCAGTCCAGTTCGGTGACGGTGGTGAAACCGCGCTTGCGGCACCAGGCGCCGAGCCCGGCCGGGACGAACAGCGGAGTGGAACGCGGCAGTCTGCGCAGGGTGGGAGCGTCGAGGTGGTCGTAGTGGTTGTGCGAGATGACGACGGCGTCGATCGTCGGCAGATCCTGCCAGGCCACCCCGACGGGGGTGATGCGGGCGGGAGTGCCGAGGATCTTCCGCGACCAGACCGGGTCGGTCAGCACCGTGAGGCCGCCGATCCGCACCACCCAGCTGGCGTGCCCGGCCCAGGTGACCGACACGCCGTCGGGGCCGGGTTCGGGGAGCGGGCCCGGCGCGAAGGGCAGTTGCGGGATCTCCTCGGCGAGGGCCGATGCGACCGGCCGCATGGCGCCCTCGCGGGCGAGCCTGGCCAGTGCCCGGACTCCGGGCAGCGGCGAGGTGAGCCGGTGTGCGAAGGAGCGGGGCCACACCCGCCGGGCACCGACCGGGCGTGGCGGGGAGAGCGCGGGCGGGGGCGGCTGCAGGAGTACGTCGGTGGGACCGGGCCGGGTGCCTCCCCCGGCGCAGGGCGGGGCCGCGCCTCCTCCGGCGGCCGGGTGGACGCCCTCGGGTGCGGCGTCGCCCGCGGCATCGGGCGGCGCTGCGTCCCCGGACGGCTCGGGCCCGGACGTGCCGGATGCCCCGGCCGCGGGCGTCCCCGGAGGCGTCCCTGCCAGCCCCCCGGCGGGCTCGGCGGGGGTTCCGGCCGGGCCTCCGGCTGACGGGGACCGGGCCGGGGCGGGCCGGCCCGGCCCGGCGGGCTCCGGCGCGGCGGCCCCGTCCGGCCGGGAAGAGGAGGGAGAGCCCTCGGAACGCTGCCCGGTCCGTTCTGTCATCTACTGACAACTCCCATCCGTGAGGTCGACCAGCACCGACTGCACCTGTGCCAACGTCTCCGCCGCTCCCGGCCATTCCTGCGGAAGCGGCCGCGCGGCCGGTCCGGCCGCACCCGCGGCCACCGGCTCGCCCCGGCCCCGCCCGGTGGGCCGCGCCGCACCGGACAGGAGGTCCGCGGCCAGCCGCACCCGCAGCTCTCCCGGGTCGTCGCCGAAGCGGTGCCCGCCCCTCGCGTACGGGCCCAGCCGCCGCACCAGCTCGGCCTCCAGCCGTGCCGCGTCGGTGACACCACGCGCGGCCAGCCGGGGCCGGAACGGGTCGAGGTCGACGTACAGATGACGGCCCAGATGCGGCGGGCGGCACACCGCGCCCGCCGCGGTGACGGCCCGGTGCAGCGCGCGGGCCAGCTCGCCGTGCACCCGGGCCGCCTCGGCCCGCCCGGACAGCAGCTCGGGAGGCTCCCGCAGTGTCGTGGCGGCCGCCGCCGCGGCCGGGCCGGACAGCCCGGCGCCGAGCTCGGCCAGCAGGTGGTGCACACGTGCGCCGAACGTCCGGCCGCGCTCCGTGGCGGCGAACCGGGCGATCCCCGGGGACGGCCCCGGGGGCGCCTCACCGGGACCAGGACCGGAACCGGGACCGGAGCCCTCCGCCGCGACTTCGTCCGTCGCGCCGAGTCCGGCGAGCACCACCACGTGGTCGGCCCGGCCCGCCTCGGTGAGCATCTCGGCCGGGCTGACGACGACGGTGTCGTGCGGGTCGTGCGAGCTGTCGCGCCAGGTCTCGTCGCTGACGATCAGCAGTCCCTCGGCGACGGCGGCCTCGCACACCTCGTGCAGCAGTTCGGGCGGCACGGCGGTACCGGTGATGTCGTCGGCGACGGAGAGCACCAGCGCGTGCGGGAACTCCCCGGCCTCGCGGGACCTGCGCACCGCCTCCAGCAGCGTGAACGGGTCCGGGACGCCACCGCACTCCGCGGGCACCGGAACGGTGTGCACCGTCCGGCCGAGCAGTCGCGCCTGCGCCGCGTGCCAGGGCGGACACGGATGCGGAAGCAGCACACTGCCGGGCGCCCGCAGCCCTTCGCCGCCGCCGTCGGGCGCACCGGCGGCTGCCGCCAGCACGGCGAGCAGCAACAGCGGAGCGCCGGGGGCCACGGCGACCTGCGGAGGGTCGGTCGGCAGGCCACGGCGCTGCCAGTATGCGCAGGCGGCCTCGCGGACGGCGGCCACGGACGGGACGGCGAGCAGCTCCGGACCTCCCCCGGCCTGGTCCGTGCGCCGCATCATGTGGCCTCCGCCGCTTATCGGACAACCTTTCTTGCGTACACCTTGGCAGAAGGCGATGGCACCGGCAGCGCCGACACGTACGGTTTCGCCCGGAGGCGGGCGCCCGCGCGGCGCCCTGTGCGCGGGCGCCCGCCCTGTCGTACGGCGCACGCCGGGCCCGGCTCGGGCGGTACCGGGTCCGCGGGGTCGGGAAGGGGCCACGGGCCGGGGCAGAGCCGGACGGTGGCGGGGCGGACGGCAGGGCGGCCGACGGCAGCGGGCAGTGCGAGGCGGGCCGGACGGCGGCGCCGGAGGGCGGACGTGCGGGCGGCCGACATGCGTGGTGCACACCGAGCGGCCCGGACCGCCCCGGAGCACGGCTGCTCGCCCGCGGGGGCGGCGGACCGGCGTCGGACGACGGCGACATCGGGTCGGTGGGCCCCAACCCCCTTCCAGCGCGGGGGTGTCGGCGGCGCGCGGACGGGTACGCCGTGCTGTTCCACGGGGGTGAGGGAGCAGACGGCGCGGACGAGGCAACCCGGAGAAGAGGGCAGGGACATGGCGCGGTTGGTGCGAGACATCATGACGCCCGCGGCGACGACCGTCCGTCCTGACGCGTCCCTGGTGGAGGCCGCCCAGTTGATGCGCGCGCAGGACATCGGGGACGTGCTGGTGGTGAAGGACGGCAGACTGCTGGGACTGCTCACCGATCGGGACATCACCCTGCGTGCGGTCGCCGACGCGGTGGACCCACTGAGCGTGAACTGCCTCTCGGCCTGCACCCCCGACCCGGTGACCGTCTCGCCGGACACGGAACTGCGCACCGCGGTGGAGCTGATGCGTACCCACGTGGTGCGCAGACTGCCGGTGCTGGACGGCGGCCGGCTCGCGGGGATGGTCAGCATCGGCGACCTGGTGCGGGAGAGCGATCCGGACTCGGTCCTGGCCCACATCAGCCGTGCCGTGCCGGACTCCGGACCTGCGCCCGACATCGGCGCGGCACCGGAACAGGGCACCGAAACACCGCACGGCGCGGGGGCGGGACCGCGCGCCGAGCAGGAGGACCGCCGGCCGCACTCCGGGTGAGCGGGCCGAGGAGTCCACATTACGGAATACCGTTGCTCGCATGACGAGACACCCAGCTACAGTGCCCGCATGGCACACGAGACCGCCGTGTACACCCACGGCCACCACGAGTCCGTCCTGCGCTCGCACAAGTGGCGCACCGCCGCCAACTCCGCCGCCTACCTCCTCGACGAGCTGCGCCCGGACCACCGGGTCCTGGACATCGGCTGCGGACCCGGCACCATCACGGCGGATCTGGCCGCGCGTGTGCCGCAGGGCTCGGTCACCGGACTCGACGCGGCATCCGGAATCCTGGACCAGGCCCGCGCCGCCGCGCGGGAACGCGGGCTGGCCAACACCGCCTTCACCACCGGCGACGTGCACGCGCTCGACTTCGCCACCGGCGACTTCGACGTGGTGCACGCCCACCAGACACTGCAGCACGTGGGCGATCCGGTGGGCGCACTGCGCGAGATGCGCCGGGTGTGCGCGCCCGGCGGAGTGGTGGCGGTCCGGGACGCGGACTACGGAGGCATGTTCTGGTACCCGCAGTCCCCCGGCATGGACGCCTGGCTGGATCTCTACCGGCGGGTCGCGCACGCCAACGGCGGCACCCCGGATGCCGGGCGGCAGCTGCACACATGGGCTCGCGCAGCCGGCTTCAGCGACATCACCGTCACCACGAGCACCTGGTGCTTCAGCACGCCGGACGAACGTGCCTGGTGGAGCGGACTGTGGGCGGACCGCACCGTCGCCTCCGACTACGCGGCACTCGCCGTCGAGGGCAGCCTGGCCGACGAGGACGAGCTGCGCGGGATCGCGGAGGCGTGGCGGACCTGGGGGCAGCAGGAGGACGGCTGGTTCACCGTGGTGCACGGCGAGATCCTCTGCCGCGCGTGAACGGACGCGGGCGCGGCGGCGGGCACTCCGGGGCAACTGCGCGTTCCCGTCCTGTGGTTCGGCGCGGCGGGCGATCCCGTTCTAGGGTGGTCCCATGGATATCCTGGGGACCTCGCTGCGTATCTGCGTCGACGATCTGGACACGGCCGTGCCGGTGTACGAGAGGCTGGCCAGTGCGGAGGCGATGCGCTTCCGGAACGGCCCCGTCGAGGTCGCGGCGGTCGGCCCCTTCTTCCTGATGAGCGGCCCCGAGGAGCATCTCGATGTGCTCAGCAAGGTCAAGGCGACCCTCGCGGTGAAGGACGTGGACGACGCGCTCGCGGACCTGCACACCGTGGGGGCGCAGATCATCGCGGGACCCAAGGCCACCCCGATCGGCCGCAATCTGGTCGCCCGCCATCCGGACGGCAGCGTGTTCGAGTACGTGGACCGCAAGCAGGACTCCCCCGCGCAGTAGCAGCAAGGGCCGCGCCGCGCTCCCGGGGCGGTTTCCACCGGGAGCGCCGTGCGGCAGCCTCGTCCGCTCCTCCGCCCTCTACGGCCGCATCCGGAAGTCGTAGCGGGCCGGGAGCGGGTCGGAGGTGAGCGCCGCCCAGGTCTCGCTCAGCGCCTCCTCGCCCTCCCGCAGGTCCTCGACCTCGAAACCGGCCTCGAACAGCGCACGTGCACCCGCGGTGTCGCCCTGCGCCAGCAGAACCCGGGCACGCAGCAGTCGGCAGCGGCCGCGCTGTCGCTGCTGCCGGGACAGGCCCGCCAGCAGCTGCTCGGCGTCCTGCGCCCGGTCCTCGGCCAGCAGCGCTTCGACCGCCTCCACCGCGAGCGCTGTGAGTGCAGCGTCGGTGGCGGGGGCGCCCGGATCGAGCCGCTCGCGTGCGTCGTGCACGGCAGCCAGCCAGCGCTCCGCCGCACGGGCGCCGTTGCCCTCCTGCCGGTCGGCGACGGCCAGGCAGCGCAACGCGGGCCAGCGCGCCCCCTGTTCGAGGGACCGCTCCCAACTGCGCACCGCCTGCGAGCGGTCACCGGCGTGCCACTGTGCGACGCCCAGGTGGTAGTCCACCTCGCGTCGCGAGGCGAGGCCCGCCGTGGCGGAGCCCGGATCCGCGTCGGCGGACTCCAGCAGTTCGCGCCACTCCGGCGCGACCAGCGTGGGGCCCGGCGGAAGGTGTTCCGGGCCGCCGGGCAGGGTGCCGGTGTGCAGCAGCGCGGTCCACGGCCGCTGCTGCTCGCCCATGGTCTCCGGCGGGAACGGTGTACCCGGGAGGGTGAAACCGCCGCGCTCCACCTCCAGCGCCCCCCAGCCCGAACCCGACGCCAGCCAGCCGTCGGCCGGTTCGCCCTCGGGGGCCGTGTCCGCGCACCGTCGCCAGGCCGCGTATGCCTCCTCCACCGTGCCGCGCGGCAGTGCGCTCTCCAGCCGCTCCTCGGTGTGCGCGCGGGCAGCCGCCCAGTCCGCGCCGTGCACCGTCTCCGGATCGGCGTCGAGCGGACCGTAGGCCTCCAGCCAGGCGAACTCGCCGCCCGGTTCCAGCGGCAGATGTTCCAGCTGGGTGCGGGCCAGCCCCGCCTGGATCTCCACGTACCCGGGCGTGCCCGGCTCGGTCAGCCACTCCTGCCAGCGTCTGCCGCCCGGCCCGGCGCCCCAGACGAACAGCTTGCGGCCGCGCAGCAGGTCGGTCGAGGTCTGCACCAGGCCCTGCCCCGTCCCGTCGAGGGCTGCGATCCACTTGCGCGCCGGTGCGGGCACCTCGTGGAAGTAGTCGGCGGGGAACCGGCTGCCCAGCGGATAGGTCAGATCGACGCCCTCCCACTCGGGCACCGGTATCCGGCGCAGGGTGCGCTCGTAGGCGAAGTACCAGCTCTCCTCGGCCGGGGCGAGCACCCGCGTCCCCGGGCTCTCGGGGACCGCGATGTTGGACCACCAGTAGACCGGCACGGTGCGGTGGTGCGGGTTGCGGATCCGGGCGCCGACGTAGAGGAAGTCCGAGTCCTCCGGCAGCCACAGGTCGACCTGGAACGGGGTGTCCCGCAGCCGCTCCCACTCCCACAGCCGCACCATCGCGCCGTCTCCACCCGGTGCGGGCACCCGGGCGGCGTGCAGAGGTGCGCAGGAGAGCGTCGTATGGCCGGTGGCACCGATGTTCCACTCGACGCCCCCGGAGAACCAGGCTCCGTTGAGCGCGAAGTCGGCGGGCTGGAAGACCGGGTTCGCATACAGCAGTTCACGCCCGGTCGGCTTGTGGAACAGGGAGGCGAGGCGGCCGCCGAGGCCCGGGTGGACGGTGGCGCGGAGTCGCGCGTTCTCCAGGACGATCGTCTCCAGCGCGGTCGGGGTGCGCTGCCGTCCGTAGCCGTCCAGCACGCGGGTGGGCAGCACCGACCGCAGCGGGGCGTAGCCCACCTGCCGTGCCATCTCCGGCGGCAGCGCGGCACGTTCGGCTCCGTCCAGGACGTGGGCCTCGTCCCGCGGCAGCAGCGCGGGCAGCGGGTTCTCGGGACCGAGCGGCGCGGCGGGCAGGGTCCGGGTGCTGCGTCGTACGGTCGTGGCCACGGCAACCTCGTTTCTTCCATACGTCCACGGGCGCCGCCGCCTGACCGGGACCCCCCGATGACCATGGAACACGCTCCGTCGGCCGCACGCCAGATCCCTTCCGCGGCGATGCCCCGGCACCGGCGGGACCGTCGGCACGCCCGGGACGGCCGGGACTCCGGGGGCACGCGTGGCGCGGCCTTCCGGTGGGCGGCTCCGCGGCGGGCCGCGCTTCCGGCGGGCCGCCGCCACCCCTCGCACTCGGGCCTCCCCTTCCCCGGACCGCCACGACACCCGGCCCCCGGGACTACGGACCCGCGGCACCCGGCCCCCGGGCGACCGGACCCCGGGCGACCGGACCCCGGGCGACCGGACTCGCGGGACTCCGGCCGTGCCGCGCTCACCAGGGGGCGAAGTAGTCCCGGGGGGTGGTGCCGAGCGCGCGCCGGAACATGGCGGTGAAGGCGCTGGGCGTGGCATACCCGACGGCGCCCGCCACCGCGGTGACGGAAGAGCCCCGCGCGAGCAGCGTCACCGCGTGCACGAGCCGCGCCTGCTGCACCCAGCGGGCCAGGCTCATCCCGGTCGCGGCGGTGAAGTCACGCTGCAAGGTCCGGGGGCTCAGATGCGCGAAGGCCGCCGCCCGGCCGGTGGTCCAGGAATCCGCCGGAGACCGCCGTACCGCGTCGCAGAGCGCCGCCAGCCGCGGGCTGTCCGGGGCCGGCAGATGCAGCGCCGCCACGGGATGCGGCGTCAGCTCCCGCAGCAGCAGGGCCATCACGTGTCCGTCCCGGCCCTCGGCCTCGTACTCCACCGGCAGCTGGGTCGCCTCGTCGATCAGTTCCCGCAGCAGCGGCGGGACGGAGACGACGGTGGGGACGTCCGGCAGCTCCACCGCGGCGGCCGGATCGAGGTAGAGGGTGCGCATCGCCACCGGTCCGGCGCACCGCATCTCGTGGGTGAGCCCCGCCGGCACCCACGCGCCCCGGGTCGCCGGAACCACCCAGGTGCCGTGGCCGGTGACCACCGTGATGGCGCCCGTGGTGCCGTAGATCAGCTGGGCACGCCGGTGCCGGTGCGGCGGGATGTGATGGCCGTCGGGCAGATCCCGCGCCATCGCCGCGACCGGCCGGGGAACCTCCTGGTAGTCGTCCCGGTCCTCGCTCTTGCCGTACATGGCTCCCCGCGGCGCCGACGCCCGCAGCTCCGGGTTGGCGCACTCTCGACAGTTGCTGGCGTACGGGCGAAAGTCTGCCACGCCGCGCGTCCCTAGCCTCGTTGCCCGTGAACCACTCCTCCCCGGTCCCCGCCGAACCGTCCGGCCGCTTCCGCCGCCGGATGCTGCTGCTGGCGGTCACCAGCGCCGTCACCGCAGCCAACGTGTACCTCAGCCAGCCCCTGCTGGAGGGCATCGCCCGGTCGCTGGGCGGCGGTGCCGCTCTGCTGGGAGCCGTCCCCACCGCCACCCAGCTCGGCTACGCCGCCGGCATCCTGCTGCTGGTGCCGGCAGGCGACAGCCACGACCGGCGCCGCCTGATCCTGACACTGGGCACCCTCTCCTCGCTGGCGCTGGCGGCCTGCGCGCTGGCCCCCACCGCGGAGTTCCTGCTCGCCGCGGGCTTCGCGCTCGGCCTGTGCTCGCCGGTGCCCCAACTGGTGACGCCACTCGCGGTCGCCCTCGCGGAGGGGCGTAGGGGCGCGGTGGGACAGGTGGTCGGCGGTGTGCAGGCAGGACAGCTCGTGGGGGTGCTGGCCTCCCGTGCCTACTCCGGGGTGCTCGCGGAGGCCGTCGGGTGGCGCGGCGTCCATCTGTGCTCCTGCGGGCTGACCCTGGCGCTGGTCGCTCTGCTGCGCTCGGCGCTGCCGCCCGCGCCGCCCGTGCCGTCCGCCGCTTCCTCCCAGGTGCCGGGCTACCGCGCCGCGCTGGCTTCCCTGCCCCGGCTCGCGGCACACCCGATGGTATTCCGGATCGTGCTGTCCGGGGCGCTGGTCGGCGTCGCCTTCGGCGCATTCTGGACCAGCCTGACCTTCCTCCTCGGCGGGCACTACCACTACGGACCGGCCCGGATCGGCCTCTTCGGGCTGGTGGCCGCGGCCAGTGCCCCGGCCTCGCCGTGGGCCGGGCGGGCCGCGGAGCGAATGGGACGCCGCGGCGCGACCGCGGCGCTCCTCGCGCTCGTCCTGGCGGGATGGCTGGTGCTGCTGCCCGGCGGAGTTTCGCCCTGGTGGCTGGTCCCCGGCGTGGTGCTGCTCGACATCGGGGTGTGGGGCAGCCAGGCGGCCAGTCAGACCGTGCTGTTCACTCTCGACCGCGGCCTGCACAGCCGCCTCAACACCGTCTGGTTCACCGCGCGTTTCGCGGGCATCGCACTCGGCTCACTGGCCGGCTCACTCGCCTGGGCGGCCGGCGCCTGGCCCGCCGTCGTCGCGGTGGGCTCGTCGTTCAGCGCCCTGGGCCTGCTCGTCGCGGTCCTGCCCGGCGGCGACCGGTGGAGGCCGGCCGTGCCCCGCACGGAGCGAGCGCTCACCCGACCTCGTGAGCGGTGAGCTGCCGCAGCGCACTCGCGGCGGCGTAGCCGGGCGGCGCCGGAAGATCCGCGAGCCGCCACCCCGGCACCGGGGCCGGATCCTCCAGCGCGCTGACGTAGGTGATCGAAGGGTCCTCGCCCAGCCCCGTCCCGGTGCCCTTCAGATACGCCTCCTTCCGGGTCCAGCAGCGCGCGAACACGGACGGCAGTGCCGCGGTGTCCGCGACCGCCGCCAGTTCGGCCTGCTCCCGGGGGTGGAGAGCGGTCATCGTCTCGCGCGCCGTCCCGGCGGAGGGGAACTCCTCCACGTCCGCACCGACGGGCACGGCCGCGAAGGCCAGCAGCACCACATCACCCGCGTGCGAGAGGGAGAAGTGCACCGGATTGCCGGGGACGATCGGCCGCCCGTGCGGGCCCTCGCACACGGGGCAGTCCGCACGGGCCAACCGCACTTCCGCCGGCTCCAGACCGAGCAGCGCACCCAGTTCCCTGCGCAGCGCAAGATGCGCGACGAGGTAACGGTCGCGGTCCACGGGCCGGACGAAGGCCGCGGCCCGCTCCCGCTCCTCCTCGGACAGCGCGGCGAGCGCACCGGGCACCCTGGTCGCGGCGGCCTGCTCCGAGACCCGGAGCACATGAACGGCCGGAGAGCTGGCGGGACCATCGATACCGGGTGCGACGCTCGTCATGCCGTGACCGTACCCGAACAGACGAGTGCGGCGCTGCTCCTTCGAGCCACCGGAGCCCCGCACCGGGCCGCGGAACCACACGGCAGACCGAAACGGGATCCGATACGGGCACAGGAGCCGGAGCCGCACCGGCCGACGCGACAGGTGCGGAGAGCTCCGCGGCGAGCGGCCCGGCGTTCCGCGAAAAGCCGCTCGGCAACTAGGCGGAGCGCGCCCTACCGTGGTGCGGACCCGACCGGCCGCCACCGCAGACAGCCACCCGGACGTGACATGACCGACCTCTTCCCACCCACCCTGCCCGTGCTCACCATGATGGGCCGCACCGCCGACGGCCGCGGATGGCTGGCCCGGCTGCCCGCGCTGGTGGAGCAGCTGCGCGAGCGCTGGCAGCTGCGGCTGGCCGCACCCTTCCACGGCGGAAGCTGTTCCTGGGCGGCACCCGCCGAACTGCCCGACGGCACCCGGGCCGTGCTCAAACTGACCTGGCCCCACCCCGAGGCCCGCACCGAGGGTGCCGCGCTCCGGCTGTGGGACGGGCGCGGCGCGGTACGCGTCCTCGCACAGGACGCGGCTGCCTTCGCACTGCTGCTGGAACGGGTGGAACCCGGCGTCGAACTGGGCCGCGCCAGGCACCTCCCGGCTGAGGAACGGCTGCTGGCAGCGGCGGACGTGCTGCGCGAACTGTGGGCGGCGGACCCTGCCGCGGCGACCGCATCGGGCATGGGCCGGGTGGCCGACACGGCCGCGCACTGGGCCGAGGTGGCGGAGCGGCAGGCAGCCCGCAGCTGGCCTCCGGCACTCGATGCGGGACTCTTCCGACTGGCCGCACGGCTGCTGCGGGAACTGCCCCGCTCGGCGTGCCGGGAAGTGGTGGTGCACGGGGACTTCAACCCCGGCAATCTGCTGTCCGCACGACGCTCCCCCTGGCTCGCCATCGACGCCAAACCGATGACCGGCGACCCCGCCTTCGACCCCTGGCCGCTGCTGGAACAGGTCGACGACCCCTTCGCACACTCGGATCCGCACCGGGTGCTGCGGCACCGCACGGCGCTGCTGGCGGAGGCGCTGGGGGAGGACGCCGACCGGATACGCGCCTGGTCCGTGGCGCGCCATGTCGAGTACGTCCTGTGGTCGGTGGACGAGGACGAGAACCTGGAGAACAGCATCGCTCTGCTGCGGCAGGCCCGGATCCTCGCCGATCTGGCCGGTCTCTAGCACCGCGGCCCCAGCCTCGGTGCGGGCGGGCCGGACCCGCGGCGGGCGCCGCCCCGGATCGCGGACGAGAAGGCCGTACGGACCGGCCCGCTCCGGCCGGCCCCCTGGGGCGGTCCGCGCGGGGCGCTGCCCCGCGGTCCGGCTCGGGAGCAGCGCTACTCCCCCGTTCCGCCGCCCGCCAGCTCCACCACCACGTCGAGCTGCCCGACGTGGCGCGCATATTCCTGGAGCAGGTGGAAGAGGATCCAGGCGAGCGTGGGTGCCTCCGCCTCAGTGGGAAACCGGCCACCTGTCGCCGCGCGCCGGTCCAGCCGCCCGGCGGCCGTGACCTGCCGGGAACGGTCGCACTGCGCCGAGTACGCGTCGAGCACCTCCCGGGTGCTCGTCCCCTCCGGCACCTGCCAGCGGTCCGCGGCTTCGCCCGTGCCGAGATCGCCCCAGGGGCGAGGTACGGGCTCGGCCATGAAGCCCCAGTTCAGCCAGCGCTGTTCGACGTGCTGGAGGTGCCGGATCAGCTCCAGCGGTGTCCAGCCCGAGGGGAGGCGGGCAGCGCGCAACTCCTCCTCCGGGAGCTCGGCGGCCTTGCGGAGCAAGGTGGCGCGGTAGTAGTCGAGATAGCCCTCCAGCAGGCCGTGCGGATCGGCCGAGGCGGGGGCCGGCTCTCCCTCGGGCAGCGGCGGAATGCTCACGGCCGCAGCTCCACCGGGGTGATGTCCTCCCGCACCAGCCCGAAGGTCTGGCAGTACAGCGAGAGTTCGGCCTCCACCGCGCGCACGATCGTCCCGGCCCGGCGGAAGCCGTGCCCCTCGCCCTCGAAGGCGAGATAGGCGTGCGGTACCCCCCTCCCCTTGACCTGCTCCAGGAAGCGCTCGCACTGCACCGGCGGACAGATCACGTCGTCCAGCCCCTGGAGCAGCAGGAAAGGTGCCGCCGTCCGGTCCGCGTGCTGCAACGGAGAGCGCTCGCGGTACCGGTCCGGCACCTCGGCGAGGGGGCCGACCAGGGACTCCAGATACTGGGACTCGAAATCGTGGGTCTCGCCCGTGGCCCACCCCGTCAGGTCGAGGATGGGATAGGTGACGGTGCCGCAGGCGTACAGGCCCTCCGCGAGCGGGGAGGTGAGCGACGCGGCGCTGGTCCAGCCGCCCGCGCTGCCGCCCCGGATGGCGAGCCGCGCCGGATCGGCAGTGCCCTCCGCCGCGAGGGTGCGGGCCACGGCGGCACAGTCCTCGACGTCGACGACGCCCCACTGCTGCCGGAGGCGGTTGCGGTACGCACGTCCGTAGCCGGTGGAGCCGCCGTAGTTGACCTCCGCCACACCGATGCCGCGCGAGGTGAAGTAGGCGATCTCCAGATCGAGCACCAGGGGGGAGCGGCTGGTGGGTCCGCCGTGCACCCACACCACGTAGGGCGGCAGTTCCCCCGCGGGTGCGGTGTGGTCGGGATGGTGCGGGGGGTACAGGTGGGCGTGGACGTCGCGGCCGTCGGGCCCGGTGAAGGTACGGCTCTGCGGCTGCGGATAGTGGGCCGGGTCCACCTGGTCCTCGTGGTGCGCGGCCACGGCGACCGTGTGGCCGGTGCGGGTGTCCAGTTCGACGATCTCGTAGGAGGTGCGGGGGCTCGCCGCGACCCCGGCGACGCGGGAGTCGACGACCGCGAGCGAGGGCGCCCACTCGGTCCACGGCCCGGCGGCGTCGACCAGTTCGCCCGTCTCCGGGTCGAGCACACCCAGCCGCTGCGCGCCCCGCCCGTGCAGCGTGGCCACGAGTCCGCCGGGCAGCGGTGCGAACCAGCGCTGCCCGATCTTCCAGGCGGCGCCCGCGAACTCCTCCTCGCGCGGGCACAACGGCACTCCCCGGGGTGCGGAACCGTCCGTTTCGGCGGCCTCCGCAGCCACCCGGCGGAGGTTCCACCAGCCGCTCGCGTCGGAGGCGATCAGCAGCGTGCCGTCGGAGGCGAACTCCGCCTGCGCCACCGACTCCTCGGGGCCGCCCGCGACCGCACGCGGCCGCTCGAGGCTGCCGTCAGCGCTGATCCGTGCCGTCATCACGCGGGTGCCGTCCCACGGCATCGCGGGGTGGTTCCACGCCAGCCAGACCAGCCGCTCGCCGTCCGGGGAGAGCCGCGGACCGCTCAGGAACCGGTCGCCGTCCCCGGTCAGCTCCCGGACCCGGCCGCGGTCGGCGGCGGCCGAACCGTCCAGCGGGACGGCCGCCAGCACCCTGCGCAGTTCGGTGGGGCCCTCGCCGGTGAACTCCTCCAGTACGCACCACACCTCGCCGCGCTCGACCAGCACCACCGGATCGCACCAGCGCAGTCCGTCCTCGGTGACGTCGGAGAGCGGGGTCAGCGGGCGGGGCGCGGAGTCGGGGGCGTCGGGCTCGATCGCGTAGAGCCGCTGGTCGGCGAAGTGCGTGAAGACGATCAGCGGCCCACCGCTGCCGCGGGCCGCACCGGCCCAGGGCAGACCGCCGTACTCGATCACCCGGTTGCGTACGTTCCAGGGTGCGGGCAGCACGCTGACCGGGGCCTGCCCGGCGTCGGCCGGCAGCCGCAGCAGCGCGCGGCGCCCGCCTTCCTCGGGACGCGGTTCGGTCCACCACAGCTCGCCGCCGACGGATCCGAGGAAGTCGGGCCGCCCGTCGTGCGCGGCGACGAGTCCGGCGTCGATCGGCGAGGGCCAGGTGCCGTAGGGGGCCTGGACGGGCATGGGGGTCAGCCTCCTGACGGGGTCGTGGCGTCCCGGCCGGCGATGCGGTCACCGTCGGCCGGTTCGCCGCCGGTGGCGGAAGTGCGGGAGGGGTCGCCGGACCGCGCTGCGGTGCCGAGCAGGGTGCGGTCCAGGACGCGGATGCCGAAGTGCAGCGCCTCCACGGGCACACGTTCGTCCACGCCGTGGAACAGCGCCTGGTAGTCGAAGCCTTCGGGGAGCTTGAGCGGGGTGAAGCCGTAGCCCGCGATACCGAGCCGGGAGAACTGCTTGGCGTCGGTGCCGCCGGACATGCAGTGCGGCACCGCGTGCGCTCCCGGGTCGAAGTGCTCCAGTGCCTCGCCCATGGCGGCGAACAGCGGGGAGTCCACCGGTGCCTGGAGCGGGATCTCCCGGTGCTGGAACTCCCAGTCCACCTGGGGGCCGGTGAGCGCGTCGAGCGTGGCGTGGAACTCCTCCTCGGCGCCCGGCAGCATGCGGCCGTCCACGCGCGCCGTGGCCGTCCCCGGGATCACGTTGACCTTGTAACCGGCCTCCAGCACCGTGGGGTTGGCGCTGTTGCGCACGACCGGCTCGACCAGCGCGGCGACCGGGCCGAGTTCGGCGAGCAGGGCGTCCACCTCGGCGTCCGGTGCGTCGGGGCGGAGCGGGCGCAGCTCGTGCAGTTCGGCGAGGCGGACGAGCGCCGCCCGCACGGTGGGGGTCAGCCGCACCGGCCACTCGTGCTCGCCGATGCGGTGGACGGCGGCGGCGAGCCGGCTGACGGCGTTGGCGTGGTTGACCTTGGAGCCGTGCCCCGCCCGGCCGTGGGCGGTCAGCTTGAGCCAGGCCGTTCCGCGTTCGCCGGCCGCCACGGGGTAGAGCCGCATTCCGGGGCCGGCGTGGAAGGTGAAGGCGCCGGACTCGCTGATGCCCTCAGTGCAGCCCTCGAAGAGTTCCGGATGCTCCCGCACCAGGAAGTCGGAGCCGAACTCGGCGCTGTCCTCCTCGTCGGCGGTGAAGGCCAGGACGATGTCGCGCGGCGGCCGCACCCCGGCCCGGGCCCAGGCGCGGGCCAGCGAGAGGGCCATGGCGTCGGCGTTCTTCATGTCGATGGCACCGCGGCCCCACACCACGCCGTCGCGGATCTCCCCGGAGAAGGGGTGCACCGTCCAGTCGGCGGGCTCGGCCGGGACCACGTCGAGATGGCCGTGCAGCAGCAGCGCCCCCGCTGTCGGATCGGTGCCCTCGATCCTGGCCACCACGTTGGTCCGGCCGGACTTCTTCTCCAGCAACCGGGGTTCGATGCCCGCGTCGGCCAGCCCCGCGGCGACGTACTCGGCGGCGGGGCGTTCGTCGCCCTCTCCCGCGCCATGGTTGGTGGTGTCGATCCGGATCAGTTCGGAGGTCGCCCGCACCACCTCCTCGAAGACCTGCGCGTCGAGGTGTCCGCCGTCCTCCGGAGCAGTCATACCGCTGTCCTCCCGTGCCGCCCGCTCAGCCATACTGCTCCTCCACCGCCGCGGAGACGACGGTCGTGACGGCCTTGAAGCAGCGGATCATGTCGTAGGCCCCGGCCGAGGTGAAGGCCACGCGGCGCTCGCCGGAGCGCTCGACACCGGGCACGACCGTGGCGGCACCCACCAGGTGCTCGGCGTCGAACTCCAGCTCCACGGTGTGCGGTTCGGGCTCCGGCGGGACGCGCCGCCCGGCCAGCGGGACGGCACGCCGGGCGGCGTCCCGGATCTCGGCCGCGGTACGGGCGGGAGGACGGCACACCGCGGCGTACCGCGACACGTAGTCCTTGACGGCGACGCCCAGCGCCTCGGGCGCATAGCCCTTGGCGTCCTCGACGGTGCGGTCGTCACCCGTCACCAGCACGACGGGGACGCCGAACTCGGCGGCCACCAGGGTGTTGAGGAAGCCCTCGCCGGCCCGCACCCCGTCGGCCCACACGCCTGTCAGGGAGTTGGCGAGATAGGTGTGGGCGAGGACGCCCTCGCTGCCGGCACCGGTGTGGTAGCCGATGTAGGCGACGCCGTCCACGTCGCCGTGCTGAATGCCTTCGACCATCGACAACGCCTTGTGCCGACCGGTGATCATCTCGGCCCGCTCGTCCAGCTGTTCCAGCAGGAGGTTGCGCATCGTCCAGTGGGCCTCGTTGATGAGCACCTCGTCAGCGCCTGCCTCGAAGAACCCCCGGACGGCGGCGTCCACGTCCGAGGTGAACATCGAGCGGCAGCGCTCCCACTGCGGGGTTCCCGGCAGCACGTCCGCCGGCCAGGTGACTCCCGTTGCGCCCTCCATGTCGGCGCTGATGAGGATCTTCATGACCGGCACGTTACGCGGTGGCCAACCGCCAGGACACCCCTGTGGATAACTCCACTGGTCCACACCACCTGATTTCACCCGGGCAGGCGAGGATCCTCCCCACATCCACCGCTGACCTGCGCGTTCCACGCCACGAGCGCCGGATCGTCCTGGCCGGCGGGCCGATGCACCTCCACCACGGGACAGCCCAGTTCCCGGATCCGGGAGACCGCCGGCGCCGCCGCCGCGCGGGTCTGGCGGCCGAGGAGCCGCGGCAGGCGCGCGCCCAGCTCGGCCGCCTCCGGAAACCAGCGGTGGTGGCCGAACGAGGGCACGATCCTCGTCCCCCGCAGCGCCCGCTGCCGCTGCAGCCGGGCCGTACCGGTGGCGAGGACCAGCAGCCGGACGGGCGCGGGAGTGGCCAGCGGATAGCTCCACCACAGCACATCGGCGCGGCCCCGACCGGGCACCGGAACGCGGGCCCGCCCCGCCATGGCGGTACCGGCCCCCGTCAGGTCTCCGGCGCCGTCGAGCCAGTGGTGGTCGCCCGCGCGCGCGGAAGCGTTCAACGCACCCGTCACCGGCAGGATGTCGGCCGCCGGGGCGCCGAGGACGTGCTTGCGGCGGCGTCCGAACAGTGCGCTCGCACCGCTGCCCCAGTGCACGACGGTGCCGCGCGCGCCGATGCCGACCGCCGCGAGCGGAAGGCATCCGCGGACGGCGACCAGCGTCTCCACCGCGCAGGGACCGGTCCGGCGGATCCCACGGTCAGCGTCCGGCTCGCTTCCCATGAACCAGTCCTCTCTTCCGGCGGCGGCCGGTCCCGCCACGCCGGGCAGCCTTCACCACCGTAGAGCCGGACGGGAACGGCAGGAGGGGCAACGCCCGAACGGGGGACGCGAGGGGGCGCGGTCAGCGCGTCGACCGCACCGCCGGAAGCCCCCGGCACGCCGTGACACCACGCCGGGGCCCGCCCGGCCGGCCCGGTCCGCCCGGGGGCCCCGGACCGTCCGGAGGGTCAGTCCTCGTGGCCCAGTTGCAGGTCGCGTTCGGTGCGCCCGCCACCCGCGATCTGCAGCACGGTCGCGACCGGCGGATAACCCGCAGCCACCACCGTGTACTCGCCCGAGGCCAGGTCGACGAAGCGGAAGATGCCGTCGGCACCGGTCGTCGCGGTGTCGACGACGTTTCCGGCGGCGTCCAGCAGGGTGACCCGCGCGTCCTCCACGGGACGCCCGCCGGAGGCCCGGACGGTGCCGCGGAGCACGGCGCCACCGGCGAGTTCGACGTCCTGCCGGGTCTCGCGGGACGCCTGTACGGAGACCGGGAGGGCGGCGGGTCGGTAGACGGGGGCGCTGGCCGCCAGCGTGTACTCGCCGGCGACGAGTTCGGAGATGACGTAGCCGCCCTCCCGGCTGCTGCGGGTGGTGGCGACGACCTCGCCGCGCACGTCGGTGAGCGTGACGATGGCGTCCTTGACGGGGTTGCCGTCGGCGGTCAGCACACTGCCCGCCAGCCGGCCCGCCCCGCCGAGCACCACATCGAGGTCGACGGGCCGTTCGCCCACACTCACGCTGACCGCGCGCGGCTGGTGCCCGCCCGCCGAAGCGATCAGTACGTAGGAGCCCTCGCCGGGGGTGCTCAGCGCGTACCGCCCGTCGTCGCCGGTGGCCCCCCGCCCGATCTGCCGCCCGGCGGTGTCCACCAGGGTGAGCGCCGCGCGGGGTACCGCGGTTCCGTCGTGGTGCCGCACGGCACCGCAGACCGGGACACCGGCGGCGTAGGGCGCAGGCTGCGGCTGCGGCGCGGCCCCGTCGGGCGCGGGTGCTGCGGGTGCTTCGGCGCTGCGAGCCGGGGGCACGGACGTGTGCTGGGACACGAGTGGTTTCTCCTTGAGGAAGAGGGACAGTGCCAGCCCGAGGACGAGCACCGGAACGAGGTAGAGGAAGATCCGCGGCATCGCTTCCGCGTACGCCTCGACATAGCCGTCGCGCAGCGGTGCGGGCAGTGCGCGCACGAGTTGCGGAGTCAGGGAGTCGGGGTCGGGCAACGCGCCCTGGTCGCTGGGGAGCTTCCGGGCGAGCGCGTCCGCGAGCCGGTGCGCGAGCAGGGTGCCGAACAGTGCGGCACCGATGCTGCCGCCGATCTGCCGGAAGTAGTTGTTGGCGCTGGTGGCCGCGCCGATGTCGGTGGATCGGACCGAGTTCTGCACGGCCAGCACCAGCACGGGCAGCACGAAGCCGATCCCCAGGCCGAGGATGCCCGACCAGATGCCGAACATCTGGCGCGAGGTGTCCGCGTCCAGTTTGGAGAGCAGCCACATCCCTTCCGCGGAGAGGGCGCAGCCCAGCACGGGGAAGATCTTGTAGTGCCCGGTGCGGGTGATGAGCTGGCCGGAGAGCAGGGAGGAGACGACGACCCCGGACATCAGCGGCAGCATCAGCAGCCCCGAGGTCGTGGCGCTGACGCCCTCGACCATCTGCAGGAAGCTGGGCAGGTAGCTGGCGGCGCCGAAGAGCGCGATGCCGATGGCCGCGCCCACCAGACCGGTGACGTTGAAGACGGAGTCCCGGAACAGTCGCAGCGGAAGCACGGGTTCGGGTGCGTAGTGCTCGGCGACGAGGAAGAGCCCGCCGCTGACCAGCGCACCGGCGGCCAGACCGAGGATGACGCGGTCGCCCCAGTCGTAGGTCGTGCCGCCCCAACTGGTGAGCAGGACCAGGCAGGTGGAGAAGGCCGCCATCAGCAGCGCACCGAGGATGTCGAGCCGGGGTCGCGCCCGGGGCCTGGGCAGGGTGAGGGCGAGCGAGGTCACCAGGAGGGTGAGCAGGCCCACCGGTACGTTGAACCAGAAGCACCAGCGCCAGGACAGGTCGTCGGTGAACCAGCCGCCCAGCAGCGGCCCGGCCACCGAGGCGAGCCCGAAGGCGGCGCCGATCAGGCCCATGTAGCGGCCGCGGTCGCGGGCCGGTACGACGTCCGCGATGATCGCCTGCACTCCGATCATCAGTCCGCCGGCTCCGGTGCCCTGCACGGCGCGGTAGACGATCAGCTCCTCCATGGAACCGGACCATCCGGCCAGGGCCGAGCCGACGGTGAAGACGCCGATGGCGAAGAGGAAGAGGCCCTTGCGGCCGAAGAGGTCGCCGAGCTTGCCGTAGACGGGCAGCACGATGGTCGCGGCCAGGAGGTAGGCGGTGACGGCCCAGGACATCCGGCGCAGGCCGTCGAGTTCGCCCACGATCTTGGGCAGCGCCGTGGCCACGATGGTCTGTTCGAGCGCGGCCAGCAGCATGGCCAGCATCAGCGCGCCGAAGACGAGCCGGAGGCGGCGCGGTGACAGCGGCGTCTGCGGCGGGCCGCCGTCCGGCGCCGCGGCCTCCTGCCCGGCGGCGCCCTGCGCGACGTCCTGGGTTCCGGCCCACGCTGCGTCCTGTGCCGCGGCGGCCGACGCGGCATCCTGCGGGATCCGCTGTGCCGGGTACGCCGCCCGGAGGTCGTGCGGGCCGCACCCGGGCTGGGAGGCGGCGGACGGGACCGCTCCGGGCCCCGGCACGTCGGAGCGCATCGGTTCGTACTCCGCCGGAACGACCCCGGACCGGGCGGCGCCCGGGCTCGTCAGCGGGTCGGCGGGGCCCGGCGCGGGCGCCGCCACCGGCGTCGCCGCTGCCGGGGCCTCCGCCCGGCCGGGCAGTTCCACGGTGACCTCGACCGCGGCCGGAGCCGCGGCGGCCACGGGCCCGGGATGAAGTCCCCTGCCGGTTACGGGGTTTCCGTCACCCCTGGTGTCGAGGGTCGCCCCGCCGGTACCGCCCATCCCACTCCCCTTGCCGCTGCTTCTGGGGGAGTATTTCTCGCATTGCACGACAAGCGCGTTCAAGCACGGTTCAGGTGCGCGCCGTGGGACGGATGGGACTCAATTCGGTTGCCCGGGGCGCCTGTCGGGCTGCCGATCAGGGGTTTTCCCCGCGGCGGGCCGCCGCCTGCGGCAGCGGCACCCCCACCGGAAACCACCCGATCCAGTGAGGGCGCGCCGCGCGTCTTTCCGGGACGGCGGAGGTCAGCCGCCCTGCTCCGTCCTGGCGGCCAGCCGCTGGAGGACGTCGTCGTAGATGCGGGCGAGCCCCTTGGGCGCGAAGGTCCGCTCGAAGAAGCCGCCGATGCCGCCCGCGCCGTTCCAGACCGTGGTCACCGTGACCCGGGCGGTCTTCTCCCCGCTGCCGGGGGTCACCCGCCAGGTGGTCACCATCGAGGAGTTGCGGTCGGTCTCCACCAACTCCCCGTCGGCGGGCTCGGTGACGTCGAGCAGGCAGTCCCGGACGCGCTTGCTGGTCGCCTGGAGCTTCCAGTGCACGAGCGTGCCCTCGCCGTCGCCGCCCTCCTTGACCTCGTACTCGCTGAAGGGGGCGGGGAGCAGTTCGGCCCGGGTCCCGCTGTAGTCGGCGAGCGCGTCGAACACCTCGTCGGGTCCGGCCGCGATCTCCCGCTGCGTGGTCGCTTCGACCTGCGCCATGACTCCTCCTGTGACTGGACGGCCTGTGATCGGGGTGGCCAGCCAATCACCCCCGGGTCGGCTCCCCAAATCGAGCTTGACACTTTCCGTACGAACGCGTGTTCTATTCTGGGACCGGGGAGAGCGACAGTGGAGCAAGAAGGACGCGACACCACCACCGAGGAGGCCGCGCATGCGCTGGGACGAGCTCAAGGACACCGACGAGCACAGCCGGGACGCGGCGCCCGCCCTCTTCGGCGCTTCCGCCGTCACCCGCCGCACCTTCGACACCCCCGAGTTCCGGGGGATGACCTTCCACGAGATCCGGGCCCGCACCCTGGTGAACAAGGTGCCCGGCGCCTCGCGCATGCCGTTCGAATGGACGGTGAACCCCTACCGCGGCTGCTCGCACGCCTGCGTCTACTGCTTCGCCCGCCGGACCCACAGCTACCTGGACCTCGACCCCGGCGAGGGTTTCGACACCCAGATCGTGGTCAAGGTGAACGCACCCGAACTGCTGCGGAAGGAACTCAGCAGCCCCCGCTGGCGGGGCCAGCACATCGCCATGGGCACGAACGTGGACTGCTACCAGCGGGCCGAGGGGCGGTACCGGTTGATGCCGGGCATCCTCACGGCCCTGCGCGACCACGCCAACCCCTTCTCCCTGCTCACCAAGGGCACCCTCGTCCTGCGCGACCTCGACCTGCTGCGCTCGGCCGCGGCTGTCACGGACGTCGGCGTCTCGGTGTCGGTCGGATTCACCGACGAGGAACTGTGGCGCACCGTCGAGCCGGGCACCCCGGCACCGCAGCGGCGGCTGGATGTCGTACGGCGGCTCACGGAGCACGGCATCCCGTGCGGGGTGCTGATGGCACCGGTGATCCCCTTCCTCGGCGACTCCCCCGCACAGCTCCGGACCACGGTGCGGGCGCTGGCCGCCGCCGGGGCGACCTCCGTCACACCGCTCGCGCTGCACCTGCGGCCCGGGGCGCGCGAGTGGTACTTCCGCTGGCTGCACCAGCACCACCCGCGGCTGGTGCGGCACTACGAGGCGCTCTACGCGGACGGTGCGTACGCGCCCAAGTGGTATCAGCGCCGCATCACCCGGCAGGTGCACGAACTCGCCGCCGAGTACGGTGTGGGCCCCGCGGGCCCCGGCACCGCCCGGCGGACGGGGCCGCCCGCTCCGGCGGACGGCGGCAGTGGCGGGGACGGCGACGGCGACGGCGACGGCGACGGCGACGGCGACGGCGACGGCAGCGGGGACGCCCCCGGGGAGCCGGCGGTGGAAAACCGCTGCACTCAGCTCACCCTGCTCTGAGAGCATGCCGGGATGTCATCGCTCACCCACATCACCGCCCCCGAGGGCCTCGCGCCCGGGAACGGCTACAGCCATGTCGTCCTCGGAGAGGGCAGGTTCATCGCCGTCTCCGGCCAGGTGGCGCTCGACGCGGACGGCGAGGTCGTCGGTGCGGGCGACCCCGAGGCACAGGCGGAGCAGGTGTTCGGCAATCTGCGGCGCTGCCTGGAGGCGGCCGGAGCCGGCTTCGGCGACGTCGTGAAGTTCACCTTCTTCGTGACCGACCTGGCCGTCATGCCCGCACTGCGCACCGTGCGCGACCGGTACCTCGACCCCGGGCGGCTCCCCGCGTGCAGCGCCGTGCAGGTCACCGGGCTCGTACGGCCGGAACTGCTCATCGAGATCGAGGCGCTCGCCGTGTCCTCGTCCTGACCCGTCCGCGCCGGGCGCACGGGCACGCCCGCGCGCCGGGCGCGGACGACCGGGCGCCGGAGCACCGGTGCGGAGCGCCAACAGGCTGCGGCGACATCAACCGGCCGGTTCCACGCGCGGCGGGGCGTCGTCGTCGCCGCGCCTGACGGTGCGCGACCGCCGCCCGGGGCGCCAGGTACGGAGGAGCATCTCCTCGCTCTCGACGGTGATGTGCACGACCTCCGCAACCACCGCCCGGAAGAGGTGGAACGCTGCGGGCAGCTCTCCGTCCGGTGCACCGGCGGCCCAGCGGGCGAGTCCGGCCGGATCCGTCACCTCCTCCGCGCGCCCGGAGACCCGGACGTCTCCCCCGCCCATCCCCGTCCCGGAACCGGGGTTGGCGAAGAGCGCGAAGCGCGGGTCGCGCCGCAGATCGAGGGCTTTCCGCGAGTTCGGCATCATCCCCAGCCACAGCTCGCCCTCCCGGAAGTCCGCTTCCAGCCCGGTCAGCCGTGGCGAGCCGTCGGCGCGCAGGGTGGCCAGGACGTGGTGGCGGTACTGCCCGAACCGCCGGCGCACGGTACTCGCGAGACCGGGCTCCGCCTGTTCGAATACGGCCCAGCTCGTACCGGGACCGGAGGAGGCTTCCGTGGCGGTGTGTGTCGTCGTCATGCGCCCACTCTGGCGAGGCAACCGGACATCAGCTGTCGGGTATTCGACGGCGGGCGGAATGAGGCGGCGGGAAAAGGCGGTGCGGCCCCGGGGGCCGTGGGAGCACCCTCGGCACATGTATGTACGGGAGATGACCGAGGACGACATCGAAGCCGTGGCGGAGGTGCGGGTGCGCGGTTGGCGGAGCGCGTACCGGGGGCTGGTGCCGCAACCGTATCTGGACGCGATGTCACCTGCGGCGGAGGCGGCGCGGCGGCGGCGCTTCTTCACGGCCGGCCGCGGAGTGGTGCGGAACCTAATGGCCGCGGACGGAGCCGGAGGCGGGCAGGTCACGGGATGGGCGGCGGCCGGGCCCCGGCGCACCCATGGCGACACCCCGCGCCCCGGGCCGCCCGGCGGTGACGAGGAGCTCTACGCGCTGTACGTCCACCCGGACCACATCGGCACCGGGGTGGGCCGGCTGCTCATGGCGGCGGTGCTGGAGGACGCCGTCGCACGGGGCTGCCCGCGGATGTTCCTGTGGGTGCTGGAGGGCAACTCCCGTGCGCGCCGCTTCTACGAGCGGGCAGGCTTCGCCGCGGACGGGCTCACCTCGGCGTTCGAGGTGGGGGGTGCGAAGGTCCCCGAGGTGCGCTACCTCACCGTCCTCGGCGGGGGCCGGGAGCCGGAAGCGGGGCCCGGACGACGGGACCACGGGTAGGTGTGCCGTCCGCGACGGTCCGGGCCGCCGGGCGCCGGGGACACCGGGGCCGCCGGGGACACAGCCGGCCGGAGCGGGGTCCGGTCCCGCCCCGCGGCGGCTCAGCCGGGGATCCGTGCCAGCGCCGCCTTGGCGGAGGGGGACAGCCGGTGGTGCCGGGCGGCGGCTTCGAGTACGGGGATGGCGCGCTTGTCGCCCAGGGCGCCGAGGCCGACGACGCACGCCTCGGCGATCGGCCAGTAGTGCAGGGGCCCGATCAGGAGGCGCTGGAGCACATTGATCAGGGTGGGCACCGACTCCGGGGCGCGCAGCGCCGTCAGCAGCCGGACCGGGTAGAGCGCGTAGGCGGTGCGCAGTTCGTTGGTGGCCAGGGCCGCCGCGGCTTTGGCCGTGCGGGGGTCGCGCAGCCGTTCCAGGGCCTGGGCGGCGCTGGCGCAGCACACCGGGTCCCGGTAGTTGAGCATGAAGACGAGGGTCTCGAAGGCCCTCCGGTCCCCCGCGCTGCCCAGTGCGAAGGCCGCGATCTCGCGGGCCCACAGGGGCCGTTCGCTCTCCACGAGGACGGCGGCGAGCTGGTCGCGCGCCTCCGTGCTGCGCTGCCTGGCCAGCGTGACCAGGCGTGCGTACTCGACGGGCTCGGCCTCGGGCCGCACACGGTCGATCAGCGTTCGGAACGCGTCGGCCACTCCGGCTCCCCCTTCACATGCTGAGTTCCCCAGCGGTGGAAGTGTTCCTACCCCTGGCTTTATGGTTACCCACGAGTTAAGGTGCTCATCAGAGCGGTATCCCCGCTCAGGCGGTTTGGTGACGCAGCCGCCGAGAGTGACGTCGGTTCGGCAGCGGACCCGGCACGCGCAGGAGCGCGTCGGAGCCGTACGGACCGCCTCGTGACCGGGCCCCGGGACAGGGCCGCGCAGCGGGGCGTGACCGGTAACTCCCCTGCCCCGCGCGTACGTACGCCCACGCGCCCGGTAGTGCACGAAACCCTCACCCTCATCACCCGTGCCCCTGTAGGGGCCAGTGTCACACCCTCTGGAGTCCCCTGATGGACCGTCCTCCGCTGCGCACGATCGCCGTCGTCGGCCTCGGCACGATGGGTACCGGCATCGCCGATATTCTCGCCCGCGCCGGGCGTGAGGTCATCGGCATCGACACGAACGAAGCAGCCGCTCGGCACGCCGTCGCCGCACTGGAGTCCTCCACGGCGCGCTCGGTGGAGCGCGAGCGGATGACGCAGAGCGAGCGCCGGGACGTGCTGGCGCGGTTCCGCACCTTCACCGGTGTCGCGGCGGCTGCCGAGGCGGACCTGGTCATCGAGGTGGTGCCGGAGGACTACGACACCAAGTGCCAGGTGTTCGCCGAGCTGGACACCGTCGTCAAGCCGGACACCGTCCTGGCCACCGGCACCAACGCGCTGTCGGTGACGCGGCTGGCGGCCGACTCCGACCGGCCCGAACGCGTGCTGGGGCTGCACTTCTTCAATCCGGCGCCCGCCATGAAGCTCGTGGAGATCGTCTCCTCGGTGCTCACCTCGCCGCAGGCGATCACCGCGGTCACCGAGCTGGCCCGGGATCTGGGCAAGGATCCCATCGCGGTCGGTGACCGTCCCGGGTTCGTCGCCGACGGGCTGCTGTTCGGATATCTGAACCAGGCCGCCGCGATGTACGAGTCCCGCTACGCCACCCGCGAGGACATCGACTCCGCCATGCAGCTGGGATGCGGTCTGCCGATGGGCCCGCTGGCCCTCCTCGATCTGATCGGGATCGACACCGCACGCACCGTGCTGGCGGCGATGTACGAGCAGTCGCACGACCGGCTGCACGCTCCCGCGCCGATCCTGCGGCAGTTGAGCGAGGCAGGGCTGACCGGCCGCAAGGCGGGCCGCGGCTTCTACACCTACGCGGCGCCCGGCAGCTCAAAGGTGCTGCCCGACGCGCTCACCCCCGACGCGGCGGCCGAGCGCGCGCCGGGCCGTGCCGTCGCGGCGGTGGGTGTCGTGGGTTCGGGAACGATGGCCGGGGGTATCGCGGAGGTCTTCGCCAAGGCCGGCTACCCGACGGTGCTGGCGGCGCGCAGCGAGCAGAAGGCGGCGACCGCCAAGGAGCGCGTCGCCCGGTCACTGGAGCGCTCGGTCCGCAAGGGCCGGATGACGGCCGAGGACCGGGACACCGCACTGGCGCTGATCACCCCGGCCGGTTCGCTGGACGCGCTGGGCGAGGCCGACCTGGTGGTCGAAGCGGTGGCCGAGGACCTGGAGGTCAAACGGCGGTTGTTCGAGCGGCTGGACGCGGTCTGCAAGCAGGGGGCGGTGCTGGCCACCACCACCTCCTCGCTGCCCGTGGTGGCCTGCGCCCGCGCCACGGCCCGGCCGCAGGACGTGATCGGGATGCACTTCTTCAACCCGGCGCCGGCCATGAAGCTGGTCGAGGTGGTCAGCACGGTGCTGACCGACCCGCAGGCCCACACCACCGTCCGCGAGGTGTGCCGGAAGGTCCGCAAGCACCCGGTGGACTGCGGCGACCGCGCGGGCTTCATCGTCAACGCGCTGCTCTTCCCCTACCTGAACAACGCCGTGAAGATGGTCGAGGAGCACTACGCCTCGCTGGACGACATCGACGCGGCGATGAAGCTCGGCGGGGGCTATCCGATGGGACCCTTCGAGCTGCTGGACGTGGTGGGTCTGGACGTCTCGCTGGCGATCGAGCGGGTGCTGCACGAGGAGTTCCGCGATCCCGGGCTGGCGCCCGCGCCGCTGCTGGAGCACTTGGTCGCCGCGGGCTGTCTGGGCAGGAAGACGGGGCGCGGCTTCCGCGAGTACGCACGCCGGTGACCGGCGGTATCGCCGGGTGGGGCGGGCTGTTGGAGCCGTCGGCCGGCGGCCTGCCCCACGGCCCGCCCCCCGACCCCGTCACGGCGTGTAGCGTTCACCACATGCCAGAGCCCGAGAAGAACTCCCGTACGACCGGCCAGCGTGCGAGCGGCGCCGCCACCCAGCGGCTGAGGGTGCGCCGTGAGTTGGCCGCCGCCGCCACGGAGCTCTTCGCCACGAAGGGTTACGAGGCCACCACGGTGGATGAGATCGCGGCCACCGCGGGAGTGGCCCGGCGCACGTTCTTCCGGCACTTCCGCTCCAAGGAAGAGGCGATCTTCCCGGACCACGACGACACCCTCGTGCGCGCGCAGGCCGTGCTGGAGGCCGCGCCCGCGCACGAGCACCCGCTGGACACGGTGTGCCGGGGCATCAAGGAAGTCATGAAGATGTACGCCGCCTCCCCCAAGGGCAGCGTCGAGCGGTACAAACTCACCCGCGAGGTGCCCGCGCTGCGGGAGCGGGAGATCGCCTCGGTGGCGCGGTACGAGCGGCTGTTCACCCGCTATCTGCTGGGCCATTTCGACGAGGAGGCGCACCGCGACGGCGTCAGCGGGTACGACGAGCCGCTGCTCGCGGAGGTGGCCGCCTCGGCGGTGGTCACCGCGCACAACCATGTGCTGCGGCGGTGGCTGCGCTCGGGCGCCGAGGGCGACGTGATGACGCAGCTCGACCACGCCTTCGCGATCGTACGGCGGACGTTCGGCACCGGTTTCGGCGCGCACCGGCCCTCCGGCGAGCAGCCCGCGGCATCCGTGGCGCGCCGGGACGAGGTACTGGTGACCGTCGCCCGCACCGACGCGCCCCTCGGCGAGATCATGTCCACCATCGAACGCGCGCTCTCCCGGGACTGACCGGCCGCCCGCGCCGCGGATCCGGGCCCGGGGCGGCTCCGATGGGGGCCGGCTCCGGCCGGGCGTCACTCCCGGAGAGGGGTTCCGCACCGGCGCGTCCATGGTCGCCAGGCCCCGGCCCGTGGGCGAGGGAGTCGGGTGAATTGCACCCGTGCCCCGCCGCGCGTACCCGCCGCCGGGCCGCCGAGTGGAAACCATGGCGCGAAGGCGACGTGGAGGTGCGGCAGTGTCGATGGCGCCAGGCGGGGAGAAGAGCCCCAGGCAGTGGTTGCGGACCAAGTCCGTCGAAGAGTCGATCATCGACACGGACGACCCCGAGCAGGGGCTGCCCCGCTCGCTGTCGGCGCGCGACCTGACGGTCCTCGGGGTCGGTGTGATCATCGGCACCGGTATCTTCGTGCTGACGGGCCAGGTCGCCAGGACGACGTCCGGTCCGGCGGTGGCCATCTCCTTCGCGGCCGCGGGAGTGGTGTGCACCCTGGCCGCGCTGTGCTATGCGGAGTTCGCCTCCACGGTGCCGGTGGCCGGCTCGGCCTACACCTTCGCGTACGCCTCGCTGGGCGAGCTGCCCGCCTGGATCATCGGCTGGGACCTGGTGCTGGAACTGGCGCTGGGCTGCGCGGTGGTGGCGGTCGGCTGGTCGGGATACGTGCGGTCGCTGCTGGACAGCATCGGCTGGCGGCTTCCCGACTGGCTCTCGGGCACCAGCGACACCGACGGCTTCGGCTTCGACCTGCTGGCCTGCGCCCTGGTCCTGCTGCTGACGGGCATCCTGACGGTCGGTATGAAGCTGTCGGCCCGGGTCACCTCCATCGTTGTGACGATCAAGGTGGGGGTGGTGCTGCTGGTGATCGTCGCCGGGGCGTTCTTCGTCACGGCCGAGAACTACGACCCCTTCATTCCGCCCGCGCAGGGAACCGCGGACTCCACCTCCGGGTTCGCGACACCGCTGATCCAGGTGATGTCCGGCTACGCGCCCACCACGTTCGGCGTGATGGGCATCTTCACCGGCGCCGCTGTCGTCTTCTTCGCGTTCATCGGCTTCGACGTGGTGGCCACGACGGCCGAGGAGACCCGCAATCCGCAGCGCGACATGCCGCGCGGCATCCTGGGCTCGCTGATCGTCTGCACGGTGCTGTACATCGCGGTCTCGATCGTGGTCACCGGGATGCGCAAATACACCGAGCTGACCGTGGACGCTCCGCTGGCCGACGCGTTCAAGGCCGTCGGCGAGCCGTTCTGGGCGGGGCTGATCAGTTTCGGTGCGGCCGTGGGACTGACGACGGTGTGCATGATCCTGCTGCTGGGCCAGTCCCGGGTGTTCTTCGCGATGAGCCGGGACCGGCTGCTGCCGCCGCTGTTCGCCCGGGTGCACCCGCGGTTCGGCACGCCCTACCGGTCGACGGTGCTGCTGGGGGTGCTCGTCGCCGTCGCGGCGGGTTTCATCCGCCTCACGGAGCTGGCCGAACTGGTGAACATCGGGACGCTCTTCGCCTTCGTGGTCGTGGCGGTGGGGGTGATCATCCTGCGGCGCACCAGGCCGGATCTGCCACGTGCCTTCCGCACCCCGCTGGTGCCCGCACTGCCGATCGCCTCGGTGCTGACCTCGCTGTGGCTGATGCTGAACCTGCCCTCGGAGACCTGGGCCCGGTTCGCGGCGTGGATGGCACTGGGGGCCGTGCTCTACGCGGGGTACGGGCGGCGCCGCAGCCGGGTGCGGAAGGGAGCCGAGCCGTCGGCGCATCAGGTGCCCTGACCTGCAAGGCAGGCGTATTTGATCGATCATCGCTCAGATGAGAACGATCCACGCCATGTGAGAATTCACGGCACGCGGTGTCTTGTGTGCTGGCACTGGGTGTCATACGTTGGCAGCAGTCCGGGCGCTGTCCCCGCGGCCGAAACCGTGTGCCCCGGACCGCTCGGCGTCACGAGCGACCGCGCGGCACCCTCGCGCACCAGCAACAGCCGAACCGACGGCGCTGCCTCACCACCGACGTCCCCCGACGGGCTCCTCCGGCCGCAGCCGGAGGCGGCCCCACGCCACGCTCCACGCTTCGCCGGAGGCATACCGTGAACCAGATCCTCGACGCGATCCTCGCGTCCGACACCTCGCCGGACGACTTCGCCGCCCTGCCACTGCCCGAGTCCTACCGGGCCGTGACCGTCCACAAGGACGAGGCCGGAATGTTCGAAGGGCTGGAGGCCCGGGACAAGGACCCGCGCAAGTCGCTGCACCTGGACGAGGTGCCCGTGCCCGAACTGGGCCCGGGCGAGGCCCTGGTGGCCGTGATGGCCTCCTCGGTCAACTACAACTCGGTCTGGACCTCGATCTTCGAGCCGCTGTCCACCTTCGGGTTCCTGGAGCGCTACGGCCGCGTCTCGCCGCTGGCGAAGCGGCACGACCTGCCGTACCACATCATCGGCTCCGACCTGGCGGGCGTCGTGCTGCGCACCGGCGTGGGGGTCAACTCCTGGAAGCCGGGCGACGAGGTGGTCGCGCACTGCCTCTCCGTCGAACTGGAGTCGGCCGACGGGCACAACGACACGATGCTCGACCCGCAGCAGCGGATCTGGGGCTTCGAGACCAACTTCGGCGGACTCGCCGAGATCGCGCTGGTCAAGTCCAACCAGCTGATGCCCAAGCCGGCCCATCTGAGCTGGGAGGAGGCAGCCGCCCCCGGCCTGGTCAACTCCACCGCCTACCGGCAGCTCGTCTCCCGCAACGGCGCCGGGATGAAGCAGGGCGACAACGTCCTCATCTGGGGGGCCAGCGGCGGACTGGGCTCGTACGCCACCCAGTTCGCGCTGGCCGGCGGCGCGAACCCGATCTGCGTGGTCTCCAGCGAGGACAAGGCCGAGATCTGCCGCCGGATGGGCGCCGAGGCCATCATCGACCGCAAGGCCGAGGGCTACCGGTTCTGGAAAGACGAGCACAACCAGGACCCCAAGGAGTGGAAGCGCTTCGGCAAGCGCATCCGCGAACTGACCGGCGGCGAGGACGTGGACATCGTCTTCGAGCACCCGGGGCGGGAGACCTTCGGCGCGAGTGTCTACGTCACCCGCAAGGGCGGCACCATCGTCACCTGCGCCTCCACCTCCGGCTACGAGCACAGCTACGACAACCGGTACCTGTGGATGTCGCTGAAGCGGATCATCGGCTCGCACTTCGCCAACTACCGCGAGGCGTGGGAGGCCAACCGGCTGATAGCCAAGGGCAGGATCCACCCCACGCTCTCCAAGAGCTACCCGCTGGAGGAGACCGGCCAGGCGGCCTACGACGTGCACCGCAACCTGCACCAGGGCAAGGTCGGCGTCCTCGCGCTGGCGCCCGAGGAGGGGCTGGGTGTGCGCGACCACGAGAAGCGGGCCCGGCACCTGGACGCCATCAACACCTTCCGCGACGCCGAAGGCGGGCGGACCGACGGGCACAGCCGGAACGCGTGAGGCCCCCGCGATGACTGATGAACGGGAGCCCAGGAAGCGCGACCGGCCCTGGCTGATGCGGACCTACGCCGGGCACTCCACGGCCGAGGCGTCCAACGAGCTGTACCGGCGCAACCTCGCCAAGGGCCAGACCGGGCTGTCCGTCGCCTTCGACCTGCCCACCCAGACCGGATACGACCCCGACCACGTGCTCGCCCGCGGCGAGGTCGGCCGGGTCGGGGTCCCGGTCTCCCACCTGGGCGACATGCGCAGGCTCTTCGACGGCATCCCGCTGGAGAAGACCAACACCTCCATGACCATCAACGCCACCGCCATGTGGCTGCTGGCGCTCTACCAGGTGGTCGCGGAGGAGCAGGGCGCCGACGTGTCGCAGCTCCAGGGCACCACGCAGAACGACATCGTCAAGGAGTACCTCTCCCGCGGGACGCACGTCTTCCCGCCGGTGCCCTCGCTGCGGCTGACCACCGACATGATCGCCTACACGGTGGCCCGGCTGCCCAAGTGGAACCCGGTCAACATCTGCAGCTACCACCTGCAGGAGGCCGGAGCCACACCGGTGCAGGAGATCTCCTACGCGATGGCCACGGCGATCGCGGTGCTGGACGCCGTCCGGGACAGCGGGCAGGTGCCGGCCGAGGAGTTCGGGCGGGTCGTGGCGCGGATCTCGTTCTTCGTGAACGCGGGCGTCCGGTTCGTCGAGGAGATGTGCAAGATGCGGGCCTTCACCCGCATCTGGGACCGCGTCACCAGCGAGCGCTACGGCATCACCGACCCCAAGCAGCGCCGCTTCCGGTACGGAGTGCAGGTCAACTCGCTGGGGCTGACCGAGGCGCAGCCCGAGAACAACGTCCAGCGCATCGTGCTGGAGATGCTGGCCGTGACCCTCTCCAAGGACGCCAGGGCCCGCGCCGTGCAGCTGCCCGCCTGGAACGAGGCGCTGGGCCTGCCCCGCCCCTGGGACCAGCAGTGGTCACTGCGGGTCCAGCAGGTGCTGGCGCACGAGAGCGACCTGCTGGAGTACGACGACATCTTCGCCGGCTCGCACGTGATCGAGGCGGAGGTGGACAGCCTGGTCGAGCAGTCGCTGGCCGAGATGGCCCGGATCGAGGAGATGGGCGGGGCGATGGCCGCCGTCGAGTCCGGCTACCTCAAGTCGCAGCTCGTCGCCTCGCACGCGGAGCGCCGCGCCCGGATCGAGTCGGGCGAGGAGAAGATCGTCGGCGTCAACTGCTACGAGTCCACCGAGCCGAGCCCGCTCACCGCGGACCTGGACACCGCGATCCTGACGGTGGACCCGGCCGGCGAGGCGGCCACCGTGGCGGCGGTCAAGCGCTGGCGGGAGACCCGGGACGAGCCGTTCTGGCGCGAGGGAAACCGGGAGCCTGGCCTCCACCCCAGCGCGCGGCAGGCCCTCGCCGCACTGCGGGAGGCAGCCGCCGGGGACACCAATCTGATGGAGGCCACCCTGGAGTGCGCCCGCGCCGGGGTCACCACCGGGGAGTGGGCGGGTGCGCTGCGCGAGGTGTTCGGCGAGTTCCGGGCACCGACCGGGGTGAGCTCGGCGCCGGCCGCCGTGAGCGCCGAGGAGGGCTCGGAGCTGGCCGCGGTGCGGCGGAAGGCGGCGGACACCGCGGCGGAGCTGGGGGTCGGCAAGCTGCGGCTGCTGGTGGGCAAGCCGGGGCTGGACGGCCACAGCAACGGCGCCGAGCAGATCGCCGTGCGGGCCCGGGACGCGGGCTTCGAGGTGGTCTACCAAGGCATCAGGCTCACGCCGGAGGAGATCGTCGCGGCGGCCCTCGCCGAGGACGTGCACTGCGTGGGCCTGTCCATCCTCTCCGGGTCGCACGCCGAGCTGGTGCCGGACGTACTGGAGCGGATGCGGAAGGCGGGCGCGGCAGACGTCCCCGTGGTCGTGGGCGGGATCATCCCGTCGGCGGACGCGCGGGCGCTGTGCGAGGCGGGAGTCGCCGCCGTCTTCACCCCGAAGGACTTCGGGATCACCGGGATCATCGGCCGTATCGTCGACGAGATCCGCAGTCAGCACAAGCTCCGAGCGCGCGACGAGCGCGGTGAGCGCGATCAGCGAGAACCACTGGAGGTCACCCCGTGAACAGCGACAACCGGCAGCGAGCGCTCCGCCCGCGCCGTTCCTGCCTGGCGGTGCCGGGCAGCAACCCGCGGTTCCTGGAGAAGGCCCAGGGCCTCCCCGCCGACCAGGTCTTCCTGGATCTGGAGGACGCCTGCGCCCCGCTGGCCAAGCCGGAGGCCCGGCACACCATCGTGAAGTTCCTCAACGAGGGCGACTGGAGCGGCAAGACCCGCGTCGTGCGGGTCAACGACTGGACCACGGAGTGGACCTACCGCGACGTGGTGACCGTCGTGGAGGGCGCCGGCGCCAACCTGGACTGCGTGATGCTGCCCAAGGTGCAGGACGCGGCGCAGGTGCAGGCGCTGGACATGCTGCTGACGCAGATCGAGAAGACGGTCGGCCTGGAGGTCGGCCGGATCGGCATCGAGGCGCAGATCGAGAACGCCAAGGGCCTGGTGAACGTCGACGAGATCGCCGCGGCCTCGCCGCGGATGGAGACCATCGTCTTCGGGCCGGCCGACTTCATGGCGTCCATCAACATGAAGTCGCTGGTCGTGGGCGAGCAGCCGCCCGGCTACCCGGCCGACGCCTATCACTACATCCTGATGCGGATCCTGATGGCGGCCCGCACCCACGACCTCCAGGCGATCGACGGGCCCTATCTGCAGATCCGCGACGTGGACGGCTACCGGGAGGTGGCCCGGCGGGCCGCGGCGCTCGGCTTCGACGGCAAGTGGGTGCTGCACCCGGGCCAGGTCGAGGCGTCCAACGAGATCTTCTCGCCCTCCCAGGAGGACTACGACCACGCGGAGATGATCCTGGACGCGTACGAGTACTGCACCTCCGAGGCCGGCGGCAAGAAGGGTTCGGCGATGCTCGGCGACGAGATGATCGACGAGGCCAGCCGCAAGATGGCGCTGGTCGTCTCCGGCAAGGGCCGCGCGGCGGGCATGCGGCGCACTACTTCCTTCACCCCTCCGGAGGGCTGAGCCATGCAGTTCGGACGTACCTACGAGGAATTCACGGTCGGCGACGTCTACAAGCACTGGCCGGGCAAGACGGTCACCGAGTACGACGACCACATGTTCTGCCTGCTGACCATGAACCACCATCCGCTGCACCTGGACAGCCACTACGCCGAGTCGACCACCGACTTCGGCCGGAACGTGGTGGTGGGCAACTACATCTACTCGCTGCTGCTGGGGATGTCGGTACCGGACGTGTCGGGGAAGGCCATCGCCAACCTGGAGATCGAGTCGCTCAGGCACGTGGCTCCGACCTTCCACGGCGACACGGTCTACGGCGAGACGACGGTGCTGGACAAGACGCCGTCCAGGTCGAAGCACGACCGCGGGATCGTGCACGTCGAGACCAAGGGCTACAAGCAGGACGGCACCCTGGTCTGCGTCTTCCGGCGCAAGGTGATGGTGCCCACCGAGACGTACGTCAACGAGCGCGGCGGGGAGCAGCCGGGCCGCCCCGAGCTGCGGGAGCCGGCGCCGAAGGGCGGTAGGTGAGATGGGCCGGCTGGCGCAGACCGAGGGTCTGACGGAGATACAGCGGGAGATCCTCTCGACGGTGCGCAGCTTCGTCGACAAGGAGATCCTGCCCGTCGCCACGGAGCTGGAGCACAAGGACGAGTACCCCACCGAGATCGTGGAGGGGCTCAAGGAGCTGGGGATCTTCGGTCTGATGATCCCCGAGGAGTACGGCGGGCTGGGTGAGTCGCTGCTCACCTACGCGCTGTGCGTCGAGGAGATCGCCCGCGGCTGGATGAGCGTGTCGGGCATCATCAACACGCACTTCATCGTGGCCTACATGCTCAAGCAGCACGGGACGCAGGAGCAGAAGGACCACTTCCTGCCGAGGATGGCCACCGGTGAGATCCGCGGCGCCTTCTCGATGTCGGAGCCGGGGCTGGGCTCGGATGTCTCGGCCATCACCTCGAAGGGGTCGCCCGCAGCGGACGGTTCCGGGGACTTCCTGCTGAACGGCCAGAAGATGTGGCTGACCAACGGGGGCTCCGCCACCCTGGTGGCGGTGCTGTGCCGGACGGACGAGGGCCATCCGGAGGGAACCGCTCCACACAAGTCGATGACGACGTTCCTGGTGGAGAAGGAGCCCGGTTTCGGCCAGGTCAAGCCCGGGCTCACCGTCCCCGGCAAGATCGACAAAATGGGCTACAAGGGCGTCGACACCACCGAGCTGATCATGGACGACCTGCGCGTTCCGGCCGACCGGGTGCTCGGCGGCACCACCGGGCGCGGCTTCTACCAGATGATGGACGGGGTGGAAGTCGGCCGGGTGAATGTCGCGGCGCGTGGCTGCGGAGTCGCACAGCGTGCTTTCGAGCTCGGTATCGACTACGCACAGCAGCGCCACACGTTTGGGAAGCCCATCGCCGGGCATCAGGCCATTCAGTTCAAACTGGCCGACATGGCCACGAAGGTCGAGGCGGCGCACGCCCTGATGGTGGGTGCCGCGCGCAAGAAGGACTCCGGCCAACGCAACGACCTGGAAGCGGGAATGGCGAAATATCTCGCCTCCGAGTACTGCAAGGAGGTCGTGGAGGACGCCTTCCGCATCCACGGCGGGTACGGTTTCAGCAAGGAATACGAGATCGAGCGACTCTACCGGGAGGCGCCGATGCTCCTGATCGGCGAAGGAACCGCGGAGATCCAGAAAATGATCGTGGGTCGACGGCTCCTGGAGGAGTATCGCAGCCAGGGCTGAATGTCCTTTTCGGGGTGTTTTCTTGACTTTCAAGATCACACCCCGAACCGGGACATCGGCCACGGACTGGCTGGCTGGCTTGCCCAGTTGCCATCAGAAACCGATAGCATCCCGGGAAAGCCGCCGTCCCCCTGTCACCTACGCGGCTCCCTCCGCTACGAAGGTCATTCATGCCCCACAGCCCATCCACCACACCCAGCGGCTCTCCCTCGTCCGGGTCGGCCGGATCCGGCACCTCGCACGGACCCCGGGTCCGCCTCGCGCGCGGCGCCTCGCCGTGGCTCGCGCCGACCGTCGCGACGGCGGCCCTCAGCCTGGCGCGCGCCCGCAGGTCGAAGCGCGCCGCGCTGGTCGCCGTACCCGCGACGGCGCTCGCCGCCGGGATGCTGTGGTTCTTCCGGGACCCGGAGCGGGAGATCGGCCAGGGCCGGGTGATCTCCCCGGCCGACGGCGTGGTGCAGAGCATCATGCCGTGGCAGGACGGCCGCACCCGCGTCGCCATCTTCATGAGCCCGCTGAACGTCCACGTCAACCGCGCCCCGCTCGCGGGCACGGTGACGTCCGTCGAGCACATCCCCGGCGGCTTCGTTCCGGCGTTCAACAAGGAGAGCGAGAACAACGAGCGCGTCGTCTGGCACTTCGAGACCGAGCTGGGCGACATCGAGATGGTCCAGATCGCCGGCGCAGTGGCCCGGCGGATCGTTCCGTACGTGCCCAGCGGCGCCAAGGTGGAGCAGGGTGAGCGCCTCGGGCTGATCAGGTTCGGCTCCCGCGTGGACGTCTACCTTCCCAAGGGTGTCGAGACGGCCGTGGAGGTCGGTCAGACCACGACAGCGGGGGTGACTCGCCTTGACCGTGATTGATCCCGACGCCCAGGCGGCCTGGGCCCCCGGAGCCGAGCGCTCCGCGGACCGCGACGGCTATCCGAACTACGCCGAGTACGCTGAGTACGCCGACGACGACTACGCGGACGACGCCGACGACGAGATGCCGCTCTCGACCCGGCTGTCCATCGCGGACACCCTCACGCTGGGCAACGCGACCTGCGGCTTCATGGCGGTCTACTTCACCACCACCGGCGTCCTCATCCCGCATCTGACGGGCAGCGAGGACGGCGGCATGGCCCGGCACAGCGCCGCCACCGCCGTGGTGCTGATGCTGATGGCCGCCGTCTTCGACCTGTTCGACGGCCTGGTCGCGCGCAAGCTGCGCAGCTCGGCCATGGGCGCCGAGCTGGACAACCTCTCCGACCTGATCAGCTTCGGACTGGCACCGGCCTACTTCGTCGCCGTCTGGGGCATGGTGGCCGACGACGCGCACCAGCGGATCTCCATGGTGGCCGCGATCGTGGTCCTGCTGGCGGTGGTGCTGCGGCTTGCGCGGTTCTCCTGCGTGCCCATGCGGAACGGAATGTTCCAGGGCATGCCGGGGCCGTTCGGCGCCCTGACCGTCGTCTCCGTGGTGCTGCTGGAGCTGCCCTTCGTGCCGACGGCGCTCGGCATCCTCGGCGTCGCCTGGCTGATGGTCAGCCGCGTCGAGTACCCCAAGCCGCGGGGCCGGCTCGCGGTGGCCATGCTGTGCTGGATCGTGCTGAGCATGGGGCTGCTGGCCTCCTGGGCGTTCGACGCCCCCGGAGGCGAGCTGCTCCTGCAGACCGGCTGCGCCCTCCAGGTCGTCCTCGGCGCGGTGATTCCGCTGTTCGCGACCGCGCGCCGGGTCAACGCCTTCCGCGACAACCGCCGCGAAGCGCGGGCCGCCGCGCAGGGCTGACCGGCCGCCGCCCGGGGCTGACAGGGCCCCTTCCCGAGGGACGACGCCAATGAGGGGCCCGCCACGAGACGTGGCGGGCCCCTCACGCGTGTGCAGGGCCCCTCACTCGTATGCCGGGCCTTCCCGTGTCCTCTCGGGCCTCCTCGGGCTCCGGAGGCGACCCGGGGCCCTTGCCAGCGCTTGGGACGGCCGGGGACTCGTCTGCGGGCCTTCTACGCCCTCCGGAGGGCGTAGGAGCGCCTCGGGAGGGACGTTTGCGCGGCCCCCGGGCGGGACCGGGCACGCCGGGGCGCCGCGCGGCCCTGCGGGAGCGCGCCGACCGGGGCACCGGCAGCCCCCGGCAGCCCGCGACCGCCCCGGGGGCGACTGCGGACCCGGAATGCCGCAGCAGCCCCTTCCGGAGACGGCAAGGACTCCGGGGACCGGTCGGCGAGGCTCCCGGTGCCCCACCCGGCGATGACACCGGCAGCGGTCCCCGGCCCCCGCCAGGACGCTGCCGCCCGGGCGCCGGCCTCCGCTGCCGCGCTACAGGCGGTCGGCCGCGAGGCGTTCGCCGAGGGTCTCCAGCAGGGACCCGGCCTCGGCGATGCAGCGCTCGACATCGGACTCGAGGTCGGTGAGCGCGTACGCCTTCTCGATTCCGGCGGCGGCCAGCTCCTTCTTCCCGATGGCGACCCGGCCGCAGACGGCGACCACCGGCTTCCCCGCGTCGCGCGCCGCGGCGGCGACACCGGCGGGTGCCTTCCCGTGCAGCGTCTGCTCGTCCAGCGAGCCCTCCCCGGTGATCACCAGGGAGGCCCGGCCGATGGCGGCCTCGACGCCGAGCTCCTCCATCAGGATCTCGATGCCGGGCCGGAACCGGGCGCGCAGTCCGACGAGCGCGCCGAACCCGATGCCGCCCGCTGCTCCGGCCCCGGGCGAGGCGGCGGCGTCCTGCTCACCGAGGGTCTCGGCGAAGTGGGCGAGCGCGGCGTCCAGCAGCTTCACGTCCTCGTCCGTGGCGCCCTTCTGCGGGCCGTAGACGGCGGCGGCGCCCTTCGGGCCCGTCAGCGGGTTGTCGACGTCGCTGGCCAGGACGACCTCGACGTTCTTCAGCCGCGGGTCCATACCGGACAGATCGGCGGAGACGAGTTCGCGCAGTCCACCGCCGCCCCACGGGATGGAGTCGCCGTCCTCGTCGAGCAGCCGGGCACCCAGCGCGTCGAGCATCCCGGCACCGCCGTCGGTGGTCGCGGAGCCGCCGACGCCGAAGATGATCGTGGTCGCGCCCGCTTCGACGGCGGCCAGCAGCAGCTCGCCCGCGCCGTAGGTGGTGGCCGTCAGCGGCACGAAGACCCCGGGCGGCAGGTGCTGGAGGCCGGCCGCCTCGGCCATCTCCACGACCGCGGTGCCCTCGCGGAGCGCGAAGGCGGCCGTGACGGAGGCGCCGAGGGGTCCGGTCACCTCGACCTCGTGGCGGGTGAAGCCGTTGGCGACCGCCGCCGCGACGGTGCCGTCGCCGCCGTCGGCCACGGGCAGAGCTTCGACGTCCACTTCCGGGCGCGCTTTCCGGATGCCCGCCGTGAGATGCTCTGCGACCTCGACGGCCGTCAGCGATCCCTTGAACTTGTCCGCGGCGATCAGCACGCGCGCCGATGTGGTTCGCGCCGTCGTTGTCATGGTTCTGCCCCTGGGTCTCTCTGTTGTTCGAACAGGCAGTCGCGCCTTGGGGACCCTATCTGTCCGACGCCTCCCCCGACCATGGCGCCATGGCCGCGGGGGCACGTCCCCTCCGCCGCGCACGCGCCGACCCGCACCCTACGCGCCGCGCGGCCGGAGGGCGTACGGTCCCCGGCCTCACCGCTCCCGGCGGAGGCGGCGCCACACGGCCCGGGCGGCGTGATGGCCCGCCATCCCGTGCACTCCGGGGCCGGGCGGGGCGGCGGAGGAGCACAGGTAGACGGACGGGTGCGCGGTCTCGTACGGGACGCGCTTGAGCTTGGGCCGGATCAGCAGCCGCAGTCCGGCGGCCGACCCGCAGGAGATGTCGCCGCCGACGTAGTTGGCGTTGCGTGCGGCGAGCTGCGGCGGCCCCGCGGCGGCCCGGGCCAGCACCCGGTCGCGGAACCCCGGCGCGAAGCGCTCGATCTGGCGTTCCACCGCCTCGGTCGCGTCCCCCTGCCAGTTGTTGGGCAGATGGCCGTAGGCCCAGAAGACGTGCTTGCCCTCCGGGGCCCGGGTGGAATCGGTCAGGCTGGGCTGGGCGGTGATCAGGAACGGCCGCTCGGGGGCGCGGCCGCGCACCACCGCGTCGCGCAGCGCGGTGTCGATGTCCCCCAGGGTCGGCCCGATGTGCACCGTCCCGGCCCGGGCCGCGTCCGGAGAGGTCCACGGCACGGGCCCGTCCAGGGCGTAGTCGAGCTTGAAGACGCCGGCGCCGTAGCGGACGGAGTCGTAGGCGCTGCCCAGCCCGGCGATCCGGGCGAGCGCGGTCGGCGAGGTGTCGAAGACGTAGGCGCGGGCGGGCGGCAGCTCGTCCAGGCGCTTGACCTCGGTGCCGGTGTGGATGGTGCCGCCCAGCGCCCGCAGGTACCCGGCCAGCGCGTCGGAGATCGCCTGCGAGCCGCCGCGCGGGAACGGCCAGCCGACCGCGTGCGCGGCGAGCGCGAAGACCAGGGCCGGTGCCGTCATGAACAGGTTGTTCAGGGGGGCGATGACATGCCCGGCCATGCCCGCGAGCAGCGCCCGCGCCTTCTCGTCCCGGAAGCGCGCCCTGGCCCAGGTGACCGGCTGCAGCCCGGTCAGTCCGAACCGCACGAGCTGGAGCGGGTCGGCGGGGAACCGGCCGTTGAACGCGGAGCCGTAGCCGAAGAAGTCCTCCGCCAGCGTGTTCCACCGGCCGAGATAGGGCCCGACCAGGCGGCGGTAGGCGCCCGCGTCGCGCGGGCCGAGGGAGGCCGCCGTCTGGCCGACCGACCGGGCCAGCACGGCGGCGGTGCCGTCCGGGAACGGGTGCGCCAGCGGGAGTTCGGGGTGCAGCCACTCCAGCCCGTACCGCTCCAGCGGCATCGAGCCGAAGGCGGGTGACCCGGCGCCGGTCGGGTGGACGGCCGAGCAGGGGTCGTGCCGGAAGCCCGGCAGGGTCAGCTCCTCGGTACGGGCCCCGCCGCCGACGGTGCCGCCCGCTTCGAAGACCTCGACCCGGAAGCCGCGCCGGGCCAGTTCCACGGCTGCCGTCAGCCCGTTGGGGCCGGCTCCCACGACGACCGCGTCCCGGATCGATGGCACTTGCGGCTCCCCTCGCCCGACTCGCCGGACCCCGGTCAGCGGGGTCGGCTCCGGTCCTCGCTCTTGTCCCGCAGCAGCCCCACCATACGCCGGGTCGTGTCCGCGTCACGCGCGGCGGTGAACGGCAGCGCGTTGCCTCCCGCCAGGCGGAAGGGCACGCCCTCGACGGTGCTGGCCGCGCCGCCCGCCTCGGCCACCGCCAGCAGCCCCGCGGCATGGTCCCAGGCGGCCTCCCAGGTGTAGGCGACGGCGTCCAGCCGCCCGCGGGCGATGGCGAGGTACTCCAGCCCCGCCGAGCCGGTGGACCGCACCTGCAGCCCCGCGGTGTGCAGCCCGCGCAGCGAGCGCTCCTGCCACTCGTCCGTGTAGTCCGGATGCGAGACGGCGACACGCAGGGGAGCACCCGCCTCGGGGGAACCGGCGTACACCGGCTCCCCGTTGAGCAGCACCCCGCCGCCGCGCCGCACCGTGGCGGCCAGGCCGAGGACCGGCGCCCGGATCCATCCGGCCAGCGTCTCGCCGTGGTGGGCGAGCGCGACCATGGTGCAGAAGCCCTCGCCGCCCGCGACGAACTGGCGCGTGCCGTCGACGGGGTCGATGATCCACACCGGGTCCGGGCCGGTGAGCGCCGTGTAGGAGGCCGGGTCGGCGTGCACCCCCTCCTCGCCGACCACCACGGAGCCGGGCAGCAACCGGCGGAGTGTGTCGCCCAGTTGCCGCTCCGCCTCCCGGTCGGCGACGGTGACCAGGTCGTGGCTGCCGGTCTTGGTGGTGATCTCGTGCTCGGCGAGCTTCCGCCAGCGCGGCATGACCTGCGCGTCCACGGCCTCGCGGACCGCCTGTTCCACCGCTGTCGTCAGCTCGTCGTCGATCACCCCACCATGGAAGCACGCGTCCGCCGGTGCGGAGGCGAACTAGGCTGGCCGCATGGGCGAAGGTGACAGCACGCCACGGAACGGCGAGCCCGGGGGCGGCGCGCCCGGGGTCAGCACGCCGCTGGTGGCGATCCTCAGCGGTGCCGGGATCTCCACCGACTCGGGCATCCCCGACTACCGCGGGCCGCGGGGGGTGTGGCGCACCGATCCGGAGGCCGAGAAGCTGGTCACCTACGACTCCTACATGGAGGACCCCGACATCCGGCGCCGCTCGTGGCGGATGCGCGGCGAGAGCCCGGTGTGGGAGGCAGTCCCCAACGCGGCGCACGAGGCGGTGGCCCGGCTGGAGCGCTCCGGCACCGCGGTACGGGTCATCACCCAGAACGTCGACGGGCTGCACCAGGCAGCGGGAGTTCCGGACCGCAAGGTGCTGGAGCTGCACGGGAACGCCCGTACGGTGCTGTGCACGGAGTGCGGAGCGCGCTCGGCCATGGCGCGGGCGCTGGAGCGGGTCGCGGCGGGCGAGCCGGACCCGCCGTGCGAGGTGTGCGGGGGCGTGCTCAAGTCGGCCACGGTCATGTTCGGGCAGCAGCTCGACGGGGAGGTGCTGGCCGAGGCGGTGGCGGTGGCCCGGGCCTGCGACGTCTTCCTCGCCGTGGGCACCAGTCTCCAGGTGCAGCCCGCCGCGTCGCTGGCCGGGCTGGCGGCCCAGCACGGGGCCCGGCTCGTCATCGTGAACGCCGAGTCCACGCCCTACGACCCGCTCGCTGACGAGGTGGTGCGGGAGCCGATCGGCACCGCTCTGCCCCGGCTGCTGGCCACGCTGCACCGCTGAGGCGGGGCCGCCGCGCCCCGGCGACCGGGGCGCGGGCGGGGGCTCAGGCCGCGCGCAGCAGCCGGGAGGCGGTCACCGCTCCCGGGGCGGTGGCGCACAGCGCGTCGGTCAGGGCGCGGCCCGCCTCGCGCAGCGCGGTGTCGTCCATCGGGCCGAGGGCGTCGAGGAGGAAGACGGCGCGGGTGGTCCCGGTCGTCAGCCGGGTGCGGACGCACTGCCGCCAGTTCCAGCGCCGGCAGGTGACGCCCTCGTCGTCGCGCCAGATCACCTCCCCGGCCCGCGGGTGCTCCGTCACCGGCTCACCCCCCGACATCAGTTCGAAGGGCTCGGTGCCGTCGGCACGGGTGAGCCGGAGGGGCCCCGCGTAGCGGTCCAGGTCCTCGCCGCCGAGTGGGACGACGTGCGCCACGGAGACCGCGTTGTAGATGTCCGTGAGCCGGTCGATGCGGGGCAGGCCCTCGGGGGCGCGCCGCAGCAGCGCGTCGACGCTGGGCCGGGTGCGCTTGGGCTTGGCGCCGAAGGCCCGGAACGCCTCCCGCCACGCCGCGGTGTGCGGGTGCTGCTCGGGATCGCAGGCCGTCGCCTCGGCCTTGGCGAGGAGTTCTTCGCTGACGGCGTCACTCGGCCCGGGGACCAGCCCCTCCGCGACGATCAGCAGGGCGCGGTAGTCGGGGCGCAGGGCGCCGACCGACGGATCGATCCGGGCGGCCGCCAGCCAGTCCTCGGTCGTGCTCATCTCTGGGTCGCTCCTCGTCGTCACCGGCCTCACCGGCCTCACCGTCCCCGGCACGCGGTCCGCGTCCCGGCGCGAGGCGCGGCCGAGGCGAGTGGTTCATTTCACCGTACTACGCAGTGCATCATACGCGACCTGAAAGGTGCCGTCCGAAGAGCGCCAGCACCGCGGAGAGCACGGCTCCAGGATCGAGTCATGTCAACCGGAGCACCACACGACGGACGGAATGCATCCATGCACAGCAGCGCACCGGACAAGCCCCTCGGCGGCAGGGCTGCCCTCGTCACCGGCGGCAGCCGCGGCATCGGAGCGGCCGTGGCCCTGCGTCTGGCGGCGGACGGCGCGGATGTGGCACTGACCTACGAGGCGAACGCGGAACGGGCCCGCGACGTGGCCGCGCGGATCGAGGAACTCGGCGGCCGGGCCTGGACCGTGCGCACCTCGCTGGACGACGCGGACTCGGTACGGGCGGCCGCGGACGGGGCGGCCGAGACGTTCGGGCGGCTGGACATCCTCGTGAACAACGCGGGGACCGGCAGCCAGGGCGAACTCGCTTCGGTGCCCGTGGCGGAGGTGGACCGGGTGCTGGCGGTCAACGTCCGGGGCGCCTACCTCGTGGCACAGGCGGCGGCCTCCCGGATGGCCGACGGCGGCCGGATCGTCAACATGGGCAGCTGCGTGTCGGCACACGCGCACTTCCCCGGGATGGCGCTCTACACCATGAGCAAGGCGGCCGTCACCGGGCTCACCAAGGCCCTGGCCCGCGAACTGGCGCCACGCGGCATCACCGTCAACCAGGTGTCGCCGGGTCCGGTCGACACCGACCTGAACCCCGCGGACGGGGAGAGCGGCGCGGCGCAGGCCGCAGCCACCCTGCTGGGCCGGTACGGGACGCCGCAGGAGGTCGCCGACTCGGTGGCGCACCTCGTCGGCGACGGCGCCCGGTACGTCACCGGTGCGCTGCTCGCGGTGGACGGCGGCTTCGCGGTCTGACCCGGCGGGGGCCGTCCGCGCGGACGGCCCCCGCCGAGTGGCCGCTCCCCCGGGCGCATGGTGCGCTGGTTGCGCGGCCTGCGGCGGGCCGCGGGACCACGGGGCGACCGGAGGACCTTCATGCGGAAGACCAACAGGACAGCCGTGTACGCCGGGACTGCCGTGCTGTGTGCCGCGGCGCTCGGCGGCTGCTCGGACGGCGGCGGGAACGGCGGCTCCTCGCCCTCCCCCTCGTCCGCCCAGAAGGCGGGAACCGTCGAGGTGCGCTCCGGCGGCCTGGGCAGGTTCCTGGCCGACGGCTCCGGCCGCACCCTCTACCTGTTCGAGGCAGACACGTCGGGCAAGTCGACCTGCGAGGGGGGCTGCGCAACGGCCTGGCCTCCCGCCGTGGTCGAGGGGAAGGGCCGGCCCAAGGCGGGAGACGGCGCCGAGAGCGGGCTGCTGGGCACCACCGAGCGGAAGGACGGCAGCCGGCAGATCACCTACGACGGCCATCCGCTCTACCGCTACCAGGGGGACGACAAGCCCGGCGACACCGCCGGGCAGGGGCTCGACCAGTTCGGCGCCAAGTGGTTCGTGCTCGACCCGTCCGGCAAGAAGATCACCCACGGGAAGAAGAAGCCCTCCGGCAAACCGCAGAAGAGCGACGGCGGGTACTGACGCGAGTGGGCGCCCCCTACATGCGGACGGCAGGAGAGGAGCGGCCATGACCGCGCAGACACCCACGCCTCCACCGGCACCACACGGAGGCGCCTACCGCATCGTGCAGGGCGGCGCCCGGGTGCTGTCGGCGGGCGGACTGGTGGTGAACGCCTACCTGCACGCCGCCCTCGCCGACCAGTACGACGCGGTGGGCGCCACCATCAGTCAGGGCGACCTCTTCCGGGTCGAGGCCGGGCTGGCGTCGCTCGCCGCGCTGCTGGTCCTGGCCTGGTGGCGGATCCCCTCCGACGCGTTCGCCTGGCTGGTCTCCGCCGGCGGGCTGGCGCTGCTGCTCGTCTACCTCTACATCGACGTGGGGAAGCTGGGGCCGTTCCCGAACATGTACGACCCGGTCTGGTTCGACGACAGGAGACTCGCCGCGGTGGCCCAGGGCATCACGCTCGTGATGTCCACGTTCCTGCTGGTCAGTCACACCCGCCACGCGCGGCGGCTGGTCACCGACGTAGGCTGAGCGGCCGGGCAGGGACGGTTTGCGGACGGTTTGGGACGGGCGGTCGGCTCCATGCACGGCGAATACAAGATCCCCGGCGGCAAGCTGGTGGTGGTCGACCTGGACGACCGGGACGGCGTGCTGCGCGATGTCCGGGTGGCGGGCGACTTCTTCCTGGAACCGGACGAGGCGCTGGACGCCATCGACCGGGCGCTGGAAGGCGCCCCCTCGGACACCGACACGGCGGGCCTCACCGCCCGGATCGAGGCGGCGCTGCCGCCGGGCACCGCGATGTACGGCCTCACCGCGGAGGGAGTGGCCGTCTGCGTGCGCCGCGCGCTGACCCGGGCCACCGACTGGAGCGACCACCGCTGGCAGCTCATCCACGAACCGCCGCAGTCCCCGGCGCTGCACATGGCTCTCGACGAGGTCCTGACCGCGGAGGTCGCCGCCGGACGCCGCTCCCCCACACTCCGGGTGTGGGAGTGGGACTCCCCGGCCGTGATCATCGGCAGCTTCCAGTCGCTGCGCAACGAGGTGGACCCCGAGGGCGCGGCACGGCACGGGGTCACCGTCGTACGGCGCATCTCGGGAGGCGGCGCCATGTTCGTGGAGGCCGAGAACACCATCACCTATTCCCTCTCGGTGCCCGCCTCGCTGGTCTCCGGCATGTCCTTCGCGGACTCCTACGCCTATCTGGACGACTGGGTGCTCACCGCGCTGGCCGACATGGGGATCCGGGCCTGGTACCAGCCGCTGAACGACATCGCCTCCAAGGAGGGCAAGATCGCCGGGGCCGCCCAGAAGCGGATCACCGCCGGCGGCGGTGCCGTCCTGCACCACGTGACCATGTCCTACGACATCGACGCCGAGAAGATGCTGGACGTGCTGCGGATCGGCAAGGAGAAGATGTCCGACAAGGGCACCAGGAGCGCAAAGAAGCGGGTCGACCCGCTGCGGCGGCAGACCGGCCTGCCGCGCGGCGACGTCATCGCGCGCATGGTCGACTCGTTCCGGACCCGGCACGGGCTCGCCGAGGGCCGGGTGACCCCGCAGGAGGCGGCCCGTGCCGAGGAACTCGCCCTCACGAAGTACAGCAGCGAGGGGTGGACCGCCAGAGTGCCCTGAGGAACGCCGCGGTGGCCCGGCCGCCGACGGCCGGCTACAGCACCTCGCAGACGCGGTGGCGGACCCCTCCCTCGATGCAGCGCCCCGAGCCGATGCCGACGGTGCCGTCGAGCCGGGCGTAGCGCTCGGCCCCGGTCCCGAACAGCGGGTCGGTCCGGAAGTAGTGGCCGGCCGGGTCGGCACGGTGCCGTGCGGCGGGGTCGCCCAGCGCGTCGCGTACCGCGGACGGCGTGACCAGGCGGCGCCCGCAGGACATGCGCAGCAGCGCCCCGTCGCGGGTGCGCAGGGCCGGCCGGACGTCCAGGGTCGTCGTCCTGTCCGGGCCGAACAGCGCCCGGTCGCCGCGACGACGCGGTCGAAGAGGTGTGCGGTGCGGAAGCCGTGCGCGGACGGGGCACCCTCGGCGGGCTCGGGGGACTTTACGACGTCGGCGCGGCGCGCCCGCCGTCACCGGAAGTCGGCGGCGTGGTCCGCGACCCAGCGGCGGAAGTCGCGGGGCGGGCGGCCCAACAGCGCGGCGGCACCGGGGGCGACCGTCTCGGGCCGGGTCTCCATCGCCTCGTGCGCGTCGAGGATGCCGTCCGCGTAGGACTCCGGCAGACCCGCCGCGACGAGGTCGGCGCGGGCCTGCCCGCGCGTGACCTTCTCGACCTGCACGGAACGGCCGAGCACCTCGCCGATGAGGGCGATCTGCTCGGCCTGGGTGAGCAGTTCGGGTCCCGTCAGCTCGGGCGCAGCCCCGACCAGGTCCCCGGTCAGCAGCGCGCGGACCGCGGCGGCGGCGATGTCGGCCTCGTGCACCAGCGTGCGGGCCGCCTGCGGCGAGGCGGTGCGCACGGGTGCCCCGGCGCGGATCTGCGGGGCCCACATCAGGGTGTTGCCCGCGAAACCGCCGGGCCGCAGCAGCGTCCACTCCGCTCCGGAGGCGCGCACGAGGCGCTCCAGCGCCGCATGGGTGCCGGGGATGTCCTCCGCGGACTCGGCCGTGTCGTCCTCCGGTACCCCGCGGGTGGAGAGGTAGACGATCCGGCTGGTGTGCGCGGCCAGGGCGCCGACCGCCTCGGCCGCTCCGCGCGGACCGGCCAGGGGCCACACCAGGAAGACCCCGGCCACCTCCGCTCCCGCGAGGGCACGGGTCAGGCTCGCGGGATCGGCCAGATCGCCGCGCACAACCTCCACGCCGACCGGGAGGCGGGCGGCCGCCGGGTCCCGGACGAGTGCTCGCACCCCGACCCCCCGGGCGGCGAGCTGCGCCGCCACCTGTCCGCCGACCTTGCCTGTCGCTCCGACGACCACGAACACGCGCTTCTCCTTCATGACTGCGGACGGACGTCCCGACTGCGGACGGACATCACGGCTGCGCCGCGGTCCCGCCGGGTGCCGGGGCGCCGGAAGGGCTCCAGCCTGTGAGTTGAAGTGCGGTTGAAGTCAAGGCGAGGCCGACGGCACCCGGGCCGCCGGGACGGACCGGCCCACTCCGATGGGCGCTCCTCCGTTGCCGGGTGCGGCCGACAGGGCGAGGCTGGCCGTATGATCCCGGCGAACACCATCGGCGCAGGCGGCACGACGGTGGTCTACGGGACCGGCCCCGAGACTCCCGAGCCGGGGCCGCCGGTGCTGGACCTCTACCTGGATCTGCGCTGCCCGTACTGCGCCCGCACGGAGAACACGCTGGGCGGCACGCTGCAGCAGCTCGCCGACGACGGCGAAGTGGTGCTGCACCACCACTTCGGCACGTTCCTCGACGACCAACTCGGCGGCCAGGGCTCACACCACGCGCTGGCGGCCGCGGGAGCTGCGGCCGACGTGGGCCAGGCCCAGTTCCTGGGCTATCTGCGCACCCTCTTCCGCAACCAGCCGCACGAGAGCCACGACGGGTTCGCCGAGGACCGGATGCTGCTCGGGCTGGCCAACGACGTCCCCGGGCTGCGCCGCCACACGTTCGACGACGCGGTGCTGGAGGGCGCGTACCGCACCTGGGCCAGGCGGGTCAGCCGCGCCTTCGACGAGAGCGGCGTCGCGGCCACCCCGACCGTGCTCTTCCGCGGGGAGCCCGTCGCCGTGCTCGACGACCGGGGGCGGGCCCTGGAGCCGGGACGGTTTCTGGCACAGCTCCGCGAGACCGCCGGCTGACGGCCCGCGGCCGGGACGGCCGGGGCAGGAAGCTGCCGCGCCGGAGCCGGAACTGCCGAAACCGCCGGAAGCACCGGCAAGAACGAGGAGGGATGGCCGTGGACGAGCAGTTCGAGATCTCCGACAACACCGCCGAGGGCCGCTTCGAGGCCCGGATCGACGGCGCCCTCGCGGGCGTCGCGCAGTACCTGCGCGCCCCGGGCGTGCTCGCGGTGACGCACACCGAGGTCGAGCCCGCCTACGAGGGCCGCGGGGTGGGCGGTGCCCTCGCACACCACGTCCTGGAGTCCGCGCAGGAGGCGGGTGAGAAGGTGGCACCGGTCTGCCCGTTCGTGGCGAACTGGATCCGCAGGCATCCCGACTACCAGCCGCTGGTCTACGACAAGCAGCAGGACGGCGCCCGGTCCCCGGGGCCCGGCGGCTCGGCGCCTCAGGACAGCTCCGGGACGACCGAGGCGCCGTAGGCGTCGACGGTCGCCTCCTTCGCGTCGTGCATGGCGTAGAGGGCGAACTGGTCCACCCCCAGCTCCGCGAGCTCCCGCAGCCGCACCAGCTGCGCGGAGACGGGCCCCAGCAGACAGAACCGGTCGACGATCCCGTCGGGCACGAACGCGGTGTCGGGGTTGCCGGCCCGACCGTGGTGCGCGTAGTCGTAGCCGTCCCGCTCCTTGATGTAGGAGGTGAGTTCCTCCGGTACGGCGCCGGAGTGCTCGCCGTAGCGGGCGACGAGGTCGGCGACGTGGTTGCCGACCATGCCGCCGAACCATCGGCACTGCTCGCGGGCGTGCGCGAGTGCTTCCGGGGTGTCCTCGCACACGTAGGCGGGCGCGGCCACGCAGACGCTGACCTCCGCCGGATCGCGGCCGGCGCCCGCCGCCGCCTCCCGTACCGCGCGCACCATCCAGGCGGTCAGCAGCGGGTCGGCGAGCTGGAGGATGAACCCGTCCGCCTCCCGTCCGGCCAGGGCCAGCGCCTTGGGCCCGTAGGCGGCCATCCACACCGGGAGCCGGCCGCCCGCCACCCACGGCAGCCGCAGCGCGGTGCCGTCCACCACGGTCTCGCGGCCCTCGGCCAGCTCGCGGATGGTCCGCATGGCCTCCCCGAGCCGGGCCAGGGTGGTGGGCGGGCGCCCGGCGACCCGCATCGCCGAGTCGCCCCGCCCGATGCCGCAGACAGTGCGATTGCCGTACATCTCGTTGAGGGTGGCGAAGGTGGAGGCGGTGACCTCCCAGGAGCGGGTGCCCGGGTTGGTGACCATGGGCCCGACGGTGAGCCGGTCCGTCTCCGCCAGGATCCTGCTGTGGATGACGTACGGCTCCTGCCACAGCACCGGCGAGTCGAAGGTCCAGCCGTAGCGGAACCCGTTGCGCTCGGCGCGCCGCATCAGCCCGACGGTCGCGGCGCCGGGGGGATCGGTCTGGAGGACGAGTCCGAAATCCATGCGGTTTCCCCTCAGTTCGACGTGGTGCCGCCGCGGCCGCGGCGGATGGTCGGAAGCGCGCCGTCAGCCGAGGAGCTGGCAGGTCCCGCGCGGGACGTAGCGGCCGTGGCCCGCCCTGCCGGTGTACCTGCCCCCCTCCAGCACGGGCTCGCCGCGGGAGAGGACCGTCTCGACACGGCCGGTGAGCCGCTTGCCCTCGTAGGCGGAGTAGTCGACGTTCATGTGATGCGTCGCGGCGGAGAGGGTCTGCTCGGCATGCGGGTCGTAGATGACGACGTCGGCGTCCGCGCCCGGGGCCAGCGTCCCCTTCCTGGGGTGCAGCCCGAACATCCGCGCCGGGGTGGCGCAGGCGAGGTCGATCCAGCGGCGCCGGGTGAGGTGCCCGTCGACGACGGCCTGGTGGAGCAGGTCCATCCGGTGCTCGACCCCGGGCATACCGTTGGGGATCCTGGAGAAGTCGCCGCGGCCCAGTTCCTTCTGGCCGGTGAAGCAGAAGGGGCAGTGGTCGGTGGAGACGACCTGGAGGTCGTTCGTCCGCAGGCCCCGCCACAGTGCCGCCTGGTGCTCGCGCGGCCGCAGCGGAGTGCTGCACACGTACTTGGCACCGCCGAAGTCGGGCTCGGCGAGGTTGTCGGTGCTCAGATAGAGGTATTGCGGGCAGGTCTCGCCGAAGACCGGGAGGTCCTTGGCCCGGGCGAGGGCCAGTTGCTCGACGGCTTCCGCGGCGGACACGTGGACGACGTAGAGCGGCGCCCCGGCGACCCGGGCCAACTGGATGGCCCGATGGGTGGCCTCGGCCTCCAGCAGCGCCTTGCGGACCTCGCCGTGGTGGCGCGGGTCGGTGCGGCCCGCCGCGAGTGCCTGCTCGACCAGGACGTCGATCGCGATGCCGTTCTCGGCGTGCATCATCGTCAGGCCGCCGTTGTCCGCGGTGCGTTGCATGGCGCGGAGGATCTGGCCGTCGTCGCTGTAGAAGACACCGGGGTAGGCCATGAACATCTTGAACGAGGTCACCCCCTCCTCGACCAGGGTGTCCATCTCCCGGAGCGTGCCGTCGTCGACGTCGGAGAGAATCATGTGGAAGCCGTAGTCGACGGCGCACCGGCCGTCGGCCTTGGCGTGCCACCGGTCCAGCCCCTCGCGGAGCGCCTGCCCCTTGGTCTGCACGGCGAAGTCGACGATGGTCGTGGTGCCGCCCCAGGCGGCGGCCCGGGTGCCGGTCTCGAAGTCGTCGCTGGAGAAGGTCCCGCCGAAGGGGAAGTCCATGTGGGTGTGGGCGTCCACACCGCCCGGGATGACGTACTTGCCGGTGGCGTCCAGGGTCCGGTCGGCGGTGAAGGCCGCGGCGGCGGTGCTGTTGCGGGCGGCGAGGGCGGCGATCCGGCCGTCCTGGACGAGGAGGTCGGCCTGGGTCTCCTCGGCGTCGGTGACGACGAGGCCGCCCTTGATCAGGGTCGAGGTCATGCGGTCTGCCCTCCTGCCAGTGCGGACTCGGCGGTACGCAGGGCGTGCTCCAGTACGGTGGCGCCCTCCTCGGCCTCGGCGACGGTCAGGGTGAGCGGCGGCGCGATGCGCAGCACGCCGCCGGTGGCGTGGCCGCCGCCCTTGCCGAGCAGGAGCCCGCCCTCCCGGGCGGCTTCCAGTACGAGCGAGGCGGCCTCGGGCGAGGGCGTGTCGGTGCCGGGTTCGACGAGTTCGATCCCGATCATCAGACCGCGCCCGCGCACCTCGCGGACGACCCCGAGTCCGGCTGCGGCGGCCCGCAGCCGCTCCAGCAGCAGGCCGCCGACGCGCCGCGCGTTGCCCTGGAGGTCGTGGTCGAGGAGGTGGGCGAGGTTGGCGTTGGCGGCGGCCATCGTCACGGGACTGCCACCGAAGGTGGACAGCGAGTTGGCGTCCAGGCAGTTCATGATCTCGGCGCGGGCGACGACGCCGCCGACGGACATGCCGTTCCCGATGCCCTTGGCGAAGGTGAGCAGGTCCGGCGGGCCGGCTGCGGCGTGCGCCTGCCAGCCCCAGAAGTGGTCGCCCGTCCTGCCCCAGCCGGTCTGCACCTCGTCGCTGATCCACAGGATGCCGTGCTGCCGCAGGACTTCGCGGAAGGCCGCGTAGAGCCCGTCGGGCGGCGAGGTGAATCCGCCGACGCCCTGCACGGGTTCGGCGATCAGCGCGGCGACGTCCGCGCGGGCCTGGCCCAGCATGTCGGCCAGGTCGGCGACGCAGGCGGCGGTGAACGCGTCGTCCTCCAGGTGCGCGAACGGCCCCCGGGTGCGGACGCCTCCGTGGATGTAGAGGGTCTGGAGGGGCGAGAGCGAGGTGGGCGACCAGGAGCGGTTGCCGGTGATGCCGACGGCGGAGAAGGAGCGGCCGTGGTAGCTGTTGCGCATCGCCAGCACCTGGTTGGACCGCCGGTACGCGGTGGCCAGCAGCAGCGCGGTGTCGTTGGCCTCGGTGCCCGAGGTGGTGAAGAAGACCCGCGCGTCGGGGATGCCGGAGAGCGCGGCGATCCGCTCCGCGAGGTCCACCATCGGGCGGTCGAGATAGAGGGTGGAGGTGTGCAGGATGCGCCCGGCCTGCTCGGCGACCGCCTTGGTGACCTCGGGCAGCGCGTGCGCGGTCATCGTGGTGAGGATGCCGCCGAAGAAGTCGAGGTAGCGGCGCCCCTCGGCGTCCCACACATGGCGGCCCTCGCCGTGGGTGATCTCCAGCGGCTCGGCGTAGTAGAGGGCCAGCCAGTCGGGCAGCACGGCCCGGTGGCGGGCGAGCAGTGCGCGGTGGGCGCCGGATTCCGCGGCGGCCGGGGCGGCTTCCGCGCGGCTCACGGCTGCACCAGTCCCTGGTAGGCGTCCGGCCGGCGGTCGCGGTAGAAGGCCCACTGCCGGCGCACCTCGTCGATCAGGCCCAGGTCCAGGTCGCGGACCAGCAGCTCCTCGTCCTTGTCGGAGGCGACGTCGCCGACGAACCGGCCGCGCGGGTCGACGAAGTAGCTCGTGCCGTAGAAGTCGTTGTCGCCCAGTTCCTCGGTGCCCACGCGGTTGATGGCGGCGACGAAGTACTCGTTGGCGACGGCGGCCGCCGGCTGTTCGAGCTGCCACAGGTAGGCCGACAGCCCGCGCGAGGTGGCCGACGGGTTGTAGACGAGCTGCGCACCGGCCAGACCGAGCGCGCGCCAGCCCTCGGGGAAGTGCCGGTCGTAGCAGATGTAGACGCCGACCTTCCCGACCGCGGTGTCGAACACCGGCCAACCGAGGTTGCCGGGGCGGAAGTAGTACTTCTCCCAGAACCCCTGGACCTGCGGGATGTGGTGCTTGCGGTAGGTGCCCAGCACGGTGCCGTCGGCGTCGATGACGGCGGCGGTGTTGTAGTAGAAGCCGGAGCCGTCGGTCTCGAAGACGGGCGAGACGATCACCATGCCGGTCTCCCGCGCCAGCCGGCACATCCGCCGGGTGGTGGGCCCGTCCGGTACCGGCTCGGCCCAGCGGTAGTGCTCGGGGTCCTGGACCTGGCAGAAGTAGGGCGCGTTGAAGACCTCCTGGAAGCCGATGATCCGCGCACCGCGGCGGGCGGCCTCCCGGGCGTGCTCCTCGTGCTTGGCGATCATCGACTCGGTGTCGCCTGTCCAGGTCGCCTGCACGAGTGCGGCACGTACGAGGTCGGGCATGAGCAGCTCCTTCACGAGGTGTTCTCTCGGGGCGGCAGCCTGTTCGACACGCGTAGATATACGTGAGGTTGAGACCGTAAGTCCCCTCTGCCCGGCTGGCAAGAACCCGTACGGAGCGGCGAGCACCCGACCTCTTTACCCGTCCGTAACCTACTGACGGGTTACCCCCGGTAGCCCAACCCGCCTACTCTCCAGTCACTTTCCCCCACCCGGGTCGCCCACGACATCTGGAGCAGTGCATGCGTCCCTCCCCCACCTCCGTGCGTACCGCCTCGGCCCTCCTCGCCGGAACGCTCGCCGCCACCGGGCTGGCCGCCGCGCCCACCGCCGCCGCACAGCCCGCGCGGACCCCGGCGGCCGCCGCCCTGCCGGAGTTCGTCGACATCGAGGGCGCCGGCGGCATCACCCTCAAGGCCAACGTGCTCCTCCCCGCGGACGCCTCCGCCGGAAGCACCCGGCAGTACCCGCTGATCGTGCTGCCCACCAGTTGGGCCACCCCGCAGATCGAGTACTTCGCGCAGGCCCGCAAGCTCGCCGACTCCGGCTATGTGGTGGTCACCTACAACTCGCGCGGCTTCTGGCAGTCCGGCGGCCGGATCGAGACCGGCGGACCGAAGGACATCGCCGACGCCTCCCGCGTCATCGACTGGGCGCTGGCCCACACCCCGGCCGACGAGGACCGCGTCGGCATGGGCGGAGTCTCCTACGGCGCCGGCATCAGCCTGCTGGCGGCCGGGCACGACCCGCGGATCAAGGCGGTCACCGCGCTCAGCGGCTGGGCCGACCTGATCGGCGCCATCTACAGCGGCCGCACCCAGCACCTCCAGGCGGCCGGGCTGCTCGGCGCCTCGGGCGGACTCACCGGCCGCCCCAGCGCCGAACTGCGGGAGATCCTCGCTGACTTCCTCTCCTCCGACCTGGACAAGGAGGACGAGATGATCGCCTGGGGGAAGAAGCGCTCCCCCGCGACCTATCTCGACCGGATCAACGACAACGGCGCCGCCATCATGCTCGGCAACGCCTGGAACGACTCGATCTTCCCGCCGAACCAGTACGCCGACTTCTACGAGAAGCTGCGCGGCCCCAAGCGGCTGGAGTTCCGCCCCGGCGACCACGCCACCGCCGAGGCGACCGGTCTGCTCGGACTCCCCAACGACACCTGGTCGCACGCCAGGCGCTGGTTCGACCGCTATCTGAAGGGCGAGCGCAACGGCATCGCCACCGAAGCCCCCGTGCAGCTCAAGTCCCGCTCCGGCGGCGGCTACGAGGGCTTCGGAAGCTGGCGGGAGGTCTCCACCGGCAGCCGCACCGTCCCGCTCGACGGGACGAGGAAGCCGGCCACCGGAAAGAACTCCGGCGCCGACGGCGGCACGGTACTGCTCACCGGGGTCCTCGACCAGTTCCTCAAGCTGCCGCCCCTGGTGTACGTACCGCTGCTGCCGCGCTCCCGGGCCGCCGTATGGCAGTCGGAGCGCTACCCGGGGAAAACCGCGGTGCGCGGCACCCCGACCCTGCACACGACCGTGACCAGCACCAGCGCGAACGGCACCTACTACGCCTACCTCTACGACGTCGGCCCGCTGGGCACCGGCAAGCTGATCACCCACGCGCCCTACACGTTCCACGACCGCACCCCCGGAAAGCCGTTCCCGGTGGATCTGGAACTGTTCTCCACGGCGTACGACGTCCCCCGGGGCCACCGGCTCGCCGTCGTCGTCGACACGGTCGACCCGCTGTACGCCGAGTACAACCCGGACGGCGCCCGGCTGGAGTTCACCTCACCCGCACACGACCCCTCGCGGCTGACGGTGCCGACGGGCGGCGGGCGCTGACCGCCCGGGCCCGGCCGGTCGGCCCCCGCGGGGCTCAGTCCGAACCGGCCCGGCGGTAGAGGCGCCCCGCCCCGCCGGGCTCCCCGACCGGGGCCACCCGGATCGCGTCGTCGCCGACCGCGGTGATCCGCAGCGACTCGGCCGACGCCGCGCACCCGGGACCCGAGGCCCCGTCCACCCGGTCCGGCCCGTACGTCAGGGTGTCCTCCTCCGCACCGCCGAGGGTGTTCTCCCACACGCAGGGCACGCCCGCGTGCTCCCCGGCCAGCCGTACGGTGGCGGTCCCGACCCGGCCGCGGCGCAGGGTGAGAGTGCGCTCCTCGCCCTGCGCCGTGGTCCCCTGCCACTCGCCCGCCATGCCGCGGGGCACGGGAGCCGCGGGGTCGCCCACCCTGCGCAGCTTCGCCGAGAGCGACCCGCTCGGATAGATCCAGGAGAGGGTGTCGTCGGTGCGCAGCCGCAGCGTCTGCTCCTGGTAGGGGGAGCAGGACGTGGAAGCGGGATGGCTGCCGGTGATCCGGCTGGTGATCCGCAGCCCCCTGTCGGCGCCCTCGAAGGCCACCAGTGTCGCCTCGCCCTCGCACATCATGTCGGCCCGGATGTTGACGGTCCTGGCCACGACCTCGCCCTGCTCGCCCTGCCGGATCTCGAACCGGCGGGTGATGGTGGAGCCGTCGGCGTCCTGGACGCTGCCCTGCCAGGCGCCCAGATACCCCTTGGGCAGCGCGCCGCCCGGAGCCGGGCTGCCGATGTCCTCCGGCGACGGAGTCCGCGGCCCGTCACCGGGGGACGCCTCCGCCGCGGCATCCGGCTGCTCCCGCTCGGTGTCCCCGCCGCCGTCGTACACGCGCAGCGCGACGAAGGTGCCGAGACCGGACACCAGCGCCAGCACCACACCGAGCGCCCCCAGCAGCATGCCGCGCCCGTGCGCGCGCCCGGGCCGGACCGCGGCCGGGACGGGCACGGCGTACGGCGGCGTGGCGGGCGGGCCGGGCTCCGCGGGCGCGCCGCCGTGCGGAGGATGTGGGCCGGCGGGCGCCGTCGGCGGCCCCGTGACGGTCGGCATGCCCTGCATCTGCTCCTCGCCGGGCGCCGGGGGCGGCGTCCCGGTCCCGGAGGCGGCTTCGCCACCCTCCGCGGCCGCTCCCCCGCTCCCGGGCACCGCGGCGTCCTGGTGCGGCCCGATGTCCCCCGGCGCGCGGGCGCCTTCGGCAGCTTCGGGACTTCCGTCGGCTCCGGCGCCCTCGGGGTCATCGGGGGCGGCGTCGGAAGCGCGGGGGACACCGGAAGCGGGGGCCGCCGCGGGGCCGGTGCCGTGCGTCCTCGTGGCGTGCTCCTGCGGCGGCGCGGCGTCCGGCACGGCCGGGGCGGGCGGCGCCG
>NZ_ALAP01000093.1 GCF_000280905.1 Streptomyces sp. AA1529 | reverse complement strand
TGTGGTAGGCGGCCTCGAGTGTGTCGAGCCGCTGGATGTTCTCCCGCCGGTCCAGTGCGGTGCTTCGGCGGGCGAGTGCGGCGACCGTGGAACCGCGCACCTGCCCGTCGCCGTCGAGCAGCGCGTCGCCCGCGCCGGCCATCGCCTCGTAGAGGGAGTGGAAGTAGAGCATCGACAGCAGGAATTTGGCGAAGCGCCGCTGGTAGGCGAGAAAGCCCTGGTCCGTGCGCCGCTCCGTGGTGTGGTAATTGACGATGTTCCGGTTGTGCAGCACTCCGGGCAGCCCGGCGTGCCGGACGAGGTGGAGCAGGAAGTAGTCGCTGCCGATGGTGTCCCGGGCCGGCGGCAGCGGCACCCTTTCGTGCACCCCGTGGAAGCTGACGTTGCACATGTCCACCCGCATCGGGTCCACCAGGGTCAGCAGCGAGTCGTCCCGCTCGAAGGGCCGGGTGCCGGCGCCCAGGAACGACTCCCGGGCCAGCTCCCGCTTCCGCCGGGGGGACCAGTGCGCGGGCGCCCACAGGCCGACGACCTCGTGGTGGATCTCCGGAGCGGCGCTCGGCATGTCCCCGAGGTCCACCGACGGCGCCCCGATGAACGAACTGCCCACCAGCGCGACGCGTCTGCCGGTGTGTTCGGCCGGCAGCGCGGTCCGGGTCACGTGCGCCGCCGCGTCACCGGCCCGCTCGCCCAGCGACATCAACTCCTGGTGCACGGGGAAGACGGGGGAGCCGTCCACGGTCTGGTACCGGCTGTCGGAGTCCCGGCGGTGCACCGACTCGCAGCCGAGCGCGGCGGCGAGCAGGAAGGCGCGGTCGGTGCAGGCGCCGTAGGAGAGCGCTTCGGGCAGCAGCAGTTCGCGCAGCAGGCCGGGTTCGGCGTACCCGGTGCCCTCGGTCACCCGCCGCAGGAAGTCGGCCTGCCGGCCCTCGTCCAGGTGGTGGACGGTGACTCCTGGGGCGGCCGGCAGGTTCCGCACGGCGGCGGCGTGTTCGGCGTACACGGCCGCGGAGCAGGAGTCGAGGACCAGCAGACGGACCTCGGTGCCGAAGTGCGCGGCGGCGTAGGCGGCCTCCGCTCCGACGGCCGCGATCGTCGCGGCGCAGGGCCGGTTGGTGGGCAGGGTCAGACAGATACGGCGCATGTCTCTTCCCCGGTGGCCGCGGTGGTCTCGGTGCCTTCGCCGGTCGCGGTGCCGGTGTCGCGTACCGGGTCGTGCCAGGACTCCAGCCCCAGCAGCCTGGCGCCCAGTCCGGTGAGTTCGGCGGGTCCGTACCGCAGGGACTCGTGCCGGTCCGGGTCACCCACCAGGGTCGGGTTCCAGTCCGGGGTGCTCAGGTGGCGCCACGAGTCGGTCCGCGACTGCCGCAGACCGCGGTGGCTCTCCAGTGCGGGCATCATCGACAGGTACTGGACCGAACGCACTCCCTGCTCGGAGGTGTTGGGCGCGACGCCGTGCGCGAGCAGGCCGTTCCAGATGAGCAGGTCGCCGGCCGCGAGTTCGGGCCGCACCACGGGCATCTCCCGCCGGTCCACCGCGGGCCGGATCGGGTCGCGGTCCTCCGGTTGCAGGGCCTTCCAGCGGTCGAACCGCCGGAAGAGCTCGGGGCAGCACTGGAAGCCGCCCAGCGCCGGTTCGGTGTCGTTGAGCGCGATGACGCCCTGCACCCGCTGCGGCGGCACGCCGAGCGAGGTGTCGATGTCCCAGTGGAGTTCGATGTCGAAGCCCCGGTCCCGGCGCTCGATCAGGGCCCGGTCGCGGTTGCGGACATTGGGCGGATTGAGGTTGAGCCGGTCCAGGGTGACCCACAGCTCCTCGCAGTCCCACACGTCGACGAAGGCGTCGTACACCCGCCGGGTCTGGCGGCTGTCCCAGATGAGCTGGTGGTGGTAGGCCTCGACGAACCCGTAGATGTGCAGCTCCCGTTCCAGGTCGGAACGGAAGGTGCGCTCCCGGTACCAGGTCTCCGGACGGTCCGGGTCGAGTCCTTGGAAGTCCCAGGCGAAGTCCAGCAGCCGCCGTGCTGCCGAGGCGGGGATCGCCTGCTTCACCACGATGTAGCCGTAGGTCTGCCAGAAGGTGAAGTCCTCCTCGGACAGCACGCGGAGGGGGCGGTTCTTGCTCAGTTCGCGCAGCGGCGTCCGCGCCAGGTAGGTGTCGCCGTCCGCGCTGAAGTAGGGGATGTTCGATGCGGCTCGATGGAGGTAGGGGTCAGACGTCGCCATGCGGTACTCCAGGTGCTCACTGCCGTCCCCCGGAAGGGGCGGTGGCAGTCGTACGTCCGGTGGGTGTGCGGTGGCAGGTGACCGGCCGGGTGCCAGGTGCGGTTCGCGGCCGGGTCGCGGCGCGGAGGGCGGGGCCGACGGGGCGCTCGGCGGCGGTCGCCGGTCGCGGACGGCGGGCGCCCGCCACCGTGCCCTGGCCCACGGGCGGGTCACCTTGCGGCGGTCCGGAGGCGCAGCGATGCGGGGCGCTCCGCCGTGAAACGGAACACGTGCCACATGTGTCTCTCCATTGGCTCGCGCCCCACCAAAGTTGGACTAGACCAAATCGAATGTCAACTCCCGCCGACCCGGCGCCCGGTGGCGCGGCGGCGCCGGGAGGTACCCGGGCGCGACCCTCCGGAGTGCGGGGGCACTCCTTGACGCGTGTGGTTAATCTGGGGCGTACAGCGTTGGTCTATACCAAGATGATCGGCGGCGCGGAATCCGTTCCCTGCCGTCGCCGACGTACCGGTCTCACCGAAAGGCGCGGTCGATGTCCGCCAAGAAGCACAGCAGCGAGTTGCGCCGACTCGCGCTCTCCGTCCTGCAACCGGGATTCGTCGGCACGGAGGCGCCCGACTGGATCCTGCGCGAGATCGGCGACGGGCTGGCGTCCGTCGTGCTCTTCTCCCGCAACATCGCCTCCCCCGACCAGGTCGCCCGGCTGACCGCCCGACTCCGCGCGGAGAACCCCGAGCTCGTCGTCGCCATCGACGAGGAGGCGGGCGACGTCACCAGGATGGAGTGGGCGACCGGCTCGACGCGCCCGGGCAACTTCGCCCTCGGCACCGTCGACGACCCGGAGCTGACCGAGGCCGTCGCCGCCGACCTGGGCCGCCAACTGCGCTCCGCCGGGGTGAGCCTGGACTACGCCCCCAGTGCGGACGTCAACTCCAACCCCGACAACCCCGTCATCGGGGTCCGGTCCTTCGGTGCGTCCCCGGAACTGGTCTCCCGGCACACCGCCGGATGGATCCGCGGACTCCAGTCGTCCGGCGTGGCCGCCTGCGTCAAGCACTTCCCCGGGCACGGCGACGTCGCCGCCGACTCGCACCACGAGCTGCCCACCTACGGTGCCGACGCGGCCGAGATCGCCGCTCAGGCGCTGCCCCCGTTCCGGGCGGCGCTCCAGGCCGGTGTCCGAGCCGTCATGAGCGGTCATCTGCTGGTCCCCGCCTACGACTCCGAACTCCCGGCCACCCTCAGCCGGCCCGTGCTCGAGGGGCTGCTGCGGCAGGAGCTGGGCTTCGACGGCCTGATCGTCAGCGACGCCATCGAAATGGGTGCCGTCACCCGGCGCCACGGGATCGAGGGAGCGACGGTGCGGGCCGTCGCGGCCGGGGTGGACGCCATCTGCGTGGGCGGGGAGAGCGCCGAGGAGGCCACTGTCGGGCAGCTGGTCGACGCGCTGGTCGGTGCCGTCGCCGACGGCGGCCTGTCCGAGGAGCGGCTGGCCGAAGCGGCGGCCCGGGTCGCGGAGTTCGCCGACTGGTCGGCGCGGCTGCGCGCGGACCGGAGCACCCCGGGAACGGTCGAGGACATCGGTCACGTCGCCGCCCGCCGCGCCGTCCGCCTCGGTGGCGCGGCCGGGGAGAGCCTGCCCCTGCGCACCGCCCCGCACGTGGTGGAGCTGGTGCCGGTCACCAACATGGCCGTCGGCAAGCAGACCCCGTGGGGCGTCGCGGCTCCGCTGCAGGAGCGGCTTCCGGGTACGACGTCCGCGCGGGTGCGCGGCGACGAACTGCGGGAGCGCACCGTCACGCTGGAGGGCTGCGCGCTGGCGCCCGCCGCGGGGCGACCGCTGGTCGTGGTGGTCCGGGACGCTTCCCGGCACGCGTGGATGAGCCGGGCCGCCGCCGCACTCACCGCCGCGCGGCCCGACGCGATCGTGGTGGAGATGGGACTGCCCGGTGCCACCGCCGGAGGCGCCGCGCAGATCTACACCCACGGCGCCAGTGCCGCCTCGGGGGTGGCCGCTGCCGAGGTGCTGGCAGGTGACCGGGGACCGGTGGCCGGACGGACGGATGCGGCGGCCTCCCGGGCCGTTGTCCCGGGGAGCGTGTCCGGAGCGGCCTGAGGGGCGACGCCTCCCGGTGCCCTCGGGGTCGCCGCTCCGGCGCCCGCCGATCCCGGTGCGGACGTGTCGGCGCCGACGGGCACCGCAGGGCCCTGGCTGCGGCCGGCCTACGGGTGGGCCGCGGTCAGATAGCGCTGCAGCGTGGGACCCAGCCATGCCACGATCTCCTCCCGGTCCAGTGCCACGGCCGGTGGCAGCCGCAGCACGTAGCGGGTCAGCCCGAGGCCCAGCAGTTGGGAGGCCACCAGCGCGGCCCGTACCGGTGCCTGCTCCGGGTCCGGGTGCATCCCCCGCACGACGGGGAGGAGTTGTTCCTGGAAGATGCGCTGCATGCGCTGTGCTCCGGCCTCGTTGGTGGTGCCGACCCGCAGCAGTGCCGTGAGCTCTCCGTCGCCCTCCCATATCGCCAGGAAGTGCGCCACCAGGGTGTGACCGACGCGCTCGCGCGGCAGGGAGTCCGGATCCGGCAGGTCCAGGTCCACGGCGACGGCGGCGGCGAACAGCCCCTCCTTGTTGCCGTAGTAGCGCATCACCATCGACGGGTCGATACCGGCGTCCCGGGCGATGGCGCGGATCGTCGCCCGCTCGTAGCCGTCGGCGGCGAAGCGTTCACGGGCGGCTTCGAGGATGGCGGTCCGGGTCGTCGCGGAGCGGCGCGGGGCGGCGGGGGCGGGGGGCTTGCTTCGGGTCACGTCCGCGACCATATGCCAACACTCGTTGGCCAACAAGTGTTGACGACCGTTCTCCCGGCCTCTAGTGTCGCCGTCGCGTGGTCAACGAGCGTTGGCCAACAGTCGTTGGCTCAGGAGGTCCTGATGAGCAGCACGACCGGATCCGGCACCAACCCCGGCACCCCTACCGTGATCGTCGTCGGCGCCGGCCCCACCGGCCTCCTCCTCGCCGGTGACCTGGCCGCGGCGGGCGTCCCGGTGACCCTCCTGGAGAAGCGCGGCGCGGGGATCAGCAACCTCTCCCGCGCCTTCGTCCTGCACGCCCGCACCCTCGAACTCCTCGACGCGCGGGCACTCGCCGAGGACCTGGAGTCCGCCGGCCGGCCTCTGGACCGGCTGCGCCTCTTCGGAAGGCTGACCATCGGCCTGGACACCCTCCCCAGCCGCTTCAACCACCTCCTGGTCCTTCCGCAGTACGAGGTCGAGAAGGTCCTGCACCGGCGCGCCGTCGACGCCGGTGTCGACTTCCGGTACGAGACCGAACTGACCGGCCTGGCCCAGGACGCGGATGGTGTGGCGGTCCACGTACGGGGACCGGCCGCGGACCCCGCCACCCTCCGGGCCTCCTACGTGGTCGGTACCGACGGCATGCGCAGCGCCGTACGCGAGGCGGTCGGACTGCCCTTTCCCGGCCGATCCGTCATCAGTTCCGTGGTGCTGGCCGATGTGCGACTGGCCGAGCAGCCCGACTCGCTCCTCACCGTCAACGCCGTCGGGGACGCCTTCGCGTTCATCGCGCCGTTCGGCGACGGCTACCACCGCGTCATCGGATGGCACCGCGGCCGAGCCGTCCCCGACCACGAGGCGGTCGCGCTCGACGAGGTCAAGGAGATCACCCGCCGCGCACTCGGACGGGACTTCGGGATGTACGACGCGCGCTGGATGTCCCGCTTCCACAGCGACGAGCGCCAGGCACCCGCCTACCGGGTCGGCCGGGTCTTCCTGGCGGGCGACGCCGCCCACGTCCACACTCCCGCCGGAGGCCAGGGGATGAACACCGGGCTGCAGGACGCGGCGAACCTCGGCTGGAAGCTCGCCCGGGTCGCCGCCGGCCACGCCGACGACGCACTGCTCGACACCTACCACGCGGAACGGCACCCCGTCGGCACCTCCGTGCTGCGCAGCAGCGGCGGAATCGTCCGGCTCGCCATGGCGAAGACCCCCTGGGCGCGTGCCGCGCGCGGGGCTCTGACCACCCTCCTCGACACCGTCGGCCCGGCCCGCCGCGCGGTCATCGGACGGATCACCGGCATCGGCTACCGCTACCCGGCGCCGCGCGGCTCCCACCGGCTCACCGGCCGCCGGGTGCCCGACGTGCGCCTCGCGGACGGCGGACGCCTCCACGAGGCCCTGCGCGGCGGCCGGTTCGTCCTGATCGCGCCGAGGGCGGCGACGCCCCCGGCCGCCGGGGGGAACGGCCCACTGGCCGTACGCCACTGGGCGAGCGACCGTCGTACCGCTCTCCTGGTCCGCCCCGACGGGTACGCGGCGTGGGCCGCCGAGGCGCCCGGACCGGACACGGTCCGCGAGGCACTCCGGGTGCATCTGGGCTGAGGCGCCGGGTCCGGTTCAGTCCGGGACCCGGCCCGGGCCGCTCAGGGCCCTCCAGAGGAAGGTGTGGACCAGCGCCTCGACGAAGGCGGCCTGCTCGTGGTCGGCGGCACCCGCGTGCCCGCCCCCGGTGTTCTCGTAGTACCGGACCGGTAGTCCCAGGTCGCGCATCCGGGCAGCCATCTTCCGCGCGTGGCCCGGGTGGACCCGGTCGTCGCGGGTCGAGGTGGTCAGCAGCAGCGGCGGGTACGAACGGCCGGCGGCCAGATTGTGATACGGCGACCAGCGCCGCAGATGCGCCCGCTCGTCGGGGTCCTCGGGGTCGCCGTACTCGGCGATCCAGGAATTGCCGGCGAGGAGCTTGTGGAAGCGCAGCATGTCCAGCAGCGGCACCTCGGCGACCACCGCGCCGAAGAGCTCGGGGCAGCGGGTGAGCATCACGCCCGTCAGCAGACCTCCGTTGCTGCCTCCGGCGACACCGAGCCGTTTCGGGACGGTGACGCCCCGAGCCGTCAGGTCCCGTGCGACAGCGGCGAAGTCCTCGAAGGCCCGGTCCCGTTCGGCGCCGAGCGCGGCGCGGTGCCACGCGGGACCGTACTCGCCGCCGCCACGGATGTTCGCCACCGCGTACGTGCCGCCGCGCTCCAGCCATGTCCGGCCCGTCACCGCCGAGTAGGACGGGGTGAGTGACACCTCGAACCCGCCGTAGCCGTACAGCAGCGTCGGTGCCGGACCCTCCTGCTGCTCCGGTCCGACCACGAAGTAGGGCACCCGGGTCCCGTCCGCCGAGACCGCGAAGTGCTGCCGTACGCACAGCCCCTCGGCGGAAAAGCGGACCGGCGCCCGCTTCAGCGTCTCCGGCTGCGGCGCGTCGGCCGCCACCCGGCACAGCGTGGACGGTTGCAGGTACCCGTCGACGTCGAAGAGGACCTCCTCCGCGTTCTCGTCCTCCTCGTCCGGAGCGGTCGCCGTCACGGTTGCCGTCGACAGCGGCGGCACCTCGCCCAGCGGACTGCGCGACCAGCCACCGCCCGCGTCCGGGGCGAGCAGGTGCAGAGCGGAGGAGGCGTCGGTGAGGGTCTCCAGGACGATATGGCGCCTGGTCGTGGCGTAGCCGTCCAGGACGGTGCGCTCGTCGGGCGTGAAGAGCACGTCGTGCGACCGCTCCCCGGCCAGGAACGCGTCGAGGCCGAAGGCCAGCAGCGCTCCGGCGGGCCGATCCAGCCAGGGCGAGCGCAGCCGCACCAGCAGCCACTGGCGGTGCACCCGGGCCAGGGAGTCGTCCGGCACCTCGATCCGCACCGGGGTGTCGTCCGGACCCAGCAGAAAGAGCTCGCGGTGCCAGAAGTCCCGGTTCCGGGCAGCCAGACTCCGCTCGAACCCCGGGGTGGGGTCGTGCCAGGCGGCGACCGACACGTCCTCCTCCCGCCCCTCGAAGACCACCGGGGCCTCGGCGAGCGGGGTGCCGCGCCGCCACCGCCGCACCGTGCGGGGATAGCCGGACGCGGTGAGCGAACCGGGGCCGGTGTCGGTGCCGACGAAGAGGTGGTCCTCGTCGATCCAGCCGACCGAGCTCTTCGCCTCCGGCAGCGCGAAGCCGCTTCGCCCGTCCTCCACGAAGGCGCGGGCCTCCAGGTCGTACTCCCGTACGACGGCGGCGTCCGCCCCGTCCCGGGACAGCTCCACCAGCGCCCGCCTCCGGTCCGGCCGCCGCACCGAGGCACCTGCCCACACCCAGGGCACGTTCTCGGCCGCCGCCAGCGCGTCCAGGTCCAGCAGGGTCTCCCAGCGCGGCTCCGGCAGCCGGTACTCCTCCAGGGTGGTGCGCCGCCACACCCCTCGGAGGTGGTCGGTGTCGCGCCAGAAGTTGTACAGATACGGCCCGCGGCGCCTGACGTACGGAATCCGCGCGGGGTCGCCCAGGATCTCCCGCACTTCCCCGCGCAGCGTCTCGAACCCGGGGTCGGCGGTCAGTTCCGCCACCGTCTCCGCGTTGCGTTCGCGCACCCAGCCGAGCGCGGCGTCGCCCTCGATCTCTTCCAGCCACAGATACGGGTCGTCGTCCATCACCGCACGATTGTCCCCCGCGTCCGGCGACCGGCGGACCGGGGACCGGGCGCGACCTGGCTCCGGCGGCGGAGCGGTGACCGGGGCACGGTGGACCAGGGGCACGGTGGACCGGGAACACGAGGGTGGACCGGGGCGAGCCGGCGGCCGGATGGAGCCGGTCGCGGGCCGGGCGCGTCCGGGATGGGACCGTGGGGGCACGCCGGGAGCGGCCCGGCGGCGGAGCGCGGCCGAAGGAGTGTGCATGGAGCCGGAACTGGTGGTCGTCGGCGCCGGACCGGCGGGGGTCGCGGCGGTGCTCATGGCGGCCGGACTGGGTCTGCGCACGGTCCTCGTCGAGGCCGACCGGGTGGGCGGAAAGGTGTGGGACATCGGCGCGCTGGAGAACGTCCCCGGAGGCTGGAGCGACGGCGCCGCCCTCGCCCGGGCGCTCGTCGCGGACGTCGACCGGGTGCGGGACACCGGCCGGTGCACCCTCCTGCAGGCGCGTGCCCTCCGGGTGCGGGCCCACCGGGACCGGGCGGAGGCCGTCCTCGCGGACGGCCGCACGCTCACCGCGGCCGCCGTGCTGGTGGCCACCGGAACCACAGCGCTGACACCCGGGCACGCGGCGTGGATCGAGGCCCCGGAGGGGCTGCGGCCGCCCCCGCTGTGGCGGGTCCGGCCCGAGGACCTCGGGGCGGGAGATCCGGCCGTGGTGCTGGGCGCCGACCGCCCGCTCGGCACCTGGCTGCGCACCCGCCCCGGAGCCGCCGCGCGACTGGAGGTGCTGCACCCGGCGGGAGACGCGTACAAGACGACGGAAGCCGCCCACGACGCCCGGGTACGGCTCCACGAGGTCGAGCACGCCACGGTGGTGTCCCTGGACAGCGGCTACCGGGTCGCGGCGCGGTGCACCGACGGCGGGGTGCACGAGGTGCGGACCCGGGCGCTGTTCGGCAACCTCGGCTCCCGTGCCGCGCCGCTCGACGGCGACCTCGCGCCCGGCCCCGACGGCTATTGCCCGCCCGCGGCCCAGCATCCCCGCCTCCTGGTCGCGGGTGACCTCCGGTCGGCCCGCCACCAACGGATCGTCACCGCCCAGGGGTCCGGAGCCGAGGCGGTGCTCACCCACTACTACGCGGGGCTGGGCGGCGCCGGCTGAAAGCGGCTCACGGGCTGGTCCGTACGTGACGTGGACCCTATGGGCGGCCTCACACCACCCACCCGGCGAAACCCCCGCCCCCGCACCCCAGTACTCACCCCCACGCACACCGCGACCGGCCGGGGAACCGCCGGGCACGACCGGCGTCCCCCGCGGCGGACGGTCCGCACCGGTCAGCAGAACGGGCGGTCGCGACGGCGGTCGGCGGGGAGGACTCCGACCGCCGCCCGGGTGTCGCGCACCGAGACGGCGATACGGGCGAACCGGGTATGTCCCCGCGTCTCGACGACCACGACCGGCTTCCACGGGTGGACCGCGACGAAATCCTGCCCGTCCGGATGCCGCCAGACCCCGAGGTGCGCGAGCCCGGGCAGATGGCTGGTCCGCTGCGCCCGGCCCCGCAGCGGGCGCCACCAGGCCGAGGCGCCGCCGACCCGCGCCACCGCGGACAGCGGTACCCGTATCTCCCGGTGTCCTGTGGCGACCCTCTGCCACCAGGCCGGCCGGACGACCAGGTCGTCCCTGTCGATCAGCAGCCGTGCCATGGCCTCGGCTCCGTCCGTCCGCTTCCGTCGGCCCGCCGGTCGGCTCGAGGGCCCATCCGGCTGTCGACCGCTGCCGGTGCGCGGGACCGGCCCGGCGGTCGTGGCCGTCGGCCGGCTGCGCGTCCTTTCCGCTTCCTCCAGGCTGGGCTCCTCGCTCCGCTTCCGCACGGCAGGGAGGCCTGCGGATCGATCCGGTGCTCCCCGGTGCGCGCGGGCGCCTCCCCCCGGTTGCGGTGATGCGCGCTCCGCATCCGAAGCCGGCCGCGAAAGACGGGGAGAACTGCCGGAATCCACGCTGTGATCGGTCTACCCGTCGGTAGTGGTGCGGCATACGCTGTCCGGCCATGGTGGACACACGGATGCGGCACGGCAGGGCCGCGCTCGCCTTCAGCTTCTTCGCACAGGGCGTCGCGTTCGCACTGCTGGTGACGCGCATCCCCGCCGTGCAGGACCGGTACGGCATATCGAACGCGCTGCTCCCGGCGTTTCTCGCGGCTGTTCCCGTACTCGCCGGGGCGGGGAGCGTGGGTGCGGAGCAACTCGTCAAGCGCGTACGGCCCGGTCTGGTGCTCCGGTGGTCGCAGCCGGTGGTGCTGCTGGCGCTGCTGGGCGTCGCGGCGGGAGACGCCGTGCTGCACCTGGCGGTGGCGCTCGCGGTCTTCGGGGTCGGGGTCGGGGCGCTGGACGCCTCGATGAACATGCTCGGGGTGAGTCTCCAGCACCGCTACGGCCGCAGCATCATGCTGGGCTTCCACGCCGCGTACAGCCTGGGCGGGATCGTGGGCGCGACGCTGGCCTGGGTGGGTGCGCACGGGCAGGTGCCGCTCCTCGGCTCGTATCTGCCGGTGGCCGCCGTGCTGCTGCCCGCTGCGCTGCTGGGCAGCCGGTGGTACCTGGACGCCGGCCGCGGTCCGGAGCCGGAGGAGGGTGCCGGCGCTGCCGGGGCGGGGCAGCAGGTGGCCGCCTTCCGGCTGCTGCTGCCGCTGTGCCTGGTCATGACCTTCGCCTACATAGGGGACTCCACCGTCTCCAACTGGAGCGCGAAGTACCTCCAGGATGTGCTGGGCAGCTCGGAGCAGCTCGCCACCGTCCCCTACAACGTCTACATGGCGACGACGCTCGTCGGCCGCTCTCTCGGTGATCTGGGCGTACGACGATTCGGCGCCGCGACCGTCGTCCGCGCGGGAGCGCTGCTGGCGGCGCTCGGGTTCGGCACGGTGGCGGCGGCCCAAGGCCCGGGAACGGGCATGCTCGGTTTCACCCTGCTCGGGCTCGGGCTGTGTGTGCTCGTGCCGCAGACCTTCGCGGCTGCGGGACGGCTCTTCCCGGGGGCGTCGGACTCCGCTGTCGCCCGCCTCAACATCTTCAACTACGTCGGATTCCTCATCGGTTCGCCTCTGGTGGGGGCGCTCGGCGACGCGTGGAGCTACCGCGCGGCCATGCTGGTGCCGATGGCGCTGGTTCTGGTGACGGTCGCATATGCCGCCTCCTTCACCCCGCGGCGGACCGCCACCGCCTGAGCGCCGGCCCGGTACGGCGTGCCTGGTGCGGAGCGTACGGATGTCCTGGGTGTGCGGCCCCGTGGGGTGAGCCGGGTCCGGTTTTCGCATGCTCAGAAATTCGATCTGATTCGATCAGAAACAGGACTCAAGCGACCCTCTACTGCCGAGGTTCGGTCAACTTCGAGGCGGTCTTGGCATGTTCCCCGGGAAAATGCCGGAACACGCGCTGCTCTGCCGTGCACATGCGTAGTGTGAGCCTCACTGTCCGTGGCCGGGCGGTTTCGGTAGTGATGCGGTGTGCCGGGGAGGGGAGTGCAGCGTGCCCGGAATCGACGAGTGCCTCCTGGAAGCGATGCGATTGCCCGGTGCCCGCTGCGCCGCCGTGGTGGACTGGATCAGCGGACTGGCGCTCGGTGTCGCCGGGGAGCCGCCCGGCGGTGACCACGAGGCCGCCGCCTGCGAGACGGCCGAACTGGCCAGAATGGTGGCCGAGTACCGCTCCCTCGGCCCGCTCTCCTCACTCGGCGCCCCGGGCGACCCCGCGGCGGCGCCCCCCGGCGCTGCTCCACAGGCTCCCCGGACCGGCCCTCCCGGTGGCGGAACCGGCCCGGGACCCGGCGGCCCGGACACCGCCCCCGGACACCCGTCCCCTCCCGGCACCCAGGACGTCTCCGACTCCGCGCCGCACCGAGGCGGAACGGCCCCGGCCGTCGAGGACATCATCGCGACGAACAGCGACAGTTACCACCTGCTGCGGTTCGTGACCGGTGCCCTGGACGGCACGCTCTTCCTCCACCTGTGGCTCGCCCGGGACGAGGGCAATCTCGCGCTGGCCCGGATACGGCTGGCGGAGATCGCAGACCGGATGGTGCTCTGATGGGAGCGGTCCCCACGCCGGAGCCCCGGTCGCGCTCCGGTACCGAACCGGCCGGCAGCGAAGGGGAGCACCGGGGCCATCCGCCGGAGGGCCTGCCGCGCCCCTTACCGGCCCCTGCGGCGCCGTACGACCCGGCCGGGCGCCCGCCCGCGACGCGTGGCGCCCCGCTACCGCACGGCACCGCGTGTCCGGGTGCCGCGTACCCGGGCACCGTGCCGGCCCGCAACGCCCCGACCCTCACCCCCTCGACGCTGCACCGGCTCGCCGTCGAGCGCGCCACCGGTGCCTTCACCCGCGCAGGGGGCACCCTCTTCCTCGTCGACGGCCACATCGTGCACGCCGAGAGTTCGGCGGCCACGGGGCTGGAGATCCTGCTGAACCGGGGCTGCGCCCTCTCCCGGGCGTGCTGGGAGGCGGCGATGACCCGTGCGGGGCAGGACGACGGCGGGACGCGGCACCTGGTGGCCTCCGGTCGCGTCACCGCCGGGGTACTGGAACTGTGCCGGGGCGTCGCGCTGTACGACGCGGCCTTCTTCGTGCTCGCGCCCGGTGGCGGGCCCGGCAGATTCCGGCACGGTGTCCGGCACTGGCTGGCAGCCCGCGGGGGCGTCGTGCCGCTGGTGGTGGAGCGCGAGACGGTGCGCCGGCTGGCCTTCCTGGACCGCATCTGGCCCGATCCGCGCCTGGACGTCCTGCCGCCCGTGCCGGCCGGCGCCGCCGCCCCGCCCGGGCACCCGGCCGATCCGGTGGTGCGGACCGGTGCGTCGCAGGGCGCCCAACCCCACCCCACCGGGCGACAGGTGCGGTCCGCTGCGGCGCCCGGACAGAGCAGCCGGCTGCGTGCCGTACCGGACCGGCAGCTCCGGATCCTGGAACTGGCCGACGGCATCCGCACTCCGACGGACATCGCCCGCGCACTGGGGCGGCCCGCCTTCCACACCCTCGTGGAACTGCGCCGGTTGGCCGCGGCCGGCCTGGTGACCCCGGGGCCGCACGACCGCCCGGCGGCGGGCGTGCCGGACAGATGTCCGCACCCCGGAGGCGGACTCGCGGGCGCGGACCCCGGGGCCGCCACAGGCGGGGCACCTCCTGCCGGACCACCGGGGCCGGTGTTCGCGGAGCCGGACATCGCTCTGCTGCGCCGACTCCGGGACGCGCTGGAGGCATTGTGATCAAGGGATTCCGGCAGCGGGCCGAGAGGAGAGTGCTCATGGCGGCGGAGCAGGGCGTGGGCGAGGAACTGCGGGGGCTGCGGGCCAGGGTTCCGCAGGTCGCCGGTGCGCTGGCGGCGACCGTGGACGGTTTCGTCCTGGCCGAGGACATGGCGCCGGCCCGGACGGGGGAGCGCCCGGAGGCCGAGCCGCTCGCCGCGCTCACCGCCGCCGCCCTCGGCCTGGCCTTCCGGATGAACGAGGCCACGGCACGCGGCGCCTTCCGCGAGCTGCTGATCCACGGGGAACTCGGATATGTCGCCACGTACGCGGCCGGGTCGTCCGCGGTGCTGACGCTGCTCGCGGACGACCGGATCAATGTCGGCCGGCTGCATCTGGAGGGGCGCCGTACGGCCGCGCGGATCGGCGAACTCGTGACCGCCGTGCAGAGCCCGGCGGCTCCGCATCCGGTCGGCGACCGCCCGCCGCCCGAGCACCGGCCTCCGCTGGAGCGCCGTCGTCTGCCGCTGGAGCGCCGCCGCCGGAACGCACCGGCTCCGGAGTGACGACCACGGCACGGCACACACCGCACACTCCACCGGACCGCCCGCACGCCACGCACCGGACGACCCGCCGGACGCCCGCACGGCGCACACCGGGTCGATCAACGTACCGACGAAAGGACAGCAGGACACCATGTCGAACACCGATGCTTCCCTCAAGGAAGCGATGAGCAGCATCGACGGCACGATCGGGGTGGCCCTGGTCGACTACACCAGCGGGATGGCCCTGGGCACCATCGGCGGGGGCAAGGAGTTCGACCTCGAGGTCGCCGCCGCCGGGAACACGGATGTCGTGCGGTCCAAGCTGCGCACGATGGAGCACCTGGGCATCAAGGACGAGATCGAGGACATCCTGATCACCCTCAGCAAGCAGTACCACCTGATCCGTCTGCTGCGGGCCAAGAGCGGCAACGGGCTCTTCCTGTACATCGCGCTGGACTCCGGCAAGGCCAACCTCGCCATGGCACGCCACCAGTTGCGGCGGATCGAGGCGAACCTGGAGGTCTGACCCGCCCGGCTCGCGGCATCCGGGGTTCCGGGCGCGCCCGGAACCCCGGTCCCGTGCTCAGCCGTTCGGGTCGAAGGGGATGCCGTCCGGCTTCGCCCCGGCCAGGTGGCCGGCGAAGGTGTCGTCCCGGATGCCGAGCGTGGCGCTGCCGAAGTCGGCTCCGGTCAGGGTCTCCCGCAGCCCCTCGGGATAGCCGTCCCAGCCGACCAGGGTGGGGTACTGCCAGGCTCCCTCGTGGTTCTCGGGCGGCTCGTCGCCACCGTCGTCCTTGGCCGCGCGGAAGCAGTGGGTGCTGATGCCGTCCTTGTGGTAGACGACCTTGGGGTGACTGCCCTCGAAGGGCAGTGCGTCCCGGTCGTGGACGGTGAATCCCCCGTGCTCGGAGGTCGCGACGTACTCGGCCCGGTCGTCGTGCACCCAGACCACCACGTGTTCCCAGTCGTGCCGGTGCCCGGCACTGCCGCCGCCCAGAGCCGCCTGGTCCTTCTCGAAGTAGGAGGCGTAGACCACCGCGCACCAGCCGTTGTTGCACTTGGACCTGGAGTATCCGTTGGTGTTCTCCAGGTCCGACTCGTCACGGCAGTTCCCGTTCACGTCGCCGCCTATCCGCAGTCCGGGGGCAAGGGTGCCGTCCGGGCCGATCGCGGGGGTCGCGTAGCAGCCGTCGGTGTCGTAGTCGTATGCGGGCTGGAACGTCTTCTCCAGCGCGGTCGCGTTCAGCGGCAGCGCCTGCGGCGGAACGGCCAGCGCCGTACCCGGCAGCCCGACGACCAGAGCGAAAGCCCCGGTCACGACGCCCGCGGCGCTGCGCTTCGTCCCCGCCGTCCGGCGCCGCCGGGCGGCGGGGACGCGGGGAGCGCTGTTCGTCGTCTTCATGCGTGCACTCCGAAGTGGGGGGTGAGTCGGCGCGGTTCACGCTGCCGTGCGGCGCCGCGCCTGCCAAGAGGGCAGGCGCGCATTCCCCGGGTCCGCACTCGGGGCCGAGCCGCCGCGGCACGGTGCGCACAACCCGCCGCGGCCGGTTCCCCCGGCCCGCGCCGCATCTGCCGAAAGTGCAGCCCCGGCACCGGCTTTCGGCGGTGCCGGGCGCGGTGGGCGGGCTCCTACGCTGCCGGACATGATCCGTACACACCGCGCGGCGGCCGCTCTGCTGGCCACCGCTCTGCTCGCCCCCGCGACCACGGCCTGCGCCTCCGCCGAGGGGCCCCGGCGGGTGGCGCGCACATCGGCCGGACGTCCGCCGCGGCCCCGAGCGACGCCGGCCGGCTGTTTGTCCCGCAGCCCACGGGTCGTTGGGCGGTCGGACGCGACACGCTCCGGCTCACCGACGAGAAGCGCCGCGACCCCTGGGTACCGTCCGCGGGCCCCCGCCGGCTGATGGCCTCGGTCTTCTATCCGGCCCGGCACGGCGGCCGCGGTGACACCGCGCGCTACCTGTCGGTGGAGGAGGCGGAGCTACTGCTGAAAGGGCTGAAGCGCGATGCGTCCTTCCCGGCGGCCAGGCTCGCCTCGGTGCGCACGAACGCCCGCACCGGGGCCCGACCGGCTCCGGGGAAGCATCCACTGGTCGTGCTCTCGCCGGGTTTCTCGCTGCACCGCGCGACGCTCACCACGCTCGCGGAGGAACTCGCCTCCCACGGCTATGTCGTCGCCCTTCTCGACCACGCCTACGAATCCTTCGGTACGGCCTTCACCGGGCCCGCCGGCCGGCGCACGCTCACCTGTGTCGCCTGCGGGATCGTCGAGGACGCGCCGACCGACGCGGGCGAGAAGAGGCGGCTGGCCCGGGCCGCCCGCGACCGGGCGGCCGACATCTCGTTCACCGTCGACAGGCTGACCGGCGCCGGAAGGGACGCGAGGAGCGGTACGGGAGACAGGTCCGCCCGCTGGGCGGCGCTGATCGACGTCCGCCGCATCGGCGCCGCCGGTCACTCGCTGGGCGGGAACGCGGCAGCGGTGGCAGCGGGCACCGACCGCCGGATCCGGGCCGCCGCGAACCTGGACGGCACCTTCTTCGCCTCCGTGCCGCGGACCGGACTGGGCCGGCCGACACTGATGCTCGGCACCCGCAAGGACCACACCCCGCATGCGGCCGACACCACATGGCCGCGGACCTGGCAGCGCCTGCACGGCTGGAAACGCTGGCTGACGGTGACCGGTTCGGGGCACTTCACCTTCATCGACCTGCCGATCCTGGGCGGGCAGGCCGGGGTCACCGACCCCGGGGCACCGCTGTCCGGAAAGCGCTCCGGGGAGATCACCACCCGCTATGTGACGGCGTTCTTCGACCGGCAGCTGCGGGCGCTTCCGCGTCCGCTGCTGGACGGTCCCTCGCCGGAGAACCCGGAGGTGGACTTCCACGCGCCGTAGCCGGGCGGACGACCGCCGGCGGGCGGGTGCGGGCCGCCCGTGGCACCCGGGCGGCCCGCACCCGCCCGGCTCAGGCGGCTTCCCGGCCGCCCGCGTCCGCCCCTCCGGTCCGGTGCGGGGCCGGTCCGGCCGGGAGCGCCGCCGGCTGTGCGAACCTGCGGCGCAGACCGCGGGTGGGGCGAACCCGGTCCACCCGCAGCGTCAGCGGATCGCAGGCCACCGGTTTGGCGTATCGGGGCATGAGGCTCCGGCGCCAGCGTGCCGCGCCGGCCGGCAGGACAGGCTGCCGCAGCGGCCGGGTGTGCCGCCAGTTGGCCGCGGCTATCCGCAGCGCCGCCGCCCACCGCCCCGACGACAGCACGTCCAGGGGCAGTTCCACCGAGAACCGGCCGTCCTCCTCGATCACCAGGGGGAAGTCGGCGGCGCCGCCGCGGGAGGCCAGCTGTACGAGGACGCTGCCCGCCGGAGGGGCGACGAGGTTGGTGGTGCCGTGCAGGCGCAGGACGGAACCGCACCAGACGGGTGCTTCCACATCGAGGCGCAGTTCCCTGCCCAGCCGTGCCGCCGGGACGTGCTCCAGGCGCAGGGAGAGGTTGCCGTGCGCGGTGGCGTACAGCCGGACGGTCCGGATGCCGCCCGCCCCGTCGTCGGCCAGGTACGTGAACGGGCAGCGTCCGGCGTCCTGATCGCGGCGGCTGCCCAGCCGGACAGTCCGGACCAGCCCGTTGACGGTCAGGCTCAGATACAGGTCCCAGCAGCCGTCGGCCGGCGGCACGCCGTCGTCCGGCCCGCCGAGGAGATCCAGGTCGGCCTCGAAGAACTCGCCGGCCAGACGGGTCCGCGCGGAGCGTCGCCACGGCTCGTCCCGGTGCTGCAGGAAGACCTCGACCGCCTGCCGGCCGGCGGGCCCGGCCTGCTCCAGGCGTGCGCGTCCGGTCAGCCGCAGCCGGGTGCCGGTGCAGGAGAAGTGGGATACGTGGTGGCTGAGCGTGAGGCGGTCCGTCACGTCGAAGCTCGCGGCCGGGCCTCCGGCGCGGTGCTCCCCGCGCGGCGGGTAGTGGGCCAGCGCCGTCCCCCGCGAGATGTGGACGCTGAACGGCATATGGGCGTCGGCGGAGAGGGTGTGGGTGAGCAGTTCCCCGAGCTGTCCGTGCCGGGCCAGATGGCAGCGCAGACGCTGGACGGGAGCCAGCCGGTGCCAGAAGGAGTCGTCCTCATGCCGGGCGAGAAGCCACTGCACCCGGGCGAACTCGCGCTGCCGGACGGCCGGGTCCGCCTCCTGGCCCAGAAAGCGGAAGGCATCCCGGAGTTCGACGGCGAAGTGCCGCTCCAGCAGGACGTCGCGCCGTTGCCCGGGCGGAAGTTCGGCGCGCAGCAGTTCGCAGACGCGGTGCAGCGCATCGAGGACCGGCTCGGTGCTGCCTGTCGCGGTCAGATGCCGGCCGTCCGGGCGGCGGACCAGGTAGTAGCAGTCGTAGTCGGCGACCACCGAGATACGGCGGGCCCGCAAGTAGGCGAGCGCGGTGAAGGGTTGGTCCTCGCCGATCCGCAGACCGGTGTCGAAACGCAACTGCAGCCGGTCGAGCAGTTCTTTGCGGAAGAGTTTCTGTGCGGAAAGCGCCCAGTAGACGCGGGAGGTGAACAGGTCGGCATCGGCCTGGTTCGCGCGGAACATGGAGCGCGGCACCCGGCGCCCCCTCGAGGCCATTCGCCCGAGTACGACATCGGATTCGTTCGCCTCGGCCGCTGCCGTAAGCCGTCGGAGCGCTTCGGGAGCCAGATAGTCGTCGGCGTCGAGAAAGAAGACGTAGCGTCCGTTCGCGAGGTCCAGACCGAGGTTGCGCGGACCCGAAGGGCTCCCGGAGTTCTCCTGGTGGATCACCCGCAGGAGGTTCGGATGCCGTGCGGCCAGCCGGTCCACAATGGCCGAGGTGCCGTCGGTCGAACCGTCGTCCACGACAATCATCTCGGTGGCGCCGGGTTCGAAAACCTGGTGTGCGACCGATTCGACGCAGCGCTCTATACAGGGCAGCGCATTGTAAGCGGGTGTTATCACGCTCACCATGTTTTTGTTCTCGCTCATGGCTCGACGGTGGCCATTCGGGCGTACCCGCGCCAGAGGGAAGCGGCGTTCGGGTGAATGCGGCCCGCGCCGGGGCGGGGGGCGGGACGGAGGGTGCGCGTTCCGGTGCGCTCGGCGACCGGGTCGGGGGAGCGTGCCCCGCGGCGGCCGCCGGGCGATGCCGCGGGACGGCGACTGCCCGCCACCGCGAGGGTGGCGGGCAGTCGCCGCGTGCGTGGTCCGGCTCAGTACGGGCCGTTCACGTTGTCGATCGAACCGTAGGTCTTGGCCGCGTAGTTGCAGGCCGCGACGATGTTGGCGACCGGGTCCCGCTGGTCGTAGGCGGTGCCCTCGACGTGGAAGGAGTCGAAGGTCGGCTTGATCACCTGGAGCAGACCGATGGAGGGTGTGCCGTTCTGGGCGTTGATGTCCCAGTTGTTGATGGCGTTGGGGTCGCCACCGGACTCCCGGATGATGTTGCGGTGGATGCCGTCGTAGGTGCCGGGGATGCCGTGCTGCTTCATGATGGCCAGGGCCTCGTTGATCCAGCCGTCCAGGTTGGTGGACTGGGTCTTGTGCACGCCGCCGGTGCGCTCGGCCGAGCTGCGGTCGGCGCGCTCGGGCGTGGCGTCGTCGCTGCTCTCGGCGGGCTTCGAGGCGGTGTCCAGCGTCAGCTTCTGGCCGGGCAGGATCAGGTCCGGGTCGCCGCCGACGGTCTTCTTGTTGGCCTCGTAGAGGGTGTTCCAGCCGCCCTCGATGTCGTGGTCCAGGGCGATCCGGTACAGGGTGTCGCCGCTGGCGACGGTGTAGGAGCTGGGCTCCTGCTCGGTCTTCACCTGCGCGGCGGCGCCGGACCGTGCGGACTGCGCCTGCTCCTGCACCTGCGCCGGGGCGGCGTGCGCGCTGCCCGCGGCCAGCAGGGGAGCGGCGATGCCCGCACCGCCGGCGGCGAGGGCGAGCGAGAGCCGGAGGCGGCGGGCGCTGAACGGATTACGGGCGTGAAGGCCACGAGACATGGGGGTGTCCTCTCCTAGCGCCTGCGAGGTGAGCTGTCGGATTCGGGCTGGAGTTGCCCGGCCATTTCCGCTGTGCCGGGGCACAGCGGCCATGACTTCACCCCTAGCCGGGCCGCGAAGTGCGGCACGGCACGTAAGTGGGTCCCCCGCTCCTGCCGCGCGGTACTGGTGCGAATTTCCTAGCCGGGCGGCAGGATTCGGCGCCCCGGCAGCGGAACTCCGGCCGTTCGGGGAGGCCGGAGCCAGGACACAGAAACACAATGGATTGCCCGGATCAAGGCGCGTGATTCCGCTGCGGGGCAGTCGCCGGAAATGATCTAGCAATTCTTCAACGCTATGCTGTGGATCATTTTCTGTGCGTGAAAAGCCCAAACTGCCGGTGTTTCGAATGGCGCTTATGGAAAGGCTTCCTGACGGAGCGCCAGAAGATCTTGATGATTTCTCGGCCCGGATGGTGTGTTTCGCGACACAGCGTACGACCGGGAAGGGCAAGTCCTGTATATCCGGACAATGCCGGTGAATACCGCAGAATGCCGCCGGTTGCCGGATCCTGCGCGGCAGCGGAGGTGCCGCACGGAGGAATTCTACTAAGCGCGATCGTACATCGTCCCGATGCGAGGGTGCGGCCGTGGTCCGGAACGGCCGGGTGCGCGGCCGGGCGGTGGCCGCCGGGCCGTGCGCCCGGGGCCTCCGGGGCGTCGTGGCGGCGGTGTCAGTCCCGGCCGTCGAGCGGGACCCCGAACCAGCGGACGGCGATGGGCCGGGTGCCCGGCCCGGCTTCGGTGCGCTCGCGCCGGAAGCGTTGCAGCAGTTCCAGGTAGGCGTCGTGGAACTCCCGCAGTTCCTCCTGCGTGAGGTGGAGGGTGCTGCGGGAGCCGGAGACCCACTCGTCCTCCTCGGCCGGACGGTCCGCGTGGCGCCGGACCAGTTCGAGGTCCTCCTGCAGGTGTGCCCGGTCCAGCTCCTCGACCACGGCGCGCTCCGCGGCCGGCAGGCCCGGCCGGGAGGGGCGCCGCACCTCCGTGCCGCGCACTCCGCGCCACCAGCGCTCGCGTCCGTTCGCCGGGTGGTCGGGGTCGTCCTCGATGAGTCCGGCCCGCGCCAGTTGGCGCAGGTGGTAGCTGAGCGTCCCGGTGTTCTGGCCGAGGGGCGAGGCGAGTGCGGTGGCGGTCGCCGGGCCCGCGGCGGCCAGCCTGCGCAGGATCTTCAGGCGCAGCGGATGCGCCAGCGCTTTGAGGGTCGCGGGGTCGCCGGCGGCGTGCTGCTCCTGGTGGGTGGCGGTGGGGTCCTGGGGTGGCGGCTCGGTCATACCCCGAGCCTACCGCAGAGAAATCTCTGCATAACTTTCTTTGCAGAGATTTCTCTGCAATGCTCTCGGCAGGTACCGGAGCACCCGCACCGGCCTCGCCGCCCGGTGCGACCGGTGCGACCGGTGCGACCGGTGCGCACCCGCGCGCCGCTGCCGCGCCGACCACGCGCCGACCACTTCGCAACGTCAGGACAGACACATGGCCGATGAAGCCGTCCGCATGCGGCACGTCACCCGCCGCTACGGCACCGGTGCCGGAGCCGTCACCGCGCTCGACGACGTCACCCTCGACTTCAGCCCCGGCACGTTCACCGCCGTCATGGGCCCCTCGGGGTCCGGGAAGTCGACCCTGCTGCAGTGCGCCTCGGGCCTGGACCGCCCCACCTCCGGGTCGGTCGCGGTGGGTGGGACCGAGCTGACCGGGCTCGACGAGACCCGGCTGACGCTGCTGCGCCGCGACCGCATCGGATTCGTCTTCCAGGCGTTCAACCTGCTGCCGTCCCTGACCGCCGAGCAGAACGTGGAGCTGCCGCTGCGTCTGGCGGGCCGCCGCCCGCCACCCGCCCGCGCCGCGGAGGCGCTCCAGCAGGTCGGACTCGGGTCGCGGGCCCGGCACCGGCCCGCGGAGCTGTCCGGCGGCCAGCAGCAGCGGGTCGCCCTGGCCCGCGCGCTGATCACCCGTCCCCAGGTGCTCTTCGGCGACGAGCCCACCGGCGCGCTGGACTCGGCGACCAGCCGCGAGGTCCTCACCCTGCTGCGCGAGATGGTCCACGGGGAGGGGCGGACCACCGTCATGGTCACCCACGACCCGGTCGCCGCCGGCTACGCGGACCGCGTGGTCTTTCTCGTCGACGGGCGTCTCGACGGGGAGATGCACGGCGCGTCCGCGTCGCGGATCGCCGCGCACATGGCGAAGCTGGAGGCCCTCCCGTGCTGAGCATCGCCCTGGCCACCCTGCGCACCCGCTGGACCGGCTTCGTCGGCAGCTTCGTCGCGCTCGCCCTCGGAGCGGGGCTGCTGGCCGTCATGGGGCTCGCGCTGGCCTCGTCGCTGCACGCGCCGGAACGGAAGCCCGAACGGTTCGCCGCGGCACCCGTCCTCGTCAAGGGCGCGGACACCCTCCGTGTCGCCACCCCGGCCGGCGACCGGGTGCGGAAGCTGTCCCGGCCCCGCGCCGTGCCCGACGAGGTGAAGGCCCGGCTGAGCAGGCTGGGGAGGGTCGTGGAGGACCGCGCCTTCGGCGTCCGGGTCCGCGGCGGCCCCCCGGACCTGGTGGGCCACCCCTGGCCCACCGCCGCGTTCACGCCCTACCACCTCACGGAGGGCCGCGCGCCCCGGGCCGGTGACGAGGTGGCCGTCAGCGACGGCTGGTCGGCGGACGGCGGGCCGGTGAGGCCGGGGGAGCGGCTGCGCACCGCGCGCGGGACCGTGCGCGTCGTCGGAGTCGTCGGCGGGCGGGGATTCGAGAACGCCGTCTTCTACACCGGCCGGCGCGCCGCGCAGCTCTCGCCGGAAAGCCCCCAACTGGTGGTGGACACCGACGACGCGGCAGCCGTGCGGGCGGTGGTGCGCGATGGCGGCGCCGGCGCGCACGTCCTGACCGGCGACGCCCGCAGACTCGCGGACGCCGACCCCGACCGGGACCGCGAAGCCCTGACCGCGATGAACGCGATGTTCGGTACCGCCGGCGGCGTCTCCGCCTTCGTCTCGGTGTTCGTCGTCGCCGCCACCTTCGCCTTCGCGGTGGCCCAGCGGCGCCGCGAGTTCGGACTGCTGCGGATGGCCGGCGCCACCCCTGCCCAGGTGCGCCGCACCGTCCTGTGCGAGGCCCTCGTCGTCGGTGCCCTCGCCTCCGCCACCGGCTGTCTGCTGGGCGCGCAGGGGGCGCCGGAGCTGGCCGCGTGGGCGGTCGACCGGGAACTGGCGCCGCGCTGGTTCCGGATCGGCGACCACGTCTGGCCGTACCACCTGGCCTTCTGGACCGGGCTGCTGGTGGCCCTGGCCGGTGCGGTGGCGGCCTCCTGGCGTGCCGGGCGCACGGCTCCCGCCGAGGCACTGCGGGAGTCCGCCGCGGACAGCCGTGCCCTGCCGCTGCTCCGCCGCCTGTGCGCCGGTGCCCTGCTGCTCACGGCGGCGGTCGGCCTGGTCGTGTCACTGGCGACCGATCCGAGTGACCTGCTGCACCGCAAGACGTACGTCACCCGCCCGATGCTGCTGATCGTCGGGGTGGCACTGCTGGCCCCGCTGCTCGTCGGCCCGCTGGTGCGGCTGCTCGCCTGGCTTCCGGCCCGGCTTCCCGGCGCGGCGGGGATGCTGCTGCGGCAGAACGCCGTCACCGGGCGCAGCCGCACCGCGGCGGTCGCCGCACCCGTACTGATCACCGTGGCTCTGACCGGTTCCCTCCTGGGCGCCACCGCGACGCTGAGCGGCGCCGAGGCCACCGAGCTGCGCACCGGCACCGCCGCCGACCTCGTCCTGACGCCCACCCGGCCGCAGGGCTTCGAGGAGGCGACGCTGCGGCGGCTGCGGCAGCTGCCCGGCACCGAGGTCTCCGCGTCCTCCACCAGCGCCGTCTACACGCTGGAGGACGGAGTCGCGCTGGTCGAGTCGCCCGCCCGCGCCGCGGACCCCGTCGGGCTCCGGGCCACCGCCCGCCCGCCGCTCGTCGCCGGGAGCCTGGCCGATCTCGACGACGACTCGATCGTGGTCAACGAGGAGTGGGAGCAGCACACCGTGGGCCGGCGCGTGGAGGTCTGGCTCGGGGACGGCACCAGGAAGTCGCTGCGGATCGCCGCGGTCATGGCGGTGGGGACCGGCGGCAACGGCGTCTACGTCACCCCGCGCAACGCACCCCGGGCGCCCGTCGACCGGGTGGATGTGCGGCTGCGGGAGGGAGCCGACGCCGCCGCGGTGTCCGCAGCGCTGCGGGAGGCCGTGCCCGCCTCGGACGGCCGGGTCCGCACCAAGGAGGAGTGGATACGCGAGCGACGGCCCGAGGCCGCACGCACGACGCGCGCGGGCCTGTTCCTCGTCCTGGGCATCGCGCTGCTGTACACGGCGATCGCGCTGGCCAACATCATGGCCATGTCGACCACGGACCGGGTGCGCGAGCTGGCGCTGCTGCGGTTGGCCGGCGCCACCCGGCGGCAGGTGCTGCGTACCGTCGCCGCCGAGGCCCTGCTGGTGGTCGGGGTCGGCGGCCTGCTGGGCACCGCCGTCGCCGGGCTCCAGCTGGCCGGTATGTGGTGCGCCCTGGGCCTGCTCTCGGTGTGGACGCCCCTCCAGCTCCCCTGGGCGCCGCTCGGCGGGGTCCTCGCCGCCTGCGCCCTCATCGCGGTGCTCTGCGCCACGGTCCCCGCCGCGCTGTCACTGCGCCACCGGGCCGTCGGACTCGCGGGCGTCCGCGAGTAGCGCCGCCGGCCGGCCGGGCGGGAGCCGTGCCATCCGCCCGCGTCCGGCCGCCCGGGGCTCACCGGGTTCCCGGCGCCGGTTCACCGGGCGCGCCCGCGACGGGGTGGTCCGGGGGCGGGGCACCCGGTCACGGGCGCCCGCAGCGGACGGTCCCGCGCGCGGGTCAGCGGGCGCCGGTCCGCTGCGCGGTGACGGCCACGGTGGCGTAGTGCATCGTGAAGCTGCCTCCCACCGCGTCGACGGCGGCGCCGACTCCGGCCAGCACTTCCTCCAATGCCGCCTGCGGGACCCGGGTGAAGGCGCCCTGGGTGGGGAGCTGGTCGAGCCACTCGTCCCGGGTGTATACCCGTTCCCAGTCGCACCGCCACCGCTCGGCCTCGGTGAACCCGGCCACTTCCCGGATCCCGTCGGCCGCCTTGGTGCACAGGGCCGTGTAACCGGCCACGGCCGACTCCGTCGTCGGACGGGCGGCGAGCGAGCCGGGCAGCACCCGCTGGTGGACCTCGGCGAATGCCTCCGCCACTTCGGGTGCCGGCCGGCCGGCGTTCCAGAAGAGGGCCAGCAGCCCGCGGGGACGCAGGACCTGTGCGGCCTTGGCGGCTCCTGCGACCGGGTCGACCCAGTGCCAGGCCTGCCCGGAGACGAGGGCGTCGAATGTGCGGCCCGCCGGCTCCCAGTTCTCGAACGCCGCCACCTCGGTGTCGAGGCCGTACCGTCCCGCCAGCGCGGCCATACGGTCGTCGGCGTCGACGCCCAGCACCCGGCATCCGGCCGCTTCGAACTGCCGGGCCGCGATGCCGGTGCCGCAGCCGACGTCCAGGACCTCGCGTCCGGGGGCGGCGGCGACGATCCGCTCCACCAGGGCCCGGGGGTAGCCGGGACGGGCCCGGTCGTAGCGTTCCGCGTCCGTGCCGAACGACTCGGCCAGTTCCCGGACTTCATGTGGCGCGGGTGCGGAGCGGGCAGCGCGCTCCGGCGGTAGAGTGGGCATGCGCCCACTCTGTGTGGGCACATGCCCACTCGTCAATCCCGGCGGGTCGGCCGACCGGGAGGACGAGGAGAAGCGCGGTGCCCACCGGAGTCGCCTTCCGCGACGTACGCGGCCAGCTGCTCGACGCCGCCGAGCGTGTCCTGCTCCGGGACGGACCGAGCGCGCTCACCAGCCGTGCGGTCACCACCGAGGCGGACTGCGCCAAGGGCGTCCTGCACCGGCACTTCGCCGATTTCGACGCCTTCCTCGCCGAACTCGTGCTGGAGCGCGTCGCCCGGGTCGAGGACCGGGCCGCCGCCCTGCGCGCATCCGCCGGAACCGGCACTGTCGCCCAGAACCTCACCCGGGAGCTGCTGGAGGTCCTCGACCCGGTCGCGGTGGCCGTCGTCGGCCTCGTCACCTCGCGCGACGGTCTGCGCGCCCGACTGCGCGAGGCCGGATCAACGGGCCTGCCGATCCTGACCGACGCGGCCACCGCGCTGGCCGGCTACCTCACCGCCGAGCGCGAACTGGGCCGCCTCCGCGCGGACGCCGACATCGCCACGCTGGCTCCCACCCTCGTCGGAGCCGCCCATATGCTGTGCGCCGACCGGCAGGGAACCCCGCCGCAGCCCGAGGACGTCCGCAGGGCCGTCACCGCGGTCGTCGCCGGTGCCGAGCAGGGACCGCCGCGCTGAACACCCCGCGGCAGCCGCCATCCGACGGCGTGGCAACCGCCGGGCACCGCAGGACCGAAGCCGACCCGCCCGACTCCAGGAACGGACCACCCGGACATGAGCACGCCCTATGTGGCCTCGCTGTCGTACTTCCCCGTCAAGGGCGCCGCGGGTACGCATCCCGACGAGGCCGCACTGACCCCGGCCGGGCTCGCACACGACCGCAGCTTCATGGTCACCAGCAGGGACGGCGTCTTCCGCAGCCAGCGCCGCCACCCCCGCCTGGCCCTCGTACGGCCCGCCGTCAGTCCCGGCGGCGAACTGCTCACCCTCCGGGCCGACGGCCTGCCGCCCCTCGGCATCCCCGTCGACACCACCGGCCCCCGCCGCCCGGTGGACCTGTTCGGGCAGCCCTTCCACGGCGTCGACCAGGGAGAGGACGCCGCCCAGTGGCTGTCCGAGGCCCTGCGCGCCCCGAGCCGGCTGGTCCGGGTACCGCCCGAGCACGCCAGGGTCACCGACGGCCGCACCCCCGGCACCTCCGGATACGCCGACAGTTGCGCGCTGCACGTCCTGTCCCGCGCCACGCTCGACCTCCTCGGCAGGAAGCTCGCCGAGCACGGCGCCCCCGCCGTGCCGGAGGACCGCTTCCGGGCCAATCTGATCATCGACGGCTGGGACGAGCCGCACGCCGAGGACGGCGCCCACCGCCTCGCCATCGCCGAAACGGAACTCGGCTACGCCAAGCCCGCGACCCGCTGCGCCGTGGTCATGGTCGACCAGCACAGCGGCCGGCGGGACGGCCCGGAGCCGCTGCGCACCCTCGCCGGCTACCGGCGGGCCGGCGGGGGGCCGGTGGCGTTCGGGGTGAAGTACGCGGTGCTGCGCCCCGGCCGGATACGGGTCGGAGACGAGGTGGACGTCACGGCCTGGGGGCCGGGCGAGGTCTGAACCGGCGGCCGTCTGCTCCGGTGCCGTACGCGCTGCCGTCCGGCCGCGTGGGTCCGGGACCCGGGCGGCCGGGAACCCTCCGGCGGGCCTCTCCGCGAGCCGTCTGCGGGGAGTCTGCGGGGAGTCAGCCGCGGGTCAGCTCGACGAGCGCGGTCACCGTGTTCCAGTTGCGGGACGTCGCGTCGATACCGCCGAGCACCGCGGGGCGGTGCAGTGCGGGAGAGAGGCGGGAGGTGCCGAGACCGCCCGGCGTGTGCAGATACAGCGCCCGGTCCCCCGCGCGTACCTCCTCGGGCAGGAAGGCCGCGGCGTCGAGCGAGGCCAGCCGTTCGGCGGGAACGGCACGGGAGCAGAAGACGACATGCAGCTCCTTTCCCCCGACACCGTCGGTGGGGAAGGGGCACGCGTCGCGTACGTCCCGCAGATACTCCGCACCGCGCACCATGCAGGCGACGTGGAAGCCGAAGTGCTGTTCGAGCGCGTCCTCCAACTCGGCCGCGAGCGTGTCCTCGTCGGACCCGTCACTGCGGAAGACCGCGTTGCCGCTGTTGAGGTGGGTCCCCACCGCATCGTGGCCCAGACCGCCCAGCAGCTCCCGCAGTTCGGCCATCGGGACCTTCCGGTTGCCGCCCACATTGATCCCCCGCAGGAGAGCGGCGTACATCGTTCGCACAGCTCCACCCTATAGCGGCCGCCGGTCCCGCGGCGGCCGCCGCCGACCGGCCCGCTCCGCGCCCGGCGCGTCACTCCTCCGGCCGGCGCTTCCAGGGCCAGCGGCGATGCCCGCGCCGCCGTCCACCGCCGCTGCGCCGGGACCGGCTCCAGAACCAGCCCGCGGGCGGCTCGTCGGAGCGCCACGGCTCCCGCTCCGGATAGCCCTCCCGGTCCCAGCGGGCCGCCAGCTCCCGGGTCCGCGCCGCCGGCTCCGTCACGTCCGCTGCCCGGATGAAGGCCTCGCCGAACTCGACCGACTCCGCTTCCTCGTTCGTGAGCCCGCCGACCGCCTCGGACGGCCCGGATTCCCCGGGCTCCGGCTCCTCGTGCCGCTCGCGCTCCTCGGACGGCTCGGACTCCTCGGGAGGACGTGCGGCATCGGCTCGGGGATCCGCTTCGCCCCCTCCGCCCCCGTTCCGGGGGTCGGGTCCGTCGCCGTGGTCACCGCCCGGTTCCCCGGCCCGGCTGCCGCCGTTGTTCATGGCCTATGCGCCTCCTCATCTACCCAGGCTACGAGGGATGCGCCCGGTGGCCTTCCGTGCCCGGTGAGAAACCGGTGAGAATGCGCGGACCCGGCTGCGGGCGGCCTCGGTTCGGTTGCCCGGAGGTCCTCAGGCCCGGTTGCCGTGGTGCCTGTGCCGGTGTCCGCTGTGCGCGGTCTCCTCGGACCTTCCGCCCCTTGCGCGCTCACGTGCCGACTCGGCCGTGGGCAACCCGGTCACCTGCAGCTCCGGCAGCACCATGGCCGGGTCCCTCAGGGGCGCCGCGGGGTCCGGCGGCAGCGCACCGGAGAACGGGGCGCCCGCCTCCTCCTCGTCCTCGGCCGCGGAGCGGGCCGCACGGGCCGCGGACCGGAACGTCGGGGCGACATCGCCGTCCGTCCGGCTCCGCGCCCCTCCCGCGGTCGCACTCCGCGCCGGACCGCCACCCGCCGGCGCCGGCGTGCCGGCCGCGGCGGACGGAGCCGCCTGGTCGGACTCCGGCTGCGCGCGCTCCAGGAAGCGCAGCAGCTCGACGGGGAAGGGCAGCACGAGCGTGGAGTTCTTCTCGGCGGCGACCGCCGTGATGGTCTGGAGCAGCCGCAGTTGCAGGGCCGAGGGCTGCCCGGACATCTGCTGTGCGGCTTCCGCCAGCCGCTTGGACGCCTGGAGCTCCGCGTCCGCGTTGATGATGCGCGCCCGCCGCTCCCGGTGGGCCTCGGCCTGGCGTGCCATGGACCGCTTCATGGTGTCGGGCAGGGACACGTCCTTGATCTCCACCCGGTCGATCTGCACACCCCAGTCGACCGCGGGGCTGTCGATCATCAGCTCCAGGCCCTGGTTGAGTTTCTCCCGGTTGGAGAGCAGATCGTCCAGATCGCTCTTCCCGATGATCGACCGCAGCGAGGTCTGCGCCATCTGGGAGACGGCGAACTGGTAGTCCTCGACCCGGATCACCGCGTCCGCCGGCTTCACGACCTTGAAGTAGACGACCGCGTCCACCCGCACGGTCACGTTGTCGCGGGTGATGCCCTCCTGCGCCGGGACCGGCATGGTGATGATCTGCATGCTCACCTTGCGCATCCGGTCGACGACGGGAACGATCAGGGTGAGTCCGGGGCCGCGGATGTCCTTGTGCAGGCGGCCGAGACGCAGCACCACGCCGCGTTCGTACTGTTTGATGATGCGAACCGCTGACAGCAGACCCATCGCTGCCAGCAGCGCCACGACGACGATGACAGTTGTCACTGTTTCCGACATATCCGCACCTACGTCCAGAACGGTTGATACCAGCGTAGATCCGGTCGGGGCCCACAGGCGAGCCCTGCGGGACGGGCCCGTGAGCAGGGAGGACTCCCGCCGGCCGGGGTGCATCCGGCCGACGGGACACGGTGTGACGGACCCGGTGACCGCGCGCACCCGGGAGGTGCGGGTCACCGCCTCGCGGCGCCGGCCCGCAACGCCCGGCGCGCGGGCGCGGTCAGCGGCGCGGTGCGTCCTCCTGCGCGGCGCGTTCGGCCTTCTTCGCCTTGAGCCGGGCCGCTTCCTTGCGGACCTCGGCCTGGGTGGCCCGCTCCTGCTGCAGCCACTCGGGGTTCTCCGCCTTGAGGGCCTCGATCCGCTCGGTGGTGAGGGCCTCGGTGACGCCTCCGCGCGCGAGACCGGAGATGGAGACCCCCAGCTTCGCCGCGACCACGGGCCGCGGGTGCGGGCCGTCGCGCCGCAGGTCCAGGAGCCACTGGGGAGGCTCGGCCTGCAGGGCGTTCAACTCGTCGCGCGAGACCACGCCCTCCTGGAACTCGGCGGGGGTGGCTTCGAGGTACACACCCAGCTTCTTCGCCGCGGTCGCGGGCTTCATGGTCTGGGTGGTCTTGTGCGACGTCATGCCGTCCAGGGTATCGATCACCTGCGGTGCACTCGACCGCGCCCGGTAACCTGGCGACGTGACAGGCTCGGAGACCCCACCGTCGTTCCGCCTCGCGTACGTCCCCGGCGTGACACCCGCGAAATGGGTGCGGATCTGGGGAGAGCGACTGCCGGACATCCCGCTGGACCTGGTCTCGGTGACCGCCGCAGACGCCCCGGGCGTGCTGGCGGACGGCGCCGCGGACGCGGGTTTCGTGCGGCTGCCCGTCGACCGCTCCCGCTTCAGCGCGATCCCGCTGTACACCGAGACGACGGTGGTCGTCGTCCCCAAGGACCACCTGGTGACCGCGGCGGACGAGGTGACCCTCGCCGAGCTGGCCGACGAGATCGTGCTGCACCCCCTGGACGAGGTCCTGGGCTGGGAGCAGCGGCCCGGGCAGCCCGCCCTGGAGCGTCCGGCCACCACCGCCGACGCCGTCGAACTGGTGGCCGCCGGAGTGGGGCTCCTGGTCGTCCCCCAGTCCCTCGCCCGGCTGCACCACCGCCGGGACCTGACCTACCGGCCCGTCACGGACGCGCCCGTCTCGCAGGTCGCGCTCTCCTGGCCGGAGGAGCGCACCACCGACATGGTCGAGGACTTCATCGGCATCGTGCGCGGCCGCACCCCCAACAGCACCCGGGGCCGCAAGGCGCCCGAGCCGCAGCCCCGGCAGCCCCGCGCGGAACAGTCCGCCCGCCGCAAGCCCGCCGCCGGCAAGCAGACCGGCAGGAACCCGCGGAGCGGCGCCGGAGGGGCCAGGGCCGGCAGGCGCGGCAGGCCCCGCCGCCGCTCCTGACCCGCCGGCCGTACAGGGCGGCGAATCTCCTCCGGCGGCAAGGCGCCACTTGGCTCCACCGGCGAACCGCGTTGTGGCCGCTCGGCCGGCCGTAGGAGAGTGGCGGCGGACCTGGAAGAACGTACGTATCGGCGGGGAGAAGAACCTGATGGTGACCGAACAGCGGCTCGGGGATCTGCCCGAGGACGCCGACCTGCGGCGTGCCGACTCCCTGGCGCGGGAGATCTTCTCCGACATCGCCAACAAGTGGGCGCTCCTGATCGTCGAGGCTCTCGGCGAGCGCACCCTGCGCTTCAACGAGCTGCGCAAGGAGGTCGAGGGAGTGAGCCACAAGATGCTCACCCAGAACCTGCGCAGACTGGAGCGGGACGGCCTGGTCGACCGCACGGTCCATCCGACCGTGCCGCCGCGGGTCGAGTACACCCTGACCGAACCGGGCCGGGCCCTGCGCGGCACGGTCGACGCCATGTGCGGCTGGACCCACCGGTACCTGGCGGACATCGAGGAGGCGCGCCGCCGCTTCGACGCCTGATCCGCCGCCGCGCCGCCCGAGGCCCGGCGGGCTCCGCCCCTGCCCGGGGCGCGGTCCGGAGCGGGAATCCAAGCGGTCAGGAATCGAGAAGCGCCGGTCGCGGGGTTCCTCCTAGCGTGAAGTTCATGGCAACCACCGCTTCCACCGCAGCCCGGATCTCCCTCACCTCCGTCACCCTCGAGGTGGCCGACCCCGAGTCCGCCCGCCACTTCCACACCGCCCTCGGGGTGGAATCACGCATCCGTCTGCGGCACTCCGCGCCGCACTCCACCGGATTCCGCGGCTTCACCCTGGCGCTCACGGTCTCCCGTCCGGCCACCGTCGACAGCTTCCTCGACGCCGCCGTGGACGCCGGCGCCACCGTGCTCAAGCCCGCGGCGAAGTCGCTGTGGGGCTACGGCGGCGTCGTCCAGGCACCCGACGGGACGATCTGGAAGGTCGCGACCCCCGCGAAGAAGGACACCGGCCCGGCCACCCGCGAGATCGACGAGATGGTCCTCCTCCTGGGCGTCCGGGACGTGAAGGCCACCAGGCAGTTCTACGCGGACCGGGGACTGACCGTGGCCAAGAGCTTCGGCGGCAAGTACGCCGAGTTCGCCTCCGGCGAATCCAGCCCCGTCAAGCTGGCGCTGTACAAGCGCGCAGGCCTGGCCAAGGACCTCGGCGTCCCCGAGGACGGCACCGGCTCGCACCGCATCGTCCTCGGCGGCACCGCCGGCTCCTTCACCGACCCGGACGGATTCGCCTGGGAGGCCGCCGATCCGGCCGCCTCCCAGGCGTCCTGACCCGCGGACCGGCCGGCCCCCGGCCGAACCTGCCCCGCTGCGGGACGCCGGGCCCGCCGGATCACCTCCGGGCCGCTCGGAGCGCGTATCCGGCCCCCGAGCGCGCTGCCTCCCGGGCCGTGTACGCCCCGCCGAGCAGGCTGCCGCGGGCTCGGTGCAGCGTGCCCGACCGGCGGTTCACCAGCGAGGTCAGCAGATCCTCGTACCGGGCGGCCAGGCGCGCCGGGTCGAACCGGGCCGACGCGGCCAGTGCGGCCCGCCCCATACGTGTGCGCAGGCCCTCGTCGTTGATCAGCCGCAACAGCGCACCGGAGATCGCGCCCACATCACCTGTGGGCACCAGGATCCCGTCCTCGCCGTGCCGGATGATCTCCCCGGGCCCGTGCGGGCAGTCGGTGGCCACGACCGGAAGCCCGCACCGCATCGCCTCGACGATGGTCATCCCGAACGATTCGAGGCTCGAGGTGACGGCACAGATCGCGCCCTTCACCCACTCGGCCTCGATGGGGTTGGCCGAGCCCATCAGGAAGACGTGGTTGTAGAGGCCGAGTTCGTCGATGAGCCGGCGCAGCTTGTCGTGCTCCCGGCCGTGGCCGTAGATGCGCAGACCCCAGTCCGGGCGTTCCCGGACCACCTCGGCGAAGGCGCGTATGAGCACGTCGTAGCGCTTGGCCGGGGCGAGCCGCCCCGCGGCCACCACCCACTTGCCGCTGCCGTCCGTCGGACCGATCTGCGGCTCGGGCACGCTGTTGGGGAGCCCCTCGACGCGCACGCCGGGCAGGCGCAGCGTGCTGCGGTAGTCGCGGGCGTCCGCCTCGGTCACCGTGGTGACCGCGTCCAGCCGGGGATAGGTGCGCCGCAGCAGACGCTTGAGCCGTACGGAGTGCGTGGCGAGGGTGAGGTGCTCCTGCCCCAGCCGCACCGGGCCGCGCCGCGTCTGCCGGGCCACGTGCACGTTGAGTCCGGGCCGGGTCCCGATCACGACGTCCGCCTCGGTGCTCCTGAGATACGCGCCGATCCGGCGGTCCGTCAGCGCGCTGTGCCGCGAGTACTGGCCGTCGGCCGCCGGGAAGACCCGGGCCGGCCGGGCGTGTTCGGGATCGTCGCCTTCATAGGTCGGCCGGTTCCGCCGCATGTCGACCAGCGAGCTCAGCCGTACGCGCTCGCCCGGCTCGAAGAACAGCCTGTCCCGGTACCGGAAGACGGACACGACCTCCACGTCGTGCTGCTCGGAGAGCGCGTCCGCCAGGTTGAAGGTGGTGCGGACCGTCCCGCCCATCCCGTACGCGCTGAAGATCAGAAACGAGATGTGCATGGGTCCTCATATCCGGTGCTGTGGGTCGGGACGGCGGGCCGCGCGGAGCGGGAGGTGCCGAGCGGGGCGGGTGGCGATGCGGGAGCGGAGCGCGTCCGTCCCTCTGCTGCGGTGTTCTGCACGGGGGGTTCGATGCCGGCTCGGCACGGAAAGTTCACGGCGGGCGCCGGGTTTCCGACCGCGGCCACCGGCCCGGGGGCCGCGGCGCCCGGCCGGCGGGCGGAACGCGGCGGGCCGGGGAGGGGATCCCCCCCGCCCCGGCCCGCTCCGGCCGCCGCCGGTCAGTCCGTACCGCCGCCCGGCGCGCCAGGCCGGTCCGGGGTGGTGTGCACGGTCAGCAGCGTGAGCCCGCTCAGCAGCACGACGCGGGTGGCGGCCTCCAGCCCGTTCCACTTCTCCGACTGCCACATGGCGAACCACTCCCCGCCGAGCGCGATGAACCCCGCCCCGAACAGGACGAGGAGCATCAGCAGGCCCGCGGTGGACAGCGAGCGGGCACGGTGCCGGTCCCCGCGGCGCAGCCACAGCCCGGTCGCCGCGATCAGCACCAGCGCCGCGGCCGACTCCCACACGACGATCGCGACGTAGGCCGCGTCCTGCCAGGCGCGGGAAGTGACCGCCCGCCACATCACATCCCCGTCCCGGAACGTGGTGTCCATCGCCAGCACGTGCCGGACGAACTCCCGGTTCGTGTCGAAGTCGGTGACGTTCCCGAACGCGACCAGGGCGATGTACAGGGCCACGACGCCGGTCAGGACGGCCGCCGCCGCCTCGCGTACGTCATGGAAGCGGCGGGCCGCGGCTCCCGCCGGACCGGTGCGCGGGCCGCGGTGCTGATCCGAAGAGGCATTCATGATCCGACTATGGGCCGCGGATCCCGGGTGCAGAAGACCGCCTGCCCCGCACGGAACGTCCGCGGGCTGCCCGGGCAGCTGCCCTGCGGAGACCGGGCCCGTGGACGGCGGGCTCCCGGCACACCGTCGGTCGTCCCCGGGCAGCGGTGCCGACCGGTGCCCGGCACCGCTGCCCCGTGCACCCGGTCACGGACGCCGTACGCCGCCGAACCAGGCGGCCGTCCCGGCACACACCACCGCCGCCACGGCGAACGCCCAGGGAGCCGAGCCGATGCCCGCCGCGAGGGGCGCGCCCATGGCGGCGATGCCCAGGCTCGCACCCGTCTGCCGTGCCGCGTTGAGCATGCCCCCCACGGCACCGCCCGCGCCCGGCGGGGCCGCTCCGGCCACAGCGGTGACCAGCGCGGGCAGGGCGAACGAGACGCCGAGACCGGTCAGCAGCAGCCCAGCGGCCAGCCAGCCGTACGGCGCCCTGGCCCACGCGGCCGTTGCGAGCACGGCGCCCCCGGCGGCGAGCAGCACGAGCCCGCCGAGCACCGGCGGCCGAGCGCCCCGCCTGGCCACGATCCGGCCGGTCAGCGGCGGGTTCACGGCGAACGGGATCGTCAGCGGCAGAAAGGCGAGCCCCGTCTCCAGCGCCGACATGCCGCGGTCGGTCAGCAGCAGGGGCAGTACGAAGAGGCTGCCGGCCAAGGCGAAGTTGACCGCGGCTCCCGCGGCCAGACCGGCCCGCGCGGCTCCGGCACCCAGCAGCGCCCGGTTCAGCACCGGCGCCGTGCTGCGCCGCTCCAGCCGTGCGAAGGCCGCGCCGGTGACCGCGGCGCCGCCCAGCGCCGCGGCGGTGTGCGGCCAGGCTGCCGCGCCTGCGGCGATGAGCCCGTCCGTGACCAGTGCCAGACAGGCGCACGCCGCCAATTGGGCGGGCCAGTCCACTTTTCGGTCCCCCCGCGGGCAGTGCAGGCTCCGGGTGGCCGTCAGCACCAGAACCGCCGCGCCGAGCGGGACGTTGATCAGGAAGACGGCCCGCCAGCCGGCGGCGCCGACCAGCGCGCCGCCCGCCAGCGGTCCGGTGGCCACCGCGGCGCCGCTGATCGCCGCCCAGGTCGCGACGGCCCGCGCGTGCTGACCCCGGTCCGGGTAGAGGCGGCCGATCAGCGCGAGCGACGAGGGCACGCAGGCGGCGGCCGCGGCACCCAGCAGCGCGCGCATCCCGACCAGGGCGCCGACGGTGGGGGCGAGCGCGCACAGCGCCGACCCCAGCGCGAACAGCGCCGCACCGGCACGGAAGACCCGGTGCGCGCCGAGCCGGTCGGCGAGCGCCCCGGCCGACAGCAGCAGCGCCGCGAAGACCACCGTGTAGCTGTTGGCCGCCCATTGGAGACCGGCCACCGACGTGTGCAGGGAGGCCGCCAGGTCCGGCTCGGCGACCGACAGCACGGTGGTGTCGAGCAGGACCATGAAGTAGCCGAGCGAGATTCCCGCCAGCACGGTTCCCCGGTGCCGGAGCGGGGAGCGCGGACGACCGGCCGTGCTCGCCGGCGGAAGGTGTTTGTCGAGCGTCATACGGGGCACTGTGCGCCCGGCGCGCTCCGCCCTCCACCGGCGCAGCCGTACACTCCGTTCGGGAGATCCGCACGGCCACGAATCGGCACGGCCACGGGGGAGAGGCGGGGGCATGGAGCTGCGACAACTCCGCACCTTCGAGGCGGTGGTGAAGCACGGCACGGTCACCGAGGCCGCCCACGCGCTCGATCTCGCCCCCTCGTCGGTCTCGGCGCACATCCGCGCGCTGGAGGAGGCGATGGGGGTCGCCCTGTTCGCGCGTACCGCGCACGGCATGCGCACGACGGCCGCGGGCGACCGGTTGGTGGACTGGGCGGCCCGGCTGCTGCGCCAGTCCGAGCAGGCGGTCGGCGAGGTGCGGGGCGCGGTCCGGCCGCTGCGGCTCGGCGCGCTGGAGACCATCGCGGCCACCTGCGTACCCGCGGTGCTGCGCCGGTTCGCCAGCCGGCGGCCCCGCCTGGGAGTCGAGGTGCGGGTCGCCACCGGGCGCGGCGTGCTGCTCGACGAGGTCGCCGCGGGGAGCCTGACCGCCGCGCTGCTCCTGGACCGCGGCGAGAGCCTGGGCGGGCTGGGCTTCCCCCTCCCGGCGGCGCCGCTCTCGAGCCTGGACGTGGGTGCCGTCCCGCTGGACCTGGTGGCCGCTCCCGGGCATCCGCTGGCCGGCCGCCCGCTGGAGGCGGCCGGGCTGGCGGGCGAGCGGCTGCTGGTCAACGTGGCGCAGTGCTCTTTCCGGATGGTCGCCGACCACCTGCTGGGTCCCGAGGTCGAGCGGGTGGAAGCCGGTGGGGTGCCGGTGATGCGGGCCTGGGCGGAACAGGGCCTGGGCATCGCGCTGCTGCCCCGGTTCGCGGTCGAGGACGGGCTGGAACAGGGCCGTCTGGTCCGGCTCGGGCTGCCCGCCCCCGACCTCGCGCTGCGGCTGGTGTGGAGCACCGCCGAGGAGGCGCTGCCCGAGGTGCGCGAACTGCTGTACGCGGCGAGCGGCAGCCGCGGCGCCGCCTGAGAGCGCGGTGCCCGACCGGCCCGGCGCCCACCGCCCCGGCGGCGGGACCGGGGGAGAGCGTCGCGAGGCCAGGCCGGGACCCGGTGCGGCGGCCGGTCAGCGGCGGATGAACCCGAGCTCCGTGGCGGCGGCCACGGCCGCGGTGCGGGAGTCGACGTCGAGCTTGGCGTAGATGCGCGCCAGATGGGACTTGACCGTGCCCTCGGTGAGGTGCAGCCGCCGGCCGACGTCCTTGTTGGACAGCCCTGCGGCGACCAGGGTCAGCACCTCGGTCTCCCGCTGGGTCAGGGCGGTTCCCGGGGCGCGCAGCCGCCGCATGATGCGGTCGGCGACCGCGGGCGCGAGGGTGGTGCGGCCCGTGGCAGCGGTGCGTACGGCCTCGGCCAGTTCGTCCGGCGGCGCGTCCTTGAGGAGGTAGCCGGTGGCGCCCGCCTCGATGGCCGGCAGCGCGTCGGCGTCGGTGCCGTAGGTGGTGACGATCAGGACCCGCGGCGCGCCGGGACGCGCGGTGATGGCGGCAGTGGCCTCCGAACCGGTCATACCGGCACCGAACTGCAGATCCATCAGCACCACGTCGATCCCGCCCCCGGCGGCGCGGGCGACGGCTTCCTCGGCCGTGGCGGCTTCGGCCACGACGGCGAGCCCCGGTTCGGTCTCCAGGACGGCGCGCAGCCCGGCGCGCACCACGGGGTGATCGTCGGCCAGCAGCAGCCGGACGGCATCGCCGGTCACCGGCGAACCTCCGCGTCGGACCGGTGCGCGGCCGGTACCGGAAGCTGGGCCGCCAGCGCGGTGCCGCTGCCCGGTGCCGACTCGACGATGAGGCTGCCGCCCAGCCCGGCCAGCCGGGCCCGCATGGCCGGCAGGCCGAAGCCGCCGGTACCCGGGTCGCGGGCGGGCAGCCCGCCCGGATCGAAGCCCGCCCCGTCGTCCACGACGTCCACGGCCACCTGCTCCCCGAGGTAGCTGAGCGTGACCTCCGCGCGGGTGGCACCGGCGTGGGACGCCGTGTTCGACAGCGCGGACTGGACGACGCGCAGCAGGGCGGCCTCGTGCGGAGCGGGCAGGAGAACCGGGCGGCCGGTGAGATGGAAGCCGACGGACAGCGGATGGCGCGCCGAGACGGTCGCGCACAGCCGCTCCAGCGCGCCGGCCAGCGTGCCGCCCTCCAGCGCGGGCGGAGCGAGCGCGGCGACGAACCGGCGGGCTTCGGCGAGATTGTCCACGGCGGCCTTCCGGGCCTGGTCGACGTACGCGCCGGCGGCCCGCGGACGGCCGGGCAGGGCCCGCTCGGCCGCCCGCAGCAGCAACTGGATGCTGGAGAGGCCCTGGGCGAGCGTGTCGTGGATCTCCCGGGCGAGGCGTTCCCGCTCCTCCAGCACCCCCGCCGCGTGCTGGGCGGCGGCCAGGTCGGCCCGGGTCGCCGTCAGCTCCTCGATCAGCCGGCGGCGCTGCTCGCTCTCCCGGTACAGCGCCTGGTAGCCCCGGACGACAACCACCGCGACCGCCGCGCCCAGGGCCGGCCCCAGCGCTGTCGCCACGGTGAAGGCACCCTGGTGCGCCGCGAAGGCACCGATCGCGGCGGCGGTGGTGGCGGCCACCGCGACGAGGCCGCCGCGCCGGGGCAGCAGGTGGAGCTGGAGGAAGTACAGCGGGAAGGCCACCCACACCCCGTCCGACGACAGGGCCAGCAGCCCCAGCCAGATCACCCCCAGCGCGGCGAGCCATCCGGCGGCGGCCCGCCGGGAGCGCCCGACGGCGGGCAGCAGTGGCCCCGCCGCGTACGCCGCGCCGAGCAGCAGGGCGACGGCGACGACGGCCACCGCCCCCGGCCGGTGGCCGGCCACGGCACGGCCGGCGGCCAGGGCCAGGAGCCCGGCGACGAGCAGATGCAGGCACCAGGCCAGGGCCCGGGTGGTGGGAGTCAGCGTATTCACGGCCACTCCAGCGTACGAGCAGCTGCCGCTGCGCCGCCTCTGTCGAAAGATGGAACCTGTCCGCCGGCTTTCGGCCCGCGGAGTGCCCTCCCGCGAGCGATGCCGCGGCGACGGGGGAGCGGCGACGCTGGGGGCCCAGCCGTTCCGTCGCATGAAAGCAGGCCGCAGCAGTGTTCGTCGCCTGGAGGGACCTCAAGTTCGCCAAGGGGCGGTTCATCCTCATGGGAACCGTCATCGTGCTTCTCACCCTGCTGGTCGGGCTGCTCTCCGGCCTGACCGCGGGCCTCGGCCGGCAGAACACCTCCGCGATCACCGGGCTCGCCGCCGACCGGATCGCCTTCGACGCGCCCGGCGCCGGGGAGGAACCCTCCTACGCCGACTCCACCGTCACCCGCCGCCAGTGGCGCACCTGGGCCGACGCGCCCGGGGTCACCCGCGCAGAACCCCTCGGCATCCGCACCACCAGAGCCGCCTTCGGGAGCCGGAGCGCCGGGGTCTCGGCGTTCGGGGTGCGCCCCGGCTCCGAGCTCGCCCCGGACGGCCACCGCATCGACGGGAACTCCGCGGTGCTCTCGCAGGGCGCCGCCGAGGCCCTCGGCGTCCGCGTCGGTGACAGCTTCTCCCTGGCCGGACACCGGCTGACCGCGGCCGCCGTCGCCGGGGACGCCTCCTTCAGCCACACTCCGGTGATCTTCACCAGCCTGCGTGCCTGGCAGCGGACCGTGCTGCCCGCCGAGGCCGGATCCGACGGCCCCGCGGCGACCGTCGTCGCCCTGCGCACCGCGGCGGGAGCGGACATCACCGCCACCGACCGCGCGGCGGGCACCCGGACCCTGGCCAAGGACGACTCGCTGTCCGCGATCGGCTCCTACACCTCCGAGAACGGATCCCTGCAGCTGATGCGCGGCTTCCTGTACGCCATCTCGGCGCTGGTCATCGGCGCCTTCTTCACGGTGTGGACCATCCAGCGCAGTGGCGACATCGCCATCCTCAAGGCGCTGGGCGCCTCCACCGCGCGCCTGCTGCGGGACGCCCTCGGCCAGGCCCTGCTCCTGCTGGCCGGCGGCACCGCGCTGGGCACCGCCCTCGCCGCCGGTGCGGGTGCGGTGCTGTCCGGCTCCGCGGTGCCGTTCCTGCTCACCCCCGCCACCGTCCTGGTCCCCGCCGCCGTCACCGTCCTGCTCGGTGCGCTGGGGGCCGCCCTCTCCGTCCGCCGGATCACCTCCGTGGACCCGCTGACCGCACTGGGGAGTGCCCGATGAGCCTCGAGTTGACCGACATCACCCTCACCTACCCCGACGGCGACGGCGTGCTGACCGCGCTGGACCGTGTCAGCCTCCGGGTGCCCGCGGGGAGCGTCACCGCCGTCGTCGGCCCCTCCGGCTCCGGCAAGTCGAGCCTGCTCGCCGTTGCCGCCACCCTCATCAGGCCCGACTCCGGCACGGTGACCGTCGACGGCGCCGACACCACCGCCATGAGCCGCCGGGAGCTGACCACGCTGCGCCGGGAGCGCATCGGCATCGTCTTCCAGCAGCCCAACCTGCCGGCCTCGCTCACCGCGGCCGAGCAACTCCAGGTCATGGCACAGCTCGGCGGACGCTCCGCCGCCCGGGCCCGCCCCCGCGCCCTGGAGCTGCTGGCGGCCGTCGGCCTGACCGGGCAGGCGGAGCGGCGCCCCCACCAGCTCTCCGGCGGTCAGCGCCAGCGCGTCAACATCGCCCGCGCCCTGATGAACGACCCCACCGTGCTGCTGGTCGACGAACCCACCAGCGCCCTCGACCACGAGCGGGGAGCCGCGGTCCTCGACCTGCTCGTGCGGCTCACCCGTCGGCAGGGCGCGGCCACCGTCCTGGTCACCCACGACCGGTCGCAGCTGTCCGCCGTCGACCGGCTCGCCGAGGTCCACGACGGACGCCTCGCGGCCGGCCCGGTCACAGCAGCGCCTCGACGGTGACCGGCAGCTGACGCACCCGGCGCCCGGTCGCGTGGTGGACGGCGTTGGCGATGGCCGCCGCCGCACCCACCTGGCCGATCTCGCCGACGCCCTTGACCCCGAGCGGATTGACCACGGTGTCCTCGACCTCCACCAGTTCGACCTCGACCTCGGGCGCGTCGGCATTGACGGCGACCAGATACGAGCCCAGGCTCGCGTGGGTCCAGCGGCCGGTGCCGGGCCGCATACGGTTGGACTCCAGCAGCGCCTGGCCCAGGCCCCACAGCATGCCGCTCATCAACTGGCTGCGCGCCGTGCGGGGGTTGAGCACCCGGCCGGGGGCGAAGGCGCCCGTCATCCGGCGCACCCGCACCAGGCCCAGCTCCGGGTCGACGGCGACCTCGGCGAACTGCGCGCCGAACGTCATCATCGCGTACGGCGCCGCGCTGTCCGGCTGCCACGACCCGGTGGCCTCCGCGTCCGGCCGGGCGGTGCGCCGCAGCAGTCCGGCGTAGGACTCGGCGGCGCTCCCGGCCCGCATGACGCCGTCCCGTACGGCGACCTCGGCCGGGTCCCGGCCGTGCAGCGGGGAACCGTGGTCGGCCACCGCCAGGGCGACGAGCTGTTCCCGCAGCGCTGTTCCGGCGCTGTGCACCGCGGCGCTGATCATGCCGGCGCCCGCGGAGCCGACCGCGGCGGCGATGTCGGGCAGCGCGGTGTCCCCGCCCTCGAACCGGCAGCGCCCCACCGGCAGGCCGAGGGCGTCGGCGGCGACCTGCGTCATGGCCGTGACCACACCTGTGCCGAACTCGGGTGTGGCGGCCTGGACGACAGCGGTGCCGTCGTCGTAGAGCCGGGCGCGGGCGCGCTGCGGGGTGGGCGGCGGGGCGACGGGATACCCGGCCGCGGCCATCCCGGTGCCGATCAGCCAGTCGCCCTCGCGCCGCACCCCCGGGCGCGGATCGCGGTCCTGCCAGCCGAAGCGCTCCGCGCCCCGCCGGTAGCACTCCCGCAGTCCGCTGCTGGACCAGGGCTGCCCCGTCATCGGGCTGACGTCGGCGTGGTTGCGCAGCCGCAGCTCCACGGGGTCCAGGCCGAGTTCGTGGGCGAGTTCGTCCATCGTGCACTCGAGCGCGAACAGCCCGCTGGCCTCGCCCGGCGCCCGCATGAAGGTCGGGGTCATGGTGTTGGCCCGGAAGAGGCGGTAGACGCCGTCGAAGTGGGGGCAGGCGTAGAGCTGTGCGGAGACCCCGATCGAGGGCTCGGCCCAGTCGTCGAAGTGCGAGGTGGGCGAGAGCTTGTGGTGCCGGATCGCGGTCAGCCGCCCCTCGCGGGTCGCCCCGAGGCTGATCCGCTGCTCCTGTTCCTCACGGTGCCCGACGGAGGTGAACATCTGTTCGCGGGTGAGTGTGAGTCTGACCGGCCGGCCGACGGCCCGGGCCGCCAGCGCGGCCAGTGCAGGATGAGCGTGGATCATCGCCTTGGAGCCGAAGCTGCCGCCCACGTAGTGGCCGATCACGCGGATCCTCGAGCGGGGGATGCCCAGCAGCCGGGCGACGGTGATCTGGGTGGCGTTCACTCCCTGGGTCGAGTCGTGGAGGACGAGTCCGTCCCCCTCCCACCAGGCGGTGGTGCACGCCGGCTCCAGCGGGTTGTGGTGGTTGGCCGCGAACGTGAACGCGGCGTCCACCCGCAGTTCGGCCCCGGCCAGTCCGGCGTCGGCGTCCCCGCGGGAGACCCGTCCGGGCAGCCGGCCGCCGAAGATCCGCTCGGGCACATAGGCCTGGTCCCGGCCCTGTTCGAAGGTGGTCGTCGCGGGAGTCTCCTCGTAGGAGATCCGCAGCAGATGCGCCGCGTGCTGCGCCCGCTCCCAGGTGTCGGCGACGACCAGGGCGATGTGCTGGCCCGCGTAGTGGACGGTGTCGTCCTGCATCGGGAAGAACGTCTGCCCGGGGGCCGCGGTGCCGGCCAGGGAGGGCACGAGAGGCGGCTGTTCGGCGATCCCGGGCAGGTTCTCGTGCGTGAGGACGGCCAGCACCCCCTCCTCGGCTCGGGCGGCCTCCGCGTCGACGGCCAGCACCCGGCCCGCGGCGATCCGGGAGCCCACCAGGCAGGCGTGGGCCGCACCAGGGGCCGGCACCTCGGTGGAGTAGCGGGCGCTGCCGGTGACCTTGGGCCGGCCGTCCAGACGTGCCAGATCCTGTCCGACTGCCGTCCCCGTGCTCGCGGTCGCGGTCATGCGTGGCTCCCGGCCTCGAGGCCGGTGCCCTCGGCGAGCGTGCCGAGCGCACGTACCAGCGCCCGCTGGGCGAGTTCGACCTTGAAGGCGTTCATGGGTGTCGGCCGCGCCTCGGCCAGTTCCACCTGGGCGGCCTGCGCGAAGGCGCGCCGCTCCGGCACCTCGCCGACCAGGAAGTCCTCGACCCGCCGGGCCCGCCACGGCTTGGTGGCCGCGCCCCCGAGCGCCACCCGGATGTCCGCGATCCTGCCGTCCACCACCGACAGCGCCGCCGCCACCGACACGAGCGCGAACTCGTACGACGCGCGGTCCCGCACCTTCAGGTACAGCGACCGGCGGGCCACCGGAGCGGGCGGTACCTCGATCGCGGTGATCAGCTCGCCGTGGGCCATCGGATGCTCGCGGTGCGGGGAGTCGCCGGGCAGCAGGAAGAAGTCGTCCAGCGGGTAGGCCCGTTCGCCGCCGCCCGGACCCAGGGTGTGCACCGAGGCGTCCAGGGCGGTCAGGGCGACGGCCGCGTCCGAGGGGTGGGCTGCGATGCAGTGCTCGCTGGTGCCGAGTACGGCGTGGTCGCGGCTGTGGCCGGTCAGAGCCGAGCAGCCGGAACCCGGCTCCCGCTTGTTGCAGGGCGCCTGGGGGTCGCGGAAGTAGGCGCAGCGGACCCGTTGCAGCAGGTTCCCGCCCAGCGACGCCATGTGGCGCAACTGCGGGGACGCCCCCTTCTCCAGCGCCTCGGAGAGCATCGGGAAGCGCTCCCTGACCGCCGGAGCGGTGGCGACATCGCTCATCCGGGTGGTGGCGCCGATGCGCAGACCCCTCTCGGGGGTGGTCTCGATCCCGGCGAGCGGCAGATCGTTGATGTCGACCAGCCGGCGCGGTTGCAGCACGTACTGCCGCAGTAGATCGATCTCGGTGGTCCCGCCGGCCAGATAGTCGCAGGTGGGGTCGGCGCTGACGGTGGCGACCGCGCTCTGCGGGTCGGTCGCCCGGGAGTAGGTGATGGGGCGCACGGCGCGGCTCCCTAGGCTCGGTCGCGGACGGCGCGGATCGCCGCCCGGATGTTCGGGTAGGCGGCGCAGCGGCAGAGGTTGCCGCTCATCCCCTCCCTGATCTCCTCGTCGCCGCTCCGGCCCTCCTCGAGGAGGGCCACGGCGGACATGATCTGACCGGGGGTGCAGTATCCGCACTGGAAGGCGTCCTCGTCGATGAACGCCTGCTGCATCGAGTGCAGCGCACCGTCCTCGGCCAGCCCCTCGATCGTGGTCACCTCACGGCCCTCGCAGGCGACGGCGAGGGTCAGACAGGAGAGCACCCGGCGCCCGTCGACCCACACCGTGCAGGCTCCGCAGGTTCCCTGGTCGCAGCCCTTCTTCGCGCCCGTCAATCCCAGCTGCTCGCGCAACGCGTCGAGCAGGCTGACCCGCGGTTCGATCTCGACCGCGCGTTCGGTGCCGTTGACCGGAAGCGCGACCCTGACCGGCCCGGGTCCGCGCTCCTCCAGGGCGACCCCGGGCCGGGCGAGGGCCTGATCATCCGCAGACATACCGCGCCTCCACAGCACGCATCGGGAGAAGAAAAAACCTATATAAATGGGACGGAAATGTAACATTCATGCATGAGTCAGATGGTGTCAGACACCCGCGGGCCTCCGTCGGCACCCTGCGATTCCGTCCCCGCCGCGGACCGCGCCCCGGAACCCGCCCGGCACCCGGGGCACGCCCGCGCCGCCGGGCCGGGCCCGGCCCGGCGGCGCGGGCGCCGGGGCACGACTCGTGGACCGAGACCAGGAGACCCGCCAGGAGAGGCGGCCATGGCTTCCGAGAGAGACCTTCCGACCGAGCCGCTCCGACCGCGCGAAGCGGTCGACCCCGCCATGGCGGTGATCGACACCCACGGCACCGTGACCGGATGGACCCCGGCCGCCGCGGACCTGCTCGGCCGTCCGGCGGCCGACGTGGTGGGCCGCTCCGCCACGGCCCTGCTGACCTCCTCCGAGGACATCTCCCGGGCCGCGGAAGCGGTCGAGCACAGCCGCACCCGCGGCAGTTGGACCGGCCTGACCACGCTGCTGCACCGCAGCGGCCGCCCGGTGGAGGTGGGGCTGCGGGTCTGCCCGCTGTCCGGCGCGGAGGGCCGGAAGTCCTGGCTGGTCGCGGTCGTCGACCTGGGCAGGGCGCCCTCGTGGGTGCTGGGCGGCCCGGTGCTGGAGGCGTTCCTGACCCGCTCGCCGCTGAGCATGGCCGTCCTCAGCCCCGATCTGCGGTACGTGTGGATCAACGACGAGCTGGAGCGCCTGGGCGGGGTTCCGCGGGAGGAGCGCCTGGGCCGCCGCCTGGGCGACACGCTGCCGGGCCTGGACACCCGCGCGCTGGAGGCCCAGATGCGGCGGGTGCTGGCGACCGGCGCGCCTGTGATCGACTACGAGTACCGGGGGTGGACCCCCGCCGAGCCGCACCGGGAGCACGCCTACTCCACGTCCTTCTTCCGGCTCGACGACGCGGACGGCGACGCGATCGGCCTGTGCTACATGGTCATGGACGTCACCGAGAGATGGCGGGCGCGCGAGCGCCTCACCCTGATCAACGAGGCGGGCACCCGCATCGGCAGCACGCTCGACGTGGAGCACACGGCACAGGAACTGGCGGACTTCGCCGTTCCGCGCTTCGCCGACTTCGTCACCGTCGACCTGGTGGAATCGGTGCTGCGGGGCGAGGAGCCCGCGCCGGACCCGCGCGAGAGCCTGCCCGCGTTCCGGCGGGCCGGGCTGCGGTCGATCACCGCCGGGACCCCCGAGTCCGTGTCCGAGCGCGGCGGCCGGACCACCGTGGACCCCGCGTCGCCGTTCGCCCGTGCCTTCCGGTCCGGCGAGGCCCTGATCGACCGGGATCTGGACGGCAACGGCGGCGGCTGGCTGAACCGCGACCCCGACCGGGTCGAGAAGATCCGCCGGTTCGGCATGCACTCGCTGATCGCCGTCCCGGTGCGGGCGCGCGGCGCCATCATGGGCGTCGCGACGTTCGTCCGCTCGCGGTACCCGGCCCCCTTCGAGGAGGACGACCTGCTCCTCGCCGAGGACCTGGTCTCCAGGGCCGCGCTGTGCGTGGACAACGCGCGCCGCTACACCCGCGAGCACACCGCGGCGCTCACCCTCCAGCGCAGCCTGCTGCCGCACGCGCTGCGGGGCGGCACCGCCGTCGAGGTGGCCTCCCGCTACCTTCCCTCCGGCGCGCACGACGGAGTGGGCGGCGACTGGTTCGACCTGATCCCCCTGTCGGGGGCCAGGGTGGCGCTCGTCGTCGGCGACGTCGTGGGCCACGGCATCAACGCGGCGGCGACCATGGGCCGGCTGCGGACGGCCGTGCACACCCTCGCCGACATGGAACTGCCCCCGGACGAACTGCTCGCCCGCCTCGACGACCTGGTCATGCGCCTCACGGAGGAGGAGGCCCGCTCGGAGCCCAGCGCGATCACCGTGCTGGGCGCCACCTGCCTGTACGCCGTCTACGACCCGGTGACCCGGCGCTGCACGATGGCGCGGGCCGGCCACCCGCCGCCCGCCCTGGTCTTCCCGGACGGCACCGTCACCTTCGCCGACCTCCCGGCGGGCCCGCCCCTGGGCCTGGGCGGGCTGCCCTTCGAATCGTCCGAGCTGGAACTCCCCGCGGGCAGCCTCGTCGCCCTCTACACCGACGGGCTCGTCGGCGAGTGCGGCCCGGACATCGACGCCGGACTCAGCCGCCTCGAAGAGGTACTGGCGCATCCGGAGCTGCCGCTGGAGAGCCTGAGCTCGGCCGTGATCGACACTCTGCTGTCCGCACCGCCGGCCGACGACGCGGCCCTGCTCCTCGCCCGTACCCATGTGCTGACCGCCGACCATGTCGTCTCCTGGGAGCTGCCCTCCGAACCCGCCGTCGTCGCGCGGGCCCGCTCCCTGGTCGCCGGCCAACTGCGGGACTGGGGTCTGGACGGGCTGATCCTGACCACGGAGCTGATGGCCAGTGAACTGGTGACCAACGCCATCCGGCACGGCGCCGGACCGATCCGGTTGCGGTTGATCCGGCACACCGTCCTCGTCTGCGAGGTCACCGACAGCAGCAGCACCTCCCCGCGGCTGCGCCACCCCCGGACCACCGACGAGGGCGGGCGCGGCCTCTTCCTCGTCGCCCAGCTCAGCCGTCGGTGGGGTACCCGCTACACCGAGGCAGGCAA